>NZ_JAERJA010000011.1 GCF_016827675.1 Nocardioides limicola | reverse complement strand
TCGTGGCTCAACTCCATCGACTCCATGCCGCCCTTGTCGCGGTTGTAGCGCTGAGGCGCGCGCCCGCTCCTCATTCGCTCAAGGTTCGCGGCGCTCCAGTTGTCGATCTGGGGATTCGCGGCCTCGTAAGTCCAGTAGCGGGACCGAACGGTCGACCATGACGGCTTGTTGCCCGCTTTAGTGAGCGCATAGATGTCGTCACCGCGGGTCCAACCGCGCGCTCCTGCGTTTGCGGCAACACCGGCCGGCGCGAACAACGACTGAGCCCCTCGGCCACCCTGAACATGCTCCCAGGTGGTAGCCGCGGACTGCGTGACTTGTGCAAGCTGCGTCTGGTCGTCGTAGTCGTAGATGGCACGCGGCGTGGGTCCGTCTGGGCGCGTCGAAGGGCCGCGCGATCCGTGGTCGACGGTATCCGGACTGGTGCACGCCTCGCACCCACCTGGCGGGCCCCGCTCGGTCGTGGCATCTGCCTCTGCCACGGAGTGGTGGTCGCGGTCGTAGACGTAGGAGATAACACCGGAGGCCGTCCCGATCCCAGTCGCGCCCGGGGCTTGCACGCCGAGCAGCCCAGCGGAGAACAGACCGATCAACACCGCAACGAGACGGCCTAAGGACTTCACTGAACGACCGCCTCACCTGCGGCTCGCAGGACGTCTGCCAGCCACACCAGGGCATAGGAGGTTGCAGCTGAGGATCCCTGAACGATGCGGTCGATGTTCTGGAGTGACTCCGTCAGCTGGCTCACGGTGAACTCGTTGGGCTCCGCGTAAATGTTGGCGCGCTGTTCGGCTGGGATGGACCAGAAGAAGTCCTTGTCGACTGCTACGACGGGTCCCTCGACGTCCTCCAGGTGTGAGAGAAGCAGGTCGGCGGCTCTCCGGAGAGTCTCAACAGGAATGTCAACTTGCGCATCCATTATCCGCCTCCGCGAAGCTTGTCGATCTGGTCTTGGAACGTTCTGATCTCGTGCTCAAGGTGCCGAGTGCGGCCGTCGATGATCCGCTGCCGTATCTCGGGGGTCGGCGCCCTCTGGAGATGGCCGAGGTTGTCGAAGGCGTCGGGGTCTTTCCGGAAGGCGTCGAGCTTGTTCCGGTGCGTCTCAACCTGCCGTTGAAGCGATCGAAGTGACTTCTGCTGCGATGCAGTCAGACACGCCAAGTCGTCTGCGCCGTTTGCGGCAACACGGGACCCGGCGGTGACGACAGAACTCCAGTCCATGACCAGAGCTGGCGCCCGCGTCGTACCCATGGCTTGCGCGCCCGGCGCGAACTCGGCAGGGCTGGTGTAGGTGGTCGTAGGTCCAGGTGCGGTGGCATCGGGGCGCGCGGAGGCGCCGCTCAACCGAGCATCGGCGGGGTCATAGGTTCTGTGGGCGTCGTGAGTGGCAGGTGGACCGCGGTCGCTGGTCGTGTTCATCAAGAGCGCCGGGCCGTGGTCGTCCTCGTAGACATGGACCGGCGGAGAATGGGTCGGCGCCACGATCGCGGACGGCGACGCCAGGCCCAGCAGCACGGCAATCAGCGCGGCAAGCCCGAACCGCACGAACTGGATCCCGCACGCCACGAACCCGCTCACGATTCGCGCCGCCATACGTCTTGACCGAGTCGCTGGCCGGCATCCGTCGTATCGAGCCAGACGATCTCTCCCGGCATCACGAAAGGATCTGTCCGCGCACACCAGTCCTCCGTGATCCGAGCCATCGCCTGCGCTGGCGAACTGTCCCAGGGCGAATGGCTCGTGCCGTCATAGTCGCCGGGGACAAGCAGGCCTTGGAAGATCAGTCGGCCAATCAAGCCAATCGAGAGATCCCGGAGCAACTCGGGGTCGTGAAGACCCGACCTTCGCGCTAGGTCGATCACCTCGGCAGCGGACACCCAGTCTTCGGCCGCGCGAGCCAAGAGGTCTTCGGCGAGAGTCCGAGCGGACTCTGGAGTCTTCATTCGATGTGCACCTTCCGAACGGTGCCGTCGGGATACCGGATGTCGATGGTCCGACCGCCGCTCTTGGAGCCTTCGCGAAGACCGATGCGGATCCCATCGGAGCGCTCCACCCACATTCCCTTGTAGCCAGGAACGTCGACCGGCTTTCCGCCGCGGCTCAACTGCGTGTGGAGCTTGCCAAGTTCGGCGTCCGAACCCACGGTCCGCACCGACGAGCTCTTGCCCTTCGGCAAGCCTCTCAACGCGTCATCGACATTCGTCAGTGCTCTGCCGCTGTTTGCGGCAACACCAGTAGCCACCACGATCTGACGGCTCGCGTCGTCGTTCCCTAGCCGCTGACCTGCGGGTTCTCGTTGCGGAGGCTCGACAAGAAGCTCAACTGTCACGTTGTGAGCCCCGACGCGAGTTTCAGCGACACCGTTGGTCGCGGCAGACGCCGATGCGTTGCTGAGGATCGTGGCCAGGACCGCGACGAGGGCGACCAAGAGTCGACTCACTCGCTGCCCCGATCGGGGTCCAGGAGCATCTGCTCAAGCAGGTGCTCGGCAGCCATACTGACTCGAGCCCAAGAGTCGCGATCGCTAGTCCCAAGGGCGTTGTCGAGCGCGCGGCCCAGCGACCAAGCGGGGTTGACCTCGTCTCCAAGTAGAAACGCGCCCACGTGGTTCTCTGGCTCATCGACGGCTCCCGTGTCGTCGAGGAGGTCGAGGACTTGGTCGAGATCTTCTGACCGTGACCCCGGACGACCGACGACCGCTAGGAGCCGATCCTGATCGGCGAGCAGCCTGAGCCCCTCCAAGAGTTGCGTTCGAAGCCACGGGGTCGCGAAGCGATCGTCAGTGCCCATTCCACGACCCCCAGGTGTTCCACTCGGACAGCGGAATGTGCGCCTGGTCGGGCACGTCAGAGATGCGAGTCCCTGAAGGCAGCAACTGCCCGTCCCGTCCGACGACGCGACCACCGTCGTTGATGACTACGTGGTCGACTTGTTGGCTAGGGTATGGCGAACTCGGGTTACCTCGGTCGATTCGAACGCTGCTCTGCTTTGGCCCACGCCAGACGAACCCTTCCTTGCCAGGGTCCTGACGGAACTTCTTGGTCATCCCTGGTCCCGACCAGCCTGACGGGATTTTGTTGGTTCCGTGCGGGAACCAACCTGGGCCGATCGGTGTCTTTGCGGCGACACGCGTTCGCTCAAACGCAGGGGGAGCCCCCTCGTGCGCCCGGGCCGGCCGTTCGGGCGTAGCCGCCACCATGGCGCCCTGCACAAGCAGCGCGGTGTCGTCGTAGTCGTAGGTCGCGCGGGGTCCGTGGCCACCCAGAACCGCCGGAGGACCGTACGACCGAAGGTCGACGGCGTTGTAGGTGGTGCTGGCGTAGCCCTTGACCGGCAGACCTCGCTCGGGTGCCGCGTAGTTCTCGGGTGCGTCGTAGGTCGGGGTGTCGTAGGTGTAGCTCGGTCCGGGAACGCTAGGGACGACGGCCAACGCCTCAGCAGCATTCGCGAGACCGACGCAAGCCAGAAGCAGGCCGACGAGCACGGCCAGCAGACGAGGCATCACGACACCGAGAAGTCCTGAAGCATCACGGGCCAGACGACCGTGTACTCATCGCCATCGGTAGCCCGGTACGCAGCTCGCACAGCGGCCCAGCGCGAATCGGCGCCAAGCGATGCCTGCGCGTCCCTAAAGGCGTCGAGGGGTAGATCCGTGTGAATAAAGAGGTTCATCTCCCCTGAGCCAAAATCGTGACCGTCGACGTAGCCGTGGGCCTCGGCAAGGTCGGTCTCTAGGGCGTATTCCATCGCGATGAGAGCGTCGTAGTCGGCCTCGGAAGCGGTCGGCCACTGAAGAACGAGGATGAATTCCATGATGCCTACCAGGGGTACGGGGGTGGACGGAGACCGTTTGCGATCTGCTTCTGGATGTAGAACAGCTGCCCCTCCTGGGGCCCAATGGGCAGGGTCTCGTGGAGAGAACGCTCAAGGCCGAGCATGTCCTTCTTCGGTCCTCGGGCAAGGATGTTGAGCCTGCCCCCGTCGAGTTCCTTCGATGTGTACCGCGTGGCCGGGTTCTTCGTGATCCCGTACTTGAGGTGCTCACCGGCCGCGCCCAACTTCTCGTACAGGACGGTGTCCCCGACCTGAGCGACCTCGTCTGCCGACTTTGCGGCCTTGCGGCCACCTCCGAGGAGGCGCGGAACCTTGCTGAGCAGCTTGCCAACTCCGGCAGCAACGCCGGCTGCTGGGTGCGGGTGGTCATGGAGTCAGTCTCGCAGGAACGCTCACCGTGTTGCGCTAGGGAATTGAAAGCTCCGCATCGACGAGAGTCCAAAGCGGGCCAGGATCATCAGTAGTGGCCGCGGCCTCGCATGAAGCCTCCATAGCGTCGCCCGCCGCCGCATATGCCACGGAAGCAGCTGCACGAGCGCGACCGAAGGCCTGCAGGTAGTCATTGGCACTCGCGGTGCCGGCGTCAACCTGATCCTGGATCTGCCATGCGGCGTAATCGAGCGTCTCGACGACGTTGGCCAGCCGACGTTGGGCGTCAGGCCCAAGAGCTTCGCCCGAGCCGACCGCCGAGAACTGACGCAGCACCTCTGGGTCGCTCAGCCCGGACGTCGAAACGGCAAACTGGGCTGCCACGAGGGCTACCCGCTGCCGCGCGTTCGGCGCTGCTTCCGAGAGTCGTTGCGCGACTTCCGGAGCAATGCTCTGAAGCCTGCTCATAATGGTCCTCTCAATGGGGTCGCGAGCCATCCGCCCGAGCCTGCTATGGCACCTGCACATGCAGGACAGATGGGCCGACCGGCGCCGATCGACACCACTTCGTAGCCATGCTCGGCGGCGTAGGCGACGATGTCGGCCTCGGCATGGCCAGTACCTCGAACTATCACTTCGCCTGGCTGTGCCGTCACACCCGGCCTCAGGTATCCACGGGGCTCGCTTGTCGAGATGACTCGAATCTCGTTGCCTGCTCCATCTCGAAGGACGCCGGCACCCATGGCTACTCTGCCGCGCGCACCCGCTGGCAGTTGCGCCTGCAACTCGGCAGCTCTGCTTGCCGCCCAGGCATCCGCCTTGGCTACCGAGTTTGCGGCAACACCGGTAGCCACCACAATCTGGGGCTCTACGGCCGCTTCTCCTAGCCGCTGACCTGCGGAAACAGCCTTCGGTGGCCCGAGGACCGGCTCGGCCAGATGTTGCGAAGCCCTGACACGGCTTTCAGCATCCGGGCCGGTCGCGGCCAATGCGGTAGTGCTGGCCAGCAGGGCGGCGACGAGAGCGGCTAGAAAGAGGGGCAGGCAGCGCGGCACCAGTCGCGACGGTCTGCCCGTCGACTGCCGCGCGCCGCGATCGTGAGCTCCGAGCATGTCAGGTAGGCCCAGCACTCTCGGCTGCGTCGAGCCACTCCGAGTAGTCGTCGCGGACACCCTGAACGGTGCTCTCTTCTTCACTGTCGAGTTCCTCGCTGGACAACCGCCGCACAACGGCCTCGACAGTGCCCACGTCTAGGTGGCGGGTCAGCCAGATCGAAGGATCGACCGCGCTCCCGCGCAGTCCGAACTGCGCGCTTGCGTACTCGAGCAACATTCCAGCCTGCTTCTCCGACAGTCCGGGAATGTCGATCGACCAATAGGCATCTTGTTCGGTCATGGTCCGATGCGCTCCAAGTTGTGGTCGTAGGTGCCCATCCGGGTCTTCCTGCCGCTGAGTCCGTCGCCGCTGCGCGCCATCTTCCAGAGCCCGCCGCTGTGGGAGGTGGTGTCCTGAACGATGTAGTTCTTCCTGTTCGTGAAGACCTTCTGACCGCGCATGATGAACGTCGTCGGCTTGCATCCGACGCGGCGAGCCATGTCAGCCGCCTGAGCATTCGTGAGTGGAGTGGTCCTGTTGCTAATCAGATGGATTCAATACCGAGACTGCAGTCGCCACGAGCAGCAGGAGGGCCCAACCTAGATCGCGCCCGCACAGCCGCGGCAGAGGGCGCGGGCACTCGTTACCCAACCGTGATCGAGGTAGACGCTCCGGCTCGCCAGCCCACCAACACGCCTCCCCAAGATCGGGACCAAAGTCTGCAGTGTGATCCATTGCACACGTGCAACATTTTCTGTTACGTTGCGGGACCATGTTCACGGCAGAGGTTCCCACCGGCTACGTCCCGGTCGGCAGCGAGACGCGCCTGGCGCGCCGGCTGCGCGGCCTCGACGTCGGTCGCACCGACCCACTGCCCGCCTTCAAGGAGGCGCGCCGGATCTTCATCGCCGGCGAGAAGCTCGACATGCACGAGCTGGCGGCCACCCTCCGCATCGACCGGGCCACCCTGTTCCGGTGGGTCGGCAACCGCGACCAACTCCTCGCCGAGGTCATCTGGTCGGCCACCGAGCCCACCATCCACCGGGCCATCAGCGAGGCGCGGGGAACGGGCGCCGAGCGGATCGCTGACGCGCTCACCCGCTGGGTCGCGGCCGTCCAGGAGTCCCCGTTCTTCCAGGCATTCCTGCGCCGCGAGGGCGAGCGGGGGCTGCGACTGCTCACCACCACCGCCTCGGGCTTCCAGGACCGACTGATCCTCGAGATGGAGCAGTTGCTCGTCGCCGAGAAGAAGGCGAGCGGCATCAGCTACCCGCTGCCGATCCCGGACCTGGCCTTCGCGCTCGCCCGGATCGCCGAGGCCTACATCTACGCCGACATCGTCGTCGGCGAGACCCCGAACGCCGCCCGGGCCGGCTACGTGATCAAGACACTGCTCGGGATTGGCCCCGGGGAGGACCCGTGACTGTTCCCAGATCGTGACCATGCCAGCCCGTCAAGTCCATTGACACCCACACAGCCCAGTCGATACTCATGGCTAACTGCGATGGGGGTCACTCACCCAGAGGGAGTGGTTCGTGCTTTCGGTACGCAACCTCGAAGTCGTCTACAACGACGTCATATTGGCCCTACGCGGCGTCAGTCTCGACGTCCCCGACGGCAAGATCGTGGCGCTGCTCGGCGCCAACGGTGCCGGCAAGTCCACGCTGCTGCGCACCCTGTCCGGCCTCCTCGACGTCCATGACGCGGAGATCCGCAAGGGCGCGGTCACCCTTGACGGCAACGACATCGGCCACCTGTCGCCGTCCAAGCTCGTCAAGCGCGGCATCAAGCACGTGCTCGAAGGCCGACGCGTCTTCAAGGAGCTCACCGTCGAGGAGAACCTCCGCTCCGGCGCGCACACCCACCGCAAGAACATGGGCGCCAACCTGGACAAGGCCTACGGTCTCTTCCCCAGGATCGCCGACCGGCGCGGCCAGATGGCCGGCCTGCTGTCGGGCGGCGAGCAGCAGATGCTGGCGATGGGCCGGGCGCTGATGTCCGAGCCCCGCTACCTGCTGCTCGATGAGCCGAGCCTGGGCCTGGCCCCCAAGGTGGTCGAGCAGATCCGCGACATCGTCGTCCAGATCAACAGCGAGGGCACCGGCGTACTGCTGGTGGAGCAGAACGCCACAATGGCGCTCTCCGTCGCCGACCACGGCTACGTGATGGAGACCGGCCGGGTGGTGATGGACCGTCCCGCCGCCGAACTGCTCGCCGACGACGACGTCCGCGAGTTCTACCTGGGCCTGCACACCGGCGACGACGGCGACACCCGCTCGTCGTACCGCGACGTCAAGCACTACAAGCGCAGGAAGCGGTGGGCCTCGTGAACGAACCCGTCCTCGTCTTCGACGACGTACATCTCAACTTCGGCAACGTCAAGGCCGTCAACGGCGTCAGCTTCACCGTGAACCCCGACGAACTGTTCGCGGTGATCGGCCCCAACGGCGCCGGCAAGACCTCCATCTTCAACGTGCTCTCCGGCGTCTACCGGCCGCAATCGGGCTCGGTGACCATGCACGGGCAGCAGTTGCTCGGCATGAAGCCGCCGGCGATCGCGAACCTGGGCGTGGCTCGCACCTTCCAGAACATCGAACTCTTCGCCAACCTGACCGTGGTCGACAACCTGATGCTCGGCCGCCACCAGCACATCAAGTACGGCACCCTGGCCGCGTTCGCGTGGGTCGGCAAGGCCCGCAACGAAGAGGTGCGCCACCGGCGGGCCGTGGAGGAGATCATCGACTTCCTCGAGCTCGAGGCCTGGCGGATGCTGCCGGTGGGGATGCTCCCCTACGGCGTGCAGAAGCGCGTCGAGCTGGGCCGCGCCCTGGCGATGGAGCCCAAGCTGCTGCTGCTGGACGAGCCGGTGGCCGGGATGAACCTCGAAGAGACCGAGGACATGGCCCGCTTCATCATCGACATCCGAGACGAACTGCAGGTGCCGATGATCATGGTCGAGCACGACATGGGCCTGGTGATGGACATCGCCGACCGGATCCTGGTCGTCGACTTCGGCACCCCGATCTCGCTCGGCACTCCCGCCGAGGTGCAGAAGGACCCGGCCGTGATCACGGCCTACCTGGGGACGGAGGCCTCCGCATGACCACCACGCTGGCCACCCGGGTCCGGGACCGTGCCGCCACCCACCCCGACGCCGTGGCGATGCGGGAGAAGCAGCTGGGCATCTGGCAGGAGATCACCTGGGCCGAGCACTGGGACACCGTGCTCACCCTCGCCCACGCGTTGCTGTCGCTCGGCGTCGAGCGCGGCGATCGGGTCTCCATCCAGTCCGAGAACCGGCCCGAGTGGGTGCAGCTCGACCTCGCGACCGTCGCCGTCGGCGGCATCACCGTCGGCCTCTACCCGACCAACCCCAGCCCCGAGGTCTCGTACATGCTGTCCCACTCCGGCGCCAAGGTGCACCTGGCCGAGGACCAGGAGCAGTTGGACAAGGCGCTGGAGGTCATCGACGACTGCCCCGACCTGGAGCACATCGTGTACGTCGAACCCCGCGGCATCCGCGGCAAGTACGACGACGAGCGGCTCACCTACTTCGACGACCTGATGTCTCGGGGCACGGTGCATCGCGCCGCGCATCCGGGCGCCGTCGAGGAGCGGATGGCCCAGGCCACCGAGGACGACGTGGTGACGCTGGTCTACACCTCGGGCACCACCGGGCCGCCGAAGGGCGCGATGCTCAACAACCGCAACGTGGAGTTCGCTATCAACGCGTTCTGCGGGGACAACACCCAACTCGGTATCCCGCCCGGTCGCGACGATCTGATCCTCTCCTACCTGCCGTTGTGCCACGTCGCCGAGCGAGCGTTCACGACCTGGTTCTCCGCCGGCGCCGGCACCCAGGTGAACTTCGCCGAATCCATCGACACGGTGCCGGCCAACCTGCGCGAGATCCAGCCGACCATCGTCTTCGGTGTGCCGCGGATCTGGGAGAAGCTGCTGGCCGCGGCCCGGATCAAGGTCGACTCGGCCACCCGGCTGAAGCGACTGTGGAGCAGGTTCTGGCTCAAGCAGGCCGAGGCGATCGGGGCCACCCTGATCGCCACCGGTGGCGCCCACACCACGGCCAGCCGGATCCGGTACGCGATCGGCTGGGTCTTCTTCTTCCGCGCACTCAAGGACCGTCTCGGCCTGCGCCGGGCCCGGTACGCCGGCTCCGGTGCCGCACCGATCGCCCCGGAGGTGCTCGGCTTCTTCATGGGCATCGGCGTGCCGATGCACGAGGTCTACGGGATGACCGAGAACGCAGCCATCGCTACCGCCAATCGACCCGGCCGGGTCAAGCTCGGCACCGTCGGGGAACCCTACGCCGACATCGAGGTGATCACCGACCCGGACACCGGCGAGATCCTGGTCCGGCACCCCGGTGTCTTCGCCGGCTACTGGCGCAACGAGCAGGCCACCGCCGACACCGTCGATCCCGACGGCTGGCTGCACACCGGCGACGTGGGCGAGTGGGTGGACGGCACCCACCTGAAGATCACCGACCGGATGAAGGACATCATCATCACCGCCGGCGGCAAGAACATCTCCCCCTCCGAGATCGAGAACGCCCTCAAGGCGTCCCCGTTCGTCAAGGAGGCGATCGTGATCGGCGACCGGCGCAAGTTCCTCACCGCGCTGATCGGGATCGAGCTGGACACCGTCGGCGAGTGGGCCCAGAAGCGCAAGATCGGCTACACGACGTACCGCGACCTCTCCGAGAAGCCCGAGGTGCGTGAGCTGGTGTCGAAGATCGTCAAGGACGTCAACGCCAAGCACAACCCGGTCGAGCAGATCAAGGACTTCGCGTTGCTGCCCAAGGAGCTCGACCACGAGGACGGCGAGCTGACGGCCACCCAGAAGGTCAAGCGGTCGGCGATCGACTCGATGTTCGGCGACCTGGTCACCGCGATGTACGAAGGAGCCAAGCGATGAACCAGTTCCTCGGTGCGGTGTCGGTCGGGCTCGGTCAGGGCGCGATCTATGTGCTCCTGGCCCTCGGCTTCGTGATGATCTACAAGGCGATGGGGGTGATCAGCTTCGCGCAGCCGTCGTTCATGATGTCCGGCGCAGTGCTGGTCAGCTACCTGACCCCACGGTTCGGGTTCGCCGCCGCGGTCGTCCTCGGCGCGATCGGCATCGCCGTGGTCGCGCTGGTGGTGGAGCGGCTGGCGATCCGGCCGATGGTCGGCAAGGCGGTCTTCGTGATCGCCATCATCACCATCGGTGTGGACATCGTGGTGCGCACCATCGCCACGGCGTTCCTCGGCGTCCATCCGCGCAGCGTCGGTGACCCGTGGGGGCTCAGCGCCTCCACCCTCGGCGGCGTGGTGATCCAGCACCGGCACCTGGCCGCGTTCCTGGTCGCCACGGTGATCGTGATCGCGCTGTTCGCGTTCTTCCGGTTCACCCCGATCGGGCTGGCGATGCGCGCCGTCGCCCTGGACCAGGAGGCGGCGATGGCCCAGGGCATCAACGTGGGCACCGTCTTCGCCACGTCATGGGGCCTGGCCGGTGGCCTGGCGGCAGTCGCCGGTGTCTTCGCCTCCACCGGTGGGGCGATCGACAACAACCTGTGGGTGGTCGCACTGATCGCCCTGCCGGTGATCATCCTCGGCGGCCTCGATTCGCTCGGCGGAGCAGTCGTCGGCGGCCTGATCATCGGGCTCACCCACGCCATGGTCTCCACCTACTACCGGGACCTGATCCCGTTCGTCACCAACAACCCGGCCAGCGTGGCCCCGTTCGTGGTGATGTTCTTGGTCCTGCTGCTACGGCCCTACGGACTCTTCGGAACGAAGGAGGTGGTCCGGGTATGAGGGGCCGTCCCGAGCTGTACACCAGCTATCGCCAGGAGATGGCGCTCTTCAACACCCGACCCAAGTGGGGTGGCGTGGTCGCCATCATGGCGGTCGCCGTACTGCTGCCCTTCTTCGTCGCCGACGACCTGTTGGAGGTGATCGGCCTGGGGCTGGTGCTGGCCATCGGCGCCATCGGCCTCAACCTGGTCACCGGGTACGCCGGCCAGATCTCGCTCGGCCACGCGTTCTTCGTCGGAGTCGGCGCCTACACGGCCGCCTTCATCGCAGGCAACCCCGAGGGCAGGTTCCTCGGCCTGGGGATCAACATCCTGCCGGTCTGGGTGATCGCCGCCGGTCTGGTAGCGGCCGCCTGCGGAGCGATCGTGGCGCCATTGGCCACCCGGCTACGCGGCCTCTACCTGGCCGTGGTCACCCTCGGACTGGTCTTCATGGGCCAGTACATCTTCAACGAGTGGCGCAGCCTCACCGGCGGTCCCGGTGTCGGCCGCGATGCCGCCCGCCCGATCCTGTTCGGCAACGACCTGACCCGCAACAGCGACTTCAGCAGCGACCAGAAGCTCTACTGGCTCTTCCTGGTGGTCCTGGTGATCATGGCGCTGGCCGCACGCAACCTGGCCCGGTCCCGGGTGGGTCGCGCGTTCCAGGCGGTCCGCGACCGCGATGTCGCCGCCGGGGTGATGGGGGTGAACCTGGCCCGCTACAAGACCATCGCGTTCACCGTCTCGTCGTTCTACGCCGGCGTCTGCGGGTCGCTGCTGTTCGCCGCCACCCGGCACATGGATCCCGACAAGTTCGGACTGGTGCTCTCCATCCAGTTCGTCGCGATCGTGCTGATCGGTGGCGTCGCCACCATCTCCGGGTCGATCATGGGGGCGCTGCTGATCGCCTCCCTGGAGCGGCTCTCCTCGGCACTGGCCCATCAGGTCGGCTTCATCTCCACCTCCCCGACCCAGCAGCCGAACATGTTCACCGTCGAGGCGATCTTCTACGGCTCGCTGATCATCCTCTTCCTGCTCTTCGAGCCACGTGGCCTCTTCGGCATCTGGCACCGAATACGCGTCTACTGGAAGTCGTTCCCGTTCTCCTACTAGACCCCAGACTCACTGTCCCAGCTCATCCACAACAGGAGGAACCAATGAAGACACAGATCCGCAGGGCCGCCGTGATCGGCGCGGTCGCTGCCTTGGTGCTCACCGGCTGCGGCCGCGGCACCGATGCCGAGGAAGGCGACGTCCCCGGCGTCACCTCCGAACCGTGCCCCGAAGCCATCGACGACTCCAAGGGCTGCATCTACCTGGGCACGGTGAGCGACTTCACCGGCGTCTTCAGCCCGGTCGGCATCCCGATGACCGCCGGCGCCCAGGCCTTCTGGGACAACGTCAACCAGAACGGTGGCATCGGCGACTACGAGGTCGACACCACCACGCATGTGCGTGACTCCGGCTACGACACCACCCGGCACGCGCAGCTCTTCCGCGAGATCCGCGATGACGTGCTGGCGATCGCCCACTCGCTGGGCACCGCGCACACCAACGGCATCCTCGAGGACGCCCGCGAGGACGACATCGTGGTGCTGCCTGCCTCGCTGGGCTCCAACTGGCTCTTCGAGGACGGCGTCGTGCACGTCGGCACCAGCTACTGCGCCGAGGCGATGAACGTCGTCGACTTCGCGGTCGACCAGCTCGGTGCCACCAGCGTCGGCGTCGTGCACTTCCCCGGCGACTACGGCGACGACGCCGCGGTCGGCGCCGCGATCGCCGCCGAGGCCCGTGACATCGAGATCTTCGACTACACCACCGGTCCCGGTGGCGTGGACGAGCAGACCGCGGTCATCTCCGGCATCCTGCGTGACCAGCCGGACGTGGTGCTGATCGCCACCAGCGCGGTGGAGACCGCCGCTGTGGTCGGCGCCACCGCCCAGCAGGGCTTCCGCGGCGCCTTCATCGGCTCGCTGCCCTCATGGAGCGGGGCACTGCTCGGCACCCCGGCGGCTCCGGCCCTGGAGGCGATGTTCATGCACGCCTCCTCGATCGGCGCCTGGGATGCGGACACCCCCGGCCACGACGAGCTGCGCGCCTACGCCGAAGCCAACGACGTCGAGCCGAACGACTGGTTCGGTGTCGGCTGGGCCGGCGGCCACGCCATGAAGGCGCTGCTCGAGAAGGCCATCGCCGATGACAAGCTGACCCGGTCCGGCCTGGTCGAGACCCTCGGCAGCCTGACCGGCGTCGACTCGATGGGCATGCTGCCCGCCGACGACGGCAACTACGCCGGCGACAGCAACGAGCGGGCTCCGCGGACGACCTTCATCAACCGCGTCGACCCCGACTCGGCGACGGGTCTGACCGAGTCGGTGCCGGCCTTCACCGGTCCGACGGTGGCGGACTACGAGTTCACCTCGGCCTGCTACTCGCAGCGCTGATCCACCCACTACTCAGCCCCCGGGACCGATCGGTCCCGGGGGCTGAGTGCTGTCCGGGCCAATCCGGAGGCGTCGCCGCCCCGAACCACTCCATATGCACACCTCATCGATCTGGGCAGCCCGCGGCGTAGCCGCCGCCCTCGCCGGCCTCGCCGCCGGTCATTTGCTCGCCGCTGTCGTGAAGCCGGCGACCTCGCCGGTCTTCATCGTCGGGGCCGGGGTGATCGACCTGACCCCGACACCGGTCAAGGAGTTCGCCGTCGCCACCTTCGGTACGGCCGACAAGCCGCTGCTGCTCGCCTCGGTGACCCTGGGCACCCTCGGTCTGGCCGCGGTAGCCGGTTTGTTGGCCCGGCGGCGACTAGCCCTGGGCCTGCTCGCGCTGACCTTGCTTGCGGTGGTCAGCGCCGCCGCGACGCTGGCCCGGCCTCGGGTCGAGATGGTCGACCTGCTGCCGTCGCTGGCCACCGGACTGGTCGCGGTCGCAACCCTGATCTGGTTGGCGCGGACCACCGACGTGGCGGCACCTGCCAGTGAGGACGGGCCTTCGCGCCGGGGACTTCTGGGGGCGGGGGCGGTGATCCTGGCCGCGGTCGTCGTCGGCAGCGCCGGCCAGTGGCTGGCCACCGCCCGCAGCCAGATCGCCCGGATCACCCTGCCGAAACCTGCCCGGCCACTGCCCGCGCAGACGGCCGGGCTCGAGAACGGCATCACCGGGATCAGCTCCTTCGTCACGCCCAACTCCGAGTTCTATCGGGTGGACATCAATCTGACGGTGCCCTCGGTCGACGTCGACTCGTGGCGGCTGACCATCGACGGGGACGTCCGCAACCCGCGGGTGCTCACCTTCGAGGAACTCGCCGGAATGAACCTGGTCGAGCGCGACATCACCTTGACCTGCGTCTCCAACGAGGTGGGTGGCCGCTACGTCGGCGCCGCACGCTGGCTCGGCGTACCGCTGTCGGACGTGCTCCAACCCAGCGATCCGGACGCCGACCAGATCCTCTCCGAGGCCGTCGACGGGTTCACCATCAGCACCCCACTCGCGGTGGCCCTGGACGGTCGGGACGCGATGATCGCGATCGGCATGAACGGGGAGCCGCTGCCCGCCCAACACGGCTTCCCGGCCCGGCTGATCGTGCCCGGCATCTACGGGTACGTCGGCGCCACCAAGTGGCTGTCGAAGTTGACGGTGACCCGCTACGACCGGGACGAGGCCTACTGGACGGCCCGCGGCTGGGCCACCGAGGCACCGATCAAGATCCAGTCCCGCATCGACACTCCAGCGCCGCTGGCCCGGGTGCCCGCTGGTCTCGTCCCGATCGGCGGCATCGCCTGGGCCCAGGATCGCGGCATCGGTGAGGTGCAGGTGCGCGTCGACGGCGGCGGCTGGCAGCGGGCCAACCTGGGTCCGGACGCCGGCGTCGACTACTGGCGGCAGTGGTGGTGGCCGTGGCGCGCCACCCCGGGCCGACACCGGTTGTCGGTGCGCGCCCTGACCCTCGACGGCGAGGTGCAGACCGCCGCGCGCGCCACCCCCTTCCCCGACGGCGCCAGCGGAATCCAAGAGATCAGCATCGTCGTCGAATAGGGACCAATCCGATCGGCCTCCGGCAACGAACCCCCCACGTCCATGCACACAAGCACCGAAAGGTGGCACCATCATGACCACGACCCGAACCCGACTGCGTAGCGCCGGCAAGCCTGCCCTGCACGCCACGGTTGCTGCGATTGCTGCCTCACTGGCGCTGACCGCCTGCAGCAGCGACGACCCCGCGGAGACGAGCTCCGGCAATGGCAGCAATGGCGACGCGATGACCTCCTCCCCCGAGGACCAGACCTTCGGCCCCGGCTGCTCGGCGATCCCGGACAGCGGTGCCGGCTCCTTCGACGGCATGGCGACCGAGCCGGTGGCCACCGCCGCCAGCGCCAACCCGCTGCTCACCACCCTGGTGGCTGCCGTGGGGGCCGCCGGACTGGGCGACACCCTGAACTCGGCCGAGGCGATCACCGTCTTCGCACCCACCGATGACGCGTTCGCCGAGATCCCGGCCGACACCCTCGAGGCCGTGCTCGCCGACACCGACACCCTGACCGCGATCCTCACCCACCACGTGGTGGCCGGTCAGCTGTCACCCGACGAGGTCGCCGGCACCCACGAGACCCTCGGCGGCACCACCCTGGTGGTCCGAGGCTCCGGTGAGCGGTTCACCGTCGGCAACGAGGAGGCAGCCGTGCTCTGCGGCAACATCCCCACCTCGAACGCGACCGTCTACGTCATCGACACCGTCATGATGCCCTGACGGCGTGACAAGATGAGAGACATGTCCAACGACCCCGTGCCCGCTGGTGAACCGGCGGGCACGGGGGCGCCCACCGAGGCCCTGGCCCAGCTGCTGCGACGCTCCGCGCGCGGCGACGAGGCCGCCTTCGCTGAGTTCTACGACGCCACGGCGGCCCGGGTCCACGGGCTCATCCGTCGGGTGATCCGTGATCCCGCTCAGTCGGAGGAGGTCACCCAGGAGGTCTACTGGGAGGTGTGGCGCACCGCGTCCCGGTACGACAGCAACGCCGGCTCACCGCTGGCGTGGCTGATGACCGTCGCGCATCGTCGGGCGGTCGACCGGGTGCGGGCCAGCGAGGCCTCACACCGTCGCGAATCGTCGTGGAGCGGGCGCAATCAGCCGGTTCCCCACGACGAGACCGCGGAACGTGCCACGACCGCCCTGGAGGCGGCCAGGGTCAGGAGTGCGATGACGCAACTGACCGACCTGCAGCGCGAGGCGTTGCAGCTTGCTTACTTCGGGGGTTACACACACAGGGAGGTGGCCGCGATGCTCGATCTGCCAGTGGGCACGGCCAAAACCCGGATCCGGGACGGCCTGATCCGGCTCCGAGACGCGTTGGGGGTGGCCCGATGATCGACATCCACGCCCTCTCCGGCGCCTACGTCGTGGACGCCCTCGACGACACGGAGCGCTCCCTCTTCGAAGCCCATCTGGCGGACTGCCCGGCCTGCCGGGACGAGGTCGCCGAACTGACCGAGACCACCGCCGTACTCAGCTCGAGCCTCGTCGAGGAGCCGCCGTCCCACCTGCGGGACAGCATCCTGGCCGGGATCACGACGATGCGGCCCCTGCCGCCGCTGGTGCCCGACCTGGCCGAGCACCGGCGACGTCGGTTCCGCTGGATGCCCAGCCTGATGGTGGCGGCCGCCGTGCTCACCGCGATCGCCGTCGGCACCCTGTTGATCGGCAACGCGGGCGATCCCGAGCAGCCGGTGCTCACCGCCGACGACGTGATCAGCGCCGAGGACGCCGAACGGGTCCGGGTCGAGCTCGATGGGGCGCGCGCGGTGATCGTCCGCTCCGCCTCCGTGGGTCACGCCGCGATCATCACCCGGGAGATGCCGCCCCCGCCGGACGGGATGGTCTACCAGTTGTGGCTGCAGGATCCCGACGGCAGCCTCGCCTCGGCCGGGCTGATGCCGCGGGAGCGCAACCAGACGCTGCTGCTGGAGGGTGACGCCACCTCCGCGATCGGCGCCGGCATCACCGTGGAACCCGAGGGCGGGTCGCCGCAGCCGACGTCGGAGCCGATCATCTTCGTCGCGTTGTCCTGACTCACTTCTTCCGCGACAGCCAGGCCATCATCGCTACGCGGGCCTCGTCACTGCCGAAGAGCCGGGCACTGGTGGCCGCCATCTCGTCGCCGAGGGCGTCGATGCGGGCCACCAGGTCCCGGTTCAGGATCCGCTTGGACTCGCGCAGACCCTGCGCGGCGCCGGTGGCCAGTTCGGCGCAGACCTCGGCGACCCGGGCGTCGACCTGGTCGTCGGGGACCGCTTCGGTGACCAGGCCGTACGCCGCGGCCTCGGCACCGCCGAAGGTGGCCCCACCGAGGGTGGTCAGCGCGGCGGCCCGGGGGTTCATCCGGGCGTGCACGGTGAGGCTGATGACGGCCGGCGCGAGACCGAGCTTGACCTCGGTGAGCGCGAAGTTGGCCGATTCGGCGGCGATCACGATGTCGGAGGCGGCGACGATGCCGATGCCGCCTGCCCGGACCGGTCCATCCAGCCGGGTGACCACCGGTTTGTCGAAGGTGACCAGGAGTCGTTGCAGGTCGACCATCGCCTTGGTGCCCTCCTCGAAGGGCGTCACCGCCGCCTCGGACAGGTCGGCCCCGGAGCAGAAGACTCGGTCGGCCGAGCGCAGCAGCACCAGCCGCGCCTGATCGTCGGCCCCGGCCTTGTGAATGCTCTCGAAGAGCTCGGTCACCAGCTGCCGCGACAGGGCGTTGCGGTTGTGCGGGGAGTCGAGGGTGACGGTGGCGACGCCGTCGGCGACGTCGAGGTGAACCAGGGGCTGGGGGGCGTCGGTCATGGCTCTCATCCTTGTCCATCGGTCACCGTGGTGACAGTTGTTCTTGCTTCACAGGCGTGCGAGTTGTGTCCTCAGGGATAAACGTATGTGTAACGTTGTGCCACGGACATCGGTGTCCGTTCCAGGAGGGTGACGACGTGGACGAGATCGACGTGATACCGGCTGGGGGCGCCGCGCTCGACGAGATCCTGATCGCAGGTGCGATGGCCGGCGTGGTGATCCTGGTGTTCGGCTGGATCACCTGGCGTGAACGCGGCGGTCACACCACCTTGGTGGGCAGGTTCGCGGACTGGCTGTCCACCAAGGACGGACTCCCCCGCTGGGCCGGCCTCCCGTCGTACATGCTGGTCGCGGCCCTGCTCTGCGCGGGCTTCGGGGTCTGGTGGGATGTGCCGATCCACATGCAGAACGGCCGCGACGAAGGGCCGCTGGCGAACCCGTCGCACTACTTCATCTTCTTCGGCATCCTGACCTTCCTGCACGCCGGCATCCTCAGCATGGCGCTGGCCCGCGACCCGCTGCCGCGCGGTGCGGTGCGGCTGTCGCCGAGTTGGCGAGTGCCGCGCGGGTCGCTGATCGCGGTGGCTGCTGGTCTGATCGCGCTGGTCGGCTTCCCCGCCGACGACCTGTGGCACCGACTCTTCGGCCAGGACGTGACCGAATGGGGTCCCACCCACGTGATGATGATCGGCGGGGCGGTCACCTGCATCCTGGCGGTGCCGTTGCTGCTGGCCGAGGCGCATCAGGTGGGAGCGCCCGGCACCCGAACCACGTTCGGGCGGTGGCGTTTCGCGGTGGCACTGTCGCTGTGCATCGCCCCGTTCGCGTTCCTGATGGAGTTCGACCTCGGGGTGCCGCAGTTCCCGGCGGCCACTCAGTTCATCATCGTCGGCTTCCTGGCGGCGTGGATCTTCACCGCGGTGCGGCTCTGGTTCGGGCCCGGTGGCGCCCTGCTGGCGTGGGGTGTCTACACCGCGGCGCACCTGTTCCTGATGGTGACCGTGTGGGCGCTGGGCGATGTGCTGGTGGCCCGGTGGCTGCTGCTGCTGCCGGCGGCGGTGATCGTCGAAGCGGTCGCACTCATCCCGGGGATCCTGCGGCGACCGTTGCGCTTCGGGGTGATCTCCGGCGTACTCATCGGCACAATCGGCCTCTTCGCTGAGTGGCTGTGGAGCGATGTGTTCATGCCACTGCCGCAGCCTCTGGCCGCCTCGTCGTTGCCGCTGATGCTGGCCACCGGCACCCTGGCTGCGATCGGCGGCGGGATGCTCGCCGCGTGGCACGTCGCCCACATCCACGCGGTGGCCGGCACCACACCGGCCGACGTCGAGCAGGCGGCCCCGGACGGTGCGTGGTGGCTGCAGCACCGACTGGCGCTGGGCGGAGTGGGCGCATTCGTGGTCCTGATGGCCGCCCTGGCTCCCCCGGCTGAGGGCCCGGCGCTCACCGCCGACGTGAGCTACTCCGATATCGCCCGCGCGGACGGGTCGAGCCAGGCCTGCGCCGGTGACGTCGAACTCTGCATGGCGGTGGTCACCGTCCGCCTGACCGAACCCGACGCCCTCGATGACGCGATCTGGTTCTACGGACTCGCCTGGCAGGGCCGTGGCCCGCACGGCGACACCAACGTCCCCGGTGACCCGCAAGGGGCGCCCGGCGTGGTTCGGGTGGCGATGGAGCCGACCGGGGAGCCCGGGGAGTTCCGCAGCGTTGGCCGGTTGCCGCTGTACGGCAACTTCAAAACACTGATCCGTGCCCATCTGGCACCGCGCGACATGTTCGCGCTGGCGCTCTACGCCCCCGACGACCCGGCGATCGAGTCCGCGCGCGGGCGTCAGATCGTGGTCGAGGACGGGGACACCGCCACCTTCATGAGTGAGAAGCAGTTCCTGCAACGCGAGATCAAGGACGACACCCCGGCATGGCTGGACACGGCAGCGCATGCGGTCGTGATCGCGATGTGGCTGGCGCTGCTCCTCTTCTACATGTTCACCTACGGCGGCGCCGCCCGCGCCGCCCGAAGGCCCGTCCCCGCCGAGGTGTAACCCTCTGTCGCCGGCGCCGCCTGTCGGTGGTCGAGTGCCGCCTGCGTTCGGTGGTCGAGTGCCGCCGAGGAACGAGGCGGTGTATCGAGGCCACGCCCCCGGGTCCTCCGGGACAGGCCGGTGGCCCCGCAGCCGGTGGGGTTGCGGGGTCAGGGGCTGGGTGTATCTCGTGGTGGGTCGAGGGGACTGCTTCCGTCGGGTCCACGGTGATAGGTCCGGCCTTGGGGGCTGGTCCACAGGTACTCACCAGGGATCAGCATGGTGTAGGTCCACCCCAGGTGCGTCTTCGCCCTGTGGTGGGTACGACACAACGGCGCGAGGTTCGTGGAGTCGGTCCGGCCACCGCCACCGTCGTCGCGCCAGGGTTCGACATGGTCCAGATCGCTGGTCCTGGCCGGCCTGTGGCAGAAGGGGAACACACACGTCGGGTTGTTCCCGACCACCTGCTCCCGCAACCTGCCCGAGGGCTGATACCCCGTCGACATCAACGTCTCGTGAAGGTCGAGGACCGGTTGGACGGTGACCTGGGCGCCCTCACACCATTCGGTGAGCTGCTCAAACGTCACCAACCGATCCCGCTTCCCCAGGATCGTCTCCACCCGGGCGATCCCATCG
>NZ_JAERJA010000010.1 GCF_016827675.1 Nocardioides limicola | reverse complement strand
ATGCAACACCACCCGCCGGGTGGGTGGCCTCGATACATCGGCTCGTCCCTCGCCGACACTCGACCACCGACCCTCCGCTCCATTGCCCGGCGGTGTCTCGAGACCCCCACCCTCCGCTCCGTCACCCGGCGGTGTCTCGAGACCCCGACCCTGCGCTCCGTCACCCGGCGGTGTCTCGAAACCCCCGTCACTGTCCCCGCGGTCGTCGAGGTGGAGGTGGAGTTGGGTGCGGGCCAGCTCGCCGAGGGCTTTGGCGCGGCGTACGTTCAGCGTCTCGGTCGACCCGAGGGTCTTGTAGGACGCCGCCAACAGCGTCAACGCTTCCTGGAGATCGATCGCATCAGCGGCGTCGATGACCCCATTTACGCGGGCGTGGCAGACCTGCCCATCGATCAGATCATCAAGATCGATGTCGACCCGGCGACCCTCGAGGCCGTCGAGGCGGCGCTGCTCGGCCTCCTCGGGGTCATACCGGGTGATCGCCTCGTTCAGGATCCGGTCCAACGCGGTGGGACCGATCCGGCCCGCCGCGGGGGCGACCTGACCGTCGACCCACGCCGCCCCGGCCTGGGGGAGCTTCATCGTCTGGGACGCGATCCGGCGTGCCGCCCAGCCGGGGACCTCACCGGCACGGACCCGGGCCCAGGTCTTCCGCAGCCGGTGGGCCAGTTTCAGACACTCACCCAGATACCGCTTCGCCGACTCGGTGGATCGGCCGAGGGCGGCGGCGTACTCGATGACCGCGGATTCTGACACCTGAGGGGCACCCTCACCCGCCAGGGCGCAGGACCGGTCCCCGAACCAATGCCCGGCTGCGTCGGTGTCAGTGGTCGGGGTGTTGATCCCGCAGTACTTCACCGCCGCCACCATCTCGTCCCGGTCGGCCTCCGCGGCCGCTGCCCGGCGGGCGCGCACGAAGTCGAGCACCTCACCCGAGGCGTCGAGATCTTCGAGCTGCTCCGCCTTCATGAGAACAAGCCAACCAGGAGCCTCCGACATTTCCGGATGACCCCTCACACCCTGATCGGCGGTCGAGTAGCGAGCGCCAGCGAGCGTATCGAGACCCCGCCCACGAGGGGCTAACGTGAAGGACGTGGACACGCTGGTAGCCGAGGCGTTCGCGGCCACGCCGCGGGAGTGGTTCCTGCCCACGGACAAACGGGGTCAGGCCGGGTACGACGGGCCGTTGGCGATCGGCCACGACCAGACCAACTCCCAGCCGCGGACCGTGGCCGACATGCTGGAGCTGCTCGACGTCCGGCCCGGCATGTCCGTGCTCGACGTCGGCGCCGGCTCCGGCTGGACAACCGCCCTACTGGCCCACCTGGTGGGCCCCACCGGGACCGTCCGGGGCATCGAGCGGGTCGAGGCGCTGGTTGAGTTCGGCCGCCACAATCTGGAGCGGGCCGGGCGGCCGTGGGCAAGGATTCAACCCGCCACGCCCGGCGTGCTCGGCGACCCCGAGCACGCGCCGTACGAACGGATCCTGGTCTCGGCCGAGGCCGAGGCACTCCCCAGCGAACTCGTCGAACAACTCGCCGACGGTGCCACCATGGTGATCCCGGTGGCTGGCGAGATGCATCGGGTGGTCCGTGCCAGGCAAGACGTGATCGTGACCCGACACGGCCACTACAGGTTCGTGCCGCTGCTGCGCTGATCCCTCACCGGGGCTCACATCTCGAGTTGCTATCACAACCCCATGGCGCGGCCGACGATCTCCTTCATGATCTCGGTGATGCCGGGGTTGGGTCGGTGATGCACCGTTCCACCACAGTGGGCGATCCGCTGCTCGGCCTCCAACTCGGCGAGGGCTACCCGGGGGATCTGGCACGACGAGATCGGTGGGCCGGGAGGAACGCGTCGCCACCCCCAACCCACCCGGACCGCCCCTCCCACTCGAGCTGGGTTGCATTTCAAGTCAAGCGCATGCTGGCACGCGTCACTGCCCGGCTGCTACCGAAGAAGCACTCACTTCCTGGTCCAACGACTGGCGGGGATCAGTCTGAGTGCCTCTCTGGCGGCCTCATGAATGACGTCTCCCAGGGGAGCGCCCTCAAACTGTGTTTGCATACCCAGCAATGTGGCACGGGCAGCATCTCGGAGGTGCTTCTCATCTCGACCAAAGCTCCCGATGAGATAGATCGCAGCGACCTGCTGACCTAGTCCGAGCCTGAGCGTGCCAGCGTTGTTTGCGCGTTCGACCAACTCTTCAAAAAGCGCCGTCGTCTCTAGGCGTCGTTTCAGGCCGAAGTCCCGAAGCGCTGGTCGCGTTGCTCCGACAGCACCCCCCACCGTGAGTAGTGCAACGACCAGCGCTTGCCACAACCCCGGATCCGTAAGTACCTCTTTCATCCCCCCATACTCCAGGATTGCGCTCGGCGAGCACTCATCCAACGCGCCCAGGGGGAACGATCATGGGTATCCACCTAGGGGTCCCGTCCGCTGGAGGTTCGTGCGGTCAGTCCGACCACCGCCGCCGGTCGTCAGGATTCGATGTGACCTAGATCGCTGCTGCGGGCTGGTCGGCGGCAGCGTCTCGTGATCGAGCAGGGGTTGGAGGTGAGCCCGGCACCACGCCGTTTGGGTCAACTGCCCGTAGCCCACTCCCCTATCCCGATGCCCCAGCACTGACGCGTACCGGAGGGATACCGTCGCCGCCCCCGCGGATCCCGACACGGCCACTACAGGTTCGTGCCGCTGCTGCCGTGAGGCCTCAGAGCCCCATCGTGCGGCCGACGATCTCCTTCATGATCTCGGTGGTGCCGCCGTAGATGGTCTGGATCCGGGTGTCCAGGTAGGCCTTGGCGATCGGGTACTCGGTCATGTAGCCGTAGCCGCCATGCAACTGCAGGCACGCGTCCACCGTCTTCTTCTGCAACTCCGTGGTCCACCACTTGCCCGCCGCCGCATCGTCGATGGTCAACGTGCCGGCGTTCAACTCGGTGATGCACCGGTCCACCCAGACCTGGGCGATCCGCTGCTCGGTCTCCAACTCGGCCAACGTGAACCGGGTGTTCTGGAACGTCGAGATCGGGCGCCCGAACGCCTGCCGCTCCTTCACGTACTCCACCGTCATGTCGATCACGGTCCGGCAGGCCGCCGCCGCGACCACGCCGAGGGTGAGCCGCTCCTGCGGCAACTTCTCCATCAGATAGATGAAGCCCTGCCCCTCCTGGCCGAGGAGGTTCTCCTTCGGCACCCGTACGTCGTTGAAGAACAGCTCCGCGGTGTCCTGGGCCTTCAACCCGATCTTGTCCAGGTTGCGGCCCCGGTCGAAGCCCTCCATCCCCCGCTCCACCACCAGCAGCGAGGTGCCTGCAGCGCCCGCGCTGACATCGGTCTTGACCACCACGATCACCAGGTCGGCGTTGATGCCGTTGGAGATGAAGGTCTTGGAACCGTTGACGACATAGTGGTCGCCGTCCAGGCGCGCGGTGGTGGTCAACCCCTGCAGATCCGACCCGGCACCCGGCTCGGTCATCGCGATAGCGGTGATGATCTCACCGGAGCAGAACCCGGGCAGCCAGCGCTGCTTCTGCTCCTCGTTGGCGTAGGAGAGCAGGTAGCCCGACACCAGGTCGGTGTGCAGCGCGAAGCCCACCCCGCTGGCCCCGATCCGAGTCAACTCCTCCTGCAGCACCGCGTTGTAGCGGAAGTCGTTGACCCCACCGCCGCCGTACTCCTCAGGCATCATGAAGCCGAGCAGACCGAGCTCGCCGGCCTCCAGCCACAGCTCCCGGGGCACGATGCCGTCGGCCTCCCACTGCTCGTGGTGCGGCACCACCGACTTCTCGAGGAAGTTGCGGACGGTGTCGCGGAAGGCGTCGTGATCGGCGTCGAAGATGGTGCGCTGCATGAGGATCTCGATTCTGGGTCAGTAGGACTTGGGCAGGCCGAGGGTGTGCATGGCCACGAAGTTGAGGATCATCTCCCGGCTCACCGGCGCGATCCGGCCGAGCCGGGCGGCGATCAGCATGTTGGCGAGGCCGTACTCCACGGTCAGGCCGTTGCCGCCGTGGGTGTGCACCGCGGCATCGGTGGCACTGCAGGCCACCTCGCCGCCGGCGTACTTGGCCATGTTGGCGTACTCCCCGGCACCGAAGTCGTCGCCGGCGTCATAGAGAGCCGCCGCCTTCTGCCACAGCAGCCGCGCCTGCTCCAGCTCGATCTTCACCTTCGCCAGCGGGTGCTGGATCGCCTGGTGGGCGCCGATCGGCTGGTCCTTCCACACCGAGCGGGTCTTCGCGTACTCGACCGCCGCCTCCACGGCGTACCGGGCCATCCCGCAGGACAGCGCCGCACCCATGATCCGCTCCGGGTTGAGTCCGGCGAAGAGCTGCCAGAGGCCACCGTCCTCGTCGCCGACCAACGCATCGGCCGGCACCCGGACGTCGTCGAGGAAGAGGGTGAACTGCTTCTCCGGCGCCGACCAGGCCATCGGGATCGGCTGCCGGGTGAAGCCGGCCGCATCCGTGGGCACCACGAACAGAGCCGGCTTCAACTTGCCGGTCTTGGCGTCCTCGGTGCGCGCCACGATCAGCACCGACTGCGCCTCGTCGACACCGGAGATGAACGTCTTGTTGCCCGACAGCACCCACTCGTCGCCGTCGCGAGTCGCCGTGGTGGTGATCTGGTGAGCATTCGAGCCGGCGTCCGCCTCAGTGATCCCGAAGGCCATCAGCAAGGTGCCGTCGGCGATGCCCGGGAGCCACCGGCGCTTCTGTTCCTCGGTGCCGCAGCGGGTGATGATCGAGCCGCAGATCGCCGGACTGACCACCATCATCAGCAGCGGCGCGCCGGCTGCCGACGCCTCCTCGAGCACCGCAGCCAGGTCGGCCATGCCGCCGCCCCCGCCGCCGTGCTCCTCGGGGATGTTGACGCCCAAGAACCCGTTGCGGCCCATCTCCAGCCACATCTCGGTCATCTTGCCGCCACTGGCGGCCTGCTTCTCCACGAACTCACGGCCATACTTGCTGGCCAGCTTCTTCACGGCCTCGCGGAGCGCCACCCGCTCCTCGGGCTCGGTGAACATCGTCGCTGCCTCTGCCATCACTGCTCTCCTTCTGCTTCGTCGGGGGTGACCACCGCGAGCACCACGCCCGCTTCGACCTGCGCGCCTTCGGCAGCCGGCAGTTCGGTGACCGTGCCGGCGTACGGCGCGGCGATGGTGTGCTGCATCTTCATGGCCTCCATCACCAGGATGGGCTGGCCCTCGGCGACCACGTCACCGAGTTGGGCGCGGACCGCGACCACGCTCCCGGGCATCGGCGCCAGCAGCGATCCGGCGGCGACCTGGTCGGCCGGGTCGATGAAGCGGGGGCGGCGTGTCAACGCCACGTGGCCCAACGGCGACTCGACGTCCACCCGGTCGGCGTCGACGAAGATCCGGAAGGTACGACGCACCCCGGCCACGTCGAGGATCACCTGCCGGCCGTCGACGTCGAGGACCGTGATGTCATCGCGGTCGGCCGAGCGCAGCTGGCGGCCTCCGTACCAGCGGACGTCCACCTCGTCCTCGCCGAGCCAGAAGCCGGTGACCTGCGGCCCCGCCACCACGTTGCGCCACCCGGCGGGGATCCGTCGCTGCACCGGTGCGCTCAGCCGGGCCTGTTCGGCCAGGAAGATCGCCGCCGCGAAGGCGGAGACCTCCACGGTCTCCGGCCCGCCGGGGGCCGCGCCGAGCACCGACAGGTCGGCGCCGTCCAGCCAGGTGGTGTCCATCCGGGCCTCGACGACCACCGGGTCCCGGAGCAGGTTGACCAGCAGGTCCCGGTTCGTCTTCAGGCCGTGCAACTCCGCGCGCGCCAGCGCACCGGCCAACTGGCGCAGCGCCTGGTCGCGGGTCGGCGCCCAGGCGATCACCTTGGCGATCATCGCGTCGTAGAAGGTGCCGATCTCGTCACCGGATCCGACGCCGGAGTCCAGCCGGATCCCGTACGACGACGGGTTGGCGAACTCGGCCACCACCCCGGGCAGTTCGAACCGGGTGATCCGCCCCGACTGCGGCTGATAGCCGGCCGCCGGGTCCTCGGCGTAGAGCCGCACCTCGATCGCGTGCCCGCGAGGCGCCACCTCGAGCGTATCGAGACCACGCCCCTCGGCCACCGCCAACTGCAGCGCCACCAGGTCCAGCCCGGTCACCGCCTCGGTGACCGGGTGCTCCACCTGGAGGCGGGTGTTCATCTCCAGGAAGTAGAACCGGTCCTTCGCGGTGTCATAGAGGAACTCCACGGTCCCCGCACCCCGATAGTCGATCGCCTCGGCGGCCGCCTTCGCTGCCTCATGCAACGCCTTCCGGGTGGCCTCGGGCAGCGACGGGGCGGGCGCCTCCTCGATCACCTTCTGGTGCCGGCGCTGCACCGAGCAGTCACGCTCACCGAGCACCAGGGTCCCTTCCGGCGTACCCATCACCTGCACCTCGATGTGCCGACCATGCTGCACGTACGGCTCCACGAAGACGGTGCCGTCACCGAACGCAGAGGCCGCCTCGGCCTCAGCCGCTGCGACCTCACCGGCGAGCGCGTCAAGGTCGCGGACGATCCGCATCCCGCGGCCGCCACCACCGGCCGAGGCCTTGACCAGCAGCGGGGTCTCGATGCGCTCGCCGGCGCTCGCTACTCGACCGCCGGAGACGATCTCATCGCCGTTCCACGACGGGAGCACGGGGACGCCAGCGGCCTCCATCAGCTTCTTGGACTCGATCTTGGAGCCCATCTGCTCGATCGAGGACGGGTCGGGCCCGATCCAGGTCAGCCCTGCTGCGCGGACCTGCCGGGCGAAGTCGGCGTTCTCGGAGAGGAAGCCGTAGCCGGGGTGGATCGCATCCGCCCCGGTCCGCCGTGCGGCCTCGATGATGAGGTCACCACGCAGGTAGGTCTCGGCCGGGGTGTTTCCGGGCAGGTGCACCGCGGCGTCGGCGTCGGCGACGAACGGCATGCCAGCGTCCGCATCCGAGTGCACCGCCACGGTGCCGATGCCCAACTCCCGGCAGGTGCGGAAGACGCGCCGGGCGATCTCTCCCCGGTTCGCCACCAAGACTCTCGTGATCATCGGACTGCTCCTCCACATTGATCGGTGTCATCTCGACGCACGAGAACTAACACTTCGTCGGTTCTGGGCCCCGGCGGGGCCCCTGAACCACAGACCACCGGAACGGGTCCGCGCAACCACTCACCCACCGCAACCACCTCACATCCGGAAGACGCCGAAGTTCATGGCGCCTTCGATGGGTTGGTTGTCGATCACCGACAGGCAGATGCCGAGCACGGTGCGGGTGTCGCGCGGGTCGATGACCCCGTCGTCGTACACCATCCCGGAGAGGAAGTAGGGCAGCGACTGCTCCTCCACCATCGCCTCGACCATCTCCTTGATGCCCGAGAACTCCTCGGCGTTGAAGGGCTGGCCCTTCTTCTCCGCGGACTCGCGCGCGACGATCTCCAGGACGCCCGCCAACTGCTGCGGGCCCATCACCGCGGACTTCGCCGACGGCCAGGTGAACAGGAACCGGGGGTCGTAGGCGCGCCCGTTCATGCCGTAGTTGCCGGCGCCGTAGGAGGCGCCCATGATCACGGTCAGGTGCGGCACCCTCGAGTTCGACACCGCGTTGATCATCATCGCGCCGTGCTTGATGATGCCGCCCTGCTCGTACTCGGTGCCGACCATGTAGCCGGTGGTGTTGTGCAGGAACAGCAGCGGCGTGTCCTTCTGGTTCGCCAACTGGATGAACTGGGCAGCCTTCTGCGCCTCCTCGCTCATCAACACCCCGCGGGCGTTGGCCAGGATGCCGATCTGACGCCCGTGCAGCCGCGCCCAGCCCACACACAGTGCGGAGCCGTACAGCGGCTTGAACTCGTCGAAGGCGACCTCGTTGCCCGGCCCCGAACCGTCCACGATCCGCAGGATCGCCTCGCGGGGGTCGAACGGCTCCTTGAGGTCGGTGGGGATCAGGTCGAGCAGCTCCTCGGGGTCCCGGTCCGGCTCCAGGTAGTCCCCGGTCGGGCTGTCGCCCTGCTTGCGCCAGTTCAACCGGGCGACGGTACGACGTGCCAGCCGGATCGCGTCGTACTCGTCGACCGCGAGGAAGTCCGAGGAGCCGGAGATCCTCGAGTGCATCTCGGCGCCGCCGAGGCTCTCGTCGTCGGTCACCTCACCGGTGGCCATCTTGACCAGCGGCGGCCCGGCCAGGAACACCTTGGCCTGCTCCTTGACCATGATCACGTAGTCGCTCATCCCGGGCACGTAGGCGCCGCCCGCGGTGGAGTTGCCGAAGACCACCGAGATCGTCGGCTGCTTGCGCGCCGAGGCCCGGGTCAGGTCGCGGAACCCCTTGCCGCCGGGGATGAAGATCTCCTTCTGGGTCGGCAGGTCCGCGCCGCCGGATTCGGTGAGGTTGATCAGCGGCAGGAAGTTCTTCTCCGCGATCTCACCGGCCCGGAACGACTTCTTCAGCGACCACGGGTTCAGCGCGCCGCCCTTGACGGTCGGGTCGTTGGCGACGATCAGGCACTCGACGCCCTCGACCACACCGATGCCGGTGACCAGGCTGGCACCGACCTTGAAGTCGCTGCCCCAGCCGGCCAGCGGCATCAGTTCCAGGAAGGCCGAACCCTCGTCGACGAGCAGTTCGATCCGTTCCCGGGCGGTGAGCTTGCCACGCTCGCGGTGGCGGGTCACGTACTTCTCGCCGCCGCCCTCGATGGCCTTGGCCTGCTCCGCGTGCAGCTCGTCGAGCTTGGTGAGCATCGCGGCTCGGCGCTGCTGCTCGACGCTGAGCTCCTCGGTGGTGTCCTGCATCGTCTCGGTCATGCGCTGTATCCCAACAGTCGTGCGGCCAGGTCGGTGAGCACTTCGGTCGCGCCGCCGCCGATCGGCAGCAGCCGGGCGTCGCGGTAGTGCCGCTCCACCTCGGTGCCGTGCATGTAGCCGGCGCCGCCGAAGAGCTGCACCGCCTCGTTGGTGACGTCGACCGCGGTCTCGACGGCGGTCTGCTTGGCCAGGCAGGCCTCGGCGATCACCGACTCGCCGGCGACGTGCCGGGTGGCGACGTCGAGGGTGTAGGTGCGGGCCACCTCGACCTGGCGGTGCATCTCCACCAGCTTGGCGCGGACCACCTGGTTGCGGTTCAGGGGCTTGCCGAACGTCTCCCGCTCCCGGCAGTACTGCGCGGCGAGCGTCAGCGCGCGCTTCGCGTGGCCGTAGCCCATCAGCGCCAGGAAGATCCGCTCCACCACGAACTGCTCGGCGATGTAGTAGAAGGCCTGGTTCTCGGCGCCGATCAGGTTCCCGGCCGGCACCCGCACGTCGACATACGAGAGCTCCGCGGTGTCCGAGGCGTGCCAGCCCATCTTGCGCAGTGGCCGGGTGACCGTGAACCCGGGGGTGTCCTTGTCGACGACGATCAAGGAGAGGCCGCCGTGCCCGGCCTCGCCGGTGCGCACCGCCGTGGTGACGAAGTCGGCGCGCACCCCGGAGGTGATGAACGTCTTGGACCCGTTGATCACGAAGTGGTCGCCGTCGCGGACGGCCCGGGTGGTGATCCCGGCGACATCGGAGCCGCCGCCGGGCTCGGTGACCGCCAGCGAACCGATCAGCTCTCCGGCCAGCGTCGGCCGGGCGTACCGATCGACCAGGTCCGTGGACCCGTGGGCGATCAGGTGCGGCAACGCGATGCCGTGGGTGAAGAGCGAGGCCATCAGACCGCCGGAGGCGCCGGCCTCCATGAACCCTTCCTGCATCGCGCAGCCGTCGAGGAGGTCGCCGCCCTGACCGCCGGCCTCCTCGGGGTAGCCGACCCCCAGCAGCCCCTGCTTGGCCGCGGCCCGATGCAGGTCGCGGGGCAGTTCGCCGGCGTCCTCCCAGTCATCGAGGTGCGGCTGGATCTCGCGGCGGGTGAACTCGGCCGCGGCCTCCTTCAGTGCCTGTCGCTCCGGCGACCAGGTCGAGATGCTCACAGCAGACGTCCTTCCACGTTGACGAGTCGGGACAGGACCCATTCACCGAGTCCCTTGGCTTGCGGGTCGAAGCGGGTGGACGCCGCGACGCCCTCGCCCAGCAGCCCGCGGATCAGCACGTTGACGCCACCGAGGTTCGGCAGCACGTGCACCTCGATGTCGAGGTCGGCGGCCTCGGGGATGAGCTCGCGCACCATCCGCGGGTTCATCAGCTTGGTCAGCCAGGTGACCCGCTCGGCATGGAGCGGTGAGCCGTCGTTGACCACCCAGAGGCCGAGGTTCGCGTCGCCGCCCTTGTCCCCGGAGCGGGCGTGCACGAACGACCCGAGCGGCACCCGGCGGGTGATCGTGTCGGTCGGTGCCGGGAACGGCGAGGGACGCAGGCTGACGCCGGTGTCCACCGCGGCCACGGTCTCGGCCGGCTCGGGCGCCTCGATCCGGGTCCCGTCGGCGAGCACCACCACGTGGCTGACCAGCTCCCGGTCGACGTACACGGGACGGAAGACGCCGTACGGCGACGGCTTGGCCGGCGGGGCGGTCAAGGTGAAGCCGGGGTAGGAGCCCAACGCCAACTCGACGGCGGCCGAGGTGAACGCCTTGCCGACCTTGTTCATGTCCGGGTCCAGCACGGTGCAGCGCAGCCGGGCCGAGGCGGCCTCCTCGGTGGCCGCGTCGACGATCCGGTCCGGGATGGGTGACCAGTCGACGACCGCCGGCGGGTCGGCGGCCATCGCCGCGGTGAGCTGGGTGCGGACCCAGTCGGCCTTCTCCTTCAGGTGCAGGCCGGTGACGACGAGTTCGACGCTGTTGCGCCAGCCGCCGAGCTCGTTGAGGGAGACCTTGAGCGTGGCCGGCGGTGGCGATCCCTTCACACCGCTGATCAGCACCCGGTCGTCGCCGGCGTCGCTGAGCTGGATGGTGTCGAGGTGGGTCGTGACATCGGGCCCCAGGTAGCGGCTCGACTGGATCTCGTAGAGCAACTGGGCGGTGACCGTATCCACGGTGACCGCGCCCCCGGTGCCGGGGTGCTTGGTGATCACCGACGACCCGTCGGCATTGATCTCGGCGAGCGGGAAGCCGAGCGGCACGTCGGGGTTGATCCGGCCGTCCGCGATCAGCTCGACGAAGCCGGAGAAGTTCCCGCCGACGGCCTGGGTGCCGCATTCGAGGATGTGTCCGGCGACCACGGCGCCGGCCAGTTCGTCGTACGCATCGGTGCCCCAGCCGTGGTGCCAGATGGCGGGCCCGACGACCACGGAGGCGTCGGTGACCCGTCCGGTGACCACCACGTCGGCGCCGGCGCCCAGCGCGGCCGCGATGCCGTGGCCGCCCAGGTAGGCGTTGGCGGTCAGTGCGTTGTCCCAGCCCAGGTCGGCGGCCCGGTGCTTGAGATCGTCGCCCTCCACGTGCGCGATCACCGGGTCCAGGCCGAGGCCCTGGGCGACCTCGCGGAGCTTCTCGGCCAGCCCGGCGGGGTTGAGTCCGCCGGCGTTGCTGACGATCCGGACCTTGCGCTCCAGCGCCTCGCCGAGGCAGTCCTCGGCCTGACGCACGAAGGTGCGCGCGTAGCCGAGGTTGGCGTCACGCATCGTGTCCTTGCCGAGGATCAGCATGGTCAGCTCGGCGAGGTAGTCGCCGGTGAGGACGTCCAACGGGCCGCCGGTGAGCATCTCGCGCATGGCCGAGAGCCGGTCGCCGTAGAAGCCGGAGCAGTTGCCGATCCTCAAGGTCATCAGGCGTCCTTTCGCTGATCGAGGTCGTTGGGCTGGGCGGGCTGGTCGTCCCCGGGGACGTGGGCGCCGGGCTCCCGGCCGCCGCCCGCGGGGCCGGCGAACGCCTGGGCGACGTCGAGCCAGGTGTCGGCGTCGGCACCGACCGCGACCAGGTCGAGGTCGTCACGGTGGCGACGCTGGGTGACCCGGAGGCAGAAGTGGTACGCCGAGCCGGTGATCCGCTGCTCGGCCTCGGCCGGCCCGAACTGCCAGACCTCGCCCGAAGGCGCGGTGAGGGTCAGCCCGATGTCGGCGGTGGGTGGTTCGAGGCCGGCGTTGATGAACGCGAAGTTGCGGGTCCGGAAGCCCAGGTTGGCGACCTGCTTGATCCGGTCGGTGGGTGCCGGCACCTCGGCCAGGCCCGCCTCCGCCAGCCCCTCGGCGACGTCGAGGGTGTGCGCCCAGGTCTCCATGAACCGGGCGGTGGCCATCGAGGTGGCCGACATCGGCGGCCCGAACCAGGGCAGCTTCTCGCCGTCGGGGTAGTCGGTGAGCGCCTTCCACAAGGCGGTCCGGGAGGTGCGCCAGCGCTCGAGCAGGTCCGCCGGCGAGGCCTTGGCCCCGTCGGCGGCGCCGGCGTCGACGAACCCGGTCGGGTCCGCGATCGCCTGCAGGACGAGCTCGTCCCAGCTCTCCTTGTCGGTGCGGGCACCGGCGGCGAGCAGCGCCGCCTCGTCGGTCCAGGCCAGGTGCGCGACCTGGTGGGCGATATCCCACCCCTCGGCGGGGGTGGCGGTCTGCCAGGCGGCGGCCGCCAGCGGGGCGACCAGGTCGTCGAGGGCCTGGGTCTCGGCCTCGAGGTCGGCGAGTACGCCGGCGAGAACGGGGTTGGTCATCGGGCCTCCTGAAGGGCTGCGTCGAGGGTGGTCGCCCACTGGTCGAGGATGCGGCTGCGGCGGCGACGGTCGTCGGAGATGGTGTTGGCCAGCCCGAGGCCGCGGACCAGGTCGAGGGTGGCCTGGACCAGTTCCCGCAGCCCCGGCTTCGACTCGTCCACCCCCAGCAGATCCACGGTCAGCCGGTGCGTCTCGCGGCCGAGCCGGTTCTCCAGGGGGGCGAGCTCGGTGAGCAGTTGCGGGTCGGTGCGGGCGGCCACCCACAACTCCAGGGCGGCGGTGAAGACCGGCCCGGCGAAGTGGTCGCCGAGCATGTGCAGCACCGCGCGGGTGCGGCCTTCGCCGGTGGGCATGGTCGCGGCGGCCGCCCGCAGTTCGGCGCCGCGGACCTCCATCAGGTGCTGGACCGCGGCCAGGACCAGGTCGTTCTTGGTCGGGAAGTGGTGCAGTTGGGCACCCCGGGACACCCCGGCACGCTGGGAGACCAGTGTCGTGGTGGTGCCGGCGAAGCCGTGCTCGACCAGGCAGTCCACGCACGCCTCAAGGAGCCGGGCCCGCATGGCGCGGGTCCGCTCCGTCTGGGACATGCGGGCGCGCTCCTCGCTCCCGGTCCTGGCCACCTGCGTCACGCCCCCATCCTGACCCAGGGAGTAACAAACAGTCAAGCCTGACTTTTTTCGCCGAGTTGGGCCTTATCCGCGTCGAGTTGGGCCTTATCCGCGTCGAGTTGGGCCCTATCCGCGCCGACTTGGGCCCCATCCGCGCCGAGTTGGGCCTCAGTCGAGGCGCGCCACCATCGGCAGTCGAGTGCGCGCCGTCGCCGCAATGACGGCCGCGGTGAGGACCGGGAGACCGAGGACCACGGCGCCGATCATCAGCCAGGGCACCTCGAAGAAGGGCCCACTGTCACCGAAGTGGGTCAGCGGCACGGAGATCGCCCAGCCCGGCACGAAGCCCACGACCACCCCCAGCAACGCTCCGGTGAGGCTCACCACCACGGCGTACGACGTAGCGATCCGGCGGCGCGTCCGTGGCGGCGCCCCGACCGCCGACATGGTGGCCAGATCCGGCCTGGCGTCGGCCAGCGCCAGAGCGGTGGCGGTGATGGTGCCACCCAGCATCAGCACACCACCCAACAGGCCGAGCAGCAGCTTGGCGATCAGGATGGACCGGTCCTCCCGGTAGCCCCGCTCCACATAGAGGCCGGCGTCGAGGACGGCGAGCATCTCCTCGGCGTCGACCGCCTGACTCCGGGACAGCCCGTCGACCAGCAGGTGCGAACTGGTGTCGAGGCCCCAGTCCTGCGCCAGTCGCGTCGAGATGATCACCGGCCCCTTGGCCTCACCGTCGCCGGCGACCAGGATCAGCGGGTGTTCGCCGTACTCCTGCGGGTCCAGCATCTCGCCCGTCTCGTGGTCCCAGTCGTTGGCGACGACGGCGACTCGGCCGCTGGCGGCAGGGGTGAGATCAAGGACGACCACTCCGCCGGCGGTCAGCGCCCGGTCGGCCTCGGCGCGGTGCTCGGCCGGGAAGCCGGGCACGGCCTCGGGCACCGAGTCGGCGACGATCACCCCGCCGTCGAGGACGTTGCTCCACCACTCCCGCGGATACTCCTCACCGACGACGTGGAACTCGAGGTAGGCCCCCGCGGTGCTCACCTCGATGAACTCGGCCTCCGGGGCGACCTGCCGGATCGTCGCGGTGACCGCCTCCCGGTCACCGGGATGGTGGACCTGACCCCAGCCGTGAGCGAGCCTCGGCTGGTAGGTCTCCCGATTCTCCGCCGCGTCGCTGGTCATGGCGATCCCCAGCGCCACCACCCCGGCGACCGTCGCCGCCACCGCAGCCACCGCGGGGGCCGTGCGCGTCCGGTGGCGAGCCGCGTCCCGGCCGGCGAACCGGAGCGGCAGCGGCCCGAAGCGGACGAGGCGACCGACCCCGGAGACCACCAACGGCACCAGCATCACCATGCCGAGCACGCAGACGATCGCCGACACCGCGATCAGGAACTCGCCGCGGTACTGCCGGGTGCCGGCCACTGCCAACGCCACCCCGACTCCGAAGACGAGCACCCCGATCAGTGGCATCACTATCGAGGGGCGGGACTGGCCGCGCCGCCCCGCCAGCACCAGCACCGGGTCCTGCCGGGAGGCGATCCAGGCCGGCACCAGGGCGGCCAGCAACGCACTGATCAACCCGAAGCCGGCCACCACGCCGAGCACCGGCCACGGCACCTCGAAGGGGCCCGGGTACTCCCAACTCAACTGGGCTACCGCCGGCACGGCCAACCAGGCGACGCCGATGCCGAGAAGCGTGCCGAGCAGGCCGGCGGTGACCCCGAGCACCACCGCGGAGGCCAGCACCACCCGCCGTGCCTGCGCGGGGGTGGCGCCGCCGGTGGCACTCATCAGCGCGAGGGTCCGCGCCTGCCGACGCGCGCCCACCGCGAACGCCGGCCCGGCCAACAGCACCACCTCGATCAGCACCATGGTCGCGATCAGCGCCAGGATGATCAAGACGGTGTCGTCGACGTAGTCGTCGAGGTAGGCGAACTCCTCGGGCAGGTCCTCGAGCCCCGGCGGATTGCTGAGCACCGACCGGGAGACGACGGCCGCGCCCACCTGGTTCAGCCGCAGCACGTCGTCCCAGGTGACCGGGTCGCCACCGACCAGCCACCCGTGCTGATACCCGTCGAAGGCGCCGAAGCCGCCCGGGCGAGAGAGAGCGAGCCGCGCGGAGCGCAGCCGGGTGGACTCCACGATGCCGACGATCTCCAGGTGACGCACCGACTCCGTGTCGGTGACCGGGTCGACGGTGGTGACGGTCAGGGTCTCACCCAGCGTCGGTCCGCGCTCGGCCAGTGCCTTGTTGACGGTGACCTCGTCCGGGGTCGCGGCGAACCTGCCCTCGGTGACCCGGAACAGCCCCTCGATCAGCGGAGAGTCGAAGTCGGCTTCGATCGCCCTGGCACCGGTGGAGCCCAAGGAGGTGCCGACCGAGATCCAGCCGTCACGCAGGGCGGTGACCGGTCGGTCCCCGGGCCCACCGTCCAGCGCCGCGGCCATCTCGGGCCAGGTGGGGTCGGTGAGCCGGCCGGTCTCTTGACCGTGACCGTCGTCCGGGTCGAAACGCTGGATCACCCGAGTGACGCCTGGATCCACCCGGATCATCGCCTCGCCGGCACCGACCCGGCGCTCCAGCGCCTCGTCGCTGGCCACGTCGTACGTCGCCCACATCACCGCCGCCGTGGAGACGGCGACCACCGGCAGCATCAGCAGCGCGAGGACCAGGGCGCTACGGGCCCGGGCCCGCCGGGTGTCTCGGGCGGCGATCCTGAGCGCGGCCCGCCAACCCGCCCACCAGCGGCTCATCCGACGTGCTTTCCGGACAGCAGGTCGTCGGCAGCGTCGGCGCCGGACTCATCGATCACGACGCCGTCGCGCAGGAAGACCACCCGGTCGGCCCAGGCGGCGTGCCGCGCCTCGTGGGTGACCAGCACGCCGGCGGCGCCGGCATCGCAGCGGGCGCGGAGCAGCCGCAGCACCTCCTCACCGGTGTGTGAGTCCAGGGCGCCGGTCGGTTCGTCGGCCAGGATGAGCCGGCGGTTGCCGACGACGGCCCGGGCGATCGCCACCCGCTGCTGCTGGCCACCGGACATCTCGTCGGGGAACCGGTCCGCGAGATCCTCCAGGCCGACCTCGGCCAGGGCGGCGCGAGCGGCCTTGCGTGCGGTGGCGGTCCGTACGCCGTCGAGTTCAACCGGGAGGGCGACGTTCTCCGCCGCGGTGAGCGCGGGGATCAGGTTGAAGTCCTGGAAGACGTAGCCGATCGAGGTACGCCGGAGCCTGGCCCTCTCCTTGGCGTTGAGCGAGCCGAGCTCGACACCTTCCACGGTGACGGTGCCGGAGGTGGGTGTGTCGAGCCCTCCGGCCAGGGCGAGCAGGGTGGACTTGCCGGACCCCGAGGGGCCCATGACCGCGACCAGTTCCCCTGGGCGGGCCACGAAGCCGATGCCGCGCAGCGCGTGCACCTCACCGGCACCTTCACCATGGATCCGAGTGACGCCGTCGAGACGGAGGACGGGCTGGCTGTCGGTGATCATCGTCGTACCTTCCGAGAGGGGGTGGGCACCGGGGCGGGCGGCTCCGAGGCCTGGCTGGCTGCGGCCTGGCTGGCTGCGGCCTGGGCGGCTGCAGTTCGGGTGGATGCGACTCGCGCAAGACGCGCCTCGCAGTGGTCGAGCCAACGGACCTCCGCCTCGGCGGCGAAGATCAGCGAGTCCAGGACCAGGCTCCAGGCCAGGTCTGCGCGCGGGTCGTCGGAGTCCTCGAGCCGCTCGGTCGCGGTCCTCTTCAGCCGGGTGTAGTCCTGCAGGGCGCCGATGGTGGCGGTGCGCTGGGCCTGGATCACTGCCGGTACGTCGACTCCGGGGACCGTGACCGCGAGGGCGAGCTTGATGGCGAGCTCATCGCGCGGCGGTTGGTTGCGTGCCACCGGTGAGGCGAACCAGGCGGCGACCTCGGCGCTGCCGCTCTCGGTGACGGCGTACATGACATGGCCTTCGTCGTCGGTGCCCGCGCTGGCGATGAGGTCGTCGCGCTCGAGGCGGGCCAACGTGGTGTAGACCTGCCCGACGTTGAGCGGCCAGGTGGCGCCGGTGCGGGACTCGAACTCAGCCCGGAGCTGGTAGCCGTACATCGGGCCGGCGTCGAGGAGGGCCAGCAGGCCGTGTTTGATCGACATACTGAGTATGTATACCACGTATGCAGGACGTTTCGGGCCTCGCGGGCAGTAGGGTGGCCCGCGTTCTCGGAAAACTCATGAGGGGAAAACATGTCCGACCCGAATACGCCCAACGAGCAGCCGCCCAGCGACCAGCCGGGGAGCTACCCACCACCGCCGCCGAACCAGCCGGGCTCCTACCCGCCGCCGCCCCAGCCGGGTTATGGCCAGGCCCCTCAGCCGGGCTACGGCCAGGCCGCTCAGCAGCCCTACGGGCAGATGCCCCCGGCCGGCGTACCGAACCCGTACGCCCACTGGGGCAAGCGCGTGGTCTCCTACCTGATCGACAGTCTGATCGTGTCGGCAGTGATGCTTCCGTTCATGGTGATCTACGGGATCTTCCTGGGCCTGTCGGTGCCCTCGGACCCCTACGCGCCAGCGACCGAGGTCAACGGCCCGATGTTCGCCATCTCGATGATCTTCCTGTTCCTCGGCATCGTCGCCGGCCTCGCCGTCTTCGTCTGGAACACCTGCCTCAAGGGCGGTCGGACCGGCTGGAGCATCGGCAAGGGCGTGATGGGAATCCGACTGCTGAGCGCACAGACCGGCCAGCCGATCGGCGCCGGGATGGCGTTCGTCCGGCACTTGGCGCACATCCTGGACAGCCTGCCCTGCAACCTCGGCTACCTGTGGCCGCTGTGGGACGAGAAGCGGCAGACCTTCGCCGACAAGATCCTGAACACGGTGGTGATCGAGCAGCCCAAGCCGTAGTCGGCGCTGCGGCGGATCACGACACGCCGGTCGGGAGGATTACCTCCCGACCGGCGTCGTGCGTTTGAATGGACGAAGGCCCCTCGCGAGTATGAGTCGCGAGGGGCCTTCTGCTGACCGGGTCCGGTGACGCTTCCGGTCGACAGTCCCGGTGTCCCCAACCCCGACGGCTTCGTCACCCTTCCGTCGCGATCCGGCTCCGGCCTGACGGCTGTTGCCCGATCGTATGGGTCGGATCCTGAATCGGATCTGCCCCGCCGCCCTTCCCGAGTTGCCCCGGTCCGACGACGTAGGACAGTTCTACGCCCGCCGCGCCCGCCTTGGCAAGGGATTGCGGCGACATTCTCTCGGTTCTACAGGCCTACGGCGTGTCGTCCACAGTCATCCGGGCGTTGTCCACACCTCATCCCCAGGTTCATCCACCGGCGGCACTAGGCTTCGCCAGTGACTCCGGTCGACCAGCCCCGCCTGCCGACGCGGCTCACCGTGGTCTACGGACTGGTGGTCGTCGCCGCCTTCGGCTCCTGGTTCTACGGGTACGGCGTCCTGATCTCACCGATCGTCGCCGACACCGGCTGGTCCGAGGGATGGCTCTCCACGGCGTACGGCGCCGGCCTCTTCCTGGTCGGTCTGGGCGCGCTGGTGACCGGGCGGGCGATCGACCGGGTCGGGCCACGCAGCGTCTTCGCGGTCTGCGCCACCGGAGTGGCGGTGGGTGCCGTGGTCACCGCCACCGCACCGAATCAGACCGTCTTCGTGCTCGCGGCGATGGCCACCCAGACGTTCGTGGGCAGCGCCGGCTACTACGTGGCCGTGCACGCCACCATCGCCCGACTGTCCCCGGATGACCGCACCCGCGCGATCACCGTGAACACCCTGTGGGGGGCGTTGGCCAGCCCGATCTACCTCCCCTCGATGGCGCTGTCGGTGACCCTGGTCGACTGGCGGCCCACGGTGCTGATCACCAATGCCACGGTGGTCGCGGCGTTCCTGCTCGCAGCCGCCTGCTCGCCCGCGCACGTGCCCACCTTGGCCACCGGGCCGCGGCGCAGCGTGCTGGGCGACCTGCACCATTCGGTCACCGATCCGGTGATCCGCCGGCTGCTGCTGGTCGCCCTGTGCAGCGGCTTCGTCTTCTCGGTGCTGTTCCTCTACCAGGTGCCGGTGATGATCACCGCCGGGCTGGCGCTGGGCACCGCGTCCGCGTTGGCCGGACTGCGGGGCCTCTTCCAGCTGGCGGGCCGGCTGCCGCTGCCCTGGCTGGTACGCCGTTTCGGCTCCCAGCTCGTCTTCCGGGTCGGGTTGGTGATGCTGGCGGCGGCGATCCTGGTGATGCCCCTGACCGGCAACCCGGTGATCGCGGTGACCTTCGCCGTGGTGGCCGGGTTCGCCGTCGGCGCGGCCTCCACGCTGGAGAGCGTGCACAGCGCCGAGGTGGTCGACGTGGCCGCGATCGGGATGGTGCTGGGCACCTACTCCTTGGTCCGCGGCATCGGCGCCGCCATCGGGCCGGTGACCGGTGGCGCCCTCACCGAGCTGGCCGGCAGCCGGTTCCCGGCGCTGGTGATGATCGCGGTCCTCGCGCTGGTCGCCGCCGTCTGGGTGCCTCGCAAGGCGGAGGCTGGGTGAGCGGCGGTGTCCGTGAGCGGTGCTGTCCGTGAGCGGTGCTGTCCGTGAGCGGTGCTGTCCGTGAGCCGCCTCAGGCGGCCACGGTGGCGATCACCTGAGCGCGACGGTCGCTGTCCAGCCACTCGGCCCTGGCCCGCACCAGCCGACGCAACGCGAACAGGAGCAGCGGGGTGGCACAGGCCAGGGACAACTCCCAGGCCCCGAACCTGGCCAGCCCGGCGAACAACACGCCGGTCAGGGTGGTGACCACGGCCAACCGGGCCGAGTAGCCGACCATCGTGACCGGTGGGGCCGGTGTCGCCCGAGCGCTGCGCAGATCCACTGCATGCGGGTTGCGGACCGACCAGAGCATCCCCGAACCGACCGCCTGGGTGGTGACCACGACCAGGGTGCAGGCCAGCGCCACCACCTCGCCACCCGTGGGAACCCCGGCCCCCACGGCAGCCACCGCGAGGCTGACCAGGGCGGCCAGCACCACGAACTCGGTCAGCACCCAACAGCGTGCCGTGAACACCAGTCCGGGCGAGACCGGCAGATTGGCCCGCCACAGGGCACCCCGACCGTCCAGCGACCAGACGTTCACACCGAAGAGCAGCACGGCACCAGAGATCACCAGCCCGGGCAGCACCGTCATCGAGTCCCACCCGATCCGACCCGCCGCCGCGATCACCCCCGGAGCGAGCGCCAGCATCGCGGCACCGCGCCGCATCGGCACCGCCCGCCACACCGAGGTCCGGTCCACCCGGACCAGAGCGGCCAGGTCCGACCTCGGCTCGGCTCGCGGCGGATGACTTCCCGACTCGAGTCGTTGCTCGTCCCGAGGCATCCGCGACGCCGCCCAACGTGCCGGCCAGATCCCGACCACCGTCGCCAGCACGGCCATCGACAACACGGCCAGGACGACATTCACCCAGATCTTCCCCGGGCCGACGATCAGCGCCACCACCAGCCACACCGACGGGGACCGGTCCAGCAACGTGCTGATGTTGCCGGTGGCCCAGATCACCGCAGCACTCGCCAACGCGGCCACGCCCACCGAGCGCACCAGGGCCACCCCGGCCGGGCCACGGCGTACCGCCTCGACCGTCCAGGCCACCGCCTGACCGATGGCCGTGGCGGCCAGGATCCACAGCACGCACACACATTGCGCCCAGAACAAGTACTGCGTCCCGACACCGAAGGCGGTGGCTCCCAGCAGCAGCCACGCCTGCATCAACCAGGCGATGTTCAGCGGCGCGAGGAGCAGCGCGCCCAGGTGATCGGTGGCGGGGCTGATCGGGAACGGGGCCGCCTGATCCCGAGGGATCAGCTCCCGGCCGCCGCCCGAGGAGATCGCCGAGATGCTCACCAGCACCAGGAATGCCACATAGCCCGACGACAGCAGGATCAGCGTGTCCACCGCCGCCCCTTCCTGCCCGGCTCCGGGGATGTACGCCGGCAGCACCGCGACCAGGGCGGACAGCGTCAGCATCGCCACCACCGCCCAGCGGCCCCGATGGTTCCTGGCGGTGGCCAGGCGGAACTGCAGGACGTACCCCAGATCGCGCACCGGTCCGAAGGGCCTGCGGCGCCTAGTCGCGGTCACGGATGCCTCCGGGGACGAGGCCGCTGCGGCCCTGCCACTCGCCGTACTCGGCCAGTGGTCGGAACCGCAACGTGGTGAACTCGTGGTGGAAGTCCTTGCGCCGCCGCTCGGCCATCGCGTCGGAGTGCCGGGTGGCGCCCGGGTGCTCGCCGCGGCCGTGCACCATCCGGGTCATCTCCTCGGTCGATCGCCAGATCGAGAAGGTGGCGATCGTGCGCGGCGGCCGCATCGCGGCCAGCGCGAGGGTGGTGGCCGGGTGGTCGCGCACCTGACGCTCCACCGGCTTGCCCCAGCGCAGGAACCGCGGCAGTTGGGTCAGGTTGAGGCGCGCCAACGTCACCGCGACCACCGGCTCGTCCGGGTGCCCCGGCTCCGCGGGCTCGGCGAACTCGGGCAGCGCCGAGACCTGGCCCCAGCGGCGCAGGAACTCCAGCCGGACGTGCCAGCCTGCCGCCAGCCGCCGACCCAGCGGGTGAGCGGTGAGGAACGCGTCGAGTGCCTCCTCGTCGCGCCAGGTCGCGAACATCGCCATCCGACCCAACTGCATCCGAGCCGGGGACACCGTCGGTGCGCCCAGCCGCATCGACGCCAGGCACTCGGCGTCCTGGAGGCCGGGGACCGTCGCCGACGTTGGCGGCCTGGTCAGGGCTCGCGCGGTGCTCGACGGCGGCACTGCCGCGAGGTGGAACGAGTGCACGGTCACGTCGCGGTCAGCAGTCGACGATAGTTCTCGGCGCCCTCGGATCCGCTGAGGGCAGCGACCGCCATCGGTTCGGCGGCGGCACCACCGCGGAGTACGACGGCCACGTCGCAGGCCTGCACGGCCAGCTCACGCAGGTGGGTGGAGAGCACCACGCAGGTGCCGCGGCCGGTGGCCTCGGCGATGGTGGTCATGGTGGCGTCGACCCCGACCGGGTCGACACCGTCGAAGGGCTCGTCCAGGAGCAGCACCTGCGGCTCGTGGAAGGCCGCCAGCAGCACCGACATCCGGCGGCCCATGCCGTGCGAGAAGCCGCCGGTGACCCGGTGTGAGACCGAACCCAGTTCGAACCGTTCCAGCAGGTCCCGGGCCCGGCCCTCCCAGCCTCGTCCCAGCCGGCGGAGGCGGGCGGCGAGCTGCAGATGCTCCCAGGGAGTGGCGCGGGGCACCAGGCCGCCGATGTCGGGGCAGTAGCCGGTGGCCCGGCGTACCCCGATCGCGTCGGCGACCGGATGGCCGGCGACGGTGACCTCGCCCGCGGTCGGTGGGACCAGCCCGGCCAGCACCCGCATCGTGGTGGACTTGCCGGCGCCGTTGCGGCCCAGAAGCGCGGTGGCCAGGCCCGACCCGGCGGTCAGGTCGATGCCGGCGACCGCCTCCACCTCGCCGAACCGGACGACCAGCCCGCGCACCGTGACAGCGGCGTTGGCGCGCAGGGTGCTCAGGGCGACCGGGGCGGTGTCTTCGGAGGTCACCCGCCCATCCTCCCCGACCGCCGGTCAGGCTGGTGCGGATTCTTCGGGAACCACGGACTTTCGTCCCGGGTCGGGGGGCCACAAACCCCACCTCGGGCGGCCACGAACCCCACCTCGGCGGGCCACGAACCCCACCTCGGCGGGAAATGGCACCGCGCCCCGACCTGTTCGGGTCGGGGCGCGGTGTCAGGTGTGCAACGTGGGCAACCTCGGCCCACCATTTGTGACACTTCGGCGGGCGAGATGGGCTACTTCGTGGGGAAGGTGGCTCCGGACTCGGCGACGGCGACCAGGCTGGCGGGCGGGGTGAACCGCTCGCCGTACCGCTCGGCCAACTGACGCGCACGGGCCACGAAGCCGGCCGGGCCACGGCCGGTCTCGCCCTCGAAGCCGTTGATGTACTGGATCGGACCACCGGTGGCCGGCGGGAAGCCGATCCCGAAGATGCCGCCGATGTTGGCCTCGGCCGCGGACATCAGCACGCCCTCGTCGAAGCACTTGACGGTCTCGATCGCCTCGACCACCAACTGCCGGTCGGCGATGTCGGCGAAGGGGATCTGCTCCTCGGCGGCCGGGAAGACCTCCGCGAGCCCCTCCCACAGGCCGGTGCGCTTGCCGGACTCGTCGTAGGAGTAGAAGCCGGCACCCTTGAGCTTGCTGGAGCGCCCCGCCTCGATCATCTTGTCCACCACCGCGAACGCCGGGTGGTCGACGAACTCGACACCCTCGGCCTCGGCGGCCGCCTTGCCGGCGTTGCGGATCTTGACCATCAGCTCCATGTTGAGCTCGTCGGTGATCTGCAGCGGACCGACCGGGTAGCCGGCCTGCATGGTGGCCCGCTCGATGCTCATCGGGGCGACGCCCTCACCGAGCATCGCCAGACCCTCGTTGATCTGGGTGCCGATCACCCGGGAGGTGTAGAACCCCCGGCTGTCGTTGACCACGATCGGGGTCTTGCGGATCAACTGCACCACGTCGATCGCCTTGGCGGTCGCCTCGTCAGAGGTCTCCGCGCCACGGATGATCTCCACCAGCGGCATCTTGTCCACCGGGGAGAAGAAGTGCAGCCCGATGAAGTCAGCCGGCCGGTCCACGCCGGTGGCCAACTCGGTGATCGGCAGCGTCGAGGTGTTCGAGCACAGCAGCGCGTCGGGGTTGATGTGCTCGGCGATCTCCGCGAAGACCTTGTGCTTCAGACTCGGGTCCTCGAAGACGGCCTCGATCACCAGGTCGCAGCCCTTGGCGTCCGCGGGATTGTCGGTCGGGGTGATCCGGGCCAGCAGTTCGTCGGACTTCTCCTGCGTCAGCTTGCCGCGGGAGACGGCCTTCTCGTTGATCTTGGCCGAGTAGGCCTTGCCCCGCTCGGCGGACTCGACGGAGACGTCCTTGAGGACCACCTCGAGACCGGCCCGGGCGCAGACGTAGGCGATGCCCGCGCCCATCATCCCGGCACCGAGCACGACCACCTTGGTGGGCTTCCAGACGTCGATGCCCTGGGGGCGCAACGAGCCGGAGTTGATGGCCTGCAGGTCGAAGAAGAACGCCTGGATCATGTTCTTCGCCGTCTGGCCGGTGACCAGGCTGGCGAAGTAGCGTGACTCGATCCGCGACGCGGTCTCGAAGTCGACCTGGGCGCCCTCGACGACCGCGGACATGATCGCCTCGGGAGCCGGCAGCCGGACACCCTTGAGCTGCTTGGCGAGGCTGGCCGGGAAGGCGGGCAGCATGCCGGCCAGCGCCGGGTGCGACGGGGTGCCGCCGGGCATCTTGTAGCCCTTGGCGTCCCAGGGCTGGATCTTGGCGTCGTCGTTGTCGGCGTTCGCGGCGATCCAGGCCTTGGCGGCCGGGAGCAGTTCCTCCACGGAGCCGACGAGTTCGTCGACCAGACCCTTGGCCTGGGCGGCGGCGGGCTTCATCCGCTGACCCTGGACGAGGACGTCCATCAGCGCGGACTGTACGCCGAGCATCCGGGTGACCCGGGTGACGCCGCCGCCACCGGGGAGCAGCCCGAGGGTGACCTCGGGCAGGCCGATCTCGTAGCGGCCGTCGACCGCGATCCGGTGCCGGAAGGCGAGCGCGATCTCCAGGCCACCGCCGAGGGCGGCGCCGTTGATCGCGGCGACCGTGGGCACGCCGAGCTTCTCGATGCGGCGCAACTGGGCCTTGATGCCTTCGGACTTCGCGAAGACCTCGTCGGCCTGGTCGGGGCCGATCGCCTGCAGTTGGGTGAGGTTGCCGCCGGCGAAGAAGGTCTTCTTGGCGCTGGTGATGACGACACCGGCGAGACCTTCCTCGGCCTCGAGTTGAGCGACGGCGGCCTCCATGGACTCGCCGTACAACTCGTTCATGGTGTTGGCCGAAGCCGTGGGGTCGTCGAGGGTGAGTACGACGATTCCGTCTGCGTCCCGCTCATAGCGGATGGCGCTGGTCATGAGTATGAATGTCCTTCCGGTTGTCAGACGCGCTCGACGATGGTGGCGATGCCCATGCCGCCGCCGACGCAGAGCGTGGCCAGGCCGCGGCGCAGGTCGCGTCGCTCGAGTTCGTCGATCAGGGTGCCGAGGATCATCGCGCCGGTGGCGCCGAGCGGGTGTCCCATGGCGATGGCGCCGCCGTTGACGTTGGTGATGTCGTGGCTGATGCCCATGTCGCGCATGAACCGCATCGCCACGGCAGCGAACGCTTCGTTGATCTCGAAGAGGTCGATGTCCTCCACGCCCAGTCCGGCCTTGGCCAGCGCCTTGCGGGCAGCCGGGGCGGGGCCGGTGAGCATGATGGTCGGGTCCGCGCCGCTGACGGCGGCGGAGATGATCCGGGCCCGCGGGGTGAGCCCCATCTCCTGGCCGGCCTGCTCGGTGCCGATCAGCATCAGCGCGGCGCCGTCGACGATGCCCGAGGAGTTGCCGGCGTGGTGCACGTGGTTGATCGACTCCAGCCAGTGGTACTTGGCCAGCGCCACGTCGTCGAAGCCGAGGTCGCCGTGGAAGGCGAACGACGGCTTGAGACCGGAGAGCGACTCCACGGTGGTGCCGGGGCGGATGAACTCGTCCTTCTCCAGCACGGTCAACCCGTTGCGGTCCCTGACCGGGACGACGGAGTTGTCGAAGTAGCCGTTGGCCTGGGCCTTGGAGGCACGGGCCTGGGACTCGACCGCGTAGGTGTCGACGTCCTCACGGCTCCAGCCCTCGACGGTGGCGATCAGGTCGGCGCCGATGCCCTGGGGCACGAACGCGGTGTCGATCGCGGTGCGCGGGTCCATCGCCCAGGCGCCTCCGTCGGAGCCCATCGGCACGCGGCTCATCGACTCCACGCCGCCGGCCAGGATCATGTCCTCCCAGCCGGAGCGGATCCGGCCGGCAGCCTGGTTGACCGCCTCCAGTCCGGACGCACAGAAGCGGTTGAGCTGGACGCCGGCGGTGGTCTCCGGGTAGCCGGCCGCAATGGCGGCGGTCTTGGCGATGTCGGCACCCTGGTCCCCCACCGGGGTGACCACGCCGAGTACGACGTCGTCGACCCGGTTCGGGTCAAGGTTGGGGTTGCGGGTGCGGACTTCGTCGAGAAGCCCGGTGACGAGGTCGAGCGGCTTCACCTCGTGGAGGGAGCCGTCCTTCTTCCCCTTGCCGCGAGGCGTGCGCAGGTGGTCATAGACGAATGCATCGGTCATGGGGACGATTGTGACACTATTACTGTCACAATCGTCAAGGGGCTGGACAGAACATGGACAATCTCACACTCACCGAGGTGACCCAACGGGTCGGCATGAGCGTGCGGAACGTGCGCTTCTACACCAGCCGCGGGCTGGTGCCGCCGCCGGTGCGGCGGGGTCGTTCGGCGTACTACACGTCCAGCCACGTGGCTCGGTTGGAGCTGATCCAGGAGCTGCAGCTGCACGGATTCACCCTGTCCGCGATCGAGCGCTACCTGGCCGACGTACCGCCCGATGCGGCTCCGGAGGAGATCGCCCTGCAGCGGACCATGCTGGCGCCGTGGAGCAGCGGCCTGTACCTGGAGATGTCCCGGGCCGAGCTCGCCGAGAGGTGCGGGCAGGAGGTGACCGACGAGCGGTTGGAGATGCTCAAGACCCTCGGCGTGGTCCGGGACGGCGACGACGGCCGGCTTCTGGTCGCGCTGGCGCACCTGACCGTGGGGCTGGAGTTGCTGGAGATGGGGTACCCGCTCGAGGCCGCCCATGCGGCGGCCAAGGTGTTCGCCGAGCACGGCCGCGCGGTCGCCGAGGAGTTGCGCGAGATCTTCCTCAACGAGGTCAAGCCCTGGTATCAGGGTGTCTCATCGGAGTCGATGGGGCAGATCCTGGACCGGCTCAAGCCGTTGAGCCTGGCCGGCCTGGTGGCCGCCTACGAGGATGCGGTGAACGCCCGGCCCCACCGGGACACCCGCGGCACCGACTCCGCCACGACGCGCTGAACGCGTCGTACCGGATCAGCGGCCGGAGCTGAACGAGGCGGCGCTGTGGCCGCGGCTCGCGCCACCGGAACGACCGCCGCCGGAGCCGCCGGAGCGACCCGCGCCGGAGGGACCGTTGGGGCGCGACCGGTTGCCGCCCCGGGAGCGACCCCCGCCGGACCCGCCGTTGCTGGTCGTGGCACCGGACTTCGCGGCACCCGAACGTGCGCCACCGGAGCGAGCACCACCGGAACGACCGGAGCCGCCCTGGCGGGAACCACCCTGGCCGGAGCCGTTGCGGCCGGACTGGCCGCCGCGGCGACCGCCGCCACCGGAGGACGGGACACCGCCCTCGGGGACGTAGCCACCGGCGACCAGTAGCCGCTCCCCCGGAGCGAGCTCGGTGAGCACCGGGTGGCTCGACCCGGACAGCCGGGTGGTGGTCGCCTTGATGCCGGCGGCCCGGGTCAGCGCCCGGACGTCGCGCACCTGGTCATCGGTCATCAGCGTCACCACGGTGCCCTCGGCGCCCGCGCGAGCCGTCCGGCCGGAGCGGTGCAGGTAGGCCTTGTGCTCGGTCGGCGGGTCGGCGTGCACCACCAGCGCCACGTCGTCGACGTGGATGCCGCGGGCGGCGACGTCGGTGGCCACCAGGGTGTGCGCCTTGCCGGAGTGGAAGGCGTCCATGTTCCGGGTGCGGGCGTTCTGGCTCAGGTTGCCGTGCAGGTCGACCGCGGGCACACCGTTGCTGTTGAGCTGGCGAGCCAGCGCCTTGGCGCCGTGCTTGGTGCGGGTGAAGACGACGGTGCGGCCCGGGGCGCTGGCCAGGTCGACCAGGACGCCGAGCCGGTGGGCGCGGTCGATGTGCAGCACGTGGTGGCTCATCTGGGACACCGGCGACTGCGCGGAGTCGGCCTGGTGGGTGACCGGGCTGGTGAGGAACTCCTTCACCAGGGTGTCGATGGCGTTGTCGAGGGTGGCCGAGAAAAGCAGGCGCTGACCGTTGCGGGGCGTCTGCTTGAGCAGCCGTCGTACGCCGGGCAGGAAGCCCAGGTCGGCCATGTGGTCGGCCTCGTCGAGGACGCTGATCTGGATGTCGCTGAGCGAGCAGTGGCCCTGCTTGATCAGGTCCTCGAGGCGGCCGGGGCAGGCCAGGATGATGTCGACGCCGCGGCGCAGGCCCTGGACCTGCGGGTTCTGACCGACGCCGCCGAAGATGGTCAGCGTGGTCAGTCCGGCGGACTTGGCCAGCGGAGCCAGGGAGGCTTCGATCTGGGAGACCAGCTCCCGGGTGGGGGCCAGGATCAGGGCCCGCGGGGCGCCCTTGCGCGGCGCGCGCCGTTCGGCGTCGAGGCGGGCCACCATCGGCAGCAGGAAGGCGTAGGTCTTGCCGGAGCCGGTGCGGCCCCGGCCGAGCACGTCACGACCGGCCAACGAGTCGGGCAGCGTGGCCGCCTGGATCGGGGTCGGGGTCTCGATGCCGAGGTTGGCGAGAATGGTGGACAGGGCAGTGGGCACGCCGAGGTCGGCGAAGGTCTGGGCAGACAAGGGGGGTTCTCTTCCGTAAGGCGTCTCGCCACGGCCCCAGATCCCGAGGTGTCGGGGGGAACCGACCTGCGGAGCACGTGGATCGTGCTGCGACGACAGGCGTAGCTCGAGGCAAGATCGGACGAACTACACGGATGATCCTAGCGGGTGAACGCTCCCACCCGACAATCGTCGGATTATCTGCGTCACGTCACGTCACGACGAGGGCACCGATGGAGGCGTGATGTGCACCGTGACCCCGTCGATGATCAACGGGGGCAGATCAATCAACGGCCCTGCGCATTGTTCACTCAGACCGGCATCGCCGAGGTGGCCAGGGTGGCCGGGAGTCGTTCGAAGCCGCGCAGGATGCGGGTGCTGCGGCGCTCGGCGCCGGGCTCCAGGCGCAGGTCGGGGAAGCGGTCGAAGAGGGTGCGCAGCCCGACCTCGCCCTCCATCCGGGCCAGTGCCGCACCGAGGCAGTAGTGGCGGCCCGACGAGAAGGCGATGTGCTCGCGGGCGTTGGGACGGGTGACGTCGAAGGAGCGCGGGTCGGTGAAGACCTCGGGGTCGAGGTTGGCTCCGCCGAGCAGGCAGACCACCACGGTGCCGCGACGCATCGGCACGCCGAGCACCTCGGTGTCGGACTGCGCGATCCGGCCGGTGAGCAGCACCGGCGAGTCGATGCGCAACACCTCGTCGACCGCCCCGGCCCAGTGCTCGGGCTGTTCGGTGAGCAGCGCCAGTTGCTTGGGGTTGCGGGCGAGCAGGTCGATGCCGTTGCCGAGCAGGTTGACGGTGGTCTCGAAGCCGGCGGCGAGCACCAGCCCGGCGATCGAGCGGAGTTCGACGTCGGTGAGCCCCTCGCCGCCGTCGGTGACCGCGACGAGTTGGCTGAGCAGGTCGTCGCCGGGGTTGCGGCGCAGCGCGTCGAGGTGTCCGGTGAGCCACTCGTCGAAGTCGCGCAGCGCGGCCTCGACCTCGGTGAACTCGCGCCAGGACAGCCCCAGGTCGAGGCTCGGGGCGGCGGCGCCGCCGAAGCGGAGCACCAGCTCCCGGTCGGCCTCGGGCACGCCGAGGATCTCGGCGATCACGGTCACCGGCAGCAGGCTGCAGTACGTCGCGACCAGGTCGACCGGGCTGGTCGGGTCGATCCGGTCGAGCAGGTCGTCGGCGATCTGCTGGGTGCGGCCACGCAGTGCCTCGACCGCGCGCACCGTGAAAACCTTGGAGACGAGCTTGCGATAGCGGGTGTGGTCGGGAGGGTCGGTGACCAGCAGTGAAGGCGGGGTGAGCGGACCCAGCGGCGCGCCCCGGGAGCCCCAGGCGGCCAGTCGGCCGAACGGGCTGCCGCCGCCGTCACCGGGCACGAAGCCGGCGCCGAAGTCATGGCTGGAGAGCACCTCGCGGGCGGCGTCCATCTGCGCGGTGACCATCGCGTACTTCCCGCGGTAGAACGGTCCTTCGGCACGCAACCGGTCCAACAGTGGCTCCAGCTCGGCCAGGTCGGGGCGGTGGGTGGCCAGGAACATCTGCCCGTGCAGGTCGCCCTTCTTGGCGGCGGTGCTCAGCAGGGTCCGCGGCATCGCATGCCCCAACGCCCACCGGACCCGGGCCTGCCCTCGACCCGCCACCCACGACACCATCCCGTTCCCGTTCCCGTTTCCCATTCCCATCCCCCCACCCTAGTCCCGCCGAAGTGGGGTTTGTGGCCCGCCGAGATGGGGGTTGTGGCCCGCCGAGGTGGGCGTTGTGGCCCGCCGAGATGGGGGTTGTGGCCGGGTCCCACCACCACGACGTACGGTGCAGCGACGGGCGCGGACATGCGGTGCGAACGCGGCTAGACTCCCCGCCCATGCGGCACAGACTCGGGTGGCTGCCTGCGCCAGCAGCCTTGACGCTCCTGCTCGTCCTCCTCGTGGGGTGGCCGGCCCTCACCTGGGGGGCCGGGAGCGACACCGACGATGGCGACGAGCCGATGACCATCGAGCACTACCAGGCCGAATTCACCATCGACGACAACGGGACGTTGACGGCGGTGGAACGGATCAGGGTCCGAGTCCCTGTCCACCAGAGCTGGATCATCCGGCACTTCGACCACCATGACCCCGTCGTCCCCGGCGCCCGGCGCGTCCCCCGTGACATCGAGGCGCGGCTCACCGAGGCACACCCGAACGCCGACGGCCTCAAGGCGATCCAGCGGCGGATCCAAAGCCAGTCGGAGCGAACCCGCGAGGTGGACCACGAGCCGGTCTATGCCGATCCCGACCGGTCCGCCGAGTTCTACGAGGGCCAGGTCCAGCACTACACCGAGCGAGCCGAGATGTACGAGGGCTTCCGGGTGAGGACGAAGGCTTCGGTCAGGCAGAGCGAAGAGCACGTCGCGAGGTACCCGGGGATCGAGGAGTTCAGTGACATCCTGGCCAGCACTCGGGAGCGACTAGCTGGGTATGAGGCGGACGTCGACAGAGCCCAGGCTCTCGTGGCGCACTATGAGGAGCTGGTCGCGCGGGCGCGCGCGGGGACCCTTGACCCGGTGCAGAACTACCTGGAGTGGAACATGCTCGGCCCCAGCGCGGGCGCCAATCGGGTGATGACCACACTCGAGGAGTCGGGGCGGGTGACGGCCGTGCTGATTGGGAACCACGTGGTCGGCATGCCGCCCGGCTCCTACACCTACGAGATTCGCTATGCGTTCGACGACGCCCTGCTTCCCTCCGCGCGGGGGGCGACGACGTCCCGGTTCCGCTGGCACCTGATCCCCGGCGGCTGGCCGCAGCCGATCGCATCGGCACACCTCACCGTGAACCTGCCCGGCGCCGCTTCGAAGGTGCAGTGCGAGATCGGTGCCGCCGCGCACACATGTGGCGAGGTCGCCGGTGAGGGCACCGGCACCCTGGTGGTGCACGCCTCCGGGATCCCGCCTCGCACCCCGGTCACGGTGACCGGAGACATCGCGGTCGTTCCGCCGAGCAACAGCCTGCTTCCCTGGTCGGCACGCTGGGATCGAGTGCTGGGCACCGATCCGCCACGCCTCGGCTGGGTTCTCGCACTGGCGGCGCTGGCCTTCCTGGCCGGCCTGTTGATCGTCCGTTGGGCACGGGAGCGCCACCCCACACCCGCTCTCCAACTCACCCCGCCGGACGACATCGGGCCGGCGCAGACGTCGTACCTGCTCACCAAGCACGTTCCCGACAGCGCGTTGGAGATGTCGGTGATGCAAGCCGCGGCGCGCGGCGCCCTCCGGGTGGAGGCGCGCGGCTCCCAGTGGAGCATCACCCGGACACCGGAGTACGACGCCCTGCTGCAGCACATGGATCCGGTGACCCAGGCGGCGGCCAAGGCCATCCCCGCCAGGGGCCTCCACTTCGGCCCGAGCAGCGCGCAGGCCGGCAAGGTGCTCGCCGAGGGCCGGGCGGCCGTGCAGAAGGCCACCCGGTCGTGGGCGCTCACCGACAAGTACGTCGGGCGCCGGTGGTGGATGTTCCCTGTCCTGGGCGCCGTGGTCGTCGCCGCCGGCACTGTCCTCTGGGCGCTCGTCCACGAGCCGATGCAGATGCGGGCGGTCGCTCTGGTGCCCGGCATGTTCGCGATCGCCGCAGTTCCGCTGTTCAAGCCGGCGGCCCGGAAGCGTCGTACGGCGAAGGGCCGTGAACTGTGGGCACAGATGCTCGGCTTTCGGGCCCGGATGGCCGGCACCGCCCCCGACACCGCTGAGCTCGCCGGAGACGGTGCGGAGGAACTCGCCGGGTATCTGCCGTACGCGATGGCCTTCGAGCTCACCGCCCCGTTTGCGGCCTCCTGGTCGGAGGTGGCCGGGTCCGGCCACCTTCCGCCCTACCTCGTCCACACCGGACGGGCCTCACGTACGCCGAGTCTCGACGCTGTCACGGACCGCCTCGCCGCGGACGTGGGCAGCGCAGTGGCGAGCTATGCGTCATCACGTCGCTCCTGACCGAAGCACCGGTAGCGGCCATCTCGGTGGCAGGTTGGCGACCGCGTGACGGCTCGGTGTCAGGCGACTCGCGCGGCGGTCGAGGCGACACCGAGCCAGGTGTGCGGGTTGCCATCCCAGCACCAGCCGAGCTTGGGCGCTCGATCAGCGATCCACAGCGCCGGCACCCGACGGTCACCGCGCCGGGAGCCAGACAGCATGAAGCACTTGTTCTTCTCCAGCAGGTCGGGGCGCTGGGTGATCAGGGCGATCCCCTCGGCGATCGTCAGCGGGGTCCGGCCGCGGCTCCGGATCACCGGGAGCGCCTCCTCGGGTCGCACGTCGCAGAACTCCTCGCCACGCTCCACGTCCACCAGCAGGTACGGGCTCGCCGGCACCGCCAACTCGGGCAACGGACGGTAGCCGTGCAGGTCACCGGGACCGTGGTTGCGGTCGACCACACCCGGCGGCATCGGCTTGCGTGCTCGCGGGCCGGCAGGCAGCCGCAGCAGTGGCACCGCGTCGTACGGATCCACCTCCACCACCACGACGTACGGGGCATGGCCGGGGCGCAGTTTGTCGGCAGGCGGAGCGAGAGTCGCGAGCGGCGCCAGCAGGTCGCGGAACCCGGCTTCGTCACGTCCGGTCAGGGCCGGGTAGCCGAGTGAGACGAGCCGGTCGATCTGTTCGCTGACGGTGGGATGGTGGGAGTGGGTGATGGGCACCTCCGGGTCGGGGACTGGAGGTGAACGAATCAGCCGGCCCAAGAGTTCCCGACGGGATCCGCGCCACGAACCTTCCGCTCTTGCCCTCAGCCAGCCGACGGGCTCACACCTGGGTGGCCACACCCTCGGCGATCAGCGCATCCACGTCAGCGACACCCCACGCGGTCAGCGCCGCCTTGGTGTCCGCGCCGGGGGCGCTGGGCGGGATCGAGAGGGAGGCCTCGGTGCGGGAGAACCGCGGTGCTGGCGCGGGTTGCACAACACCGTGATGCTCGGTGAAGATCCCGCGGGCGGCGATGTGCGGGTGCTTGGTGGCCTCGCTGATGGTGAGCACCGGCGCGACACACGCGTCGGTGCCGGCGAAGATCTCGTCCCACTCGGCCAGCGTCTTGGTGCGGAACGTGTCCGCGATCAGGGTGCGCAGCGCGTCGTACTGAGCCGGGTCGTGCCGGTTGGGGGCGACCTCGGCGATGCCGAGCCGCTGGATGAAGTCGGCCCAGAACTGCTCCTCGAGCGCACCGAGGGTGATGTGCTCCCCGTCGGCGGTCTCGTAGATGTCGTAGTAGGGGACGCCGCCGTCGAGCATGTTGCTGCGTCGCTTCTCGACGTACCCGCCGCTGGCCAGCCAGGCGGCTGCCATCGTGTTCAGGTGGGCAGTGCCGTCCACGATCGCGGCGTCGACGACCTGGCCCTCCCCGGAGACGCGGGCCTCGAGCAGCGCGGCGAGGATGCCGATCACCAGGTACGTCGAGCCGCCACCGAAGTCGCCCAGCAGGTTCATCGGGAAGTGCGGGCGGTCCGGGTCCTGACCGAGGCCGTGCAGAGCGCCGGTGATCGCGACGTAGTTGAGGTCGTGACCGGCTGAGTGCGCCAGCGGGCCGTCCTGACCCCACCCGGTCATCCGGCCGTAGACCAGCCGGGGGTTGCGGGCCAGGCACTCGTCGGGGCCGAGACCAAGCCGCTCGGTGACTCCGGGGCGCATGCCTTCCACCAGGACGTCGGCCTCGGCGACCAGGTCGAGGACGGTGGCCACACCGCGCGGGTCCTTCAGGTTGAGCGCCACGCTCGGACGACCCCGGGTGAGCAGATCGCCGGTGCCACCACCGAGCAGCGCACCACCGGCGCGGTCGATCCGGATCACGTCCGCGCCCAGATCAGCCAGGATCATGCAGGCGTGCGGGCCGGGTCCGATGCCGGCGAGTTCGACGATCTTGATGCCGCGAAGCGGGCCGGTGCCCTGACCAAGTGCTGTCATGGACGTGGATTGTTGCATGTGCCAGTGACTGTCGAGGAGGTCGCCGACGTGAGGGGGTCGGATGTTATCCGGAGGTCAGCCCGACGAGTACGACGAAGAGCACCAGCCCGGCGACGAAGCTGGCCGCACCAGCCAGCATCAAGCCGAGCTCTCGCAGGTGCGCGGGTCGCTGCGCCGGGTCGATCGCGTCGACTCGGGCTCGGTCCGCCTTCAGCATCAGGGCCGCACCCGACAGCATCAACGCCGAGCCGACCAGCCCGGCAGGGGCAGAGTTGCCGACCGCGGCGATCGCCGTGACCAGCCCGATCACTCCAGCCGCCCCGGCCAGGAACAACGCCTCATACCGGCGCTGGCGGTCCAAGCGCTCCGAGTGGTGATCCGTGAACACGTCAGCCCAGGGTGTCCGCGAGTTTCACGGTGGCCGCCAGACCACCGAAGAGCAGAACCCCACCCAACGCGGTCCAACCGAACTCGCGGCCGTAGGAGCCGAGGTGCTCGGGCCCGATGGCATCTACCCGCGCCCGTTCGGCGCGCCGGAATGCGTACGCGCCGGCCAGCATCAGCACTGGACCGATCAGCATCACTGGGGCACGCATCACGAGCGCTGCCGCACCGGTCCCGACGCCCAGCGTCAGGGCGGCCCCGAGGAGCACCCAGTGCTGGAGCCGATTGCGCCGGTCAATCTGATGCGCGTTCTCTTGGCGACGGTCTTCCAACCACTCGGTCGCGTCCTGATCCCGTCCGGGTACTGGTCGGTCGGCGGTCATGGTTTCCTCCCTCCACAGCCGAACGTCTCGGACATGCAGTGTTTCAAACGGTGAACTCCTGGGTATCACGATTCCATGGGATTCGAAGTAGTTGAGGAAGACCTCGAAGCAGCGGCGGAATCGTTCCGAGAGTTGGCAGCTGACACGTCGCTGGTCCACAGGTATGTGGACCAGTATCTCAATGGAGAGTACTGGTCGAACAGGGGAATGTTCGCCACCTCCCGCGCGACGGTCACCAACACCATGCACACGCTCCTGGCAGTCGTTGAGAACCTGCGCACAGCCCTGGATGCGTCAGCGGAGGAGCTTGATCTGGCCGCTGCGCTGTACCGCGGCACGGACGAGTCCGTGCGCGCCACCATGGACAACACCTACGTGCCGGATCCAGCTCTACCCGCCGGGCAGAGGTACGACGACGTGGTGCGCCCATTCGAAGACACGGTGCCCGAGCAGCCTGCGGACGGCTTCGTCGCTCCGTCCGCGCCCGTACCGCCCAGCGGCGGCGGAGGGGGTTCGTGGTGACTAGTCCAAGTGATGTTCTGCACGTCCCCTACCCGAGCCAGCCGATGCCCGAGCTCCTTGAGGAGCTGCTCGGACTGGGTTCGTGGCTGAGCCCCTCGGCGATGTTGATGAAGGGTATTGACTGGGTCTTCGGGTTCAATCCCGGCGAGGAGGCTGCCCGCTGGGTCGCCGGCGACTGGCGCAGGCTGAGCGTGGCCTCGAGCGCACTCGGACAGATCGCCGAGTACGCGCATGCGGTCGGCGCGGCGATCCATCGCGTGACCGGCGATGTCACGGCCACCTGGCACGGGAACGCCGCCCAATCCGCCCGGGTCTACTTCGAGGGATTGTCGGTGACGCTCGAGGGGATGCGCCAACCGCTCACTGGCGCCGCCAGGGAGTTCCAGCAGGTGGCGTTCGGGATGCACCAGATGACGCAGGCCCTGGCGGGCATCTTGGAGTCGTTGATGGACAGGCTCATCTCCATCGGCATCAAAGCGCTTGCCGCCACAGCCACCGCGAAGACCATCATCGGGGGGATCGGCTTCGGGTCCTGGGCCGCCTACGACGTGTGGAAGGCCACCCAGATCTGGCGAGACGCCATCCAGGCCCATGACGCGGCCCTGGCCTTGACCCAAGGGATCACAGGCCTGACCGCAGGCTTCCTAGCTGCCCTCGAGTCTGCGAACCTCGCCCTGCCCGCTGAGGGCTACGACCACCCGGGAGTTTGACACGATGAACACCGAATGGAACTCGATCAATGCGTTCACCGGCGGTGACCGGGTCGAGGCAGCCCAACTGACCAAGGCGCTCGAAGCCATCCGGGACAACATCGAGGACCGGGAGGTAGCCCGCGCGGTGGCGTCGGTGCTGCAGGGTCAGCGGACCCTGCGGGAACTCACCCGGGACCCCGCCTTCGTGACAGCGGCGGCCGGGGCGATGGAGGAGTTGAGCGCTCAATGGGAGGAGATGACTCCCGAGGAGCGCGTCCGACTGGCCGAGCAGGGCAAACGGGAGACCGAGGCGCTGCGGGAGGACCTGGGGATGGACCCGGAGATCGACGCCCCCGAGATCGGGTTGGACGGCCCGGCGCTGGGTAGGCCCGAACGCCCCAGCGACACCCCCTAGGCGGGCACCCGCCGAACGCCGGCGCATGACTAGCGGTGCCGGAGCGTCGCGGCGTACCGTGAGTTGTGACTTGGCGTGTCTGGAGTCTTGCCAGTGCCGGTGTGGCCGCGGTGACGACGGCGGTCTACCTGGTCCTGGTCTCGGGCGAGGGCGACACCGCGTTCTGGGAGGTCTTTCCCTGGGCCGCGCTGATGGTGCTCGCCACCACGGCCTCGTTGTGGTCCGGGCTGAGCCGACATGTCGCGGTCGGCCGGAGCATGGCGATCGCGGCGGCGGCGGTGCTGGGAGCCCTCGGGGTGGTCGCACTGTTCAGCGTCGGCATCGGCTTCATGCTGGCCGCCATCCTGGCTGCTGTGGCGGCGATCCTGGCGGCGAGCCCGCCCACCTGAGGACGTCATGCGTGGTGGCTGCCCCCGCGACCAGGGAGCATGACTCCCACCACAGGGGCTTGCAATTTGTTGCATAGGTGGCCGATGATCGGGACGTGGCCCTCGAACACGCCCTCCTGGTGTCGCTGAGCGAGCGTCCCGCGTCCGGACTGGAGTTGTCCCGGCGCTTCGGGCGCTCGATCGGCTTCTTCTGGAGCGCCACCCACCAGCAGATCTACCGAACCCTCGCCAAGATGGAGGAGGGCGGACTGGTGAGCGTCACCACGGTGACCCAGACCGGCCGCCCCGACATGAAGGTCTACGAACCCACCGACGCCGGCCGCGACGAACTCGCCCAATGGCTGGCCACCCCGTCCGGACCGGACGCGTTCCGCTCCGACCTCGCGGTGCGGATGCGGGGAGCGTCGTACGGCGACATCGCGGCCGTGCTGGACATCGTCAAGGAGCATCTGGCCGACCACCAGACCCGACTGGCCGCCTACGAGGCGATGCAGGCCCGCGACTACCCGCAGCCCGACCAACTCACCGGCGCCGACCTGGACCGCTACCTGGTGCTGCGCGGCGGCATTTTGATGGAGCAGGGCTGGATCGCCTGGCTCACCGAATACCTCGACGCCCACTGAACCGAAAGAGACACCATGTCCTACCCGCACCTGACCAGCCCCCTCACCATCGGCGACCTCACCCTGCGCAACCGGATCGTGATGGGCTCCATGCACACCGGGCTGGAGGACATGCGCTGGGACATCCCCAAGTTGGCGGCGTACTTCGCCGAACGCGCCCGCGGCGGCACCGGCCTGATCATCACCGGCGGCTACTCCCCCAACAAGCGCGGCTGGCTCAAGCCGCTGGCCTCGGAGTTGAGCACCCGCCTGCAGGCGATGCGGCACCGGGAGATCACCGGGGCGGTGCACGATGAGGGTGGCGCGATCGCACTGCAGGTGCTGCACGCCGGCCGCTACGGCTACCACCCGCTGAGTGTCAGCGCGTCGACCCGCAAGTCGCCGATCACCCCGTTCAAGCCGTCGGCCCTGTCCACCAAGGGCGTCGACCGGACCGCCACCGACTTCGCCAACTCGATCGCTCTGGCGCGCAAGGCCGGGTACGACGCGGTCGAGGTGATGGGCTCGGAGGGCTACCTGATCAACCAGTTCCTGGCCGCCCGCACCAACGACCGCACCGACGCCTGGGGCGGCACTGCGACGAAGCGGATGCAGTTCCCGCTCGAGATCGTCCGCCGGGCCCGGGAGCTGGTCGGCGAGGAGTTCCCGATCATCTACCGGATCTCGCTGCTGGACCTGGTCGAGGGCGGCCAGACCTGGGACGAGACGCTGGATCTGGCGCACGCCCTGGAAGAGTCCGGGGTGAGTGTCTTCAACACCGGCATCGGCTGGCACGAGGCGCGGGTGCCGACCATCATCACCCAGGTGCCGCGGGCGGCCTGGCGCTCCTACACGGCCCGGCTCAAGGCCGAGGTGTCGGTGCCGGTCTGTGCCTCCAACCGGATCAACACCCCCGACATGGCCGAGCAGATCCTCAGCGCCGGCGAGGCGGACCTGATCTCGATGGCCCGCCCACTGCTCGCCGACCCCGAGTTCGCCAACAAGGCCGCGGCCGGCAGGGCCGATGAGATCAACACCTGCATCGCCTGCAACCAGGCCTGCCTCGACCACGTCTTCAAGAACCAGAAGGCCTCCTGTCTGGTGAACCCGCGCGCCTGCCACGAGACCACGCTGGTGCTCGCCCCGACCCGTACGAAGCGGACGGTCGCCGTGGTCGGCGCCGGCCCGGCCGGCCTGGCCGCGGCCACCTCGGCCGCCGAGCGCGGCTTCGCGGTCACCCTGTTCGAGGCCGCACCGCAGATCGGTGGCCAGTTCCGGCTGGCCATGCAGATCCCGGGCAAGGAGGACTTCGCCGAGACGCTGCGCTACTTCGGTCGCCGGCTGGAGGTGCTCGGCGTCGAGGTGAAGCTGAACACGCAGGCGAATGCCACCGACCTCGCGTCGTACGACGAGGTGATCGTGGCCACCGGCGTAGCCCCCCGGGTGCCGGCGATCGACGGCGTCGAGCGCGCGGTCCGCTACGACGAGGTGCTCAACGGGTCGGTGACGCCGGGCAAGAGGGTCGCGGTGATCGGCGCCGGCGGCATCGGCGTGGACGTCTCGCACTTCCTCAGCCACGACCCGGCGGACACCGACGAGGACTGGATGGCACATTGGGGCGTCGGCGACCCGGCCGTGCACCGCGGCGGCCTCACCGACCCCAAGCCGCGCACCCCGATCCGTGAGGTGACGCTGGTGCAGCGCAAGACCACCCCGATCGGCATCGGCCTGGGCAAGACCTCCGGATGGGCGCACCGGGCGGTGCTCAAGCAGTCCGGCGTGGTGCAGGTGAGCGGCGCGTCGTACGACCGGATTGACGAGCGCGGCCTGCACGTGACCGTGGACGGCGAGCAGCGGCTGATCGAGGCCGACACGGTGGTGCTGTGCGCGGGTCAGGAGTCGGTGCGCGGGTTGTACGACGAGCTGGCCGACGCCGGCGTCAACGTGCACCTGATCGGTGGCGCCGACCTGGCCGCCGAGCTCGACGCGAAGCGGGCGATCGACCAGGGCACCCGGGTGGTCGCTGCCCTCACCGGCTGACCCTCGTCAGCAGGGCTCGTGGGGCGGCACCAGACGATGGTGACCGCCCCCCGTGCTCACCAGGGCCACAACGGTGGCGCGCACCGATGAGAAGTTGAGATACCAAGTTCCGAACTCATTGCCTGTGAAGTGCAGGCGCTGCTCGAACTCTCCATGTTGACTCGTGCCCCGAACCGTGACCATCCGGTCAAAGCCCATCCCGACCTCCTCGATGGAGGATTCGTCAACCACCACAGTGGCACCGCCGTGCTTGCCGAGCAGTGCGTCGATGTCATCCGACGCATCGACCTGCCTATGGGCAAGCCGTCTCAGCGCCTTGGGGATTGTTCTCAACTCACGGCCTGCACATAGAGATCCAACGCTTCTTCAAACGATGCGGGCTTCTGATCGCGCAACGCCTGGGTGACAAACACTCCCACGCCTACCACTGCACGGTCGAGCGGCTTGTCCCAGAACGAGGGTTCAGCAGCCCGACCATGACGTCCAGCAGGTCACTGGCCGCGGTCAGCACCAGCGCGGCTGGGCCAAGACCGCGATCGACACGGCTGCCGCTGCGAATCCGCTGAGGCAGACAGTCACCGTGGTGACGCGAGTCCAGCGGAGCGCCTTCACCCAGGCCGGGCTCGCCACGATGGCCCGCCCACTCGGGGGCCGACTGCGACGCTCCACCACGACCACCGTCGCCAGGCTACTCACGGCCCCGAGCACCCAGGGCCACCCGGTCTCCAGTTGGCTGAGCGTACGACGCCACTCAAGCAGGAACGGGACCCCGACCACCACCGCCGGGAGCCACCAGTACCGTGCCCGACCCTGCTGGGGAAGCCAGACGTACGCGGCCAGGGTCGCGCCCCAGACACCGATCCCGACTCCGACCCAGAACAAGACACCGAGCCAGTGTGGGCCAGCGAACTCCCAGCCACAGTGCGTCACGAGCGTGATTGTGCCACTGGCGGGCGGAACCAATGGGGGACGTCATGCGTGGTGGCTCCTCCAGCGACCACTACGCGTGACGTCTTACTGGCCGCGGGCGGCGTACCGCGCCTCCACGCCAGCCTTGACCGGCCGCCACCAGGACTCATGCTCGCGGTACCAGTCGACGCAGGCAGCCAGCCCCGAGCTCAGGTCGGTGTGCGTCGGCGTCCAGCCCAGTTCGGTGCGCACCTTGGTCGGGTCGGTGGCGTAGCGCTGGTCGTGGCCGGGGCGGTCTGCGACGAACTCCAGCTCGCCCGGATCACGCTCGAAGATCTCCAGCAGCATCCGCGCGATCTCGAGGTTGGTGTGCACCTCCTCGGCGCCGATCAGGTAGGTCTCGCCGACCCGGCCCTCAGCCAGCACCTGCCATACCGCGGCCGAGTGGTCGGCGACGTGAATCCAGTCCCGCTGCTGCCGCCCGGCGCCGTACAGCTTCGGGGGCTGCCCGTCGATCAGGTTCGTGATCTGCCGCGGGATGAACTTCTCCACGTGCTGCCACGGGCCGTAGTTGTTGGCGCAGGTGCTGATCGTCGCGTCGATGCCGTAGCTGTGCACCCACGCCCGCACCAGGTGGTCCGCGCCGGCCTTCGTGGCGGCGTACGGGTTGCTCGGTGCGTACGACGAAGACTCGGTGAACCACTCGTCCGCAGCCGCTTCGCCGTACACCTCGTCGGTGGAGACATGATGCAGCCGGGTGCCGGTGCGGCGGACCGCCTCGAGCACGGTGAAGGTGCCGACCAGGTTGGTGCTCACGAACGGGCTCGGGTCGGCCAGCGCGTTGTCGTTGTGGGACTCGGCGGCGAAGTGGACCACCGCGTCGGCGACATCGACGAGCGGTCCGACCACCCCGGCATCGGCCACGTCACCGACGACCAACTCCAGCCGGTCGCCGGGCAGGCTGTCCAAGGCCTCCCGGGTGGCGGCATAGGTGAGCTTGTCCAGCACCGTGACCCGGGCCTCGGAGTGGGCGAGTGCGTGCGCGACGAAGTTGGCTCCGATGAAGCCAGCACCGCCGGTGACGAGAAGCCGTTCCATGGCTTCGTCCTACCATGAGCCGGTGGCCGATTCGATCGAGGTACGCCGGGGCGCGGACCGCCAGGTGATCTCCGAGCCCGGCCGGGAGACCAAGCACTCGTTCGCGTTCGGCGGGCACTACGACCCCGCGAACCTCGGCTTCGGGCCGCTGATCTGTCACTTCGACGACGCGCTCGCCCCCGGGGGCGGCTATCCGATGCACGGGCATGCGGACCTGGAGATCGTCTCCTGGGTGCTCGACGGGGTGCTCACCCACACCGACTCGACCGGCGCACGGGTCGAGGTGCCCGCCGGCGCTGCGCAGGTGATGTCGGCCGGCGCCGGGATCCGGCACTCCGAACTGGCCGACGGTCCGACCCGGTTCGTCCAGATGTGGCTGCGCCCGGACTCCTCCGGAGGCGCGCCGCGCCACAACGTGGTCCCGGTCGAAGCGGCCTCGGAGTGGGTGCCGATCGCCTCCGGGTCGCGCGGGGACGCGCTGGCGAGGATCGGCACCGCCGGGGCCACCTTGTACGCCGCTCAGGTCGGCCCGGGTGGGGAACTGCCACTGCCCGGGGAGGCGTTGACGCACCTGTACGTGCCCACCGGGTCGGTGCAGTTGACCGACGGCGGCCCTGCGCTCGGGGCGGGTGACGCGGTGCGGCTGCGCGGGAGTGCCGGCGTACGAGTGCGGGCGGAGGCCGAGACGGTGCTGCTGGCGTGGGGGTTCAGTTCAGTCGCCAAGAGCCGCCCCCGCCCTTCCTAGTCGCGGACTGGAAGTTGTTGGACGGTTGGCCTTCGTCAGGATCTCCGCGGCTATTTGGTATCGGGGCGTCGGGAACGCGACGGGCCGCCCGCATCCGCCGGCATGACCCTCGTCGTCCTCAGGTGCCGAGCAACGAGGAACGCCACTGCGCCCACGGACAGTGCGACGACAGCGAGGTACAACCCGAGCAGGATGCTGGAAAGATCCACGTGCGACATCGTGGAGGGTCGCGCCGGCCGCCGTCAAGCGTTCGACGAGACTCACGAAGTCTGCTCGCGACGTCTTCGAGGAAGGGCAAGGGCAAGGTGCACTACGACGTGGTCTCGGTGACCGGGTGGTCGCGTGACCCCGCAAGCACCTCGTGGTCTCGATGCAACTCCAGCTCGCCGACCAGCGAGTTCAGGTGCATGGTCCTGACACCCCCGATCACGCCCAAGGCCCCTCCAGCGATCCAAGGGGCGGCGTCATCCCAGCGTCCCAGACCTCGAATCCCCTCGCCTTCGACGATCTTCACTACGGGGACCCCCGCGACGCGTGACAGCTCTTCACGCAGCTCACTCTCAGCCTGCGGAGTGATCCTCGATGCGTCATACCCAAGGAGGTAGACGTCGAGGCCGGACCGGTCGGGCAGCGGTTCGACCATGCTGATATCCAGATCGTCGCGCTCCCTCGCCTCCTCGAATAGGCGATGCCCAGCAGCTGGCACTTCACTCTCAGAGAAATCGGCCGGTTCGACCACAATCCCGATGCCCTTAGGGGCCGCCGCGATCAGGTCCGTGACGGCCTCAGGTGGGCGGCCCTTCCAGCGGATGATCACCCGGCGTTGGGCGTAGTCCATCTCCACGATGCCGAACCCGGGCTCGTCGTAGAGCCCCGACGCAGCCTCCGCGGCATCTATAAGCTCACCATCGGGGTTGGCATTGAGGTAGCCCGGGTCGAGCTCAGGTGCCTCATCATCGGACGACGAGGCTCCCGGAGACGCCACAGCCAGGCTGGTCAGTACCAGTAGCCCCGCGACCATCAGTCCCGCCACACGACGAACTCTCACAACCGCGCTCCATTCGTCGGCGAGGGCTGACGCACCCTTTCAGTCGCGAGAAGGGGAGGCGGTACAACGGTCCAGACTGCCCCCGTTCATCCCGGCTCAGCACACGACTCCCGATATGACGATGCCCGCACCGATTCGGTTCCCTGCGCGGGAGTGCCGGCGTACGAGGGCGGGCGGAGGCCGAGACGGTGCTGCTGGCGTTGGAGGTCGGTTCACTCGGGATTGGCGGAACGCACCCTCCTAGGAAGCCCCGGGGCGCCTCATGTCGGCGTCCTGATCGTGGCTGCCGCGGGCCGACAACTGGCCGGAGTGCCAGACCAGAGCTGCAAGGACCCGCCGGTTGTCACCGCGGCCATCGGGGAGGTCAAGCTTGGTGAACACGGACCGCAGGTGCGCCTCCACGGTGCGTGTTGACAGCACGAGTTGAGCGGCGATACCAGCGTTGCTCAGACCGTCCGCCACGAGCCCCAGCACCTCCCTTTCACGCGTCGAGAGTGCGTCGATGGGGCTGCCGTCCTTCGGCGGTGGAACGATCCCGAGTTGCACCGGCTCGGCGGGCGGGCCTTCGTCCTCGGCAGCGCCCACCGGGCCGCCCGACGGCACCCCGGAGACGCCGTCGCCGAGGCGCCGCACCAGAGGCTGGAGGGCTACGACGACGACCCCAGCGACCAAGGCAGCCCCCAGACCGCCCAACGCCGGCCAGGTGAGGAGCAGCGTCACGGCGATGGTGGCTGCGACCAGGACGATCACTGCGCCGAGGGCGAGCGCGAGCGCTCGTGAGAGCACCCGGAGTGTGACGGAATATTCCGCAGCGGTTCCGGTGTCGCGGACAGCCAGCGCGAGCGCGGTCGCGGTGAGCGGCCACATCAGCCCCAGGCCGGCGATGAGGACGACAGCGGCGGCGTCCTCACCGAGCCCCGACGACGCGGCAGCTACCCCGAGCAGTCCACACGCCAGCACCTGGGCGACGGGCAGGCAGGCACCGGTTGCCGCCACCGCGTGTCGTTTGCGCCGATCCCCCGGTTCGCGGCCGGCGCGGCGCAGATCGGCCAGGTGGACGATGGCGGGCGCAGCGAAACTGGCCAACCAGCCGAGGTTGAGAACGAGGCCGGCCGGCACCAGCCAGCCTCCCCCGATGGGGCCGGCGGCGCGCTCGAACGGCGGAAACGGTTCGGCGGCTGCGAGGAACGTCCCGGCCGAGGCCATCGCGAGGACGACGATCGTGATCGAGAGGCCGCGACCGGGTCGCCGTCGTGATCCCTCATGCAGCGCTCTCCTCACCGCAAGCGCGGCCAGCGCGGCGATGGTCATCGGCGGAATGTGGGCGGCGAACGCGAGGCGCACGAGCGCATGGGCCCAGGGTTCTCCTGGCCAGGACGCATAGACGGGACCAGCCGACGCCAGCAGCAGTTGGTAGAAGGCGAGCATCGCCGCGCCCCACCACAGCAGCGCGGTCAACCGACCGGCCGCCGAACGTGCTGCGACGAGGCCGGTGAGGACGGCGCCCGCCGCCAGCCCGGCCGCGATGACCGGCGAGGACGCGAACGAGTCGACCCCGGGGCGTGCGGTCAGGACGAGACCAGTCGCACCGGCGATCGCCAGTAGCGCCACGCGTACGAGAGCAGAACCCCGCATGAGCTGATCTTGCCTCACCCGGGCACAGATCTGCTGACTCTCCGACGCGCACGCGCGCGGTCGACTCCGATGACGATGCTGGTGGCGATGACGACCAGGACACTCAGCATCAGCCCGAAGACGGCGAAGTTGGCGAAGAACATGTGATCGGCCTGCTCGAACACCGCCTCCGGAGCAGCGAAGAAGCCCTCCCGGATCGTGACCACCAACTCGCCGGCATGACCGAACGCGGCTGCCGATTGGCAGGCGAGGATCAGCGCGTAGAGCTTCCGGACGTGCGAGCGCGACGGCGCTCGGAGCAGCGTGACCATGAGCGCGATCGCCAGCGCGATCACCGGAAGATAGACCAGGTGGAAGGTGGCGTGGGCCCACGTGGCGTCCTCGGGCAGCACGAGCGGGGAGATGAGGACGGTCGGAATCGTGAAGAACGGCAGGACGACGACGAGCCACAGGCTGGACACCGGTCGGTCGGCGAGCCAGGAGAGAAGGTTCATGCCAGCAGACGCTAGGGCGGCCTCGCCTGACCTGGCATCGGCGAAACCACCTAAATCGGGTCTCCTGACACTTCCACGGGTCTTTCCGGCCTGGAAGGGTCGGGCGGTATCGACCTCAGGTCAGGATCGGGATCTGCGACTCCAGCAAAGGGCCCGGCGTGAGAGCTGAGGCACCCTTTGAGTCGTGAGAAGGGGAGGCGGTGCACCGGCCGGGAGGCCGGGAGCGATCTGTCCACCTTCCATGAGCGGAGCCAGGAGCCAAGGGTTCCTCAGCGGATGACGTTGAGGGCCGCCTCACGCACCTCGACCACCAGCGGTGGCCGGCCGACACCCGGCACCGGACCGAGCGGCTCGCCGTCACCACCGGTGGGCATACCCAGGCCGTCGAGGGTGTGCAGCACCACTCGGCGACCGCGCAACACGTGCACCTGCTCGAACTGCACGTGCGTCCCGTCGTACACCTTGGGCAGCCGGCGGATCAGGTCGCGCCGTGAGGCCGCTTCGATCACCACCACGTCCAGCAGGCCGTCATCGACCACGGCGTCGGGGGCGATGTGCATCCCCTTGCCGTAGTAGCCGGAGTTGGCCACCACCACCGCTGCCGCCTGGTAGTCGCGCCCCTCCCCGTCGACCTCGACACGCACCCGGTGCGGTCGGTAGGTGGCCAACGCCCGGACCGCCGCATAGGGGTACTGCAGCTTCCCCGGCAACCAGTGCGCGGTGTCCACGATCGCTGCCGCGCGGGCATCCACCCCGGCGTACACCGATCCGGCCACGATGCGCGTCGGCTGGTCCCCGAAGGTGGCCGCGACCAGGTCCACCGGTCGCACCTCACCGTCGAGCAGCAACCGCGCCAGCGGCTCATCCTCGGTCGGCAGCGCGAGCATCCGGGCGAAGTCGTTGCCACGTCCGGCCGGCACGATCGTCAGCGTGCCGCCCGCGGCGGCCACCTCGCCGGCCAGCGAGGAGAGCATCCCGTCGCCGCCGACGGCCACCACCACGTCGCCGCGGCCCACGGCCCGACCCACCAGGGTCGGCACCGCCTCGGGTCCCGGCGAGTAGGTCACCTCGACCTCGGCGCCGGCGTCGCGCAGCCGGCGGGTCAGCGGCACCACCGACTCAGGCGCTGCGCCGCCGCCACTGTTGGGGTTGACCAGGAAGGTGAAGGACCTCATGGGATCAGCACCCCCGGGTTGAGTACGCCGGTCGGGTCAAGCTCGGCCTTCACCGCGCGCAGGATGCCGACCCCCACCGGCCCGATCTCCTCGGCCAGCCAGGGCCGGTGGTCGGTGCCCACCGCATGATGGTGGGTGATGGTCGCGCCGGCTGCGATCATCGCGTCACTGGCGGCCTGCTTGGCCACCTGCCACTGGGCGAGCGGCTCCTCGGCCGCCTTGGTGGCGACGGTGAAGTACAGCGAGCAGCCGGTCTCGTAGACGTGCGAGATGTGGCAGAGCACCATCGTCCCCGCCCCCAGGCTGGTCTCCAGCGCCTGCTTGACGTCGGCGTAGAGCCGGTCGACGTTGCTCCAGAAGGTCGCCGTCTCCAGGGTCTCCACCAGCACCCCGGCGTCCAGCAGGCTGTCGCGCAGGTACGGCGCGTCGAAGCGGCCGTGCGCCCACTTGGCGCCCGCCTCCTCGCCGACACAGTTGCCACCCAGCTCGGTGAGGACCGCGGTGACCACGGCCCGGCGGGCCGCCACCAGCTCCGGCTCGCCCTCGTGGCCGACGATCATCAGGCAGCCCTCACCGGCCGACCCGATCGCGGCGGGATCGGCCAGGTTGATCGCCGTCTCCGCCTCGTCCGAGAGCCGCAGCACGGTCGGCATCACACCGGCCTGGGCCAGCCGCCGCATCGCCGCCGCGCCGGCCTGGAAGGAGGGCCAGCGCCACCCTTCGTACACCTTCTCCTCGGGCAGCTTCCGCACCCGGACGGTCACCGCGGTGATCACCCCGAGGGTGCCCTCCGAGCCCAGGATCAGCTGTCGCAGGTCCGGGCCCGCCGCGTTGGCCGGGGAGGAGCCGAGGGTGAGCAGGCCTGCGGGGGTGACCACCTCGAGGCCGACCACCAGCGCGTCGAACCGCCCGTACCCGGCCGAGGACTGGCCCGAGGAGCGGGTCGCCGCGAAGCCGCCGATGGTGGCGTACTCGAACGACTGCGGGAAGTGGCCGAGGGTGAGGCCGCGCTCGGCGAGCAACGCCTCGGCCTCAGGGCCGCGCAGTCCCGGCTCGAGCACCGCGGTCATCGAGACCGGGTCGAACGAACGCAGCGCCTTCATCCGGATCAGGTCCAGGCTGAGCACCGCCGCGAACCCCTCCCGGGCCACGGCCAGGCCGCCGGTCACCGAGGTGCCGCCACCGAACGGCACCAGCGCCACCTGCTCCTGCTGGCAGAAGGCCACCAGGTCGGCGATCTCGGCCGCGGTAGCGGGCCGGACCACGGCGTCCGGGGCGTCACTGAGGTCACCGGCGCGGGCCTTGAGCAGGTCCGGCGTGGACTTGCCCCGGGTCCGCAGCCGGCGTACGTCGTCCTCGGTGAGCACGTGCTCTGCGCCGACGATGGCTGCGAGTTGCCGCAGCTGCTCGGCGCTGAGTCGGGGGGCCGGCAGCGGCGCCTGGGGCACCGCCGGGGCGGGCTGCAGCTCGCCGAAAGCGAGGGCGATCAGGCCGTCGGCACCCTCGGGAAGATCGGTCTGACGGGCCGGGTCGCCCCAACGCTGGGGGTGCATCTCGGGAAGGGTCATGTGTTACAGTGTGACACATGACGTCCATTCGTAACAAGTACCTGGCTGCGGCCCGTGGGCTGATCCTCGACGTCGGGTGGCGACGCGCCACCCTGACCGAGGTCGCCCGCCGCTCCGGCGTCTCCCGGATGACGATCTATCGCGCCTGGCCCGACATGGAACGCCTGCTCGGCGACCTGCTCACCGAGGAGTGGTCGCAGATCGCCGGCGTGGTCGTCGATGGCAAGGACGCGCCCACCACCGCGGACGGCATCGCCGATGCCCTGATCACCTCGCTGGGCGCCCTGCGCTCCAACGACCTGATCCGCAGGGTGCTCGACCTCGACCCCGAGCTCCTGCTCCCCTACCTGCTGCAGCGTCGCGGCCGCGCCCAGGAGACCTCGATCCACCTGCTCGCCAACCGGATCAGCGCCGGGCAGCGGGCCGGCGAGGTGCGCGACGGCGACCCGGTGGTGATGGCCCGGGCGATCATGCTGATGCTGCACGGGCACGCGCTCTCCTCATCCACGATGGTCGACGACCTGGCCACCCTCGACCAGCTCGACGACGTGCTGCGGCACGCCCTGGCCGCGGGGCTGCGGCCGTGACCAGGATCCAGGCCGGCCTGGCCGACCTCCCCGACCACGTCGATGTGGTGGTGATCGGCCTCGGCGTCACCGGTGCCGGAATCGCCCTCGACGCCGTCAGCCGCGGCCTCTCGGTGCTGGCCGTGGACGCCCATGACCTCGCCTTCGGCACCTCCCGCTGGTCCTCCAAGCTGGTGCACGGCGGCCTGCGCTACCTCGCCCACGGCCAGCTCGCGGTGGCCCACGAGAGCGCCGTCGAACGCGGCATCCTGATGGGCACCACCGCCCCGCACCTGACCCGGCCGCTGCCGATGCTGTTGCCGCTGGCCTCCTCGGTGCCGCGGCTCAACGGCGTACTCGCCCGTGCCGGGATGGAGGGTGGCAACCTGCTGCGGGTCGCCGCCCGGACCCCGGCCGGCATCCTGCCCCGGCCCCGACGGATCTCCGCGGTCGAGGCTCGGCACCTCATCCCCGCGTTGCGCCCCGAGGGGCTGCGCGGCGCCATCGTGTCCTGGGACGGCCAGCTCGAGGACGATGCTCGCCTGGTCACCACCATCGCCCGTACCGCGGCCGAGGCCGGCGCCCACATCCGCACCCGGGCGCGGGCGGTCCGGGCCACCGGCGACACGGTGGTGCTCGCCGACGCCAGCGGCGAGGAGTTCGAGGTCAGCACCCGCTCGACGATCAACGCCACCGGGGTGTGGGCGGACCAGCTCGACGACTCGATCCGACTGCGGCCCAGCCGCGGCACCCACCTGGTGCTCCGGGCCGGCACCCTGCCCGGCATCGCGCACGCCGTCACCGCTCCGGTGCCCGGCGAGCTGGCCCGCTATGTGCTGGTGCTGCCGCAGCCCGACGGCACCATCTACGTCGGCCTCACCGATGAACCCGTCACCGGGCCGGTGCCCGACGTCCCCGAGCCGACCGAGCCCGAGATCGGCTTCCTCCTGGACGTCATCGGGGCCGCGTTCACACACTCGGTGCGCCGCGAGGACGTGGTCGGTGCCTTCGCCGGGCTGCGGCCGCTGCTGGACTCGGTGGTCGGCGCCGAGGACGTCACCGCCGACATCTCCCGCAAGCACGCCGTGCTGACCGCGGACAGCGGCCTGGTCACCGTGGTCGGCGGCAAGCTGACCACCTATCGCCAGATGGCCGAGGACGCGGTGGACGCCGCGCTCGCGGTCAGCGGCCAGCAGGCCGGGCCGTGCGTCACCGCCACGCTGCCTCTCTCCGGCGCGGCCAGTAGGCCCCGGCTGGCGCGGCTGACCGACCATCCACGACTGGTACGCCGGTTCGGCACCGACGCCGCCCTGGTGCTCGAGACGGCGCGTCGGGTCAGTGGCCTGAGCGATGAGGAGCTGCTGGCGCCGATCGGTGAGGAACTCCCGGCCACCCTGGCGGAGTTGATCTTCGGGGTCACCCACGAGGGCGCCTCCGATGTGGCGGACCTGCTCGATCGACGTACCCGGATCGGGTTGATCCCCGCCGACCGGGACCTGGCCGTCGACCAGGCCGAACGCGCCCTGGAGATCGCCGGGCGTTGACCGTGAACACGCGACCGCCCCCACCCTGGCGGGTGGGGGCGGTCCGTGGGTGCCGGCGTCAGCCGCAGGCGTCGATACGCGCCTCGGCGTTGCCCAGGTCGAGCCTGGCCCCGTCCTGACTGCGGACGAAGCCGACGCTCAGCGCCGAGACCCGAAGGTGATCAACGACCTCCGTCCCGTCCTCGTGCAGACAGGTGCCGACGTCCTGGCGGTTGACCTGCACCGAGATCACCTCGGCGATCGCCTCCAGGAACGGCTCGGCCACCTGGCGGATCGGCACGGTGATCATCCCGGTCTTGATGTCGCGGATCAACAGGTCGAACACCTGCTGTCCAGCATCACCCACCAAGAAGTCGCGCACCGGGATGAGGACGGTGTCCGCCAGCGGGATGAGGACACCCTGCACCGTGCCGACCAGGATGCCGCAGAGGAGCCCGCCACTGAGCCCGCGTGGCTCGCAGGTCACCGGCTCGACCTGGGCCGCCATCAGGTTCAGGCTCCAGGTAGCGGTGCCGCCGCCGAGCAGCCCGCCATCCAGGTCGGCGAGGAAGCGCACCGTGATCGAGTCCAGGGCACCTTCCACCGCGCCCAGCACGATCGAGGTGACCTCCTCCATCAGGTCGTGCACCGTCTCGGCGATCATCGGATAGATCTCGTCGTCGATCAGTTCGGTGTTCGGGTTCTGCGCGTTGATCCCGGTCGGCTGACCCGGCCGCATCTCACCCGACATCAACTGATCCAGGTGGATGGTGGCCCGGCCGGTGGAGAAGTCGACGCTGAGCACCTTGTTCTTGGTGGTGATCTCCTCGGCGAGCACCGCCGCGAAGATCGACTCCTGCATCGTCGACTCGACGGTGGCGCGAACCTTGGTGTCGCCGGAGAGCCCATCGAGGAGTGCGGTGAGGTCGAGCAGTTGGTTGATCTGCTCCTCGGCCGCTGCGTCCATCAGGCCGATGGCGTCGTAGATCTGCGCCGCCGCCTCCTCGATGGCCGGCGACCTGAACAGCAGGCTCGCCTCGGCCACCCGGTAGCGGCCCGGTCCGCCGACCCCGTCTGGGTCGGTGAACTCGCCGTTCTCGGCGACCACCTCGGCCCCGCCGACTCCGAGCCGCAACAGCGCCTCGTCCACCAGGAGATCGGTGAAGGCGTCCCAGCCCGCCGCCCGGAACAGCGACAGCAGGTCGATCTCGGCGGGGTCGAATCCACCTTCGCTGCTGTCGAGGGTCACCGAGCCGTCGGCCGAAGCCACTCCGGAGATCGCGGAGGCGTCCAACGGCCCGTCGGCACGCGACTGCGAGCGGAGCAGCCCGAGCTGACCGAAGTCGACGAACTCGTCCAGCGGCACCAGCACGTCATCCAAGCTGATCACCTGGGTTCCTGCCAGATGGAGGTTGTTGGCCTCGGCGTTCGGGCCCGGATCGGTGGGATACGCGGCATCGGTGCGGCCGACTCCCAACGCATCCCAGTCGGGCCAGGATGCGTCGACGAGGCTCGCCCGCGCCGTGGATCGGTCCCGCGGCGGCAACACCGTCAAGGGTGCCTGGGCCCAGAGCCCGGTGCTGTCGTCGGTGGCGACCACCGTGTAGTCACCGGGCTCGGTGCCCGGCGGGACTCCGAGGGTGGTGCTGAACGAGCCGTCCTCGTTGTTGTCGACCGGCACCGGATCGCCGACCGGGTCGCCCTGGTCGTCGGTCAGTTGCACGCTGGTGGTGCCGTGTGGGGTGTAGCCCACACCGGCAACCGTGGTCGTCTCACCGGCCTCGACCTCGTCCGGGTCGACGGTGATCGCCCGGCCGACGACGCCGTCACAGCTCGCAGTCCGGGAAGCCGCGTTGCCCAGGTTGATCCGAGCGGCGTCCGCGCCCTGCAGGATGCCGAGACTCAGTGCCGACACCTGGAGTCCGGAGACCACCTCGGAGCCGTCAGCCAGTTCGCAGCTCTCGACGACCTGTCGGTTCACCTGGATGGAGACCACCTCGGCGATGAAGTCGAGGGCGGGGGCGATCAAGCCTCGGATCGGGACGGTGATCATCCCGGTCTTGATGTCGCGGATCAGCAGGTCGAAGACCTCCTGGCCGGCGTCACTGATCAGGAAGTCGCGGACGGGCTTGACGAAGAAGTTGTACGACGGCGCGATCAGGTTGTCGATCGATCCGGTCAGCCACAGGCAGATCCAGTCCCCGTTGTCACCGGTGCCGGTGCACTCGGACGACTCCAGCTCGTCGTCCATCAGGTTGGCCCGCCAGGTAGCGGTGCCGCTGCTGTCGGTGGACGGGTCCTCGGAGTGCGCGGAGAAGTGCAGGGTGACTGACTCCAGGGCGCCTCCGACCGCGCCCAGCACGATCGAGGTGACCTCCTCCATCAGGTCGTGCACCGTCTCGGCGATCATCGGATAGATCTCGTGGTGGATCAGTTCGGTGTTCGGGTTCTGCGCGTTGATCCCGGTCGGCTGACCCGGCCGCATCTCACCCGACATCAACTGATCCAGGTGCAGTCGAGCCTGACCGGTGGAGAAGTCGACGCTGAGCACCTTGTTCTTGGTGGTGATCTCCTCGGCGAGCACCGCCGCGAAGACCGACTCCTGGACCGTCGACTCGACCTGCATCGAGAACTCGGACCCATCCGGGAGCGCTCCGGTGATCACACTCGTGTCGAGCATCGTGTTGATGGCGTCGGTGACGGCGTCATCGATCAGACCGATGGCGTCGTAGATCTGCGCCGCAGCCTCCTCGATGGCCGGTGAGCCGAGCAGCAGGCTCGCCTCGACCACTCGATAGCGGCCCGGGCCGCCGACCCCGTCGGGGTCGAGGAACTCGCCGTTCTCTGCGATCACCTCGGCTCCACCGGCACCGAGCCGCAGCAACGCCTGGTCCACCAGCAGGTCTGTGAACCCATCGGCGCCGATCAACCGGAACAACGACAGCAGGTCCACCTCGGCGGCCCCGAATCCGGCCTCGGCACCATCGAGGGTCACCGACCCGTCGCCCGCGACGAGGCCGGAGATCGCGGAGGCATCCAGCGGGCCGGCCGCGCGCGACTGCGAGCCGAGCACGCCGAGCTGACCGAAGTCGATGAAGTCGTCCAGCGGCACCGCGACGTCACCCAACTGGATCACCTGCCCGCCGAGCAGGTCTACGTTGAGCGCGTCGGTGTCCGGGCCCGGGTCGGACGGGAACGACGCCGACGAGCGGCCGGCGCCGACCAGGTCGGCGCCCAGGAGCGTCGCGTCGACGACGGAGGCGGAGGCGGTCGACTGTTCACCCTCGCCGGCCTCGGCGCGGGCGGTCATCGGAGCTGCGTGGGCCAAGGCGGCCAGCGTGATGGCGATTCCGCTTGCCAGGAACGTTCGCGTGACCCTGCGACGGGCAGGACTGCGTAATGCTGTCGACCGACTCATCTCGAGAACCCTTCTGCCATGCCAATGGGAGGAGGATTGACATCAAGGACGAAGAATGGGAGGGAGACGCCTTGAGCAATCCGAGACAACCTCACCGCGTTGACGAGATTCCTGTCAATACTTTCGGCGCTATTGAACCGAAAAGCTCAGAGGAACGTGTTTCCTTTTCGCGCAACTTCCGAGAATGAAGCGCGTCATAGGCACACAACAGGAACCCCGGGCGCTTATCACAGCAGTATCGACGGGCGCCTGTCAAGCATTCTTCGTGCGAATAGTTCAGCCTAGAAACAAGTCACAGACTCACAGCGTGACGATTGTTCACATATCGAACCTCAGTTGCCGAGGAGTTCCTCCACGGGCTCACCCTCCCAGTGCTCGGGTTGTCCGTTGATCTCCTCGCGCCCGGGGGGCACGTCCACGCGCTGTGCGGTCAGATCCCGGGGTGTGGCCGTGAACCCCTGCCAATGCAACTGCATCGGCGACTGGTCCTCGTCCCGAGGCACATGGTGATACCCGATCGCCACCCACGACACGACGTCGTGCAGCGACTCGGTGGCCGAGCGGTTCACGAAGTCCACCACCCCGGAGCCGCACCCACCCCGGTTCGCGGTGGCGAACACCTGGCATCCGTCGGCGTTGGTGAAGGCCACGTCGTAGCCGGCGTCCGGCCCATGCCGGTCCTGGTCGGCGACGAATGTGAACCCGTCGGAACGTCCCAGGTCCAACTGATAGGAGATGGGCCGACCATCGTGGTTGAGGGACCCCGGGGCCAGCACCCGCCACCAGCGGCGGTCAGCCCATCGGGCGCTGGTGGGGCGTTCGATCGGGGTGAGCCGCCCCTCCAGGATCGGGGACCGGCTCCCCGTCCGGCCGATCGGGGTCGCGTCGTACTGTTCGACGCTCAGCGGTCCCTCGCCGAGCGCCCAATGGATCCGCCACACCGCATTGTGGGAGTGGCTGGCCGCGTGATCGGAGTCGCCTGGACCCACCGACCAGCCGTGCGTGGGATCCTCGGCGTAGTCCACGGGGGACAGGTCGCCGGTGGCCCCCAACGCCGCGGCGATGGACCCGTCGGAACCGAATGTGTACTGACTGACGTACTCGTACCAGCCGACCTTGGAGATGGTCGACAGTCGCCACTCACTTCCTCGGGCGGCCAGCAGGGTGTTGTTCTCCCGGGATCGGAAGGCCAGCCCGGAGTCGGCGACCTCCGTGCAGAGCACCTCACGAACCGGAGTCTCTCCGAAGCTGCTGCCGTCGCCAATGTTGGGCACCGGCGCTGCGATGCGGTCGCCGAGGCACTCCAGGTCCGTCAGCGTGTGCATCCGCAGACCACCGAAGCCGGCGCTGGTGATGTCAGCGGTCAGGCGCTCCCCGTGATCGTAGGGAACCTCCAACTGGGCCAGCGAGATCTCCGCAGCAATACTGATCCACTCACCCGCCACGGGGGCGTAGTGAATGTCAGTGAGCACCATCCCGCGCTTGTTGTCCACACCGAAACAAAGGGACCACGCCGCGCCGTTCGAGAGTTCATGGCTCAGCGGAATCCCGGCTCCAGAACATTCCAGATCTCCGACTGGCACCGCCTCACTGCCGGGACCCTCGTGTGCTGGTGCCGTGAACGTGCAACCGATGAGCGCCATCGACATGGCCGATCCCAGTACGACGTTGCGTATTCTGTGGCGCACGCGCTGAGGCTATCGAAGGATGCATCCTCGTGGTCTGAGTGCCCGCCCCTGTCAATCCAACGGATGGGCGATCTCATCCGCCGGCATGCGGGCCAGCACGATCGCCGCCACCGCCATCGGCAGCGGCAGGATCCCGGCGATCACGAACGTCATCTGCAGCCCGATCCATTCGGCCACCGGCCCGGCGAGCGCCATCGACACCGGCATCAGACTCAGCGACACGAAGAAGTCCAGGCTGGAGACCCGGCCCAGCAGCGCCGGAGGCACCCTGCGCTGCAGCAGCGTCCCCCAGATCACCATCGGGCCGGAGAACATCACGCCGAGCACGAAGCCGGCCGCGATCACCGTCCAGATGCTCGTCGCGAAGGCCATCACCACCATCGGCAGGCAGCCGACGCCCCACATCAGGTTCATCACGGTCAGGTAGCGGCGCGGCATCCGCATCGACCCCATCGCCAGCGCCCCGACCGCACCCCCGACCCCCCACGAGGCCAGCACCCAGGCGTGCTGCTCGGCGCCGCCGCCGAGGCCGTCCTTGACCAGGAACGGGATCAGCACCTCGATCGGCCCGACCACCAGCAGCACCCACAGGCAGGCGAAGATCAGCGTGAACAGCAGCCACGGGGTGCGCACCATGTAGCTGAAGCCCTCGCCGATATCGGACAGCGCGTGCCGCACCGGGTGCCGCTCCACCTGGTCGCTGAAGTCACGGCGTACCGGCGTATGCGGCACCGCCCTCAACGCGAGCAGCCCCAGGGCTGCGGCCACGGTCGCCACCAGCAGCGCGGTGCCCGGGTTGACCGCGCCCACCACCGCCCCGGCCACCGCCGGGCCCAGGGCCTGGCCGAGCACCGGACGGACCGTGCCTTCGAACCCGTTCACGGCGAGCAGGTCCTGCTCGGGGACCAGCGCCGGCAGCCACGCCGAGTACGCCGGGTAGAAGAAGGCCAGCGCGAAGCCGGAGCCCAGCGCCGCCACCGCGAGATGCCACAACTGGGTGACGCCGACCAGCGAGATGACGCTGATCACGGCCATGATCGCCACCTCGACAGCCAGCACGACGGTGATGATCACCTTCTGCGGCACCCGGTCGGCGACCACGCCGGCCAGCAAAGCGGGCGCGAGCAGGCCGAGCGCCGAGGCGGCCGCGACCAGGGACAGGTGGGTGGGTCCGCCGCCGAGCCGGATCACCTCCCAGACCTGACCGATCAGCCAGGCGCCGTGGGCGAAGACGATCAGGCACAGGACCACTGCCAGGCGGCGGTAGGCGGGGGTGCGGAACGGGGTCAGCGCCCGCGGCAGCGACCGGGGTGGGGTCGGTGGCACGAGCGGATCCAGGGTCGGAGTGGTGGCCATGACGACGATGGTGCAACTTCAACCACACTTGAGGTCAACTGGTTTCTTCGTCAACAGGTTTTCGTCCGCTTTCGTGAGCGCGGGGGCTGTGGCTAGGATCACGGCAACCATCGGAGAGTGACATGACGACCTTCCTCGTGCTCGGGCTCGTGGGACTGATGCTGTTGACGGTCTCGCTGGTCATCGGGGACCTCTTCGACGGCCTCTTCGAGAGCCTCGAGGCCCTGGGCGACACCTTCTCCAGCGCCGTGATCGGCGGCTTCGTCTCCGCGTTCGGGTTCGGGGGCGCCACCGCGGACGCCTTCGGCCTGCCGCTGCTCGTCTCCCTCCCCATCGCGACCGGCTGCGGGCTGCTCTTCGGCTGGTTCGCCTGGTGGTTGACCCGGTTGCTCCGTGACGGCTCCAGCGACGGGACCGTGAACTCCGAGGACAGCATCGGCCGCTCCGGCCGCGTCGTCACCGCCATCCCCGCCGACGGCTTCGGAGTGGTCCGGGTCGTCATCGGCGGTCACACCAAACAGTTCAACGCCCGCGCCGCGCAACCCATCGAGCCCGGCACCGAAGTCCATGTCACCAGCATCCTGTCGCCCACGGCCGTGACCGTGGCACCGGTCTGGGGCGAACTCCACTGATCCCCCTCGGAAAGGTCACTCCATGACAATCGAAGCCCTGATCCCGATCCTCGGGTTCGTCGCGCTGCTGGTGTTGCTGGTGCTGTTGGTCACCAGCCGCTACAAGGTCGCCGGCCCCAACCAGGCGTACATCGTCACCGGCCGCAAGGGCAAGGCGGTGCTGAACCCGGAGACCGGGGAGATGACCACCGACCTCTCCGGCCAGAAGGTCGTGCTCGGCGGCGGCGTCTTCGTGATCCCGTTCGTGCAGAAGCTCGCCACCATGGACCTGTCCAGCCGCCGGATCTCGGTGCAGATCCGGGGAGCCGTCTCCGGTCAGGGCATCAAACTGAACCTGGACGGCGTGGCCATCGTGAAGGTCGGCGGCAACGCCAACCAGATCCGCCTCGCCGGCCAGCGGTTCCTCTCCCAGCAGCACGACATCGAGCCGTTCACCCAGGAGGTGCTGGCCGGTGCGCTCCGCTCCATCGTCGGCGGCCTGACCGTGGAGCAGATCATCCGTGACCGGGCCGCCTTCGCCCAGCGGGTGGCGGACGAGTCCGAGACCTCGTTGACCGGCCAGGGCCTGATCCTGGACACCTTCCAGATCCAGGACGTCACCGACGACGGCAGCTACCTGGCCGACCTCGGTCGACCCGAGGCCGCCCGCCTGCAGCAGCAGGCCTCCATCGCCGAGGCCGAGGCCCGCCAGGCCGCGGAGCAGGCCCGGATCAGGGCCGAGGAGGAGATCGCGATCGCCCAGCGGGCGCTGGAGCTCAAGCAGGCCGAGATCAAGGCCGAGACCGATGCGGCCTCCGCCCAGGCCGCGGCCGCCGGCCCGCTCGCCCAGGCCGACCGCGACCAGGCCATCATGGCCGAGCAGGAGAAGGTCGCCGTCCAGAAGGCGATGCTCACCGAGCGTGAGCTGGAGACCCAGGTCCGCAAGCCCGCGGACGCGGAGCGCTACCGGGTGGAGCAGGAGGCCGAGGGCCGCCGCAACGCCGACATCGCCGCCGCCGAGGCTCGCAAGGCGGCCGCCATCGCGAACGCCCAGGCCAAGGCCGAGGAGACCCGCCTCAGCGGTGAGGCGGAGAAGGCCCGCCGGTCCGCGCTCGCCGAGGCCGAGGCGATCGAAGGTGCCCGCCGCGGTGAGGCCGAGAAGGCCCGCCGAGTCGCCGAGGCCGAGGCCGCCCGGGCCGAGGGTGAGGCCCAGGCCGCCGCGACGCTGGCGGTGGGTCACGCCGAGGCCGAGGCGATGGAGAAGCGCGCCGAGGCGTTCGCCGGCTACAACGACGCCGCCGTGCTGCAGATGCTGGTCGAGGTGCTGCCGCAGATCGCCAAGGAGGTGGCCGCCCCGATCGCCGCGATCGGCAACATGTCCGTGATCTCCACCGACGGCGCGGGCGTGCTGCCCAAGCAGGTCACCGACAACGTGGTGCAGACGATGCAGATGCTCAAGACCGCCACCGGGCTCGACATCGAGTCACTGATCCACCGCTCGGTGCAGAAGGCGGCCGACAACACCGGCCTGATCACCAGCGCGTTGGTCGAGGAGGCCGAGAGCGACTGAGGGCGGGGTCAGTCCCGCCAACGGCGCTCGAACGGGAGCCGCCAGGCGTGCGGGGCGATCAGCTGGTGGATCTGATTGGGACCCCAACTCCCGGGCTCGTACATGCGCACCGGGGTCGGGTTCTCCAGCAGTGGTGCCGACACCTCCCAGAGCCGCTCCACACCCTGGGCGGTGGTGAACAGGGTGTGGTTGCCCTTGACGGCCTCCAGGATCAGCCGCTCATAGGCCTCCAGCACCGACCCTGACCAGCTGGTCTCCTCCATGCTGAACTGCATCGAGACCTTCTCCAGCCGGAAGCCCGGACCGGGCCGCTTGCCATAGAAGGAGAGCGACACCTTGGACCGGTCGGCCAGGTCGAAGGTGAGGTGGTCCGGCCCGTTCTGGCCGATCCCGGACCCGGCCGGGAACATCGACTTGGGCGGCTCCTTGAACGCCACCGAGATGATCCGCTGACCGGCCGCCAGCCGCTTGCCGGTGCGCAGATAGAACGGCACTCCGGCCCACCGCCAGTTGTCGACGTAGCACTTGAGGGCGATGAAGGTCTCGGTCTCCGAGTCCGGCGCCACCCCCGGCTCGTCGCGGTACCCGGCGTACTGGCCGCGGACCACGTCCTTGGGCTCGATCGGGAGCATCGACCGGAAGACCTTGTTCTTCTCCTCGGTGATCGCCTGCGGGTTGAGCTCGGTGGGCGGCTCCATCGCGGTGAACGCCAGCACCTGGAAGAGGTGGGTGACCACCATGTCCCGGTAGGCGCCGGTGGACTCGTAGAACGAGGCCCGCTGCTCCAGACCGAGCTCCTCGGGTACGTCGATCTGGATGTGGTCGATCATCGTCCGGTTCCAGATCGGTTCGAAGAGGCCGTTGGCGAACCGGAAGGCCAGGATGTTCAGCGCCGCTTCCTTGCCCAGGAAGTGGTCGATGCGGAACACCTGTTCCTCGTCGAACACCTCGTGCACGGCGGCGTTGAGCTGCCGGGCGCTGGCCAGGTCGGTCCCGAACGGCTTCTCCATGATCACCCGGCTGCGGTCCACCAGGCCGGCTGCCTTGAGGTCGTGGATCACGCTCATCGCCGCCTTCGGCGGCACCGAGAGGTAGTGCAACCGCTGCTGCGGCTCGGTGCAGCCGGCCTCGGCCTCCTCGATCGCCGCGTGCAGGTTGCCGATCCCCGGCTTGGCCCAGAAGAGCCGGCTCGAGTAGTCGGCCCACTCCGCCTCGGTGACGTCCCCGGCGAACTCGTCGAGCGAGGCACGGGTGAACTCGATGAACGACTCGCGGGTGTGCTCGTCGAGCGAGGTGCCGACGATCTGGACGTGCGGCAGCAGCCCGGAACGCAACAGGTGGAACATCCCCGGCAGCAGTTTGCGACGGGCGAGATCGCCGGTGGCACCGAAGAGGACGACGGTTGTCGGCGGCCCAGGCGTGCCCTGGGGATCCTTGTTCCTGGCCATGGCGTCAGCCTGTCACGAAACCTCGTTGACTCGCGAGTACGGACTACATCGGGACGGCTCGCCAGTGCGTCACCACCCGACCGTCGTCACCGACCAGGTGCACCGCGAACATCGGGGGCAGCTCATCGGTGACCAGCGGCAGGTCCTCGGCATCGAGAGTGACCGTCGACGCGACGCCGCCACCGACCAGCACCGGTACGCCGGCGAAGGTGGTGGCGCAGGCGGTGTGCGCGTGCCCGGTGAGGATCGCCTGCACCTGCGGATGGTCGGCGATCACCTCGGCCAGCGCCTCGGGGTTGGCGAGCATGATCGAGTCCATCAGACCGACATGCACCGAGGTCGGCGGGTGGTGGAGGCAGAGGTACGTCGGGCGTCCGGCGGCCCCGGCCTCGGCCCGCGTCTCGGCCAGCGCGTGGGCGAGGAACTCCAACGACGCGGCGGACAGCTCCCCCGGGTCCACCCGTTCGCCCGGCGGCGCGCTGATCAGCGAGTCGAGCATCACGAACCGCGCCGGGCCGACGTCGTGCACCTCGTCGCAGCGGTAGCCCGGGTCCAGGGCACCGCCGGTGTCGGTCGACCTCAGCAGCCGGGCATAGGGCTCCCGCACGTCATGGTTGCCCGGGCACAGCAGCATCGGCGCCGGGCCGGGCCAGCTGCCCAGCACCTCGCGCGCCTCGGCGTACTCCTCGTCGGTGCCGTGGTCGGCGATGTCCCCGGTCACCAGCAGCACGTCCACCGCGGGGGTCATCGCGGCCAGGTGCTGCAGCACCCGGCGGGTCCGCGCCGCCGCTCCGGGAAGGCCCCCGAAGTGGGTGTCGGTGAGGTGGGCGATCGTGAATGTCACCGGCTCAGTCAAGCACTCCGGGGGTCCGGGCGCATGCCTCAGGAGTTCGCGTCGTCCGCCCGGCCGGCGCGATGGTCGTCGTGGATGGCGTGGGCGCGGCGGAACATCTCCAGCAGTGAGTCGTCGTCGGCGAGCATCTCGTCGGCGTACTTGGCCTCCAGCGACCGCACCGCAGCCTCCTCGTCCAGCAGTTTGAGGTAGACCCGCTCCCGCTCCTGCGGGTCGGCGGTGTACTCGAGGTCGAGGTAGGCCTCGGCGTGCCGCCGGGCGCCCTTGACCACCATCTGCGCCTTGCCCTTGGCGCTGAGCAGGGACGCGGTGACGGTGACGCTGAGCACCCCCAGGATCACCAGCAGCGACACCACGGTGGGCACCTCCAGCACGTCCACATGCTCACCGTTGTTGATGAACGGCAGGTTGTTCTCGTGCAGGGCGTGCAGCACCAGCTTGACGCCGATGAAGCCGAGGATGACCGCCAGGCCGTAGGAGAGGTAGATCAGTCGATCCAGGAGTCCGTCGATGAGGAAGTAGAGCTGTCGCAGCCCCATCAGCGAGAAGGCGGTGGCGGTGAAGACGATGTACACGTTCTGCGTCAGGCCGAAGATCGCCGGGATCGAGTCGAGGGCGAACAGCAGGTCGGTGCCGCCGATGGCCACCATCACCAGCAGCATCGGGGTGAGCGCCCGGCGGCCGTTGTGGATCGTGAAGAGCTTGTCGCCGTCGTAGTGGTCGGTGGTGTGGAAGATCCGCTTCGCGGCCCTGATGATGAAGTTGTCCGCGTCCGGGTCCTCGTGGTCGGAGCGGAGCAGGTTGACCGCGGTGATCAGCAGGATGGCGCCGAAGAGGTAGAAGGTCCACGCGAAGGTGTTGATCATCGCGGCACCCACCGCGATGAAACTGGACCTGGCGATCAACGCGAAGGTGATGCCGAAGAGGAGCACCTTCTGCTGGTCCTCGCGGGGCACCCGGAAGCTGGCGATGATCACCAGGAAGACGAAGAGGTTGTCCACCGAGAGCGCCTTCTCGGTGATGTAGCCGGCGAAGTACTCGGTGCCCATCTGGTGTCCCCCGAAGAGCCACACCCCGACACCGAACAGGATCGCGATGCCGACATAGATCGACGACCAGATCGCGGCCTCACGCAGGGTCGGCGCGTGCGCCTTGCGGACATGGAAGACGTAGTCGAAGAGCAACAGTCCGGCGATCCCGGCAATGGTGACCGCCCAGACCCACATGGGTACCGACAACTCGGATCTCCTTCTCCACCGGTGCAGGGGCGGCGTCGCCACGCTGCGATCACGATACGGCCAAGGTGGTTAGGGTGGCGACATGACCGAGGTGAACGGTACCCGCCCCCCGACCGTGCTCGAGGCGGCCATCCAGGCCCATGCCGAGGGCGACATCGAAGCCGAGGCCCTGCTCTGGGTGCTGGCCTCCTCGGTGCTGCTGCTGCCCGAGGTGGAGGCCGACGGGGAGACGGTGGCGCTGGTCATCGAGGAGGACGGCGGTGACTGCCTGGCGCTGTTCACCGACGTCGACCAGGTCCCCGACCTGGGGGAGTTCGAGCCGGCCTTCGACGAGATCAGCGGCGTGGAGGCGTTGTTCAGCCTCCCCGACGACACCGGGATCGCGGTGAACCCCGGCAGCGAGGCCAGCTTCTCCATCGACGCCCAGAACGCCACCATGCTCCGCGACCACCTGGCCGACCACGGCCTGCGGGTGTGACTGGCCGGGTGTGACGCGCTGATCAGCCCTTCGGGCCGCGGCCCTTCGGTGGGCCGCTGTGCCGGGGGCCGCCTGCGCCGCGACCACGGGGGCCGGGACCGCTGTCGGCCTCCATCTCGATCAGCTTCCCGGAGATCCGGGTGCCGCGGAGCCGGTTCAGCACCTCCACGGACATGTCGGCGGGCAGCTCCACCAGCGAGAACGCCGGGTGGATGGTGATCCGACCGAAGTCGCCCCGGCTGAGGCCGCCCTCGTTGGCCAGCGCGCCGACGATCTGCCGCGGCTCGACCTTGTGCCGCTTGCCGACGGCGAGCCGGTAGACCACGCGCCCCTCGGAGCCGGGACGGCCCCTGCCCGGAGGCCGGCCGCTCGGAGCCCGGTCGCGGCCGCCCTCGGACGGCGGCGGCAGCGCAGCCCGCTCGTCGAGCAGCAGCGGCTCCTCGCCGGTGAGTACGACGGCCAGTGCGGCCGCCACGTCGATGTCGGCGACGTCGTACTCGCGCACGTAGTGGGCGACGACATCGCGGAAGAAGGCGACCTTCTCCTGCTCCTCGAGGGCGGCGGTGATCTGGTCGTCGAACTTGGCCAGCCGCTGCTCGTTGACGTCCTCGATGCTGGGCAGTTGCATCTGGGTCAACGCCTGGCGGGTGGCCTTCTCGATGGCCTTGAGCAGGTACCGCTCCCGGGGGGTCACGAAGGAGAGGGCCTCGCCGGAGCGGCCGGCCCGGCCGGTGCGACCGATCCGGTGCACGTAGGCCTCGGTGTCGGTGGGGATGTCGTAGTTGACGACGTGGCTGATCCGTTCCACGTCGAGACCGCGCGCGGCGACGTCGGTGGCCACCAGGATGTCGAGGCTGCCGTCCTTGAGCTGGCCGATGGTGCGCTCGCGCTGCTGCTGGGAGAGGTCGCCGTTGATCGCCGAGGCGGAGAAGCCGCGGGCCCGGAGTCGTTCGGCGAGCTCCTCGGTGGCCTGCTTGGTGCGGACGAAGACGATCATCCCCTCGAAATTCTCGACCTCGAGGATCCGGGTCAGCGCGTCCACCTTCTGCCGGTGGCCGACCATCAGGTAGCGCTGGGTGATGTTGGTCGCGGTGGTGGTCTTGTTCTTGACCGTGATCTCGACCGGGTCGTTGAGGTGCTTGGCGGAGATCCTGCGGATCGCGGCCGGCATGGTGGCGGAGAAGAGTGCCACCTGCTTGTCGGCCGGGGTCGTCGCCAGGATCGTGTCCACGTCCTCGGCGAAGCCCATCTTGAGCATCTCGTCGGCCTCGTCGAGGACCAGGAACCTCAGCTCGGACAGGTCCAGGGTGCCTCGGTCGAGGTGGTCCATGATCCGGCCGGGGGTGCCGACCACGACGTGTACGCCGCGGCGCAGCGCGGAGAGTTGGATGCCGTAGGCCTGGCCGCCGTACACGGGCAGCACGTGCACGCCCGACAACTTGGAGGCGTAGCGCTCGAAGGCCTCGGAGACCTGCAGGGCGAGCTCACGGGTCGGGGCGAGCACCAGCGCCTGCGGGGTCTTCTGCGCCAGGTCGAGGCGGGACAGGATCGGCAACGCGAAGGCGGCGGTCTTGCCGGTGCCGGTCTGCGCGAGACCCATCAGGTCGCGGCCCTCGAGGAGGGCGGGGATGGTCTGTGCCTGAATCGGGGAAGGGGTTTCGTAGCCGACGCTCACGATGGCGTCGAGGACGCGATCATCGAGGCCAAGATCGGCGAAGTTCGGGGAAGTATCGGCGGCTGCCGGGCTGTCGTTCACCGTCCAAGGGTAGGCGCAACCGCCTGCGCCGGGCGATTCGTCGTGCGAACCGGCCTCAGCGGTGGGTGACGTGCTCGCCGAGGTGGCTGTGCTCGTTGAGGCTGAACAGCACCGGGTTGCCGTCACGTCGAGCCAGCTTGGTCAGCGACGCGTTCACGCAGGAGAACGCGATCGGCAACCAGCCTTCGGGGCTGCCGGTGAGCAGCCGGGAGACGCTGGAGCCGATCGGACCACCGGAGGTCACCACGAGCACCCGGCCGGAGGGTGCCAGCGCGACGGTGCGCTCCATCGCCGCAGCCACCCGCGCTGCGAAGTCCGGCCAACTCTCGGCGTACTCGTGGTCGCGGGTGCCGGACTGCCAGGTGGCGATGGCGTTGAGGAAGACGTCGTCATCGATCACTCCGCGGCGTGGCCCGCTCTGGTAGACCTCGATCACGTTCTCGTGGTCGAACTCGTTCCAGCCCTCGTCGACGGCCACGTCGAGATCCCAGCCGGCGCCCTTGAAGATGCCGTCGACGGTCTCGGCGTGCCGGGTCAGCGACCCCGACACCACCAGGTCCGGACGCAGGTCCCGGGCCGCGAGGCCCTCGCCGAGCAGTTGTGACTGGACGTGACCGAGGTCGGAGAGGGCGTCGTAGTGGTCGGCCCCCCACGAGGCCTGGGCATGGCGAGCGAGCAGCAGGGTCACACCGAACAGCGTAAGCGGTCCCCTGACATCGGGGTCAGGTGAGTCGGCGGACCACCGGCATCGGCGCATGCTTCACCACGTTGCCCAGGGGCATCCAGGGCCACGCCGGCACGGAGGCCTTGGCCTTGCGCTTCTCGATCGCGTCCACCATCGCCTTGACGCCGGTCTCGGTGTCCACCATGAACATCGGCGCCTGTTCGACCTTGTCGTTCATCTCCGAGCGGATGTAGCCGGGGAAGAGGATGGTCACGTCGACCCCGGGCACCCGCTCGTTCTGCAGCCCCTCGGCCAGCGCCGCGACCCCTGCCTTGGTGGCGGCGTAGGTGGTCAGGTTCTTCTTCATGCCACGCAGCGCGGAGATGGACGAGATCATCACCAGGTGGCCCTGCTTCTGGGCGCGGAAGATCTCCATGGCTGCCTCGGTCTGAGCCAGTGCGGCCACGAAGTTGGTCATCGCCGTCTCCCGGTTGGCGGCGTAGCGGCCGGTGCCCAGCGGCGCGCCCTTGCCCAGTCCGGCGTTGATGATGACCCGGTCCAGGGTCCCGAACGCCTCGGCGACCTCGGCGAAGACGGCGAAGACCGCCTCGTCGTCGGTGACGTCGAGTGCGCGTACCTCGATCCGGACGTCGGGGTGCGCGGCGAGGATCTCCTCGCGCAGGGCCTCGAGCCGGTCGGTACGGCGGGCAGTCAGCGCCAGGTGGTGGCCGAGCGCCGCGAACTGGCGGGCCATCTCGGCGCCGAGACCGGAGCTGGCGCCGGTGATCAGGGTGGTGGTCATGGCTGCACCCTAGTGGCGGGGGCGCCCGACGGACACAGTGGAGCGAGATCGCCGATCGCCCCGCTCGGATGGCCCCACAAGTGGAGCAACGAGTCCACTCCGGACCCGATTCTCGTGTCTCAGTGGGGAATCGCTTGCGGTGAGTGACGTGTTGGGGTACGTTAAGTGAACAGAAGGTGAACAGGAGGTGTCTCATGAAGGATCGGACGTGCGGCCGAAGCGGCCTCACCCTGCGCTGGGTGCCCGTCAAGGACAAGAGCGGCCGCGTGCACATGGAGGCCCGCTGGACCGCCCCCGAGGCCGTCGCACCACGCACCGCAGCCTAACTCAATCGACCTCGACCCCTGGACCTTCCGGTCCGGGGGTCGCGTCATGCAGGGTTCGCGCAGCGTTCGGGCAGGATGTGACTCATGCCCTCGCGTCTCGGCTCGCTCGCGCTGCTCACCGCACTCATCACCTCCTCCTGCGCCCTGTGGGGGTCGGACCCGTTGGAGGGCGCCGAGGACGCGGCCACCCGGCTCGTTGCGGCGCTGGAAGGCGGCGATCTGGCCGAGTACGGCGCCGATGCGGACACGTCGTACGCCGAGATCACCGACGGTCTAGGCGATCCGGAGGTCTCACTCGGCGAGCTCCGACTCGATGCCGACGAGACACCTGTGGTGGCGGTCGCCGAACTTCGCTGGCGCTGGGCGCTGACTGAGGACGAGACCTGGAGCTACACCACGAACGCCCACCTGGAGTCGGTCGCGTCCGACGACGGCGGCCTTTGGCGGCTGCAGTGGGATCCCTCGGTGGTGGAGCCGTCGCTGGTCGAGGGGGAACGGCTGCGGCTGCGCACCGTCGCCCCCCGCCGCGGCGACATCCTGGGTGCCCGCGACGAACCGCTGGTCACGCTGCGTGACGTGGTGCGGTTCGGCGTCGACAAGTCCCGCGGCGACCTCACCCAAGCCATCGAGGCCGCCCGACATGTCGCGGACACCGTGGGGGTGGACCGGCGTGCCTACGTCTCCCGGGTGCGCGCCGCGGGCGAGCGGGCCTTCGTCGAGGCGGTGACCCTGCGGGCCGACGACGCGGCGCCCCTGCTCGCCGACGGCTCGTACGACGAGGTGCCCGGCGCCGCCGCGTTGGGCACCCGGATCCCGCTTGCTCCCACCCGCACCTTCGCCGCGCCGATCCTGGGACGGTTCGGCGAAGCGACCGCCGAGATGATCGAGCAGTCCGACGGTGAGTTGCAGCCTGGGGACCGGGTCGGCCTGTCCGGACTACAGGCCCGCTATCAGGAGCACCTGGCCGGCAACCCCGGGCTGGTGGTGGAGGCGGTAGCGGTCGACGCCACCGCCCGTGAGCTGCACACGGTCGAGGTGGAACACGGCCGGGCGCTGCGCACCACCATGGATCTGGACCTCCAGGAACTGGCCGAGGAGCTCCTCGGCGACGTGGCGCCCGCCAGCGCCCTGGTCGCCGTCCGCCCCTCCGACGGCCACCTGGTGGCCGTTGCCAGCGGTCCGGGCTCGGCCGGCTACAGCACCGCGACGCTGGGGCAGTACCCGCCCGGATCGACCTTCAAGACGGTCACCGCGTTGGCGCTGCTGCGCTCGGGGTTGACGGCCGACTCAGCACTGGACTGCGCCGCGGTTCAGGTGGTCGACGGACGACGCTTCACCAACTACAGCGACTACCCCAGCGGGCAGTTGGGCCGGATCGACCTGGCCCGGGCAGTGGCGCACTCGTGCAACACCGCCTTCATGGCGGCGCGTGATCGGATCGAGCCGACGCAGTTGAGTCAGGCCGCCGCGGCCCTCGGGCTGGGCGTGGATCAGTCGGTGGGGTTCCCGGCATACTTCGGCTCGGTGCCGGAGCCTGCGTCCGAGACCGGCTGGGCCGCCTCCCTGATCGGGCAGGGCCAGGTCCTCGCCTCGCCGCTGGCGATGGCCGCGGTGATGGCGTCGGTGGTCCGGGGCGAGACGGTCACCCCGACCCTGGTCCTCGACCACGACACCGCACCGACGCGGCCGGAGCAGCCACTCACTCAGGCAGAAGCCGAGGCGTTGCAGGCGCTGCTCCGCGGCGTCGTCAGCGATGGCACCGGCCGGTTCCTGGCAGGGCTGCCCGGCCCGCCGGCGCTGGCCAAGACCGGCACCGCCGAGCAGGACCAGTCCGACGCCGCCGCCTGGATGATCGGCGCTCAGGGCGACCTGGCGGTGGCGGTACTGGTTGCCGAAGGCGAGTCCGGCTCCCGGACCGCCGGCCCGATCCTGGCCGAGTTCCTGCGTCGGGCCCGGTGAGTCAGCCGACCTCGACGCGGCCGAGGATGGCCTGTGCCAAGGCCTCCGGGGCCTCCTCGGGGATCCAGTGGCTCACTCCGGGCAGCACCACCAGGTCGTAGTCGGCATGCACGTGGCGCGGGGTGAGGTCGATGCCTTTGCGCACCAGCGCAACGTCGTCGTCGCTCCAGACCATCGTGGTCGGCACCGAAACCGGGCCGAGTTCGGCAGCCAGTGGCCAGGTGAGTGGCAGACCGCGGTAGTAGCCGAGGCCACCGCGCAGCGCGCCGTCGGCGAGCACCCCCTCGACGTACTCCTCGATCTGGGCCTCTGTCATCCCCGCATGGCTCAACGACCGTCGGTACGCCGCCGGGCGCCGCATCATCAGCTCGGGCAGGAACGGGATCTGGAAGAACCCCATGTACCACGACCTGGCGAGTTGGGTGCTGCGCAGCATCGAGCCGAGGAATGCTCGCGGATGAGCCACCGAGACGGCCGTCAGGGACCGCACCGACTCCTGCCGAGTCGCGGCCGTCCCCCAGGCCACCGTGGCCCCCCAGTCATGGCCGACCAGGTGCGCCGGACCGGTGCATTCCAGCAGCGCCGCCACATCGCCCACCAGCAGCGGCAGCCGGTAGTCGCGCCGCCGCTTCGGACGGGCCCCGGGCGAGTAGCCGCGCAGGTCAGGGGCGATGGTGCGGACGCCCCGGTCGTTGAGGAGCGCGGCGACCTGCCGCCAGCAGGTACGCCGCTGCGGGAAGCCGTGCAGCAACACCACGATCGGCCCGTCCAGCGGCCCGGAGTCGGTGGCTTCGAAGGTCAGGCCATCGTGCTGCCAGGACTCGATCCTCATCGGGGTCGGCTCGGTGGTCACAACGTGAGCTGGACGCGGCGGCTGATCTTGCCGTCCCGGACCCGTTGCGGATGCCGGCCGACGGGCACCTTGGCCACCACCTTCTCGGTGGCGTAGTCGATCACGAAGACCTCGTCAGTGCCGCTCATCGACATCCAGCAGTGGTTGCTGAACGGGCTGGTGGTCGCCCAGTAGGGCTTCTTGCCGCCGTGGAAGAGCTTCCGTCGACTCGGGTCGGCGGTGTGCACGATGGCACCGTAGTCGCTCATCGTGCCCGCGACGCAGAGCTTGCGGCCGTTCTTGTTGATGGCCAGCCCGTGGTGCGCCGAGTCGAGCACGTACTGCTCGCGCAGCATCCCCTGGACGTGGTCGGCGATCGGCAGGTGCACCACATCGCGGACCGCACCGGTGCGGGGCTCGGGGAGACCACCGGCGACGTAGTCGACCTGGCCGTTGAGGTCGGGCGCCTCCAGGTCGAAGACGACGTACCCGTGGTGGAAGGAGACCTGCAGGTAGACCGTCCTCTCGTCCGGGGAGACCGCCATCGGGCGGACCGCCGAGCTCATGTTCGGGAAGCCGGCCTCGGCCAACTCCTTGCCCATGTCCCAGCGCGCGAGGATCTTGAAGTCGGAGTTGCGGACCCGTTGGAACCAGCGGTCGGCCTTGATCAGGTCGTGGATGATGCCTAGCTCGGGGTAGTCGCCGGGGGTGTAGACCCGTCCGATGCTGGCGTGCAGGATCTCCGCGCCGTCGTGGATGTACTCGCTCTCGTGCGGCGTCTCGCCGGACTCGAAGGAGCGCAGGTACTCACCGGTGCGCGGATTGTCCAAGCCGCCCATCACGTACTCGTGCACGGTGCGGTCGGTGGAGTCGGAGACCAGCAGCCGTCGCCCGTCGGGGGAGACCTGCATGTGGTCGGTGCGGTAGCCGTTCATCAGCTGCCGGGCGACGATCCTGCCGGTGGCGATGTCGATCCAGACCACGTCGGCGAAGCTCGGTCGGGAGACCGCCAGCAGGTTGCCGTCGCGGGTGGTGAACATGTCGTCGACGTACTGGTCGTTGCCCTCCCCCACGATCTGCTGGATCGCCAGATAGAAGACCAGCTTGTCGGGGCTGAGGAGGATCTCCTGCATCCGAGCAGCCTTGTCCGGGATGATGTTGATCGTCTTGAGCGGCGTGAAGGTGCGCGCATCGACGATCGTTGCGGTGCCCGCCCAGTTGTTGCCGACGAACATCACCGGCCGGTCCCCCATGTTCACGGCGGTAAGGGTGTGCTTCAGGGGCCGGGCGACCGTCTCCAGCGGAGCGGCCAGCGAGGCGGCCACCCCAGCGCCGAGCCCGACAACGGTGCCCCGCTGGGTGGAGGCGGCCGTCGGGGTGACCACCGCGACGAGGGCGGCCACCAGCGCGGCGACGAGGATGAGCGACAGGCGACGGGACACGACGACACTCCCAGGTGAGTTGAACCGGTGCAACTACCAACGAGTAGCCGCGCCCCGGGTCACGATCAGCGTCCGTCCAGGGTGCCGTCGGCACCGATCGTGAACCGATGGCCCGCCCCACCATGCTGCACGGTCAACTCCATCGCGTCGCCCCGAGGCCAGATGACGATGTAGTCCGGCGACTGCCCCGGCGCCTGCGTGCCGGCCAGCGCGAGAGCCTCGTCGACCAGTGCGGGGGTGAGATCGGCCAGGTCGAAGGTGGGGCCGAAGCCCGTGAAGACCGAGCCGCTCGTGAACACGCCGGCGCGCCACCACCAGGTCTCGACACTGCCCTCCCCGGCGGGGACGCGGACCACGAACGAGTCCTCGAAGATCTGCAGGTGGGCGACCTCGTCGTGGCCCAACTCCTCCTCGACGAGAGCGCGGATCGCAGCCACCCCGGCGCCGTCGAGCAGCTGCTCCGGGCCCTCCGCGGCGATCTCGTCGGGAGAGTCGTCGAGGACGCTGGTGAACTCATCGAGGAGCCCGCGGCCCTGCTCCCACACCGCCGACCCCACGTTGAAGCCCACGAAGGCGATGGCGATCACCACCAGCGCGATCCAGTTGGTCCGCTTGCCGCTCGGGGGCCGGGCGGGCGTGACCACGTGATGGGTCTGGACCGGGATGGAGGCGGGCTGATACGGGGCCGGTGCCCCGTCCCTGGAGGTGCTGGCGTGCAGCCCCATCAGGGTCATCTGGATCTCGCCACGCCGTTGCGCGACCTGGACGTTGCGGACCCTGACGTCGTGGTCGGGTTCGCTGAGTACGCCGGCATCGCGGGCCTGGGCGAGCCGTTTCAGGGCGTGGGCGCGCTCGAGTGAGCCGACCCGGTGCTGTGCGTCTTCTCCGAACACCTTCTGAGACTAGCCGGGATCGGCGAACACGGCGCCGGATGGATAGGCTCGGCGCCGTGTTCCCGACACTGACCTTCACCATCGCCCTCTTCCTCGCCGCTGTCGCGGTGCTGTCGCTGCTCGCTCTGGCGGTCCCCGCGGTGGAGGAGTTCGCCCGGATGGCGATGCGGGTCGGCCAACTCGCGGTGGTCGCCGTGGTCGCGCTCGACGTGGTGATGCTGCTGCAGGGTCACCAGCCGCCTGAACGCACCACCCACATCGGCTACGCCGTGGCGGCGGTGGGCCTCCCGGTGCTGCTGCTGTCCCGGCGCCCCGAGGCCGAGGGCGAGCCGGCACCCAAACCGCACCTGGCAGTCGTCGCCGTGACGGCGGCGGCCACCTGCGTGATGCTGGTCCGGCTCCAGCAGACCTTGAACTGATGCGGCCGGTGCTGATCGCGGTCTACGCGGTCTTCGCAGTGGCCGCCGGAGCGCGATCGGCGGTGCAGATCGGCACCCGCTTCGATGACGCGCCGCTGGCCTTCAGCCTGTCCGCCTTCGCGGCGGCGGTCTACCTGGTGGCCACCGTCGCGCTGCGCTGGCACGGTCCGGTGGCCTTCTGGGTGGCGACGGTCGCCTGCCTGATCGAGTTGATCGGGGTGCTGGCGGTCGGGACGCTGAGCCTGGTCCGCCCCGAACTCTTCCCGGCAGCCACCGTCTGGTCGCAGTTCGGCTCCGGCTACGGCTACCTGCCGCTGGTGCTGCCGGTGGTCGGCCTCTGGTGGTTGGGGAAGGTCGGCCGCACCCAAATCAGCCGCGCCGGCTGAGCTCGTCGCGCAGCCGCTGCGTGGCCTCCACCAGGGGCGCGCCGAACATCGGCGGATCGTTGTGGCCGACGCCGCCCAGCAGCACGTCCTCGACCAGATCCGGGGCTTCCGCGGCGACGCGGGCGGACAGTTCGGTCGGGATGACCGTGTCCGCATCACCGCGGACCACGGTCACCGGGACACCGGCGCTGGCCAGATGCTCGGTGGTGGGATAGCGGTCCTTCAGCAGCCGGCGTACCGGCAGGAACCCGTAGTGATGAGCGGCCACGTCGGCGAGCTCGGGGAAGGGTGAGCGCAGCACGATGCCGGCCGGCGGATCGGTCACAGCCAGTGCGGCGACCACCCCGGTGCCCAGCGACTCACCGACGTACAGGGTCCGCTCCGGCGGGTGGCCGAGCTCCCGCAACGCGGCCGCTGCGGCGCGGGCGTCCTTCGCGAGCCCCTGCTCGTCCGGACTGCCGGGGTTGCCGCCGTAGCCGCGGTACTCCATCACCAGCACAGCGAACCCTGCCTCGGCGAACTGAGCCGCGATGTCCGCGCGGGCGAGCCTGTTGCCGCCGTTGCCGGGGGCGTAGAGCAGCGCCCAGGCGTCCGGGTCGGGCTGCGGCAGGTGCCAGGCGGTGAGTTCCAGGCCGTCCTCGGTCCTCAGCGTCAGGTCCGCCGCGCCGGGGATGACCGCGTTCGCCGACGGCACCGGCGAGGAGTCCGGGTAGTAGATCAGGGAACGTTGCAGGGAGTACATCAGCACCAGCATGCCTCCTGCCACCACGACGAAAGCCGCCGACCACGCCGCGGTACGGCGGATCGACGGCCTCATCACGGCTCTCAGTTCAGTGCTTCCGAGCGCTCCTCGTGAGGACGTGAGCCGATCGGCTTGGCGAACAGGATGATGTTGGACTGGTACACCCTGCCGTCGAAGTCGGTGCAGGTGATCAGCACCAGCCTGACCTGCTTGCGGTCCTGACCGAAGAGCATCTCGGCGTTCTCTGCCAACTCGGCCCGGGAGTAGACGAAGATCTCGGTGGCTTCGTAGTCGAAGAGGCCCTCCCGGGTGCGGACCCGGACGGTGTCCCCTACTTCGACGTCACCCAGGTCGTTCATCACGCCACCACCGCGGGCCACGGTGTGGCCGGTGATGACGGTCTGGCCGCGGGTGGCGCCGGGCTTGGCGCTGCGCTCCCACCAACCGACCTCGTTGACGTTGTCCGGGGGCCATAGCACCCCGTCCATGTCGACCTCGATGTTGCGGATCGGTGCCCTCAGGTCGATCGAGGGGACGATCAGTCGGACCGGTTGGGCCGGTGCCACCTTCGGCTCCTTGACAGGAGCCGAAGGGAGCACCGCGCCGGCGAGTACCAACACCAGGCAGAACGCCAGGAGGGATGCTGCGAAGGTTCGCAGGTACTCGCCGACGCGGTCACGATTCACTGCAGGATGCTCCTCCGGCCAAGCAGACCACCGGCGAGGGCCAGGGTGAGCAGCAGGCCGACGGCGATGCCGCCGTAGTTCGGTCCACCGCTGACACCGGAGGCAACGACGGTCGGGACCTCAGGAAGCTTGGGCTCCTTGGGCTCCTTCGGCTCCTCAGGCTCCTCCGGCCCCTCCGGGCCCGTCGGCGGCGCGAAGCGACCGTTCGGGCCACAGGTCACGTTGGCGATCTCGGCGTTCACCAGCGGAGCGTCGATGAACTCGATCGCGGCGGGCAGCACCTCAAGGCTCAGACCGGTGACCTCGATGTAGCCGGCGGAAGCGGACTGCTTGTTGAGTACCACCTTGAGCAGGTTGTCCTGCAGGGCGCTGGTCAGCGGCAGCAGGCCTTCGTTGAGCTGTTCGAGCAGTTCGTCGAGGAGCAGGTCACGCAGCGGGTTGAGCAGCGCGTTGTTGACCTCGGCGAGGGCACCGTCGAGCATGTTCGCGACCTGCTGCTCAACTCCGTCGAGCAGCACGTTGACCACGTCGTCGATCTGAACCAGGACCTCGGTGTTCGGGGCCGGGTTGGCAGGCAGGCTGACCAGGTTGATCCGGTCGCCGCCGGGGATCTGCAGGTAGATGTCGCCGTCCACGATGTTCGCGGTGCCTTCAGCAGAGCCGGGCAGCGCGACGCAGCGGGCTTCGACGGCACCGAGCGAGCCGAACAGGCCGATCTCACCGAGCGCCGTGTCGCCGATCGCGTCCGCGAGCGCGCTGGTGAGCGGGCCGAGCAGAGCGTCGATGAGCGGGTCGCCGATTGCGTTGAGCGGGGCGAGGGCGGACTGGACGTTGAAGAGGTCCGCGTTGCTCAGGTCGACGTTGGCCAGGCTGACGCTGATCGGCTCACCGGGAGCGATGCAGGACGAGTCGCCGACCTCGACGACCGCGCCGCCTTCACCGGCGACACCGGAACAGGCGAACGAGTTGCCGTCACCGTTCTGGAGCACCCGTGCGGTGGCCTCCTGGGCGAGCACGCTCAGCTGCAGCAGGTCCTGGCCGTCCAACAGGCCGACCGTGGGGTTGGTCTCACCGGTGACGGACTCGCTGGTGCCATCGTGGGTGGCCTGGACGGTGCCAGAGTCGAACTCATTGCCAGCGATACCCAAGGTGAGGGCATTGGCAGTGGACTGGGACACGATGGCGGCATGAGCCGGGGCCACAGTGAGGATGGTGAGCGCGGCCGCTGCCGTAGCAGCTCCGATTCGCATTACCGTTCGGTTCACGGGTATATCTCCTGGTCTTCAGTGTCCACGTCTACGAGCCTCAACCTCGAGTCCCCCGTAGGCCGACACATACGGTTTGCCCGAGCCTCGAGCTCGGACACGGGTGCATCCTTACAAGACCTCAACGACAGGCTGCCGCGTTGGTCACTGGCTAGACGCTACGGACACCATACTGTGACGAAGGTCCTGCGAGGAAACGGGACCAAAGTCTGCGTGAGATCCCCCCAATCGTCCACATGTGCAGTTTGCGGGGCCGATCGCCCGCGATCCGCCCCTGCATAGGTGCGTATGTGCAGTTTGCGTGGAGCCGATCACCGGTGTCCGGGGAAGTGTGGACGCCAGTCATCGGAGAGCTGAGCGGGCACGCCCGGCTCGCCCCGCGCGCGCAGCACCCGGTGGATCCGCTGCAGCGTCCGCTCCGGTTCGGCGTAGATGCCCTTGGCGATCACGACGAGGATCCGCCACTTGTCGTCATCGATCGCCTCCCGACGATCGAGGTCGGACTCCCACTGCTGCTCGCGCTCGATGTGGTGGCGGCCGTCGTACTCGACGATGGTGCGCGACCGTCGATAGCTCAGGTCGTACCTGCGGATCGGCTCGCCCACGACGTTTCGGATCGTCACATTCACCTCCGGCTCGGGCAGCCCCGCAAGGACGATGAGCATCCGCAGGCGCGTCTCCATCGGCGAGTCCACGCGCGGCCGCACATAGCTTGCTGCGCGGCGAGCGGCGCGGGTGCCGAGGCGACGGCTTACCGCACAATGCTGGACGAGTTCCGCGGGCGTCAGCCACCCACGCCGGACCAAGGTGTCGCCGACCACCACCAGGTCGACCAGCGGCAGCAGTTCGGCCAACTCGATGAACATGTCGCCGCAGGTCGAGACCCGGAGCCCGCCGACCACTCTGACCTGATCCGGTTGGGCGACGTGGACCTTGATGCCGTCGCGGCGGCGCCGGTCGCCGGGCGAGCACACCGTGACGTGCTCCTCGGGCAGGGTCGGGACCGGCACGTCGTACAGACGCGCGGCGGAGGCGTGGCTGAGATGAGCCGAGTCCGGGAAGGGCGCCAGTGCAGCCTCGGCCCGCAGCATCGGTGTTATCGGGACCGAGGCGTCCACGTAGATCCCGCGGAAGATCCGTCGGAACCGCGGTCCGCGCAGTACCTCAGCACTGATGCCGGTCGCCACCGCCTCAGAGCGGGAGAACGGACGCTGCAGATCCATGGCCACGAGCCTGCCCGGATCCGTCCGAGCGCGCCGAGGTTATCCACAGGCTCGCCGCGCGGACCTCGCAGTCCGACTCACATGTGCAGTTTGCGGGGCCGATCTCCCGCTTCCCACGACGCAAGCGGTGCACGTGCACCGTTCGTGGGGTGGGGCCAACGGCGCTCAGGCGACGTCGGCCACCGACGCCGGCGGCTCCACGCCGAGCGCACGCAGCTCGGCGACGTAGGTCGCCACGTTGCGCAACTTCACCGTCTCGTAGCCCCGCACCAGGTCGGGCAGTTCGGCGATCCGGACCGCCCGGTCGTACTCCGCGACGGTCAGCGACCCGGCGAGGTCCTCGACGAGGTGGCGGTAGTGGTCGCGCAGGTCCCGCTCCACCTTGCGCAGGTGGGCGTACCCGAACAGGTCCAGCCGGGTGCCGCGCAGCCGCTTCATCCGGGCCAGGGCGCGCAGGGCGACCTGCGACCTGGGACCGAACGACATCTTCTTGTCCCGACCCATCGCGCGCAGCGCTGGCGGGTGCAGCTTGAACGCGATGGTGCCGCCGGGGAAGGCCTCGCCGGTGGTGCTGAGGAACTCCGGGTCGGTGAGCAGGCGGGCGACCTCGTACTCGTCCTTGTACGCCGTCAGTTTGAAGAGGTTGCGGGCCACGGCCTCACTGAAGCGGGTCTCGCCGGTCACGCCACGCTCGGCGGCGGCGACGCGGGCCACCACGTCGACGTACAGATCCGCGATCCTGGCGTCCTGGTAGTCGACCAGGTCGGTGGCGCGCAGGCTGACCAGTCGCAGCACCTCGCCGTCGAGGCCGGACGCTGCCACCGACGCCGGCACCACGCGTGGCGCCGGCTGCGGCCGCTCGACGACACCGGCGGCACTGAAGGCGGCGGGGTCACTGACGGCGGCCCGCCCCCAGCGGAAGGCGGCGACGTTGGCCGCGACCGCGGTGCCGTTGATCTCGATGGCCTCTTCGATCGCTGCGGCCGGCAGGCGCAGCGCGCCGGTCTGGTACGCCGCTCCCACCAGCAGGAAGTTGGCGGCCATAGTGTTGCCGAAGATCCGGTCGGCGGCCTCCAGCGCGTCGAAGCCGAACAACTCGGAGGTGGCGGTCCGGACCCGGTCGAGCATGCCCGCCTCGTCGGGGTGCTTCACCGCCGGGTCGAAGACCATCGACCCGGTCGGGGTGCGGCTGGTCGAGACCACGGCCGTGGTCTGCGTCGGGTCACCGAAGACCAGGTTGCGCTCCTCGGCCATGGTGAGCAGGTCGAAGCCGAGGAAGCAGTCGGCCGAGCCGGGGGTGAGCCGGTTGGCGGGCTCGAGGTCGCCGGCGGCGAACCGCAGGTGACCGACCACCGGGCCGGCCTTCTGGCTCAGGCCGGTCTGGTCGAGCGACTCCACCGCGTAACCAGCCCGCAGGGCGGCGGTGGCGAGCACCTGGTTGACGGTGACGATGCCGGTGCCACCGATGCCGACCATGAACACGTTCTGGGTGGTGGTGATGGTCTGCTCGGCGTCACTGGCGGCCACCTCCGGCGGGGCGGCGATCTGCGTGCGCTTGCGCGCCTTGGCCGGCGCACCGGCCCGCTTGCGGCGCAGCCGGCGGGTCTTGGGTGCGGTCTCGATGGTGACGAACGACGGGCAGTCGCCGTCCAGGCAGCTGTAGTCGGTGTTGCAGGAGGTCTGGTCGATGCGGGTCTTGCGGCCGTACTCGGTCTCGACCGGCTGCACCGACAGGCAGTTGCTCTTCACGCCGCAGTCGCCGCAGCCCTCACAGACCGCCTCGTTGATGACGACGCGCTGGGTGCGGGCGGGCAGGGTGCCGCGCTTGCGCTGGCGGCGGGCGTCCGCGGCGCAGTGCTGGTCGTAGATCAGCACGGTGGTGCCGGGGATCTCCCGGAGCATCCGCTGCGCCTCGTCGAGACGGTCGCGATCCCACAGCAGGGTGCCCGGGGCCAGGTCGCGGCGGCGGTGCCGGCCCGGCTCGTCGGCGCAGATGATGATCTTCTTGACGCCCTCGGTGTGCAGCTTGTGGGTGAGTTGCGGCACGGTGAGCGCGCCCTCGGCGTCCTGGGCCCCGGTCATCGCGACGACGTCGTTGTAGAGCACCTTGTAGGTGATGTTGACGCCGGCCGCGATGCACGCCTGGACGGCGAGCTGGGCGGAGTGGAAGAAGGTGCCGTCGCCGACGTTCTGGAAGATGTGCTCGGCGTCGGTGAACCACGCCTGGCCGATCCACTGGGCGCCCTCGCCGCCCATCTGGGTCACGCCGGTGACGGCGCTGTCGGGGCGGTCGGAGATGGTGACCATGGCGTGGCAGCCGATGCCGCCGCCGCCCATCGATCCCTCGGGCAGCACGGTCGAGCGGTTGTGGGGGCAGCCGGAGCAGAAGTACGCCGACCGGTTGACGGGCAGCAAAGGCAACGAGATCCGCTTCGGCTTCGGCGGCGTCACCTTCACCCAGCCCTCGAGCGCGTGCCGCAGCGGCGCGAGCAGGCGTCCCGCGGTCAGTTCGCCGTCGGCGGGGATCAGCGGCAGGCCTGTGGCGTCCTTCTTGCCGAGGATCGCCGGGGCGCGGTCGGTGCCGTAGAGGAGGTCGCGGATCTGCATCTCCATGAAGGAGGTCTTGTCCTCGACGACCAGGATCTGCTCGAGCCCCTCGGCGAATCGTCGTACGGCCTCCGGCTCGACCGGGGACATCATCCCCATCCGCATCAGGCGTACGCCGGCGGCGACCAGTGCGTCGTCGCTGATGCCGAGGTCGGTCAGGGCCTGACGCAGCGAGTCGAAGCAGCTGCCGGAGGCGACCAGTCCGAGGCGGGCACCCGGGACGTCGATCTCGGTGACGTTGAGGCCGTTGCGTGCGGAGTAGTCGTGGACCAGCGCGGTGCGCGGTCCGACGAGCTCGGCCTCGGCGCCGACGATCATCGGCGGACGCAGCACGATCGGGCTCTGCGCGTAGGCGTAGGGGTTGCCGTTCCACTCGATCGCCGGCGTCACCGGAGTGAGGTCCAGGTCGGCGCTGTCGATCACCCAGGCACCGTCGGCGACGTCGGCGACGATCTTGAGGGCGACCACGCAGCCGGTGTGGCGGGACATCTCGATCGCGTGCAGGCCGAGGGTGACGATCTCGGTGGAGTTGCGCGGGAAGAGCACTGGAATCCCGAGTGCCGCCAGGGATCGCTCGCTCACCGCCGGCACCGTCGACGACTTCGAGGCGGGGTCGTCCCCGACCAGCAGGACCGCGCCGCCGCGGCGGTTGACGCCGTACATGTTGGCGTGTCGGAGGGCGTCGGTGGCCCGGTCGACACCCGGACCCTTGCCGTACCAGAAGCCGGTGATGCCGTCGTACTTCGCAGGCGCGGCCGGGAGGTCGATCTGGCTCCCCCACACCGCGGTCGCCGCGAGCTCCTCGTTGAGGCCGGGCACGAATCGGATGTCGTTCTCGTCGAGCACGTCCTTCATCTCGGCGAGCATCCGGTCGAGGCCGCCGAGCGGGCTGCCCTGATAGCCCGAGACGAACGATGCCGTGTGCAGTCCACGGCGGCGGTCGAGGGCACGGTGCTCGATGAGCAGGCGGGCGATCGCCTGTACGCCGGTCAGCAGCGTCGGGGGGCCGCCGACGCGGTAGCGGTCGGCGAGGTCGTAGGCGTCGGTCTGCGGGGCCGGGGGGTTGAGAAGCTCGGTCATCAGGCGTCCCGCCGGTCGCGGGCGGGTGCGGCGTCGACCCGTTCCTGCACGATCGTGTCGGCGACGTCGCCGGGCAGCTCGCCGATGGTCTGGGCGCGGTCGAGGATGTCGCGCACCGTGGTCCCGATCGCGGCGATCCGCGCCCGCACCTGCTCCGGGGTGTGCTCCCATATCTCGCTGGCCACCTGGATCAGGCCGCCGGCGTTGGCGACGAAGTCGGGCACCCAGGTGATGCCCCGCTCCCGGAGCAGCGTGGCCACCGAGGAGTCGAGCAGCTGGTTGTTGGCGGCACCACAGACGAGCGCGGCCTTCAGCTGCGGCACCGTGGCGGGCGTGAGGGTGGCGCCCAGGGCGCAGGGGGCGTAGACGTCGACGTCGGCGTCCAGCACCGAGGACCGTACGGCGACGCCGGGGTGTGCCTGCCGCAGCCGGTCGATCGACGTGGCGGACGGGTCGGCGACGGTCACCTGCGCGCCCGCGTCGAGCAGCAGCTCGACCAGGTGGCTGCCGACCTTGCCGACGCCCTCGACACCGACGTGTCGACCGGCCAGACCAGCGGCCCCCCAGAGATGCTCGGCGGCGGCACGCATCGAGCAGAACACGCCGTACGCCGTGGAGAAGCCGCTGTCGCCGGAGCCGCGGTTGCTGCCGACGACGTACTCCGTGGACTCGCCCACGTGGTCGAGGTCGCCGGCGGTGGTGCCGACGTCGGCGGCGGTGAAGTAGCGGCCGGACAGCGAGTCGACGAAGCGCCCATAGGCACGCATCAGGTCGGGGGTCTTCAGCGTCGCGGGGTCACCGATGATGACGGCCTTGCCGCCGCCGAGCTCGAGCCCGGCAGCTGCGGCCTTGGAGGTCATCCCCTCCGAGAGCCGGAGCACGTCGGCGAGTGCCTCGCGCTCGGAGCCGTAGGGGTAGAAGCGGGTGCCGCCGAGGGCGGGCCCGAGGGTGGTGTCGTGGATCGCGATGATCGCGCGCAGGCCGGTGGCCTCGTCCCGGCAGAAGATGACCTGCTCGTGGGCGCTGCTGCCGAGGACGTCGACTGGGTCGGCGGCGGTGGCGCGGGTGTCGTGCGGGGCGGGAGGGGCGATGGTCATGGGTGGACTCCATCTCAGGGGTGCGCGGCGGTGCACCGAGCCTCTCGCCTCGTGACTCAGACCACAACCGCTTTCGCTGCATTTAGCGACAGATCGCAAACCTGAGGCCATTCCCACCCGGATCTGCACACGTAGTAGGACGTCGGACGTAGCATCTGTTGCGTGAGCGATCAGGCCAGCCTGGACAAGACCGACCGTGAGATCCTGCGCCTGCTGCGGGAGAACGCGCGCCGCCCGCTGCGTGAGATCGCCCAGGCGGTCGGCCTGACCGTCGCACCCGTGCAGCGGCGGATCGCCCGACTGGAGGCGACCGGCGTGATCGGTCGCTACACGGTCCAGATCAACCAGAGCCGGATCGCTGCGGGCATCGAGGCGGTCACCGAGCTCCGCTTCGACGGCCACCGCGATCTGGCTGCCATCATGGAGTCGGTCGCCCAGATCCCGGAGGTCGAGGAGGTGCTCACCCTCGCCGGCGACCCCGACGCGCTGGTCCGGATCCGGGTGGACGGTGTCGAGCACCTGCGCAGCGTGGTCAGCCGGTTGCGCTCCGGCGACGGAGTGGTCGGCACCAAGACGCTGGTAGTGCTCGAGGAGTGGACGCGCTCGCCGTGATCGGAGCCGAACTGACGGTTCCCGCCAAACACAAAGCCCCAGGTCAAAGACCCGGGGGCTGTTGTGCGCGAGGGGGAGTTGAACCGTAGGAGCACCACGCTCGATCACACGAAAACCCGCGTCCTGAGCGCGAAACCGGCGTTCCGTTGCCTCCGGTTGGTCCCGTTCCCTCGGGGGCGTGCACCCCAGGGGTGCACGAGCCAGTGTCCGGTTGACCAGCCGCCCCCCTGAGCGCGGCGGCGCGAACCCGTTCCACCACTGGTCCGACCCCAGGTCACGCCGAGGCGATGACGTAGCGCGACTCGGCTTCGATCCGGTATCCGCCGCTCGCGGTTCGGAATGGCGCCGCGGCGCGCAGGATCGCATCGCGGACGGCGTCCTCGCCGGATGTCCGGATCGCGACGGCTGCGACTCCCGTGGAGAGGTTTGCCAACAAGAACGCCTCCTGGTCAGGGTAGTCGAGCGGAACGGGAAGGTATCCGCTTGCCGTGGCCCGCAGGCCGGCCCGCTCGATGAGCGTGTCCAGAACATGCTCCTCGGCGAGCGCGGCAGGTCCGCCGACCCCGGGCGGCGGCGGTGGCAGCAGCGGCGCGAGCCCGGTGACGATGGCGGTCAGCTCGGAGTGTTCCGGTCGGCCCCACACGACGATGACGACGGGGGCTGCCGGCCTCGCGACGCGTTTGATCTCGGCGAGCGCGGCGCCCGGATCGGCCGCGAACTGGACCGAGTTGAACGCGGTCACGCAGTCGAAGTGGTCGTCGGCGAAGGGAAGGAACTGGAGGTCTCCGACGTGGAACTCACCGTCCGGGACCAGCTCACCGGCCAGGTCGATCAACGACGCGGCGGCGTCGATCCCGGTGACTTGGTATCCCTGCGCGGCGGCGAGTCGGCAGAACGTTCCGGCGCCGCAGCCCACGTCGAGGACGGAGCCCCCCGCGGGGACATCGACGAGCGGCCAGATGTTGTCGTAGATACTGTGGTGCCGTTCCTCCTGTGCGGCCCAGTCGCGAGGACGCGCCCCCCACAACGGACCTTGGACTGGTGCTGAACCCTCGGCGGTGCGCATGTCGGTCATGGCAATCTCCTTCGATTAGGTACGTCGAGGCTCCGCCATGCGGGCGTGCCGCCGCATCGCTCAGAGTGGCCATCGTGGAGACATGGCCGGTCTCGGCCATGTCCGCCGCTCAATCGAGCATGCCGTGCCGGACCGCGAAGGCCACTGCGCTGGAGCGCTTCCCGACGCCCAGCTTGGCCAGGATGTTCGAGACGTGGCGATGGACGGTGTGCTCGCTCAGCGTCAGCCGGGCCGCGATCTGCCTGTCGGCCAGCCCTCGGGCGATCAGCTGGAGCACCTCGGTCTCTCGTCTGGTGAGGAGGCCGGCGTTGGGGGCGCGGTGCTGCTGGAGACCCCAGCTCATCGAGCAGCGCGGTCGCGGACTCGACGTACAGGGGCGCCTGCAGCTTCTCGAAGACGGCCAGGGCGGTGCGCGCCTCCGCCTCTGCGACCTCGGGCCGGTCGGCAGCGAGGACCCGCGCGAGGTCAAGGCGGCAGCGGGCCGCTTCGAGGGGGAGCCCTGCTCTGGCGAACCCACCGATCGCCCGCCGGAAGCAGTCCAGCCCATCCCCGACACCGGAGGCCACGGCGATCCTGCCGCAGGCAGCGGCGGCAGCCGCCCCTGCCCAGTCGTTCTCGTGCGTCTTCGCGATCTCCACGAGCTGGTCGGCGCACGCCGTCGCCGCCTCGTGCTGGTCCTGCGCGATCTGGACGTCCACCAGCAGCGCCAGAACCGGGACGGCGGCGGACCCGGACGGTTCGATCGTCCCCAACGCGCGGATGAGGATCTCGTGCGCGATCGCGGGCTCGCCTCGCTCGAGATGGACTGCGGCGAGCGGCCGGGCGGCATCGACGGCTGCGTCCACATCGAGCTCACGCAGGAGCGCCTCGGCCTCATCCAGGCGACCCTGCCGCACGCGCAGATCCGCCAGCCGGGTCACGGCGCCCAACCGCAGCGACGAGCGCTGCCCCAAACCCCAGAGGTCGATCGCCTCGGTCAGCACCTGCTCGGCTTCTCGCCAGCGCCCAGCCGCGGTCAGGATCGCGCCGTAGTGCGTCCGGCAGAAGGCGGAGATGCCAGGCAGTCCACGACGCGCGGCGAGGGCTTCGCCGGCCCGGATCCACTGATCGGCCCGACCGACGTCGAGCGCGTGCTCGCACGCGGCGAAGAGTTGGCAGAAGACCTCCTCGAGCACGCACAGGTCATCGATCTCGCCGCCGGTCACTGCCGCCAGGGCGTCGTCGAGCAGAGCCATCCCGTCCGCAGCGCGATCCCCGTGCACCATGCTCGCGCCCAGATAGGCCAGCGCCGCCACCTCGAGGTCGGTGTCTCGCCATTGGCGGGAGATGTCCAGCGCCTGACGGAACAGCACTTCCTTGGTACGGCGGTCCGACGCGGCCATGCCGCAGTTAAGTGCGACCCACCCATGCTCCGCAGAAGCGCCGACCTCCCCCAGCATCCGCTGAGCACGCCCGATCCAGCCGCCAGCAACAACGGCGTCGCCGACGATGGCGAAGTACATGCCGCCCAGCGTTCGCGCGACGCGCACCGCGCCGACGGTGTCGTCCCCCGCGCGGTAGGCGACGTAGGCCTGCTCCCATTGCTCGATGGCCCCGCCGAAGTCCAGGTCGAGGTAGGCCGCTCGAGCCAACATCTCGAGCACCGGGGCGGTGAGCGGTTCCCCCGCCAGAGCCTCCCGCGCCGTTGCCGCAGCGCCCGCCCTCAGCGCGATCTGGGCGGCGGCCAGGGCCTCCGGGGATGGGGCACTCACGCGCTCATGATCGCAGTACACGCTTCATTTCTCCATCGGCGCAGCGCTGCCCTTCGGTCGCCGCTGGGCGCACGCTGCCGACGCTCCGCGCGCGCAGTTGGTGCGGAAGTCTCCGGGCGTCGGATGATCGCCGGCGATGCGTCGGCGTACTTGGGTGGCCGAGATCAGAGACGCGAAATGACGAAGCCCCGGATCCGAGGACCCGGGGCCTGTCACACGTGCGCGAGGGGGGAGTTGAACCCCCACGTCCTTTCGGACACACGGACCTGAACCGTGCGCGTCTGCCTATTCCGCCACTCGCGCGTGAAGCAAGGGTGAGGCTATCCCAGGTGTTGCGACCAGTCCAAACTCAGGGGTGACCGATACGATCAACACCCAGCCGGATCAGCGGCCACCCCCGGGAAGGAGGCAGCGTGAATGCTCTGAGCAACTTCGAGCGTCGACTCGAACAGTTCATCAGTGGCATGTTCGCCCGCGCCTTCCGCAGTGCCGTGCAGCCGGTCGAGATCGGTGCCGCCCTGCAGCGAGAGGTCGACAACAAGGCCCAGATCCTCAGTCGCAACCGGCGACTGGTCCCCAACGACTTCCACGTCGAACTCTCTCCCGGCGACCTGGAACGGCTGCAGGAGTACGACGCTACGATGGTCGCGGAGTTGACCGAGACGCTGCGTGAGCACGCCGAGCACCAGAGCTATGTGTTCCCGGGGCCGGTGCGGATCACCCTCGAGCAGGCCGAGGACCTCACCACCGGCCGGTTCCGGGTCCGCAGCCAGGCCCAGGCCGCGGTGTCGGGCCTCGACACCGACACCACGGTCCGTCGGGCCAAGGCGCTGCTGGAGATCAACGGCACCCGGCACGCCCTGCACGAGCCGACCACCGTGGTGGGTCGCGGCACCGACGCCGACATCCGGATCAACGACCCCGGCGTCAGTCGCCGGCACATCGAGTTCACCGTCATCCGCCGCCGCGGCCTCGGCGGCATGGTCGGCTTCGGCGGGATGCGGGTCGAGGTGCGCGACCTCGGCTCTACCAACGGGATGCTCGTCAACGACGAGAAGCTGGTCGAGGCCCCCCTCGAACACGGATCGGTGGTTCGGATCGGCACCACGTCGATGACGCTGCACCTGGTCGAGGAAGCGGAGGAGCCCCGTGGGTGAACTGACCCTGTTCCTGGTCCGGTTCGCCTACCTGGCGATCCTGTGGATCTTCGTGCTCTCGGCCCTCTCGGTGATCCGCAGTGACATGTTCGGCGCCCGGGTGCCCGAGCCACGCCCAGCCAAGGGGAAGGCGGCCCGGCAGCCCCGACGCCGCGGCGTACCCACCCAGGCGGTGGTGGTCGAGGGCGGGAACCGCGGGATCACCGTGCCGCTCAGTGAGGCCCCGATCCTGATCGGGCGCGGCTCCGATGCGGCGATCAAGCTCGACGATGACTATGTCTCCACCCGGCACGCCCGGATCGCGCTCTCCGGTGACCAGTGGTTCGTCGAGGACCTCGGCTCCACCAACGGCACCTACCTGGGCACCGTCCGACTCACCCAGCCGACCGCACTGCCGCTGGGCGCTCAGGTCCGGGTGGGCAAGACGATCATCGAGTTGCGGAAGTAAGGCCTCGATGAGCGACACGGACACCGAGGACCCCCAGCCGTCCCTGCACCTGCATTTCTCGGCGCTCTCCGACGTCGGCCGGGTCCGCAAGGACAACCAGGACTCCGGGTACGCCGGGCCGCACCTGCTCGCCGTCTGTGACGGCGTCGGTGGCGCGGCCCGGGGTGACATCGCCTCGGCCACCGCGATCAGCCAGCTGCGCAAGCTGGACGTCCCGCCGGCCGACCCCGCCGACCTGCTGCCCGGCGTCGCCGGCGCCCTGGACCGGGCGCACACCCGGATCGGCGAGCTCGTCGACGACGACCCCGCCCTGAACGGGACCAGCACCACGGCCACCGTGGCCTGGTTCGACGGCTCCAGGATCGGGATCGGACACATCGGCGACTCCCGGGCCTACCTGCACCGCGACGGCACCATCAGCCAGCTCACCCACGACCACACGTTCGTGCAGTCGCTCATCGACGAGGGACGGATCACCGAGGCCGAGGCGCGCACCCACCCGCACCGCAACCTGATCCTCAAGGCCCTCGACGGCGTCCACGACAGTGAGCCCGATCTGTTCACCATCGAACTGGCTCCCGGTGACCGGCTGCTGCTCTGCTCCGACGGCGCCTCCGGAGTCCTCGACGACGACCGGATCGCGGACATCCTGGCCACCGGCACCCCCGACTTCGCCGCCGTGGAGCTGGTCCGGGCCAGCCTGGAGGCGGGCAGCACCGACAACGTCACCTGTGTGGTCGCCCACGTGGTCACCGACCCGCCTGCCGAGCTGATCCCGCTGCTGGTCGGTTCGGCAGCACACCTGCCCCGGCGTACCGGCACCCTGAACGCGGTCACCGGCCTGTTCCGCGGCCACCGCTCCGGCGACACCGGCGAACTCCCCGCGATCACCGCGGAGATCCCCGACGACCTCGAATGGGCCATCCCCAGCGACCCGATCGACCCCGAGCAGGCACGCTACGCCCCGCAGGCACCCCGCCGGTTCGTCTGGAGCGCCCGGCTGATGACCCTGGTCGTGCTGGTCGGCCTGCTCTGGATCGCCGCCGCCGGGGCCTGGTCGTGGACCCAGTCGCAGTACTTCGTGGCCGAGGGCGACGGGGTGGTGGTGATCTATCGCGGCATCGACGCCGACCTGCCCGGGCTCACCATGTCCACCCCCTACGAGGCCAGTGACGTGTCCCTGACCCGGCTCTCCAGCTTCCAGGCCAGCAAGGTCCGCGAGGGCATCCCGGCGACCTCGCTGGAGGACGCCCGCCGTACCGTCGACAACCTCGCCGCCCTGCAGGCCGACGACAGCACGGCGGACGACGAATGAGCCAACTGATGGTCTTCGTCCACCGCCGCCGCAGGGGCGCGGAACTCTTCCTGCTGCTGCTCGCCCTGGCCGTCGGCGTCGGTGGCCACGCCGCGGTCGGACTCGGGGTGACCGGGGAACTGCCCACCGACATCCTCACCTACGGCGGCTGGCTGGCCTGCCTGCTGATCGCCGCCCATATCGTGGTCCGGCTCGCCGCGCCGTACGCCGATCCGGTGCTGCTGCCGGTGGTGGCCGCCATCAACGGCCTCGGGCTGGCGTTGATCTATCGCCTCGACCTGGTCCGCGACAGCGAGTTCGCCGCCCGGCAGCTGATGTGGATGACCGTCGGCGTGGCCCTCTTCCTCGGCACCCTGCTGGTGCTGCGTGATCACCGAGTGCTGCAACGGTTCACCTACACGTCCGGACTGGCCGCCATCGTGCTGCTGCTGATGCCGATGCTGCCGGTGATCGGGAAGACCATCAACGGGGCCCGGATCTGGATCCATGTCGGGCCGTTCAGCTTCCAGCCCGGTGAGGTCGCCAAGGTGCTGTTGGTGGTCGCCTTCGCCGGCTACCTGGTGCTGCACCGGGACGCGCTCGCGCTGGCCGGGCGCCGGCTGCTCTTCGTCGACCTGCCGCGCGGTCGGGACCTCGGTCCGATCCTGATGATGTGGGGCATCAGCATGGGGGTGCTGGTCTTCCAGCGCGACCTGGGTGCCTCCTTGCTGCTCTTCGGCCTGTTCCTGGTGATGCTCTATGTCGCCACCGAACGGCCTGGCTGGCTGCTCGTCGGCGGTGCGATGTTCGCGGTCGGCTCGGTGGCGGCGTACCGCCTCTTCGGCCACGTGCGGACCCGGGTCGAGATCTGGCTCGACCCACTCGGCAACTACGACGGCCGCGGCTATCAGATCGCCGAGTCGATGTTCGGGATGAGTTGGGGTGGGCTGATCGGGCGCGGCTTCGGCGACGGTCGGCCCGAGCGGATCCCCTACGCCGAGAGCGACTTCATCGTCGGCACCCTCGGCGAGGAGCTCGGACTCACCGGGATCATGGCGGTGATCCTGCTGTACGGACTGATCGTGGAGCGGGCGCTGCGCACCGCGCTGGTGTGCCGCGACGGGTTCGGGAAGCTGCTGGCCACCGGCCTCGGCCTGGTGTTCGCGCTGCAGGTGTTCGTGGTCGTCGGCGGCGTCACCCGGCTCATCCCGCTGACCGGCCTGACCACCCCGTTCCTGTCCTACGGCGGCTCGTCGCTGGTCGCGAACTGGGTGATCATCGCGCTGCTGCTGCGCATCTCCGACCAGGCCCGTCGGCCGGCCCCGGACCTGTCCGGACCCGGCTGGGGCGACAGTGACGACGACACGCAGGTGGTGAAGTTGTCGTGAACCGCCCGATCCGGACCATGGCGATCGGCTGCCTGGTGCTCTTCCTGGCGCTGATGATCAACGCCACCTATCTGCAGTACGTCGCCGCCGACCGTCTCGGCGACGACCCCCGGAACCGCCGCGTCGTGGAGGCGGCCTTCGCCCGCGAGCGGGGGGCGATCCTGGTGGGCCGCGACCCGGTGGCCGAGTCGGTGCCTTCCGACGGCCGCTTCGCGCACCTGCGCACCTATCCCGAGCCGCTGCGGTACGCGCATGCGACCGGCTACTTCTCGTTCGCCTACGGTCATACCGGTGTCGAGCGCTCCCAGAACAGCATCCTCTCCGGCAACGACCCGCGCCTCTTCGTGGCGCGCCTGGTCGACCTGCTCGGCAACAGCGACCCGCAGGGCGGCAGCGTCCAGCTGACCCTGAACCGCCGCGCCCAGAACGCCGCCTTCGACGCGCTCCGGGCGCTCGGCAGCAACACCAAGGGCGCAGCCGTCGCCATCGAGCCGGCCACCGGCCGGATCCTGGCCATGGTCTCCACCCCCACCTTCGACCCGAACCGGCTCGCCTCACACGACCTCGGCGCCGCCCGCGAGGCCTGGGCGGAGTACGACGGTGACGCCGCGGAGCCGCTGTTGAACCGGGCCATCCAGACCCGGATGCCCCCCGGCTCGACGTTCAAGCTGGTGACCGCGGCCGCGGCGCTGGAGAGCGGCACCTACGCCGACGCCCAGGCGTCGGTCCGCGGCGGGCGGACCTTCCAGTTGCCGCAGTCCAGCGCGGTCGTCGGCAACCACGACGGCGGCAACTGCGGCGGCGACCAGATCACCATGACCCGGGCGATGCAGGTCTCCTGCAACGTGACCTTCCTGGCGTTGGCCGACGAGCTGGGCACCGACGCGATGCGGGCGCAGGCGGAGGCCTTCGGCTTCAACGGCACCACGCTCGAGGACCTGCCCCTGCAGGCGACCTCGGCGTTCCCGAGCGACCTGGATGCCCCCCAGACTGCGATGTCGGGGATCGGCCAGTCCAGCGTCAGCGCGACCCCGCTGCAGATGGCGATGGTGGCGGCCGGGATCGCCAACAGCGGCATCGTGATGCGTCCCTACGTGGTGGACGAGGTGCGCACCCCCGATCTCGACGTCCTGGACAAGACCGAGCCGCGGGAGCTCTCCCGGGCGGTCAGCCCGCGGACCGCGGCGGAGTTGACCTCGATGCTGGTGGCCACCGTGGACTCGGGCACCGCCACCCCGGCCCGGATCTCCGGCGTCCAGGTGGCCGGCAAGACGGGCACCGCGCAGCGTGGCGAGGGTCAGTTGCCGATCGCCTGGTTCGTCTCCTTCGCACCGGCCGACAATCCGCAGATCGCGGTCGCGGTGATGATCGAGGACGCCGGTGTGCAGCGCAGCGAGATCGCCGGCGGCCGACTCGCCGGGCCGGTGGCCCGGGCGATCATGGAGGCGGTGATCAACGTTGGCTGAGCCGACCGCCGTCGGCGTCGCCGACCGCTACCGCATCGACAGCCGGATCGCCAGCGGCGGCATGGGTGTGGTCTGGCGCGGCGAGGACACCGCACTGGGCCGGCCGGTGGCCATCAAACTGCTGAAGGCCGAGTACAGCGACGACGCCGTGTTCCGCTCCCGCTTCGAGTCCGAGGCCCAGCACGCGGCCGCCTTGACCCATCCTGGGGTGGCGCGGGTCTACGACACCGGCACCGTGCAGCACGAGGGCATGGCCCGCCCCTACATCGTGATGGAGCTCGTCGACGGGCAGCCCCTCTCGGACCTGCTCAAGGCCGGCCGGGACATGGAGCCCCAAGCGGTCCGGTCGCTGATGGCGCAGGCGGCCGATGCCGTCGGCGCCGCCCACGTCGCCGGGATCGTGCACCGTGACATCAAGCCGGGCAACCTGCTGATCGGCCCCGACCGCACCCTCAAGATCACCGACTTCGGCATCGCCCGGGCCGCGCAGTCGCTGCCGCTGACCCAGACCGGCCAGGTGATGGGCACGCCGCAGTACCTCTCCCCCGAGCAGGCCAAGGGCGAGCCGGCGACCGCCGCGTCCGACGTGTACTCGCTCGGCGTGGTCCTCTACGAGTGCCTGGTCGGTCGTCGTCCGTTCGGCGGCGACAGCGCGGTGGCCACCGCCCTCGCGCACATCAAGGACGCGCCACCGCCGTTGCCGTCGTACCTGCCGGCTGACCTGGTCGCGGTGGCGATGCGGTGCCTGGCCAAGGACCCGGCGGACCGCTACCAAGACGGCGCCGCGCTGGCCGCGGCGCTGCGCGGAGAGCCGGCCCCTGCCCCGGTGGTGCCTCCGGTGGCGGCGGCTGAGGCGGCCACCGTGGTCCAGACCACGCAGGTGCCCGGTGTCCCCGAGACGGGTGCCCCCGAGACTGCGGTGCTCACCCCGGCGCCGCCGGCCGAGCCGGCGCCGCGGCGGAGGACGAGCCCGTGGCCATGGCTGGCGCTGCTGGTCGCGCTGCTGCTCCTGGTGCTGGTGCTCTGGCGGCCCTGGGAGCAGGCCGACGAGCCCGCTCCGGAGGTGCCCGAGCAGACCGAACCGGCCGAGCCGACCGACGAGGTCGAGCCGGCCGAACCCGTGGAGACCGAGCCGACCACGGTGACGGTGACCGCCGCCGACTATGTCGGCCGCCCGATCGGCGAGGTCGAGCAGGCGCTGCGCGACCTCGGCCTCGAGCCGCGGCCGGAGGAGCGGGACAACCCGGGCGATCAGGTCGCCGGCACCGTGATCGAGGTGGCGCCCACCGGGGAACTGTCCCCCGGCGACCCGGTCACCGTCACCTACTGGGGTCCGGTGCCGGAGCCCGAAGAACCTGAGCCAGACCCTGATGAGGACGAGGAAGAAGAGGACAACGGATGAGCAGCCACGACCCGATAGTGGTGGGTGGGCGGTACGAGCTCGGGGAGCTCCTGGGCCGCGGCGGGATGGCCGAGGTCCGGATGGGCACCGACGCCCGTCTCGGTCGCAAGGTGGCGGTCAAGCGCCTGCGCACCGACCTGGCCAGCGACGCGACCTTCCAGGCCCGGTTCCGCCGGGAGGCGCAGAGCGCCGCATCGCTGAACCACCCCGCCATCGTCGCGGTCTATGACACCGGCGAGGAGGTGGCCACCGACGGCACCGGCGTCAACCAGCCCTACATCGTGATGGAGTACGTCGAGGGCCGGACGCTGCGCGACATCCTCAAGGAGGGGCGCAAGATCCTCCCCGAGCGGGCGCTGGAGATCGGTTCGGGGGTGTTGGCGGCGCTCGACTACAGCCACCGCGCCGGCATCATCCACCGCGACATCAAGCCCGGCAACGTGATGCTCACCCCCGCCGGCGACATCAAGGTGATGGACTTCGGCATCGCCCGGGCGATCTCGGACGCGTCCGCGTCGATGACCCAGACCGCTGCCGTGGTCGGCACCGCCCAGTACCTGTCCCCCGAGCAGGCCCGCGGCGAGACCGTGGACTCGCGTTCGGACGTCTACTCGGCCGGCTGCCTGCTCTATGAACTGCTCACCGGCCGGCCACCGTTCGTGGGTGACTCCCCGGTGTCGGTGGCCTACCAGCACGTCCGCGAGCTCGCCGTACCGCCGAGTCAGAGCGACCCCGACCTGGCCCCGGAGATCGACGCCATCGTGATGAAGGCGCTGGCCAAGCGCGTCGAGGACCGCTACCAGAGCGCCGCCGCGATGCGCAACGACATCGAGCGCTACCTGGCCGGCCACCCGGTCGAGGCGGCCACCGCGGTCCGCTCGGCGGTGCCCGCCGTGGTGCCGGGGATGCTGGTCCCGGACGAGGCGATGACCACGGTGCAGCCGATCACCACACTGGCCGCCGAGGAGCCCGAGGAGGAGGGGCGCCGGACCGGCCTGATCGTCTCGGTGGTCGCCCTGGTGGTGCTGCTGCTGGCCGGTGCCGCGTTCTTCCTGCCCCGCTTCTTCGAGCAGGTCCCCGACGACGTGTCGGTGCCCACCCTGGTCGGGCTGACCGAGGACGACGCCCGCGCCGAGATCGGTCGGGCGCAACTGGTCGTCGGCACCGTCGACTACGAGGAGTCCGAGACCGTCCCCGAGGGTGACGTGATCTCCCAGGACCCTCTGCCCGGCAGCTTCGTGGCCCCCGACAGTGCGGTGAACCTGGTGATCTCCGGGGGGCTGCCGGAGCGGGAGGTGCCGCACGTGATCGGCCGGACCCGGCAGGACGCCCGGGCCATCCTCGAGGACGCCGACCTGCGGGTGCGGATGGAGGAGCGTGAGTCCGACGAACCGGCCGGGCGGGTGCTGGAGACCGACCCGGCCGCCGGCACCACGGTGCCGTACAACTCGCGGGTGACCGTCTACTACTCGGCCGGACCCAAGGAGGTCCCCGACGTGGTGGACATGCAGGAGGCCGACGCCGAGCGGGCGATCCGGGACCGCGGCTTCTCGCCGACGGTGGTCTACACCACCGACACCACCGAACCCCAGGGCACCGTCATCCAGCAGAGCCCGGCCGCGGGCCAGCCGTTGCCGCAGGGCTCCACGGTGACGATCGTGGTCTCCAACTACGTGGAGCCGGAGCCCGAACCGGAGCCCGAACCGGAGCCGGAGCCCGAACCCGACCCGGACGAGGAGGAGGGCATCCTGCCCCGGCCCCGCCCCTGAGCGTGCCGAGCTGAGGCCTCAGGCCTTGGGCTGGGCGTAGCGCATGTCCAGCAGACCCTCGTACGCCGGCGCCTCGATCTCGTCGACGACCTGGAGACTCCAGCCGATGGCGATGTCGGGGGTCTCGGCCTGCGCACGGTAGGTGCGCACGGTCCGGTTGCCGGCCAGCGACTCCTGGATCGCGTCCGGGTCGCCGACCGCCTCGATCACGTAGGGCTGCCCGTACGGGACGCCCTGCAGCATCACCGCGTTGCCTTCGCACTTGATCCCGGTGGTGCTGACGATCCGTTGCCCGGCGATGGTCACCGCCTCGGCTCCGGCCGACCACATCGCGTTCACCACCGCCTGGATGTCCTGCTGGTGGACGACCAGCAGGTTGACGTCACGCTCGGAGGTGGCGATCACCTCGGCCGGGGCGTCGGAGAGGGTGACCACCACGCCGGGCCCGGAGCGGGGCACCAGGCCGGCGGGGTCGCGCAGCACCTCGATCTCGTCGGTGATCCGGCCGACCTGACGGTCGCCGAGCCCCTCGGTGAGGGCGCCGACCTCGGCGGTGAGTTCGGCGACCCGTCGGTTCAACGCCTCCACGTCGGCGCTCTCCTGGCGCACCACCGAGGCGAGGTCGGTGTACCGACCCGGGCGCAGGTCGGTGCCGCCGCTGTTGCTGGCGCTGACCGCGAACAGGCCGCCGCACAGGCAGAGCACTGCCGTGGTCCCCGCCTTCCAGCGGCGCGGGCGTTCACCTGATTGCGTCACGGCGACTACGCTAGCCGCCGGTGGTAGCCAACCACGAGTCGGACGAGGAAGAAGGAACGCGCGGTGGCGAAGGACAAGACCAACTTGGGCAGTGCCAACATCGACGGGAAGCTCTTCTCGGCCCGGTTCGTGCTGGCGATCGTGCTCAAGGTGCTGGGCATCGCCTGGGTGGCCTGGTACTACACGGCCGCCCGGAACGACCCGTCCGCGTTCCCGACGCAGATCTCGGAGCTGCAGGGCTGGAACTACGTGATCGGGTTGGGCCTGCTGATGCTCGGTCTGGTCGTCGCCGCACACCCGAGTACGCCGTTGGGTCGCGGCCGCGGCGTGGTGGTCGGGATGCTGTTCTGCTTCCTGTTCGGCCTGCTCTGGATCTGCGTGTTCTACGTGTTCTCCAACGACCTGTCCTCGATCCCGGTCTTCAACGACCTGGGCAACTGGAACCTGGTCTTCGGCATCGGCTGGATGGCGGTCGGCTTCACCTACGCCACGAAGTGGGAGTGAGGGTTTCCCACAGCTGGGGAAATCCCTGTGGGTAACTACACCGGTGTAGTTCTCCACACCTTTGTCCACAGCTGTGCATGAACCCCCGCCCGCACCGGTCGGGGGCAGGCGGCCGGGGCTCAGCGGACGAGCCAGCTCAGAGGGTGAGGGCCCGGGCCACGATCAGCAGCGCCGAGACGACCACCACGGTGGAGATCCCGGACCACTGCAGCAGGGCTCGCCGGCGTACCCGGGTGGAGCCGCCGGTCGGCTCGAAGCCGAGACCTGGGGTCCGGGACTTCGGTGCCCAGACGATCGCGGCGGCCAGCAGCAGGCCACCGATCAGACCGCCCAGGTGGCCCTGCCAGGAGATGAAACTGCTCCCCCAGATGGTGATCACCACGTTGATGCCGATCCACATCAGGATCTGCTGGTAGTCGCCACCGAGTTTGTAGGTCACCACCAGCATCGCGCCGAGCAGTCCGAACACCCCTCCGGAGGCGCCGATCGTGGCGCCGTAGGGAAGCGCCAGCCACATCACCGCGGCCGCGGCGGCCAGCACCGACCCGAAGTAGACGGCCAGGAACCGGGCCCGGCCGAAGACCGCCTCGAGTTGGGGGGCGATCAGGAAAAGCACCAGCATGTTGAGGCCGATGTGCCAGATCTGTACGTGGCTGAACGCGTGGGTGAGCAACTGCCACACCGCGCCGCTGGCCACCCCGTCGATCCAGGTGTGCGCGGAGGAGGCCACGCAGGAGGCCGGCGCGGCGTCGGGGATCAGGAACCCGGGCTGGTCGTCGATCAGGCACCGGCCGCGGGGGCTGAGGGCGAGGACCTCGAAGAGTCGGCTGCGGCTGCCGCCGGTGGCGGTGATCGCCGCCCAGACGAGCAGGTTGAGGCCGATCAGCACGAAGGTGGTCAGCCGCGGGTCGGCGGACCTGCGGCCGCCGAACGGGGTCAGGTTCTGCCGGGTCGACTTGGCTCCCTCGGCGAGGCAGGAGACGCAGTGGAACCCGACCGCCGCGTCACGCATGCAGTCGGGGCAGATGTGCCGGTCACACCGCTGGCAGCGGATGTAGGTCTCCCGGCCGGGGTGCCGGTAGCAGGTGGGCACCCCGGCAGCGGGTTCGTTGGCCATGTCAGCCGCGGGTGACCTCGACCGAGTCGATGACGACCGGGTCGACCGGGACGTCGCCGCGGCCGGTGGCGGTGGCGGCGATCGCGTCGACGACGTCGCGCCCGGCCTGGTCGGCGACCTCACCGAAGATGGTGTGCTTGTTGTTCAGCCACCCGGTGGGGATCACGGTGATGAAGAACTGGGAGCCGTTGGTGCCCGGGCCGGCGTTGGCCATCGCCAGCAGGTAGGGGCGGTCGAACTGCAGTTCGGGGTGGAACTCGTCACCGAACTGGTAGCCGGGGCCGCCGGTGCCGGTGCCGAGCGGGCAGCCGCCCTGGATCATGAAGTCCGCGATCACCCGGTGGAAGCCGAGCCCGTCGTAGAACTTGCCGGTGGAGCTCTGACCGCTCTGCGGGTCGACGTACTCCTTGGTCCCCTCGGCGAGGCCGACGAAGTTCTCGACGGTCTTGGGCGCGTGGTTGGGGAACAGGTTGATCGTGATGTCACCCCGGTTGGTCTTCAGGGTGGCCTGCAGCTCGGTCATCGGTGAGCCTTTCCTCGTCATCGGTGGGTCGTGGCGATCATCCCACGCGCCGCCCAGCCGCCCCGGTGCCGGGCGGTGCTCACCAGCGACCGGGCAGGATGGAACCAAACCGATCCGGAAGGGACGTGATGGGCGTGATCAAGAAGCTACTGGTGCTCGCTGTCGTCGGCAGTGTGGCAGCACTCCTGTTCAAGAAGCTGCGCAGCGGCGAGGACGACGGCTGGCAGACGGCGTACACACCGCCGCCTGCCCCGGTCCCGGACGCGGGCTGACCCCGAGCCGGTCTGACCGGCCCGGTCTGACCAGCCCGGGCTACCCGGCCCGGACTACCCGGCGGGTTCTGCGGCCAGCTGGTCGCGGACTCGCCGGGTGGCCCGGTGCTCGGCCCAGAAGGAGAGCACCGGCACGGTGCCCAGGGCCAGCGTCACCACGGTGAAGCCGATGCTCCACTCGGCCCGCCGGGAGAGCATGAAGGCGACGATCACGAACGCCATGTAGAGCCAGCCGTGCAGCACGCCGAGCCAGCTGGTGATCGCCTCGCCGGCGCGTTGCGCGTCGCTGCCCTCCAACCAGATGGTGGGGGTGGTGTCGAAGATGTGCCACATCGGGCCGCCGTTGAAGTTCGCCAGCGGAACGCCGATGAAGAAGAGCACCACCAGGAGTACGCCGACCGCGGAGGCCAGGATCCGATAGCTGGTGAGCAGTCGTGTCATGTGTCTTTCCTCGGGTTGAGTTCGTCGCGCACCCAGCGCCACCAGATGAACGCCGCGAAGGCGCCGAACACCCACCATTCGACGCCGTAGAGCAGGTTGCGCAGGCCGGTGAAGCCGCCGGCCTGGGGCAGTTGGTCCACCGTGGCCGGCACCAGCGCGTCGTCGCCCCGGTTGGTCGACGGCCAGTCGCCCGGCACGGTCTGCTGGGCGAGCACGGCGTAGCCGTTGTAGAGGTCCTGGTCGACGTGCTGGATGGCGTCGGCCAGTCGCAGTTGGGGCAGCACGTCGTCGGTGGGGTCGTCGTCGACGGCGCCGGTGCCTTCACCCGGCTGCAGCCAGGCCACGAAGGCGGCCGGCCCGGTCGGCGGTTCGGGCATCGTGTCCCGGTCGGGTCCCCAGCCGCGGACCACCAGCAGCGCGGAGTCGGTGGGCGGGTCCTGCACCGCCAGCGGGGTGACCGCCCAGAAGCCGTCGACGCCCTGGTGTTGCCGGCCGCTGACATAGAGCGTGCTGTCGGGGAGCCAGGTGCCGGCCACCAGCACCGGCCGTCCGACGTGCTCGGCGGGGAACGGGTCGTCGGGCCCGAGCACGTCGCCGAGTGCGAGGGGGGTGGTCAGGGTCAGGTCCCGGGCCTCGACGTCCCGGGCGGCCTGCCAGGCCTGCAGTTGCCACCAGCCGAGCCAGCCGGCCACCGCGACCGCGGCCACCGCGACGAGATGGAGCACCCAGTAGCGGGGCTTCAGGGCGGTGGCGGCAGACACCCGGTCAGCCTACGAGGCGGCTCGCAGGCGCGGCGCGGCGGTGTTCTCCCGCTGTGACGGGGGCAACTCCAGTAGCGTGAGCGCGTGATCGTCCACCATCTCAACTGCGCCACGATGCGCCCCCCCGGAGCGGGCCGTCTGGTCCCTGAGTCCCTGGTCGCCCACTGCCTGCTGGTGGAGCGCGACAGTGGACTGCTGCTGATCGACACCGGGTTCAGCACCGCCGACGTCGCCGACCCGTCCCGGCTGCCATGGTTCTTCCGGCAGGCGATGGGGCCGGCCCTGGACGCCACCGAGCCGGCGATCGCCCAGATCCGGGCCCTGGGCCTGGACCCGGGCGACGTGACCGACCTGGCGCTGACCCATCTCGACCTCGACCATGCCGGTGGCCTGGTCGACTTCCCGGCCGCGACCGTGCACGTGTACGCCGATGAGCTGCACGCCGCCCGGCACCCGCGGCCGCAGGAGCGGGCCCGCTACCGCTCCGTGCAGTGGGCGCATGGCCCGAAGTGGCGCGAGCACCGGATCGCCGGGGAGAGCTGGCGCGGCTTCGAGTCGGTGACCGCGCTGGGCGACGACGTACTGCTGGTGCCGCTGCTGGGCCACACCCGCGGCCACTGCGGGGTGGCGGTGCGCACGGGCGACGACGAGTGGTTGCTGCATGCGGGGGACTCCTACTTCCACGCCGGCGAGGTGCTCACTCCGCCGTCGTACAACCGCACGCTCAGCGTCTTCCAGTCGATGATCGCCGCCTCGAACTCACAGCGCCGGCGCAACCAGGAGCGGTTGCGGGACCTGGTCGCCGACCATCCCGAGATTCGGGTGTTCTCCGCCCACGACCCGACCGAGTTCGCCGCGCTCAGTGGTTGAGCCGCGCTGACCGAGTCACTCTCCGGGTCCCCGCGGCTCGGCGTCACTCCGGCTCTTCGACCACCGGGGTGCCGCGGCAGATCGCGAACGGCAGCTGGTGGGTCAGCGTCAACGTGGCCGCGGCCCGCATGTTGTTGATGGTGAGCCCGATCCGGCCGCTGCCCGGGTCGAAGAGCGGCATCCCGGTGAAGGCGTCGTCGAGGTGGACCGGGCTGGTGCGCGGCCACACGTCGATGAGTTCGGTGCGCACCGCCAGGTCCTCGCGGTCGCGGCCGAGGCGGCCGGTGGCCACGTCACCGGAGAAGCTCACCGAGAACGCCGTCAGTGGGCGCAGCTGGTGCTCGAAGTCGTAGCCGTTCAGGATCGGCTCGGCGTCGTCGTACGTCGCGTCCACACCGAGGGCTTCGGTGAAGGCCAGGCAGCCGCGGTGCAGATAGGTGGACTCTGCCTGGGCCGAGGTGAGGTCGATCAGGTCGGAGTCGGCCGCCCAGGTCGGCTCCCCCTGCTCGGCGACGTTCTTGACGGCCAGGAACTGGTCGGGCCACACCTCGGCGCCGCGCAGCCGCCCGGCCCGGTCCTGCACGGCGCGTTCGACGCGCGCCATGTCCAGGGTGGAGCGGAAGCCGAGGATGTATCCGTTGCCGGAGGGGCCGCGGAAGCGGACCTCGAAGTCCACGTCCTCCTGGGTGAAGTCGTAGTCGAGCATGAAGAGTGAGTTCTCCTCGACCAGGAGACCGTCGGTGAGCAGCACCGACGTGCTGGCGGCCTTGTCCCAGAAGTCGCGGCGGTCGACCATCAGATCTTCGCTGGTGAGGCCGTCGTGGCCGGCGGCCTGACGGATGGCGAGCCAGTTGGTGATGGTCACCGTCTCGGCGTCGGCGGGCACCAGCGCCAGTGCCTGACGCGGGTCGGTCGGCGCCTGGGCCGCCGGGAGCGGCGCGAGGGTGACGGCCTCGGTGGGCCGGGGTGGGATGGGCACCGGCTCGGGGGTGCCGCCGCAGGCGACCAGGAGGCCGGCGAGGGCGGTCAGGACGATGGCCCAGACCGGTCGTCGCGCACGCATGGCGCTGAGTCTGACACGACTGGGGCCGATCGGGCAGAATCGACGCATGATCCGGATCGCGGCAGCTCTCGGTTCAGTCCTGCTGGTGCTCGGTTGCGCCACGGCGCCCGAGACCGACCCCGAGGCGACCAGCGAGCCGACGCCCACCCAGGAGCCCGAACCCACGCCCGACCCCGAGCCAGAACCCGAGCCGGACCCGGAGCCCGAGCCCGACCCGGAGCCGCCCGGCACGGTGATCACCACGGGTGAGAGCCAGTTCGGCACGATGCTCTTCGACGAGTTCGACCAGGCCATCTACATCTGGGAGCTCGAGCCGACCTCCGAGCCCACCTGCTACGACGACTGCGCGGTCGCCTGGCCACCCGTGCTCACCAACGGCGCCCCCGAGGCCGGCGGTGAGGTGGACCCGGGGCTGCTCGGCACCACCGAGCGCCGCGACGGCAGCCTCCAGGTGACCTACAACGACCACCCGCTCTACTACTACGCCCACGAGGGCCCCGGCGAGGTGAAGTGCCACAACATCTCCACCCACGGCGGTCTGTGGTGGGTGATCCAGCCGGACGGCGACCGCGCCCCCTGAGGCGGGTCGTCCAGGCCGGGGGGCTCCTCAGGAGAGGCTGAGCACCACGTTGCCGACCTTGCGTCCGGAGTCGACGACCGCGTGCGCAGCGGCGGCGTCGGCAAGCGGGTGGGTGCCGCTGAGCACCACTCTGAGGTCGCCGCGCTCGGCCAGGCCGAGCAGGTGGGCGAAGTCCTCGGCGCGTTCGGGGGAGGTGCCGGTGCGTACGTCGCCGCGAGCGCGCAGCGTCTGGCCGAGATCGGCGGCCGCCAGCAGGCCGGTGCCGCCGGGGGCCAGCAGCCTCCGGGTCTGGGCCGGGTCGAGCACGCCGACGGTGTCCAGGACCAGGTCGTAGCCCTCTGGTTGGTCGGGGTCCGGGTCGCCGGTGACTGCGGTGGTGGTGTGGTCGATGACCCGCGTCGCGCCGAGATCGGTGACCAGTGCGGCGTTGGCGCCGCTGGTGACGGCGGTGACCTCAGCCCCGGCCAGCCTGGCCAGTTGGACGGCAGTGGTGCCGATCGCTCCGGAGGCGCCGACGACCAGCACCCGCTGGCCTGCGGTCAGGCCGCCGAGGTCGCGCAGGAAGTACAGCGCCGTGCTGCCCCCGAAGAGCAGTCCGGCCGCCTCCTCGTGGGTGACGCCGGCCGGCTTGGGGACCACCCGGTCGGCGCGGACGGCGAGCTTCTCGGCGTACCCACCGAGGCCGAGGCCGGTCATCCCGGAGACCTCGTCGCCGACACTGAGCCCAGCACCCTCGACGTCGGTGGCTCGAGGCCCGATCGCCTCGACGACCCCGGAGAAGGCACTGCCCAGGATCCGTCGGCGGGGGCGCAGGATGCCGAAGACGAGTCGGGCGGGGATCCCGAAGCCGCGTGGGAAGCGAGCGGCACGGATCCGGGCGTCGGCGGAGGTGACCGCGACCGCGTGCACCCGGACGAGGACCTCACGGGCGCGAGGACGGGGGTCGGGCACCTCGGTGACGCGGAGCACCTCGGGTGGCCCGTACCGGTCGTAGACGACTGCTCGCATCTGGTTCTCCCGTTCGATCTAACCTTACGCACGTAAGGTGGTCGCTGACACGATAGCCTTACGCACGTAAGCCTGCAAGGGAGGTGGCGGTGGCCGAGCGACGACTGGACCGGGATCAGGTGGTGGCGGCGGCGATCGGCGTCGCCGACGAGCGCGGGCTGGCCGGGATCACTATGCGCAGTGTCGGACGGGCGCTGGGCGTGGAGGCGATGTCGCTCTATCACCACGTCGGCGGCAAGGACGAGCTGCTGGATCTGGTGGTGGATCGGGTGTTCGCCGAGGTCGCCCTGCCTGAGGCGGGGGCACCCTGGCGGGCCGCGATGGTGGCGCGAGCCGGCTCGGCGCGGGCGGCGTTGCGGCGACACCCGTGGGCGCTGGGGCTGTTGGAGTCCCGGAAGGCTCCGGGACCGACGCTGCTGCGGCACCACGACGCGGTGTTGGGCTGCCTGCGCGACGGCGGATTCTCGGTGTCGTTGGCCGCGCACGCGTTCTCGGCGCTCGATGCCTACGTGTACGGCTTCGTGCTGACCGAGGTGAACCTGCCGTTCGAGGCCGACGAAACGGCAGCCGAGTACGCCGCCGGGCTCGGCGAGGCGCTCCCCGCTGCGGAATTCCCACACCTGGCCGAGATGGTGAGCCACGCGATCGCCGACGGCTACGACTATGGCGACGAGTTCGACTTCGGCCTGCACCTCATCCTGGACGGACTGGAAGCCGCGTTGGCACGCGGCGAGTGAGAGGAGTGCGACGATGAGTGACGAGACAGAGTTCCCGGCATCGATGGGCAAGGTCTCCCGCCGGGAGTTGGCTGCGCACGGACTGACCCGCTTCGAACAGCTCACCGACCGGTCAGCGCGAGAGCTCCTCGACATCCACGGCGTCGGCCCCAAGGCCATCCGGATCCTGCGTGAGGAGTTGAGCCGCCGGGGGTTGCGCCTCCGGGACGAGTAGGGTTCAGCCGGCATCTCCGACGCGGTCCGTGACTCAGGTCACAGGTCGATCGTTGGTGGCTGCATGGAGTTGTCGCGTCGTACCGCCATGAAGTCTGCCCTCTTCGCCGCGGGGGCGGCTGTCGCGGTCTCGGCAGGGGGCGGCTCCGCCGCGGCCCGGCCGGTGATCCGCCATGCCAGTCTCGCCGCGGCCGCGGTCGCGGGTCGCACCACACTGACGCACACCATCGTCCGCGGTGAGCCCGGCGACGGCGGCTATGCGCGACTGCTCGACGGGCCCGGCAGGCCGCGGGTCGTTCGCACCGACCTGGGCGTCGCCGCCGCCGCGGACCGTGAAGCCTGCCGACGTCCACTGCTGGCCTTCGCCCACCTCAGCGACATCCACATCATCGACCACCAGTCGCCGATGCGGCTCGAGTGGACCGACCGGTACGACGACCCGACCGACCTCGGGAACTTCGGCCTCGGCCTGTTCACCTCCGCGCACCGGCCGCAGGAGATCTTCAGCGCTCACATCTCCGAGTCCATGGTGCAGGCGATCAACAACCTCACCGGGGGGCCGGTCACCGGTGCGCCCCTGGAGTTCGCCATCGAGACCGGCGACAACTCCGACAACGCCCAACTCAACGAGATCCGGTGGAACATCGACATCCTCGACGGCGAGGAGGTCACCCCCGACAGCGGCAACCGCAACCGCTACGAGGGGGTGATGGACTCCAAGGCGGTGCTCAACTACGACCCCCACTACTGGCACCCCGACGGCACCCCGAACGGACTGCTCGGCCCGCTGGCCCCCGACATCGCCCGGCGGCAGTACGGCTTCCCGGAGGTCGCCGGAGTGCTGGACACGTCACGCCAGCCCTTCCAGGCCAGTGGACTGCGCCGAAACGGCGCCCAGAAGATGGAGTGGTACAGCGTCCACGGCAACCACGACGGGTTGGTGCAGGGCAACTTCCCGACCGAGGTGACCACCGGCCCCCTGCTCAACGCCCTCGCCGTCGGTCCCGCCAAGGTGATCAAGGCACCGGCCGGCCTCAACCAGGCCGACGTCGTCAACCGGTTGGTGGCGGCCGACCTGCTCGGACTCGTCCAGGATGCGATCCTCACCGACCCCCTCGGCATCCTCGGGACGGTGCGCCTGGTCACCCCCGACCCACAGCGCAAGTTGCTGACCCGCAAGCAGACCGTCGGGCAGTACTTCCAGACCAGCGGCCTCCCGGTGGGCCACGGCTTCACCGAGGAGAACCGCACCAACGGGCACGCCTACTACTTCTTCGACAAGGGCCCGATTCGCTTCATCTCGATGGACACCGTGAACGTGAACGGGTACGCCGACGGGTCGCTGGACCCGGACCAGTTCGCCTGGCTCAAGCAGGTCATCGAGGCCAGCCAGGACAAGGCGGTCATCCTGTTCAGCCATCACACGTCGGGCACGATGTCGAACCCGTTCATCGCGACCGGGTTCGACTTCGGGGTGCGGGTGTTCGGCGCCGCGGTGGTCGAGTATCTCCTCACCCAGCCGCACGTGATCGCCTGGTTCAACGGCCACACCCACCGCAACCAGATCTGGGCGCACTCCCGCGCCGACGGCAGCGGCGGCTTCTGGGAGGTCAACACCGCCTCCCACATCGACTTCCCACAGCAGGCGCGCATCGTCGAGGTCGCCGACAACGCCGACGGCACGATGTCGATCTTCACCACCATCCTCGACCACGCCGCCCCCGCCGAGTGGGACGGCAGCATCGACTCCCCACTGGCGCTGGCCAGCTTGGCGCGTGAGATCGCCGCCAACGACTGGCAGTCGCGGACCAAGGGATACGAGGGGGCACCCGAGGACGCGAACGTCGAGCTCCTGGTGCGCACCCCGGCGGGCCTGGTCAGCGAGTCCTGCGCGGTCGAGGAGAACGACGTCCCCACCCCGCCCGGGGAGGACCCCGAGGTGGCGCGGCTTCGCGCCCGCCGGGCCGAGGTCGTCCAGCGACGCCGGCAGGTGCGCCAACGCGCCCGCGCGGCCCGAGCCGCGGGCAACCGCGACCGAGCGTCGCGGTTGCGTGCCCGCGCTCAGCGGCTGAGTGGCCGGGCTGCCCGGCTGCGGGCCCGGATCCGGGAGCTCACCACCGCCTGAGGGGGGTCTCGGTCACCACCGGCCGGCGTTGAGGTTCGGCCAGCGGCGACGCAGTTCTTGCCGCGAACCCCCGCAATTCCAGTTTCTCGAAGGAAGCCATGAGTTGCAGGGCGGTGAGCCCGGGGCGCGCCGACTCGGTCGACTGGCGCCGCAGGGAGAGGTACACCGCCTCCGGGTAGAGGTCGAGTTGGTCGAGGAGGAACGTGTCTGGGTGCACGGCCTCCAGATGGTGCCTGCCCATAGCCTCCGATGGGAAGTCCCTGAGGTTGTAGGTCACGACAACCTGGCATTCCGAGTGCACAGCTGCAGCCATGACGTGCCGATCCTTCGGATCGCACTCCATACCATCGATCAGTGCCTCGTATCCGGTCACCGTCGCGTCGGGAAATGCCCGGTTCATCGCCTTGATCCGACTACGCGCTCGGTCATCGCCGATCTGCGGCACGGCCCCGAGGTTCCGTTGCAGCTCTGCCAAGACATCGCCCGACCAGTACGGACGGAACACCTGCTGCTCGGCCACTCGCAGCAACGTATCCGTGAGCACGATCGGGTAGAGCACGCAGGTGTCCAAGAAGACCGGGAAGTGCAACGATCACCTCATCGGTGGTGGGGGCCCATCGAGAACCCCGTACAGGCCAGCATCTTCCGCTTCTCGCGCCATGTCATCCAGCGCCTCGGAACGGGTCTGACGAGTCCGCTCCGCGTAGTCGATCAGGTCCACGAGGCGCACGTACCGGTGGCGACCGGGCCGACTCATCGGGATCTCGCCCGCATCCAGCAACCGCACCGCGGTGGGACGGGATACGCCCAGGTAGTCGGCCGCCTCCTGGGTGGTGAGCATGGCGTTGAGTGGCGCGACGTTGACGCCCATCCCCGCCGTCAGGGCATGGGCCACCTGAAGTAGAACGTCGTGCATTTCTCGTGGAATGGGCACCTCGTTGCCCGCCGCGTCCACAAGAGCGGGCCGATGACTGCTCGTCTCGGGAACCGCCCCGAGCGCGCGGGCGAAGGTGCGGTAGAGCTCCTCGTCAGCATCGCTCGCAACGTACGTGCGGGCATCGGTGCTAGCAGCAGATCGCGTCATGACGAACCTCCTTGGCGCGCACATCCAGAGTAGCAAACGAACAAATCGAACACACGGGACTTTGGGGGCTCCTAGTGCCGATCCTCGATGCGGGCGTCGAGGCCACGAGCACGGAGCGCTAACTCACCTCGCGTCCGAGGACGGCGAAGATCAGGTCGTCGGTCCATTCACCCTTCGCCCACGTGCTCTCCACCAGGTGCCCCTCGCGGCGCATCCCCACGGACTCGAGCACCTTGACCGAGGGCGCGTTGCGGGGACCGCAGGAGGCGGTCACCCGATGCTTGCCGAGCTGGTCGAACAGGTACCCCAGAAGCGACGTGACGGCCTCGCCTGCGTAGCCGCGCCCCTGGTGCTCCGGAGCGATGGTGAACCCGATCTCGGCGGTCCTCGGTTCGTGCGCCTGAGCCACGAAGGCACAGTCACCGATGAGCGCATCCTCCAGGGTCACCGCGATCTGCAGCCACTCCCCGGGTACGTCGGCGGGTTGTGTCGCCATCGCCGAGACGAAACGGCTCGCTTCCTCAAGCGGGTACGGCGCCTCCCAACTCTGGTAGCGGGCCACGGCTGGGTCGGACCTGTAGCGGGCGAAGGCCTCGGCGTCGGACTCACGGAACCGGCGGAGGCCCAAACGTGAGGTGCTCAGTTGCGGAAACGGGGCGTTCGTCATGCCCCCAGTGTCCGCTGGCCCGCACGACAGCGGTGACGACACTCCACACCCCTCTTTCAACGCTAGTGTTGACTAGAACCGGATGGCGTGTCCAGAATGTGCCCGCCAGAGCCCCTTCACCGAAACCCGAGGATCCTCCATGCCTGAAGCAGTCATCGTCTCCACCGCCCGCACACCGATCGGACGTGCCTTCAAGGGCTCGCTCGCTGAGATGAGGGCCGACGAACTGGCGGCCGTCGCGATCCAAGCGGCCCTCGCCCAGGTGCCCTCGCTCGACCCCACCGACATCGAGGACCTCATCCTCGGATGTGGCCTCCCGGGCGGGGAGTCCGGCTTCAACATGGCCAGGATCGTCTCGGTGCTGATGGACATGGACCACCTCCCCGGCACCACGGTCAACCGCTACTGCTCCTCCAGCCTCCAATCCACTCGGATGGCGCTGCACGCCATCAAGGCCGGCGAAGGAGATGTGTTTATCTCGGCCGGGGTCGAGGCCGTGAGCCGCTCGACCAAGGGTCACAGCGACAACCTGCCCGACACCGAGAACCCGATCTTCGCCGAGGCGGCGAAGCGCACCGCTGACCGGGTCGCGACCGGCGGCGCGTGGAGCGACCCCCGGGACGCAGGCGACCTGCCCGACGTGTACATCTCCATGGGGCTGACCGCGGAGAACGTCGCGGAGCTGCACGGCGTCAGCCGCGCCGACCAGGACGCGTTCGCCGTACGCAGCCAGAACCTGACCAACCAGGCGCAGGCCGAGGGTTTCTGGGATCGCGACCTGTTGCCGGTGCAGCTGCCGAACGGCCAGGTCGCCGACCGCGACGACAGCCCACGGGCGGGCGTCACCATGGAGTCCGTGGGCGCGCTGAGCCCGGCGTTCCGCCCCGACGGCACCGTGACCGCAGGCAACGCCTGCCCCCTCAACGACGGTGCCGCCGCCCTGGTGATCATGTCCGACACCAAGGCGCGTGAGCTCGGCCTCACCCCGCTGGCCCGCATCGTCTCCACGGCGGTCAGCGGCCTCGCCCCCGAGATCATGGGGCTGGGTCCGGTGGAGGCCTCGCGTCGAGCGCTGGCCCGCGCCGGACTCGGGGTGGACGACATCGACCTGTTCGAGATCAACGAGGCATTCGCCGCCCAGGTGATCGCCTCGGGCCGCGAGCTCGGACTGGACTTCGACCGGCTCAACGTGCACGGAGGCGCCATCGCCGTGGGCCACCCGTTCGGCATGACTGGCGCCCGCATCGCGTCCACGCTGGTCAACGGCCTCCAGGTCAAGGACAAGCAGTTCGGCCTGGAGACGATGTGCGTCGGCGGCGGTCAGGGCATGGCCATGGTCATCGAGCGCCTGTCCTGAAACGTTCGCCACTGCGGCGCGGGTGTCCGCCGGAACACCACTCCGGCGGGCACCCGAAGGCACCGATCTGACCCCAAACTTGATATTGACATCAAGTTCAAGTTCGGTCTAGCGTGTCGTCAGTCCCGGGTATCCACGTCCCCTCCCGATCCACCTTCCCGAAGGAGTCCAGGTGCCGTCCAACCACACCCTCGTTGCAGGTATCGAAGCCTGGGCCGAGCGCACACCCGAGGCGGTCGCCGTCATCGAGACCGCTCGCCAGGCGACGTACGCCGAAGTCCGCGACAACGCCCGCCAGGTCGCCGGCGCGCTGGCCACCCTGGGTGTCGAGAAGGGACACCGGGTCACCTACCTGGGCAAGAACTCCATCGAGCAGATCGAGCTCACCACGGCCGCAGGCATGCTCGGGGCCGTCACCGTGCCGATCAACTGGCGGCTCAGCGCCCGCGAGATCGCCGCGCTCATCGACCACATGGACGCCACCGTCGTGGTCGTCCAGTCCGTGCTCCTCGAGCTGGCCCGCGACGCCCTGGCCGCCAGCCCGCGGGTGCAGCACGTCGTCATCATCGGCGACGGAGCCACCAGCACCGAACTCACCTGGCAGAGCTGGAGGTCCGCCGCGACCCCGCTGGCCCCGCACCAGTTCGCGACGCTTGAGGACGCCGACGTCGTCGCCCAGCTCTACACCTCCGGCACCAGCGGCACCCCCAAGGGCGTGATGCTCGGCTGTGCCGGGCTGCGCGCGACCGTCGCCCTGCTCGACGAGATCTGGCAGCTCGGCCAGGACGCCGTCCTGATGCCGGTGCTGCCCTGGTTCCATGTCGGTGGGATCGGCGCCGCCACCGGAGCCCTGCACACGGGCGGTTCCATCGTGGCGCAGAACGAGGTCTCGGGCGGCTCCATCCTCGAAGCCATCGAGCGGTTCCGGGTCACCTCGATGGTGGTCGCCCCGGTGATGATCCAGGGCATCTGCGCCCACCCGGACGCCCGCACCGCCGACCTCTCCACCCTCAAACTGGTCTCCTACGGCGCCTCCCCCATCACCCAGACGGTGCTGCGCGAGTTCCTCCAGCTGCTGCCGCACACCACCATGGTCCAGATCTACGGCATGACCGAGACCTGGGGCACGATCACCCTGCTCGACGACGCCGCCCACCACGACACCGAGCACCCCGAACGCCTCCAGTCCGCCGGGCGCCCGATCACTGCCCTCAGCATGAAGCTGCTCGATCCCCTCACCCGCGAGCCGGTGCAGCCGGGAGAGACCGGCGAGGTCTGGGTGAAGTACGTCGGCAACATGCTCGGTTACTACAAGCTGCCCGAGCAGACCGCCGCGGTGTTCACCGACGACGGCTACATGCGCACCAACGACCTGGGATGGCAGGACGAGGGAGGCTTCCTGTTCCTGCGCGACCGGGTCGGGGACATGATCGTCTCCGGGGGCGAGAACATCTTCCCCACCGAAGTGGAGGGCGTGATCGCCTCCCACCCGGACGTGGCTGAGGTTGCCGTCGTCGGCGTGCCGCACGAGAAGTGGGGCGAGACCCCGCGCGCCTACGTCATCACCAAGGCTGGTGCCACGTTGGAGCCGCAGGCGGTGATCGACCATGCGCGCGCCAACCTGGCCCACTACAAGTGCCCGACCTCGGTCGAGGTCGTGGAGTCCCTGCCTCGCAATCCGTCGGGCAAGTTGCTGCGGCGCGTCCTGCGAGTCGAGGCGGAGGCCGTCGCGCCTTCCGTCTCGGTCTGAGGGGTTCCGACATGACCACCGAGGTGCGTCAACCGCGTACGTCGCGGGGCTGGGCCCGGCGCGAGCAGGTGCTGCGCGCTGGTCAGGCCGTGTTCGAGCGAGAGAGCTACTACCAGGTGCGGGTGGCCGACATCGCCCAGGAGGCCGGGGTCTCGCACGGCACCTTCTACACCTACTTCACGTCCAAGGACGACGTCCTCAAGGCCTTGATCGACGAGCTCGTCGAGGTCTCCTTCGCCGCCTCCTCGAAGCCGGTCACCCCGGATACGACGCCGGCCCAGCAGCTCGAAGAGACGATCGCCCGCTTCATGCACACCTACCGAGACAACGCCAGCATGCACCGGGTGCTCGAGCAGGTGGTGGCCAGCAACCCCGACTTCATGGCCTACCGCCGTCGGATCCGCAAGCGCTACATCGACCGCATCGAGGCCACCATCGAGTCGTGGCAGTCTCGCGGGACCGGCGAGGGCGCCCTCGATCCCCGGCACGCCGCCGAGGCGCTCGGCGGGATGGTCGCCGATGTCGCCTTCGCCAGGTATGTGCTGAAGGAGCCCCTGGACGAGGACATCGCCATCACGACGATGGCCCGCATCTGGTGCCGGTCCGTCGGCATCCCAGGCTGACCCGCTCCCCCATCGCCGCACTCGACCCCCGACGGAGAGATCCATGCAGTCCCCCGAGCCCTACGTCTCCCCGTGGATGCGCGACGCCGACGTCGCCGACACCGCTGATCTGGCACGCGTGTTCTTCGCCAAGGAGGTCACCCCGCACCGGGAGCGGTTCGCCGAACAGCACCAGGTGGACCGGGCGACCTGGACGAAGGCGGGCGAGGCCGGACTGTTGCTGGCCAGCATTCCCGAGGAGTACGGCGGTGGCGGCGGCACGTTCGCCCACGAGGCCGCCGTGCTCTGGGAGCAGTGCCGCTCCGGCGACGACGCGTTGGGCCTCGGCATCCACTCGGCGATCGTCGCCCACTACATCCACAGCTTCGGGACCGAGGAGCAGAAGCAGCGCTGGCTGCCGCCGATGGCCTCCGGTGACCTGGTCGCGGCGCTGGCGATGACCGAGCCCGGCACCGGTTCTGACCTGCAGGCCGTCCGGACCACCGCGCGTCGCGACGGCGACCACTACGTGGTGAACGGGACCAAGACGTTCATCACCAACGGTGGGCATGCCGACCTGGTGCTCCTGGTGGCGCGGACCGGCGGCGAAGGCGCCACCGGCATCTCGCTGCTGGTCACCGAGGTGACCGGGGCGGAGGGGTTCGCGCGCGGCCGGGTGTTGAAGAAGATCGGCCAGCACGGCCAGGACACACGGGAACTGTCCTTCACGGACATGAGGGTGCCCGTCGCCAACCTGCTCGGCAACGAGGAGGGGCAGGGCTTCTACCAGATGATGCAGCAGCTCGCGCAAGAGCGGCTGGTGATCGGCATCGGCGCCGTGGCCTACGCGGAGACCGCCGTCGAGGAGACGGTGCGCTACGTCAAGGAGCGCACTGCCTTCGGCAAGCAGGTCCTCGACTATCAGAACACGCAGTTCGTCCTGGCCGAGTGCTCGACCGATGTCCTGGTGGCCCGCACCTTCCTGGATCACTGCATGGAGCTGCATCTGGCCGGCCGTCTGGATGCGGTCACGGTCTCCCGGCTGAAGTACTGGTCCACCGACATGCAGTGCACCGTGATCGACCGTTGTCTCCAGCTGTTCGGCGGCTACGGGTACATCACCGAGTACCCCATCGCCCAGCTCTACGCGGGTGCCCGCGTGCAGAAGATCTACGGCGGGACCAACGAAATCATGAAGGTCCTGATCGCCCGCTCCCTGTGACCCCCCCCCCCCCCCCCCGCTCCCCAGCACACCCCCCGAAAGGACACACCTGTGACCACCTCACCTGCCGAGAGCAGCCGACCCGTGGCGTTCGTGACCGGAGGCACCGGCGGCATCGGCGCCGCCTCCTGTCGGGCCCTGGCCCGCGACGGCCATGACGTCGTCTTCACCTACCACTCCAACGTCACCAAGGCCGAGGAGCTCGTGGCCGAGCTGCAGGAGGCCGGCGCCACCGCGCGGGCGGTGCAACTCGACCTCACCGACGTGGACGCGGTGATCGACCTCATCGCACAGGTCACGACCGAGTTCGGCGACGTCAAGACGGTCGTGCACGCCAGCGGCCCGTTCGTCGATCAGATCTACATCAGCAACATCGAGCCGAAGAAGTTCACCTCGCACGTCGACGCTGAGCTCAACGCCTTCTTCAACGTCGTGCATGCCACGCTGCCGGCGCTGCGGCGTACGGCGGGTTCCATCACCGCGGTGACAAGCGTGGCCGTGCAGCGGTTCCCGGTGAAGGACATCCTCTCCGGCGCCCCGAAGGGCGGCATCGAGGTCATCGTGCGCGGCATCGCCCGCGAGGAGGGCAAGTTCGGCATCCGGGCCAACTCGGTGGCGCCCGGCGTGGTCGAGGATGCCATGGGCATCGCCCTGATCGAGACCGGCAACTTCGACCCGGCGTCCATCGAGATCACCATGCGCCTCACTCCGCTGCAGCGCTTCGGTCTCTCGCACGAGATCGCGGAGGTCGTCGCCTTCCTGGCCTCCGACAGGGCCAGCTACGTCAGCGGACAGGCGATCGCCGTCGACGGCGGCTACTGCGCCTGACGGCAGCCGACCTCACCGCACACGTCAAGGAGGCGGGAGCCCGAGGGCTCCCGCCTCCTTGTGTGTGAGTCAGTGCCCGGCCAGCAGGTCGCTGGCGCCCTTGACTCCGAGGTAGGCCTCGATCACCTTCGGGTCCTCCTGCACCGCTGCCGGCGGGCCGGAGGCAACGACCCGACCGAAGTCCAGGACCGTGACATGGTCGGCCAGCCGCATCACCATGCCCATGTCGTGCTCCACCAGGAGGACCGTGATGTCCATCTCGTCGCGGATGGTGCGCATCAGCTTCGCCATCCGCGAGGTCTCGGTCGAGTTCATCCCGGCCACCGGCTCGTCGAGCAGCAGCACGCTCGGCTCCATACACAGCGCGCGCCCGATCTCGACCCGCTTGCGGTCTCCGTAGGAGAGGTCCCCTCCTCCGGAGTCGAGCAGGTGACCCAGGTCGACCAGGTGCGCCACCCTCTCCACGTGCTCGATCTGTCGGGCGGCCTCTCGCCTGGCCGACGGGAGCGCCATCCCGGCGCTGAACCAGCCGGCCCTTGTCTGGACGTGCCGGCCCAGAAGGAGGTTCTGGCGGACCGTGAGGTTGCTGAAGACAGCCAGGTTCTGGAAGGTCCGGGCCATCCCGGCGGCGGCGATCCGGTTGGCGGCCCAGCCGTCGATCCGTTCTCCGTTGAGCAGCACCTCGCCGCCTGAGATCCGCACCATGCCGGAGACGGCATTGAAGAACGTGGTCTTGCCGGCGCCGTTGGGGCCGATCACCGCGTGGATGCCGCCGACGTGTACGTCGAGGGACACGCTCTGCAGGGCCCGGACGCCGCCGAAGGTGACGTCGACATCGTGGAGCTGGAGTGCCAGCGCCGGCCGGTCAGGGCTCATGCTCACGTCGTTCATGACTGCTCCTTGTTGCCGACGAACACGGGGTCGGTGTCTTCGTCGGGCTCGTCATCGCTTCCCTGTCCTAGGTAGAGACGACGGACCTCGTCGCTGTCGCGCAGCTCGGCACCGGGCCCGTGCAGGCTCACCCGACCGTTCTCCAGGACGTAGGCGTAGTCCGCCATGCTCAGGGCCATCGAGGCGTTCTGCTCCACCAGGACGACGGTGGTGCCTGCCTGGTTGATCTGCTGCACCACGGCGGCGACGTCGTCGACGAGTTTGGGAGCAAGCCCCAGCGACGGCTCGTCGAGCAACAGGAGCTTGGGGTCGGCCATCAGCGCCCGACCGATGGCGAGCATCTGCTGCTGACCCCCCGAGAGCAGGCCGGCATGCTGACGGAGTCGGTCGGAAAGGTCCGGGAACAGGTCCAGGACACGCTTCTGCTGGTGCCGCTGCTCTGCGCGCGACCTCAGGAAGCCACCCACTCTGAGGTTCTCCTCCACCGTCAGGCCCCCGAAGATCCCTCGACCTTCGGGGGCCTGGATGAGGCCCCGACTGACGATCCGGTCGGCCCGGGTCCGGACCAGGTTGAGTCCGTCCCAGTCGATCGCACCGGCAGTGACAACGCCGTTGAAGGCGTTGAGCACGTTGGAGATGGCCCGCAGCAACGTCGTCTTGCCGGCGCCGTTGCTGCCCAGGACGGTGACCAGTTGGCCTTCCTCGACCGTGAGGTCCACGCCGCGCAGCCCCTCGGCGACGCCTGCGTAGGTGACCTTGAGTCCGTTGACCATCAACACTGCTCTACTCCTGCTCTGCCGGGATCCGTCGTGACCTGGATCCGTGCTGGATCAGAGTCCGCTCTTGGCGACGAGGTCGCTGATGAACGGCTCCTGGATCTCGGTGAAGCCCGTGGTCGCCGAGCCGTCGGGCTGGAGGATGCCGACCTCGATCGACTGCGACATTCCGTCGCCACGAGAGAAGTCGAGCTCCGTCATGATGCCGTTGGTGGCCACGGTGTCCATGGACCCGAAGGCGTCGACCACGCTGTCGCGGGTGAGCTCACCGTTCGCGCATCCCGCTTCGAGGATCTGCCCGAAGATGGAGGCCTGGCCGTAGCCGAGCATCAGACCGTAGTTGGGGTCACCCTCGCCGTACTTCTCGAAGGCGTCGCGGACCTCCGCGGCGCCCGCGCTGTCGTTGTCCCAGTTGGTGAACGGGGAGGCGAAGTACGAGTTCTCCTCGAAGAGCTGCTTGGCCGGCCCGGCGAGGAGCGACTCGTCGAAGTTGCCCGGCGACGGGGACAGGATCGCGGGCTCGAGACCCTGGGACGAGGCCGTGGAGACGAAGGTTCCCAGGTGCGGGGTGCTGATGGCAGACATCACCAGCTTGGCGTCGGCCCTCTTGAAGGCCCGGACCGGGCCGGTGAAGTCGGAGTCGGAGACCTGGACCTTCTGCTCGACCAGGTTCAGGCCGTACTCCTCGGCGACCAGCTCCATGCCGGTCAGGACGCCCTCGAAGATGCCGTCGTAGCGCACCAGGCCGATGCTGTCGCCGGGCTGGAGGCCACGCTCCTTCACGACCCATTCGGTCAGCGCCACGCTGGCGACCTCGTAGGTGGCGCCCGGCAGGAAGATGGTCTCCGTGCCCTCGAGCAGCATCTCGTCCCAGGCGTAGGTGGACGCCAGGACCTTGTCCTTGGTGAGTGAGGGGGCGGCGGCCAGGATCGGGCCGGAGCCGAGGATCGTCTGCATACCGAAGACGTCCCTCTCGAGCTCGCGATAGATCGTCACGGCGTCCTGGATGTTGCTCTTGTGGTCGCGCACCACCAGTTCGACCGTCCGGTCGCAGATGCCGCCGTTGGCGTTGACCGCGTCGACCCAGAGCTGCGAGCCGGACAGGTACTTCTTGCCGACCGGACCCCACACGCCTGTCAGGTCGGTGATGTGGCCGAGCTTGATCGAGTCCTCGGTCACGCCGGGTGCGCCGGCGGAGGCGCCGTCGGAGGCGCCGTCGGTGTTGTTGCCGCAAGCGGCGAGTGCGGCTGTGGTGAGGAGAGCCACGGCCGCGGCTCCGGTGGCACGCATGAGCTTCATGTCTGATCCCTTTCCTGGGTTCCTGCTGGTGAGTTGACTGGTGGTTGGGCTGTTGGCCCGAGAGTCATGACCGAGATTGATCGGCGCGAGGGCGAGACCGGAGGATCCGGATCCGGGCCCGACGCCCGAGCGCGGTGAGGCCATCCGGCTCGACGATGAGGATGAGGATGATGGCTGCGCCGAAGAGGTACGTCGCTGCGGCCGCCGGCGTGAGGCCGGTGACCGAGCCCTCCGGGGCGAGGAGGGGGATGGCGTCGCCGTACCGGCGGAGGAGCTCCGGCAGCACGATGAAGAGCGCGGTGCCGACGACGGCACCGACGACGAGGGCGGAGGCGCCACCGAGGATGGCCATCATCAAGATGTTCATCGTCAGGTAGAGCGTGAAGCTCTCCTTCACCAGGACGCCGGCGACGAGGCCGATCAGGATGCCGCTGACGCCGGCATAGACCGAGGAGAAGAAGAAGGCCTGGGCCTTGTAGCGACGCACATTGATGCCGAGTCCGCGCGCCAGGTGCTCACCGTCCCGGATGGCCTCGAGGGCCAATCCGACACGGCTGCGGGAGATCAGCGCGGCGAACGCGAAGGCGAGGGCAGCGACGCCGGCGACGAAGTACCAGATGTCTCTCGCCTCATAGAGCTCGTACTGCCCGAACCGCATGGATTCCAGGACCCGGCCGGAGGTGCCGCCGGTGACTCGTTCGGCCATCCCGAAGACGTGCGAGCCGAGGAAGACCAGGCCCAGGGTGGCGGCGGCCAGGGAGAGCCCTCCCAGCCGGGAGGTCAGCGGGCTGAAGGCCAGCCCCACCAGTCCGACCAGGAGCGCGGAGAGGACGAAGGCGAGGAGCGGGTCGAGCCCCAATCCGTCGGTGCGGGCGCTGTTCTGCCCGGAGAGGTAGGCGTAGGAGAAGCCACCCAGTCCCATGAAGAAGGCGTGGCCCAAGGAGAGTTGGCCGGCGGAGTACAGCAGGTTGAAGCCGACCACGCCGACGGCGAAGGCGGCGAGGTTCATCACCACCGGCAGCCAGGTGCCGGCGATCGAGGGGGTGATGATGACCAGGATCGCGGCGACGACGAGGCCGCCGCCCCTGAGCAGGGTCGCGGGGGGGAGACGTCTGCGAGCGGCCCTCGCGCCCGGCGTACTGACGGCAGGTGCGGCGACGCGGGTGTCGACGAGTTCAGACACGATTGACCTCCTGCGTTCCGAAGAGTCCGGCCGGCTTGAACCAGAGGACGATGACCATCAGCACGTAGGTGAGCACCTCGTGGAAGCCACCACCGAGGAACTCCAGGTGCGACTGGTAGCCCTGGGCGAGGATCTCGGCCGTCCCGATCATCAGGCCGCCGACGATCGCTCCGTGGGTGGAGTCGAGGCCGCCGATCACCGCGGCCGGGAATGCTCGCAGGGCCACGTGCGAGAGGTCGACGTTGACGCCGGACGACGGGAAGGTCGCCAGGAACACACCGGCGATCACCGCGAGCACACCGGCGAGCACCCAGGCCACGACGGAGAGCCGGTTGAGCCGGATCCCCATCAGCGGGGCGACGTCGCGGCGCTCGGTGGCGGCTCGGAAGGCGACCCCCCACGAGGACCGTTTGAACCAGACGAAGAACGCCGCGACCACGACCAGCGAGACGACCAGGGCGACCAGGCGACTGAGCGGGATGTCCACCGCGCCGATGCTGACCATGGTCGCGCCCCAGGGGTCACCCATCGGGAGCACCCGGGTGTTGATCTCGCCACGCGCATAGGTCATCAGGACCACGTCGAGGCCGATGGTCATCACGGTGATGGCCAGCGCGGAGCGGCCCGCCATGGATCTGACCAGCACCCGCTCGACGAGCAGGTTCAGCGCCACCGCGGCCGCGATGCCCGCCAGCACGGCGAGCAGGAAGTTCACGTGCGCCAGGCGGGTCACCACGTAGGCACCGAGGAGCAGCATCGCTCCGTGCGAGAAGTTCAGGATGCCGGTCGCCTTGAAGACGATCACGAATCCCAGCGCGATCAGACCGTACAGCGCGCCTAGCGACAGGCCGCTGACCAGTAGCTGCAGCAGATCAGCCACTCAGCTCACATCCTCTGGAAGGGGAGAAACACTGCCCTTGATCGCGTCTCGACGGTGAGACGCAGGCCACACTCTGCAATGAAGTTGACACGGTCGTCAAGAGTTTTCAACACATTCGTTGAAAAAAGATCAACACATCCGTTGATCTCCCTCCGGTTCAGCGCCTACGCTGCTGGGAGCAGCCGATACGACCACCCCTGGGACTGGCCCGTGAGTCACTACAAGAGCAACCTGCGCGACATCGAGTTCAACCTCTTCGAGGTGTTCGACCGGGGCGAGATCCTGGGCTCCGGACCGTTCGCCGAGGTGGACGGCGACAGCGCTCGCGAGATCCTCCGCGAGGTGGATCGGCTCTCCCGCGACGAGTTGGCGGAGCCCTTCGCCGACAGCGACCGCCACCCCCCGGTCTTCGACCCCTCGACCCACACCGCTCCGCTGCCGGCGTCGTTCACGAAGAGCTACCGGGCCTGGATGGAGGCGGAGTTCTGGCGGTTGCAGATCCCCGCGGAGCTCGGCGGCACACCGGCCCCCTCGTCCCTCAACTGGGCCATCGGTGAGATGGTCCTCGGCGCCAACCCGGCGCTGTGGATGTACGCGGTCGGCACGACGTTCAGCCGGCTCATCCTCCGCAACGGCAACGACCGGGATGCGCGGGTGGCCAGGGTCATGGTGGACCGCCAGTGGACAGCGACCATGGTGCTGACCGAGCCGGACGCGGGTTCCGACGTGGGCGCCGGCCGCGCCAAGGCCACCCTGAACGAGGACGGCTCGTGGCACCTCACCGGCGTCAAGCGCTTCATCACCAGCGCCGAGCACGACCTCAGCGAGAACATCCTGCACCTCGTGCTCGCCCGTCCGGAGGGGGTGGCCGGGGCCGGCGGGCCGGGCACCAAGGGCCTCTCACTCTTCCTGGTCCCGAAGTTCCACTTCGACCACGAGACCGGCGAGCTGACCGGCGAGCGCAACGGCGCCTACGTCACGAACGTCGAACACAAGATGGGGCTGAAGGCGTCCAACACCTGCGAGGTGACCTTCGGCGACCCGCAGGTCGGCGGCGGTGAGCCGGCCCGGGGCTGGCTGCTCGGCGAGGTCCACGACGGCATCGCCCAGATGTTCGACGTCATCGAGTACGCCCGGATGATGGTGGGCACCAAGGCCATGGCCACGCTCTCCTCCGGCTATCTCCACGCCCTCGACTACGCCAAGGAGCGCGTCCAGGGCGCCGACATGACCCGGACCGCCGACAGGACCGCGGCACGCGTCACGATCACCCACCATCCCGACGTACGGCGCTCGCTGATGACCCAGAAGGCGTACGCCGAGGCGCTGCGAGCCCTGGTGCTCTACACGGCCACCTGGCAGGACCGGGTGGCGATCGCCGAGCACGCCGGCGACACCGAGAGCGAGGCGGTCACCCTGGCTGGGGCGATCAACGACCTGCTGCTCCCGATCGTCAAGGGCTTCGGCTCGGAGCGTTCGTGGGTGCTGCTCGGCACCGAGTCGCTGCAGACCTTCGGCGGCTCGGGCTACCTCCAGGAGTATCCGATCGAGCAGTACGTCCGAGACGCCAAGATCGACACGCTCTACGAGGGCACCACGGCGATCCAGGGCCAGGACCTCTTCTTCCGCAAGATCGTCAAGGACCAGGGCCGTGCGCTGGGCCACCTGACCGCCGAGATCGAAGCCTTCGTCGACGACGAGTCCGGCGACAGCCGGCTCCGGGGCGAGCGACGCCTGCTCGGCACCGCACTCGAGGACCTCAGCGCCATCGTCCAGCAGATGACGGACGACCTGGCCTCTTCAGCCGGGGCGGCCCGCCACGTCTACAAGGTCGGTCTCAACGCCACCCGGCTGCTGATGGGAGCCGGCGACGTCATCTGCGCCTGGCTGCTGCTGCGCCAGGCCGAGGTCGCTCTGGCCAGGCTGGGCGGCCCGGTCGGCGACCGGGATCGCGCCTTCTACGAGGGCAAGGTCGCCGCCGCCTGCTTCTTCGCCACCACCAACCTGCCCAGGCTGACGTCCGAACGGGTCATCGCCGAGAGCATCGACCTCTCGCTGATGGACCTCGACGAGGCGTCGTTCTGAGCACCCGCTGCACACCCACATCCACACTGACAACGACGACGACGCTGCGAGGCAAACCCATGGGACTGAAGCACCTTCGTGGAGGAACCGCCCTGGTCACCGGCGGCGGTCGAGGCATCGGCCTCGCCCTCAGCCGGGCGCTGCGTGACGAGGGCATGACCGTGGTGATGACCGACCAGGACGAGGACGCCCTGGCTGACGCCGTCCAGACCTCGGGAGGCACCGGCCTGGTCCCCCAGGTCCTGGACGTGCGCTCCGCCGAGGACTGGGAGCGGGTCGTCCAGGAGACGTGGCGCGATCACGGGGCCATCGATCTGCTGTGCAACAACGCTGGCATCGGTGTCGCTGCTCCGGCCGGATCGTCACCGAGCCCGGTCTGGGATGTCCCGCTGGAGAAGTTCCGGCAGGTCATCGACGTGAACCTGGTCGGCACCCTGCTGGGCATGCGGACGGTCATCCCCCGGATGATCGCCCGGAAGCGGCCCGCACACATCGTGAACACCGCGTCGATGGCGGGATTCCTCGCCCCGCCCTCCCTGGGCGCCTACGCCTCCTCCAAGTTCGCCGTCGTGGCGCTCTCCGAGGTCGCCGCCGCCGAACTCTCGGCGTACGACATCGGCATGTCGATCCTGTGCCCCGGCGGAGTGGCCACGCCGTTCAACGAGTCCGCCCGCCGCTTCGGCGCCAGCGATGGCGACGGCCTGCGGCCAGCGACCGCCGCCGCCACGGACGCGACGAAGATGGACCCCGCCTCGGTGGCGGCACGGGTCGTCGAGGCGGTCCACCACGGTGAGCTCTACGTGTTCACCCACCCCGAGTACGCCCCGCTGGTCGACGAACGCCAGGCCGCCGTCGCCGCTGCCTTCGGCGCGTCCGCACAGCCCGGCTACCGCGATCCCGAGGATCTGCTGGTCCGCGTCCGCACGCCGCTCCACCGGCGCGACCGTGCGGCCGGCCCGCAGGGCTCAGCGGGTTGACGCTGCGCGCGCCTCACCGAACAGGGCGTACGCCGGATCGTTCTCCCCCAGGCCGCCTCGCAGCCACTCCGGGGCGCTCGGCAAGGGGGGCTCGCCGCCCGCTGCGTGTTCCCAGTCGAGGATGACCAGGCGGTGCGCGATCCGCCACTGCCCCGTCCGACGCTCGAACCTGTCGGCGTAGCGCAGGCCCTGCAGGACCGGGACGTCGCCCTTGAGGTCGCGGCGATAGACCGCGAAGGTCTCGGCCCAGGCGGTGTCGCCCTTGACCTCGATGTACGGGGTGCCCATCAGGTGGAAGGTCGAGTTGAGCTTGTCGGCAAGCCGGTCGAAGTAGGCCAGCAGGCCGTCCAGGTCTCCCTTGTAGCGCCCGTGGTCGTCGTACGCGTCGGGGTGGTAGCACGACCTCACCGTCTCGAAGTCACGCCGGTCGACTGCGTGGGCGTACTTCGCGATGACGTTCTGGATCTCGAGCCGGCTGGCCAGCTCGTCGAGGTCGTGCATGAGGTTCTCCTATTCTCCCGGTGGCGCGGCGTCGTCACCTCGACGATGCTCGATGCCACGCAGGAAGACGCTCGTGAACTCACTCGCGATCTCGGCCGGCTCGAAGTTGCCGGGCCGATACCAGCGGTGGGTCCAGTTGATCATTCCCCACATCGCGTGCGCGACGAGGACTGGATTCAGGTCGGGTCGGAAGGAGCCCTGCTCCATGCCGTCCCGGAGCAGCGCGAGGAGCGCGTCCTCGAACTCACGGGTCTGTTTGAGCATGGTCTTCGCCCAGGGGTCCTCGCGGTCCGCGATCCGCGTCATGTCCTCCTGGATGTAGACGAAGACCTGGGGGTAGTTCTCGTGGAACGAGACCAGCGCGTGGTGGATCAGCTTCTCGATCCGCTCGGGGGGCGTCAGGTCGGAGCTCTTCAGTCCGTGCACCATCTCCAGGTTGCGTCCGGTGACCCCGGCCACCGCCTCCTGGAGGATCTCGTTCTTGCTCGGGAAGTAGTAGTACAGCGAGGCCCGGTCCATGCCCACCTCTTCGGCGATGTGGGCCAGCGTCGTGGCCTCGAAGCCGTGCTGCTTGAACAGGAGTGTGGCGGCGGCGACCACCTGCGCCTTCTTCTCCAGATAGGCGGCGTTGCCCTCCTGCCTGGCGAGAGCGCGACGGCGTCCGATGTTGCTCTGAGTCATCTCACTCCTGAGGTCCTGGTGGGTCGCCGATTGTAGTACCACCAGATCACCGGACCCGGGCACCGCGTAGGGCTGGTGCAGCACCCGGGCCGACCCGGTCACAGCAACCGCCCGACCCGAGCCCCCTCGGAGATCGCATCGATGTGCTCGCCCTTCTCGACGACATCACCGACGAGATAGATCCGCGGCACCTGGCGTCGCAGGTCATCCAGGAGCGCCGCGTCCACGGTGCTGGTCTCGCCCATCACCAGGAGGTCGGCCGGCACCACATCGGAGCCGGACCCGTCCTCACGCACCAGCTCGACGGTGTCGCGGGTGATGGCGCCCAGTCGGGTGAGGGTCCGCTGGTCGACGCCCTTCCCCTTCAGTCGTTCCATCAGGGTGCCCCGGACGATCCCGGTGAGCAGCGGCGCGACCTTGCGCTCGGGCGTCGCCAGGACGACGGTGTTGTCGCGCTCCTCGGTGAGCAGGTCCGCGAGCTCGCAGCTGCGGGTGTCGGCGCCGACGACCACCACCGATCGATGGTCGGGAACCTCGCCCATGAGCAGCTCGTCGACGTTGCTGACCGTGCCGCTGGACCGGGTGTGACCGTGGCCCTCGCCGGTGGCCAGGACGACCGCGGTCGGCGACGTGGCCACGATGGCCTCCACCGTCGCCTCCTCGCCGGTCACCACGTCCACGCCGTGCTTCTCCAGCTGGACCGAGTAGAAGTCCACCAGCCGACCGAGGTCGCCCTTGTGCGGCCCCCGCGACGAGACGACCAGTTGGCCGCCGAGCGCCGCGGCGCGCTCGAACAGGGTGACCGAGTGACCTCGCTGGGCAGCGACGAGGGCCGCTTCCAGACCGGCCGGGCCGGCGCCGACGACGACCACCCGGCCAGGTGTGGCCACCGGCTCGATGGCGTACTCCTGCTCACGACCGAGCGCGGCGTTGGACATGCAGACGAGCGGCTGGTCGCGCAGCACACCCCGGTTGACGCAGTCGAGCAGGCACGGGCACGGGCGTACGTCCTCGTGCCGGCCCTCGCGCACCTTGTTGGGAAGGTCGGCGTCCGCCATCAGGGCACGACCGATGGCGATGAAGTCGGCTTCGCCGGCGGCCAGGATCTCCTCGCCCTGCTCGGCGGTGAGCTTGCCGGCGACCATCACCGGGAACGACACGTCCGCCTTGATGGCCGCGGCCAGCGGCACCAGGAACTTCGGTGGCGTGTAGAGGGTGTGCATGGTCGCTTCGTAGTGCGGGCTGCCGGCAGAGATGCTGATCGCGTCGTAGCCGGCCTCCTCGGCGAGCCGGGCGTAGGCCCGGCTGTCCTCGAGGGTCACTCCGTTGGGAGTGTCGTACTCGACGCCGTTGATGCGCAGCCAGACGGGGAAGTCCTCGCCGGTGAGCCGCTTGGTCTCGTTGAGGATGTCGATGAGGATCCGGAACCGGTTCTCGACGCTGCCGCCGTACTCGTCGGTGCGGTAGTTGGTGAAGCCGGAGAGGAACTGGCTCAACAGGTAGACGTGCGCGGCGTGGATCTCCACGCCCTCGAACCCTGCCCGCTTGGCCCGGAGGCCGGCCTCGGCGAAGCCTCGCACGGCGTTCCGGATGTCGGAGAGGGTCATCTCGATCGGCACCTCGCGCTTGCGGGCAGCGACCGGGGAGGGGCCCATCGGGGCGCGCCCGGTGAGGTCGCGGCGTACCTCCCTGCCCCCGTCGCCCAACTGGATGGCGGCGCGGGCGCCGTTCTCCTTGATCGAGGTGGCCAGCTCGCTCAGCCCCGGGAGGTAGCGGTCGTGGCTGATGTCGAAGTACGTCTTGAACATCTTGCCGCCGGGCAGCGGCATCGACGCCTCGACGACGACCAGTCCGGCACCACCGCGGGCGCGTGCGGCGTAGTAGGCCAGGGCACGCTCGGTGACGAACCCGTCCTCGCTGCCGTATCCCATGAGCATCGGCGGCAGCACGATCCGGTTCTCGATCTCGAGGGTCCCGATCCGGCCGGGCTGGAAGAGGCGGTCGACCGTGGCGCTCATGCCGATTCCTGACTCACGTCGTCCACCAGCCGGAACTTGGGCAGGGTGATCTCGTCGGTGACGTCCTCGAAGACGACCTCGACCGGCATGCCGATCTCCAACGCCTCCGGGTCGCAGTCGACCATGTTGCTCACGATGTGCGTTCCGTCGGCGTCGGGCAGCTCCACGATCACCACTACGATCGGGTAGCGCTCGGCCGGCCAGGAGAACATCGGCACGGATCGCGGCTCGTAGCCGCGGACCACGGTGAAGGTGTGGATCGTCCCGCGCCCCGACACCTGAGTCCACTGCGACTTCATCGATCGGCAGGACGGGCACATCAGCTGCGGCGGGAAGCGGAACCTCCCGCACTCGGCGCACTGCTGGATGCGCAGCTCGTGCCTCTTGGTGGCCTCGTAGAAGTCACGGGACCCCTCGGCATAGAACCGGGGCAGTGGGCGGTCGTACTTCTCGGTCATGACATTCCTCCACGGTCGGAGCCCAGGATCACGGCGCTGGTCGGCGTGGGCACCGAGCTCGTGACCAGGCACAGCTCTGCCTCATCGACCTGACTGGTCGAGGTACCCCGAATCTGCTTGACGCCCTCGACCACATGGTTGAACCCATGGATCGACGCCTCGGACAGCATCCCGCCGCTGGTGGTGATCGGCAGCGAGCCACCCAGCTCGATGTTGCCGTTCTCGACGAAGGAGCCACCCTCGCCCTTGGCGCAGAACCCGTAGTCCTCCAGTTGGAGCAGGACGTTGACGGTCGCGCAGTCGTAGATCTGGGCCACGTCAATGTCCGCGGGGGTGACCCCGGCCATCCCGAAGACCTTCGGAGCCACGTAGTGGGCCGGCGAGACCGTGGGGTCGTCCTTGAAGAGGTGCATCTCCCAGTTGAGGGAGGGGTTGGGTCCCAGGCCGGCGGCCGCGCCGTGGATGACCACCGGCTTGTGCCGGGAGTCCCGGGCCTGCTCGACCGAGCTCACCAGGACCGCGGCCGCGCCTTCGCAGTCGCTGAGGGTGACGTCGTCCACGACCAGGCGGCCGGACACCCGGTTGGCGCGGGCGTGGTCCTCCAGGGTCAGCGGCACGTCACGCAGGATCGCGTTGGGGTTGCGGTTGGCGGCCTTGCGGATCGCCACCGCGATGGCGCCGAGCTGCTCGGTGGTGGTGCCGTACTTCGCCCGGTGGGTCTCGTAGGTGAGCGCGTAGGTGTCCATCATCGACAGCCAGCCGTAGGGGCGCATGAAGTCAGCCACGCCACCCTCCATCGCCCACACCGACGCGGCGTTGCGCTTGGCGAAGTGCGTCATGTCGTAGAGGGTGAACGCCCGGTAGACGATGACGTTCTTGGCCAGGCCCGAGGAGACCGCGGCAGCAGCCGCACCGATCGCAGCCGCACCCGATCCGCCGTAGTAGGGGATCTCCACGGAGAAGGAGAGGTCCTTCATGCCCAGGTTCTGGTGCAGGATCTGGTCGTTGCCGGAGCCGTCGATGGAGTAGCGGACGATGCCGTCGATGTCCTCGACTGCGATCCCGGCGTCTGCGGCGGCCTTCTCGATGGCCTCCAGGGCCAGCGCCAGGCGGTTGCGTGAGGCGCCCTCGGCGAAGCTGGTCTCGCCGACCCCGGTGATGGCGGCCTTCCCTGACAGTGTCGACGCGGAGAGGCTCATCGTGCGGGCTCGCTCTCGTCGCGACGGCCGACCAGGATCTTCTGCACGTAGGAGGCACACACCTCGTCGCGCTGGTTCTTCACCTCGCACGCATAGGTGATCACGCCGCGTCCGTTGCTCTTCGGCTCGAGGCCGACGACCTCGCCCTCCCAGTGGATGGTGTCGCCGATGAAGGTGGGGTTCTTCATCCGGATCTCGTCCATGGCCAGGAAGGCGATGAAGCTCTTGGGCGAGAAGGTGTTGGGGCCCATCCACATGCACAGGGAGCCGCCGAGGCTCATGGTGAGCATGCCGTGGGCGATGCGCTGCCCGAAGCTGCTCTTCCCGGCGTACTCCTTGTCGATGTGGATCGGGTGCCAGTCGCCGGTGATCATCGCGAAGTTGACCACATCCGACTCGGTGATGGTGCGGGCCGGGCTGACCAGCCGCTCACCGACCGTGTAGTCCTCGAAGGACTCGCGTTCCTGCATGGTTTCGGTCCAATCTCTGGGTGGGAAGGGTCAGTAGGACTTCGGCAGGCCGAGGCGCTCGCCGATGAGGTTCTTCACGGCGTTGTTGGTCACCGGGGCGAAGGTGTAGCGGCCGTCGCGCAGGTAGTAGCTCATGTTGAACTCCAGGGTGTGGCTGTAGCCGCCCAGGACGTCCATGCACTCGTTGACCACCCAGATGCACGTCTCGGAGGCCAGCAGTTTGGCGCCGGAGGACTCCATCTCGGCGGGCTTCCCGTTGGTCTGCAGCCACGCCGCGCGGTAGACCATCTGACGGACGGCCTGGAGCCGCACCCAGATCTCGGCCAGCTTGTGCTGGACCGCCTGGAACTGACCGATGGGCCGGTTGAACGCGGTGCGGTTCTTCGCGTACTCCAACGCCTCGTCGAAGGCGGCCTGGGCGATGCCCAGCGCCATCGTGGCGGCGCCGATCCGCTCATCGTTGAGGACGTTGAACAGGGCGTAGAGCCCCTTGTTGACCTCGCCGAGGATCATGTCGGCCGGCACCCGCACGTCGTCGAAGATGACGTTGTTGGCGCCGGTGGTGCGCTGGGCGAAGACGGGGATCGGTGTGATCGTCAGGCCGGGCGCGTCGGTGGGCACCAGGAACATCGTCACGCCGTAGCTGCTGCGCTTGTCGAAGCCGTCGGTGCGCACCACCGCGATGACGTAGTCGGCGATGTGGGCTCCGGTGGTGAAGATCTTGGCGCCGTTGATCACCCAGGTGCCGTCCTCGTCCTGCCTGGCGCGGGTGCGCATCGCGCCCAGGACGTCGGTTCCGCCGTCGGGTTCGGTCAGCGAGAGGCCGACGAAGCTGGTGCCGGCCATCAGTCCCGGCAGGATCTTCTCCTGTTGGGCGGGCGTGCCGAGCTCGGCCAGCGAGCGTACGCCGAAGCACATGGTGGTGAAGAAGGCCATGGCCGGGCCGCCCATGACCCGCGCCGCCTCCTCCAGACACAGCATCGCATCAAAGCTGGTTCCGCCCGCACCGCCGAGCTCCTCGGGCGCCAGGATGCTGAGGTACCCCTGGTCGCCCAGCACCTTCATCGCCTCCCACGGCCACTCGGCGTTGTCCTCGAGCTCGCGGAAGTGGGAGGGACTGAACCGGCCCCTGAGCACGTCGCGTACGCCGGCAACCATGGCGCTCTGCTCGTCGGAGATTTCGAAGTCCATGAACTGGGTTCCTCACGTGTGGTGGTGGGTGGGGGCCGACGGTCAGGCGCCGGTGGTGGCGCTGTCGAGCTCGGTCAACGTCCGCTGGCGCAGCGCCTGCTTGTCGAGCTTGCCGGTGGGGGTCACGATCCAGTCGGACTCGCCGACGATCACGAAGCGCTTGGGGATCTTGTAGCCCGCGAGCTTCCCGCGGCAGAAGTCGCGCAGCTCCTGGTCGGTGATCGAGACGCCGTCGCGGAGCTCGATCATGGCGGTCACCGCCTCGCCCCACTTGGGGTCGGGGACTCCGAAGACCTGGGCCATCCGGACGTACGGCGTCTCCGTCTGCAAGAAGAGCTCGACCTCGCGGGCCGACACGTTCTCGCCGCCCGTCTTGACGGTGTCCTTGAGGCGGCCGCGGTAGTAGGTGTAGCCGGCCTCGTCGACGTAGGCGAAGTCGCCGGTGTGGAAGAAGCCCTCGTCGTCGATGGCCTGGGCGGTCTGCTCGGGCATCTTGTAGTAGCCCTTGAAGAGGCCGGGGCCCTTGACGCAGATCTCGCCGATCTGGCCGACGGGGACCCGGTCACCCGTGGCCGGGTCGACGATCTTCTGGACGACGCCTTCGGCCGGGCGGCCGTGCGAGGTCCTCATCCGTTCACGGTCGGCCCGATCCCGGTAGGGGAAGACGTTGGAGAGGTACTCCGAGCAGCCGTAGATGTTGCCGTGGTGTTCGAAGCCCAGCTGGGCGATCTCGTCGTAAGCGGCCGGGTCGCTGCCGATCAGCGCCCGGGTCAGCGAGCTGATGTCGTACTTCTTCAGCTCGGGGTGGCGCGCCATCATCTGGAAGTGCACGTCGAAGCCCCAGGTGACGGTGACGCCCTCCTGCTGGATCAGCTGCATCGCGACGCCCGGATCGAACCAGTCGAGCAGGACCTGGGAGGCGCCTCGGATCAGCGGCAGGATGAAGAGCAGCTGACCTGAGGCGTGGTAGGTGGTGCCGAAGTTGAGGACGACGTCGTCGGCGGTCAGCTCGACCGCGTCGACGTAGTTGGCGCAGTTGCTCAGGAAGCTGTTCTGCGAGTGCATCACGGGCTTGGGGAAGCCGGTTGAGCCCGAGGTGGGCAGACACAGCACGGGAGCCTCGGGGTCCACGGCGTCGGAGAGGGCCAGCATCGCCGTCCGGTCGTAGCCGCGCCCTCCCGCCTTGACGTCGGCGAACGTGCGCGCGTAGGGGCGTGGCGTGCTGCTCCGTACGGTGATGACGCCGCGCAGGGTGGGCACATCGGCCAGCTGCAGGTCGCCGAAGGAACTGTGGGTCAGCTCGGGGAGGGCTCCCTCGAGGCCGGCCAGGATCTCGTTGCCGCGGAACTCCTCGACGGTGATCAGCAGGTCGGGGTCGGTGAGCTGGAAGGACTGGACGAACTCGCGGGCGGTCCAGCTCAGGTTCAACGGGATCAGCACTGCCTGCAGGCGGTGCAGGGCCAGCACCATGGTGGCGAACTCCTCGGAGCCCTCGACCATGGCGGCCACGCGGGTGCCCGCGCCGACGCCGACCGCCTGCAGACCGGCGGCCACCTCGAGGACCTCGTCCTGGAGCTCGCGGTAGGTCAACCGGCGGGCTCCGACGACGAGCGCGGCATGGTCGGGCATCTCCCGGCACGTGTGGTCGAAGGTGCCGGCAAGGCTCTTGCCGAACCAGTCGTAGAACATCGAGATCTCACCGTCCTGAACGGGGTGTCAACGTTAGTGTTGATATACGACCACGCGAACGGCCGGGCTGTCAACACTTGTGTGGAATCTGATGTGCCTCAGTAGAGCTCTGCCTCGTGCTCCTTGCGGTACCAGCGGATCGCCTCGGGCCGGCGGTCGCGGACCTTCGACGCCCACTCGGGATCGGAGACCAGCGCCCTGCCGACGGCGACCAGGTCGACCTCGCCGGAGGTGACGAGGTCGACCAGCGGCGCCAGGGACACTCCGTCGCGATCGGTCTCCTCGGAGCGGGCGGGCGCCGTCACGCCGATCGATCCGACGGCGATCACGGGCAGCCCGGTCAGGTGCCGCGTCCAGCCCGCGAGGGTGCGGTCCGACCCCTCGAAGGCGGGGGTCCAGTAGCGCCGCGTGGAGGGGTGCAGCACGCTCGCCCCCGCCGCCACGATGGGTTCGAGCATGCGGGCCAACTCGTCGGGGTCGGCGGCGCCCATGGCGTTGTAGTCGGTGAGCTTCCACTGGGAGAATCGATAGGACAGGGTGGCCTGCGGACCGATCGCCTCCCGTACCGCTGCGGTGACGCGGGCGCCGAGGGTGCTGCGGTCGCCGATGTCGCCACTGAAGTGGTCCTCGCGCAGGTTGGTCTGACCCCAGTGGAACTCGTCGATGAGGTAGCCATGAGCGCCGTGGATCTCCACACCGTCGAATCCGGCCGCCATCGCATCCGCCGCCGCCGAGGCGTAGGCCGCCACGATCTCGTCGATCTCCACCAGCCCCAGGGGTTCGCCGACGTCACGTCCGCGCAGGTCCAGGCCGGACGGGGTGACCACCGGCGCGTCCGGGAACGGCGGCTTGCCGACCCGTCGCACACCACCGACGTGCCACAGTTGGGCGAGGATCCGGGCGCCCTCGGCATGCACCCGGTCGGTGACCCGGCGCCACGCCTCGACCGCCCCGGGGGCTGCCATCTCCGGGACGTCGGGATAGGTGCCCGCGCTGCGGTGCGGCACGTAGATGCCCTCGCTGATGATCAGCCCCACTCCGGCGGCGGCCCGCCGGGCGTAGTAGTCCACCACGTCGGGGCCTGGTACGCCGTCGGGGCAGAAGTTGCGCGTCATGGGGGCCATCACCACCCGTGAGGTCAACTCGAGCTCGCCGAGCCGGAACGGCTGGAACAGCGGCGCGATCGAGTCGACGTCGTACAACAGCTCGGCCTCGGGCGGTCGTCTGCGGGTGGTCGCGACGAACTCGCTGAGGTGGTTGACGACGAGCCCCGGGTGTTGCCAGGGGCGGTGGTGCTGGGTGTCGGGCATGGTCTGCACCGCCGCGTGCGGAATGGCGTCCTGGAGCCGGGCGACGTTCTCGTCGTTGAGGAAGGGCGACTCCTCGGTGCGCAGCAGCAGCGCGGGGAGTTTGAGTTGGCGCGCGGCGGCGTTCATCACGACCCGGTCGCGGGTGAGGCCGTCGGCCACCGCGTCGAGGGTCCTGGTGTCCCAGTTCCAGTACCACCGGCCGTCCTCGCCGTGTCGTAGTCCTCGATCCAGGCCGGCGGGGGTCATCGGTCGACCGACCAGCTCGGCGAGGGCCGCAGCGGCCTCGTCGAGCCCGCCGAAGCCGGCCGCGGTGCGCTGGTAGAACTCGTTGACACTCCAGTCCGGCTCCATGTCCGGGAGGGAGTCGATCAGCACCACCCCGGCGACGGCGGCCGTTCGCCGGCCCGCCGTGGTCAGCACGACCTTCCCGCCGTGGCTGTGCCCGGCGAGGATGATCGGGGCGGCGAGGTCATTGACCAGGTCGTCGATGATGAGCTCGAGGTCGGCCACGAAGTCCTCGAGTCGGTAGCTGCCCGACGGTGACCAGTCGCTCTCCCCGTGGCCGCGCAGGTCCACGGTGACCGCACGTAGTCCGGCCGCGGCGAGGCCGAGTCCGACGTCGCGCCATTGCTCGCGCGACTGTCCGCCGCCATGGAGCACGACCACGGTGGCGGTGGGGCGGACCGTGGTCGGGGTGAACGTGTCCATCGCCAGCGTGACGCCACCGGCACCGGATCTGCGGGTGGGGTGGACGGTCACCGTGGCCTCGCTCGAGCCGACGGTCGGAGACGTGCGTGAAGGACTGTTCATAGCGGCTCTCACTCGACGGGGGTCAACGCGATCGTTGACGCTCTCGGGTTCAAGGTGCCGCAATGTCCCTATTGCTGTCAACACGAACGGTGCCAAACCGCACGATCTGACCCCACACGGCGCCGCGTCGCTCGACTGCGATCGAACGGACCCGCTCGGCCTGGGCCTTCGAGTCCTACCCCAGTCCGGTGGCGGCTGCCGGGAGCAGTGCCTGGAACGGGAAGATCCGGTCGATGTTGCTGGTCACCGGTACGACGGTGACCAGCCCGCGCCCGAGCCGGGTCGCGATCGAGTTCGCACGGTCGTTGCTGACGATCCCTGCTGGTCGACGCTTGTTCGCCTCGCTCGGCCGGGCCCGGTCCGAGCACCTGCGCACCACACGTCACCGGCCACGTCTGCCTGTTGCTTCTTGAACCGGCATCATCGACCCATGGTGGAGAAGCCAGGTGCAGGCGAGCGTCGGTCAGTCGATCACTCGGAGCGGACTGCTCGGACGGCCGTACTGGTGGAGCGATTGCATGCGGTCGTAGACGAGCTTGAGGCCATGCATCCCGGACGGAAGTTCCCGCTGGATGGTCACCTCGTCGGCTCCATTGGTGAGGCCGCAGCCGAGGCCATGTTCGACATCGTCTTGGTTCCAGCATCCTCGACCGGCCACGACGCGATCGCCGGGGACGGTCGTCAGGTTGAGATCAAGGCGACCTACGGTTCCCGCGGTGTCGCGATACGTCAGACCTCCCACGGGGCCGCCGCAGCGCTCATCGTGCTGAGACTGTCGAGGACGCCCGGCACCGAGCATGCCGCAGCGCTCATCGTGCTGAGACTGTCGAGGACGCCCGGCACCGAGCATGAGGTGGTCTACAACGGGCCGTTGGCCACTGC
>NZ_JAERJA010000009.1 GCF_016827675.1 Nocardioides limicola | reverse complement strand
CACCGAGAAACGAACCAGCCAAGGCAAGAACCCCCGAGAGATCCGACGCTGCCTCAAGCGCTACATCGCCCGCGACCTCTACCGACTACTCGAACACCGACCCCTTGACCCAACATAGGAGCGTCCCCGGACGGCCGGGGGGGTGGTCTCGATACACCGCCTCGCAAGCTCGGCGGCACTCGACCACCGGACCGGGCGGCACTCGACCACCGAGAGGGGGCGGCGGTCGGGAGGGGTGTCAGCCGAGGAGCAGGAGCACTCGGTCGCCCATGATCGAGCAGATCATCGCGAACTGCTGCGGGTCGTCGTACGCGAGCGCCGCCCAGCCGGTCCAGTGCAGCGCAGCCGGGCCGGTCACGTCGTCGAGGCTGTCGTTGAGAGCGTCGAGGTTGCGGCCGAAGGTCTCCGGGAAGCCGAGCGCCTCCCCGATCCGCCCCAACACCTCGCGCCGATCCTCGACCCCTGCCGTGTCCGCGGTCGCCACCCGCCAGCCGGCGGCGAGCAGGGCGTCGACCGCGGCGCTGGCGGGCAGGTCGTGGGTCACCGGTCGATCCTCTCGAAGGACTCGTAGTGATCTTCGGTCCAGTAGAACTCGGCGGTGCCTCCGGTGACGATCCGCTTCGCACCGCGGTGCGACAAACCGGGCGTGTCGACCGTGTACTCCCGGTACCAGCCGTGCCGCTGCGCCGGCAGTAGGCGCTCGAAGTTGCCGAACGTGGAGCCGTCCTTGTCATAGCGGAAGGGCCCACCTGCGTCGATCCGGGCCAGTACGTCGTGAGCCTCGGCAGGCAGGTCGGCGACGTCGACCCAGGGCAGACCGGAGTGCGGGTCGACGGCCTCGGGCGGAGCTGCCTCGTCGTCCTCACCCGGCGGCTCGGCATCCCCGGCCGGCGGCTGGGCAGGCTCGACCTGCTGTGGGTCGGCGCCGGTGACCGGTGCAGGCTCGTCGCCCTCGGGCAGCAGCCACCAGGCCAGCAGCAGCACCAGCACCGCCACCGCAGTGACGAGGCCGCGGGTGCGCCGCGACACGGTGCTCACGCCAGCAACTGGGCCCGGCGCCGAGCCTCGGTGCCCCGGTTCTCCCGAAGGGCATCGATCGGTCGGCCCGGCAGGTCGTCATCGGTGAAGATCCAGGCGATCGCCTCGGCGTCATCGAAGCCGTGGTCGGCCAGCAGCGTCAGCAGGCCGGGCAGGCCCTTGACGATCTCACCGTCGGCGATGAAGAGCGCCGGCACCCGCAGAGCCCGGTCGCCCGTCGGCGACGCCGCGGCCAACTGGTGCTCCCGGAGCAGAGTCCGGACCTGACTGACACTGCGCCCGAGCGCTTCGGCGGTCTCGGCGTAGTCGAGCCATTCATCCACGAGGTCGGCGAGTTTCGGGGTCTCCACCCCCCTACTCTCCCAGACCGGTCCCGACCGGCACGATCCCGGCCCAAGGAACACGCCGGGCCGCGCGGATGCCGGGCCGCATGCCCGCGAAAGTACGATGGGCGGGCCGGATCCTTCCCCGTCCGGCAGTACGGAGGACCCGATGACGCTGCGTGCGGACTCCCGCGCGGGTGCGGACGACCCGGTGATCGGGCGGCTTCTTGACGGCCGCTACCGAGCCACCAGTCGGATCGCCCGCGGCGGGATGGCGACCGTGTACGCCGGCATCGACGAGCGCCTCGACCGCACGGTCGCCCTGAAGGTGATGCACCCCGGGCTCGGCGACGACGACGGAGAGTTCGCGGCCCGCTTCGTGCGCGAGGCCCGTGCCGCCGCCCGGCTGTCGCACCCCCACGTGGTCAACGTCTTCGACCAGGGCGATGACAACGGCACCATCTATCTGGCCATGGAGTTGGTCGAGGGCCGCACCTTCCGCGACGTCGTCCATGCCGAGGCGCCGATGCCCCCGACCCGCGCCCTGGCCCTGTTGGAGCCGGTACTGTCCGCGCTGGCCGCCGCCCACCGGGCCGGGGTCGTGCACCGCGACGTCAAGCCCGAGAACGTGCTGATCGCCGACGACGGGCGGGTCAAGGTGGCCGACTTCGGGCTGGCTCGCGCCGTGAGCACCGATACCCGACACACCGCCACCGGGGGCGTCCTGATCGGGACGGTCTCCTACCTGGCCCCCGAACTCGTCGTGGACGGGACCTCGGACGCCCGCGCGGACGTGTACGCCGCCGGTGTCCTGCTCTACGAACTTCTCACCGGCACGAAGCCGCACCAGGGCGAGTCGCCCATCCAGGTCGCCTACAAGCACGTCCACTGCGACGTCCCGGCGCCGTCCGAGGTGGCTCCCGATCTCCCCGACTACGTCGACGCGCTGGTCGCCCGGGCCACCTGCCGGGACCGCCACCAGCGCCCCGCAGACGCGGCGGTGCTGCTGCATCAGATGCATCGGGTGCGCCAGGCACTCGACTCCGGAGCGGATTCGGACCCGGAGTTGGCGGCCGACCTCCGGCCCCGTCAGATCGCCGTGGTTCCCGAGGACACCCAGCCCGAGGACTTCGAGGGCCTGGTCGCTCCCAGCGACGCTGTGTCGTCCACCTCCACATCGGACCACACGACTCTGCTGCCCACAGCCACTCCTGCGACGTCGCGCCGATCCGCAGCACCGGACCGGCCATCGGACCGGCCATCGGGCCGAACCGCGGGCCGGCCCCCGACGCCGGCCAGGGCAGCAGCAGCGCCGAGTCGGCCGCGGCGATCCCGGCGTGGTCTGGTGCTGCTGCTGATCGCGTTGCTGGTGGCCAGCACCGCTGGCCTCGGCGCCTGGTGGCTCGGCGTGGGCCGCTACAGCACCGTGCCGGCCGTGATCGGCGTCGACCAGGCCACCGCCACCGAGCGTCTCGAGGCGCTGGGCCTGACCGCTGCGCTCGGGGAGCCGGCGTACTCGGAGACGGTGCCACCCGGCGACGTGATCGCCAGCGACCCGGCCGGCGGCCAGCGGGTCCTGTCCGGGGGCACGGTGACGCTGATGCTGTCACTGGGCCCGGAGCGCTACCTGGTCCCGGAGATGGCCGGTCGGCCCGCGGAACGAGCCGCCACCCGACTGGAGAACAACAACCTCGTCCTCGGCCAGGTCACCGAGCGCCATCACGAGGAGATCCCGGCCGGGACCATCATCCGTAGCGACCCCGAGGCCGGCACCGAACTGCGTCCGGACTCCCCCGTCGACATCGTGGTCAGCCTCGGCCGTCGGCCGTACGACGTCCGCGACTTCACCGGCCGCCCGGCCAGCAACGCCGTGGAACGGCTCGGCCAACGCTTCCGGGTGGTCACCAGCGAGGCCCACCACGACTCGGTCCCCGAAGGCCGGGTGATCAGTCAGACACCCAGCGACGGCACCCTGTTCCGCGGCGACGAGATCCGGCTGGTGGTCTCGCTGGGCCCGGAGCTGGTGACCATCCCGCGCGGACTCCGCGGGATGGGCGTCGCCGAAGCCACCGCGCAGCTCGAGGCGCTGGGGCTGGTCGTGGACACCGCGCAGAGCCAGATCTACCTCGGTCTCGGGTACGTCGCCGAGGCCCGTCCGGGGTCGGGCACCCAGGTGCGCAAGGGCAGCACGGTCACCCTGTACCTGGTCTGAGACCCGGGGCGGACTATCCTCGGCGGCCATGACCCCCCGTCCCATCGGCACCCACGTCCAGGTCGGCAAGGGGCTGGCGTCGGGCGCCTTCGCCACCGCCGTCGAACTCGGCTGTGAGGCCGTCCAGGTCTTCGTCGGCAACCCCCGCGGCTGGGCTCCGTCGGCGGGCGACCCCGGCCAGGACAAGGAGTTCCGGCGGCTCACCGAGACGACCGGGATGCGGTCGTTCATCCATACGCCGTATCTGGTGAACCTGGGCTCGCCGACACCGGCAACCTTCGAGAAGTCGGTGGCGCTGGTCGCGCACAACCTGCGCCGGGCCGTCGAGATCGGCGCCGAAGGCGTGGTGGTGCACACCGGGTCGTTCGTGCAACCGGCCGGCGACAGCGCCGACGCCGAGATCCGGTACGCCGCGGCGATGGCCCAGGTGCGTGAGGGGCTGCTGCCGCTGCTGGACTCCCTGGACGAGGATGCGCCGTGGCTGCTGCTGGAGCCGACGGCCGGCCAGGGCCGGTCGCTGTGTGCCGGCGTCGAGGACCTCACGGCCTATCTGGGGGCCCTGGACCACCATCCGAAGGCCGGGATCTGCCTGGACACCTGCCACGTCTTCGCCGCCGGTGAGCCCCTGGACGCCCCCGGCGGCGCCACCGCCTGCGTGGACCGGATCGTCGAGATCGCCGGCGAGGGTCGGCTGCGGCTGATCCACGCCAACGACTCCAAGGACGTCCGCGGCGCCTTCAAGGACCGGCACGAGAAGATCGGCCAGGGCCACATCGGCACCGGGGCCTTCTCCGAACTCTTCGCCCATCCGGCCACCGAGGCGGTGCCGTTCATCCTGGAGACGCCTGGCTCCCGCGACGCCGACGACCCGGACCTGCCGCTGCTCAAGGAGTTGCGAGCGGCCGCGGTCTGACCGCGGTTGTCCTCCCGGCCGGTTCGGGGCACCATGGAAGGTCGGGGGACCCCTTCGGCAAGGAGACCCACCATGGCCGGTCACGTCATCCACATCCACACCACCATCCCGGCGCCGCCCGAGGCGATCTGGGAGGTGATCACCGACGTCGGCAGGCATGCCGACATCCTGCGCAGCGTCTCGCACTCCGAGCTGCTCACCGAGGGCGACTACCGGGTGGGCACCACCTGGCGTGAGGACCGCACCCTCTTCGGCCACCACGGCAGTGAGGAACTGCATGTGGTCGCGTCCACCCCGCCGATGCGCACCCAGTTCGAGACCCGGCTCGGCCACGACACCGTGGTCACCTCGTTCACCCTCACTCCCACCCCGAACTCCGGTGCCAGCGACGGCCCGGAGACCCGGCTGTCGATGACCACGGCGGTGGACATGGCCGACCGCAGCAAGGCGGCCGAGTTCGTCTGGAGGGTGTTCGGTGAGTTCAGCTACCAGGCCACCCACCGGATGCTCGAGCACGACCTCGAGGACATCCGCGACGAGGTGGTACGCCGGCGCGGTGGCGTGCTGACCGGCTGAGCCGTTCCGGATCCTGATTAATCTCCGGCGGCTCGCCCCATCTCGGCTAGGTTCGTCCAGGCAGGATCACTCCAGCCCGAGCAGCCACAATCAGTCGAGGTGAAACGCCGTGGTCATCGTCATGTCCCCCGGGGCCACCGACGAGGAGATCGACCACGTCGTCGAACGAGTCACCTCCGTCGGTGGCGAGGCGTTCGTCAGCAAGGGCGTGGTCAGGACCATCATCGGCCTGGTCGGTGACATCGAGTCCTTCCACCATCTGAACCTGCGCACCCTGCCCGGGGTCGCCGACGTACATCGCATCTCCGACCCGTACAAGCTGGTCAGCCGACAGCACCATCCGGAGCGGTCGACGGTCTGGGTCGGCTCGGGCGACGTCAAGGTGCCGATCGGGCCGGACACGTTCACGTTCATCGCCGGACCGTGCGCCGTGGAGACTCCCGACCAGACGTTGGAGGCGGCCCGGATGGCGGTCTCGGCGGGTGCCACGGTGCTGCGCGGCGGCGCCTACAAGCCGCGCACCTCGCCGTACGCCTTCCAGGGCCTGGGCGAGGAGGGGCTGCGGATCCTCGCCGACGTGGGTCGCCGGACCGGGCTGCCGACCGTGACCGAGGTGGTGGACCCCCGCGACGTGCCCGTGGTCGCCGAGCATGTGGACATGCTGCAGATCGGCACCCGGAATATGGCCAACTTCGCCCTGTTGCAGGCCGTCGGCGAGGCCGGCAAACCGGTGCTGCTCAAGCGCGGCATGACCGCCACCATCGAGGAGTGGCTGATGGCCGCCGAATACATCGCCCAGCGGGGCAACCTCGACGTGGTGCTCTGCGAGCGCGGCATCCGCACCTTCGAGCCGAGCACCCGCAACACTCTGGACATCTCGGCGGTGCCGGTGGTCCAGGCCACCAGTCACCTGCCGATCATCGTGGACCCGTCGCACGCGGCAGGTCGCAAGGACCTGGTGGTGCCGCTGTCCCGGGCCGCGATCGCGGTGGGGGCCGACGGCGTCATCGTGGATGTGCACCCGCAACCGGAGACGGCGCTGTGCGACGGCCCGCAGGCACTGCTCGGCCAGGAGTTGCGGCAGCTCGCCCAGGCGGTCCGGCAGCTCCCGTCGCTGGTGGGCCGCGAAGCAGCCACCGCACGCTGAACTCCGGATAGCATCCATCCTCGGCCGGTCACTACAGTGGCCGCAGCATCGTTGTCGTGGCTGAGGAGGGATGTGCGTGGGCTTCTGCACCCAGTGCGGTCACGCCCTCAGCGTCGGCAGGTTCTGCACCAACTGCGGCCATCCGGTCCAGAGCGGACCTGCCTCGGTGAGCGACACCGCAGAACGCCCGGCGGTGCGTACCGAGCCGACCTCGCGGTTCCCGCTGTACGCCGACGAGGCCAGCTCCCGGGCCCGCTATCCGCTCTTCGCGGACGAGGTTGCCGCAGCCGCGGCTCCGTCGGAGTCGACAGCGGTCGTCGTGCCGGACTCGGAGGCGACCCCCAACCCGGGCCGGCACCGGGAGAGGTCGAGAGCGGGCTGGTCGTGGCTGGTCGCCGTGATCGTGGTGCTGCTGGTGCTGGTGCTCGGCGGATTCTGGCTCCTGGCCGGGGGCGGTCCCGCGGACCGTGCGGCCGACGAGAACGGGGTCACTCCACCGCCCGCCGACGCCGACCCGGAGACTCCCCGCCGCAGCGGTGACGTCCTCGAGGGCGTCACCATCGAGGTGCCGGCCACCGCTCCCCCGGGCACGTCGCTGACCGGTGAGCGGGTCGACTTCGAGGCGGCGAACATGGTCGACGGTGACCCCGAGACGACGTGGCGGATGCCCGGGGACGGCACCGGCGAAGAGCTGCTCCTCACCTTGACCAGCCAGACGCGGCTGGTCGAGGTCGGGCTGATCAACGGCTACGCCAAGACCGACAAGGTGGGCCCGGACGAGGTCAACTGGTACCGCCAGAACCGTCGGATCACCGAGGTGACCTGGATCTTCGACGACGGCACCGAGGTCATCCAGTCGCTGGAGGAGCACCGGCGGCCGCAGACGATGCGGATCGACCCGGTGATCACCACGTCGGTGCGGGTTCGCATCGATGAGGTGACTGCGCCGGGGCAGGGCCCCCGTGGCCGGAACTTCACGGCTGTGAGCGAGATCTTCCTGACCGCGGGGTGATGGCTCAGCTCAACTCAGCTCAACTCAGCTCAGTTCAGTTCAGTTCAGCGCGGCCAGCACCGCGGCCGCCCTGGCGGCGTCCGCGTCGCTGATGTCCAGGTGGGTGACCAGCCGCAGGGTGCGGGGGCCGACCGTGGCGACCCGCACTCCCTCTCCGGCGGCCGCGGCCACGAACTCGGCCGCATCCTCGCGCTGCCAGACCACGATGTTGGTGTCCACGGATGCCGGGTCGACCCCCACGGCCTCGGCCAGCAGCCGGGCGTGCGCGTGGTCGTCGGCGAGTCGCTCCAGGTGGTGGTCGAGGGCATGCAGCCCGGCGGCGGCCAACACTCCGACCTGACGCATCCCGCCGCCCATCCGCTTGCGCCATACCCGCGACTCGGCGATCGCCTCCGCCGAACCGACGACCAGGGAGCCGGCTGGGGCGCCGAGCCCCTTGGAGAGGCAGACGGCCAGCACATCGGCGATGTTGCCGTACTCGGTCAGCGGGGTGCCGGTGGCTACGTGGGCGTTCCAGATCCGGGCACCGTCCAGGTGGACGGCGCAGCCGACGGCGTCGGCGTAGGTGCGTAGCGATCGCAGGTCTGCGGTCGGCAGCACGGTGCCGCCACCGAAGTTGTGGGTGTTCTCCACCGAGATCGCGGCGGTAGGGACGAAGAAGGGGCCCATCGCCGGGGCGAAGAGCCGCTCGATCGCGGTCAGGTCGAGGTGCGGTCCGTGCCAGGTGCGCATGGTGATCCCGGTGTACGCCGCGTGGGCGCCGAGCTCGGCCCGGGCGATGTGCGCGGACTCCTCGCAGAGCACCTCCTGCCCCGGGCCGACCAGGGTCCGCACGGCGAGCACGTTGGCCATCGATCCGGTCGGGGTGAACAGGGCGGCCTGATGTCCGAAGAGTGCGGCCACCCGCTCCTCGAGCCTGCGGACGGTGGGATCCTCGCCGTACACGTCGTCGCCGACCTCGGCGGTGGCCATCGCCTGGCGCATCGCTGCGGTGGGCGCGGTGACGGTGTCGGAGCGCAGGTCGATCACGCGCTCACCCTAGCGGCCGTCGAGCGGCCGCAACGCCGCCCTCGTGCGTGACGGGCGACCCTCAGGCCTTGCGCAGCATCTCCGCGACCAGGAAGGCCATCTCCAGTGACTGCACCCGGTTCAGGCGCGGGTCGCAGACGGACTCGTACCGGTGCGCCAGGTCCTCGTCCCGCAGCGCCTCGCCGCCACCGACGCACTCGGTGACGTCGTCACCGGTGAGCTCGACATGCAGGCCGCCGGGCCAGGTGCCGAGTGAACGGTGCACGTCGAAGAAGCCCTGCACCTCCTCGAGGACGTCGTCGAAGCTGCGGGTCTTGTAGCCCGAGGACGCCTCGAAGGTGTTGCCGTGCATCGGGTCGCAGACCCAGGCCACCTGGATCCCCTCGGCGGTGACCTTCTCCACCAGGTGCGGCAGCCCGTCGCGGATCTTGCCGGCGCCGAACCGGGTGATGAAGGTGAGCCGGCCGGGCTCGTTGGTCGGGTTCAGCTTGGCTGCCAACGCCAGCGCCTGGTCGGCGGTGGTGGTCGGGCCGAGCTTGACCCCGATCGGGTTCCGGATGTGGCTGAGGAGCTCCACGTGCGCGCCGTCGAGTTGCCGGGTCCGCTCGCCGATCCAGACGAAGTGCCCGGAGACGTCGTACGGCTGGTTGGAGCGGGAGTCGATGCGGGTCATCGCGTGTTCGTACTCCAGCACCAGCGCCTCGTGGCTGGAGTGGAAGTCGACGCGGTGGAACTCGACCGGGTCGGCCCCGATCGCCGTCATGAAGGTGAGGGCCCGGTCGATCTCGCCGGCGAGTTGTTCGTACTTCTTGCCGGCGCCGGATTCGCGCACGAAGTCGGTGTTCCAGGTGTGCACCTGACGCAGGTCGGCGTAACCGCCGGTGACGAACGCCCGGACCAGGTTCAAAGTGGCGGCGGAGGCGTTGTAGACGTCGACGAGCCGCTGGGGGTCGGGGACCCGGGACTCGGGGGTGAAGTCATAGCCGTTGACGGCGTCGCCGCGGTACGCCGGCAGGGTGACGCTCTTGCCGCCGGGCAGCATCCGGGTCTCGGTGTCGTTCGACCGGGGTTTGGCGTACTGACCGGCGAGCCGGCCCACCTTGACCACGGGGACCGAGGCGGCATAGGTCAGCACCACGGCCATCTGCAGCAGCACCCGGAGCTTGTTGCGGACGTTGTCGGCGGTCACCCCGGCGAGGGTCTCGGCGCAGTCCCCGCCCTGGAGCAGGAACGCCTCCCCTCGGGTGACGGCGGCAAGCTTGGCTGTGAGGTCGTCGCATTCACCTGCGAAGACCAGCGGCGGCAGGTTGCGCAGGGTGGCCACGGCGGAGTCGACGGCGGTGGCGTCCGGGTAGGTCGGTTGCTGCGCCGCGCCCATCGCGTGCAAGGAGGCGAGGTCGGGGATGTTGCTCACCCGGCAAGGGTACGCGTCCTCGCCAGCGGGCACCGATTCCAGGCATCATCCGGACTCGCTGGCCCCTCGCCGAGCGCCTGTGCGACGAGAGGTCAGCCGAAGAACACCTGGGCGGCGGCGTACTCGTGTGGGCTGACCAGTTTGAGTTCGCCGGTGCCTTCGGCGAGCGGCACGCGCACCACCTGGGTGCCGCGCAGGGCCACCATCACGCCGTAGTCGCCGTCGGCGACCGCGTCCACGGCAGCCAGACCGAACCGGGTGGCCAGCCACCGGTCGAAGGCGGTCGGGGTGCCACCGCGTTGGATGTGGCCGAGGACCACGGTGCGGGCCTCCTTGCCGGTACGGCGCTCGATCTCGTCCGCGAGCCGGGCCCCGATGCCACCGAGCCGGACGTGACCGAACTCGTCCTTCTGCTCGTTCTGCAGGGCCATCCCGGATCCGTCGGCGGGCACGGCGCCCTCGGAGACCACCAGGATCGGCGCATACCTGGTCTGGAACCGACTCTCCACCAGGCGGCAGACCTCGTCGATGTCGAAGGGTTGCTCGGGGATCAGCACGATGCTGGCGCCGCCGGCGATGCCGGCATGCAGCGCGATCCAGCCGGCGTGCCGGCCCATCACCTCCACCACCAGAGCCCGATGGTGGGACTCGGCGGTGGTGTGCAGCCGGTCGATGGCCTCGGTGGCGATGTTGACCGCGGTGTCGAAGCCGAAGGTGAAGTCGGTGCCGGACAGGTCGTTGTCGATGGTCTTGGGGACTCCGACCACCGGCAGGCCGGCCTCGGCAAGCCGGGTGGCGACCCCCAGGGTGTCCTCCCCGCCGATGGCGATCAACGCGTCCACCCCGTCGGTGGCGAGGGTGTGCCGGATCCGGTCGAGTCCGCCGTCGACAGCGAACGGGTTGGTCCGGCTGGATCCCAGGATGGTCCCACCGCGTGGCAGGATGCCGCGGCACTCCGCGATCCCCAACGGCCTCGACACCTGCTCCAGCGGCCCGCGCCACCCGTCCCGGTAGCCGAGGAACTCGAATCCGTGCACGGTCACGCCTTTGCGTACCACCGCCCGGATCACTGCGTTGAGCCCGGGACAGTCTCCGCCACCTGTGAGTACGCCGATCTTCATGACCCCACCCTGTGGGCTACCGGTCAGTAGGTGAAGGATCGTGGCCCGCGCAGTCCCACCCGCGGCCACGGGTCGGACAGTAGGGTGAGGGCCCATGGACGCCAGCACCGTTCTCGCCATCGACGCGGGCACCACCGGAGTCACGGCCATGGTGGTGGCCGGTGACGGCAACATCGTGGCCCGCGGCTACCAGGAGTTCGCCCAGCACTTCCCGCAGCCCGGTTGGGTGGAACACGCTCCGGAGGAGATCTGGCAGGCCACCCTGGAGGCCACCAAGGCGGCGCTGGCGGCGCTGCGACGGGACCACCGCCGCAGCGCCGACCCGGTGGCGGTGGGGATCACCAACCAGCGCGAGACGATCGTGCTGTGGGATCGGGAGACGCTGGCCTCACCGCGGCGCGCGATCGTGTGGCAGGACCGCCGTACTGCGCAGATCTGCGAGGAGTTGCGAGCCCAGGGGCATGGCGACCGGGTCACCGAGTTGACCGGACTGCGGTTGGACCCGTACTTCTCGGGCACCAAACTGCAGTGGATCCGCGAGCACGAGCCGCACACCTGGGCGCTGGTGGAGTCGGGCCGGTACGCCATCGGCACCATCGACTCCTATCTGATCGCCCGGATGACCCGGGGCACCTGGCACGTCACCGATGCGTCGAACGCATGCCGGACCCTCCTCTACGACATCGCCGCGGGCGACTGGTCGGATGAGTTGTGTGGCCTCTTCGACGTGCCCCGGGAGGCGTTGCCGGAACTGGTCCCCAACTGGGGGGTGATCGGCAACACCGACCCGAAGGTCTTCTGTGATCTCGACATCCCGATCGCCGGCCTGGCCGGCGATCAGACCTCGGCGCTCTTCGGCCAGACCGGCTTCGACCCCGGCGACTCCAAGTGCACCTACGGCACCGGCTCGTTCATCGTCACCAACACCGGCACGGAACTGGTCCGCAGTGACGCCGGCCTGCTCACCGGCCCGGCGTGGCGCTCCCCCGACGGAGTGACCACCTATGCGTTGGAGGGGGCGATCTTCGTCACCGGGGCGGCGGTGCAGTGGCTGCGCGACGGTCTGCAGATCATCGGCAAGGCGTCGGAGACCGAGGCGATCGCCCGCACGGTGCCGGACTCGGGCGGTGTCGTCTTCGTGCCGGCGCTGACCGGCCTGGGCGCCCCGCACTGGGATCCGCAGGCCCGGGGCCTGATCATCGGACTGACCCGGGGCACCACCCGGGCACACCTGGTGCGGGCCACCCTGGAGGCGATCGCCTTCGAGGTGCGCGACGTGCTGGACACGATGGGCGCCAACGCCACCATCCGGGTGGACGGCGGCGCCGCGGCCAACAACATGCTCTGCCAACTGCAGGCGGACCAGTCAGGGGTCCCGGTGGAGCGGCCGCGGATCGTGGAGACCACCGCGCTGGGGGCTGCCTTCCTGGCCGGCCTCGGTGTCGGCCTGTGGTCCTCGACCGAGGACCTGCGGGCGAGTTGGCAGCTGGACCAGCGCTTCGAGCCGTCGACGGACCGGGCGGCGGCCGACGCCGCGCATGCCCGCTGGATCGAGGCGGTCGCCCGCTCCCGCAACTGGGCCCCCACGAAGTAGCCCATCTCGGCCGCCGAAGTAGCCCATCTCGGCCGCCGAGGTGTCACATTCCGGCAGCCGAGGTGTCAGATCTCGGCAGCTCGTTGGACCGCTTCAGCCTCGGCCAGCGCACGGACGGCGTCAGCGTGGGCGCTCTCGGCATCGGTCAGGGCTGCGTCGAGCACGTCGCGCCGTTGCGTCGTGGCCGCCAACTGGCTGCGCAGCTCCTCGATCTGGGCAGTGAGCCTGTCGGCCTCGGCCTGACGGTCCGCCAACTGACGGGCGGTCCGCTCGGTCTCGCGCCTGGCCTGAGCGACCGTACGGCGGGCAGCGACCAGGGCTGCCTTCGCAGCCGCCCGCGCGGTGGCGTCGGGGTCCCCGACCGAACGCAGGGCCGTGTCGGGGGTGGCGTGATGTCCGAGCGCCTCCGGGGTGGCCACAGCCGCCTGCACGTCCACCGTGTCCACTCCGGTGGCCCGGAGGGCAGTCACCAGCAGCCCGGACTGGACGGCTTCGGCGGCGCTGGCGTCGAGGACGGCTGCGGTCAGTGTGGCTTCGACCTGCTCGGCTACCGCGGTCGAGACTGCGACGCCGACCTCGCTGGCCAGTCGACGAGCCCGGGTGGTGAGGGCTGCGGTGAGCTGACGTCGTTGGCTGGTCAGGGCACGGAGTTCGGCGCCGTCCAGGCTTGCCTGGGCCTCGCGCATGGCTGCCCCCACGGCCAGTACGTCGCCCACCTGGCCGCCGTCGCGGCGTACCAGCAGGTTGACCACCCAGGCCGCCGTGGTGGGCTTGCGTAGCGCGCGGATCGCGGCGGTGAGCTCAGGGGACTCGGCACGGTTGGCGACAACGGCCGCGTCCCGGGCGGCGGTGAACTGGGCCGGCGGCAGCCCGTACAGCCCGTCGGCGACCTGCAGCAGCGTCACAGTTCTTCGTCCAGTCCCTGCTCGATCGCATAGCGGGTGAGCTCCACCCGGTTGTGCAGTTGCAGTTTGCGCAGCGTGTTCTGGACGTGGTTCTGCACGGTGCGGTGCGAGACCACCAGCCGTTCCGCGATCTGCTTGTAGCTGAGGCCCTTGGCGACCAGACGCAGCACCTCGGTCTCCCGGTCGGTCAACGTCGGGGAGTCGTCGTCGTGCCCGGGCTCGGCGAGTCGGCGGTACTCCCCCAGCACCAGCCCGGCCAGCCCCGGCGTGAACACGGTGTCCCCGGCGGCCACCCGGCGTACCGCGTCCAGCAGTTCCGTCCGCGAGGCGGACTTCACCAGGTAGCCGGTGGCGCCGGCCTTGACCGCGGCCAGGACGTCGTCGTGCTCCCCGGAGGCTGACAGGATGAGCACCCGGACCGCGGCATCCTGACGGACCACCTCAGCGGTCACCTCGACCCCGTTGGGTTCAGGGATCTGCAGATCGAGCACCAGCACGTCCGGGCGCGCCGCGGGGAACCGTGCCAGCGCCTCGCGACCGTTCGCCGCCACCGCGACCACGGTCAGCCCGGCCTCGGCGAGGTCTCGCTCCACGGCGTCGCGCCACATCGGATGGTCGTCGACGACCATCACCCGGATCGACTTCTCGTCCGCCTCCCCCATCTGGGCCTCCGTCCGCCTCGCGTCGTCTGGTCTGGCCCTACGGTAGCGACCGCGGTCGGTTCCCCGGCGACGTCAGCGCGGCACGAACGCCCAGTAGTCGAGATCGAGCAGGACGCCGTCGGCGTACTTGCCCTCGTCGTTGCGCAACGTCATCGTTTCGTCGCGGCCCTTGGTGGCGACCAACCGCAACCGGAGCGCGCCCACACCCGGAGCACTCGTCTCAGCCTTGTCAAGCACCTCGGACCAGGCATAGACCGTGTCCCCGGCGAAGGCCGGAGAGGTGTGCGCACCCGCGTTGATCGCCGCGATCAGTTGGGCGTTGGCCAGTCCGTTGAAGGAGAGCGCCCGGGCCATCGAGATCACATGCCCGCCGTAGATGAGCCGGGTGCCATCGGGCCGGGCCTCGACGTTGAAGTGCACCTTGGCGGTGTTCTGCCACAGCCGGGTGGCCATCATGTGCTCGGACTCGGACAGGGTGACTCCGTCGACGTGGTCGACCTTCTCGCCGACCGAGTAGTCGTCGAAGCGGTGCGTCTCACCGGCGGCCGCGAAGTCGTACGCCGTGAAGTCAAGGCCCGCGGGCACGATCAGGTCCGCGGCGGCCACCGCCGGCGCCAGGTCGGGCAGCACGGTCTCGGGAGCGGCGGCGTCCACGTCGTTCTTGCGCACCATCACCCACCGCGCCCAGTCGATGGCGACCTCGCCCCGCTGGTTGGTGGCGGTGGAGCGGACGTAGACGACCCCGGTCTTGCCGTTGGAGTTCTCCTTGAGCCCGATCACCTCCGAGGTGGTGCTCAGCGTGTCGCCGGGCAGCACCGGGGTGTGGAACCGGCACTCGGCGTAGCCGAGGTTGGCCACCGCGTTCAGCGAGATGTCCGGCACGGTCTTGCCGAAGGCGATGTGGAAGCCGATCAGTTCCTCCACCGGGTGCGCTGCCAGTCCGACCGAGGCGGCGAACGCTGCCGAGGACGGGAGCGCGAACCGGGTCGGGTAGAGCGCCCCGTAGAGCGCCCGGTCGCCTTCGGTGACGGTGCGCGGGGTGGCGTGCTCGATCACCTGCCCGAGGCGGAAGTCCTCGAAGAAGTTGCCCGCCCAGGGCTTCGAAACCAGTGTCTTGCTCATGGTGCTCCTCATCGGCTCGGTCCGGCGCGGTCATTCTCGCCTGCTGGGGAACGTGTCCCGGTGGCGGGCTCACCCCCTGGGCGGCGCACAGCCCTCATCCGGGTCGCTGGTAGCGGCCGCGCTGGTGCACCAGCGGATCGATGTCCTCGGCGATCTCCACGTGCTCGACGCGACAGGTGACCAGCCTCGACCACCCGACCTCACGGTCGTCCTCGAGCAGCACCCCGGCCCAGGTCCCGGCGTCGGCGAGACGTGGCCCCCACGACGTGGGCGTCCAGTCGGTCTGCCGGAACGGGCCGCCGGGGGCCGGGGCCACTCCGGCGAACTGGTCGGCGAGCATCCGGTGCTCCCACCGCAGCAGTTGTACGACGGCCCGGCCGGTCGAGGTGAGCGCCTCGAGGAGGTCCGAGTCCGGGTCGAGCAGCCCGAGCAGCTGGCCGGGCTCACCGGGGGCGACGAGCACGGATGAGACGGTCAGGCCGGCCCGGCCGTCCTCGTCGCCGCTGGTCCACAGGCTGACAGTGCCGCCGAGCCTGCCGCGCAGTTGCCGCACCGGGTCGCGGTCGTCCCCGAGGAAGGGGTGGTCGGTGTGGATGGTCACGCGTCCTGAGGGTACGTGACCGGCTCCAGAACGTCGTACGGCGAAATGCCTGAACCCCGCCGGATCGCGTTTCCGCAGATCAGACGGGGTTCCGATGCTCCCCCGGTTGGACTCGAACCAACAACCCTCCGGTTAACAGCCGAATGCTCTGCCAGTTGAGCTACAGGGGACCGCTTGGCAGCCCGCACAGATTAGCAACTCCGCGCGTGCGAGGTGAAATCCGGGGTCGGCGCCGTGGTCAGCGTTCGCCGACGGCCTTCTCCCGCAGCGACCTGCGGTGCTGCTCCAGGGCGACCAGCTCGCCGAACATCTTGTTGTACTCGGCCGACTGGTCGACCGGGTTGGTCCGCTGCAACTTGGACTTGATGTCGGCGATCCGGCGTTGCGCAGTGAGTTCCAAGAGCCGGAAGACGTGCTGGGCGACGTAGCGGGCATCGGGGGCACCGCTGGTGGGCAGCGGTTCCACGGCCAGGGCCGAGAGCAGCGCGATCACGTCGGGGTCGGCGGCCTGGTCGCGCATCTTCGCCACCCAGCCGGAGTCGGTGACCCCGGCGGCCGGGCCGCCGGTGGCGGCCACCGCCTGCCAGACTCCGCGATAGGTGGGGTGGGTGAAGTCGTTGTCGCCGACCTCGGAGATCCCGGCTCCGACCGCGGCCGGGTGCTGGATCACCAGCTTCAGCGTCTCCCGCTCCAGCGCGAACCGCGGGTCCCGCAGATCCGGCAGCGGCGGCCTGGGGGCGGGCTGCTCGGTCGATCCGGCCGGAGCCGGGTCGCGTTGGCCGCGCACCGGCGTGGACTTGCCGCGGGCGGCCTGGCGGCGTACCTCGGACCGGGCCTCCTCGACGTCGATGCCGACCAGCCCGGCGATCTCGCGGGCGAAGGCGTCCACCTTGGACCGGTCCCTGACGCTGGAGACGAGCGCGGCCGCCTCACGCAGCGCGTCCACCCGGCCGTCGGCGCGGTCCAGGTCATAGCGCTCCAGGATGTTCGCGAGCACGAACCGATAGAGCGGCACTCGACGGGCGATCAACTCGCGGACCGACTCGTCACCGGACTTCAGCCTCAGGTCGCACGGGTCCAGTCCGTTCGGCTCGACCGCCACATAGGTCTGGGAGACGAAGTTGGCGTCGCCCTTGAAAGCGCGCATCGCTGCCTGCTGGCCGGCGGCGTCCCCGTCGAAGGTGAAGATCACTTCACCGCGGAACTCCTCGTGGTCGTGCAGGAACCGGCGCAGCACCCGGGCGTGCTCGTCGCCGAAGGCGGTGCCACAGGTGGCCACGGCGGTGCCGACTCCGGCCAGGTGGCAGGCCATCACGTCGGTATACCCCTCGACCACCACCGCCTGCGACGACCGTGCGATCTCGCGGCGGGCCAGATCGATGCCGTAGAGGACCTGGCTCTTCTTGTAGATCGGCGTCTCGGGGGTGTTGAGGTACTTGGCCTCGATCCGGTCGTCGTCGAAGATCCGCCGGGCTCCGAAGCCGATCACGTCGCCCGAGGAGTCCCGGATCGGCCACAGCAGCCGGCCACGGAACCGGTCGTACGCCGAGCGGCCGATGGCCACCAGTCCCGCGGCCACCACTTCTTCCTCGGTGAACCTGGACTGCCTCAGGTGCTTCAGCAGCGCGTCGCCGTCCCGGGGGGCGAAGCCCACCCCGAACGTGTCGGCCGAGTCCCGATCGAAGCCCCGGCTGGCGAGGAACTGCCGGGCGGTCAGCGCCTCGGGGGTGGCCAACTGCCCGACGTAGAACTCCGCAGCCACCTTGTTGGCCTCGATCAACCGCTGCCGGGCCGGACCCTTGGGACGCTCCGGGACTCCGCCGTCCTCGCGCCGCAGCACCACGCCGTACTTGTCGGCGAGTCGCTCAACGGCGTCGGTGAAGGTGATGCCGTCGATCTTCATCAGGAAGCTGATCGCATCGCCGCCTTCGGAACAACCGAAACAGTTGCCGGTGAGGATGTTGTCCTCAAGGGTGAACGCGTGACCGTCAGGCACTTCGGCGCAGAAGACCTCCTCGACCCGGTCTGTTGGCTCCACCGACCGCACGATCCACCCTCGACGGGCGAAGCTCTTGTCGGCCGCCAGGAAGCGCTCGCGGTGTTCGTCGAGGAGGAAGAAGTTCTCTTGGAGGTCCTCGTTGATGAGGTGGATTCGGTGAACTTCGCTCGGCTCTCGCCCGGGGAATCCTGCACGGACCTGGGTGGTCACGCCGTAGGTGCCGATGCCCAACCGGGTGCAGAGATCCCGCACGAACTCGAGGTCGCTGCGGTCGGCGGAGTTGAAGATCACCGTCCCGTCCTGGGCCACACACCCGTCGGCGGCGAAGTAGCCGGACAACCAGCCGTAGAGGTACGACACTGACTCGGTGCGCGGTGGCAGGTCCTTGAAGAACGCCGGCAGATGGTGCACCAGCAGGTTCTCCCCGGACGCGCTGGTGTGGCTGTTCGGGAACCACTTGAGCATGGCCAGGTCCTTGGGAGGACACAGCAGTGCCATGGATCCGGTCCCCGAGCGAGTGCCGTCGCCGTAGGTGAAGCCGTGGGCGATACCGAAAGGTGACGGCGTGGTCCGGCGGATGCGGGATCCGGGGAACGTGTAGGCAAGCGCATCGCCTGCCTTCAGATCTTGGGTAAGCACCTCGCGTCGGTTCGTGCGCTTGGCTCCGGCTCTGACGAACCAGCGGTGGCCGTCGGTCGCATACAACTCCTTGACCTGCCGGTTCCGGGTCAGCGTGATCCGGTGAAGGCGCTGAATGCCGTAGGACTTGAAGGGTGCGGCAACCCATTGAGCACCGGACCCGAGCACCCGGTGGACACCCCCGGACAGTTCACGGATCTCGCGCACACCCTGATCGGTGAGCACCCGGGTCTCTCCGGCAAGGCAGTGGAAGAAGCCACGGCTCGGGGTCACGTGGAACGACGGCGACTTCTCGTCGTGGAAGGGGCACAGGCCCTTCATTGAGCCGCCGCCGGCGTTGCGGAGGGTGACGTAGGAGGAGACGATCTCGTCGATGCGCACCCGCTCGCGCACCTCTGCGATGTCCTCGTCCTTGATCCGCCCGGCCACGTCGGGGAGTCTACGGCCCGGTTCCCACACCCGGGGCGCACCTGCCGGAGGTCACCCGAGGCGAGGCATGACCTCGGCGGCAATGAGCTCCAGGTGGGCCAGGTCGCTCAGGTCCAGGACCTGCAGGTAGACGCGTTGGCAGCCCGCTTCGGCGTAGGCGCTGATCCGGTCGACGACCTCGGCGGGGGTCCCGGCCAGACCGTTGGCCCGCAACTCGTCGGGCGCCCGTCCGATCGCGTCAGCGCGCCTCCTCACCTCGGCCTCGTCGGCGCCACAGCAGACCACCAGCGCGTTGGAGTAGATCAACGAGTCGGGGTCGCGCCCTTCGGTCCGGCAGGCTGCGCGCACCCTCGCGAACAGGTCGACGGTGGTCTCGATGCTCTCGAACGGGATGTTGAACTCGTCGGCGTACCGGGCCGCCAGCAACGGCGTACGACGCTTCCCCTTGCCGCCGACCAGGATCGGCGGATGCGGGGTCTGGGTCGGTTTGGGCAGCGCCGGTGAATCGGTCAACCGATAGTGCTGACCGTCGTGACTGAACCCCTCCCCGGCCGGGGTTCGCCACAGGCCGGTGATCACCGCGAGTTGCTCCTCGAGCCGGTCGAACCGCTCGCCGGTGTCCGGGAAGGGGATGCCGTAGGCAGTGTGCTCCCCCACCATCCAGCCGGCCCCCAGGCCGAGTTCGACGCGGCCGCCGCTCATCTGGTCCACGCCGGCGACGGCGATGGCCAGCGGGCCTGGCAGTCGGAAGGTGGCCGAGGTCATCAGGGTGCCGAGCCGGATCCGGCTGGTGTCCCGCGCCAGCCCGGCCAGGGTGATCCAGGCGTCGGTGGGCCCGGGCAGCCCCGGAGTGCCCATCCCCACGTAGTGGTCGGAGCGGAAGAAGGCGTCGAAGCCCAACTCCTCGGCCGTGCGGGCCACCGCGAGCAGATCGTCGTAGGTGGCGCCCTGCTGGGGCTCGGTGAAGATCCTCAGGTCCATGGCGGCCAGCGTACGAGGTGATCTCGATACACCGCCTCGTGCCTCGGCGGCACTCGATCACCGAATCAGCACCCCACACTTCGGCGGCGGCCCCTCGGCGGCACTCGATCACCGAATCAGCACCCCAGTGCTTGGGCGGCGGCCCCTCGGCGGCACTCGATCACCGAACAGCACCCCACACCTGGGCAGCGGCCCCTCGGCACTCGATCACCGAGACTCCCGGTGCTTGGGCGGGGTCAGCACCAGCGGGCGTGCCAGGAGACCGCTGAGGCATCGGTGAGGGAGGCGATCTGGTCGGCGATCACCCGGTGCCGAGCCGCATCGTCGCCGGCGGCCGCGAAGTCCTGGGCGAAGGTGACGTCCAGGCGCTGCTCGGGTTCGGCAGCGACCGCGCTGAACAGCTCGTTGAGCAGGTCGGCCTGACGGGCATGGGTGGCCTGTCGTACGTCGGTGGCCATCACGTAGTGGGCGGCCACCCCCTTGAGCAGGCTGATCTCCAGCCAGGTCTGTCGGGGCACCTCAAGATCGGCGCCGTACCGGGCCACCGGGGTCCGGCCGACAGCGAAGGTGGCCTGCTGCACGGCTCCGCAGAAGCGGCCGATCAGGTCACTGGTGAGGTTCTTCAGGGCCGCCAGCCTGCGACGCGAACCGTCGTAGGGCAGTTGCGCCCAGAGCCCGTCACGTTGCAGGCCGCCCAGCACGTCGTCGAGTTCGGCATCGGAGACGTCAGGCAGGTACCACCCGCGCACCGTCGCCCATACCTCGGCCCGCTCCTCGGGGACCCGGGACAGGTCGATCATCCCCGCGACGATGCCGTCCTCGACGTCGTGCACCGAGTAGGCCACGTCGTCGGCCAGGTCCATCACCTGGGCCTCCAGGCACCGGCGTACGCCGTCGACCCCGTCGCGCAGCCAGCCGAAGACCGCCAGGTCGTCGTCGTAGACACCGAACTTGGTCGGGCCCTGCGGGTCGTCGCGACGCCAGGGGTACTTCGTGCACGCGTCCAGGGTGGCCCTGGTCAGGTTCAGCCCGGCCGAACGCTCCCCGTCGAAGGTCTTCGCCTCCAGTCGGGTGAGGATCCGCAGCGTCTGGGCGTTCCCCTCGAAGCCGCCATGGGCGACCATCAGATCGTTGAGCACCCGCTCGCCGTTGTGTCCGAACGGCGGGTGCCCCAGGTCGTGGGCCAGCGCCGCGGTCTCGGCGATGTCGGGATGACATCCCAGCGCCCGCGCCAGATCCCGGGCCACCTGGGCGACCTCGAGGCTGTGGGTGAGTCGGTTGCGGACGAAGTCGTCACTCTGCGGCCCCATCACCTGCGTCTTGGCCGCCAGGCGTCGCGACGAGGCGCAGTGCACCACCCGGGCACGGTCCCGTTCGAACGGGGTGCGCTCGGGCGCCTCCACCCGCTTCGGCGGTTCGGGGACCAGCCGCTCCCGTGCGTGTGCGTCGTATCCGTCCATCGGCGCCGAGCCTAGGGCATCGCCCGCAGCGTGCCCGTCACCCCGACGACGAGGGCCCAGCGAGGGAACCCCGACCACACTCCCACGCGTCTGGTCACCTCGGAGCCCCCATGGCGCGCAAACAGGCGTCAGGGGTGGGCATCCCCCACGATCACCAGATGTCGATCGGCCACCTCAACCCAGCCGACCTTCGCTCGGTTGACGCAGCACTGCGCCTGGTTCTCGGCCTCTGAGTTTACCGGCGATGGTTGATGTCGGAACTGCGTGAATGCCTCCGTTTGCGAGTAGGTGCGCTGGACGGCACCACCCGTGTCAGCGGCGGCGGATTGCGCGTAGCCAGCGGCGCCGGGCGGGCGCTCGGGGAGCCGACGTTGCCGTTCCTTCGGGAGCGTTCGCGCGCCGTTTGATGCCGGCGTGGAACGCGACGATCCGGACTTGCTCAGCGTTGAGATCCGCAGCCTCGAGTGCGTCAGCGATCCGGGTGTGCTGTTCGTCGGAGAGTCGGTCCCAGGTGGTCGCAGCGCTGACGGCGAGCCAGTTCGAGATGCCGGCTTGGCCGAGCGAGGAGAGGTGCGTGTCGGGGTCGCCGGCCGCCCGGAGGTCCGCTTCGACGCGGTGCCATCCGCCGCTTGCGCGTGTGAGTCGCCAGGCAGCCCGCCTGTTGGCTGGCCGTTCTGACGCCCAAGCCTCATTGGCGAGAGATGGCGGAGCACCCAGGCGGGCTAGGGAGCGTGCGGCGGCTGCGCTGACTCGTGGGCTGACGTCGAGAAGTACGGGGCCAAGGAGACGGACGACATCGTCGTCGGTGGCGCGTCCGAGAATGGCGTTGACGGCCGCAGCGCGGATGCGTGCGTTCGGGTGCGCGAGGTGATCGATGCAGGTACGTAGGTCTGACTCGTCGCCGAGGACTGCGATGCCGTCCAGGCAGGCTGCGCGAACGCGTGGTGCGATGGAGGGAGCAACGAGTTGACTGCGGTAGTGACCGATGATGTCGAGTCCACGTCGGTGTGCACGCCATCGGGCTTGCTCCCGGACTCTGGGCGCGCGGTCGGTCAGGAGCGCCCGGAGCGCCTCGTCGGAGAGTTGGTCATCGGGTAGGCGCGTGAGCGCGACGAGCCGTCCCTCGACGCTGTTGGCGTCGAGCAATTGCGCGATGTGGCTCGGTGCGCCGATCGACATAAGCCAGTCCGCGCAGGTGGCGCGGAGCCACTGGTCGGGGTCTCTTCGCGCGGCATCGACGAGCTGGTCGGCGGTGAGGACGTGCCACTGGTGGCCGAGCTCGAATGCCCACCGACGGACGTTTCGTCTGCTGCTCGCGAGGAACGCTCGGACAACGCCTTCAGAGCCGAGGTCGGCGGTCAGGGCCTCTTGAATGTCTGTGAGTGCCTGGGGCGCGTGCTGCCGACCGCGGCCAGACAGGATGATGTCGAGCACGACGACGGCCGTGCTGGCGTCGAGGTGGGGTTTCAGGCTCGCCCATGCGGCCGCGCGGACTTGGGGGACGTGGTCGAGGAGTCGAACAGCGAGCGCCGAGAATGCGATGCTCGTGCGCTTCGTCGCTAGAACCTGAGTTGCCCGTTCCCGGAATCGGCCGTCAACATGCAGGCTCGTGACGGCGGCGACGAACCCGGTGGATTCATCGACGTTGGGGCTGAGCCAGCCACGGACGCCGCTGGCCGGGGTTCCGGTGGCATGGGTGAAGGTGCGGGCGGCCTGGTCGAGGACGAGCCAGGAGCGACCGTCCAATGACTCAAGCTCCGTTGCGCCAATGCGCCACTCGTCAGGGCCACCGCCGGTGGCCTTTGATGCCAAGTCGGCGGCGAGCTCGCGGGCCTCCGTCAACGACATCATGCACTCATCTTCTCGTGCCGGCCGCCGCAGTCCCTACCGAATTGCAAGCAGATCACGTCGGGCTCTGTGGGTGTCGAGGCAGCCACGTCAGCAGCTCGGCACCGAGATCGGCGATGAGGTCCGCGCCCCAGATGGTCAGCGTCTGCTGCCAGGGGTGCCCGAAGGTGCCCCAGCGAAGGTCGGGTGTCATGTGCGCGTAGTAGTCACCGTTGGGAAACACCGGGATGACGGGGCTTCCTGCGGACGTGGCCTGGCGGCCCGGTGAGTAGCGGTAGGCAGGGTGCTGCCAGTCGAGGGCAACGAGTTCCTCGTCATCGGCGAGCCAGACGAAGGAACGCATCGCGGCCGCGCTGATCGCATCCTCCCCGGCGGCAAAGCGGGGACCGTCATGTTGGAAGACTGGGCCCAAGTCAATGACGAGAGACTCGGGTGGGAGCTCGATCGCCGGACGTACGCGCTCGTAGTAGTTGGCGACGAACCCGAACCGCTCGTTGAACGGCGCCCACGCTGACTCGTAGTCGACCTCACGCCACACGTCGTCCGCCTCTTCCACGGCCACAACGCTATCGGCTCCGTTCAGCGGCGTACCTCGTCCAGTTGCCACCGGCATGCTCGGCCCAGCGTGTCGCGGTGCCGACGTCGATGCCGACGAGGCTGGCGAACACGGCCGGCGGGACGGTCGCTGCGAGATGCAGCATCGCGGTGTTGCGGCTGGCGCGAGTGATGATCCCGAGGCGGTTGAGCCGGCCCATGAGTGACTTCGAATGTTGGTGGTGCCCGGCTCTCTTGCCGGGGAAGGGCCACTTCGGGTCAGCGAGGGTTCGGGCGGCACCGAAAGGCTTGGCAATAGGGAGCGCAGTGATGAGGTCAGCGACGTCTGGCAGAAGTTCGACCGGCTCCGTGCCGAGGTTGAGGTAGGTGCCGCTGCTGGTGAGTTCGATGTCGTCGACGGTGAGGGCGACGATGGTGGTGACGTGTTGGGCGTAGAGCAGGACCAGGCAGGCCGCGGCGCGGTCCTCGATGCTGGCGCTCGTCGGGTCGTGCAGCATGCGTCGGACGAGGGCCCACTGCTGGTCTTGGTCGATCGTGGCACCCGGACCCTGCGGACCTGCCAGGACGGGGAGGTTTACCTCTGCGAGTTCACCGTCTGCTTGTAGCCAGTTGAGGAATCGGACCTTCATGCCCTGTCGTCCGGTGATCCAGGAGTCGATGTCCATCTGACGACAATGTGCGAGGTTGGCGCCCCGCTCGTCGAGGTGGATAAGGAAGCGTTGGGCCATGCGGATCTCTTGTCGGCATCGGTCGGCGACAGCGGGTCGGAGTTGGCCGTGCCGGTCGGGTCGTGCTCGAGCGATAACATGCCAGCGGGCGTAGCGGGTCAGGATCTTTCGCTGGTTGAGGTCCTCGACACCTGCCAGCAATTCGGTCACCCAGCGGTCGAGCCGGGCTGCCTGTTCGTCTCGTTCGGGCAGCACGCCGGTGGCCACGAGGAGGGCGCGGAGGTAGTGCGCCGAGAAGCGGTTGCCTTCCTCGTCCAACGTTTTGTGGTTGATCGCATCCGGTTGCTCGGCGAGTCGGGCGAGAAGGCGAAGTGACTGGGTGCTGCGCCAGTTGCTGACCAACGAGGGAGCGCCGGCCCGGGCGACCAGGACATCGCGTACGTCTTTCAGCTTCGGGGGCATCGCGCCGTCGGCCGTCGCCAGGAGGCTGTCGACGTACTCGGTCGCCTGGCAGGCGAAGCACCACGGCTTGCCGTTCTTGGTCGCACGTCGTCCGAGCCCGGACTGGCCGCAGACTGAGCAGTCGATCACCGGCGCCTGGTAGCAGGTCGGGCAGATGTCGGGACTCGTGTCGGTTGCCCGCAGCGCAACCCGGCGGACCCGGCCACAGATGCCACACCCACGCTTGGGGTGCCGATAGCAGCGGCCGCAGAGATTCTTCCCGGCCCCGGACCGTCCGTCGGCGCGGGCATTGAGCGGTCCGATGGTGCCGCATTCGTCGCAGACGTCGGTGGCGGTGCGGGTCTTGGTGTAGCAGGTGGTGCAGACCGCACCGCCATCGGTAGCGCGGGCGTTGACCCGGCTGTCCTGCCCGCAGATCGAGCAGCGTTCGGTCGGCGCACGCCTGGCTTGGCAGCCGCGGCAGTAGCTGAGCCCGTCGACGGATGATCGTTTCAGGCGGCGGAGTTTCCCGCAGCCCGCGCAGAGGTCCGGTGCTTGGGCGCGTTCGTGGCAACGAGCGCATACAGGACGGCCTTCGTCGTCATGGACCTTGATGCGCTGACCGTCGCGGCCACAGTTCGAGCAGGTCGCGACGCGGAGCCGGCTGTAGCAGGTCGTGCAGATCCGTTGACCATCGCCGTGGTTGTGGAACAGGGTCCGGGGTCGGCCACACAGTGCGCATCCGGGCGAGACCAGTCCGTCGATGCCGGCCTCGATCGCTGCGTAGATGAGCTCGCCCACGAGCTTTGGCATGGCTGACCCGCCGGCCGTGAGCACGTCGGGGTGCCCTATGAGGTGGCCAACCAACCGAGTGCGTGCATGCTGCGCGGGAACGACCTGATCCAGCAGATCCTCGACGCTGGCCTGAGTGACCGAGGGGTCGAGCTCCACCAACAGAGCAGTTACAGCGGCGAGTTGAGCCGATCGCTTGGCGGCCTGTCGTTCAGCCGACCGGCGCTGCTCGTGGCAGCGGCACATGAGCACCCCGGGTGCGCGGCCGCTGCGCGGCCGGCCGCACGCTGGGCACGCCTGCGCCGCGTGCCTGGGCACTGGACCCGACTCAGCTGTCGGCGGACTTGATGACCGCGCGGGTCGGCCGGTTCTTGCCGCCGGGCTTGCCCGGCGCCTTCACCGCACCTGCGGCGGCCTTGCGTCCGCGCGTGGACGAGGACGCCACGTAGGGCTCGATGAGGTCGTTGGGGGTGCAGTCGAAGATGTCGCACAGCGCGGCGAGGAACTGCATGTTCAGTCGCTCGGGTTCGCCGGTGACGATCCGATAGACCTGCGTCGAGGTCATCACGACACCACGATCGGCGAGCAAAGGGACGAGTTTGGTGGTGCTGTGCATGCCGTGGTCGGCCATCACCTTCCGCAAGTGCCAGCGGTAGGCCACCGTCTTGGTGCCGGACTTGGTCATGGTGTCGATCCTTCCTCGGAATCGGGCGCTTGGATGGCCTGGTCGAGCGCTCGTCGGAGAACGCGATTGCGGTAGTCACCGGAGACGCCGGTGTAGAGGGCGGTGGTGGATCCCCAGCGGTGGCCGACCTGTTGCTGGACGAAGAGCGGGTCGAAGCCCTCCTCGATCAGGTGAGTGACGTAGGAGTGGCGCAGGCAGTGGGGGTGGAGTGCCGGGTCGAGACCGAGTTCGTCGCGGTACTCGGCGAACCTCAACCCGATGTGGTGGCCGGTGACGCGGGACTGCCGTTCGGTCGGCCACAACATCGCCCGATCCGCCAGGTCGAACATCGGCAACACATCGGTCACGTACTCCTCCAGGACCGGACGGGTCCAGTCCAGGACCGCCAAGACAGCCCGCCGGCGCGGTTGGGAACCTCGGCTGGCCTTGCCCCAGCGGACGTTGCACACGCCGTACCGGCCGAACTCGGTGGCGTCGGGGTTGCGGGTGAAGTCATGCAGATCAAGCATCGCGACCTCGCGTCGGCGCAGTCCGAAGGCGTAGATCATCTTGAACAGAGTCGCGTCGCGGAACACCGACTTCCAGCCCTTGCGCTTTCGGGCTCGTGCTCGTTCGACGCGGTGGTCGGCGTAGTCGAAGAACTGTTGAAGCTCGTCGCGCGTCAGCGGCCGGACAGCCGGATTGGCCTCGTGATCGCTGACATGGACCGCGGTGTTCCACTCGTGGCAGACCTGGGTGGGGTGGGTGCCGAACAGCGCGATGCACTGCTCGGCCCAGTCGTAGCGGCGGTCTGTCAAATAGGTGCAGAACAGCTCGACTGCGTTCTGGTAGCCACGGATCGACGATGGCGCCAACGGCCGCGGCGCCGACAGTAGTTGGGTCGTCCACTCCTCGACGTCCGCCGGGGTCCAGTCCCATGGATAGGTACCGCAGAACTCGACGAAGCGCCGCACACTCCGTTCCCGCGCCCGGATCGTCACCGACGCAAGCAATCGGGACGACTGCTGCCCGGCCCAACCCGCCAGCATGTCCTCGAAGACCTGCTCTGCCGGGCGGAGCAACGCGACGTTGCCAGGGCGCGCCGTCGTACGCGCGCCGGGCACCTCACCATCACGTTCGTCCACACACGACAGTCTTACATCAAATGTAAGATCCGTACATCAGAAGTAACCTTCGGCGCGTTTCCGCAGGTCAACACGGTGCCAGCCGGATCATCGCGTGCCGCATGAGGTCACGCAAGCACGCTCAGGCCACGCGCCGAATCCTTACATCTAATGTAATATAGACTGTTTCTAGAAGACCGACACGTGCACGTGGTCGTAGTGGTTGGCGGTCGCCGAGCCACGGTTCGACATCGGGCGCCAGCCCTCGCCGCTGCGGTCCAGCGACCAGATCCGCTGGGCGTAGATGATGTAGGTGATGCCCAGCTGGCGGTAGTTGGCGCGCAGGTGGTTGGCGATCTGCCAGCCACGCTCACCCGACACCATGATGTCGAGCGCCTTGCCGCGACCGTGGTCCCCACCGCCGCCACGGATCCCGCCATAGCTGCGGATCTCGGGGGCGAAGGCACAGGTGGCACGCAGCACCTTCTGCACGTTGGCGCCACCGCTGGCGCTGGCACCGTTCGCACAGGGCGCCGCACTTGCGGCACCGGAGGTGACGACCGGCTTGTCATCGGACAGGTAACCCTCGGTCACCCAGTACGCCGTCTGCTTGACGACGATCTCGACGCGCCCGTTGCCGGTGCGTCCGGTGAGCAGGACCTTCTTGCCGGCCTCCAGGGTGCCATCCTGGGCGGCGCTGTCGCCGCGTCCGGTCCACAGGTTGAGTGCGGCGGTGGTCCACTGCTGGACCTCGGCGTTGCGGATCGCCCGTCGGGTCGCGGCGTCGCGGGCTTCGCGGCGCGCCTCGCGGATCCCCGGCTGGGCCTCTTCCACGGCTCGGCCCGCGGACCGGGAGACGACCTCGAGCCGTTCCTGGGTGATGTCCCCCAACGACATGGGGGTGAAGTCGGCGGTGGCCTCGACGTCGGCTGTGCTCACATCGGTGGAGAGGGTGCCGAAGGCGATGGCGGTCACGGTCACCAGGGTCGCTGCGGACGCGGTGATCGTTCTGGGTGAAATGGTGCGGCGGACTCGGTTGTCCCGCTTGTGGCTCAGGTTTGCCACTGCGCTGATTCCTTTGCTGTCGCGGATGCTGTCTCGGGTGCTGACTGTGGTGCCGGCGTACTCGTGGCAGCCAGGCACAGTCACCGAGTAGAGCACACGAACCCACGAATGTGACAAATGGGCGACGCCCGTCACACGTGACCTGACTCACCTTCAGCGTGCGCCAGGCGGGCTTCTGCCGACCCTTCGGGGTCAGCCACCGGAGGTCGCGAGGGTCTCCTCATCGATCTCGCAGCCCCGCCCGTCGGTGTCGTCGAGCCACCCCTCAGGGAGCACCACCCGACTCCGTGGGGAGCCCTGCCGACCGCGTGGACGGCCCAGTTCGGAGGTGGGGAACACCTCGGTGGGATCGAGCTCGGCGAGCAGGGTGTCGAGTTGTGCCAGCGTCTCCACCAACGCGAGCGATCGCCGCAGTTCGCCGCCGGCCCGGAAGCCCTTGAGGTACCACGAGACGTGCTTGCGGAACTCCTTGCAGCCCCGCTCCTCGCCCATGTGCTGGCAGAGCAGTTCGCCGTGACGCCGCATGATCCGGGCCACCTCGCCGAGGTTCGGCAACGCCGGGGGCGCACCGGAGCCGGCAGTGAACGCCGCAGCGAGATCCCGGAACAGCCATGGCCGTCCCAGGCAGCCGCGCCCGACCACCACCCCGGCAGCACCCGTCTCAGCGACCATCCGCAGTGCATCGTCGGCCTCCCAGATGTCGCCGTTGCCGAGCACCGGGATGCTCACGTGCCGCACCAGTTCACCGATCACCTCCCAGTCCGCGGCGCCCGAGTAGGCCTGTGCGACCGTGCGGCCGTGCAACGCGATCGCAGCGCACCCGGCCTCCTCGGCGATCCGGCCGGCGTCGAGGTAGGTGAGATGGTCCGCGTCGATGCCCATCCGGGTCTTCGCGGTGACCGGCACGCCGTACGGAGTCGCGGCGCGGACCGCGTGATCGAGGATGTCGGCGAGCAGGTTCCGCTTCCACGGGAGCGCCCCTCCGCCGCCCTTGCGGGTCACCTTGGGCACCGGGCAGCCGAAGTTCAGGTCGACGTGGGCCACGCCGTACTCGGCACACAGGATCTCGACCGCTTCACCGACATGGGTGGGGTCGGTGCCGTAGAGCTGGACGGACCGGATGGTCTCGAGCTCGTCGAAGACCAGCATCGACCGGGTCATCGGGTCCCGCTCGACCAGCCCGCGTGAGGTGATCATCTCGCAGACGTAGAGCCCCGCACCCTGCTCGGCGCACAGACGTCGGAAGGCCGCATTGGTGACCCCGGCCATCGGCGCCAGCACCACCGGCACGGGCACCTCGAGCGAGCCCAGTCGCAACGGACCGGGCAGCGCCTCACTCCTCGTCGTCATCCGCCCCGGTGTCGCTGTCGCTCTCAGTGTCGTCGGCGTCGCCCTCGGACTCCTCGTCCGCGGTGAGCTGGGCCAGGATCCGGTTGCGGGCCTTCTTGCCGACCTTGTCCCAGGGCCGGATCTGGCCGGCCCACGTGATCGCCTCGAAGTCCTGGGTGGGTCGGAAGGTCATCGTCGCAGCCTCCCCGCCGTCGGGGACCAGGTACACCTGGCAGACGGTGAGCTCGGCACCGGTGAGGAACTCCTCGGGCAGCGTCTCGCTCGGGCAGGCCTCGAAGCGCTGCTCGCGGAACTCCGACTGCTGGATCAGGATGCCGTCGGTGTTCTCCAGGTAGAGCGGCACCGAGATGCCGCCCAGGTCCAGGTCGCCGATGTTGGTGACGGTCGAGATGACGAAGTACGGGGTGGCCCGCTGGGTCGCCTCGTCGAGCTGCCACCCGGCGAAGTCGCGGGTGCGCGCCTGGGCGATCACGTCGACGGTGATCTGCAGCGCGCCTCGGGCGCCGGCCTGCGGCTCCCACGCGACGTACGCCGACTCGCCCACCTCCAGGGCCGTGCCCGGCGCGGTCAGCGTGTGGCCGTTGACGGTGTCGTCACCGGCCTCCTCCGGCTCGTTGACCTCGGTGGTCTCGGGGTCACTCGGCTCATCGGTCGCCCCGCCGGCGCAACCGGTCAGCAACAGAGCCAAGGCCACGGCAGCGGCGGCGAACGGGGCGGGGCGCTTCACGGAGGTGCTCACGCGGCCATTGTGATACATGGCACCCAACCTCAGCACCCGACAAGCCGCGTGGCGAACCAGTTGACCACCTGGTCCAGCCCGATCCGCTCCTGGCTCATCGAGTCCCGCTCGCGGACGGTGACCGCGTTGTCCTCGAGGGTGTCGAAGTCGACGGTGACGCAGTACGGCGTACCGATCTCGTCCTGGCGGCGGTAGCGGCGGCCGATGGCTCCGGAGTCATCGAAGTCGACGTTCCACAGGCCGCGCAGCTCGGCGGCCAGTGCCTTGGCCTTCGGTGAGAGGTCGGCGTTGCGGCTCAGCGGCAGCACCGCGACCTTGACCGGCGCCAGTCGCGGGTCGAGGCGGAGCACGGTGCGCTTGTCCACGCCCCCCTTGGTGTTGGGGGCCTCGTCCTCGGTATAGGCGTCGACCAGGAAGGTCATCAGACTGCGGGAGAGGCCGGCCGCGGGCTCGATCACGTACGGCGTGTAGCGCTCGTTGTTGGCCTGGTCGAAGTAGGACAGGTCCGTGCCGGAGTGCTCGGCGTGGGTGGTGAGGTCGAAGTCGGTCCGGTTGGCGATCCCCTCGAGCTCACCCCATTCGGAGCCGGCGAAGTTGAACCGGTACTCGATGTCCACGGTCCGCTTGGAGTAGTGGGACAGCTTCTCCTTGGCGTGCTCGTAGTGGCGCAGGTTGTCGGGGTTGATACCCAGGCCGGTGTACCAGCGGGTGCGCTCGTCGATCCAGTACTGGTGCCACTCCTCGTCCTCGCCCGGCTTGACGAAGAACTCCATCTCCATCTGCTCGAACTCGCGGGTGCGGAAGATGAAGTTGCCGGGGGTGATCTCGTTGCGGAAGCTCTTGCCGATCTGGGCGATGCCGAACGGCGGCTTCTTGCGGCTGGAGGTGACCACGTTGGCGAAGTTGAGGAAGATGCCCTGGGCGGTCTCCGGGCGCAGGTAGTGCAGTCCGGACTCGTCCTCGATGACACCGAGGTAGGTCTTCAGCAGGCCGGAGAACTGGCGAGGCTCGGTCCACGCGCCGCGGGTGCCGCAGTTGCTGCAGGCGACGTCGGCCAGCGACACGTCGTCAGGGTTGTCGATGCCCTTCTTCTCGGCGTACGCCTCCTGCAGATGGTCGGCGCGGTACCGCTTGTGGCAGGACTGGCACTCGGTGAGCGGGTCGGTGAAGGTGGCGACGTGACCGGACGCCTCCCAGGTCTGACGGGGCAGGATCACCGAGGAGTCGAGGCCCACCACGTCCTCGCGGGTCTGCACCATCGCCTTCCACCACTGGCGCTTGATGTTCTCCTTCAACTCCACTCCGAGCGGGCCGTAGTCCCAGGCCGAGCGTGTGCCGCCGTAGATCTCCCCACACGGGTAGACGAAGCCTCGCCGCTTGGCGAGGGAGACGACGTTGTCGACGGTGCTGGCGGGCGCCTTGGCCACGGTGCGAACTCCTTGATCTCCCCACCGGCTGGCTGCCGGTGATGTGCAAGGGCTCAGCCTATCGACCGCCACCCCTGGATCGCCGGGCCGGGAGGCAACTGGTCACCCAACCCCAGATTCCGGGACCGGTTCCGTGACTCAGTGACCACTTGTCACGCACACCATCCCGCTCGCCTGCCTTGTCCACAACCGCCGCCGTGTCGGTCGCCCCGACGGGACAGGGTGAACGCATGTCCCATCACTCGGTTGGCCAGCGATTGCTGGCGTGGCAAGACGTACTCCCCGAAGCGGCCTGCGTCACCCACCTGTCAAGCGCCCGGATGCGTGGCTGGTGGCTACCGCCGCTCCCGAGCCGTCTCCCCGAGTTCGTAGCAATCGGCGTGGAGGATGCTCGAATCAGGCGCCAGGGGTTGTCCGTGACACGACATCCGGCGTCGATCGCCTGGGAGCACATCCAGGGCGTTCGATGCGCCACCGCCGGGGAGACCGTGATGGCCTGTGCCCGGGACCTGGGCCTTCTCGACGTAGTGGTGTTGATGGACTCCGCTCTACACCTAGGCCATGCCACCCGCGACGAACTGGACGCGATCGCTCAGCGACGTCGGCGTGGCGCGCCGAGGATGCGCGCTGCCCTTGCGCTGGCCGATGGCCGCGCCGAGTCTCCTTGGGAGTCGCTGTTGCGGATCCTGCACGTCTGCAGCGGCGTCGAAGTCGAGCCGCAGCACGAACTGTTCGATGAGCGTGGCGCCTTCGTTGCCCGTGGTGATCTGTGGCTGCCAGGGACTCGGGTCTTCCACGAGTACGACGGAGGCGAGCACCGGCGGCAGGCCCAACAACGCAAGGACCTCAAGCGAGACCGTCGGATCGGACATGCGGACTGGCTGCGTCGCGGATACACCGCCGACGATGTCCTCCACCAGGGCGTGGCAATCCTGCGGGATGCCGACCTGTCGGTCGGACGAGAGCACGATCCATCGAGGATCCGGCGCTGGCATGCCCTGCTGAGGGAATCCTGTTTCACCCCACCAGGGCGGGTGCGGCTGAGCAGGCGTCTTCGTATCGAACCCGGAAGTGGTCACTCAGCCTCAGATTTCGGGGCTGAATCGGTGACTCAGTGACCAGTTGTCGGCGGCTCCGCACACTCGCCTCGGGCCGAGGGATCGTTGAGCACTGCGCCGGGCTCGACCCGCTCGAACCCGCCGGGCTCGTCGATGGCCCACCTCATCAACGCCATCGCGGCGCCGCGATGCGCCGAGAGCGCGCGCCGGTAGGAGCCGACGTTCTCCCAACTGGTCGCCAGGACCCACAACTCCGGGTCGTCGACGTTGCGACCCAGTGTCGCGTCCAGTGAGCCGGGACAGCCCAACATCAGCGCACGGAACTCCTCGGCAGCGGTTCGGAAACCTGCCGCTTCATCCCCGGGCACCCGGAATCGGTTGACGACCAGCACGGACCCGACCCTAGTTGAGACGTCGTCCGGCGCTGCGTGGAAGGCAGTGGCGACGTCCGCTGATTTGACTTTGATTCTCACCATCGTCTGGAATGGTTCTCATGAAGCGACTGCCGTTCCGACTTTCCGCCCTGGCCGCCCTGCCGTTGATCGCCGCCTCGTGCGCCACCGTCGACGGCTCTCCGGGCAGCGACGCCCTGGTCGACGACGAGACCCCCGTGGCGGTGGCTGCCTTCTACCCGCTCTACTACGTCACCGACCGGATCGCCGGCCCCGAGTTCGACGTCGTCAACCTGACCGCCCCGGGCTACGAGGCGCACGACCTGGAGCTGAGCATCCGGGACACGGCGACCTTGGCCGACGCCGCAGTGGTGGTGCACCTCTCAGGCTTCCAGCCCGCCGTTGACACCGGGATCGCCAACGTCGTCGACGGTGCTGTCGTCATCGATGCTGCCGACGTGGTCGACCTGCGCGAGGTCGACGAGGACGACGACCACGGCCACGAGGACGAAGACGAGCACGGCCACGACGAAGACGAACACGGGCACGAGGACGAAGACGGCCACGACGAAGACGAGCACGGGCACGACGAGGACGAAGACGGCCACGACGAAGACGAGCACGGGCACGACGAGGACGAAGACGGCCACGACGAGGACGAGCACGGCCACGACGAGGACGACGACCACGGTCACGACCACGGCGACGAGGACCCGCACTTCTGGCTGGACCCGCTCCGGTTGGCCGACCTCGGTGACGCGGTCGCCGGCGCGTTCGCCGAGGCCTCCCCCGAGCACGCGGACGACTTCGCCACCCGGGCCGCGGAGCTGCGCTCCGACCTCGAGGAGATCGACGCCGCCTACACCACGGGCCTCGCCAACTGCGCGATCGACACCGTCGTGGTGAGCCACAACGCCTTCGGCTACCTGACCAAGTACGGCCTGCACTTCGAGCCGATCGCCGGCCTGTCGCCGGGTGCCGAGCCGACCCCGGCCGACCTGCAGCGGCTCCAGCAAGTGATCCGGGACGAAGGCGTCACCACGGTCTTCGCCGAGACGCTGATCAACCCGAGGATCGCCGAGAGCCTGGCCAACGACATGGGGATCGAGACGGGAGTTCTTGACCCGATCGAGGGCCTGACTGACGAAAGCAGCGAAGAGGACTACCTTTCTCTCATGCGCACCAACCTTGCGGCCCTCACCGAGGCAGGAGGGTGTTGACCCACCGCCACACTCAAGGTGATGGCGTCGTCGCGGTCCGCGACGGCGCCGTCGCCATTGCTGGACGGCCCATCCTGCGCGGCATCGACCTGGACGTACGCCGGGGCGAGTTCGTCGCTCTGCTCGGCCCCAACGGCTCAGGCAAGTCCACCCTGATCCGCGCGCTGACCGGGCTGCGGCCGACCGCCGGGGGCTCGGTGAGCCTGTTCGGCACCCCGTTGGCGAAGTTCCACGACTGGCCGCGCGTCGGCTTCGTGCCGCAGCGCCCCAGTGCCGCGTCCGGGGTGCCGACCTCGGTGTGGGAGGTGGTCGCCTCGGGACGACTGACCCGTCGCCGCCTGTTCCGGCCACTGCTGCGCCACGACCGGGCCGCGATCCGGGACGCCCTGGACGTGGTCGGCCTCGCCGACCGCGCTCGGGACGGGGTCTCCACGCTCTCCGGCGGGCAGCAGCAGCGGGTGCTGATCGCGCGGGCCCTGGCCGGGGAGCCGGAGTTGCTGTTCCTGGACGAGCCGACCGCCGGAGTGGACCGAGCCAACCAGGAGGCGCTCGCTGACGCGCTCGGCCTGCTGTCGCGCCGGGGAGCCACGATCATCCTGGTCGCCCACGAACTCGGGCCGCTGGAGCCGCTCGTGGACCGAGTGGTGATGATGCGCGACGGCCGGATCGTCTACGACGGCCCGCCCGCCGGCCGCGACCACGCCCACCCCGACCACGGCCACCACCACGACGCCCCGCGCCCTGACCACCTGCCGCAGGTCAGCGGCCCCCTCGACTCCCCCGGAGCCCGCTGATGCCACTCGTCGACGCGCTGCTCATCGACCTGCTCGGGCTCCCGTTCATGCAGCGAGCGCTGCTGGCGGCGGTGTTCACCGGCGTCGCGGCTCCGGTCGTCGGCGCCTACCTCGTGCAGCGACGCCTGGCGCTGATGGGTGACGGCATCGGACATGTCGCGGTCACCGGCGTCGCCCTCGGCCTGCTCACCGGCACCTCGCCGATCTGGGCCGCGGTGATCGTGGCCGGTCTGGGCGCCATCACCATCGAACTCATCCGGGCTCAGGGGCGCACCGGCGGCGACCTCGCGTTGGCCCTGCTCTTCTACGGCGGTATCGCCGGGGGCGTGCTGATCACCGGGATCGCCGGCCAGTCCCCCCAGGTGCTGCACGAGTACCTGTTCGGCTCCATCTCGACGCTGTCCACCCACGACGTCGCGGTCACTCTGGGGCTCGCCGCCGTGGTGCTCCTCGTCGGGCTCGGCCTGCTCCCCCAACTCTTCGCCGTGGCCCACGACGGCGAGTTCGCCCAGGTGGCCGGTCTCAACGTGCGGCTGTACAACATCGTGGTGGCCGTGATCGCCGCGATCACGGTGACCGTGGCCATGCGGACGGTGGGACTGCTGCTCGTGTCGGCGTTGATGGTGGTGCCGGTCGCCACCGCGCAGCAACTCACCAACTCGTTCCGGACCACCCTGATAGCGGCGATGGCCCTGGGCACCGGGGCGTCCGTGGGCGGACTGCTGCTGTCGGCGTGGGCCTCCTACCACGCCCGCATCTCGCCAGGCCCGACCATCGTGCTGCTGGCGTTGGCCTGCTTCGTGCTCACCTGGCCGCTGGGGGCCTGGCTGCGGCGCCGTCGACGACTGCTCACCCCGTTCCCCGACTCCGAACCCGCTACCCACGAGGTGGCAGATGGCCACCCGCACACGCACAGCGACGACTGCGGGCATCCCGCCATCCCACACGGCGACCATGTCGACTATGTTCATGACGGCCATCGGCACGCACCGCACGGGAGCCACTATGACGAGCACTGAACGGACCCCACCCTCCTTGGGCAACGTCCGGCCGACCCGGCAGCGGCTGGCCGTCGCCGAGGCTCTGGCGAGTTTCGATGACTTCCGCTCAGCCCAGGAGATCCACGAACTGCTGGGCCGGCGGGGCGAGAACGTCGGCCTGGCCACCGTCTATCGGACGCTGCAGTCCTTCGCTGATTCCGGCGAGCTGGACGTGTTGCGCACCGAGGACGGTGAAGCGATCTATCGGCGCTGCTCCACCACCCACCACCATCACCTCGTGTGCCGCACCTGCGGCGCCACCGTGGAGGTGGAGGGACCGGCCGTGGAGCGATGGACGAGCGCGATCGCGAACGAGCACGGGTTCACCGACATCTCGCACACCCTGGAGATCTTCGGGACCTGCCCGAACTGCTCGGCGGCCTAGACGTCGTTGGGTTGCGCGCCGCCGTAGCGGCGATCCCGGGCCGCATACTCCTCGCAGGCCGCCCAGAGGTGTCGTCGATCCACGTCCGGCCACAGCACATCGCTGAAGACGAACTCGGCGTACGCCGCCTGCCAGGTCAAGAAGTTGGAGAGCCGCTGCTCCCCTGACGTTCGCCAGACCATGTCCGCCTCGGACAACTCGGGCACGTAGAGGTTCCTGGCGATCGTCGCCTCCGTGATCCGGGCCGGATCCAGGCGACCGGCAGCCACCTCAGCACCGATGCGGCGTACCGCGTCGGTCAACTCGGCCCGACCGCCGTAGTTGACGCACATCGTCAACGTGCACACGGTGTTGTGCCGGGTCAGTTCCTCGGCGGTCCGGAGCTCCTTGATGACGGACTTCCACAGTCGGGGTGCGCGGCCGGCCCAGCGGACCCGGATGCCCATCTCGTGCATCTCCTCGCGTCGGCGACGCACCACGTCTCGGTTGAAGCCCATCAGCCACCGAACCTCGTCGGGTGACCGGGACCAGTTCTCGGTGGAGAACGCGTACGCCGACACCGCCTTGACGCCCAGCTCGATGGCCCCGGAGACGACCTCGAAGAGCGCGTGCTCGCCCTGGGCATGCCCCGCGGTCCGCGGGAGCCCCCGCTCCTTGGCCCAGCGACCGTTGCCGTCCATGATCACCGCCACGTGCTCGGGCAGGAACTGCGCCGGGATCTGCGGCGGTCGGGCGCCCGAGGGATGCGGAGTCGGTGGTCGCACGGCATGGCTCACAGCATCGAAGCGTAGGCGGTGCCTATAGTTCCGCCATGACCAACCCGAACAACGTGATCGAGCAGCAGCTGTTCACACTGCTGAGGCGCACCGTGGCCATTCACGTGCGAACGTCGTCGGGGGACATCGCTCTGGAGCGATCGGCGTACGGGATCCTGCGCCTGATCCACTCCCAGGGGCCGCAACGACTCGGGGCGATCGCCACCGCGTTCAACCTGGACCCGTCCACCATCACCCGACAGGTGCAAGCGGTGGAGAAGCTCGGTCTGGCCACCAAGCAGGCCGACCCGATGGATCGTCGCGCCTCGCTGCTGGCGCTCACGCCCGAGGGCGAGGAGGCCGTCGTCCAGGCGCAGAACTATCGTCGCAAGATGCTCGACCTGATCCTTGCCGACTGGTCTGCCCAGGAGCGCGACGAGTTCGCCCGCGCGCTGACCCGCTTCAACGACACGGTGACCGGGTGGATCGAGCACGACGAGATCCCCGACCCCGACTAGGGACGTCGACGCGGGCGCAGGCTCAGCGACCCCGATCGACCAGCGGCAGCGACCGCAGACCTCGCTCCAGGTGCCACTGGAGGTAGGCGGTGACCATGCCGCTGGCCTCCCGGCGGTGGCGTACGTCCCCGCTCTCCACGGTCGCCCACTCGCCGGTCAGCAGGGCACCCATCAGCAACACCGATTCGGGGGTGGGGCTCGCCGATCCCGGCAGTCGGCAACTGCCGCAGAGCACGCCGCCGGCGCTGACGTGGAACCACCGGTGCGGGCCCGGCGCACTGCACCCGGCACAGGTCTCGAAGGTGGGGGCATAACCGGCCACCGCCAGTGAACGGAGCAGGTAGGAGTCCAGCACGTCACCGGGGGCCCGCTCCCCCGACGCCAGCGCCCGCAGGCCGCCGACGAGCAGCAGGAACTGTTGCAGCGCCGGCTCCCCCGGCTCCGGGACCAGGCGCTGAGCGGTCTCGGCCATCACCGAGGCGGAGGTGTAACGCTCGTAGTCGCCACCCAACTGCCCCGAGAAGGGGGACAGGGTCTCGGCCTGGGTGATCGTGTCCAGGGAGCGACCCTCGGCCAGTTGCAGGTCGACGTGGGTGAACGGCTCCAGCCGCGACCCCCACCGTGAGCTGGTACGTCGTACCCCACGCGCCACGGCACGCACCTGACCGCGGTGGCGGGTCAGCATGGTGATGATGCGATCGGCCTCACCCAACTTGTGGGTGCGCAGCACGATCGCCTCGTCGCGATAGAGGGGCACCCGCCCATTCTGCCGTGCGAGCCGTAGGGTTTCGGCACATGACGATCGAGATCGCGATCGTGTTCGCCGTGGTGGCGGGCGCGCTCTACCTCTTCGCCAGCCAGAAGCTCCCCCTGGACGTGACCGCGCTGGCGATCCTGGTGACGTTGATGGTGATCCCGCTGCTCGGCGACCCCCTCGTCCAGCGGGTGCCGTGGCTGCGGGAGCGGGGCATCGACCTGCCCGGCGCCTTCCCGAACGTGAACGAAGGGCTCTCCGGTCTCTCCAGCCCGGCCACCGTCACGGTGCTGGCGATGTTCATCCTGTCGGCCGGGATCCAACGTTCGGGGCTGATGCACGCCCTGGGTCGACGACTGCTGCCGTTCGTCGGGCAGTCCGAGTTCCGCCTGTTCCTGGTCACCGCCGCGATGGTCGGGCTGATGTCCGGCGTCGTCAACAACACCGCCGCGGTAGCTGTGGCGATCCCGTTCGCGCTGGAGATGTGTCGCACCCTCGGCATGCGCGCCGCCAAGGTGCTGATGCCGCTGAGCTTCTTCGGGATGCTGGGCGGGATGCTGACCCTGATCGGCACCTCGACGAACATCCTGGCCTCCTCGATCCTGGCCGACACCCCCGGCTTCGAACGCGAGATCGGGATGTTCGAGTTCACCCATGTGGGACTCATCGTGCTGGCCACCGGTCTCGTCTACTTCCTGGTGGTGGGCCGGTTCCTGCTGCCCGAGGAGGACCTCGGTGGCGACCTGGACGCCGAGGAGGAGTTCGTCGTCGAACTGCGTGCCCGCCCGGAGAGTTCGTGGCTGGGCAGGTCGCTCGGCGACTCTCGCAAGGCCTCCTCGGTGCAGTTGCTCAAGGTGGTCAGGGACGGCAAGTCGTTCCGGGATGCCCCGGAGCAGGTCGAGTTGGCGGCCGGGGACATCGTCCAGGTCCGCGGCACCATCAGGCAGATCGCGGACCTGATCGCTGACGAGGCCGTCGATGTGCTTGCCGATCCGGACGGCCAGATCGTCGCCCATGGGGAGGGCTACCTGGTCCGGGCGCTGGTGCGGAACCGTCTGCTCTACACGGGCCAGCGCTCCCGCGCGATCGGTTTCTGGACGCGCTACCGGGCCAGGCTAGTCGGCATCGAGACGCCGAGCCTGACCGCGGCCCGCCTCGGCGACGAACGGCTCCGGGTCGGGGAGATCCTGCTCCTGGAGGTGGCCAAGGACGGTCTCTCCCGACTGCGTCGGCATCCGGATCTGGTGCTGCTGAGCCAGTTCGAGGACGAGTTCGACCGCCGCCGGATGTGGCTGACCGGCGGGATCGTGCTGGCCGTGGTGGCCGGCGCGGCGCTGACCCCGCTGCCGATCGTGGTGACCGCGATCCTGGGTGTGGTGGCGATGGTGACCACCGGCTGCATCATCAAGGAGGACCTGTACTCGGGCGTGGCCTGGGACGTCATCTTCCTGCTGGCCGGGGTGATCCCCCTCGGCATCGCGATGACCAAGTCGGGCGGCGCCGAATGGCTGGGGAGCCTGATCGCCGGTCCGGCGGCGGGCTGGCATCCGCTGCTGGTGATGATGGCGCTCTACGCGCTGACCACACTGCTCACCGAGGTGGTCAGCAACAACGCGTCGGTGGCGATCCTGATCCCCGTGGCGGTGACGCTGGCGGCCGGCCTGGAGATCGCCCCGATCGCGATGGTCCTGGTGGTGATGTTCGCCGCCTCCACCAGCTTCCTCTCGCCTGTGGGGTACCAGACCAACGCGATGGTCTTCGGCACCGGGCTCTACAAGTTCACCGACTTCGCCAAGGTCGGGGGGCCGCTGAACCTGATCCTGATGGTGGTGACGAGCACCGCGATCTGGCACTTCTGGGTCTAACTGGCCCATCCTTGCCGCTGCCTCCGTGATCGAGGTACGACTGGGCGCGCCGCTGAGAGACAGGCAGCTGACTGACGGTGCGTGCCGGATGCCGAAGTACGCGCACCACACCGAGTGCGGTCAGAACAAGACGACCGTCGAGTCCATCTCCAACTGAGCGACTCACCCACCGAACTCACATTGCATCGACCAATCACGCCGCTCACGTCCGGCCGCCTCAGCGAGCCGGCATGCGCAGACGCTGTCCGCTTCGTTCTGCGATGCCGGGGTCGACATAGGCGTTGGCGTAGGTCAGTTGCTGATGTGCCAGTTCGTATGTCGACCAGTCCACGGCCGCTGTCCATCGCTGGGCGAAGTCAAGGATGGAGATCAGGGTCTGGCCTTGTCCGGCACGGTTGCTCACCCCGTTGAGGCCGGCGATGTAGTCGTTGCGGTAGCTGGTGGGGACGATGATGCGGACCTGACCAGCGTGTGAGAGCTCCGCGTTGGCGAGGATGCGAGCGATTCGGCCGTTGCCGTCGTCGAAGGGATGCGCCTCGGTGAGCAACAGCATCATCGCGAGCGCACGCTGGAACGGGTCGGTGAGTCCGTCGAGGAGCTCGAACCCGCGACGGAGGGTGCCCTCGACGAGATCGGGAGAGACGAACTCGTAGCCTCCGGCGAAGTTCGGCCTGGCCTTGAACTCGCCGGGGTTCTTGTCCGGGCGGGCCGCCATCAGCGTGGCGTGGTGGCTGCGCAGTAGTGCCACGAGTTCGTCGCCAGTGCGCGGCACCCGGGTGGCCAACTGGTGGTCGGAAACGAGCCGGTAGGTCGCGGCGATGTCGTGCGCGTCTTGGGGACGGTCATGGAACTGCAGGCCTTCGACTGCGATCTGCCGGGCCTCCTCGACGCCGAACTCAGTGCCCTCGATGAAGTTGGAGAAGTAGGACTCGAAGAACGGTTCCCACTCCCAGCGCCTCGGGTCGCCGAGGGTTGGCCGTGGTGATGGCGGTGTGTGTTGAAGCGTCTCGATCATGCCCGCGATGAGGTCCAGCCGGCCTTGGTCGTAGGGCTGGCCGCCCAAGCGTGCGGCGTACTGCGCGGAAACGGGCGTGTCGCTGAGCGCGGTCCCAACGAGCGCGGCGAGCCGTTGCCGCACCTTCTCGGCCGATCTCTCGGGGAAGGACCCCCGAATCACCTCCAGGCTCTCCAGCATCCGGGCGATCTTCCCGGGCCCGCCACGACGTGCTTCCTCCTCGATCCTGTCTTCGATCGCTTCCACGCCGGCCAGCCGGGGCGGGTTCCCGGGGCGACCGCGAGCTGGGATGTTCTCCAAGAGCTGCCGGACTGGACCGGAGACGACCAATCCCTCCGGCATCGGCATGTCCCCGGGCAGCGGGCCGGGTCCGATGCGCGGTGCCACCGTCACTCCCGGCAATCGCAGCGCAGTGGCGCGCGGCGGCTGCGGGTGGCAGATGAACAGGTAGTCGTCGACGGGTTGGCCTCCCGCGAGGGCGGACCGGTCGCAGATGACCGCGGAAGGCCAGACGTGCGCGACGACGGCGAGCAGATGATGACGCGCAACCGCCGCGGGCGGAAGCGTCGCCCCGACCGCATAGATCCCCGGCGCGAGTTGCAACGCCCGACCTGCTCTACGCTGGCGAGACAGACGAGCGCGGTCGGTGCTGGTTCGCGCGATCTCCAGCACGCCAGCAGGGTGTCGTTCATGTGACGCAGCGTTCATGGTCAGAATAGTGCTCCCACGTGGCCCGAATGCAGCGATTACGCCAGAAATTTCCGCCTATTGGCAGCAATCCTAGCCGTAAAACGTCCGAACGCAGCGCACTCAAGGGTATTGCGGGGCGGGTGGCGGTGTGTCTACCGCAAGAACAGTTGTTTGAGCCAACCACTAGACGAGAACACGTTCTACCGGGCAGAGTAGGGGTGTGAGCCAGAACACTCCCCTGAACCTTGCCGACGTCCTCGAGGCCATGGCCGACGCGGTGCCCGACCGCATCGCCGTCTTCACCATGGGCCGCACCTACACCTACGCCGAGATCGACGAGCGTGCCACCAGGCTGGCCAACCATCTGACCGGGCTGGGCATCCAGCCCGGCGATCACGTCGCCGTACACGCTCCCAACCGGATCGAGTGGGTCGACGCCCTCTACGGCTGCTTCAAGGCCCGTGCGGTGCCGATCAACGTCAACTACAAGTACCTGCACGAGGAGTTGGCCTACCTCTACGACAACGCCGACTGCGTGGCCGCGATCGTGGCCCCCGAGTTCGCGGAGATGGTCGCCGGCCTCGACCTGCCCACGCTCAAGCACACGATCGTGATGGGCGAGGAGTACGACGCCCTCCTCGCCGCAGCCTCCCCCGACCGCCCGAGCAACGGGCGCAGCAGCGACGACCACTACGTGCTCTACACCGGCGGCACCACCGGCCAGCCCAAGGGCGTCGTCTGGCGCCACGACGACATCATCCGGGCGGCTCTGAACGCCGCCCGCTACGGAGCGCCGATCGACTCGGTCGAACAGCTCGCCACCGAGGCCGCCGGGAACGAGAACCCGATGGTGCTGCTCGCCTGCGGGCCGATGATGCACGGCGGCAGCCAGTGGATCCTGGGCAACGGGCATGTGGCCGGTCATACCGTCTCGCTCTACACCGAGCCCCACTTCCAGGCCGAGAAGATCCTGGACCTCGTCGAGGCGGCGGGCGTGAACTCGCTGACCTTCCTCGGCGACGCGATGGGCCGGCCGGTGGCCGAGGCGATCCTCGCCGAGCCGGACCGCTGGGACCTGAGCAGTCTGGTGGCAGTCTCCAACGGCGCGGCGCCGCTGTCGGAGGGGGTCCGCGAGGAGATCCGCAAGGCGTTGCCGGGTCGGTTCATCCTCGACTCCTATGGCGCCTCGGAGTCCGGCGCCACCGGATCACGGGTCGATGACGGCTCCGAGGGTGCGCACGGCGCCCCCCGCTTCCAGGTCTCCGAGGACGTCGAGGTCTTCGACCCCGAGTTCCGCCCCTGCCCGCCGGGCGTCACCGGGATGCTGGCGCGCTCCGGGCCGGTGCCGCTGGGCTACTACAAGGACCCGGAGAAGACCGCGGCCACCTTCAAGGAGATCGACGGACGCCGCTGGGCCATCCCCGGAGACATGGCTCGCCGAGAGGACGACGGCTCGGTGACCGTGCTGGGCCGCGGCTCGGTCAGCATCAACACCGGCGGCGAGAAGGTGCACCCCGAGGAGGTCGAGTCGGTGCTGTTGCGCCACGAGGACGTCTTCGACGCCGCCGTGGTCGGCACCCCCCACGAGCGCTGGGGCCAGCAGGTCACTGCCCTGGTCCAGCGCCGCGAGGGCGCCACCGTCTCCGCCGATGACCTGCGCGACCACTGCCGCGCCCTGATCGCCAACTACAAGGTCCCCAAGGAGATCCTCTTCGTCGAACTGGTGCCACGCACCCCGGTCAGCAAGGTCGACTACCGGGCCAGCAGCGACCTGGCGCACGAGCTCCTCGACGTCGGCCGGTGAGGCCGCAGAGTCCCCGATCCAGGGGGTTGCAAAAGTAGTACCTTTGCGTCACAGTAGGTGGGACGTGAGCGCCATCACACCGGAGGCGCCCGGATCCAGGAGACACCGACGTGGAAGCAATCACCCCCGCATACGGCGCCGCCGTGCTGCTGCTCATCGCCGCTGGCGCCGTCGCCACGCTGCTCGTGCTGATCATGAAACTGCGCCTGCACGCGTTCGTGTCGCTGGTGCTCGTCAGCGTGCTCACGGCCCTGGCCGCCGGCATCCCGGTGGCCGACATCCCGGCCGCACTCGCCTTCGGGTTCAACAGCACACTGGGGGCGGTGGCACTGTTGGTCGGATTCGGGGTGATGCTCGGCCGCCTGCTCGAGATCACGGGCGGTGCACAGGTGCTCGCCGACACCCTGGTGGGTCGGTTCGGTGAGCGCCGGGCTCCGATGGCCCTGGGAGTGGCGGCGCTGATCTTCGGGTTCCCGATCTTCTTCGACGCCGGTCTGGTCGTCTTCCTCCCGATCATCCTCACCGTGGCCCGCCGCTTCGGCGGATCGGTGCTGCTCTACGCACTGCCGGCTGCCGGCGCCTTCGCCGCCATGCACGCCTTGGTCCCGCCGCATCCCGGTCCGGTCGCGGCTGGGGTGAGCCTCGGTGGCGACATCGGCGTGATCCTGCTCGTCGGTGTCCCGGTCGCGATCATCTCCTGGTACGTCGGCGCCTACCGGGTGGCGGGCTTCCTCGGCGCCCGGATCCAGGTCGACGTGCCCACCGCCCTGTTCGGGCAGGTCCGCAACAACGACGGCACGGTCCGTGACAGTGACGGCCCCTCGACCGGTTCCGGTGCGGGTGTGGCGACCCGGCGGCGCACTGACGCCCCATCGTTCCCACTGGTGCTCGGCCTGTTGCTGACCCCGATGGTGTTGATCTCGTTGAACACCGGAGCGTCCACTCTGATCCAGGCCGAGGTGATCAGCCAGTCGGTGCTGACCGACGCCCTCCGACTCATCGGCAACACTCCGATCGCGCTGCTGGCGACCCTCCTCGCCGCCATCGCGCTGCTGGGCCGCCGGCAGGGCTCGATGAGCCAGACCAGCAAGATCCTCGACGAGTCGTTGGCACCGATCTGTTCGATCATCCTGATCACCGCCGCCGGCGGCATGTTCGGCGGCGTCCTGCGCGTCAGCGGGATCGGCCAGGCACTCACCGACTCCTTGGCCGATCTGGGGATGCCCCTCCTGCTCCAGGCGTTCCTGATCGCCACTGCACTGCGCGTCGCGCAGGGCTCGGCCACGGTGGCGCTGACCACCACCGCCGGACTGATCGCCGCACCGGTGGCAGCGGCCGGCTTCGGCGACTTCCGGATCGCGCTGATCGTGATGGCGATCGCCGCCGGCGCCACCGTGCTCTCGCACGTGAACGACTCCGGGTTCTGGCTGGTCAGCCGGTTCTTCGGGATGGACGAGAAGACCACGCTGCGCACCTGGACGGTGATGGAGACGACGTTGGGGCTGAGCGCCTTCGGGTGCGCGGCGCTGCTCTGGGGCGGGGCTGCACTGATCGGGCTGGCGTGACTGTGGCGCTGAGCTGCAGTCCTCAGTCTCGGCCGGTCAGTGAGGTCATCTCGGTGAGCACCTCGGTGCAGATCGCGGTCATCGCTGCCTCGGCCAGGTCCGGCCTCGCCTGCGCCACCGCGTCGGCCACCATGGCGTGCAACCGGCGGGCCTCGGGCTTGGGCTCGGGAGGCATCAACTGGTGGTCGGTGCGTCCCCGGAGAACCTCCTCGACCACGTCGCACAGACCCGCGAACATCACGTTCCCCGAGGCCTCCAGGAGCAACCGGTGAAAGGCCACATCGTGCTCCAGAAAGGCTGCCAGGTCACCCCTGGCACCGGTGTCCTCCATCGCGGTGGCCAGGTCGACGACGGTCGTGCGCTGCGCCTCGGTGGCGTGCCGGGCGGCCAGGGCGGCCGCAGAAGGTTCGACAACGGCCCGCAACTGGGAGAGTTGCCTGAGCAGGTCGGCTCGGGAGGCCCCGGCGAGTCGCCAGCGCAACACCGCCGGATCGAAGACGTCCCACTCCTGCTCGGGCAGGACCCGGATCCCGGTCCGGCGCCGACTCTCGACCAGGCCCATCGAGACCAACACCTGGACGACCTCGCGAGCGATGGTGCGGGACACCCCGAACTCGTGGCCCAGCCACTCCAACGTGATCACCGAGCCGGCCGGCAGGACTCCGTCCACGATCCGCGGACCGAGACTGTCGAGGACGCCGCTGTGCAAGGTGACCATGCCACGCAGCCTAGCGAGCCACGACCGCTGCACGTGGTGGTGATGGGGGTCTCGGGCACCGGCAAGTCGACCGTGGCCCAGGGCCTCGCCGCCACCCTGGGCCTGGTCCTCGCCGAAGGCGACGACTTCCACCCGGACGCGAACATCGAGAAGATGTCGGCCGGGATTCCGCTCACCGACTCCGACCGGCTCCCGTGGTTACGGGCGCTGGCCGAGTGGACGGCCGCCCGCGACGCCGAGGGAGTGTCCACGGTGCTCACCTGCTCAGCCCTGCGGGTGCCCTACCGTGACATTCTCCGTTCGGCGACGCCGGGCCGGCCAACCTACTTCGTGCACCTGGTCGGCTCGCCCGACGTGCTCTCCTCCCGGATGGAGTCGCGCGAGCACTTCATGCCGACGTCCCTCCTGGAATCCCAGATCGCCACCCTGGAATCGCTCCGGGACGACGAGGACGGGCTGGTGGTCGACGTGGATGCGCCGCTGGAGCAGGTGACGGCCCGAGCCGTCGCCTGGCTCACCCGGCTCTAGGGTCGGTCAGACGGACCGGTTGACCGCGGAGACGACGGCCTTCAGGGACGCGGTGACGATGTTGGCGTCCAGGCCGACTCCCCAGAGCACCTGGTCGCCGACCGTGCACTCGAGGTACGCCGCCGCGGTGGCGTCGCCGCCCGACGACAGCGCGTGCTCGTGGTAGTCGAGCACTCGTACGTCGTACCCGATGCCGCCCAGCGCCGTCACGAACGCGTCGATCGGCCCGTTGCCCTCGCCGGTGAGCGTGCGTGACTCTCCGTCGACGAAGACGTGCACGCTGAGCTGGTCCTTCTCCCCGGCCGCCGAGGAGGTGTGCACCGAGTTCAACTGCAGCGGCGCCTGCCGGTCCAGGTACTCCGCGGAGAAGACCCGCCAGATCTCCTCGGGCGTCACCTCACCACCGGCAGCGTCGGTGTGCTCCTGGATCACCCGACTGAACTCGATCTGGGCCCGACGCGGCAACTCCAGCTTGTGCTCGGCCTTGAGGATGTAGGCCACTCCGCCCTTGCCGGACTGGGAGTTGACCCGGATCACCGCTTCGTAGGTGCGGCCGACGTCCTTGGGGTCGATCGGCAGGTAGGGCGCCTCCCAGGGGATCTCTCCGACCGGGATGCCGTGCTCGGCGGCTCGCCGGTCCAGGTCCTCCAGGCCCTTCTTGATGGCGTCCTGGTGGGAGCCGGAGAAGGCGGTGTAGACCAGATCACCGGCGTAGGGGTGACGCGGGTGCACCGGCAGGGTGGTGCAGTACTCGACGGTCCGCCGCACCTCGTCGATGTCGGAGAAGTCGATCTGCGGGTCGATGCCCTGGCTGAACAGGTTCATCCCCAGCGTGACCAGGCAGACGTTGCCGGTCCGCTCCCCATGGCCGAACAGGCAGCCCTCGACCCGGTCCGCGCCGGCCATCAGGGCGAGCTCGGTGGCCGCCACCGCGGTGCCGCGGTCGTTGTGCGGATGCAGGCTGATCGCGGAGTGCTCGCGCCGGGTCAGGCCGCGGCCGAAGTACTCGATCTGGTCGGCGTAGGTGTTCGGCGTGGACATCTCCACGGTGGCCGGCAGGTTCAAGATGATCTCCCGGCCGGCTTCGGGCTGCCACACGTCCGAGACGGCCTCGCAGACGCTCAGCGCGAAGTCGGTGTCGGACTGGGTGAAGATCTCCGGGGAGTACTGGTAGCCGAAACGCTCGCTGCCGACCAGGTCGCCGACCAACTCCTCGGCGTACTTCATCACCATCTCCGTGCCGCGGACCGCGATCCCCCGGCACTCGTCGGGGGTGACCCCGAAGACGACGCGCTGGAACAGCGGCGCCGTGGCGTTGTAGAGGTGCACAGTGGCCCGCGGTGCGCCGACCAGGGACGCGATGGTCCGCTCGATCAGGTCCTCGCGGGCCTGGGTCAGCACCGAGATCTGTACGTCGTCGGGGATCCGGTCCTCGACGATCAGCTGACGCACGAAGTCGAAGTCGGTCTGACTGGCGCTGGGGAACCCGACCTCGATCTCCTTGTAGCCCATCTTCACCAGCAGGTCGAACATCTTCAGCTTGCGGGCCGGCGTCATCGGATCGATCAGCGCCTGGTTGCCGTCGCGCAGATCGGTGGAGAGCCAGCGGGGCGCCCGCTCGATCTTCTTGGTCGGCCAGGTGCGGTCCGGCACGTCGACGGGCACGAACGGGGAGTACCGGCGCACCGGCATCCCGGACGGAGTCTGATTGTTGGCGGTGTTGCTCAGGTCGGTCATGAGAGTCCTCGGCTGGGTTTCGTTCAAGGGCGCCGGGCGCAGCACGCTCTCCGCAGCGAGGGGGTCCGGCTCGAGTCAGACCTCGCTGCGGCGACCAAGGAGCAGGAACGCGCGCGTCATGACAGATTCAGGGTAGCGCATCCCGCCTAAGGTGGAGACATGTCCCGCCTGCTGCTGGTGCACCACTCCCCGACCCGTTCGATGCGTGCCCTGGTGGCGGCGCTGCTCGCCGGCGCCGGTGACGACGAGATCTCCGGGGTGCAGCTCAGCGAGCGTCCCGCGCTGGAGGCGACCGTCGAGGACGTGCTGGCTGCCGACGGCTATCTGCTGGCCACTCCGGCGAACTTCGGCTACATGTCCGGGGCCCTGAAGCACTTCTTCGACTCCACGTTCCTGGGCGTCGGTGGCGCCCTGGACGACTCGGGCGGCGCGTCGGGCGAAGGCGCCGGTGCAACAGCGAAGAGGCCCTTCGGCCTGCTCGTGCATGGCCGGTACGACACCACCGGCGCGGTCCGCTCGGTGCTGGCCATCACCGGGGCGTTGGGGTGGCGGCAGGCCTACGACGTGCTTGAGGTGATGGGTGACGTGACCGCCGAGGCCGAGGCTGCGGCGTACGAGTTGGGAGGCACCATCGCCGCGCTGCTCAGCGAGTGACCACGACGGGCGGCGCCGCGGCGTCGCCCGTCGCCCTCATCTAGGTCAGTACCTCACTTCTTGCCCTTGCCCTTGCCGGGCGCACCAAAGTCCACGCTGAAGGTGCCGGGGATGTCGAGATAGGCCCCGGTGTCCTCATCGCGGACCCAGATGTTCGACCAACTCACCGCCAGCAGCGTCGATGTCTGCCCGCCCGGGCAGGACAGGGCGTCCGACGCAGCCACCGGCGCCAGGCTCAGCTCCCCGGTGACGTGCCCGTTCTTGGCGGCGGGGAAACTTCCACTGGCCGTCGGATGGGCTGTGACCAGCTCCTTCTTGGGATCCGACGGCTGGTTGCCGCCGTTGTTGATGCACGCGTAGGTGGCGTTCATCGTGGCGCCGATCGTGATGTCCTGCGTGCTGCCGGACGAAAGGCCGGCTTCCTTGAACTTCACCGTCAGCACGCCGTTGGCGTCCATGCTTGCCGAGGTTTGGCTCTTGATGAAGTGGCCGTTCCCCGCGTGTGCCGGAGTGCCGACCAGTATCACTGCCACCAGGGCAGCGATGAGTGCCACACACATTCTGCGCATGACAGGTTCACCCTCTTCGATTGGGCGGTCCCGTATCTTCCCCGTGATCCGGCGGCTCGTCCGAAGCCCACGACCGCACTCCCATTGACGCTAGGCACCGAACGGCCCGGCGTACATAGCCACTTCGGGCCACCTGTCGATGGCACGTCCGGTGGGTGAGTGAGCGCGGGTACGATCGGCCGGACCGTTCTCGCAGGAGGCTCCGTGCAACCCGTTGGCCGTACCGTCCGCGCCGCTGCCGTCGCGGCCGCGGTGGCGCTGTTCAGCACGACCGCCTGCGGTGGCGCCACGGAGCGGGACCTCGACCCCGACCAGGTGGACTCGGTGGAGCTGCCCGAGCTGGGGGCCTGCCGGATGCTCACGCCCGAGGATGTGGCCGAGCCGAGCAACGCCACTCGGATCGTGGACTGCGCGGAACCGCACACGGCTGAGACGTACGCCGTCGGAGAGCTCCCGGAGCGCCTCGTCGAGGAGAGCTATGACAGCAGCCGGCTCGGGAACTTCGCCTACCGCCGGTGCAGCGAGGCGTTCGAGGAGTTCCTGGGTGCCGACGAGAGCGCAGTGATGCGCAGCATGCTGAGCTGGGCCTGGTTCCGCCCCTCGGAGAAGGCCTGGGAAGCGGGGGCCCGCTGGTATCGCTGCGACGCGGTCGGCGGCGGCGACCAGAGCGTGGAGTTCGTGGAGCTGCCGGAGACCGCGAAGGGGCTGCTCAGGCCTCCGCCGCCGGACGAGTGGATGGCCTGCGCGGTGGGGCCGACCGTGGAGGGCTCGGTGAAGGTGCCCTGCTCAGCCGACCACGACTGGCGGGCCGTCACCACCATCCGGCTCGGCCGCGACGACGACGAGTACCCCGGCGATGCGCTGGTGGAGGTGCGCACCCGGGACTTCTGCTCCGAGTCGGTCGGTGCCTGGATGAACTACCCGCTCGACTTCGAGTACGGCTACACCTGGTTCCACGAGGCGCAGTGGCGCGTCGGCAACCGGCGTTCGGTCTGCTGGGCCAAGACCAGCCAGTGACCGCTCACCCGACGAGTCGGAGCCGTTGAGGCGCCAGCCCCACCCGCACCCGCTGCCCCCACGACAGCGACAGCGCGTCGGACTCCATCCCGTCGCCGAAGGCGACCAGCCGGTCCGACTCGACCTCGACGGTGAGCGCGTCGTCGGTCAGCAGCTCGCCCTCGACCTGACCCACGCCGGTTGCCGGCGACGGCCACGCCTCCCGGACGAACCAGGCCAGTCGCTGCTCGGTCGGGCCGGGTAGTTGCCGGGTGCTGTGGCGTGACTCCCAGATGGAGCGGCACCAGCCGGTGGCGCCGGTGCCCGAAGCCACGATCAGGCCCGACGATGCCTGGCGCTCGACGCCGCCGGCGGGAGCGGCCAGCCGGTAGCGGGCCGTCTGATGTGAGGGGTGGCCCACGAACACCTCGTTGAGGGCGACCAGTCGCTGACCGTCGTCCGAGGTCGCCTCGACCATGGTGAGCTCGCGGCATTCGTCGGTGCGGCGCAGCAGGTCGTCGACGGCGTCCGGGCGATGGCGGACCAGCACCCCGGGGTTCCGGCCCGGGTCGACGTCGATCCCGATCGTCGGCTGACCGTCGAGGTACTTGGCGACGTTGGCGACCAGGCCGTCCTGTCCGACGACGACCACGATGTCGCCCGGGGCGAACAGGAACCGGTCGAGGTCGGCCCGTTCGACGGCCCCCCGGCGCCAGTCGACCGGGATCGCGCCGGCGACCCGGTCGATGGCGCGCCGGGTCGCTCCGTGCCGTGCCTGCACCTCGGCCAGGTCCCGGCCGCGGCTGGACAGGAAGAAGGCGGCCTGGCCGAGGGTCCCGTGGCGAGCCAGCAACTCCTCCAACTCGGTACGCCGGTGCACCACGACGACCCGGGGGGCGAGACTCACGACTCCCCCGCGGCTGCGGGGCCGACGCCCGCCGAGACGGGGCGGCCGACGCCGATTCTGGCCAGCACCGGCGCCAACAGGTCCGGGGTGAGGACGAGGTGGTCGATCTGGGGCAGTTGGCTGGCCAACTCCTTCAGAGCCAGCCCGAGCAGCACGTGCTCGGGGAGATCGCGATAGGCCTCCAGCCGGGCCGCGTCGGCCTCAGCCAGCGCCAGGCCGGTGGTCCGCTCGGCCTCGGCGTGGGCGTCCGCCATCGCCCGCACCCGGTCGGCCTCCGACTCGACGGCGATCCGGTCCGCCGCGGCCCGCTCGGTCGCCTCGCGCTGGGCGTTGGTGCCGCGTTGGGCCACCAGTTGCTGCTCGCGTCTGGCCAGCTCGATCTGGGTCTGCAGTTCGTTCTCACCGATCGCCCGCTCACGCTCGACGGCCACGGCGCGGCGTTCGTACATGGCCCGGTCCGCCTCGATCTGGACCTGTTCGCGGGTCGGGGTGAGCAGCGCCTTCTCCAACTCCGGTTCTGGTCGCAGGGCGACGACCCGGACTCCGATCACCGCGATCCCGGTGTCCTCGAGTCGTTCGTCGGCACCGAGACCGGCCGCGATCGCGTCCCGGACCGGGCCGACGCCGGCGCGCATCGCCTCGGTCAGAGTGCTGCCGGCGATCTGATCCAGCGCATACTGCTGGGCGGTCTCGGTGAGGAGCCCGGCGACCTGGTCCAGTGGGTTGCTGCGCCAGACGCCGTCGACCTGGTCGATCGAGAAGTCGACCCGTCGGGCGACCAGTGCCGGGTCGGCGAACCGGAAGCTCACCGTGGCCTGGACCGTCAGGTCCTGGAAGTCGGCCGTCCAGGCGTGGAAGAAGAGCGGCAACTCCCGGTCGTCGACGGGCACCTCGGTCAGCACGGTGCTCAGTGGCCGGAACCAGAACGACGCCCCGACGCCCTGCTTGGCGACCTTGCCACGGCGTACCACCTGGATGTGGGTGGTGGCGTTGCCGCGCAGGTGGCGGCGGAACGGATAGCGGGTGATGTCAGCCATCGGGGGACCCCTCTCCTCCTAGTTATCGTGAGATTGACGATAACTGAATCAATGGCTCTCGTCAAGGCGACGATAAGTAGTAGGGTGTGGCCATGGAGTACGCCGCGTCCGACCATCCACCCTTCGCGGTCACCGTGGACCTTGTGGTGCTGACCGTGCGGGACGGCACCCTGTGCGTGCTGGGCGTACGACGCGGCGCACCGCCCTTCGAAGGCCGATGGGCCCTGCCCGGCGGCTTCGTCCACCCCGACGAGTCACTCGCCGACGCCGCCGCCCGGGAGCTCGAGGAGGAGACCGGGCTGAGCCCCGCCGTGGTGCACGTCGAGCAGCTCGGCAGCTACGGGAACCCCGGCCGAGATCCCCGGATGCGGGTGGTGACGGTGGCCCACCTGGCCCTGGCACCCGACCTGCCCAGTCCCCGCGCCGGCTCCGACGCCGCCGACGCGCAGTGGCGCCCCGTCGACGAACTGACGTCCGAACAGCTCGCCTTCGACCATGCCCAGATCCTGGCCGACGGCGTCGAACGGGCCAGAGCCAAACTGGAGTACTCCCCGCTGGCCGCCGCCTTCTGCCCGGCCGAGTTCACCGTGGCCGAACTACGGCGCGTCTACGAGATCGTCTGGGGTCAGCCCCTGGACCCCCGGAACTTCCACCGCAAGGTCACCACCGCAGAAGGGTTCCTGATCGCCACCGGCGAGACCACCACACGCCTGGGCGGCCGACCCGCGCAGTTGTTCCGGGTGGGCCCGGCCCAGACGCTGCACCCGCCCCTGATCAGAAGCCGAGCCGGCGCAACTGCCTAGGGTCACGCTGCCAGTCCTTGGCCACCCGGACCCTCAGGTCCAGGTAGACCGGAGTGCCGAGCATCGCCTCGATCTGGGTCCGGGCCGCGGTGCCGACGGTGCGCAGCCGGGAGCCCTTGTGACCGATCATGATGCCCTTCTGGGAGTCGCGCTCCACGAACACCGACGCATGGATGTCGAGCAGCGGTTTGTCCTCGGGACGCCCCTCCCGCAACCCCATCTCCTCGACCACCACCGCGATCGAGTGCGGCAGTTCGTCACGCACGCCCTCCAACGCCGCCTCCCTGATCAGTTCGCCGACGATCGCCTCCTCGGGAGAGTCGGTGAGTTCACCGTCGGGGTACAGCGGCGGCCCCTCGGGCATCAACGCCACCAGCAGGTCGGCCAACAGTTGCACCTGGTCGTCGGCCACCGCAGAGACCGGCACCACCTCGGCCCAGTCGATGCCGTTCTGGCGACCGACCTCGGCGATGTCCATCAGGTGCTCGGCGATCCGCTCGCCGCTGGCCAGGTCGGTCTTGGTGGCGACCGCGATCTTGATGCTGCCGCGCACCTTCGCCAGTTCGGCGACCAGGAACCGGTCCCCGGGTCCGATCTTCTGGTCGCAGGGGAAGCAGACGGCGACCACGTCGACCTCGCCCCAGGTGCTCTTGACCAGGTCGTTGAGCCGCTCCCCCAGCAGGGTGCGCGGCCGGTGCAGACCGGGGGTGTCCACCAGGATCAGCTGGGCGTCCGGGCGGTGCACGATGCCCCGGACCACGGTCCGCGTGGTCTGTGGCCGCGAACTGGTGATCGCCACCTTGGTGCCGACCAACGCGTTGGTCAGCGTCGACTTGCCGGCGTTGGGGCGGCCGACGAAACTGGCGAATCCACTGCGATGTTCGGTCATTCGGCTGCCTCCTGGGCTGCGTCGTAGTCGGCCCAGATCTGCTCGTCGCTCTTGCCCGCCGCCTTGCCGGCGGACCAGATCGGACCCGGATCCACGGCTCGGGGCTGTCGTCTCTGGCCGCCGCCGCGCCAGTAGCCCATCACGTCGTACTGGGTCGATGCGAGCCTGACCACGCGCATCAGGTGTTTGCGGATCGCCCGCATCTGCGCCGACTCCCCCGCCATCCAGAAGTAGCCCGGGCCAGCCGGGAAGTCGATCTCCTCGACGAGGGCGGCCAAGGCGCTGTCCTGGTCGGCCGGGGGCGCGGACCAGGTCACGTCCGCACCCTCGGGCAGGTAGCCGGTCAGGTCGTCGGGCACCTCGCACCACACCCGGGTAGGCACCCGGTCACCGACCTCGGTGAGGATCCGGGCCAGAGCAGGCATCGCGGTCAGGTCGCCGACCAGATGCAGCCAGCCGGCGTCGTCGGGCATCGCGAACGAGCCCTTCGGGTCGGTGATCGTCACCTGGTCGCCCACACAGTCGCCGACCGCCCAACTGGTGACCAGGCCTTCCTGGTGCACCACCACGTCGACCACCAGGTGCTCGTCGTCGAGCGCAGTGACGGTGTAGTAGCGGCTCTGGAACTGACCCGGCACGATCAGCCCGACCCACTCGTCGGGGATGCCGGTGCTGGTGAACGTGGACAGCCCCGGGCCGCCGAGGACCAGTCGCACCAGGTGGTTCGAGAGCTGTCGCCGCTCGATCACGTCGACGACATGCTGCTGGGCCCGGGTGCTCACCGGGTGAGCCTAGCCGGGGTGGGCCTCAGGCACCGAAGCTGTGCCGCAACGGGTAGCCGCTCCGCCCCGTTCCGTCGGTCCGGGTCGCCAGCACGTGGTGCAGCTGGATCTCGTTGCGCTCGAACCCGAATCGGGAGCCGGCCATGTAGAGACCCCACACCCGCGCGGTGCCCTCACCGACCTCCGCCACACATTCGTCCCAGTTGGCCACCAGGTTGCGACACCACCCGGCCAACGTGCGGGCGTAGTGGACCCGGAAGTTCTCCGCGTGCTGCACCTCCAGTCCGACGTCCTGGGCGGCGGTCACGATCCGTCCCGACCCGGTGAGTTCCCCGTCCGGGAAGACGTAGCGGTCGATGAAGGCGCCGGTCTCCTGAGGCCGGTTGTGCGGTCGGGTGATGCAGTGGTTGAGCAGCCGTCCCTCAGGCTTGAGCCGGTCCCGCAGGTGACTGAAGTACGCCGGGTAGTTGCGCACCCCGACGTGCTCGGTCAGCCCGATCGAACTGACCGCATCGAAGTCGGCCTCGATCACGTCCCGGTAGTCCAGGTGCCGGATCTCGGCCAGGTCCCCGAGTCCTTCGGAGTCGATGGCCTGCTTTCCCCAGTCGGCCTGTTGCCTGGACAGGGTGACGCCCAGCGCCCGGACGCCGTACTCCCGGGCGGCGAAGCGGACCATGCCACCCCAGCCACAGCCGACATCGAGCAGCCGCTGGCCTGCCTGGAGGTCGAGCTTGCGGCAGATCAGGTCGTACTTGGCGGCCTGAGCCTCCTCCAAGGTGGCGTCCTCGGTCTCGTACACGGCGCAGGTGTAGGTCATGGACGGGCCGAGCACCATCTCGTAGAACCGGTTGGAGACGTCGTAGTGGTGACTGATCACCTCTGCGTCCCGGCTCATCGAATGCCGCAGCCCTTCGATCGCCCGCCGCCAGCGCGGCAGGTGCTCCTGGGGCGGGACCGGCGGCGGCTTGAGGTGGTTGAGGCCCAGGCCACGGATCAGTCGCACCAGTTCGGCCGGTCCGGGGAGCTGGAACCGCACCCCGGCCAGGGCGGCCACCAACAGGTACGGGTCACCCGGGTGCACCCCTTCGGCGACCATGTCGCCGCGCACGTAGGCGCGGGCCATGCCCAGGTCGCCGGGGGCCGTCATCAGGTACTCGAGCCCGCGTTCGTTGCGCAGGTGCAGAGCGACGGGGGCATCGTCTGGACCCACCGCACTCCCGTCGTACGCCGTGAACCGCAGCGGCATCCCGTCGGGCACCAGCGCCTCGACGGCCTCACCGATCCGGATCGTCATCGTCGTCTCACCGCCTTGTCGTAGAGAGTGGTCAATCTGTCGTCGGGGTCGTAGCGCTTCTTCACGGTCGCCAGGTTGGCGCCGTCGTAGAGTCCGTCGAAGGTGTCGCGGTCGTAGAAGGCCTCGGAGTAGAGCGACTTGTGGCCGTCGAGCTCGTGCACCTTTGCCTCGATCGCCCGGTTGGTCGGCGCCTCGGTCGGGTCATCGACGCGGACCACCCCCCAGAAGCCGACGTTGACGTAGGTGGTGCCGGGACGCAGCGGGTACGACGGCCACGGGTGCGCGGTCGAGTCTCCCTCGCCGGTCGAGTCTCCCTCGCCGGTCGAGTCTCCCTCGCCGGTCGAGCTTGTCGAGACCCGCAACGGGCAGAGCCATACCGGGGTCATCCCGACGTGCTCGTCGAACCAGGCCAGGAACTCGGGCAGGTGCTCGGCCGGCACCTCGACGTCCTGGATCACGTGCTCGCGGGGCTGACGACCCGCACGGGCGTCGAGGCGATCCATGACCTTCAGTCGGCGGTCCAGCCCGACCAGCCGGTGGTAGACGTCCGAACGACGCCAGCGACGCGGCCAGAGCCGCCGGATCCGTGGGTTGTGCAGCCCGAACGCGCCCGAGCACCAGAACCAGTCGGTGTCCCAGCGCCACAGGTAGTCGTGCATGGTCAGCAGGTCGGTGCTACGGGTCTGGATCGACCGGTAGTAGATCTGTGGGCCGGTGTAGTCGCTGGTGGGTCCGTCGCGGTCGGTCCAGGTGGCCAGGGTCAGGTACAGCTCGTGGGGGCCGAAGGCGACTCCGTCGAGTCCGTCCACGCGAACGCCGTCCCAGCTCCGATCCTCGGCGATGCGGAGTACGGCCTCGGTGAGCGCGGCGGAGGTGTCGAAGCGGACATGTCGGAGCTCGACCCGGTCCGGGACCGCTTCGAGCGCGATCCGGAGCCGGACGGCGTACCCGAGGGACCCGTAGGAGTTGGGGAAGGTGCGGAACAGGTCGGCGTGCTCGTTGTCGGGCCGGGCGGTGACCACCTCGCCGGCACCGGTGAACACGTCCATCTCCAGCACCGACTCATGCGGCAGTCCGTTGCGGAACGAGGTGGCCTCGACGCCCAGGCCGGTGACCGCGCCGCCGAGGGTGATGGTGCGCAGTTGCGGGACGACGAGCGGGATCAGCCCGTGCGGGAGGGTCGCGTCGACGAGGTCCTCGTACGTGCACATGCCCTGGACGTCGGCGGTGCGGGCGTCGGCGTCGACCTCGATCACCGACGACAACCCGACCACGTCGAGTCCGGGCACGCCGGTGGCGGCACGCGGGCGGAAGAGGTTCGAGGTGCGCTTGGCGATCCGGACCGGCGCATCCTCGGGCAGCGCGGCGTACGACGCGCGCAGCCGCTCAACGGCTGCCGCGTGCTCCTCCCACGTCCCCGACGACGTCATTGCATCGACGGTAGCGAATGTCGCCGGGGTTTCCTACCCCTTTCCGGCTGGGCAGGTCCCGCGTGCGACCGGCCAGGGCCCCGGGTCAGCGCAGTAGCGTGGCGAACCGGGCGATGGTCTCGTCGATCGCGGTCTGACAGGCGGCCGACCAGGGGCCCATGTCGAAGAAGCCGTGGATCAGGCCGGGCCAGGTGTGCTGCCAGACGTCGGTCCCGGCGGCGGACAGCGCCTCGGCGTACGCGATGCCCTCGTCTCGCAGCGGGTCGAACTCGGCCGTCACCACCACCGCCGGCGGCAGATCGGCGAGGTCGCCGCGCAGCGGGGAGAGCCGCGGGTCAAGCAGATCAGTGTCGGCCTCGACGTACTGGCCGATGAACCAGGCCATCGTGGGCTCGTCGAGGAAATAGCCGGTGGCGTTCTCGACCCGGGACGGGTAGTCACCGAGCACGTCGGTGGCCGGGTAGATCAGCAGTTGAGCGGCGATGCCGGGCACGTGCTGGGCGGTCACCGCGGACAGGTTGCCACCGGCGGAGTCACCAGCCACCGCGAGTACGTCGTTGCCGCCGAACTCGGCGAGTCGCCGCTGAACGTCGGCGGTGGCGGCGATCGCGTCCTCGGCGGCGGCCGGGAACCGGGCCTCGGGGGCGAGCCGGTAGTCGACCGAGACCACCACCGACTGAGCGCCCCGGCAGATCGACCTGGCCATGTTGTCGTGGGTGTCCAGGTCCCCGATCACGAAGCCGCCCCCGTGCAGGAGTACCACGGTCGGCACCGGGCCGTCGGCGTCCGGCCGGTAGACCCTGGCCGGGAGGACGCCCGCCGCCCCGGCCACGGTGGTGTCGGCCACCGACTCGACCGGGACCACGCTGTCGGGTGCCCGCATCTCCACGGTCAGCTTGCGGAAGGAACCGCGCGCTTCGTCGGGGCCGAGTTCATGAAGGGGTGTCCCGCTCTCGATGAGCTGAAGGATCGGGACGAGTTGAGGGTCCACAGGCATGGCCAGACCATAGCCGGGCTCAGTTCTCCCGCGACGACAGCACGCAGAACTCGTTGCCCTCCGGGTCGGCCAGCACGTCCCAGGAGGTGTCGTCGCGCTGACCGACGTCCACCCGGGTGGCGCCCAGGGACAGCAGCCGGTCGATCTCGGCCTCGCGGTCGTCGGTGATGTGCGGGGCCAGATCGAGGTGGAGTCGGTTCTTGACCTGTTTGCCCTCCGGGACCGGCACGAAGACCAGCCCCGGTGGGACGCGTTGCCAAGGAGTGGAACTCAGCGCCTCGTCATCCACCCACGACGGCACCAGCACCACCTCGTCCTCAGCCTCATAGATCGGCTTCCAGTCCAGCGCCTGCGCCCACCAGCGGGCCTGGGCGGCGACGTCGCGACAGTCGATGACCACGGTGTACCAGCGAAGAGCCATGCGCCCATGCTTGCCCGCTGGCACTGATTTCTCCAGCGATCCCGGACAGCCACTGTCCGGTGGCCGCGCCTCACCCGTCGATTCCCGTGCATTGTGGCTGTGATCTGGCCCGTTCTTGGTGCTGAATGCACGGGAATGCGGGGGTCAGCGGGTGAAGTCGGAGAACCAGTCGGGGAACTCCTCCAGGGAGTCCAGCACCACGTCGGTGCCGGCATCGAGGAGTTCGGCGCGGGTGCAGCCGCCGGTGAGCACCGAGACACTCACCACTCCGGCCGCCAGCGCCCCCTCCACGTCGTGGACGTGATCCCCGACGTACGCCGCCACGCCCTCTCTGCGCAACACCTCGGCCTTCCCGATCCCCCAGACCCACCCTTCCAGGACATCCACGTCGAGCTGGAGGTGATCCACGTGAAGTTGTGCGTTGGCCGGGTACTTGCCGGTGACCAGCACGTTCCGCCCACCCCGCGACCGCACCGCAGCCAACGCGGCGTGGGCACCGGGCAGCAACGGCACAGAGGTGATCGCATGGGTGGGATACAACGCCCGGAACCGGTCACTGGCAGCCGCCACCTCACCCTCGGGCAGATACGGCGCCAGCATCATCTCCAGGGGTGGCCCGAGTCGACTGGTCAACTCCTCCACCGGCAACACCACGTCGAGTTCGAGCGCCAGTGCCCGCAACACAGCGCCGAACCCCGGCACGGTGTCGATCAGGGTCATGTCCAGGTCGAAGCCGATGGACGGTCGGCTCATGAGACCAGGGTGCCGGTGATCCGTCCGCGGGGGTCGCCGTGGTGCACGGGGATGCCGGTGCCGCCGAACTCCCGCACCAACGCCACATCCGGCTCGGCCACCGTGTCGTGTTCACCGAGCACCACCACCGCTTCCAGGGTGGTCGCGCCCGCTGCCAGGGCCATCACCACGCAGCCGGCGATCGCGGAGACCTTCAGGGAGGGCAGGTCCACCGTCGCCGCTGCGTAGGTACGACCGTCCTGGTCCCGCACCGCGGCAGCTTCCTCGGACCGCACCCGAGCCCGGGTCGCCCGGGCCAGGGTGACCAGTTTGGTGTCCTCGGCGCTCAACTCCACGGCGTCAGTCATGCGCCTCAGCGTAGTCATCGCCGGCAGCGACATCCGCGGCGTCCTCGCCTTCTGGATCGAGCACCCGCACCAGGACGGTGGCGATCCGCTTGCGGCGCCCGACCATCCCCTCGGCCACGAACCGCAGGCCGTGGGCGTCGACGCTGGACCCGGGCAGGGGCACCAGGCCGAGGTGCTTGGCCATCAGGCCGCCCACCGAGTCCACCTCGTCGTCGTCGACGGCCACCCCGAGGACCTCGTCGAGGTCGTCGATGGGGAACCGCGCCGGCACCCGGACCACGTCGGGGGCCAGCCGCTCCACGTCGGCAGCCTCCTCGTCGTACTCGTCGGTGATCTCACCGACGATCTCCTCGAGCACGTCCTCGATGGTCACGATCCCGGCAGTGCCGCCGTACTCGTCGACCACCACCGCAATGTGCCGCCGCCTGGCCTGCATCTCCTTCAACAGATCATCGACCGGCTTGCTGTCCGGGACGAAGAAGGCCTCCCGCATCACCGAGTCGATCCGCTCGCTCACCTCCGCGTCGGCGTCCTCGAAGTCACGCCGGGCGACGTCCTTGAGATAGGCGAAGCCGCGTACGTCGTCGAGGTTCTCGCCGACCACCGGCACCCGGCTGAATCCGCTGCGCAGGAAGAGCGACCGCGCCTGGCGCAGGTTCTTGAAGTCCTCGATGAAGACGACCTCGGGACGCGGCACCATCACCTCACGCACGGTGGTGTCACCGAGCTCGAAGACGGAGTGGATCATCCGCCGCTCCTCGGCCTCGATCACCGCGGCCGCCTCGGCGATGTCGACCATCTCCCTCAGCTCGGTCTCGGTGGAGAACGGGCCCTCGGAGAAGCCGCGGCCGGGGGTGATCGCGTTGCCCACGGCGATCAGCACCTTCGGGATCGGGCCCAGCACCCAGGTCAGCGCCACCAGCGGCCCGGCGGCGAGCAGGGCCACCCGGTCATCGTGCTGCCGCCCCAGGGTCCGTGGCGCGACCCCGAGCACCACGAAGGAGATCACCACCATGACCCCTGCTGCGGCGAAGACCGCCGGCCAGAAGTCGCCATCGAAGTAGTCGTGCAGGTGCAGGGTCACCAGCACGATCGCGGTGACCTCGGCCAGCAGCCGCAGCAGCAGTGCGGTGTTGAGGATCCTCGGCGAGTCCTCGAGCAGCCGGACCAGCCAGCGGCCGCCGACTCGACCTTCGTCGCGCAGTTCTTCGGCGCGAGCCTTGGAGAACGAAGCCAAGGCGGCATCGGCGGCCGCCAGCAGCCCGGCGAGCAGGATCAGCAGGACGGCGCAGCCGAGCAACCAGATCGTGGGCACCTCAGGCGCCCCGGGCCCGCCACTGGGCCAGCAGTTCGTCCTGCAGTCCGAACATCACTGCGTGCTCCTCCGGTTCGGCGTGGTCGTAGCCGAGCAGGTGCAGCACCCCGTGGGTGACCAGCAGTTCGAGCTCGGCCTCTGCGGTGTAGCCGGCGTGCCCGGCGAGCACCCGGTCCTCGGCCTGCCTGCGCGCCACAGCCGGACTGAGCACCAGGTCGCCGAGCACTCCCTCCTCGGGCTCCTCGCCGACCCGGCCGGGCCGCAGTTCGTCCATCGGGAAGGCGAGCACGTCGGTCGGACCCTGCTTGTCCATCCACTGCTGGTTGAGCTCGGCGATGGTCGGCTCGTCGACCGCCTTGATGCACAACTCGGCCTGCGGGTGCACCCGCATCGTGTCCATGACGAACCGGGCCAACTGCGACAGCATCCGCAGATCGACATCCATCCCGGACTCGTTCATCACCTCGATCGTCACCGACGATCCTCCCGGACACCGCGTGCCTCGGTGAGGGCCTCGGCCCGCGCGTCGAAGTCGTCGTACGCCGCCACGATGTGTCCGACCAGCTTGTGCCGGACCACGTCGTGGGCGGTGAGCCGGTTGAAGGAGATGTCCCGGAGACCGTCGAGGATCCCCTCGACGACCCGCAGCCCGGACTTCACGCCGCCGGGCAGGTCGGTCTGGGTGATGTCACCGGTGACCACGATCTTGGAGCCGAAGCCGAGTCGGGTCAAGAACATCTTCATCTGCTCGGGCGTGGTGTTCTGGGCCTCGTCCAAGATGATGAACGAGTCGTTGAGGGACCGCCCACGCAGGTAGGCCAGCGGCGCCACCTCGATCGTCCCGGCGGCGAGCAGCTTGGGGATCGACTCGGGGTCGATCATGTCGTGCAGCGCGTCGTACAGCGGCCGCAGGTAGGGGTCGATCTTCTCCGAGAGCGTGCCGGGCAGGAAGCCGAGCTTCTCACCGGCTTCGACGGCCGGGCGGGACAGGATGATCCGGTTGACCTCCTTGGAGGTCAGCGCCTGCACCGCCTTGGCCATCGCCAGATAGGTCTTGCCGGTGCCCGCGGGGCCGATGCCGAAGGTGATGGTGTGCTTGTCGATCGCGTCGACGTAGCGCTTCTGGTTCAGGGTCTTCGGGCGGATCGTGCGGCCACGGTTGGAGAGGATGTTGAGGCTGAGCACCTCGGCCGGACGCTCGGAGGTCTCGGCGCGGAGCATGCCGATCACCCGCTCCACGGTCTCGGCGGTGACCGGCTGGCCGGTGCGGATGATGGTGACGAGTTCGTCGAGGAGTCGTTCGGCGAGCGCCACCTCGGCCGGGTCGCCGGCCATCTGGATCCGGTTGCCTCGCACGTGTACGTCGGCGTCGAAGGCCTTCTCGATCGCGGCCAGGTGCTCGTCGGCCGGCCCGAGCAGGCTCACCATGTTGATGCTGTTGGGCACCACCACCACGTGACGGGTGCCGGTCCGCGGAGTGCCACTGCGCTGTGAATCAGTCATGAGGCCCGGGATGGGCTGCCTTTCTGGTGCGAAGACGTTGGCACCCCCATGTTACGTCCGCACCGGTCCGGGCCACGAGTCGAATTCGCCCGCCCGCTCCCGCTCAGCCGGGGGGCCAGTTCAACGGTCGCCCGCCGAGGACGTGCATGTGGGTGTGGAAGACGGCCTGCCCCGCCTCCGCACCGGTGTTGAACACCAGCCGGTACTGATCGCCCAGGCCCTCGGACTCGGCCACCTCGGCGGCGGTGGCGAAGAGTTCCGTGACGGCTCCGGGCTCCCACTGGGCGAGTTCGGCGATATTCGCGTAGTGGCTGCTCGGGATCACCAGCACGTGCGTCGGTGCCTGCGGGTTGATGTCCCGGAACGCGATCGTGGTCTCCCCCGCGTGCACGACGTCGGCCGGCACCTCCCCCTTCACGATCCGGCAGAAGAGGCAGTCGTCCTTGGCTGCTGGAGGGGTCATGTCTCCAGCCTAGGCGCAGCCAACCGCGTGTCAACCGATGCGAGGCCCGATGCGTGTCAGTAGCGTGAGAGCTTCACAACCGTCCCCCCGAGCAGGAGTCTGGATGGTCGAACAACCGCGACCCGCCCGTCGCTCCGCCGTGGACGCGGACGCGGCGGTCACCGAGTTGTACGCCGCGCACTGGCCTGAGCTGGTGCGCCTGGCCGTGCTGCTCACCGGCGAGACCGGGGTCGGCGAGGAGGTCGTCCAGGACGCCTTCATTGCGTTGCATCGGCGCTGGTCACGGCTCGACGACCACGGCCGCGCGGCGGGCTACCTGCGCACCTCGGTGGTGAACGGCTGCCGCTCGCTGTTGCGGCACCGCAAGGTCGTCGAGCGGCAACTCGAGCAGGCCCGGCATCGCCTCGACCACCAGGAGTCCGCCGACGCCGCCGTACTCCGCGAGGCACGCCGGGATGCGGTGCTGGCGGCGCTCGGTCAGCTCCCGAGGCGCCAACGCGAGGTGTTGGTGCTGCGGCACTATCTGGATCTCTCCGAATCTGAGATCGCCGACACTCTGGGCGTGTCCCGGGGATCGGTGAAGACGCATGCCTCTCGCGGCGCGGCTGCGCTGCGCGATCTCCTCCCCCACACCCTGCTGGAGGAACGATGAACGACGACCAACTGCGCCGACTGCTGCACGACGCCGTCGCAGACGTGACCCCGACCGACAGGCTGTCCGCGATCCGCGCCAGCACCACGACCAAGGAGGACCCCATGGCCAGCAGCAAGTTCGCTGTGATCGCAGCGTCGGTGATCGGCACGGCCGCCGTCATCGCCGGCATCGCCTGGGCGGGCGGCATGTTCGGCTCGCCCGAGCCGCTGCCACCGACCAGTGACCCGACCACCACCCAGGAGCCGACCCCCGACCCGGAGCCGGAGCCCGACCCGGTGCACGAGACGTTCACTGCAGCCGTCTACTACCTCGGTGACACCCCGATGGGGGTGCGGCTCTACCGCGAGTTCCAGCAGGTCTCCGACGAGACGCACCTGCTGGCCGCAGTGCGGGCCGCCGTGCAGGGCACGCCGAATGACCCTGACTACTGGAGCCCGTGGCCGGGCACCGAGGTGCTGTCGGCGACCGAGGACGGCGACCAGATCCGGATCGAGTTGGACTCGGTGCCCAGCGCCTCGGACGTGGCCGACAGCAACGAGGCCTCCCAGGCTCTGGAGCAGGTGATCTACACCGCTCAGGCGGCCATCGGTCAGCGCCTCCCGGTGCAGTTCATGGCCGGCGGCAACCCGGTGGCCGAGGTGTTCGGTCAGCCCACCTCGGAGCCACTGGCCGAGGGCGAGTGGATGAGCGTGCTGTCCCTGGTGTCGATCTCCGACCCGGCCGAGGGCAGCACCGTCTCCGGGGGCACGCTGCGTGTCAACGGCGTGGCCAGCTCCTTCGAGGCCACCGTGCCGTGGCGGATCCTCGCCGACGGCACCGAGGTGGACGCCGGTTTCTTCGCCGCCGAGGGCTGGCTGGAGCAGCTCTACCCGTACGGCGACGACATCGACGTCTCCGCGCTGGAGCCGGGCACCTACGTGCTCGAGGTGAGCACCGACGACCCGTCCGACGGCGAGGGGCCCGGTGCGTTCGTGGACACGCGGACGTTCGTCATCGAGTGAGTCGGCGTAGCGCTGCCCCGCCGAGCATCAGGATCAGGCTCGGAAACACGACGAAGGCACCGAGGTCGGCGTAGCGGGGCAGCAGTACCGCCGGGCCGCGCGCGATCCAGACTCCGCGCGAGCAGGACAACGTGCCCCCAGCGTCCGCTGCGGGCACCCACCGGCCGCGGACCTGGAGGACCGCCTGCGTGTGCCTGAACTGCCCCCCGTTGCGGCGGATGGCGCCGGGCCCGCGGTGTGCCCCGATGGAGAACTCGGCGGCATCGTGCCCCTCTAGGTGGCACTGGGTCCGATGGGTCGGGTAGACGTACATCTGCTCGCCGGACCAGGACGCCTCCGCCTTCGGAGAGAGGTGGTCACTGACCAGCGGGGTGACCAGGTGACCAGCCAGATAGACCAACAGCGCAGCCGCACCTACGACGATCAGGAGGGCTCCGAGCAGTCGCTTCCGGCGTGAGGACTCACTCCTCACGATCGTCGCTGCTCTTGTGCTGGTCATGGACTCGCTGCTGGGCCGCCAACTCCCGGAACACCGCCTTGAAGTCGGTGTCCCCCAACTTCGTCACACTTGAGGCGAGGAACTCCTGGTAGGCAGAACCGCTGGCGATCGCTCGCGGGGTCAGGGAACCATCCCGCAGACCATGGCTGACTTCCTTAGCCATCTCATCGTCAGCGCTGCTCAGAAGCCTGACGAACAATCGGTCGAGTTCGCCTTCATCCCGAAAGAACTCCTCATACTGGGTGCCCCGGACAGCGGCCATGAACTCTTCAGGGCTCTGGGGGATCCGGTCCTCGTCATCCATCGCGCCTCCTCTCAGTTGGTGGGTACGGGCAGTCTGCTCGGGGGGAACTCCGAATCCGGCAGCGGCGGTAGTTCGACCGACAGACCAGCCCGGGTCCACTTGGACAACATCGACTTGAACAGATCCAGCGAGGCCTCCAAGGCACTGATGTAGGTCAGCAACTGCGTGATGTACTGCGCCAAGCGCGACGCTTTGTACGCGGCGTACAGGGCGGCCAGACCACCCACCGGAGCACCCACCCCGGAAGCGGTAGCCCCTCCGGCGACGGCTCCGGCAATGGCGACCTCGACTGCGGTGTCGATGGCTGTCCCGTACAGGCCCACCAGGCCGGTGCGGAGTTGGATCATGTCGTTCGTCACCGCGAGGTAGGCCGCGGAGAGTTCAGCCAGAGGTGTCATGGAGTCCGTGGGCGGCTTCGCCGAATTCAGCAGGAACCTCGCGGCACTGTTGCCTGCGTTCCCGACCCAGGCCACCTCACACCCTTGTCCCGCCCACCGGACATTGAGCCCGAGTTCGTGATTGGCGAGTGAGACGTTGCTCAACGCCTCACTCGTGGCACGCACACTCGACCAGTCACCGACGAACGGCCGGAAGAGCTCCTCGAGCGGATTGAAACGCCGATCCCTGATGCCCAGCCAGACCAGCACCTGAGATGCCTCAGTGATCATCGAGTTGGCCCAAGCACTGATGCTGAAGGCGTCGTACCAGTTGAGGTCACTCATCCGGCTCTCGTCCTCATACGCCCCGGGGTCGACGTAGGTCGACACATGACTGCGAGGATCGCCGACGTCGTTGAACTGCGCAGCGGAATCATGCGAGTCGATCGGCCACAACCCCAGGTGCCGGCGGAACTCAGTCATGTCCTGACCTGCCGGGAACTCGGTGGAGTCGAAGTCACGGGCGATCGCCTCGTCGGCCTCCCGGTAGTACCTCGCGGCATCGTCAACACCGGTCGACGTACTCGCATACACCCGGCCGAGACTCTCCATCCAAGACATGATCGATCCGATCACCTCGGTATGCGCTGCCCCGTCCAGGTGTCCGGATCCCCCGGCCTTGAGGTGCTCAAGGGGAGCGAGATGGTTCTTGATGGCACCCGCATCCGCGGCCGCGCGGTTCAGCAGCAACTGCAGCCGATCCAACGCGTCATAGTCGACATGAAATTCAGACATCTTTCCTCCCGAGACAACAGGTCACCAGTCGTGGGCGATCTTAAACTCAGCCCCGGGTCCGGCTGAGCAGGGCGGCGACCGCGGCCAACCTGGCAGTGGAGGCGCGCAACACCTCGACCCCGAGGTGGACCGACTCCACGCCGACCTCGGCGAAGGCGGCCAGCTCGGCTGGCGCGAGACCGCCCTCGGGACCCACCACGACCTCGTCGATGCCCTGAGTTGGGGGTGATCATCACGATCCCGCCCGCAATCGGCCCCGACGAGGCCGCGATCCTCAACGCTCTGCAAGACCCGACCGAAAGGCACCAACCCGATTGACCCAACTCAGGTCGGCCTCCAGCGCCGACTCCCAGCACCTTGCGGGTCAACTCGGTCAACAGCCCACCCTCACCCGTCAGGGCCAGACCGCGATCGGTGGCCGAAGCCACCAACTCCTCGGCGAGCCGAACCATGTCCGGCTCCCTCACCGCTGGCAACGTCGTAGTCTCAGACTCGTGCTCGTTCATGACGTGATGCTCCTTCTGCCACGGACCCAGCCCGTGGCATCACGCCGATGCGGTTACACAAAATTCCTGACAGACCCCACCTGATCAGAAGAGGGGCTTCTGGCTCATCTCAGACGGCGTTGGCGTCGTTGCCACTTAGTCATGATCTCATCGATGAACTCCCAGAACAGTTCACTCTGGTCGTCCTCGCCTCCGGCCATGTCTCGCCAATGACGCGGTGTGCTGAAGGTCGCTTCGTCGTCCAGTCGAAGGTCATTTGGCGGATTCGGCGACGGTGACCTCTTCGGCACCGAACGCGACGCGGCCACGGCGTCGAGCACGTGGCTGACGCGCTCGTAGGCCACCGCGACCCGCTCGGGGTCGCGGGTCCACTCGGCGGCGTAGCGGGCCGAGCCTCGGGCTGGGTCGCCCTGCCCGTAGGCGGTCAGGATCCCGAACGCGACCGCTTCGGCTTTGGCTGCCATGTCGCCGCGGTGCTCTCCGGCGTAGGGCCGGTCTTCCTCGGCTCCGTGGAGCAGCGCGTGGGCAACCTCGTGGGCCAGGGTTTCGACGGCTGCCCACTCGGCCAGTCCGCCATGGACGACGATCTGCCGGGTGGCGTGGATGGTGTAGCCGCCCTCGCGCATGTCTTTGCCGGTGCGGGTGACGGTCCAGCCCTGGACGGTGATCCATGCTGCGATCCGCTTGAAGACCTCGCGGGCCTCCCCCGCGGGCAACTCCGGTGCGGCGTAGGCGGTCTCGGCGGTCTCGTCCTGGTCGTTGGTGACGTCGGCTGCGCGGTAGGTCTGCTCGGTGCGGAAAACGGTCTTGCGGACCGCGCCGGGGGTGTCCTTGTCGCACTTCTTGCCGGTGTCGGGGTTGACCCACATCGGGATGGGGCGCGACCAGATCCACAGCCCGCGGCCGGACTGTGGGACATAGCCGCGCTTGGCCCAGATGTAGCGGGGTGCGATCTCCTCGGCGGCGGCGTGGATCGCGGCGGCGAACGCTGCACGGTCGTCCATGCCTTCGGCGTTGAACCGAGCCCATAGTTGAGCCACGATCAGCGCTTGGTTGTTCGGCGAGTAGGCCGGGTGGCCAGCGCGCGGGCTGCCATCGCGGCTGGCCAGCCCGCGAGGTTGGCGATGAAGGCGGCGGCCTGCTCGGTCATCGCCTGTCGGGTGGCCTTGTGGTCGATGGGCTCCGTAAGGCTCACGGTGTTCCTCCTGCGGGGTGGTGACCTCGGGAGCCCCTTGCTCCCAACAACTGCCGCCCATCGGGTGAGCCGGGCCAGTCAAGGCTCCGAGCGCAGCGAGGACATGCCTTGGCCTTGACTGGGCCGGCGAGCCTGAAACGATGTGCGGCGTTGGGAGCAAGGAACCTGGTGGGAGGGCTGTCTGACCCGGCAGGGTCAGCCCTTCGCCGGGCCTCTGTCGCCCGGCCCCTCAGCCGAGGAGTCGGCTGAGGATGTCGAGGACCATGCAGGCGCGGGTGAGCCAGGAGGACGCGTGCCGCATCCGGGAGGGCTGCGGTGACGGGGGCTGAGTGCTGCGGTCGTCCTCCGCAATCTCCGCTGGGGTCCTCTCCGCCAGGTAGTGGCACATGAGAGCGAGGGTGCGGATGGCGACCTCAGCCGCGAGGAACAGGGTGACGAACTGTTGGATGTTCATGGTTAGTCCTTCGTCCACTCCGACGGCGAACGTGCTGCCGCCGGAGAATGCCCGGTGGGCCGGAGGAAGTTCCGACCTCGGCGGGGACGGTTCGGGCTCATCCCGGGTGCGCAAGGAGGTTCGTTCCTGCGCGCAGTGCCGCCAGACGTCGGGAGATGGCTGTGGGCCCTACCCGGTGCGCAGATCAACGGGTAGGGCCCACAGGTCATGGGTGTTGGCGAGGCCCTGCGTGTCAGGGTGAGTTGAGTCCAGTGGTTCATAGCAAGTCCGCCTAACGCAGGGCGAGATCAAGGACCGATCACCGATGAGCAGCACGATGGCTTTTGACCTCTGCCGAGATGGCCGAGGATGGGGCGATGAGTTCTCCTCGGGCTGGTGGCCCGTCACGGCGCCGGTCATTCACCCCGGCCCAGAAGCTCCACCACCTGACCGAGTGCGAGACGGCATGCGAGGTCGGGCAGGGCGGCGCGTACCTGCGCCGCGAGGGCTCTGTACTCCTTGCTGATCTCGGAATGGCGACGGCTCCGCGACGCGGGCCTGCTTGAGGGCAAGGAGCCCGGGCGGCCGTCCGCGGAGCAGGCTGAGCTGGCTCGGCTGCGGCGCGAGCCTCACCACCCGGGGCGGCGGCGTTGATCGGTGTCTCGCGGGCAACCGCGACCCGGCGCGTGAACCCGGCCCCCGCAACCGACGCCTCGCCCCGCGCGGCCCCGGTGAACAAGCTCAGCCTGGCCGAACGGACCCGGGTGCTGGAGGTCTTGGACTCGACCGAGTTCGTCGACCAGCCGCCGCTACAGGTCTACGCCACGCTCCTGGAGAGTCGGACCTACCTGTGATCGGTCTCCACGATGTACCGGATCCTCGCCGACGCCGGCCAGGTCAAGGAACGCCGCCGGCTGGCCCGACACCCCGCCCGGGCGGTACCCGAACTGGTGGCCACCGGACCTGGGCAGGTCTACATGGGACGTCACCAAGCTGGCTGGACCGGCCCGCGGGATCTACTACGACGCCTACGTGATGATCGACATCTACTCCCGCTACATCATCGCCGTCCATCGATCCGCCGCCACTCGCCGCAGCGCGAGCAGGGACACCCGAACGGTTCGGCACCGCCACCGACACCAAGATCCTCGACCTGCCCCAGGACGCCTGGATCAACCAGCCCACCGCGCCAGCCGACCCGGCCGATCATGCCGCCGCCTGACACCCACTGGCCTCATTCACCTTGACAAGTTCCGACGCCGGCAGGTGTCACTCCAACTTTGAGTCCCTGCCTTCTTGCCACGCCATTGTCGCCGCCGCCACAAACCACCCCAGCGGGATAATTAGCCACCATTCGGGGTATACCCCCCTCTCCAAGGCCCACGAACATAGGAACAAGAGTCCCAAAGTGAAGAACCAAGGCCAAGCTCGGCTACGAAAGGTACCTACTACACGGCTCAGCACTTCAGCATGACCGCCGTAACCTTGCCGGAGAATGCGTCGTAGAGGGGTCTGTCAGGAATTTTGTGTAAGCGCATCGGCGTGATGCCACGGGCTGGGTCCGTGGTCGAACGAACATCACATCATGAGCGAGCATGAGTCTGAGAGTACGGCGTTGCCAGCGGTCAGGGAGCCGGACATGGTCCGGCTCGCCGAGGAGTTGGTGGCTTCGGCCACCGATCGTGGTCTGGCCCTGACCGGTGAAGGTGGGCTGTTGACCGAGTTGACCCCCACCCCGGTCCGCGACGGCACTGGTCCGGCGCGGCTGCTCGACATAGTCGAGGGCCGCTCCAAGCAGGCGTTCAAGGCATGGCTCGCCGAACGCGACGAGGCCTTCCGCGGTGCGGTCGAGGTGGACGCGATGGACGGGTTCACCGGCTTCAAAGACGACCCTCTCTACAAGTCGCGGCGCACACTGCACACCGGCGCCGACCTGCTCACCGACAAACAGGCCGACAGGCTGCGGGCGCTGCTCGCCGACGACGCCCATGTCGAGGTCGAGGCGTCCTGGGGCGTCTACCAGCGGATGATCGCCGCCTACCGGCACGAAGACCACCGCCAAGGCCGTGACCTGATGGTCAATCTGATCGACTCGATCACCAGCGGCGTACCGAAGGCGCTGGTCGAGACCACCACCCTGGGGCGGACCCTGAAGAAGCGGGCCGCCGACGTGCTCGCGTACTTCGACCGTCCCGGCACGTCCAATGGCCCGATGGAGGCGATCAACGGGCGGCTCGAGCACCTGCGTGGCTCCGCGCTCGGGTTCCGCAACCTGACCAACTACATCGCCAGATCGTTGCTCAAGACCAGCGGCTTCAGACCGCAACTACACCCTGGATCGTGATGAGCCCTGCAACAACTTCAAATCCGCGCCACTAGATCATGCGAAGTTTTCGAAGGATCGCGCTCGTGACGCGAAGCCCTGCCAGGAGTGTCGCGAACACGAACGGCAATATCCCAAGGAGGATGAACAAGACGACGAGGGCGAGCGAGTCAGTCGAAAGACTGAGGGAACTGATCAGCGCACTTCCGGCACCTACTGAGAATGCGCCGATCAGAGCTGTCGCCACGAGCAGCTTCAGGGTGCCGATCTTGGCGAGGTGCCTGAGAGCGTCCTCGACCTTCAGCAGCCGAGCGGAAACCACGATCCCGATCCCCGACATCACGAGCAGAGCCGCGGAGTGAGTGAAGTCCAGCTTCCAGAGGAGCGCCGCCATCGCGAAATGCCAAACTAGGCCCACAACTACCCACGAAACCAGGACCGCAACGGCTCTCGTCGTCGGCGATGTCGCGAATGCGATCAAACGTCGGGTCACCGACCAGATCCCTGCTGTTCAAGACGCCGAGCCTGACCAACCACGAGGATCTCCTACCCGAAAGGGCCGCGGGAATCGCGCCCGAGCAAACGCAGTCAACCGCACCAACGGTTGATCATGCAAGCAATCCGCCAGTACCACTGTCCGGCGATGTTCGACGGCATGTGTGACCGGAGAACCGCAACCCGGCAGCGCCAGTCGGCCCAGCGCCATGCGCTCCGGCACTCACCGGGTCACCTCACGCCGCGACACCCCGTCGGCGCCGCCATAAGGGACCGGGGTTAAGCCCAGCGGCGGGTCCGGCTGAGGACGGCGGCGACCGCGGCCACTCCGGCGGTGGAGGTGCGCAGCACCTCGGCGCCGAGGTGGACCGACTCCACGCCGACCTCGGCGAAGGCAGCCAGTTCGGCCGGGGCGAGACCGCCCTCGGGGCCCACCACGACCACGATCGAGCCGCTCTCGGGGACCGTCAATGAAGCCATCGGGATCGCGCCGTCCTCGTGCAGCACCACGGCCAGGTCGGCGCTTGCGAGCAACTCCACGACCTCGGTGGTGTCGGTGAGCCCGTCCACCACCGGGAACCAGGCGCGTCTGGCCTGCTTGGCGGCCTCCCGGGCGGTGGCGGTCCACTTGGCGTGACCCTTCGTGGCCCGCTCGCCGCGCCATACCGCCACCGAGCGTTCGGCGGCCCAGGGCACGATCCGGGCCACCCCGACCTCGGTGAGCATCTCGACGGCTCGTTCGCCGCGGTCGCCCTTGGGCAGAGCCTGGACCACGGTGACGTCGGGTGCGGGGGCCGGCGAATCGGTCAGGTCGGCGACCTCGACGGTGAACCGCCGCTTCCCGGTGCTGGTGATCGGCCCGGTCACACTCCGACCACGCCCGTCGGTGAGCACCACCCGCTCCCCGACCTCGAGCCGGCGTACCACCACCGCGTGGTGGGCCTCGTCACCCTCGACCTCGACGGTGCCGCCGACCGACGTCTGGGCCAGGTTCGGCACCAGGTGCACCGGAAGCGACATCGGCTCAGTGGGGGTTGAAGGCGTCGCGGAGGCGCCCGAAGACCGACTTCTGGGCAGGTCGCAACTGGCCGGCCACCGTCTCTTCGCCGCGCAGCTTGGCAAGCTCGGCGAGCAGTTCCTCCTGCCGGTCGTCGAGCCGGGTCGGAGTCTCCACCAGGACGGTCACCACCAGGTCCCCGCGGCCAGTGCCTCGCAGCGCCGGGACACCCTGACCACGCAGCACGGTCTCGGTGCCGGACTGGGTGCCGGGCCGGACCTCGATGGTGAAGGTCCGAGGCAGCTCGGACTCCTCTCCCGCCACGTCCGCCTCCAGGGTGGGCAGCTCCAGCGTGGTGCCCAGCGCGGCTGCGGTCATCGGCACCGAGACGGTGCACTGCAGGTCGTAGCCGTGTCGGCGGAAGGTCGGGTGCGGCGCCACGTGGATCTCCACGAACAGGTCGCCTGGCTGGCCACCACCGGGGCCGACCTCGCCCTGGCCGGACAACTGAACCCGGGTGCCGTCGTCGACGCCGGCCGGGATCTTCACGGTGATGGTGCGCCGGGACCGGACCCGCCCGTCACCGGCGCACTCCTGGCACGGGTCGGCGATGAGGGTGCCGTAGCCCCGGCATGCGGCGCACGGTCGCAGGGTGCGGATCTCGCCGAGGAACGAACGCTGCACGTGCGCCACCTCGCCGGCGCCGTGGCAGGTATCGCAGGTGACCGGTCGGGTGCCCGGGGCCGCGCCCTCGCCGTGGCACAGGGTGCAGGTCACCGCGGTGTCGACCTTGAGCTCGCGGGTGACGCCGAAGGCAGCCTCGGCCAGCTCGACATCGAGACGGATCAGCGCGTCCTGTCCCCGCCGGGTCCGCGGTCGCGGGCCGCGGCCACCGGCGGCTCCACCCTGGCCGCCGAAGAAGGCGTCCATGATGTCGGTGAACGAGAAGCCGGCACCCTGACCGAAGCCGCCGATGTCGCCGCCCCGGTCGTACGCCGCGCGCTTCTGCGGGTCCGAGAGCACCTCGTAGGCCCGGGACACCTCCTTGAAGCGTTCCTGGGTCTCCGGGTCCGGGTTCACGTCCGGGTGCAACTGGCGCGCCAGTTTGCGGTAGGCCTTCTTGATGGCGTCGGCGTCGGCGCTGCGGTCGACACCGAGCAGGGCGTAGAGATCTTGGCTCACGGGTGTGTCTGGTCCTGTTCGTCCTGGGCCTGGCTCAGGCCTCGTCGAGGATGCGGGAGACGTAGCGGGCGACCGCCCGGACCGCGACCATGGTGGAGGGGTAGTCCATCCGGGTCGGTCCGACGATGCCGAGAGCGGCCAGGGCATCGTCGCCCGGGCCGTAGCCGGTGGCCACCACCGAGGTGCCGGCGAGTTCCTCGACCGGGCCCTCGTGGCCGATCCGCACGGTCAGCGCCCCGGCACCGGAGGCCTCACCGAGAAGTTTGAGCAGCACCACGTGCTCCTCCATGGCCTCCAGCATCGGGCGCATCGTGGTGTCGAAGCCGCTGCCGAAGTGGGCGAGGTTCGCGGTGCCGCCGACCACCACCCGGTCCTCGGTCTCGCTCATCGCGTCCTGCAACGCGGCGGCGATCGGCTCGAGGGTGGTGCGCAGGCCCGGTGGCACCTGATCGGCGAGCCCGCTCAGCGCGGTGGCCGCGCCCGCGGCCTGTTGGCCGATGACGGCCACCGAGATCCGGGCGCGCAGGTCGGCCAGCGTGGTGTCGTCGACCTCGGCCGGGTGCTCGACGAAGCGCTGTTCGACGCGGCCGTTGGAGCTGATCAGCACCAGCAGCGTCCGGGTCGGGGTGAGTCCGACGAGTTCCACGTGCCGCACCGTCGAGTGGGACAGGGTCGGGTACTGCATCACCGCGACCTGGCGGGTCAGTTGGGCGAGCAGTCGGACGCTGCGCTGCACCACGTCGTCGAGGTCGACGGCGCCGTCGAGGAAGTTCGAGATCGCGCGCCGCTCGGCTGCCGACATCGGCTTCAGTGTGGTGAGCCGGTCAACGAAGAGCCGGTACCCCTTGTCGGTGGGCACCCGGCCGGCGCTGGTGTGCGGCTGGGTGATGTACCCCTCCTCCTCCAGCGCGGCCATGTCGTTGCGGACCGTCGCCGGTGAGACTCCGAGGGAGTGACGGTCGACCAGGGCCTTGGAACCGACCGGCTCCTCGGTGGCGACGTAGTCCTCGACGATCGCGCGCAGCACGGCCAGCCTGCGGTCCTCGACCACCGTGGTCCACCTCCGATTCCTGGGTCTGCCCGACGGACAACCTTGGCACTCAACTCTTCCGAGTGCCAATCCTACCTGTGACCGTAGGCTGATCGAGTGATCGGCGAGGTGACGCAACTGGCGGAGCGACTCTGGATGCTGCGCTACCAGCCGTACGACGTGAACGTCACGGTGGTGGCCGGCGAGGCGGGTCTGCTGCTGGTGGACACCCGGGCGGACCGGGTCGAGGGCAAGGATCTGCTCGAGGACGTGCGCCGCCTCAGTGCCACCCCGGTGGTGGCGGTGGTGAACACGCACTGGCACTTCGACCACGTCGGCGGCAACCTCGCGGTGCTGGCCGAATTCCCCGACGTCGAGGTGACCTGCCACGTCGAGGCGGCCCGGGAGCTGTCCGAGGCCCAGGCAGGGCCGATGGCCGAACAGTTGGCCGATGTCGCGGCGCCCACCTCGACCTTCTCTTCCGTGCGGGTGATCGATCTGGGCGACCGGTTGGTCGAGGTGGTGCATCCGGGACGTGGACACACCGCGGGCGATGCGGTGTTGCGGATCCCTGACGCCGACGTGGTGCTCGCCGGCGACCTGGTCGAGGAGTCCGGCCCGCCGGCGTACGGGGACGACTGCTTCCCGCTGGAGTGGCCGGGCAGCCTGGACATGGTGCTGCAGTTGATCGGTCCGGCCACCACGGTGGTGCCCGGCCATGGGGCTGCGGTGACCCGTGACTTCGTGCGCGACCAGCGAGGTGACATCGGCATGGTCGCCGCCACCATCGAGCATCTGGCCGGGCAGGGCGTCTCCGCCGCCGACGCGCTCCGGGCCGCCGAGTGGCCGTTCGCCGATGAGGTGCTGGCCGAGGCGATCAGCCGCGGCTATCGTCAACTCCCGGCGATGGGGCGGCGGTTGCCGCTCGCCTGAGTGCGCGGCACCGGGCGTTTGAGCAGCAGCCACAGGGCCAGCCCCAACGGGATCAGCCAGCCGTGACCGGTGATGAGCACCGCCGCGATCAGCAGCAACAGCACCGGGATGAACGGCAGTCGGGTGCGGGGTTGGCGAGGTCGCAGCGGAAGGTTCGCCATCGGCGCTCGGACCGGGACACCGGCCCGCGCCCCGGGCAGATCCGCGAAGAGCGGCCGGATGGCGGCGTTGGTGCGGGCGTTCCAGACGGAGCGGCAGCGCTCGTCGTACTCCTCGCGGTCCAGTCGGCCGGCGGCGAAGTGCTCGCCGAGGACCTCGATCGCCTGTCGCCGCTCCTCGTCGCCGATCCGCAGGTGGTCGCTGCCGCTCATTCCGGCTCACCCTCGGCCAGCAGTCCGTAGAGGCGTCGCCGGGTCTCCCCGAGGATCTCGGCCGCCTCGGCGCGCTGCTGCTCGGTGCCGGTGACCAGCACCTGCCACACCGCTCCCATCACCTGACCCACGACCGGCATCAGGTCACCGATCCGCTCGCCGGGGCTCTCCCCCGGGCCGGTGAACGGTCGCCAGGTCGCGGCGAGTTCGTCGGCGTGATCGAGCACGTAGGCGCGTCCGGCGTCGGTGAGGTCGAGGGTGCGGCGGCCATCGGTCTCGATGCCGACCACCAGGCCCTCGTCCTCGAGCTGCTGGATGGTCGGGTAGACCGAGCCGGGGCTGGGCTTCCAGCCGCCGTTGCTGCGCTCGTTGATCTGCTGGATCAGTTGGTAGCCGTTCATCGGCTCGACCGAGAGCACATCGAGGATCGCGGCACGCACGTCCCCGCGGCGCACCTTCGGACCCCGCCCGCGCGGCCCCATCTCGGGGCCGCCGAAGTTTCGGACCAGTTCCGCCACCCACGGCGGGGGTCCGGGCGGTCCGCCCCAGTTCCCCGGTGCCGGCCAGTTTCCGTGCCAGTTCATCGACTACCTCCCACGATCGTTCGCGACACAGTCACGATATATCGCGACTGGTCGCCTCGCAAGGCTTCGGCGCGGCACCCGCACGGAAGGCCGACGGCGCACTAACCTCGCTCGGCGTGAGGGACCGATACGGATCAGACGTGCTCGCCGGCGATTGGAACGTGCCCAAGCGCGGGCGTGCGGTCGAACACCCCGCTGACCGCGGCCTGGTGGTCGAGGAGGTCACCACCGACTGGTGCGGCGAGATCGTCGCGGTGGATCGGGACCTGCACACGGTGACCCTGGAGGACCGCCGCGAGAAACGGCGTACCTTCCCGCTCGGGCCGGGCTTCCTGCTGGAGGGCAAGCCGGTGATCCTCACCGCCCCCGTGCACCGTCAGGCTCCGGCCAAACCCAGCCGCACAGCATCGGGCTCGGTGGCCGTCCATGAGGCGAAGGCCAAGGTCGCCCGCGCGAGTCGGATCTTCGTGGAGGGCCGCCACGACGCGGAACTGGTCGAGAAGGTGTGGGGCGACGACCTGCGCGTCGAAGGCGTGGTGGTGGAGTACCTCGGCGGCATCGACGACCTGTCCGAAGACCTGCGTGACTTCAAACCGGGGCCGAACCGCAAGGCCGGCGTATTGGTGGACCACCTGGTGCCCGGCTCCAAGGAGAGCAGGATCGCCCACCGGATCGCCACCTCGCCGATGGGCCAGCATGTGCTGGTGGTCGGGCACCCGTTCGTGGACGTGTGGCAGTCCGTCAAGCCCGACCGGCTGGGCCTGAAGGCCTGGCCCACCATCCCCCGCCACCTGGAGTGGAAGGTCGGGGTCTGTCAGCACCTGGGCTGGCCGCACCGCAATCAGGCCGACATCGCCCGCGCCTGGCAGCACATCCTGTCCAAGGTGACCAGCTTCGCCGACCTGGAGCCGGAACTGCTCGGCCGGGTCGAGGAACTGATCGACTTCGTGACCGCCTGAGCCAGACCGTCCCGTCAGGACCTGAGCGGGCGACCCTGGGGGTCGGTCTGGGTGTCCTGGACCAGGATCAGGATGCCGTCGATGAACGGCCACAACGCGCCGATCCCACAGGTGACCAGCGTGACCGCCAACTGGACCAGGCCCAGCCCGACGTCGCCGATGTACATCCGGCCGATCCCCAACGGCACCAGGATCTGCAACAGCCCCGCGATGATCTTGGACTTGTCCGAGTAGGGCACCCCGGTGACGGGGTGCACACCGTACGGCGCGGCAGGGTTCGGGCCGTACCCCGAGGGCGGCGGATAGCTCATGACGGGAGCCTAGTGGTTGGCAGAGTCGCGGTGGCTCCTCCCGGTGGCTCCTCGCGTTGGCTCAGAGCAGGTCCCGGACCACCGCGTCGGCGAGCAGTCGGCCACGTCGGGTGAGCACCAGCCGCTCGTCGCCGGCCACCACCAACCCATCGGTCACCATCCGGTCCGCGGCGCGCCGGCCGGCCTCGTCCAGCAACGACACGTCCAGCCCCTCGGCCAGCCGGACCTCCAGCAGCACCCGCTCCACCCGGCGGGTCTCTGCGTCGAGGACCTCCCGCGCCTGCGCCGGACTGAGCCCGGCGGCCAGCCTGCCGGCGTACGCCGTGGGGTGGCGGACGTTCCACCAGCGCACCCCACCGAAATGTGAGTGCGCGCCGGGCCCGACCCCCCACCAGTGATCCCCCCGCCAGTAACTGAGGTTGTGGCGGCAGCGGGTCTGCTCGCTGGTGGCCCAGTTGGAGACCTCGTACCAGCCCAGTCCGGCCCCGGTGAACGCGTCGTCGGCGGCCAGGTACTTGTCGGCGAGGTCGTCCTCGTCAGGCATCGGCAGTTCGCCCCGCTTCACCCGCCGGGCCAGGGCGGTGCCCTCCTCGACGATCAGCGAGTACGCCGAGATGTGGTCCGGCGCGCAGGCCAGAGCCGCATCCACGGACTCCTGCCAGTCGGCCATCGACTCCCCCGGGGTGCCGTAGATCAGGTCCAGGCTGACCTGGAGTCCGGCCTCCCGGGCCCAGCCGACCACCTGCGGCACCCGGGCAGGGTCGTGGGTGCGGTCCAGGGTGGCCAGCACCTGCGGCACCGCGGACTGCATCCCGAAGGAGACGCGGCTGAAGCCGGCGGCGGCGAGGGCAGTGAGACTCGCGGGGGTGACACTGTCGGGGTTGGCCTCGGTGGTCACCTCAGCACCGGGGGCGAGTCCGAACTCGCCTGCGATCGCGGCGAGCATCGCAGCCAGGTCACCGGCCGGCAGCAGGGTCGGCGTACCGCCGCCGACGAAGACGGTGGCCACCGGCAGGTCGGCCTGGCCGAGCACCTGCCGGGCCAGCTTGATCTCCTCGATCGCGGTGGCGGCGTAGGAAGCCTGCGAGGCGCCGCCACCGAGCTCGGTGGCGGTGTAGGTGTTGAAGTCGCAGTAGCCGCACCGCACCGTGCAGAACGGGACATGCAGATAGACCCCGAACGCGGCCCTGCCGGCCTCCGCGAGTGCGGAGGCCGGCAGGGAACCGTCGGCCGGGGCCGGGTCGCCCGGAGGCGGAGCCGAGGGGCTCACGCGTAGAGCGAGTCGAGCAACTCCTGGTTGTTCGCCTCGACGACCTTGCGCTTGACCTTCATCGAGGGGGTGAGTTCACCGGACTCGACGGTGAGGTCGTGGTCCAGGATCACGTGCTTCTTGATGGTCTCCCAGCGGTTGAGCTTGGCGTTCAGCTCGTCCACATAGCCGGCGACCATCGCCTTGACCGGCTCGGAGCTGACGATCTCGGTGTAGGACTTGCTGCCCATCCCGTTCTCGTCGGCCCAACCCTGGATCAGGTCGGGGTCGAGGGTGACCATCGCGACGCAGTAGTTGCGCTCGTTGCCGACCACCAGGAACTGGCTGGTGTAGGGGCAGATCGCCTTGAACTTGGACTCGATCTCCGAGGGGGCGATGTACTTGCCGCCGGAGGTCTTGAACAGGTCCTTCTTGCGGTCGGTGATCTTGAGGAAGCCGTCGGAGTCGAGCTCACCGATGTCACCGGTGTGCAGCCAGCCGTCGGCGTCGAGAGTCTCCTCGGTCGCCTCAGGACGGTTGTGATAGCCGTCCATGATGTGCGGGCCGCGCAGCAGCACCTCGCCGTCCTCGGCGATCTTCACCTCGGTGCCCGGGAACGGGGCACCCACCGAACCGAACTTGTACTGGTCGGGGTGGTTGACCGTGGCGCCGGCGGCGTTCTCGGTCATCCCGTAACCCTCGAGGATGACGATGCCGGCGGCGTGGAACCACTCGGCGATCTCCCGGTTCAGCGCGGCGGAGCCGGAGATGAAGAACCGGACCCGACCACCGAAACGCTCCCGGACCTTGCTGAAGACCAGCTTGTCGAAGAGGCCGTGCTGCTTGGCCAGCAGGAACGGGACCGGCTTGCCCTCACGCTTGAGCTTGTCGACCTTCAAGCCGACCTCGAAGGCCTTCTTGAACAGCTTCTCCTTGACGCCGCCCTCGGCCGCCTGCATGGTGACGATCCGGCCGTGCGCCTTCTCGAAGATCCGGGGCGCGGCACCCATGAAGGTCGGCTTGACGACACCCAGGTTGTCGACGATCTTCTCGACCCGGCCGTCGACGGCGGTCGCGAAACCGCAGGCGAGCTGCGCCGAGAGCAGCACCTTGCCGAACGAGTGGGCCATCGGCAGCCACAGGAACTGCAGGTCGGTCTCGTCGAGGATGTTCTGCGAGCGGATCGCTTCACCCTCGAAGACCCACGCGCGGTGCGGCAGCCGGACACCCTTGGACTTGCCGGTGGTGCCGGAGGTGTAGATCAGCGTGGCGAGCTGGTCGGGGCCGATCGCCTGGACCGAGTCCTCGATCGCGGTCGGGTTGGCGGCCAGGTGCTCCTCGCCGAGCTTGGCCAGGTCGTCCAGGCCGATGATCCAGTCGCCGTCGGTGTCACCGTCGAAGGTGACCACCTTGAAGACATGTGGGAGCTCGGCCTTCTGCTCCTTGAGCTTGGCGATCTGGGTGTTGTCCTCGGCGAAGACCACCCGGGACTCGGAGTCGCTCAGGATGTACGCCGTGTCCTCGGCGTTGGTGGACGGGTAGACCGTCGTGGTGGCCGCGCCGGCGCACATGACCGCCAGGTCGGCCAGGACCCACTCGTAGCGGGTGCCGGACGCGATGGCGACGCGCTGCTCGGGCTCGATGCCCAGCGCCATCAGACCACCGGCGAGCTTGTTCACCCGGTCGCCGACCTGCTGCCAGGTGACCGACTCCCAACTCTCGCCCCGGGGGTACCGGTAGGCCTCACTGCCTGGAGATTTGCGCACTCGGTCCAGGAACTGGAGTGCGAAGTTCTTGGGCATCGTCTCGAGGAACGATGCATCGTGGTTGATCGGCATGGAGTCGCCTTCCTCAGTCTGCTTGGTGTGACCACTGGCCGAGAAGCCCTGCTACACATGAGTAACCTAGATCACCTGCATGCGGTCTCGGTAGGGACTCCCCACATTCTGGGCGGTTTCCCTTCCACAACGGGGGCCGTTCACTTCATCAGGAGGAACGTTGTTCATCACCAACACCGAGACCGTGCCCGGCGCCCGGATCGCCCGGAGCCTGGGACTCGTTCAGGGCAGCACCGTGCGCGCCAAGCATCTGGGCCGCGACATCATGTCCGGCTTCAAGAACCTCGCCGGCGGTGAGCTGACGGCGTACACGGAGCTTCTGACCGAGAGCCGCAACGAGGCGATCACCCGGATGATCGCGCACGCCCAGCAGTTGGGCGCGAACGCAGTGGTCAACGTCCGGTTCACCACCGCATCGGTCGCCGCGGGCGCTGCGGAGATGTATGCCTACGGCACCGCCGTGGTGCTGGAGAACGACTGATGGAGGGCTCCGGCGGCCTGCTCGGGGCGCTCTTCGCGCTGATCTTCGTGGTGATCATCGTGCTGATCGTGCTGTCTCCGTTGCTGATCCTCGGCTACGGCATCGTGGTCGGCTTCCAACGACGGACGCGGGTGCAGCAGTACCTGGCCGCCGAGGAGCCGCGACTCGCGCACCTGCTGACCAGCAACGTCCAGCAGCCCGAGCACCCCGGCGGCACCGCCCTCGCACTCGGCAGCGTGGCGTACGCCGCGGATGCGCCGTCCCGCTTCGTCAGCAGCTGGCGCAATCTCTTCGGAGGCAAGCTCGAGTCCATGTCCGAGCAGGCCGAGATCGCCCGACGGCTGGCGGTGGTGCGGATGCTGGAGCACGCTGCGCAGTTGGGTGCCACCGGTGTCAGCAACGTCCGGATCGAGACCTCGGAGGTGTTCAGCGGCAGCGGACGGAGCCAGCGGATGGTGCTGGAACTGCTCGCCTACGGCAATGCATTGCTGCCGGCGCCGCAGCGCTGAGGGAGCAGCACCGGGAACGAGGAGCGCGGGTGAAGTCCGACTACGGGGGTGTCGCCAGAAGCTTCGAGGCGTCTGGAGAAGTAGACCGCTCAACGGGGCTCTGCCCTTGGAGGTCCCGAGCCAGCGCCGAAAGTCCAGTCACTCGCTCTGCCAGCGTACGTATACGGCCGCCAGCACGGCACCAAAAGCGAGGGCGACAACGAACTTGGCCAAGCCCTCGAGGACGGAACTAGGAGGGAGAATCCACATCATGAGCCCCACACTGAGCGTGAGGCTAAGAGCCCAGTAGAACCAGACTGGCAAACCGTTGATCGTCACAGCCATCTCCTTGAACCCTGAGCGGGCCAAACTATCGCATCCGACAGGTTCAGGAGCGACCGTGCAGCAGACCCAACCGGTCGAGCCCGAGCACGACGAAAGCGCCCACAATCAGCGCGGCCATGATGACCATCCAGGCCCGTGCGAGTACGACGCGACACAGTCGCCGCGTCGCCGTGGCCTCCCACCAAGTCCCTTTCAACAATCTCGGCCGGAAGTACACCGTGTACGAGACTGCCAGCAGGACAACTCCCAGCAGAACCACCGATGCAGTAGCCGCCGCCATCAGCGTCCGCGCCTCGACGACCAACCAGATGCTCCAGATTGACGCGCCCGCACAGACGAGGACAACGAGCGCGGGCAGTCGGGGCTCCTCCCAGAGGTCCCGCAAGAAGGAACGAGACGGATAGGGGTCGGCGGGTTCGCCGCGATAGCGTCCACCCGAGCGTTTAGTCATGCTGGCACAGCTCCAGCAGCTCGTGACCGTACGGAGCTCGACTTTCCAGCACTCACAAGGCGTCGAAAATGCCGGTGCCATCGCCTCGGCGGGGTGGTGACTGCCACGGCCACGGCAAGGGTGTCCCCGCCCACCTCAGCAGGGTGCGCGACAGCGCCGCATCGAGAGTCGCGGTCCCCGATGCCAGGTAGAACCCGGGACGCAGCGGGACAGTTCTGCCTGTGACGAGACGGACGACCACGAGTGGGAGGAAAGCGAGCAACCAGCCAACTGCCGCCACCGGGAGCACAACCCACAAGAGGACGCCGCGGACCACAAAAACCAAGAACCAAACGAGGCTCGCCCCAAACGTTCGCATCACTGCCGCAGTCGCCGCTCAGGAGCCGGCGAGGAACGTCTCGACACGTTCCCGGGCGACGGGGTTGAGGTCGGACACCGCCAGCAACTCCGGCAGCAGGTGTCGCTCGGTGGTCAGCGCCGCGAACATCGTCGCCACGCTCACACCATGGGTCGGACGGTGGAGGACCTCGATCGGGTCACCGGCGGCCAGTTCACCAGGCTCCAGCACTCGGAAGTACGGCCCCGGAGCCGCCGCCTGGGTGAAGCGCTTCACCCAGCCCGCGCTGTCCGCGCCGAGCCGGGAGCCCAGGTGGTCGGCGAAGGTGCGGCACGGGATCCGCACGGTGGAGATCTCCAGCACCACAGTCCCGATCCGCCACCGCTCCCCCACGATCGCCGCGTTCACGTCGATGCCCTCGGTGGTCAGATTCTCCCCGAAGGCACCGTCGGGCAGCGGTACGCCGAGTTCGCCCGCCCAGGAGTCCAGGTCCTCGCGGGCGAAGGCATAGACAGCCTGCTCGGTGCCGCCGTGGTGCTTGACGTCCGCGACCTCGTCGCCGGACAGCCCCAGCGCAGTCACTTCCACCGACCCGCTCACCGTCCGCTTGCCGATCGAGGTGTGCTCGGCCGAGGCCCAGCCGACGTACTCCGGGGTCGCAACGTTGACCGCTACCACGCGCGCCATCGTGGCTACTTCTTCGGCTTCTCGGCCGACTGAGTGGTGGAGAGCGCGGCCACGAACGCCTCCTGGGGGACCTCGACGCGGCCGACCATCTTCATCCGCTTCTTGCCCTCCTTCTGCTTCTCCAGCAGCTTGCGCTTGCGGCTGATGTCGCCGCCGTAGCACTTGGCGAGCACGTCCTTGCGGATGGCGCGGATGTTCTCCCGGGCGATCACCCGGGCGCCGATGGCCGCCTGGATCGGCACCTCGAACTGCTGCCGCGGGATGAGGTCCTTCAGCTTGCCGGCCATCATCACGCCGTAGGAGTACGCCCCGTCGCGGTGGATGATCGCCGAGAAGGCGTCCACCGGCTCGCCCTGGAGCAGGATGTCCACCTTGACCAGGTCGGCGGCCTGGTCGCCGGAGCGCTCGTAGTTGAGCGAGGCGTAGCCCTTGGTCTTGGACTTGAGCAGGTCGAAGAAGTCGAACGCGATCTCGCCCATCGGCAGCGTGTACCGCATCTCGACCCGATCCTCGGAGAGATAGTCCATGCCCAGCAGGGTGCCGCGCTTGGACTGACAGAGCTCCATGATGGTGCCGATGTAGTCCGAGGGGCTGAGGACGGTGGCCTTGACGACCGGCTCACGGACCTCGGCGATCTTGCCGTCGGGGTACTCGCTCGGATTGGTCACCGTGTGCTCGGAGCCGTCCTCCATCACCACCTCGTAGACCACGTTGGGTGCCGTCGAGATGAGGTCGAGGTTGAACTCGCGCTCCAGCCGCTCCCGGGTGATCTCCATGTGCAGCAGGCCGAGGAAGCCACACCGGAACCCGAAGCCCAGAGCGCCGGAGGTCTCCGGCTCATACGCCAGCGAGGCGTCGTTGAGCTGCAGCTTCTCCAGCGCGTCGCGCAGTTCGGGGTACTGGTCGCCGTCGATCGGGTAGAGCCCGGCGTACACCATCGGCGTCGGGTGGTCGTAGCCGCCGAGCGGCTCGATCGCGCCGTGGTACTGGCTGGTGACCGTGTCACCGACCCGCGACTGGCGCACATCCTTCACCCCGGTGATCAGGTAGCCGGTCTCCCCCACGCCGAGCTCACCGGCCTTGAGCGGTTCTGGGCTGATCACACCCACCTCGAGCATCTCGTGCACGGCACCGCTCGACATCATCTTGATCCGGTCCCGGTGCTTCAGCGACCCGTCGAACACCCGGACATAGGTGACCACGCCGCGGTAGGTGTCATAGACCGAGTCGAAGATCAGCGCCCGGGCCGGGGCGTCGGCGTCGCCGACCGGGGCCGGGGTCTGGGTGACGATCTCGTTGAGCAGCGCGTCGACGCCCAGGCCGGTCTTCGCCGAGGTGAGCAGCACGTCCTCGGGGTCACAGCCGACCAGGTTGGCCAACTCGGCGGCGTACTTCTCCGGGTTCGCGCTGGGCAGGTCGATCTTGTTGAGCACCGGGATGATGTGCAGGTCGGCGTCCATCGCCAGATAGAGGTTGGCCAGCGTCTGCGCCTCGATCCCCTGGGCGGCGTCGACGAGCAGCACGGCCGCCTCGCAGGCCTGCAGCGACCGGGACACCTCATAGGTGAAGTCCACGTGGCCGGGGGTGTCGATCATGTTCAGCACGTAGGTGCCCGGCTCGGCGCCCTGCTCGTTGCCAGCCGGGACCGTCCACGGCATCCGGACGGCCTGGGACTTGATGGTGATGCCGCGCTCACGCTCGATGTCCATCCGGTCCAGGTACTGCGCCCGGGCGGCCCGCTCGTCGACGACGCCGGTCAGTTGCAGCATCCGGTCGGCGAGCGTGGACTTGCCGTGGTCGATGTGCGCGATGATGCAGAAGTTGCGGATGATCGCGGGATCGGTGTGGCCGGGCTGGGGAGGGTTCTGCGTGCTCACGTGGCGCTTTCGGGTGCTGGGGCGGCGGTCCTGGGTGGCTCTGCCCGGCGTACGCCGGTCGAGGGCCCATCCTCCCACGCACGGTGGGCACCCGGTGAACCCACGGGACGGCTCGAGGTTTGAGGTTGGCCCGATTGGGTATGACTGAGAGCAAGCAACCGACTCGGGAGGAGTTGCAGGTGTCGGGATTCGACGTGGTCCCCGCTGATCTCACGGCGGCCTCGGAGGCCGTGCTGCAAGCGGCGACGGACGCGCGGACTGCGCACGGGGCCGCCCATCTGAATGACGCGGCCGCAGCCATGCCGGAGTCGACGTCGGCGAGCACGCTGACCGCGATGGCGCCGGAATGGCAGGCCGACATCGAGGCCTGGAGTGACGCAGCCGAGGCGTTCGCAGCCTCCCTCGGCGATCAGAGCAACGACTTCTCCAGCACCGACGAACACGTGGAGGAACAGTTGGGCGGCGCGGGCGGGGGTGACAACTGATGTACACCTTCGGTGACGTACGACGCTGGGACGCGGCGCCGCTCGGGGCAGCGGGCGAGGGCCTCAAATCGGCGTTGGACACCCTGGAGGCCAGCAAGGACGACGTCGAGACGCTGGCGGTGCCCGAGGGTTGGACCGGCTTCTCGAGCATGTTCGCCAAGACTCGGCAGGCCGTCCTGGTGGCGCAGATGGAGTCGCGGGTCGCGGCGGGCCGGACCCTGGTCAGGGGCCTGTTCGAGGCGGAGACGTCGATCACCGCACTGCGCCGCGACGTCGAGGCCGCCGACGGGCAGGCCAGAGCCAACGGGTTCCGGATCGGCGACGACGGCAGCGTCACCAGCACCGTGACGCCGCCCACCTTCGAGTCCTCGTTCGAGGCGATGGAGTGGACCAGAGAACGTGCCCGACTGGCTGGCCAGATCGCCTTCGAGGTGGAGTCGATCATGCTGACGGCGGTAGCGATCGACTCCGCATTGCTCGCCACGATCCCGTTCCGCGACGACAATGTGAGCGAATACGGCCAGGGCAGCCCCGACGTCGAGTACGCGTGGTCGAAGCTCTCCGACGAGGAGAAGATGGCGGTGATCACCCAGATCATCGAGGAGCTGGCCGAGGAACTGGGTCTGGACATGCCCACCATCAACTTCGACCCCACGATGACCGGCAACGGCTACTGGAGTCAGGGCCGCTTCGAGGTGGGGATCAACCCCAACAACATGGAGACCACCCGGATCCTGCACACCGTCGCCCACGAGATGCGCCACGGCCAGCAGTACGACGCCGTCAACGACCTGGACCGGGGGTTCTGGGACTGGCTGCGTGGCCATCAACCCTTCGACCGTCATGAGGAGGCCGGGATCAGCCGGGGCCAGGCGGAGATCTGGCGGGACAACTTCGACAACTACATCAGCTCCGGCACGGACTTCCAGGGCTACCTGGACCAGCCGGTCGAGGTGGACGCACGTGAGGCCGGCCGCGACTACCTCAACAACCTCACCGTCGACGAGCTCGACCGACTGCTGCAGGAGACCCGATGACCACGCTGCGCGACCTGGTCCGCGACTACCAGGCAGCCCCGGACCCGAGCAGCCTGTCCCGACTGCGGAGCGCGGTGCGAGCCAGTCCGAACTTCCAGCGGGACCTGGTGCCCGCCAAGGTGGTGGCCCCGCTGCTGGAGGCCGGCGCCTATCCGGAACTGATCGAGACCCTGCAACGGCTGATGCCGGGGGCGTTCTTCAGCCCAGCCGTGCATGCCGCACTCGCCGAGGCACACCGCCGCACCGGCGACGACAACGCCGCGCAGCGGGAGGCCGGATTGGCCCAAGCGGCATTGCAGAGCATCCTGAGCTCCGGGGACGGGTCCGCAGAGTCACCCTGGTCGGTGCTCCGGCTGAGCGACGAGTACGACGTGCTGCAGGCGCTGGGCCGGCAACCCACCGGTCAGCGGTTGATCGACGTCGGCGGTCGGCGCGTCGACCGGCACGACTGCACCGACGGGACGTCGTACCACTTCGACGTGACGGAACTGTGGTGACGTGGCGATGGTGACACGAAGGGTGGTGTGGGGAACCGTGACCCGACTCTGGCGGCGGACGCTGGTGATTGGCGGTGCGATCGGGGAGGCTGGACCTGCCGACGTTCGCACCCGCCGGCAGCCTCGGCGCAGCAGTTCAGGAAGGAGTCGGATGGCAACGTTGGGACGACCGGCCCTCCTGGCTGCGATCAGCAGCGCCCTGATCCTGGGCGGGTGCAGCACCCCCGGCTTCGACCGGGCGCTACTGGGGACCGAGATCGACGGGGTCGACCCGGGCACCATGTCCTGGCCGCTGCAGCCCACGACGATGGCGCTGAGTCCCTCCGGCGGCACCCTGCTGGCGGGTTGCGGCGGCGGCCTCTGCCGCTGGGACACCGACACCGGCGCCTCGGACCGACTGCGGGTCTTCCCGCCCGTCGCGTGGAGTCCCGACGGCAGCCGGTTCGCCGCGAAGGGCGACGACGCCCAGGTGCTCATCGTTGACGCCGCCGACCTCACCATCAGCGCTGTCCTCGCCGGCCACCATGACACACAGGTGATGGACGTTCCGGGGCCGATCACTTCCATCCAGTTCAGCCCCGATGGCAACACGCTGGCCACCGTCGGCTGGGACGACACCCTCCAGTTATGGCGAGTCTCCGACGGCCGGCGGCTCGCGAAGGTCGATGCCCCGGCCCTGGCCTCGGTCTCATTCAGCCCTAACAGCGAACGGCTGGTGGTGGCGACGAGCGGCTCGGACCCCTCGGTGACGGTGCTCGATGCGCGCCGCGGCAGGTCCGTCGAGACCTTGGACCACGTCGGCGGCGGCGACGTCGCTTGGAGCCCGGACGGCCGCTGGCTCGCTCATCTCGACGAAGCAGGCGCCATCGTGATCCGAGACGCCGAGTCCTTCGAGATCACCTCGAGTCTGCCCAGCGCAAGCGGGGCCTGGCAGTGGAGTCCGGACGGCACTCTGATCGCCCACATCGACGAGGGTGGGCGACTGGCCCTACGTGAGACCGACGGCTTCACTCCCAGCTATCAGGGACCGCGGCTGGGGCTGAAGCCCACCCAGATGGCCTTCAGCCCCGACCAGCCCGTGCTGGCGATGCTGGACCGCGAAGGCGCTGCCCTCTGGCACTGGGAAGCCGGTTCCGAGTTGACGCCCCTGAATCACATCGAGCGACCGACCGCGCTGGGCTTCGCCGCCGACGGTGGTTGGCTGCTCACGGCGTACACCGAACTCGACGACTACCCGGTGTCGTCGGACTTCGACCGTGACGATCACACCGACGCGATCCTCGTCTGGGACGTCGCGACCGGCGAGCAGGTGCGGACCCTCGATCTGCCCTGATCACCGGGTCCGGACCCAGAACCTGAGTTTGTTGCCGCACTGGTCCTCCAGCACCCCGCCGTTGCGTTCGATGGTGCGACGCGACGCCACATTGTCGACATCGCAGGTGACCAGCGCCTGCGCGATGCCGAGTTGCCCGGCCACCGGAAGCGCTGCCGCGAGCATCGCCGTACCGTGACCCTCCCGGCGCCGGCTCGCCCGGACGTCGTACCCGATGTGACCGCCGACCTCACGCAGGTGCCGGGTGAGCCGATGGCGGATCGCCAGCCGGCCCAGGTAGTCGTCCCCCTGGACCCACCACAGCGTGGTGCACGGCACCCAGCCGGCCGCACGTGGCGTCTCCTCCAGCGCATCGGCGCGCAGTTGCCGGGTGTAGGCCTCGAAGACCTCCGGCTCCTGCCACCCGGGCGCCCACTCGGCGATCTCGGCGCCGATCATCGAGTTGTCGCCGGCTCGCCCCTCGGCCGCGAACTCGTCCATCGCGTCCAGGAAGGAGCGGTGCACGCGTGCGTCGGGCTCGATGAAGTGGGCCTGCTCCATCGTGCGATCCTCGCGTTGTGGCGACGTGGGGGCAACCGGGTTTCGTCGCGACCGGGCCGTCGGGAAGGATGCCGCTATGGCCGACCCGTTCCCCCACGGCAACACCGCCCGCCGACTGGAGTGGCAGTTCCTGCCACCGCGGATCCGGGACCTGATCGCGGCGCGGTGTGGATCGTCGGTGCAGAGCGCCGAGTCGCGCAACGCGGGTTTCACGCCCGGCTTCGCGTCGGTGTTGACCTGCGCCGACGGGACCCGCCACTTCGTGAAGGCAGCCTCGGTGAAGGCACAGCGTCAAACGGCCGAGGCGTACGCCGAAGAGGTTCGCAAGCTGGAGCTGCTGCCGGCGGAGACTCCGGCGCCGCGGCTCGACTGGAGCCACCGGGACGAGGACTGGGTGGTGCTCGGCTTCGAGTACGTCGAGGCCCGGGCGCCACACCGGCCCTGGGTCGGCGAGGAGGTGGCTGCTGCCTCGCAGATGCTCGTCGCGGCCGCCGAGGTGCTGACTCCGGCCGAGGGACTCGGGTTGTCGACCTTCGCCGAGGACTTCGCGCAGGCCGCGCCGTTGTGGCCGCGGATCGGTGCCGGGCACCCCGAGCTGCCCCCGTGGCAGGTGGCGGAGGCGGCTGCGCTGACGGCCCGGCACGTCGAGGTGACCGCTGGGGACACCGTCGTACACACCGACGTGCGGGACGACAACCTGCTGGTGCGCCCGGACGGATCGGTGCTGCTGTGTGACTGGAACTGGCCGTGTCGCGGCGCTGCCTGGCTCGACTCCCTCCTGCTGTTGATCGGTCCCCGTGGCGACGGCTTCGACGTCGAGGCGCACCTGCGCGAGCATCCCCTGCTGGGCGAGGTGCCCGCCGAGGACATCGACACGGTGCTGGCCCTGCTCGCCGCCTACTTCTTCACCGCCGCGGACCAGCCCGGACCCCCGAACTCACCGCATCTGCGGCGGATCCAGGCCTGGCAGCGGGACGTGGTGTGGGGCTGGCTCGGGGAGCGGCGCGGCTGGAGCAGTTGAGGCGGGGCCACAAACCCCACCTCGCGCGGCCACGAGCCCCACCTCGCGTGGCCACGAGCCCCACCTCGGCCGGCCACAAACCCCACTTCGGCGGGATTTTGGGGGGCGCAGTGACGCTGCTAGGCTTGTTGGTCGCGTGTTCATGGGCCTCTCCCCTCTCACCCCACGAGAGGCCGGGAAGAGCGCAACCCTGTTCACAAACCCCGAAGGACTCATACGTCACATGGCGAATATCAAGTCGCAGATCAAGCGCAACAAGCAGAACGAGAAGCGCCACGAGCGCAACAAGGCCGTCAAGTCCGGCCTGAAGACCGCGATCCGCAAGTTCCGTGAGGCCGCCGAGGCGGGCGACAAGGACACCGCTCTGACCGCCGGCCGCGACGCCTGCAAGAAGCTGGACAAGGCCGCGTCCAAGGGCGTCATCCACAAGAACCAGGCGGCGAACCGCAAGTCGTCGATCGCCAAGAAGGCTGCCTCTCTCTGAGTCAGCTCACACGCAAGCCCCCGTCGTTGTGCGACGGGGGCTTCGTCGTTCTCAGCCGTGCAGGTCGGTGATCGTCAGCACCAGTCGCTCCAGCGTGTACGCCGGGTCGCTGGCGGCGCCCTTGATGTCGGCGTCCGCGGTGGCCACCGCACGGACGGCCGCGGCCAGGTCCTCGGGCGACCAGCCACGGACCTGATCCCGCAGGGTCCGCAGCTTCCACGGGGGCACTCCCACGTCGCGGGCCAGGTCGGCGTCCCGAGCCCCCCGCGGGGCTCCCTTGAGCCGGGCCAGACCCCGGACGCTGCCCGCGAAGGCGGAGGTGACCAGGACCGCGGCGGTGCCCGCCTCCAACGCCCAGCGCAACTCCTCCAGGGCTGCCGCACGCCGGCCGGAGAACGCGTGGTCGGCCACCGCGAAGGACTTGGCCTCGGCGCGGCCCTCGAAGTAGCGGCCGACCAGTTCGACGGTCACCTTCTGGCCGGCGCAGTCGCTGGCGAGCTGCCGGGCCGCGGCGGCCAGCGAGCGCAGGTCCTGCCCGACCGCGGAGATCAGAGCCTCCGAGGCCGCCTGGTCGATGCTGGCGCCGCGGCTGCGGATCTCCGCGGCCACGAACCCCGGCAACTCCGACGGCTTCAGCCCGACCGGCTTGACCTCGGTGACGGTGGGCAACTTGCGGAGTTTGGTGAGCACGCCCGACCCTCGCTGACCACCGTCGTGGACCAGCACCAGCGCGACGTCGTCGGCGGGGGCGGCGGCGTACTCGATCAGGCCGTCGGCGGCGTCGGCGTTCACGCTGGCCAGGTCGGTCACCACCACACACCGGATCGCGGAGAAGAGTGAGGGGGCGGCGAGGTCGCCCAGATCGGCGGCCTCCATCCCGGACGCGGTGGTGCTGCTGAACTCCGCCTCCGGGTCGTGGCCGCGCACCGCCTCCCGCACCTGGGTGACGATGCGGTCGTTGAGGAACTCCTCCTTGCCGACCACCAGGGTGACCCGGCCGAGAACGTCTGCTGCGCGTGGACCTGCCATGGTGGGGCCACCCTATCCGTCACCGACGACGCGCAGCCCCTGCTCCCCGGGGGCGACCGCCACCGAGCCGGCGTCACGGGTCACGTACACCTCGACTCCGGCCGCCACCAGTGCCGCCAGCACGCCGGGGTCCGGATGGCCGTAGTTGTTCTCCCCCGCCGAGACCAGGGCGATGCCCGCCCCGAGGGAGAGCAGGAAGTCGACGTCCTGGCGGGCGCTGCCGTGGTGCGGGACGGTGAGCAGGTCGATGTCCAGGGTGGGGATGGCCGCAGCCAGGTCACCCTGGCCGGCGGGTTCGATGTCGCCGGTGAACAGCATCCGGACACCGTCGCGCTCGGCGTACAGCACCAGACTGGCGTTGTTGGGGCCGCTCTCGGCTCCTCCGGCGGTCCGCACCACCCCCGACCGCGGCGCCACCACCTGCAGGGTCGCCGCCCCGATCCGGGCGCTCTCCCCATAGTCCGGCACCCGGACCGCGACGTCGTGGGCCGCCGCCGTCTCGGCCACCCAGCCGGCGTTCTCCGCGGGTTCGGCGTAGCCGGTCACCCAGATCTCACCGACCTCGCGGCCACGGAGTACGCCGGCCAGGCCGCGCACGTGGTCGGCATGGAAGTGGGTGAGCATCAGCACCGGCACCTGATTGATCCCGAGCCGACGCAGGCACCGGTCCACCGGACCCGGCTCGGGCCCGGCGTCGATCACGACGGCTGCCCGCTCACCGACCCGGAGCACGTAGCCGTCGCCCTGGCCGACGTCGCAGGCCACCACCGTCCAGCCCGCCGGCGGCCACGCCGAGGGCAGCACCGTGGGCAACGGCACCGCGACCAGCACGCAGGTCAGGGCCATCACCGCAAGACCGGTGTCGCGGCGCCCGAGCAGGTGGGGGGTGGCCAGAGCGATCAGCACGCAGAGCGCGGTCAGCAGCAGCATCGCCACCGCCCCCACCTGCCATTCGACGGCCGCCATCGGCAGCGCCGCGCCGCGGTGGGCGATGCCGATGATCCAGCCACCCGACCAGCCGGCCAGGCTGCCCAGCAGTGCGGCCCCGGTGGGCCAGAACACCCCGAGGAGTCCGGCCACCAGGCCGAGCACCGTGGCCGGGGCGACGGCGGGGCCGGCGATCAGGTTGGCGGCCACCGCGACCAGGCTGACCTGGCCGGAGATGCCCGCGATCACCGGGGTGACGGTGATCTGGGCAGCGGCGGGTACGGCGATGGTCTCGGCGAGCCAGCGGGGCAGCCAACGCATCATGGCGTCGCGCCACACCGGGGCCAGGAAGAGGATGCCGCCGGTGGCCAGCACCGACAGCACGAAGGCGAGGTTGGTGGCCAGCCAGGGCTCCACCAGCAGCAGCCCCACCATCGCCGCGCCCAGGGCGCGGGTGCCTCGCTCGCGACCGTTCCTGCCCATCGCGATGAGCGCCACCGCGCCCATGGTCGCGGCCCGCAGGGCACTGGGTTCGCCCCGGCACAGGACCACGAACCCGACGATGCCGACCGCTCCCACGATGTAGAAGCCCCGACCGCGCACCCCCGACCAGCGGGCCACGATCAGCATGCTGCCGACCACGATGGTCAGGTTGGTTCCCGACACCGCCAGCAGGTGGGTCAGCCCGGTGGCCCGGAAGTCGTCGGCGAGTTCTTCGGGCATCCCCTCGTCGTCGCCGACCACCAGGGAGGGCACCAGGGTGCTGGGGCCGGGGCCGGTGTGGGCCACCGATCGTCGCAGCGACTCACGGATCCGGGTGCTCACCCGCCAGTGCCAGGCCGGCCGCTCCAGCACCTCCGGCGCCGATCTGGCCCGGACGATCGCCGCCAAGTCAGGACCGTCGGCGGCGTCCAATCGGCCGGTGAACCGGATCAGCGATCCGATCGGCACCTGCCGCCACTCGGGTTCGGCGACCACCAGCACCGGCGCACCCAACCGGTGGCTGGCGCCGCGGGCGGTCAGGGTGGTGACCTGGGCGCGGAGCACCACGTAGGGGCCGTGCCGCCCGTCCCGTAGCCGGGGGTCCATGGTCACCCGGGCTTCGAGGGTCGCCACGGCCTGCCGGTCCGCCGCCTCGGTGACCGGTGAGGCGGCCAGCACCTCCCCCCGCAGCAGCGCGCAGACCGCGACGGCGACCGCGAGCAGCAGCCAGGCCAGGACGGCGGCGCCGCCGATCCGGCGGGACAGCAGCCAGCCGCCCAGGGCTACCGCGCCGAAGGCCGCCAGCAGCCCGGCGGTGGGCAGCAACAACGCGGCGAGCCCGCCGGCCCAGGCGGCGAGACCGAGCACCGGCATCCGCAGGTCACGGGCCGGTGACCCGGGTTCGGCGAGTTCGGGCACTCGCTCACACCGTCACCCGGTCGCGGAGCTTCGCCAGCGTCGCCGGACCGATCCCGGACACCTCCACCAGTTCCTCCACTCGGGTGAAGGAGCCGTTCTCGGTACGCCAGTCGATGATGGCCGCCGCGGTCACCGGGCCGACACCCGGCAACGTCTCCAGGGTGGCCTGGTCGGCGGTGTTGAGGTTCACCAGGGTGCCCCCGCCGGGTGTGGTCGTGGCCCCGGCGGCACCGGCGGGAGCCTCCACCCCGACCAGCACCTGCTCCCCGTCGGTCAGTGGCCTGGCCAGGTTCAGCGGGGTCAGATCCACTCCCTTGCGGGCGCCGCCGGCGGCGTCGATGGCGTCGATCACCCGAGCGCCCGGCGACAACACCACCACCCCGGGGCGCCGAACCTTGCCGGCGACGTCGATGACCAGCTCGGTGTCCGTGGGCGCGACGTCGACCAGCGGAGCGTCCGCGGAGTCGGTGGCTGCCACCGGGACCACCTGGACCTCGGCGGGCTGACCGACGTGTCGGACCACCCACCAGCCGGCCAGGCCGAGCGAGAAGGCGACCACGAAGCACAGGGCTGCCAGGTGGGCCGGGGTGAGTGAGACCCGGCCGCGCAACGTCTCGGGCCACCACGGGGCGGGGCCGGCGGGCAGCGGTTCCGCAGCAGGCAATGCCGGCTGCTCGACGGGCGTCTCCCGGATCGCGGTGTGGGTGACCTCGGGGGTCGGCTGGCTTCCGTGGGCCAGATCCCGCCGCAGCGACTCGAGTCGCTGCGCCACCACCTCACTGCGTCGGTTGGACATGGTCCGACGTTAGGCAGGTCGAGCGCCGCCGGCAGCCGGGTCTGGGGGCAGTTGTGGAATCCACAGGCCGCCGGGCGACAAGTGGCGCGGTCAGGTCAGTCGAGAAGCGGAGCCACGCTCACCGCCACCATGCCCGGCCCCACATGGGCCGCCAGGACGGCACCTACCTCGCCACAGTCGATCTGCCGGCCGGCCAGGTTGTCCTCGAGACGCTCGTGCAGCGCCTCGGAGAGTTGCTCGGCACGATCCAGGTTCGCCAGGTGGGCCACGGTGACCTCGACCTGGTGCTCGTCGGCCGCCTCGACGGCCAGGTCCACGAGGCGAGCCAGGGCCTTGGTGGCCGTCCGCACCTTCTCGCGCGGCACCACCTTGCCCTCGTCGATGGCCAGCAGCGGCTTGACTGCCAGGGCGCTGCCCAGCAGCGCGGCGGCGGCCCCGACCCGACCACCACGGCGCAGGTACTCCAGGGTGTCCACGTAGAACAGCGACGTGGTCGCGGCGCAGCGCTCCCGGGCGGCCGTGGCCGCGTCAGCTGCCGACCCACCCGCGTCCAGCACGTCGGCAGCCGCGAGCACTCCGTACCCGGTGCTGATGCCGACCTGCCGACTGTCCACGACGGTGACCGGCACCGGGGCATCCTTGGCGGCCAAGCAGGCCGACTCGTAGGTGCCGCTCATCTCTGCCGACAGGTGCACCGAGACGATCTCGGTGGCGCCCGCAGCGGCCAGTTCGGCGTAGCACTGCGCAAAGGTGGCCGGGGCTGGCCGTGAGGTGCTCACCGGCGCCCGCTCCCGCAGCGCCTCGGCGACCCGGTCCGGGGTCGCCCCGTCGGTTCCGCCCTCGTCGTACGCCGTCGCCCCGATCACCACCTGCAGGGGCACCACGTGGATCTCCCGCGCCTCGGCGACCTCAGCAGGCAGCGAAGCAGTCGAGTCAGTGACCAGAGCGATGCTGCGAACCATGACGGAAGGCTATCGGCTGCCCCTCCCTCCCCCGCCGAAGTGTCACATCTCGACGGCCGAAGTAGCCGAAATGGCGGGCCGAAGTGTCACATCTCGGCACTCGACCAGCGGGGTGGGGGTGGCCTCGATACACCGCCTCGTTCCTCGGCGGCACTCGACCACCGAGGCATCGGCGGCACTCGACCAGCGGGGGGGTGGCCTCGATACACCGCCTCGTTCCTCGGCGGCACTCGACCAGCGGGGGGGGGCGGCACTCGACCAGCGGGGTTGGGTGGGGTCAGACGACGACGTTGACCAGCTTGGGGGCGCGCACGATCACCTTGCGCACCGCCCGGCCGTCGATCGCCTTCTGCACCGTCTCATCGGCCAACGCCAGCCGCTCCAGCTCGTCCGCGGGGATCTCCGGGGAGACCTCCAGCCGCGCCTTGACCTTGCCCTGGACCTGGACCACGGCGGTGACCGCCTCGGCCACCAGCAGCGACTCATCGACCACCGGCCACGACGTGCGGGCGATGCCGGGGGCATGCCCCAGCCGCTCCCACATCTCCTCGGCGGTGTACGGCGCGACCAGCGACAGCAGCACCGAGACCGCCTCGACGGCCTCGCGCACCGCCGGGTCAGCACCACCGGCGCCGGAGTCGATCGCCTTCCGGGTGGCGTTGACCAGCTCCATCACCCGGGCCACCATCACGTTGAACCGCATGCCCTCGATCAGCTCCGCGGCGTCGTGGACGGTCCGGTGGGTGACCTTGCGCAGGGCCACATCTCCGGTGGCAGGGTCGACGCCAGGCTCGCTGGTGACGTCGCCGGAGAGGCGCCACGCCCGCTGCAGGAACCGCAACGCGCCACCGGGCGACAGGTCGGCCCAGTCGATGTTGTCCTCGGGCGGACCGGCGAAGACCAGGGTCAGCCGGATCGCATCCACGCCGTACTCGGCGAGCTGCTCCCCCAGGCTGACGCCGTTGCCCAGCGACTTGCTCATCTTCTTGCCCTTGTTGATCACCACACCCTGGTTCAGCAGCGACGAGAAGGGTTCGATGAAGTCGACCATCCCCATGTCGTGCAGGACCTTGGTGAAGAAGCGCGAGTACATCAAGTGCAGCACCGCATGCTCGACACCGCCGACGTACTGGTCGACCGGCCCCCAGCGGCGCACCGCCTCGGGGTCGAACGGGCCGTCGGTGTACTCCGGCGAGCAGTAGCGCAGGAAGTACCAGGACGAGTCCACGAAGGTGTCCATCGTGTCGGAGTCGCGCTTCGCGTCGCCCCCGCAGTCGGGGCAGGCTACGTTGACCCAGTCGGTGGCTGCCGCCAGCGGCGAGACACCCTTCGGCTTCAGGTCGGCGCCCTTGAGGTCGGGCAGCACCACCGGCAACTGCTCCTCGGGGACAGCGACCTCGCCGCAGTCGGGGCAGTGCACGATCGGGATCGGGCAACCCCAGAACCGTTGCCTGCTCAGCAGCCAGTCCCGCAACCGGAAGTTGACGGCGCCGGTGCCGGCACCGGTCTCCTCCAGGGCGGCGACGATGCTGTTGATGCCGGCCGTCTTGTCGGTCAGCCCGTTCAGGGTGGCCAGGTCGCTGGCCGAGTTCACGTACACACCGTCACCGGCGGTGGCGATCCCGGTCTCCTCCGGGTTCGGATCGCCGGTGTCCACGACCCGGCGTACCGGCAGGTCGAAGGCACGAGCGAAGTCCAGGTCGCGCTGGTCGTGCGCGGGCACCGCCATGATCGCGCCGGTGCCGTAGTCGGCCAGCACATAGTCGGCGGCCCACACCGGGATCCGCTCGCCGTTGACCGGGTTGATCGCCTCCACGCCCAGCGGTACGCCGGTCTTCGGCTTGTCGGTGGCCAGCCGGGAGATGTCGGACTCCTTGCGGACCTCGGCCAGGTACGCCTCGAACTCCTCCCGCTGCTCGGGGGCACACAGCTGCGCAGCCAGCGGCGCGTCGGCGGCCACCACCATGAAGGTGGCTCCGAACAGGGTGTCGGGCCGGGTGGTGTAGACCCCGACGGTGCGAGAGGAGTCCTCCAGGTGCGGCGCCTCGATCCGGAACTGCACCTGGGCGCCGGTGGAGCGGCCGATCCAGTTCCGCTGCAGCGTCAGCACCCGCTCCGGCCAGCGGCCCTCCAGGTGCTCCATGTCGTCCAGCAGTCGCTGGGCGTAGTCGGTGACCTTGAAGTACCACTGGGTCAGTTCACGCTTGGTGACCTCGGCGCCGCAGCGTTCGCAGGCCCCGTCGACGACCTGCTCGTTGGCCAGCACCGTCTGGTCGACCGGGCACCAGTTGACCGGCGAGGACTTGCGGTAGGCCAGCCCACGCTCCCGGAACTTCAGGAACAGCCACTGCGTCCACCGGTAGTACTCCGGGTCTGAGGTGTGCAGCCGCCGGCTCCAGTCGAAGCTCAGCCCGTAGTTGCGGAACGAGGAGGCCTGCGTCTCGATGTTGGCGTAGGTGTAGGTGGCCGGGTGTTCGTCGTTGCGGATCGCCGCGTTCTCAGCGGGCAGGCCGAAGGAGTCCCACCCCATCGGGTTGAGCACCTCGTAGCCGCGCAGCCATCCGTACCGGGCGATCACGTCGTGCAGCGCGGTGACCTCGGCGTGCCCCATGTGCAGGTCCCCTGACGGGTAGGGGAACATCGTCAACGCGTACAGCTTCGGCTTCTCGTCGACCGCGCGGTCCTCGGCGGTGAACAGGTCGAGGTCGGCCCAGACCTGCTGCCACTTGGCCTGGATCGCCTCGACGTCATACGTCACCGCTTGGTCCTGCGTCATCTCTGGTCTCCTCGACTGGTCCTGATCCTTCGGCTCCGAGCCCACGGAGCCACAAAAAAACCCCTCCACAGAGGGGTACCCGCGCGATCGGCGATCAGCGCGGGTGGTGAAGAAGCAGGTACGACGTGCTCACCTGCCCATGGTACCCCTCCGGCGCTGCGGGTGATCAGCCCGCGGCAGCCATCACCCGCGCGGCCCGCTTGAGCATGGCCGCCACCACCAGGGGATGCACCACCTTGACCGGGGCGAAGTAGAGCCGTCCCCGCCAGCCGTGCAGGCGCACCACCGTGGTGACCCGCACCAGTCCGGCCGTCGGGTCGACACCCACGCCGCAGCGGAAGTCGAGGTGGCGGTCGTCCGCACGGATCAGTGCCTCCTCCCCGACCACGGTGTCGACGGCGAAGACCGACGCCTCGCCCCGGTCCACCCCGATCAGCCTGACCAGCGCCTGCCGGATCCCGAAGAGCAGTCGCACCCACCCTGGTGCGGACCCGACCGCGAAGACGGTCTCGGCCCACCGGGCCGGATCGAGGTCGGCTCCCGGCGGCAGCGGAATCGCCACCAGGTCGACGAAGTCGGGCCGGGCGATGTCGGCGAGCGCGAGGGACCTGAAGGCTGGCTCCATGGGTCCACTCTGGCCGCCGGACTGTGCCGGCACCAACTCACCGTGGCCACCAATCCGTTGCCTGGGGCACTCCGAATCCCCCAGCAGACGGGCAGCGCATCAGGCCTGCCCGACGATGACTGGGAGTGATCAGCCATGAACCGGACCATCAACCAGAAGGTGGGCCTGGCCTTCGGGGCCATCTACATCGTCGTCGGCCTGCTCGGGTTCACTGTCACCGGCGGGCACGACATGGCAGGCCACGAGGGAGGCCTGCTGTTGGGCATCTTCGGTGTGAACGTGCTGCACAACATCGTCCACCTGGCCGTCGGGGTGGCGCTGATCGGCGCGGCGATGGCTGGCGCGCTGGCCTCCAAGTCGGTGAACGCGACCGTGGGCGCTGTCTATCTCCTCGTCGGCGTGGTCGGGATGATGGTCGGCTCCGGCAGCCTCAACATCCTGGCCCTCAACGGCGCGGACCACGCGCTGCACCTGGGCAGTGCCGCGGTGCTGCTCGGCGTCGGACTGGCCGCGGACCGGCGCAGCCCGGCGCACGCCTGAGCCCGGAGGTGGTAGAACGGGGGCTACCACCGACCGAAGGGGCAGCCCATGCCGGAGCGGATCAGGATCGGAAGCGTCGATGACTTCGCCGACGAGCAACTGCACACCGTCGAGGTGAAGGGCACCTCGGTGGTCGTCGGGAGGGCTGGCGGCGAGGTCTGTGCCGCCAAGAACCGTTGCCCCCACCTGGGGCTCCCGCTCAACAAGGGGCCGGGGGGTGTCCAGTACGACGGGGGGCAGGTCACCTGCCCGTGGCACAACTCGCGCTTCGACCTGGCCACCGGTGAGAACCTCGATTGGACGCCGGGGTTCGCGGGCATGAAGGTGCCCCGCTGGTCGAGCAAGCTGATCGCGATGGGCAAGAAGCCAGCGCCGCTGGACACCTATCGGGTGGTCATCGACGGGGACGACGTCTACGTCGAGGTGTGAGCGGGTCGACCCACCTGACCCGCGACTGGACCCACTGGGGCCAGCCGCGGGCGTGTGATCAGCCGCGGGCGGCGGCCTGCCGTCGCAGTTCGGTGCGGGCCAGGGCGTTCTTGTGCACCTCGTCGGGGCCGTCGGCGAACCGCAGCGTCCGGATGCCGGCGTACGCCGCAGCGAGGGGGAAGTCCTGGGAGAGACCGCCGGCGCCGTGAGCCTGGATCGCCTTGTCGAGGATCCACTGCACGGTGGCCGGGGTGGCGATCTTGATCGCCTGGATCTCGGTGTGGGCGCCCTTGTTGCCGACGGTGTCCATCAGCCAGGCGGTCTTGAGGACCAGCAGTCGCAGCTGCTCGATCCGCACCCGGGACTCCGCGATCCAGTCCCGGATCACACCTTGGTCGGCGAGCGGTCGACCGAAGGCGATCCGGTCCTCCACCCGGGCGCACATCAGTTCGATCGCCCGCTCGGCGAGGCCGATGGAGCGCATGCAGTGATGGATCCGGCCCGGGCCGAGCCGGGCCTGGGCGATCGCGAAACCCTGACCCTCCGCACCGATCAGGTTCGCGGCAGGCACCCGCACGTCGTTGAAGACCATCTCGGCGTGGCCGCCGTGGTCGTGGTCGTCGTAGCCGAAGACCTCCATGCCGCGGAGGATCTCCACTCCGGGGGTGTCCCGGGGCACCAGGATCATCGACTGCTGGTGGTGGCGGTCGGCGGTCGGGTCGGTCTTGCCCATCACGATGAAGATCTCGCACTCGGGGTTCATCGCCCCGGTGATCCACCACTTGCGGCCGTTGATCACGTACTCGTCGCCGTCACGGACGATCGAGGTGGCGATGTTGGTGGCGTCGGAGGAGGCCACCGCCGGCTCGGTCATCGCGAACGCGGACCGGATCCGGCCGTCCAGCAGAGGCGCCAGCCACTGCTCCTGTTGCGCCGGGGTGCCGAACATGGCCAACACCTCGGAGTTGCCGGTGTCCGGGGCGGCACAGTTGAGCACGGCCGGGGCCAGTTGGATGGCGCGACCGGTGATCTCGGCCAGGGTGGCGTACTGGAGGTTGCTGAGGCCGGCGCCTCCGTGCTTGGCGCCTTCCTCGCCGGGGAGGAAGAGGTTCCACAGGCCGCGGCTGCGAGCCTCGGCACGCAGTTCGGCGAGCACCGGGGCGCTCGACCAGGCCCACCTGTTCTCCAGCGCGGCGACCTGCTCGGCGAAGACCGGTTCGGCGGGGTGGATGTGGCTGTCCATGAAGTCCAGCAGATTCTGCTGGAGCTCGATGGTGCGGGCGTCGTGCGCGAAGTCCATGGTGGCTCCCGGTCGGTTCAGGGTGGGTTCAAGATGGGGTCAGCGAGGGGGTTCAGTGGTGGTCGAGTGAGGCGAGTCCGGCTTCGAGCAGGGGCACGGTGCCGGCACCGATGCCGTCGAACCCCTCCCCCACGGTCTGTCCCTGCAGGTAGCGGAAGTGGATGCCCTCCACGATGGTGGCGAGCTTGAACGAGGCCAGGGCCAGGTGGAAGCCCAGGTCCGGCGCGTCCACGTCGCGAGCCGCGGCGTACCGGTCGATGATCTCGGTCTCGGAGAGGAAGCCCGGCGCCGCGGAGACGTCGGTGACGGAACCGGGCAGCAGCACCGCCAGTCGGCCGTAGACGACCAGCAGGGCCAGGTCGGTGAGGGTGTCGCCGACGGTGGCCATCTCCCAGTCCAGGACCGCGGTGGGTCGGTCGTCGTCGTCGACGAGCAGGTTGTCGAGGCGGAAGTCACCATGCACGATGCCGATCCGGGAGGCGGCAGCGGCGTCGGCGGCCTCAGACGTCTCGGCCAGGCGGCGGTGCAGCTCCTCGGCCGCTGGCAGCTCGCGGTTGTGGGAGGCGTCGAGCTGCTTCTTCCAGCGGCGCACCTGACGGGTCAAGAAGCCCTCGGGGCGGCCGAAGTCGGCCAGCCCGACCACGTGCGTGTCCACGCCGTGCAGTGCGATGAGCACGTCGACCATGGCGGTGCTGATCGCGCGAGTGCGCTCGGGGCCGAGCTTGGCCAGCTCGGCGCTGGAGCGGTACGGCGTGCCCGGCATGTCGGCCATCACGTAGAAGGGCGCACCGAGCACGTCCAGGTCGTCACAGAAGGCGTACGCCGTCGGCACCGGGACGCCGGTGTCGGCCAGCGCCGCGATCACCCGATGCTCCCGGGACATGTCGTGGGCGGTGGCCAGCACGTGCCCGAGCGGGGGACGCCGCACCACCCAGCTCTGCTGCCCGTCGCTGACCCGGTAGGTGAGGTTCGACTTGCCGCCGGCGATCAGGGTGGCGCTCAGCGGGCCGGCCAGTGGGGCGGACTCGGGCAGGGTGCGTTGCCACCAGTCGGTGAGGGCGGCGGGGTCGAGGCCAGGGGTCTCAGTCATGCGACGTACACCACCCTGCCCACGGTGGAACCGTCGGCGAGGCGCTGGACGCCGTCGGCGACCGCTGCCAGTTCGAGCTTCTCCGAGACCAGCGGCCGGACCACGCCGGCGTCGGCGAGTCGGGTCAGGTCGGCGTGGCACTCGGCGACCGCGGCGGGGTCGAAGAGGTTGTAGAGACCCCAGTGCAGGCCGACGATGCTGTAGTTCTTGATCAGCGCGTGGTTGAGGGCCGCGGACTGGATGTCGCCGCCCGCGAAGCCGATCACCAGGATCCGGCCTTCGAAGGCGATGCACTTGGTGGAGCGTTGGTAGGTCTCGCCGCCGACCGGGTCATAGATCACGTCGGCGCCGCGGCCGGAGGTGGCCTCCTTGACCACCGCGACGAAGTCCTCACTGTGCCGGTCGACCACGATGTCGGCGCCGAGCTCGCGGGCCACGGCGGCCTTGGCGTCGCCGCCGACGACGCCGATCACGGTGGCACCGGCGGCCTTCCCGAGTTGGATGGCCGCGCTGCCGACGCCGCCGGCGGCGGCGTGCACGAGCAGCGTCTCACCCTCGCGGATACCGGCCCGGCGGTGCAGCCCGAACCAACCGGTCTGATAGCCGATGTAGAGCGAGGCCGCCTGGGCGTCGTCGAGCGCGGCGGGTGCGGCGAAGGTGGTGGCCACCTCCATCACTGCCGACTCGGCGAAGCCGCCGTGCGGCATCACCGCGGCGCCGATCACCCGGTCGCCGACGGCGAAGCCGGTGACGCCCTCGCCGAGGGAGGTCACCTCGCCGCACAGTTCCACGCCGGGCGTGAACGGCAGGTCGGGCTTGACCTGGTAGAGGCCCCGGCACATCAGCGCGTCGGGGAAGTTCGCGGGTGAGGCGAGCACTCGGACCACCAGCTGGCCGGGGCCGGGGGTGGGGTCGGGGACGTCAACGAGCCTCATCACCTCGGCCGGTTCACCGAGTGCGTTGACCTGCCATGCCTTCATCCGGTCGCTCCCTTCGCGTCGAGTTGTTGCTGCAGATGGTTCATCCCGGTCAGCCACCGGTCCGTGTCGGTGGCCCGGGTGGCGTAGTAGCCAGCCACCTCCGGGTGCGGCAGCACCAGGAACTCCTCGGTCTGCAGCGCCCGCCACACCTCCTCGGCGACCTGCTCGGGGCTGAGCGCGGAGTCGCGGGTGAGGATCTCGGTCAGGGGCCCGGCCTCCTCGAGCATCCGGGTGCGGACTCCCTGGGGGCAGATCGCCTGGACCACGATGCCGCGGTGGCGATAGGTGGCCGAGAGCCATTCGGCGAAGGCGACGGCGGCGTGCTTGGTGACCGAGTACGCCGGGCTGCCGAGCATGGTGAGCAGGCCCGCGGCCGAGGCAGTGACGACGTAGCGTCCTCGTCCGGCGGCGAGCCAGTCGGGCATCAGCAGTCGGGCGGCGCGCACGTGCGCCATCACGTTCACCTCGTGGGCGATCGCCCAGTCCTCCTCGGCCGCGTCCAGGCCCAGGCCGCGGTCGAGTCCGGCGTTGCCGAACCAGATGTCGATGCTGCCGAGGTGCTCCCGGGCTGCGGCGACCAGGGCTGCGACGCCGGCCTCGGCGGCGGCGTCGCCGGGCACGGCGTACCCACCGATGTCGGCGGCGACCTGGTGGGCGGCGTCGGCGTCGAGGTCGTTGACGACCACCCGCATGCCACCGGCGGCCAATCGGGTGGCCAGCGCGCGGCCGATGCCGTGGCCGGCACCGGTGACGACGACGCCGGTCATCAGACGCCGCCGGTGAGGGTGAGTCCGCCGTCGACGACGACCAGTTGGCCGGTCAGCCAGGCGGCGTCCTCGGAGAGCAGGAAGGCGACGACGCCGGCGATGTCCTCGGGGACGCCGAGCCGCTTCAGCGGGTAGGTGGCGGCGACCTCCTCCTCGCGGCCCTCGTAGAGGGCGGTGGCGAACTTCGTCTTGACCACGGCGGGAGCGACGGCGTTGACCCGAATGTCGGGGCCCAGTTCGACGGCGAGTTCGGCGGTGATGTGGGCGAGCATCGCCTTGGACGCGCCGTACATGCCGATGCCGGGGGCGGGCTTGGTGCCGGCCACCGAGGAGATGTTGACCACTGCTCCGCCGTGCTCGCGCATCCAGGCGCGGTGCACGTGCTGCAACCAGGAGATCGCGGCGATGCAGTTGACGTCGACGATCTTGCGGGCGACGTCGAGGTCGAGGTCGATCATCGGGCCGTACGTCGGGTTGATGCCGGTGTTGTTGACCAGCATGTCGACCGAGCCGAAGGTCTCGATGGCCTTGGCGACGGTCTCGGCCTGGTGGTCGCTGTCGTCGGCGCGTCCGGCGACGAAGACCGCCTTCTCGGGGCCGCCGAGGTGCTCGACCGCCTCGGCCAGTGCCTCGGGCTTGCGGGCGGTGATCACCACCGTGGCGCCGTCGGCGACGAGTCGCTCGGCGATGCCGAGCCCGATGCCCCGGCTGGCTCCGGTGACGATGGCGGTCTTGCCTGCGAACCTGCTCACTGCTTTGTGCCTCCACGTGTCGGACGTGACCGCCCAGGGCCGATCCTCAACCTCGGACAATCATTGACTAAGCGCTTGCTTAGGCCCATCATGGTGCCTGTGACCGATCACGTCAAGGGAGCAGAGGCCACCAGGGCCCGACTGCTGGAGGCCGCCGTGCAGGCGTTCTCGGCCAAGGGCTTCCATGGCACCACCACCCGCGACATCGCGGCCGCGGCCGGGATGAGTCCCGCGGCGCTCTATGTGCACCACCGCTCCAAGGAGGAGCTGCTGCACCTGATCTCGTTGACAGGCCACGTGGAGACCCTCGGCCTGGTGCACACGGCCCGCACCTCCTCCGACGACCCGGTGCAGCAACTGCTGCAGGTGGTGCGCGGCTTCGTCGAGCACCATGCCCGCGGACACATCGGCGCGCGGGTGGTCAACTACGAGCTGAGCGCCCTGAGCCCAGACCACCTGGCCGAGATCCAGACACTGCGGCACCAGATCGACGTCGAGGTGCGCGCGATCCTCACCGACGGCGTCCGGGCCGAGGTGTTCGACGTGGACGTCAAGATCGCCGCCACGGCCATCCTGTCCCTGGGCATCGACATCGCCCGCTGGTACTCCCCCGACGCCCCGTGGACGCCCGCAGAGCTGGCCGACCACTACGCCGAGCTGGCGTTGAGGATCGTCGGGGCCAGGACCTGAGCACCCGCCACATCGTCACCACGTCGCACCGCCGGGCTGTGCGATACTCGCGCGCATGAGTCACACCGTGCGCAAGACGGAACTCTTCGGTATCGGCACCAAGTACGAGATCGCCGGTGGCTCGCACCGGCTCGCGGTGCTCGAACTCAAGGACGGCAACTTCGAGATCTATGAGCTGGAGGCCGGCGCGTCAGAGCCGACCGCGGTGATCCGGCTCGACGAGCAGGAGGCGCGGCGGGCCGCGGCGATCCTCTCCGGCAGCTTCTTCAGCGAGTGACCGATGGCAGCTGAACTGGTTGCCCTCGGAGCCGCCGGCCTCGCAGCGGGCACCCTGGCCCGCGGTGGTCGGCGGCTCGCACTGCCGACCATCCCGTCGTACATGGTCGCCGGGATCCTGCTGGGTCCCTCCGTCCTCGGGGTGATCTCGGATGTGCACTCCCTCGAACTGGTCGCCGCCATCGGCCTGATCGTGCTGCTGTTCCACCTGGGCGTGGAGTTCCCGCTGGAGCAGGTGATGTCGAGCGGCCGCCGGGTGCTGGCCACCGCGTTCGGCTACATCGGGCTCAATGTCGGCGGTGGGCTGGCGCTCGGCTTCGCGCTGGGCTGGGGCACCGCCGAGGCGCTGGTGATCGCCGGCGCGGTCGGCATCTCCTCCTCGGCGATCGTGACCAAACTGATGGTCGAACTGCGGCGCCTGGCCAATACCGAGACGCCGGTGATCCTCGGCGTGATCGTCGTCGAGGACCTGTTCCTGGCCGTCTACCTGGCCGTGCTCGCGCCGTTCCTCGGCGGCGCGGAGACCGCCGGAGAGGCGGCGCTCCAGTTCGGGGTGGCGCTCGGCTTCATCATCGGCCTCTTCCTGCTCGCGCGGTACGCCGCGAAGCTGATCGGCATGCTGGTCGGCTCCGACGACAACGAGTTGTTGATCGTGCTGGTGATCGGGCTGGCCGTCTTCGTCGCCGGGGTGGCCGAGATGCTCGGCGTCTCCGACGCGATCGGTGCCCTGATGATCGGTCTGGTGATCTCCCGGACCGCGGTCAAGGAGCGGGTGGAGCGGCTGATCCTGCCGATCCGCGACGCGTTCGCCGCGATCTTCTTCGTCGTCTTCGGCGCCAGCATCCCGCTCGACGCCGTGGGCGAGATCGCGCTGCCGGTGGCCGCCGCCGTGGTGCTGACGATCATCACCAACACCCTCGGCGGCCTGCTGCTGGCCCGCATCTACCGCCTCAACCAACGCGCCGCCACCAATGCGGCCCTGGCGCTGGTCGGCCGAGGTGAGTTCTCGCTGATCCTGGCCACGATGGCGATCGCGGCCGGCCTCGACGATCGGATCGGCCCCTTCGTGGCGCTGTACGTGCTGATCCTGGCCTTCGCCGGGCCGCTGCTGTCGACGAGGTCCCGGCACCTGTCCAAGGCGATGCCCACCGGCGTACTCGCCGGCTATCGGTACGTGGAGCAGGAGACGATGGCCGAACCGTGCGCCCACCTCATCGACGCCGGTCCGGCCGCTCCGGTCGCCGAGGGCTGCGTCGACTGCCTGGCGGCTGGCGACGAGTGGGTGCACCTGCGGGTCTGTCTGGGATGCGGCTACGTGGGCTGCTGCGACGACTCGACGAACCGGCACGCCACCGGCCACCACGAGGCGTCGGGGCACCCGTGCATCGCGTCGATGGAGCCGGGCGAGGACTGGCGCTACTGCTACCCGGACCGGGTGCTGATCCCCGATCCCGAGCCGCCGGTCTTCCGGCCCGCGTCGGCAGCTGCCGATGACTGACAACGCGACCCCTGACAGCGGGGCACCAGCGATCATCGTGGTGTCCGCCGAGCACGCGGACCGGCTGCTCGACGAGTTCTGGCGCTACTCCCGCGAGTACTCCCTGCACACCGCGCGCTCGGCCGCCGACGCCCTCGACCTCACCGAGGAGCTGATCACCGCCGGGGTGCCGATCGCACTGTTCGTCAGCGACTCACTGCTCCCCGATCAACCGGTGCTCACCGCGATGGCGCAGTGGCGAGACCGGGTGCCCACGTCTCGACGGATGATCACGTCGCCGGTGGAGCGGTTCCGCGCCGAAGCGCCGGTGCTGCGTCCGGGGATGGCGACCGGCACCTTCGACGCCTATCTGCTGATGCCGCGCGGAGTCCGCGACGAGGAGTTCCACCACGCCATCACCGATCTGCTCTCCGACTGGGGCTCCACGGTGGCCAAGCCCGAAGTGGTCACCGCGCAGATCGTCGCCGAGCCCCAGGATCCGCTCGCGGTGGCGATCCGGGACTACCTGGACCGGATGGGCGCACCGAACGCCGTGCACGCCGCCGACAGTGAGACCGGCCGTCGACTGCGGGAGGCCGCGGGTCCGGAGGCGTCGCTGCCGTTGGTGTGGCTGCTGGACAAGGCGCTGACCCCCCGGTCGGTGGGCGAGGTGGCCCGGGCCCTGTTCGGGCCACCGGACGACCTGTCCGTGCCCACAGAGGTGGACCTGGCGATCGTGGGTGCCGGGCCGGCGGGGCTGGCGGCTGCGGTGTACGGCTCCTCGGAGGGGCTCTCCACCGTGGTGCTGGAGGTCGAGGCGATCGGCGGGCAGGCCGGCACCAGCACGATGATCCGCAACTATCTCGGCTTCCCCCGCGGCATCTCCGGGATGCGGCTCGCCCAACGCGCCCGCAACCAGGCGTTGCGGTTCGGCACCCAGTTCTTCACCGGCGTCGAGGTCCAGGGGCTGGTCCCCGGGCATCCGCACGTGATCCGCACCGACGGCGGCGATGTGCACGCCAAGGCGGTGGTGGTCGCGTCGGGAGTGCGGTACAGCAAACTCAGGGTGGACCCCTTGGAGGCGTTGGTCGGCCGAGGAGTGCAGTACGGCGCGGCGATGGCCGCCGCCCGGGAGATGCAGGGCGCGGACGTCTACGTGGTCGGCGGCGGCAACTCCGCCGGGCAGGCCGCCGTCCATCTGGCGAGGTTCGCCCGGTCGGTGACTGTGGTGGTCCGCCGCGACGGCCTGGCCGAGACGATGTCGCAGTACCTGATCGACGAGATCGACCACCATCCAGGCATCTCGGTGCGGCCCGGCAGCAGGGTCGTCGACGGCGGCGGCAACGGGCGGCTCGAGTGGCTGACCCTGGAGGAGATCGCCACCGGCGAACGGCAGCAGGTGTCCGCCGGCGGCCTGTTCCTTCTGCTCGGCGCCGCCCCGCACTGCGGCTGGCTGCCTGAGACGGTGGGACGGGACGAGCACGGCTTCGTGCTCACCGGCCGCGATGTGCCCCGCGACCGATGGCCAGACGAACTGCCACCGGAGGGCCTGACCACGACCGTGCCGGGCATCTTCGCCGTCGGCGACGTGCGTGCCGGGTCCATGAAGCGGGTGGCCTCGGCCAGCGGCGAGGGGGCCTCGGTGATCCCGCTGGTGCATGCGTGGCTGGCTCACTATCGGGACACGGCCGCGCAATGACCGACGGCCCGCGCACGACCAACTGGTACGTGATCACCGGTGGCCCCAGCTCTGGCAAGACCACCACCGTGAACCTCCTTCGCGAGCGTGGCTACCAGACCACGATCGAGCATGCACGTCACTACATCGACCTGCAGCGCATCGCCGGCAGAACCACGGAGCAGGTGCGCGCTCGGCAACTCGAGTTCCAGCAGGGGGTTCTGGCGATGCAACTGGAGCAGGAGGCCGCACTCGACCCGGACGCGGTCGTCTTCCTCGATCGCGCGGTCCCCGACTCACTGGCCTACTACCGCTTCTTGGGGCTCGCCCCCGACGATCGTCTGATCAAGGCCGTCAACCACGCCCGCTACCGGATGACGTTCGTTCTCGACCTGCTCCCACTCGCCCCTGACTATGCGCGGACCGAGGACGCCGCGGACCAGCAGCGCATCCACGACCTGCTGACCGAGGTCTACGCGGCGCTGCCGAGTCCCCTGGTGCGAGTTCCGGTGATGCCGGCTGCCGAACGGGTGCAGTTCATCCTCGGTCACCTGGCCTGAGCGCATCACGGGTCTGGCGCGCGATCTCGAGGTCCTCTGCGGCGGTGACGACCACGGTCCGCACGGCGGCTCCGTCGGCGGTGATGTCCGCGTCAGCTGAGGCTGCCCGGTTCCGATCCTCGTCGAGACGGACACCGAGGAAGCCCAACGACGCCGCAGCCGCCGTACGCACTTCCGGCACGTGTTCACCGACGCCGCCGGTGAAGACCAGCACGTCAAGCCCGCCGGCACTCGCCGCCATCGCCCCGATCTCGCGCACCAACTGCTGCACGAACACATCGAAGGCGAGCACGGCATCCGCGTGGCCGCCGGCTCTGGCTGCCAAGACTTCCCGCATATCCCCCGAGGTCCCGGACAGTCCCTTCAGCCCCGCGTCGTGGGAGAGCGCATGAACCATCTCCGGCATGCCCACGGAGCCGGAGTCGAGCAACCACAGCAGCAGTCCCGGGTCCACCGATCCCACTCGGGTCTGCATCACGAGTCCGGCCAGTGGGGTGAAGCCCATCGTCGTGTCGACCGAGCGGCCCCCCACGATCGCAGCCACCGACGCTCCCGATCCCAGGTGGCACGACACCACCCGGGTGTTCGACACCGGCGTCGCTGTCACTCCAGCGATGGCGGGTCCCGCCCGTGCCGCATGACTGTGCGAGAGGCCGTGGAAGCCGTAGCGCCGCAGTCCGTGCCGTTCGTTCCAGGCACGTGGCAGCGCGTAGGTGCGAGCTGCGGGAGTCAGCGTCGAGTGAAAAGACGTGTCGAACGTGGCCACTGCTGGCAGGTCCGGTCGCAGCCTGGCGAGCAGTCGGATCCCGCTGGCCGAGCGTGCGTTGTGCAAAGGCGCCAGGTCCGTCAAGGAGTCGAGATAGGCAAGCATCTCGTCGTCGACCCGAGTCGGCGCGACGAAGCGAGCCCCGCCGTGCACGACCCGGTGACCCACCGCATCGACGTCACCGATCCGACCGAGGAACTCCGCCAGCGCCGCGTCGTCGGCGTCCGCGACTCCCTCCAGCGTCTGGGAGAACGTCCGCTCGCCGTCCGCTTCGATGACGGAGAGCTTCAGGGTGCTGGAGCCGGCGTTGACGACAAGGACTCGCATCACGGCTCCTGAATCGCCGTACCAGGTCGGATGCCCTCGCCGTTGGGGCGGCTCCATTCCCATGCCCGTACCTCAGGCATGTCGATGCCATGCTCACGAATGTAGGCATGATGCGTGGCCAAGTGATCCTGCAACTCCAGCAGGACCGGCTCGCTTCGTTCGCGCAGCCGGGGTATCCGACGAACAGCCGCGACCGCCAGGTGGTAGCGGTCGACCTCGTTGAGCACCGTCATATCGAACGGCGTCGTGGTGGTGCCCTCCTCCTTGAAGCCGTGTACGTGGAAGTTGGCGTGGTTGGTCCGTCGGTAGACCAGGTGGTGGATGAGCCACGGGTAGCCGTGGTGGCAGAAGATGACGGGCTTGTCCGCAGTGAAGAGGGCGTCGAACTCCTCGTCGGTGAGCCCGTGGGGGTGCTCGTGGCGAGGCTGGAGTCGCATCAGGTCGACGACGTTGACCAGCCGCACTCGCAGGTCGGGGAAGTAGCCGAGGAGAAGGTCGACTGCGGCGAGGGTCTCCATCGTCGGCACGTCGCCGGCACACGCCATCACCACGTCCGGCTCGTGTCCCTCGTCGGTGCTCGCCCACGGCCACACCCCGACTCCGGCCGCACAGTGCTCGACTGCTTCCTCCATGGACAGGTACTGCAGCGCGGCCTGCTTTCCCGCGACGATGACGTTCACATACTGCTTGCTGCGCAGGCAGTGGTCGGCCACCGAGAGCAACGTGTTGGCGTCCGGCGGCAGGTAGACCCGGACCACCTCGGCCTTCTTCTTGACGACATGGTCGATGAAACCGGGGTCCTGATGCGAGAAGCCGTTGTGGTCCTGCCGCCATACGTGACTGGTCAGCAGGTAGTTCAAGCTCGCGATGGGTGCCCGCCACCCGATCGCGTTGGCTGCGTCCAACCACTTCGCGTGCTGGTTGAACATCGACCCGACAATGTGGATGAACGCCTCGTAGCAGGAGAAGAACCCGTGTCGACCTGTCAACAGGTAGCCCTCCAGCCAGCCCTGGCAGGTGTGCTCGGAGAGGATCTCCATCACCCGGCCATCGGGGGCGAGGTGGTCGTCTCCTGGGTCACGCAGCGCGTTCCAGGTGCGGTTGGTGACCTCGAGGATGTCCTGGAGTCGGTTGGAGTTGTTCTCATCGGGCGAGAAGACTCGGAACGTCTCAGCGTTCTGAGCCATCACATCGCGAAGGAAGGCCCCCAGGACGCGGGTGGCCTCGACCGACCCCGAGCCGGGTCGCTCGACCGGGACGCCGTACTCGCGGAAGTCCGGCAACCTCAACTCCTGCAGGAGTACGCCGCCGTTGGCGTGCGGGTTCGCGCTCATCCGGCGCTGTCCTGCCGGATGGAGGTCCCGGATCGAAGGCACAGGAGCCCCATCGGCCCCGAACAACTCCTCAGGCCGATAGCCACGCAGCCACTCCTCGAGGATCGCTCGATGACCGTCGTCGGTCCGTGCGTCGGCGAAGGGCACCTGATGGGACCGCCAGGACCCTTCGACAGCCTTGCCGTCGACCTCCTTGGGCCCGGTCCAACCCTTCGGTGTCTTCAACACGATCATCGGCCACCGTGGGCGCTCTGACCCGCCCGAGCTTCGGGCATGCGCCTGGATCGCGGCGATGTCGTCGAGGCACTTGTCCAGGACTGCGGCGAACTCGCCGTGCATCGACTCAGGGTCGCCCCCAGCCACGACATGGGGTTCGTGTCCGTACCCGCGCAGCAGGCTCACCAGTTCGTCCTGCGGGATTCTCGCCAGCACCGTGGGGTTGGCGATCTTGTAGCCGTTGAGATGGAGGATGGGCAGCACGGCACCGTCGCGGCGAGGGTCCACGAACTTGGTGCTGTGCCAACTCGCGGCCAACGGGCCGGTTTCGGCTTCGCCGTCACCGATAATCGCCGCGACCACCAGATCCGGGTTGTCGAACGCCGCACCGTAGGCATGCGCCAGGGAGTAGCCCAGTTCCCCGCCCTCGTGGATCGAGCCGGGGATATCCGGGGCGACGTGACTGGGGATGCCGCCGGGGAAGGAGAACTGCTTGAACAGGCGTCGCAGTCCCGCCTCGTCCTGGGACACGTCGGGATACACCTCGCTGTAGGTGCCATCGAGGTAGGCGGCGGCCGCGATTCCAGGCCCTCCATGCCCGGGGCCGATCACGTGGATCATGTCCAGGCCCCGCGCCATGATGGCCCGGTTGAGGTGGGCGTAGACGAAGGTCAGCCCCGGAGTGGTCCCCCAATGTCCCAGCAGTCGCGGTTTCACGTGCTCCGGTTTCAGGGGCTCCCGCAGCAGTGGGTTATCCATCAGGTAGATCTGCCCGACCGACAGATAGTTCGCAGCCCGCCACCACGCGTCGATGGCGGCAAGCTCCGCCTCAGTCAACGGGTTGGCCACCTGGGTTCCGGACCGTGGCATTCGTCACCCTCCACTCGCGCGCCGATTGCACGTCCTTCTCCACTCTGCCGCATCGGGGCAAGGACGGGAGTAGGTTTCTTCTACTGCGCCGGTTGCCTGTCCAGGGAGGATGACGAGATGGCATTGACGCTGGCCTCCCTCGGTGGCGCCGGGACGGTCACCGGCTCCAAGCACCTGCTTGAGTTCGAGGGCGCTCGGGTGCTCGTGGACTGCGGCATGTTCCAGGGAGTGAAGAACCTGCGGGAACAGAACTGGGACGCGCTGCCGATCGAGGTCGACAGCATCGACGCGGTGGTCCTCACGCACGCACACCTGGATCACTCGGGCTACCTCCCCGACTGGTACGTGCCGGCTTCCGCGGCCCGGTCTACTCGACCAGCGCGACCCGTGACGTGGCGGCGCTGATCCTGCGGGACAGCGCACGACTGCAGGAGCAGGACGCGGCCTATCTGAACCGGATCGAGAAGACCCGGCACTCACCGGCCCTTCCGCTGTATGACGGGGCGGACGCAGAGCGAGCACTCGAGAGGTTCAAGACTCGCCCGTTCAACCGGCCGTTCGCCGTGCGACCAGGGGTCAGGGCACGGTTCCGCAGAGCGGGCCACATCCTCGGTGCCGCGATCGTGGAGATCGAGTGGGGCTCCCGCAGGGTGGTCTTCTCGGGTGATCTGGGGCGCTACGACGATCCGGTGATGTGGGACCCCGAGCCGGTGCCCGAGGCCGACTTCGTCGTCATCGAGTCAACCTATGGGGACCGGCTTCACGACGGCGTCGATGCCGCGTCGGCCTTGCTCGAGGTGGTGGCGCGGACCACCAAGCGAGGCGGCACAGTCATCATTCCGTCGTTCGCGGTGGGCCGCGCGCAATCCCTGCTGTACTACCTGTGGTCGCTCCGTGAGTCCGGACGACTGCCCGACGTACCCATCTACCTTGACAGCCCGATGGCGATCGACGCGAGCGACCTCCTGCACGCGCACAACAGCGACCATCGCCTCGACTGGGCAACCTGCACCGCTGTGTGCCGGATCGCCACCTACACCCGGAGCGCGGAGGAATCGAAGCGGATCACCGCCAGTCGCGATCCCAAGATCGTGGTCTCGGCCAGCGGCATGGCGACCGGCGGCCGCATCCTGCACCATGTGAAGACCTTCGGGCCCGATCCACGGAACACGATCCTGATCACCGGCTTCCAGGCGGCCGGCACTCGCGGCAGGGCCCTACTGGAGGGTCGCCGTGAGCTTCGGATCCACGGCGACCGGGTTGATATCGGTGCCGAAGTGGCCACCCTCCCGATGCTCTCGGCCCACGCCGACGCCAATGAACTGTTGAGGTGGCTCCGCGGTTTCCGTGAGGCACCGGAACGCGTGTTCGTGGTTCACGGCGAGCCGCAGGCTGCGGACACGTTCCGGTCCCGAGTCGACCACGAGCTCGGCTGGCCGGCCGTGGTGCCGCGCCCCAACCAGGTCTTCACCCTCTAGGTGTCGATGCTCGAGCGTCCCCTCCTCGACCCCTGAGCGCACGAACCACCAGTCTTGCGACTCTCCTGTCAGCCGTGCCCACCGGCGCCTATGCTGGCGACATCCCGTCGAGCTGAGGTGAGAAATGATGCTCCGTACCCGCCGTTTCAGCACGCTGCTGATCGCTGGTCTGATGGTCCTGACGGGCTGCGGTGGCAGCGACAACGCCCCGGAGGGCAACGAGTCTCCGACGCCCACGACGGGCGGCGCGACGGAGCCGGTCGACCCGGGGGAACGGACCGGTGCGGACTGCGACTTCTTGTCCCCCGCGGGGATCGAGCGGGTGACCGGTGTGGCCGCGGAGACCGGTCGCCTCGAGGAGGGGCTGTCCAGCGACCAGCAGGCGGTGTGCATGTACGACCTCGCCGACGGCGGCTGGGTTCAGGTGGTGTACGGGTACGACAGTGACGCCACGCGCCACCGCTCCTCTACCGAGACCATGGGCGAGTTGGAGACCGAGGACGTCGACGAGCTCCCCGACGGCTACTACGTGCCCGACATCTCCATGATGGGCGCCCAGGCCGGCAGCGACTACGCCCAGGTCGCCCTGCACCTTGACTCCGGTGAGGCGAGCCGCGACCAGCTTCTGGCCCTGCTGCAGGAGCTCCTCGCCACCCGGTGACGGGTGGAGGCGCGATCCAACGCCCGCAGCCGGAATCGTCGGCGCGGCCTCGTGCACTCCAGGTCCCAGATTGAGCTGGAACGAGGCTTGCAGTTGTCAGTCGTCCAGCAGCCAGATGGTCATCCGGAGGCGTTCCTCCGGAAGGTGGAGGACCTCGTACCGGCGGGTCTGCACGCCGGCCGATGACCGGATCCGCTTCGCCGCCGAACGGCGTCGCTCCACGATGTGGCCGGCCCACCACTCTGCGAAGTGATCGCTCTGGTCGCTCAGCTCGGCGACCAGGTCCTGGAGGTGCTCGTCGTCGAGGTCGTGGGCGTTCGCTGCGCGTAGGTGTGCGACGGCCCCACGGGCAATGTCTTCCCAGTCGAGGAAGATGTCGCGCGCACGCGGGTGCGTCATCAGGTAGCGGCAGGTGTTGCGCTGGTGCGGGGGTCGCTCATCGAGGCCGTCGAAGAGCGCGAGTCCCTCCTTGTTGCTGGCGACGATGTTGCTGAGCCGGTCGAGGACGTACGCCGGGTTCGGGCGCACTGCCTTAACCAGGGCGGTCATCCGCTCCACGGTCGAGGTGTCCGGGTGGAGGTCCTGCCGTGGTTCGGGGGCTCCGTTTCCGCGCAGCGCATACAGGTGGTCGACGGCGTCGGACTCGAGGTTGAGCACGCGAGCCAGCGCTTCGAGCACCGAGTCGCTGGGATTAGCCTCGCGCCCCTGCTCCAGGCGCGTGTAGTAGTCGACGCTGATACCGGCGAGGGTGGCGACCTCTTCGCGGCGAAGGCCCGTGACCCGACGTCGGCCGGTCGCGGCGTACGACGGTTCGAGCCCGGCGTCGGCCCGTCGGGCGCGGAGGAAGGTGCCCAGGTCGTTCGACATCGGCCCTCCTCGACTCAGGGTGGGTGCGGGACTCCTAGGAAGGGTACGGTCTTCCGGCCCTGCGCCGCGTCGGCGAGGCTCTCCGTGGAACGGCAACCACACCACGGAGGAACCCATGACGGTCTACACCCACGGACATCACGAGTCAGTGCTGCGCTCGCATCGCTGGCGCACCGCGGAGAACTCGGCGGCGTACCTCCTGCCGCACCTGGGGCCGGGCGACAGCCTGCTCGACGTCGGCGCCGGGCCGGGCACGATCTCGGCAGACCTCGCACAGCGCGTCGGGCAGGTCACGGCGACCGAGGTCGGCGACAACGAGCTGGCCCTGTCGCGAGCCACCGTCCACGAGCGCGGCGTGACCAACGTCGAGTTCGCGGTCGCGGACGTCCACAATCTGAGTTTCCCCGACGACTCCTTCGACGTCACCCATGCCCACCAGGTGCTCCAGCATGTGGGCGATCCGGTGCAGGCGCTCCGCGAGATGGCCCGCGTGACCAGGCCCGGCGGCATAGTCGCAGCGCGCGACAGCGACTACCACGCGTTCTGCTGGTGGCCCCGGCTCCCGGAGCTCGATGAATGGATGAGGCTGTACCAAGCCGCCGCCCGCGCCAACGGCGGCGAGCCCGACGCCGGCCGCCGGATGCTGAGTTGGGCACGGGCCGCAGGCCTGACCGAGGTCACCGCCAGCTCCAGCACGTGGTGTTTCGCAACCCCTGAGGACCGCGAGTGGTGGGGTGGCATGTGGTCCGACCGGATCCTGGAGTCCGTGATGGCGCAACAGCTCGTCGACACCGGTCTGGCCACGTCAGCTGAGCTGCGCCGGATCAGCGCGGCCTGGAGGGCGTGGGTCGAGGCCGAGGACGGGTGGTTCTCCATCCTGCACGGCGAGATCCTGTGCCGGAAGCCGGCACGCACTCACTGAAGCCGCCGACAGGGGCCGCGGCACTCGAGCGGCACGTCCCTTGCGAATGCCGGACCGTCGAGGGACTGTTGAGGCATGACCGCCCCCGGAACCACTCCGACGACCCGGTCGATTCCCAGTCCGCAAGCGAAGGGGGCACCGGTAGGAGACCCCACATCAACGGAGGCCGTTGACGAACTCGACCAGCCGGACGATTTCGATGAGGTCGATGAGGTCGGGCGCGGATCCTTCCCGGCCAGCGACCCGCCGAGTTGGTGGGCCGGTCAGGACAGCGAGAACCCCGCCTGATGGGTCACGCCGAGCGCCAGGTGGGACTGCACGGCTCGCCCACCAAGGGGCCGTGTCACTCGGCACGCCCAGTGGCCAGTCGGTCCCGTCGGTGAAAGCCAACGGCAAGACCCCGGCCGAACCTAGGGCTCGTCGTCGTCGTTGACGTGGGCGGCCAGCCGGTCCAGACTCAGCAAGTGTTCTCATTCGATTCGGCCGCCCATGTCGCCGCGCGCGCAGTGGTGACATGGGCGATTGCCGGGGCGGCCACGTGAAGGTCGGCGAAGTAGGCACTCTCAGCTGGATGCGTGACACCCGCGGGCGGCTGACCGGGGCCGAGCGGCGCCGGTTCATTGCGGCGTTCGTGCTCGCGCAGCTCAAGGACATGCCCGCGATCTCCCTTGCCCGCCTCGGCCGGACCGCGCGCGAGACCGGCAGCCTCGACGACCTCGACCTGGTCGCCCCGGACTCAAAGCTGGCCCGTGACGCCGAGCAGCAGGCGCTCGAGACCCAGCCCCGGTGGATCACCGACCACTGCTACCGGGGCTACTTCTACGCGATGGCGATCGCGCGACTCAAGCGACTCGACCCGGACCCCGAGCTGATGTTCATCGCCGCGATGTTCCATGACGCAGGCCTCTGCGGCGAGATCGCCTCGGACCACTGCTTCACGCTGGACGGAGTCGACGCCGCCTACGCTGCTGCCCCGGATCTCGACTCAGACTCACGAGCATTGGTCGGCAACGCGATCACGCTCCACCTCAACCCCCAGGTCCCGCTCGAGCAGGGCGTCGAGGCCCACCTCTTCCACGAGGGGATCATCAGCGACCTGACGGGGTTTCGCTGGCGACTAATCTCGGCAAGCACCCGCCAGCTGATCCAGGACCGCTACCCGCGTGGAGAGTTCGGGGTCCGCTCCGGCGCCGCGTTCAGCGAGCATGCGCTCCGCTTCGCTGGCCGCAACCGCGCCGTGATGATGTGTGGCGGCTACACCGCGCCTGCGGCGCTCGCCGGGCTGATGCCCAACCTCTGGGCCATGGAGCGCACTCGCCGCCGCGGCGAGTGGGGCTAGTACGGCCCTCGCGGGCCAATTCCACCGAAAGCGAGCTGCGCCGGCGCTAGACACATCGAGGACCGAGCCGAAGCCCGGTCCTCAATGAACCTTGGGTGGAGCTGAGGGGACTCGAACCCCTGACCCTCTGCATGCCATGCAGATGCGCTACCAGCTGCGCCACAGCCCCATTGCGTCTGCCGGATCTCTCCGGCCAGCAACCTGCGGAATACTACCCAACCGGTGTGCGGGAGAGAAATCGGGGTCCCGGCGTGGACACCGCGATCCGGCTCAACCTTCGGCGACCCGGTTGTAGGCGCCCAAGCGGAGCCTGCCGTCGACCTCCTCGACGATCGCCCAGCCGCAGTTGGCCAGTCCTTGGATGCTCCGCGCCGCCTCGGCCGGCCAGCCCAGAAGCCCCGCCAGACCGGCCACCGCGGCGCCGCCGTGGGAGACGACCAGCACCGTCTCTCCCGCATCCAACTGGCCCAACGCCTCGACCAGCACCTCGGTCATCCGCGCCGCCAGCGCCGCCACACTCTCCGCGCCAGGCACCCGGGTGTGGTCGCGCGGACCGTCGGCCACCCGGTACCCGGGATAGGACTCCTCGATCTCTGCCCAGGTCAGCCCCTCGGCGGCGCCCACCGAGATCTCCCGCAACCGGACATCGCGGCGCACCTCGACGTCGCACATGTCGGCGATGATCTCCGCGGTCCGTGCGGCGCGTGCCAGGTCCGAGGTCCAGATCGCCACCGGCTGGTACTTGGCCAGGTGGGGCGCCACCGCGATCGCCTGCGCGAGGCCGGCCTCGTTCAGGGCCACGTCCGCATGCCCCTGCAGGCGACCGGCCGCGTTCCAGTCGGTCTCGCCGTGCCGGAGCAACACCAGGCGGCGCATCGTCACTGCCCGGAGTCGGACCCGGAGTCGGACCCGGAGTCAGGCAGGTCGATCACCGGGCAGTCACGCCACAGCCGCTCCAGCGCATAGAACTCCCGCTCCTCGCTGTGCTGCACGTGCACCACGATGTCGCCGTAGTCGATCAGCACCCAGCGACCGTCCCGCTCCCCCTCCCGGCGGATCGGCTTGGCGCCGATCTGGCGGAGTCGGCCCTCGATCTCGTCGACGACGGCGCCGATCTGACGTTCGTTGCTGGCCGTGGCCAACAGGAACGCGTCGGTGATCGCGAGTTGCTCGCTGACGTCGAAGGCTCGCAGGTCGGTGGCCAGCTTGTCAGCGGCCGCGGTGGCAGCGGTCCGGATCCGTTCGACGGCTTGGTCGGTGGCAGTCATGTCAGTCCTCGGGTCGATAGAGACGATGCTTGGCGATGTACTGGACCACGCCGTCGGGCACCAGGTACCACACCGGCTCGCCGCGGGCGGTCCGCTCACGGCAGTCGGTGGACGAGATCGCCAGCGCGGGGATCTCGACCATGCTCACCCGGTCGGCCGGGATCCGGGTCAGCTGCTCCGGATGTGCCTCGTACCCGGGCCGGGTGCACCCGACGAAGTGGGCCAGGTCGAAGACCTCGTCGGCGTCGCGCCAGGTGAAGATCTGAGCCAGCGCATCGGCGCCGGTGATGAAGTAGAGGTCCGCGTCGGGCAACTGCGCCGCCAGATCCCGCAGCGTGTCGATCGTGTACGTCGGACCGGACCGGTCGATGTCGACCCGGGACACCCGGAACAACGGGTTCGAGGCGGTGGCGATCACCGTCATCAGGTAGCGGTGTTCGGCCGCGGAGACGACCCGGTCACTCTTCTGCCACGGGTCGCCGGTGGGGACGAAGACGACCTCGTCAAGGTCGAACCAGGCCCGCACCTCGGATGCGGCCACCAGGTGACCATGATGGATGGGGTCGAACGTGCCGCCCATCACCCCGACCCTGCGTCGGGGAGTGGCCGGCGTCGGCATCGTGCTCAGGAGTGCTCGCGCCCGCCGGCGAAGAGCAGCAGGCCGATGATCGCGATCACGAAGGCGATCAGCACGATCGCGCCGACGGTGATCGGCGAGACGTGGGTGGACTCGGCAGCCAGCAGGGTCAGGTCAGCAGACATGGCAGGGATCCTATCGTGCGCGGGTGCGGTCAGCGGACGTGGCCGTCGCCGATGACGACGTACTTGGTGGAGGTCATCTCCGGCAGCCCCATCGGCCCCCGGGCGTGCAACTTCTGGGTGCTGATCCCGATCTCGGCGCCGAAGCCGAACTCTCCCCCGTCGGTGAACCGGGTGGAGGCGTTCACCAGCACCGCCGCGGAGTCCACCTCGGCGGTGAACCGACGTGCCGCGGCCAGGTCGTCGGTGACGATGGCGTCGGTGTGGCCGCTGCTGAACCTGCGGATGTGCGCGATCGCGGCATCCAGGTCGGCCACCACAGCCGCGGAGATCTCCAGGGCCAGGAACTCGGAGGCATGGTCCTCGTCGGTGGCGGCGAGGATGTCGTCGTACTCGGCGAACCGCTCGTCGCCGTGGATGGTGACCTGGTGCTCCTGCAGCGCTTCGATGATCCGGGGCAGGAACTCGTCGGCGACGTCGGCGTGCACCAGCAGCGACTCCGCAGCGTTGCAGACGCTGGTGCGCTGGGTCTTGGAGTTGAGGACCAACGCCAGCGCCTTGTCCAGGTCGGCACCGGCGTCGACGTACACATGACAGTTGCCCACCCCGGTCTCGATCACCGGCACGGTCGACTCCTCGACCACGCTGCGGATCAGACCGGCGCCACCGCGCGGGATGAGTACGTCGACCAGCCCGCGGGCTCGCATCAGCGCCTTGACGCTGTCGTGGCTGTCGCCCGGCACCATCTGCACCACATCGGCAGGAAGCCCCGCCGCCTCGGCGGCACAGCGCAGCACCTCGACCACGGCGGCATTACTGGAGCGGGCGCTGGAACTGCCCCTGAGCAGCACCGCGTTGCCCGACTTGAGGCAGATTCCGGCCGCATCCGCGGTCACGTTCGGGCGAGCCTCATAGATCATCCCGACGACCCCGAACGGGACCCGCACCTGACGCAACTCCAAGCCGTTGGCCAGCGTGCTGCCGCGGACCACCTCGCCGACCGGGTCGGGCAGGCCGGCCACGTCGCGGAGTCCCTGGGCCATCGCGGCCAGCCGGTCCGGGGTCAGCCGGAGCCGGTCGATGATGTTGGCGGGAGTGCCGCCGGCCTCGGCGCGGGCGATGTCCTCGGCGTTGGCGGTCAGGATCGCGGCCTCGGCTGCGATCAGTGCCTCGGCCATCGCCTCCAGCGCCGCATCCTTGGTGGCCCGGGTGGCCACCGCCAGTAGGTGGCTGGCCTCACGGGCCCGCTCAGCGACGACGCGTACGTCGTTCTCGACACTCATGCCGTCAAGCGTAATCAGTCCGGCTACCGGCGCAGTCGGCCAACCAACTGGTGGGCGCGGAATCAGCCCATCGGATGCCGGTCGAGATGCTCCAGCAGCGCGCGGGCCGACTCCTCGGGGAACTCCAGGAACATCTCGTGCCCGGCGTCGGCGATCACGGTGCGCACCGCCCCGGGGATCAGCCGCAACAGCTCGGCGTCGATCAGGTCGTTGTAGCCACCCGCGTTCCGGCCACCCGACAGGAGCAGGGTGGGCACCGGAAGGGCGGCGACCTCGGCACGGTCGACACGGGCGAAGGCCGCCGGTGAGCGGGCGAGTTCGCGCCACTCCACCACGTTGTCGCGCATCAGGGTCTGCCAGGCCGGGTCCACCTCGTCGAAGGTCTGCTGGAAGTACCACTGCGCCGTGAACTCCAGCCCGGCCTCGTCCCCGCCGTCGACGAAGGCCCGCCCGAGCGGCTCCCAGACGCCGGACATGAATCCCTCCTCGATGCCGTCGCCGCCGGGAATGTCGGGCAGCCAGGCCAGCAGGGGCGGCTCGGCCAGGGTCAGGCTCGCCAGTCGGTCCGGATGGGCCAGGGCGTACACCAGGGCGGTGTAGGCGCCGTAGGAGTGACCCACCAGATGCACCCGGTCCAGCTGGAGTACGTCGAGCAGGCCAGCCAGGTCGGCCGCCTCCACCATCGGCGAGTGGCTTCCGGACACCGCCGTGCGGTTCGGGTGGTTGTGGCGGCGGCTGTAGGCGATGACGCGACGCCGCTCGGAGAGTCGGTCAAGTTGCTCGGACTGCTCCCAGTAGCCGAGATCGGCGAGGCTGCCATGCACCAGCACCACCGGCTCGCCGTCGCCGCGCTCCACGTAGGCCAGCTCGACTCCGTCACCGATGCGCGCCCACGCCACCTCGTCCATCACCGATGCATACCAGCAGCCGGTCCGGTCGGCAACCATCGGGCAGAAATGAGCGACGCCGCACCACCGGGTTCCGGTGGTGCGGCGTCGAGAGCCTCAGATCAGCCCTTGCGCTTCTCGACCTCCGCGGTGAGCGCGGGGAGCACCGAGTGCAGGTCCCCGACGACACCGAAGTCGACCAGCTCGAAGATCGGGGCCTCTTCGTCCTTGTTGACGGCCACGATGGTCTTCGAGGTCTGCATGCCGGCACGGTGCTGGATGGCACCGGAGATGCCGTTGGCCACGTACAACTGCGGCGACACGGTCTTGCCGGTCTGACCCACCTGGAAGGTGTGCGGCTTCCAGCCGGAGTCCACCGCGGCCCGGGACGCACCGACGGCGGCACCGAGCGAGTCGGCCAGCGCCTCCACCGCGCTGAAGTCACCACCGGTGCCACGACCACCGGAGACCACGATGGCGGCCTCGGTGAGCTCGGGACGACCGGTCGCCTGCCGCGGCTGCGAGGCCACGATCTGGGCGGTCTTGGCGGCGTCGGAGATGGTCACCGCGAACGCCTCGACGGCACCGGCGGCGGCACCCTCCTCGGGCGCTGCCGCGTTCGGCTTGACCGTGATGATCGGCGTGCCCTTGGTGACCTTCGCCTGGACGGTGAAGTTGCCGGCGAAGACCGACTGGGTGGTGGTGCCGTCGGCAGCCACGTCCACCGCGTCGGTGATCAGCCCGGACTCGAGCTTGATCGCCAGCCGGCCGGCGATCTCCTTGCCCTCGGACGAGGAGCTGATCAGGATCGCGCCCGGGTTGGTGGCGGCGGCGAGCTGCTGAAGCGCCTCGGCCTTGGGGGCCACCAGGTAGCCCTTGATCTGCGCGTCATCGACCGCGTAGATCTTCTCGGCACCGAACTTGCCCAGCTGCTCGGCGGCAGCCTCGGCCTGACCGGCACCACCGATGAACACCGCCGACGGCGCACCGAGGCGCTTGGCGATGGCCAGCAGCTCCAGGGTGGGCTTGCGGACTGCACCGTCGACGTGGTCGACGAGAACCAGAATCTCGGACATGTCTCGCTCCTCAGATGAACTTCTTGGCGGCGAGGAACTCGGCCAGCGCCGCGGCGCCCGACCCGCTCTCGTCGGTCACGATCTCGCCGGCGGTGCGCGGCGGGCGGGCGGAGGTCTCGGCGACCTCGGTCCACGCCACGCTCAGACCGACACTGCCGGCGTCGACACCGAGGTCGCCCAGCGAGTAGGTGTCCACGGTCTTCTTCTTGGCCGCCATGATGCCCTTGAAGGACGGGTAGCGGGCCTCACCGGTCTGGTCGGTCACGGACAGCACCAGCGGCAGGGTGCCCCCGACGACCTCGGTCGCGGTGTCACCGTCGCGCTTGATCCGCACCTGGTCGCCCTGGGTCTCCACCACGGAGGCGAAGGTGACCTGCGGCAGACCCAGACGCTCGGCCAGCATCGCCGGAACGACGCTCATGCCCGCGTCGGTCGAGGCCATGCCACAGACGATGAGGTCGGGCTGGCCGATCTTCTCGATGGCCTTGGCCAGCACCAGCGAGGTGGCGATCGCGTCCGAGCCGGCGATGGCGTCGTCGATCACGTGCACACCGGCGTCAGCGCCCATCTGCAGCGACTTGCGGACGGCGGCCTCGGCCTCGGCCGGACCCACGCACAGCGCGGTGACGGTGACCTCCTCGCCCTCGCGCTTCTCCTTGATCTGCAGCGACTGCTCGACGGCGTACTCGTCCAACTCGGACAACAGACCGTCCACGCCTACTCGGTCAACGGTGTTGTCCGACTCGAACTGCCGGTCGGCAGTGGCGTCGGGAACGTATTTCACACAGACAACAATGTTCATGGCGTGCGGCCGGTTCGGCCCCTCCTGTGCTCTCGATGTGGTTGTGGAGGCTACTAGTGGCAAGCACTCCTGCGGAACTCCGTGCCACCGTGCGATGGGTCACAGCCCGTCGCGATCGGCGTGGTACGACGATGCTCAGGGACGGATGACGCGGTCCAGCACCCGACCCAGGATCAACCAGAAAATGGCGCCCAGACCCCAGTTGAACAGAGCGTTCTTGATCTCGGCGTTCTCACCGTCGAAGGTCTTGATCCCGTCCTCGAGCGAGAACACCCCCAGGCCGGCGGTGTCGGCCATGGAGAGCACGAAGGAGACGAGTCCGTTGTTCTCGTTGGCGCCCAGCGCGATGCAGAGGGCGCCGACGGCCAGGAAGAGGGCCAGCACGACACAGACCACCCAGACGACCTGAGCGATCTTGGCTCGCAGCACGGCGACGTCGATGTCGGGGGTACGACGTCCACCGGTGGTCTTCTCGTCGGTCGAGGCGCCCTCGTCCTTGCTGACCGACTTGCTGCCCGAGGGCTCCGGGGCTTCGTTGCCCTGGGGCTCGCTGCTGTCGCTGGCCACGGCTCACTCCTCCTGCTCGGGCACCCGGGCTCCCGGATGCATGACTTCGGGGTCACTCTACGGCCCGGTGACCCACATCTCACTCAACGTCCGACGAAGCGCGCCTTGCCCGGGCCGTTCTCGAGGAACGACTGCATCCCCAGGGTCCGGTCCTCGGTGGCGAAGACCGCCGCGAACTGCTGCTGCTCGATGGCCAGTCCGGTGGCCAGGTCGGTCTCCAGGCCACGGTCGATGCACTCCTTGGCCGCCCGCAGTGCCAACGCGGCGGCACCGGTGAACTGGCTCGCCCAGGCCACCGCTTCGGTGTAGACGGAGTCGGCCGGCACCACCTTGTCGACCAGGCCGATCGCCAGCGCCTCCTCGGCCTTGACGAACCGACCGGTGAAGATCAGGTCCTTGGCCTTGCTGGGCCCCACCAGTCGGGCCAGTCGCTGGGTGCCGCCAGCGCCGGGAATGATGCCCAGCAGCACCTCGGGCTGACCGAAGGTCGCGTTCTCGGCGGCGATCCGCACATCCGCGGCCAGCGTCAACTCACAGCCACCGCCGAGGGCGTAGCCGGTCACCGCCGCCACCACCGGCTTCGGGATCTCCGCGATCGCGGTGGCCGCCTGGGAGACGCCCCGGGTCGCCTTGACCATGTCGGCGTAGGAGAGCTCGGACATCTCCTTGACGTCGTTGCCGGCAGCGAAGAGACGCTCACCGCCGTAGAGCACCACGGCCCTGACGTCGTCACGTGCGGTGGCCTCGGCAGCCACGGTGCGCAACTCCTCCTGCACCTGGAAGGAGATCGCGTTCATCTTCGGGCGGTCCAGCCGAATGGTGCCGACGCCGTCGGTCACGTCCAGGGTCACGAACTCAGTCATGACGACGCAGCCTAGCGATCGGGTGCCCCGAGCCCGGTCAGTGGGCGCTGGCCGGTTCCACGACGAGCAGGGCGACCATCCCGACACCGAACAGCACGGCGCCGCAGGACAGCAGCAGCCGCGCGGTCTGCAGCCGGCGCCGCTTCCACAGCCAGTGCTCGGCGTGGATGCGACGGTGTCGCACCACCATTCCCCCCAGAACGACGAGGAGCCCAGCCGCGCTGAGCAGCACGAAGAACGTCTCGAGTGGACTCATCGGCCTTTCCCCGTCGCAAGTGAGGCTGTCACCGTGGTGACGCCCGTGGAACGCCACCATGACGCAACTCGTGGAGTTGACTGGGAGCGGCCCGGATACGCTACCTGAGTGACCTCCCCCGCCCCAACTCCCGCGATCACCAGCCTCGGCGACGGCGTCGCACGCATCGAGGCTCCGCAGCCGGGCGAGGACTGGGTAGCGGCCGTCGGTGAGTTGCGCCTGGTGGTCGAGGCCGCGCTGCGCGACTTCGAGCGGGTCGAGATGCTGACCCCCACCGATGACCCGATCGTCCACCGGGTGGCCGCCTGGGCGGGGCTGTTCCGTGAGGGCATCGTCCGGGGTGGCGTCAGGACCGCGGACAGCCGCGCGGACCGGGTCCTCTTCGCCCGGCTACGCACCGACCCGGCGCCGGACACCCCCGACGGCTTCCGCGGGCTGCTGAACTCGTTCCTGCCCCGCAAGCGGGGCATCAGCCAGTTGCTGCTCCGCGACCCCGCGGACCGGGTGCTGCTGTGTCAGCTCACCTACAAGCCCGACTGGGACCTGCCCGGAGGTGTCGTCGAGGTGGGCGAGTCGCCGCAACTGGCGGCCGGCCGGGAGGTCGGCGAGGAGCTTGCGATCGACGTGAAGTCGGGGCGCCTGCTGCTCACCGACTGGTTGCCGCCGTGGGGCGGTTGGGACGACGCGATCTGCCTGGTCTTCGACGGCGGCGTGCACGACCCCGATCTCGTTGACCGGGCTGTCCGCGACGAGCGGGAGATCAAGGCGATCCGGTTCGCCACCGTGGCCGAGGTCCAGGAGCTGTGCTCGGACTACACCGCCCGGCGAGTGGAGGCGGCGCTGGCGGCGGCCAACGATCCGGACGCCCCGTCGTACACCGAATCCGGACGCGGCTGAGCCACCCGGCCGACCGCCGAACCGCTCCGCTCAGAAGAGCGCCGAGGCGAGGTTCTGCCGCCCGCGGAGCACTCGGGGGTCGTCGTTGCCCACCGCTCCGAAGAGGCCGATCAGGTGCTCGCGAGCGGCCTCCCGCTCCTTGCCCGAGGTGCGTCGTACCAGCTCGATGAGCCGGCCGAACGCATCCTCGACGTGGCCGCCGAGCAGGTCCAGGTCGGCCACCAGCGTCTGCGCCTCCACGTCGTCGGGTCGTTGCGCCGCAGCCTCCCGGGCGGCGTTGAGGTCCACGCCCTGGGTCCGCTGCAACACCTTGGCCATCGCCAGCCCGGCCACCGCTTCGGCGTCGGACGGGTTGGCGTCCACGAGCTTCTGGTACTCGGCCACCGCGGTGTCGATGTCGCCGTCACCCAGCGCATCCTGGGCCGCGGCGTAGCGGGGGTCGACCTCCGGCTCTCCCTCGGCGCCCCCGGTCCCCGGCTCGGCGGCCGCGGCCGCCCGCGGCTGGTGCCGCGTGGTGATCCCCTGCGCGGTGAGTTGCTGGGCCAATTGGTTGAACATCGCCCGGATGTCGTCGATGCCCAGCGGGCCGGGGATCGGCTGAGTGACCGGTCGCCCGTCAAGGAGGATCAGCATCAGCGGCACCTGCGGGATCTGCATGGCGCTGGCGATCGCCGGCGTCGCATCCACGTCGATCACCCCGGCCAGGAAGCGGCCCTCGTGCTCGTCCGCGACCGCGGTCACGTCGTCGGCCATCTGCACCGACTCGGGCGACTGTGACGGGGAGGTGAAGACCAGCACCACCGGTGCGATCATCGACGCCTCGAGCACCGACTGGAAGCTCTGCTCGTCGATCCGCACCGAGTACGCCGTACCCGGCGCCCCGCCAGTCGGGGCGGCGCCCTGGGTCGGCGCAGGCGCCGGCTTGCGGAGAGCGGAGAGGTCGATCGCGCCGGGGCGGCTGAACGGCTGCTGCGTCATGGGACCCATCCTAGGAAGGGCCCGTCCGAGAGCGTAGGCGGGTCAGTAGTCGCCGGCGTCGCGGCGCACCGGTCGCAGCAGTTCCGAGAGACGGGTGAGGTCCTCGACCGAGAGCGCCCCGAGCGCGAAATCCGCCTCGACCAGGTCCCGGGTGGCCGCCTCGACGACGTCGCGCCCGGCGGCAGTGATCACCGCCAGCACGGTGCGACCGTCCTCGGGATGGGGAGTGCGGTCCACCAGTCCGTCGTGGACGAGTCGGCGGATGATCGAGGTGACCGAGGTGGGGTGCACCTGGAGCCGCTCCCCCATCTTGCCCAGCGGCAGCGAGCCCTGCGAGGAGAACACCAGCAGCACCAGCGCCTCGTAGCGGGCGAAGGTGAGCCCATGCGGCTTGAGCAGTGCGTCCAGCCGCCCGATGACCAGTTGCTGCACGCGCATCAGCGAGGTCACTGCGTGCATGGCCGGGACACCCTGCCAGCGCAGTCCCCACTGGCGGGCGGCCTCGTCGATGGGGTCGAAGGGCAACGTCATCAGTTCACCCTCGGCCCACGGAGACCTGCCCGTTGCACGACCCGCTGGATCGCCAGGTCGCGTTGGTAGGGGCGGCCGATGAACCGGATGTCGCGGAGGCCCTGCTCCTGGGCTGCGGACTCGAAGATGAAGTGTCCGTAGCCGAGGATCCGCCCCAGCACCGGCTTGCGGACGGTGATGTCCAGGATCCGCGCCAACGGCATGGTGGCGTGCTGCCTGGCCAGTACGCCGTGCACCCGGAAGACCCGCATGTTGGTGATCACGAAGCGGTCCGTCCACACGTAGAGCCACCGGTAGCAGCCGATGAGCAGCACCGCGAACGACACCAGGATCGGGAACCAGGCCAGGTCGACCGGCAGGAACGGGGTGCCGGCGAACATCGCCACCGCGACCAGCACGATGCCCGTGGAGGGCACGAAGGCGATCCAGTGGTGCCGGACCTCGTCGACGATGACCTCGCCCTCGTCGCGGAGCAGATGCCTGCCGACCTGCGGGTCGGTGATGGCGCGGGCCAGGCCCATCGGATCAGAACAACTCGGCGATGAAGCTGATCAGGGCTCCGAAGACCGAGCCCAGGCCGTCCCAGACCGCCAGGCCGGCCGTGCGGGAGACCTCGGCGAGCCCACTCGGGTCGGTGAACATCCAGAACCCGAGGAAGACCGCCACCAGGACGATCAGCGCGTTCTTGGCGTTCATCCGCAGTCCCTCCGCAGGCGTGTGAGTCGTGGGCGCACAGAAGTGCTCATTCCATTCCTAGCAGGATCAGGCTCGACGACGGGCCAGGCGCGCCGCCGGAGTTCGTGGTCAACCACTCGAGTGCTCGGCGAGCAGCCGATCCGCGGCCGTGTACGGGTCGAGGTCGCCGGTGGCCACTGCGGCGGCGAGCCGGTCGAGATCGGGCCCCCGCCCGACGTCGCGCCACCGGGACCGGAGTTCGGCGACGGCGATCGCCTGGATCTCGTCGCGGGCGCGGCGAGCCCGACGACGCGACAGCGCACCGCTGTCGCCGAGCCAGGTGCGGTGCTCGGTGAGCGCATCCACGACCTCGGCGAACCCCTGCTGCTTCATGGCCACGGTGGCCAGCACCGGCGGCTGCCAGGCGCCCTCGGCCCGGTCCGCCAGCCGGAGCATCGACCGGATGTCGCGCTGCACCTTCTCGGCGCCGTCGCGGTCGGCCTTGTTGACGACGTACAGGTCGCCGATCTCCAGGATGCCGGCCTTGGCGGCCTGGATCCCGTCCCCCATCCCCGGGGCGAGGAGCACCAGCGTGGTGTCGGCGAGCGCGGCGATCTCGACCTCGCTCTGGCCGACGCCCACGGTCTCGACGAGCACCACGTCGAAGCCCGCCGCATCCAGCACCCGGATCGCCTGGGGGGCACTCCAGGAGAGGCCGCCCAGATGCCCTCGGGAGGCCATCGACCGGATGAACACGCCGGGGTCGACGGTGTGGTCGGCCATCCGGATCCGGTCTCCCAGCAGGGCGCCGCCGGAGAACGGGGACGACGGATCGACCGCGAGTACGGCGACCCGGAGGTCGCGCTGGCGCAACTCGGTCACCAGCGCGTTGGTCGAGGTCGACTTGCCGACCCCGGGCGCACCGGTGATGCCGACGATGTGCGCACCGCCGACATGGGCAGCCAGGCCGGCCATCACCTCGCGCAGCAGGTCGGATCCGTCCTCGACCAGGCTGATCAGCCGGGCCACCGCCCGAGGCTGGCCCTCCCGAGCGGCGGCGAGGAGCTCGGGAACAGCTGCGGCCGACCGACCTGAGGGTCGGCCGGCCGCAGCTCTGGGTTGATCTGTGGTCATCAGGCCTTGGGCACGCGCACGATCAGCGCGTCGCCCTGACCGCCGCCACCACACAGCGCCGCCGCACCGATGCCGCCACCGCGCCGCTTGAGCTCCAGCGCGAGGTGCAGCGTGATCCGGGCGCCGGACATGCCCAGCGGGTGGCCGATGGCGATGGCGCCACCGTTGACGTTGACGATGTCCTCGTCCACACCCAGTGCCCGGGCCGACTCGATGCCGACCGCGGCGAAGGCCTCGTTGAGCTCGAACAGGTCGATGTCGGAGACCTCGATGCCCTCCTTGGCCACGGCGGCCTTGATCGCCTCCGCAGGCTGCAGCTGCAGCGAGGAGTCGGGGCCGGCGACCTGGCCGGAGGCGCCGATCTCGGCGAGCCATTCCAGACCGAGCTCCTCGGCCTTCTCCTTGCTCATGATGATCAGCGCGGCGGCACCGTCGGAGATCTGCGAGGCCGAGCCGGCGGTGATGGTGCCCTCGGGGTGGAAGGCGGGGCGCAGCTTGCCGAGCGACTCGGCGGTGGTCTCACCGCGGATGCCCTCGTCCTCGGAGACCACGATCGGGTCACCCTTGCGCTGCGGGATCTCGACCGGGACGACCTCGTCGGCGAAGACGCCGTTCTTCCAGGCCGCGGCGGCCAGCTGGTGCGAGCGGGCCGCGAACGCGTCCTGCTCCTCACGGGTCAGCTTGGTGGTGCGGTCGCGGTTGATGCCGTCGGTGAGCCCACCCATGCCCTGGTTGGTGAACTGGTCCCAGAGCGCGTCGTACTCCATCGAGTCGACCAGGGTGTTGTTGCCGTACTTGAGGCCCTCGCGGGACTTCGGCAGCAGGTGCGGGGCGTTGGTCATCGACTCGAAGCCGCCGGCGACGATGATCTCGTGCTCCCCGGCCCGGATGAGCTGGTCGGCCATCGCGATCGCGTTGACACCCGAGAGGCACACCTTGTTGATGGTGATCGCGGGGACGTTCATCGGGATGCCGCCCTTGACGGCGGCCTGGCGGGCGGTGATCTGGCCGGTGCCGGCCTGGATGACCTGACCCATGATCACGTAGTCGACCTGGTCGCCGGAGACACCGGCCTTCTCGAGGGCGCCCTTGATCGCCACGCCACCGAGGTCAGCACCGGACAGGGCCTTGAGAGCCCCCGACAGGCGACCAACCGGGGTACGCGCCCCGGCAACGATGACGGATCGGGACATGGTTCCTCCTACGACGAGTGAAAGTCTTGACGATCACGACTGTAGTCCTCCACCCCGCACCTGAGACAGATGTCCCGGATGTGGACCCGGTCACCCGGAGGCCCCGCCGAGCCGCCACCATGGTCGGTATGACTGACATCCAATCGAGCCTCGGACACCTGTTCACCGCGATCGACCACGTCGGCATCGCGGTCCCGGACCTGGACGAGGCGATCGCGCTCTACACCGAGAAGTTCGGGATGCGGGTCGCGCACACCGAGACCAACGAGGAGCAGGGCGTCCGTGAGGCGATGGTGGCTGTCGGTGACACCGGCGCGCACATCCAGTTGCTGGCTCCGCTGTCGCCGGACACCACGATCGGCAAGTTCTTGGACCGCAGCGGCCCCGGCCTGCAGCAGCTCGCCTACCGGGTCAGCGACATCGACGCCGCCTGCGACGTCCTTCGCGAGCGCGGTGTGCGGCTGCTGTACGACGTCCCCAAGCGCGGCACCTCGAACTCTCGGGTGAACTTCATCCACCCCAAGGACGCCGGCGGTGTGCTGGTCGAGCTGGTGGAGCCCTCCCCCGACGCCCACTGAGGCGCCCGGAACGTCCCGAAGTGTCCCGGAACTGAGACGTCCGCCACGTAACCCCCACCGCACCGCTACTGCTGGGTATGTTGTGCGCGATCCGAACCCCCTAGGAGTGAATCAGAGTGCAGAACATCCTGGACGCGATCGTCGCCGGTGCGTCGGCCGACGAGTTCGCCAACATCTCGCTTCCGGAGTCCTACCGGGCTGTCACCGTCCACAAGGACGAGGTCGACATGTTCGAGGGCATCCCGAGCAAGGAGAAGGACCCGCGCAAGTCGCTCCACCTCGACGAGGTCCCGATGCCCGAGCTCGGCCCGGGCGAGGCGATCGTCGCCGTGATGGCCTCGGCGATCAACTACAACACCGTCTGGACGTCGATCTTCGAGCCGGTCTCGACCTTCGGCTTCTTGGAGCGCTACGGCCGTGAGTCCGAGCTCGCCAAGCGTCACGACCTGCCGTACCACATCGTGGGCTCGGACCTGTCCGGCGTGGTGCTGGCGGTCGGCGCCGGCGTCACCAAGTGGAAGCCGGGCGACCGCGTCGTCGCGCACTGCCTCTCGGTGGAGTTGGAGTCGCCCGACGGCCACAACGACACGATGCTCGACTCCTCGCAGCGGATCTGGGGCTTCGAGACCAACTTCGGCGGCCTCGCCGACGTCGCCATGGTCAAGGCCAACCAGCTGATGCCCAAGCCCGAGCACCTCACCTGGGAGGAGGCCGCCTCCCCCGGTCTGGTGAACTGCACCGCCTACCGGCAGCTGGTCTCGACCAACGGCGGCAACATGAAGCAGGGCGACAACGTGCTGATCTGGGGCGCCTCCGGTGGCCTCGGCGGCTTCGCGACCCAGTACGCCCTCAACGGCGGCGCGAACCCGGTCTGCGTGGTCTCCAACGAGGAGAAGGCGAACATCGTCCGCTCGATGGGTGCGGAGATGGTCATCAACCGCTCCGAACTCGCGCCGAAGTTCTGGAACGACGAGGGCACCCAGCAGAACCCCAAGGAGTGGAAGCGCTTCGGCGCCGCCATCCGCGAGCTGACCGGCGGCGAGGACATCGACATCGTCTTCGAGCACCCCGGCCGGGAGACCTTCGGGGCGAGCGTGTTCGTGACCCGCAAGGGCGGCACCATCACCACCTGCGCGTCGACCACGGGCTACATGCACGAGTACGACAACCGCTACCTGTGGATGAACCTGAAGCGGATCATCTCCAGCCACTTCGCGAACTACCGCGAGTCGTGGGAGGCCAACCGCCTCATCGCCCAGGGCAAGATCCACCCGACCCTGTCGCGGACCTACACGCTGGAGGAGACCGGCCAGGCCTCCTTGGACGTGCACCACAACAAGCACCAGGGCAAGGTCGGCGTGCTCTGCCTGTCCCCCGAAGAGGGGTTGGGCGTGCTGAACACCGAGATGCGCGAGCAGCACCTGGACGCGATCAACCGGTTCCGCGGGATCTGATCGGCGCGCGTCTAGCAACCAGGTTGTCCGATCGGGGACACTGGTCACCTGTGGGTGACCAGTGTCCCCGCTCCCATTCCAACTCTTGAGGGAAAGTTGCAACCATGACTGAAGAGGGCCTGTCCATCTTCGACGAGAACGACACCGACACCGCCGACAACCGCGGCGGCCCGGACTCCGAGCGCACCCAGGTGATCCCTGCAGTGCCGAAGCAGCCCGGCCCGCCGGCAGCCGCGCCGAAGGCACCGGCGGCCGCCCCGACAGCACCGGCGCCGACCCAAGCGGCGCCACGCCCCGTCCAGGCCCCTTCGTTCACCCAGGTGCGCAAGGGCGGCTACGACCCGGCCGCGGTCGACACCGCGGTGCGTCAACTGCTCACCGAGAAGTCCGGCCTGGGCAACAGCCTGGAGGCGAGCGAGCGGCGGGTGATCGAGCTCGAGAAGCAGCTAGGTCAGCTGAAGAAGCAGCTCGACGAGGCGGAGAAGCCGTCGTACGCCGGTCTGGGTGGGCGTGCCAGCGCCATGCTGAGGCTTGCCGAGGAGGAGGCTTCCGAGGTGCGGGAGGAGGCCCACCGCGAGGCTGCGGAGATTCGCGAGCAGGCCACCCGCGACGCCAAGGCGATCCGCTCCGATGCCGCCCGTGAGGCCGAGGACATGCGGTCGGTGCAGTTGTCCGACCTCGATGACACGCGGGCTCGGATCATGGCCGAGGCCGAGCAGGAGCGTTCGCTGGCCCAGTCCGAGGCCCAGGATGTGCGAGCCGCGGCCCGTCGCGAGGCGGACCAGCTGCGCCTGGCCGCCGAGCAGGAGGTCAACGAGCTCCGCACCGGCGCCCAGTTGGAGGCCGAGAAGGTGCGCGCTGGCGCGGACCGTGAGGTGCAGGAGGCCCGCCGGATGCTGGCGGTGGAGAAGGAGCGTCTGGCCCGGGAGGCCAGCGACCACCACGCCAGTGCGATGGGTGAGACCAAGAAGCTCGTCGAGGAGGCAGAGCTGCGGGCCGAGGCGGCGGAGCGGCGCGCTTCCGAGGCGCTCGCTCAGGCGAACAGTGCGCGGCAGCAGGCCCAGTCCGAGGCCGAGGCGACCCTGTCCCGGGCTCGTCGGGAGGCGGAGCAGATCGTGAACTCCGCTCGCACCCAGGCCGAGTCGCTGACGTTGACCGGTCAGGCCGAGGCGGAGCGGGAGCTCGCCGCGGTCCGGGCCGAGGTCGACCGGATGGCCAAGCGACGCGACGCGATCGGCGCCCAGCTCACCGCGCTGCGCGACGTGATGTCGGGGTTCGGCGACGACGACTGAGCCGCGATGACGAGGGCCCGAGGTCAGTTGACCTCGGGCCCTCGCTCTGTCTCAGGGCCTACGGCCCTCGCTTGGTCTCAGGGCCTCTGGCCCTCGCTTGGTCTCAGGGGTTGACCCAGAAGAGCTCTGCCGACTCGCAGGTCGGCGGCACGTTGATCTGGACGTCGGGGTCACCGAAGCCGCCGCCGAAGGCCACCTCGTCGCCGGGTGCGTACTCGGCCGCACCGACCACGAGCAGGTCGTCGTTCCAGTGCGCCGTGCCTCGCGGGAAGACCGGGATCGTGGCCGAGCCGTCCTCGACCACCACGGTCAGGCACCCCGCGGTGAGGGTGAGCTCACCGGTGAGCAGCGCGTCCATTCCGAGTGAGTCACCGGAGTGGGTGGAGACAGGGCTGATGCCGGGCACACCCGTGGCCGGCGGCGACTCCGAGCCGTTCGTGTCGCCGTTGGGGTCCCCGTTCGTTTCAGGGGGCGATTCCGCGCCGACGGGGTCCGTGGCCGAGCCATCGTCGTCGGAAGAGCAGGCGACGAGCAACGCGCCGATCAGGGCCAAGGAGACGATCCGAAACAGTGCACTCACGCCCGGATCATTGCATGACTCAGGTGGTCAGGCGGCCACCAGTGGCCGTTCGCCGGCCTTGACCGCGACCACCCCGGCCAGCACCAGCACGCCGCCGAGGAGCTGGACCAGGCCGGGGAGTTCAGACAGCAGCAGCCAGGCGAACAGCAGCGCCGCCACCACCTCGGCCAACCCGACGAAGGAGGCGAACCGCGCACCGAGTCGACGGGTGGCCTCGATCCCGGTCACGTAGGCCAGCGCCGAGGCGAGCACCACAAGCGCCGCCATCGGCACCCACCAGGCCACCGACGCTCCGGCCAGTGGCACCTCGACGAAGGCCGCGGCGAGCGGGATCAGGCCCAGTGCCCCGGCAGCCAGCAGGGCCAGGCCGCCGACGAGCAGGCCCCCGGCCGCCAGCACCAGGGGCGGCAGGCCGGCCCGCTCCTGTGCCGACAGCACGAAGTACATCGCCAGCCCGGCCATCGCACCGAGGCCCCACAGCACGCCGACCAGGTTCACCCCGGCCCCGGCCAGGTCGAGCAGCAGCACCAGGCCGAGACCGGCCAGCACCATCCCGATCACGGTGGTCCGGGTGGGCACGGCCCCGTGCCGGAACCAGAACCAGGCCACCACCAGCACCGGGGCGGTGTACTCGATCAGCAACGCCACCCCGACCTGCAGGTGCACCACCGCGGAGAAGAAGCAGAACTGGGCGACCGCGACCGCGGTGACGCCGTACAGAGCGATGAACCGGGTGTTGTCACCCAGCAGCGACCACCGGCCGCGCATCGCCATCGCCGCGGGGATGGCGAGCACCGCGAAGCCTCCGAGGATCCTGACCACGGCCACCGCGCCGGTGCTCCAGCCTGCCTCGACCAGCCCCTTGGCCAGCGAACCGGCCATTCCGAAGGCGAGCGCGGAGACGAGGGCGTAGCCGATGCCCGGCAGGGCGGCGGACACCGAGCGCGAGCCGGCGTCATGAGTCAACGTGGTCATAGGGCATTACGCTACGTGGAGATGGGGTAATCTGTCAAAGTGGTTTTCGCTCATGACACCCGCGCGTCCCTGATCGCCGCCGTCGACCTGGTGAACACGGCCGGCGACCCCGATGAGTTGGGCTCCCTCGAGGAGCTCAACGCGTTCTTCGACGACCATGAGTACTCCGGCTCTCCCCCGCAGTCCGAGGATGACGTGGCGGCGGTCCGGGCCCTGCGGCCCAGGCTGCGGGAGTTGATCACCAGCAGTCGGGACCAGGCCGTCGAGCAGGTCAACACGATGCTGCGGGAGGCCGACGCCCTCCCCCAGTTGGTGCGCCACTCGGGCTGGGACTGGCATCTGCATGCCGTGGATCCGGACAAGCCGCTGGCGACCCGGGTCCTGGTCGAGACCGCGATGGCGATGATCGACGTGATTCGTGCCGACGAGATGAGCCGGTTCAGCACCTGCGCCGACGACGGTTGCACCGGCATCGTTCTCGACCTCTCCCGGAACCGGTCCAAACGCTTCTGCAGCACCGCCTGCGGCAATCGGCACGCCCAGGCGTCCTTCCGGGCCCGGCAGGCCGAGGACTCCTGAGCCTGGCTCGTCTGGGCGCTGGCCCGTCAATGACCGTGGTCCGAACGGCCATCGGAATTGAGTCGTGTCAACGCGAACCAAGCCAGCACGATCAGCACCGGCCATAGAGCGAGGCGTTCGAGGGCACCCGACGCAGGGTTGTCACCGGAGAGCACGAACAACACGGCCGCCGTGCCGGTGACAGCCCCCGCGGCCAACAGCGCCCCGGCCAGTCGCGGCCCGTCGTGCCGCACTCGCGCACTGAGAAGGATGAGCGCGATCGGCTGCGCCACGAACAACGGTGCCGCGGCCATCGCGTGCAGGGTGGCGTCCTGGTCAAGGGGCGCGAGGCCGGTGGCGACCGAGCTCAGCCCGGAGACCACGAGCAGCCCCGTCACCCAGGGCCCGAGAGAGCGCGCGAGCAGCACCGCACCGCCGGCCAGCAGCGCACCGAAGACCATGAACGAGCCGTTCATCAGTTCGTGTCGCGGCGAGCAGTACGTCGCCAGGCAACCGACCTCACCGAGTCGGCTCACCGAATCGGAGAGGAAGCTGTAGCGGCCCGTCGTTGCCGCGGCCACAACGAACTCGATCGCGATGTAGGCCGGGCGCATGAGCAGGGCCAGCGCTCCCCAGCGCTCAGCCCAGACCCCGGCGACTCCGAGGCGCCGTCGTCCTTGTGCCAAGGGCATCAGGTCACCCTAGTCGTTGCGCGAGGCACCGCAGCGGCATCGTGGTGGTCGTGCGTGACGACACCGAGTTCACTCGGCGAGCGCCGTGGCGCACCAGTCATTCAGCGGGTGCAGGGCCCTCCAGTCCGCCCGGATCCGATCGAGGAGTTCGGGGGTGTGGATGACCGGCTCGAACCCATAGCTGCGCATGCCGACCAGGGAGCGATGCCTCAATAGTTCGATCCGCGGATGGTCGGCAGAGATGCCCCGCGGAGAGGTCTTGAGCCGATCGCCCTCGATCGTCCAGCCGCTCGCGTTGAGTTGGGCGACCACCCGCTCCAGTGCCGCACCCTGGCGGCGATCCTGTACGGCGGCCCGAAAGGCCGCCAGTCGGGTGCTGTCGGCCTCGTAGAAGCCACCGCCGACACGCACGCCGCGGGCCGAGAGTTCGACGTACCAACCGGCAGCCGGGGCGAGCCCGACGAAGGCACCCTGATGGGTCTTGTAGGGCGCCTTGTCCCTGCTGAACCGGACATCCCGGTAGGGCCGGAACACCTTGGCGGCGCCGAACTCCGGGGCGAGGGCGTCGGTGAGCGCCACCATCGGCGCGTGCACCTGCTCCTTGTAGACGTCCTTGTGGGACTCCCAGAAGGACTTGGTGTTGTCGACCTCGAGGTCGTCGTAGAAGTCGAGCGCGGCGACGGGGAAGCCTTGGAAGGTCACCGCCCCATTGTGCCTGTGCGGTGACGCGCCCGTTTCGGGGAAGTCTCGGTGCACCAGGTGACCTCAACCTTCCCCAAAGATCAGCCCTGTGGGTCGACCAGCACCGCGGCAGCCTCCCGAGTCACCAACTCGATCGGCACCCCCGGCACCATCAACGACTCCGGAATCTCCTGCCACCCACCACCATCAACCCGGAACCGCCCCACATACGTCGTATCCACCCGCGGCCGAAACACCTGCCCCGCCCACCGATACACATGACTCACCGACCCCACCGGCAACGGAGCACCCGGCGACGACGTCGTCACCACCCGATGCCGCTCCTCCCACACCGACTTCCCCTCCGTGAACCGCCACGTCCACGACACCGGCGACGCCTCCACCTCCACCTCCACCCCGAACAACACCACCACCTGACGACTCGGCTCCGTATTCGTCGTATAGAAGTTCGTCTCCAACTGCACCAACGTCCACCCACGATCCGGCTCCACAAACAGCTCCGCCGCCGGCCACTCCAACCGCTCGAACGCCCGCTGCACCACCCCCGGCGTCACCGCGAAGGGATCCTCTCCTGCGACTCTGCAGAAACTCCCCCGGTACTCCCAGGATTCTGGTCCTTCGTCGGGCTGGCGTGCGTCGCGTCGGAAGACTTCCCAGAACTCACCTGCCTCTCCCCCACGTACACATGACGGCGTGAAGAGACAGTCCCCACCATCGTCACAAGGCTGGCGAAGAAAGTAGATCCAGTGCGACTCGGCAGTGGCCGCCTCATGTCCCCACCCGGCAGCATCTCGCTTGCAGACACCGGACACCATCCCGAGGTCACCAGTCGCTTCGGCGTTCTCAGACGGACACTCTCGGTTCGGACTTGATGCCACGGAGGGACCGGCAATTGACGTGGCCAGACTGGCTACGAGGACCCAGACAAGGACCAGGGTCCCCACTCGCAGAGCGCTCATCGGACGAACTCGCCGTAGGCACGGACATGCCACGAGTCACCCGCGCGAACGATCTCAACGTAGGCGTCGTAGACGTTTTCTTCTGAGGTCCGGGGCTCCTCGTCGGCCGACTCCTTGTACTCAGACTGGCTCGTCTCGGCGACGAACCGGTACTCCCTCACCGGGCCAACTCGACCATGCAACTCAAGGTCCCTGATCTGCCACGGATTCGTCTTCACATGGCCGCCCGCCGCATAGAAGCGCTCAATGGTGTCGGCGAAGCCCTGGCATGGCTCGCAGTCTGGCGTCATGGACCGGTAGTCGGTCGTGTCGCCGGAGTTCTGCATGGCAGCGCTGACCTCGACCCATCGGCGGATGAAGTCCTCAGGGTCTTCTCGCTCCACCGGCTCCGCAGTCGGCTCGGGCTCCGGCTCCGGAGCAGGGGTCGGCGCGACGGTCGGCTCCGGCTCAGGCCCCGGGTCGTCGCCGGTACACGCGGACAGGGCACCGGCCATCGCCACAACAACGGCAGCGACGACAGCAGTGCGACGTCGAAGAATCACGAGGGGACCTCCCGAGCAAGGCAACCAGATCAGGAGGCAGGCTACCCAGCCACCCCGGACAGGGGGAAGCCCTGTGGTTCTCCCTGTGGACAAAGGGCCATCCGCTGAACCCGCACGCTGGTTCAGGTGCGGCGGTGGTACCTGACGCTTCCGTCGGGGAGCAGGGTGTGGTCGTAGCCGGGGTCGTGGGATCGGTGGTGGTGGTGGGAGCACAACAACATCCCGTTGGCCACCGAGGTCCCCCCACCCTGACTCCAGGCATGGGGGTGGTGCACATCGCACCACTGGGCGGGCACCGTGCACCCCTCGGCCCGACAATGCTTGTCCCGCAACCGGATCGCTTTGCGTTGCACCGGAGTGTGGAGTCGGCTCTTGCGGCCCACGTCCAGGACCTCGCTGCCAGAACCCAGCACCATCGGGATCAGGGCGGCCTGACAGGCAAGCCGGCGTACCTCGGCCGCAGACATCCCGACATCACCGTCCCACCCCAGGCCCGCGGCGCCCACGCCGGCACGGAGCCGGTCCAGGTCCATGGTGATGATCACTGTGGTCGCATCACCGCCATGGGCCGGGAGCCCGGCCGGGTCGAGACGTTCCAACAGGTCCCGCAACGCATCAGCCAACAACTTCGGACGCGGCACCCGCCGCCCATCAGCGGCCGCGGCCTGCTTACGAGGCTGGGCGAACGCCTCCAGATAGGCGCTCAACCGCCGCCCTACCGACTCCGGCACCACCCCAGTGATGCGCATCGTCCCGTCCCCGACCTCACGCAGAGTGAGCCGGGACCTGCCTGCGGCGTGCTCGTCGGTCTCGGCCTGCCGCCGCGCCTCGGCCTCATCAGCCTTCTCCGGGTTCACCACCCGCACCAGGTGCCGGCCCAGGGCCCGCAACGCCCGCGGGTCAAGCCTGGAGGCCTCCTCGACCATCACTGCCTCGGCCTTCACCAGATCCTCGGCATCGAGATCCTCGGCCACCTCACCCAACACCGCGGCGATCACCCGGGCCTGCTCCAACGACACCATCCCGCTACTCAACGCAGCCCCGGTAGCCACCCACCGCCGGTCCAGCTCGGCCGCCAACCTCGCATCAGCCTTGGCCGCCCGCACATCCTGACGAGTCTCGGCCGCCAACCAGCCACCGACGTCACGCGCCCCCACCGACTCAGCCACCTCACCAGCACCGGCCATCACCCGCAACAACAACCCGTCCAACCGCGACCGCACCCCGACCAGCCGCGCCAACACCTCGGCCTTGGCCGGGGTGGGCAGGTACAACGGCTCACACCCCACCGCACCCGCCAGCGCCTCCTCCACCACCGCCACACACTCGATCAACGGATGCGTCAACACTTCCGAATACACGCCAGTCACCACCTCGGGTTCGCAGGAGTCATCTCGACTGCGACGCCGGGGGGCCACGGATCCGTGGTCACTGCCACCGTGCTGCGTCTCACCGTTCCGGCTTCGAACACCCCTACATGGAGGAGACACCTCACCGAACCAGCTGCCATCAAACGTACACCAGTTCGGAAATAGACACAACCTCAAGACCAAATCTCCACCCCCGACACCCCCGACCGGCCACAACCCCCCTTTCGACCGGCCACAAACCCCACCTCGCGCGGCCACAAACCCCACCTCGCGCGGCCACAAACCCCACCTCGCGCGGCCACAAACCCCACTTCGTCGGGGGGTGGGTCGGGGGGTGGGTCGGGGGGTGGGGCGGGGGGTGGGTCGGGGGGTGGGGCGGGGGGTGGGGCGGGGGGTGGGTCAGGGGGTGGGGAGGAGGAGTTGCTGGGCGGCGGAGCGGAGGGCGGCGAGGGTGGCGGCCACGGCGGGTCGGGCCAGCGTCGACGTGCGCGCCACCGCATCGATCTCCCGAGCCACCGGCGCACCCGGGATCGCCCGCCGAACCACCCCGGCAGTGCCGACCCGCGCGGTCAGCGCCGGCACCGCGGCGATGCCGGCACCATGGGCGACCAGGCTCAGGATCACCGACTGCCCTTCGAACTCCCAAGCGCCCGCCGGCACCCCGCCGTACGGCGCCATCAGCCGCTCGACTCCAGCCCGGGACGGCTCCCCCGGCGGCGCAATGATCCAGGACTCATCGACGAGTTCGCCGAGGTCGACCGGAGCGTCGGGGTTGGCCAGCCAGTGCCTCCGGGGGACCGCGAGTTCCAAGGGGTCGTGGACCAGGTGCTGCGTGAAGAGTGCGGGGTCGGCGGCCGGCGCGCCTGCCCAACGCTCCACCAGGGCGATGTCGGCGACCCGCTCCCGCACTGCCGCCACCCCGGCCGGGCCAACGGCCTCGACGAAGACCAGACGGAGTTGCCGATGCCGCCGCAACTGCCTCACCAGCAGCGGGGCGAACGCCAGCGCTGCGGACGGAAGCGCCGCCACCCGCACCTCGCCCGAGATGACCCCCGCCTGGGCCGCCAGCGCAGCCTCGGCGTCCTCGGCCGCAGCCAGGATCAGCTGCGCGTGCTCCGCCAGCAGTCGGCCGGCGTCGGTGAGCTCGGCGCTGCGGGCACTGCGATCGAGTAGCCCCACCCCGGCCTCCTGCTCCAATCGGACCAGTTGCTGGGAGACCGCCGACGGCGTGTAGCCGAGAGCCTCGGCCGCGGCAGCGATGCTGCCATGCCGGGCGAAGGCGACCAACAGCGAGAGCCGATGGGTGCTGAGCATCATTAATCCTTATGCTTAGAGCCAGTAATCAATGCTTGTAGTTAAGCATGCTGGCGTCGACGATGGGAGGCATGAAGGTCTCCGCCACGCTCGCCATCAATCAGGAACTCCTCGCCCGCCGCCAGGCCGGACAGCCGGTGCTGCCGATGGGCTTCGGGGAGGTCGGCCTGCCGGTGCACCCCCGACTGCGGCACGCCCTCGCCGAGCATGCCGGCAGGAACGGCTACGGCCCGGTGGCCGGCGTCGACGAACTACGCACCGCCGCAGCCGGCTACTGGGCCCGCCGCGGCCTGCCCACCGACCCCGCCCAGGTGGTCGCCGGGCCGGGCAGCAAGGCGCTGCTGTACGCCGTACTCCTGGCCGCGGAGGCCGACGTCGCACTGCCCGCGCCGAGTTGGGTCAGCTACGCGGCCCAGGCGACGCTGGCCGGTCGGCGGGTCTGGCATGTGCCGGTGGAGCCCGGCCAGGGCGGCGCCCCCGACCCGGCACGCCTGGCGGCGATGCTGGCGGAGGCCTCGGCCGCCGGGGAGGCCCCCCGGGTGCTGGTGCTGACGGTGGCCGACAACCCGACCGGGCGGGTGGTCTCGACCGCGACGGTGGCCGCGATCGCCGCGCTCGCCGAGGCGCACGACCTGCTGATCCTCTCCGATGAGATCTACGCCGACCTGCCGCACGACCCGGACACCGTGGTGCCCAGCCCGGCCTGGTTCGCCCCCGAGCGGACCGTGGTCACCACCGGATTGTCCAAGTCGCTGGCGGTGGGCGGCTGGCGGACCGGGGTGGCCAGGTTCCCCGCGGGCGCCCGTGGCGAGGCACTGCGCGACCGAGTGCTGACCATCGCCAGCGAGATCTGGTCCGCGGCGCCGCTACCGGTGCAGCACGTGGCTGCCGATGCGTTCGCCGAGCCGGTGGAGTTGCGGCAGCGGATCCTGGCGAGCGCCCGGTTGCATGGCCAGGTGGCTGCGTCCGCAGCCGCCCGGCTCCGCACGGTGGGTGCACTGCTTCCCGACCCGCAGGCCGGCTTCTATGTCTACCCGGACTTCGCCGAACTGGCCGAGCCGCTCGCCCGGCGCGGCATCACCGACGCAGCAGGGCTGTCCCGATGGCTGGTCGACCAGCATGGTCTCGGCTCGGTGCCGGCGCCGGAGTTCGAAGGCCCGGTCGATGCGCTCCGGGTCCGGTTCACCACCAGCATGCTGTACGGCGAGAGTGACACCGAGCGACTCGCCTCGCTGCAGGCCGACGACCCGCTGGCGCTGCCGTGGATCTCGGCTCAGTTGGATCGCTTCTCCGAGGCACTGGACGACCTGCTCGGCTCACCCTGAACCGGCAGCGGCCGGTCAGCGGGTGAAGCGACGCAGCACCTCGATGAAGACCTCGGGCTGCTCCGAGTGCACCCAGTGACCGGCGTCCTTGATGGTCACCCGCCGGGTGCGCGGGAAGTAGCCCTCCATCACCGACGCGTACTCCTCGGTGATGTAGTTGGACCGCTCGCCCGCGATCCACAACACCCTGCCGTCGTACGGCGGCAGCCCGGCCAGTTCGTCACCCGGCCAGCCGCTGAGCGTCTCGAGATCCCGCCGCAGCAGGGCCAGGTTGAACTGCCACGACCAGCCGTCACCGTCGCGGCGCAGGTTCTGCAACAGGAAGCCGCGCACCACCGGATTCGGGACCGCCTCGACCAGGGCGGCGTCGGCGTCCTCGCGCCGCTGCAGCGCACTCAGATCCAGTGCGAGCATCGCGTCCATGTAGCCGGCGAACTCCTCGCCGTGGGCGTAGGGCACCGGTGACACGTCGACCACACAGAGCCGCTGCACGAGCTCGGGGTGGCGCAGCGCCAGCACCATCGCGATCTTGCCGCCCAGCGAGTGGCCGACCAGCGTGACCGGGGTGGCCGGGTCCAGCAGCTCCGCGACCTCGTCGGCGGCGGCGACGAAGTCCCAGCGCTCGGTCCACGCCGAGCGGCCGTGGTTGGGGATGTCGACCAGCAGCACCCGGTGGTCGGCGGCCAGGGACTTCGCGTGCTGGGTGAAGTTGCGGCCCTGGCCGAAGAGCCCGTGACAGAAGACGACCGCGCTGCCCGCGTCGCCGTGGGTGGTGGTGTGCAGCACGGGGTCAGTCTGGCATTGCCAGTGCCTGCACCCGCGCGCAGATGTCGCGTACGGCGCCCGCCAGCTCCGGTGGCTGCTCGATCCGCAGCGGATGACCCAGTCGCAGCAGGTACCAGACCAGCCACTCCGGGTCGTCGTACCCGAGCAGCAGTCGACAACTCGCCTCGTCCACCTCGACCACCTCCCCGGCGGCCGGCGACACCTGGTCGCGGAGGACCGCGGCCGGCGCCTGGACGCGCACCTGCGCCGTGGTCGGGTACGCCGATTGGCTGAGCGAGCGCTGCACGTACTCGAGCGGGTCCGGATGGTCGCGGAGCTGGAAGCGCCAGGTGCCGACCCGCACCTCGCCCATCCGGTCCAGCCGGAAAGTCCGCCAGTCGTCACGGTCGAGGTCGAAGGCCATCAGGTACCACCGTCGCCCGGTGGCCACCAGCCGGACCGGCTCGACGTGACGCTCGGCGGCCCGGTCGTCCCTCGTGGTGTAGTCGAAGCGGACCCGGACCTGGTCGCGGCAGGCCCGAGCCAGCCGGAGCAGCGCCTCGCCGTCGACCTCGATCGACCCGCCGAGCAGGATGTCGGTGGCCTCGGAGATCGCGTGCACCTCCGAACGCAGCCGCGGAGGCATCACCGCGTCCAGCTTGGCGAGGGTCCGCAGGGCGGCCTCGCTGGCCCCGGTGACCGTGCCTCCGGCGGCCAGTCGCAGCGAGATCGCGGTGGCCACCGCCTCCTCGTCATCGAGCAGCAACGGCGGCAGTTCCTTGCCACGACCGAGTTGGTAACCACCGCCGGCGCCCTGTTGTGCGTGCACCGGGTAGCCGAGCACTCGGAGTCGCTCGACGTCGCGGCGGATGCTGCGGGTGGTCACACCGAGCCGCTCGGCCAGCTCCGGGCCGGTCCAGACCGGTCGCTGCTGAAGCAGCGCGAGCAGGCGCAACAGCCTGGTGGTGGTCTCACTCATGGGTTCACCCTGCCATGCATAGAGGACAGGATCTGTCCTGTTTCTACGGGAGACTGGGATCACCCGAGAGAAGGAGTCTCCGATGCCCGTCCCCGCCCCACCCGTGACCGACGAACGCAGCGCCCTGCGCACCTACCTCCTCCAGCAACAGGACGCGTTCCGTGCCGTGGTGTTCGGCCTCGACCATGAGGCCCTCGGCCGTCGCCACGCACCCAGCGAACTGTGCCTGGGCGGGCTCCTCAAGCATGTGACCGCCGCTCAACGGGGGTGGCTGAGGGACGCCTTGGCTGCCCCGGAACTGGCTCCGCCGGTGCCGGAGGCCGAGTCCGCCTATGGCAGTGACTTCGTCTGGGGCCCGAGCGATGACCCGGCTGACGCGCTGGCCGCCTACGAGGAGGTCTGCGCCGACGTACTCGAGGCTGTCGAGCGACTCCCGTTGGACACTCCGGTTCCGGTTCCGGACGTGCCTTGGTTCCCCAAGGACGTCGCGCATTGGTCGGTTCGCTGGGTGTGGTTCCACCTGATCGAGGAGTTGGCACGCCATGCCGGCCACGCCGACCTGATCCGCGAGTCGATCGACGGGGCCACCATGTATGAGCTGATCGCCGGCTACGAGGGCTGGCCGGAGACGCCCTGGCTCAAGCCGTGGCGACCGGCCGCCTGATCCGAGGACGCCGCGAGCTCCCGTCCTGATCGGACGGGAGCTCGCGACGATGTGACTCAGTAGGTGTGGAACCCGCGACCGGTCTTGCGGCCCAGGGCACCCTCGGCCACCTTGGCCTCCAGGGTGGCGGCCGGGGCGAAGCCGGGCTCACCGAACTCGGCGAAGAGCTCCTTCTGGATGGCCAGCGAGACGTCGTTGCCGACCACGTCGAGGAGCGCGAAGGGGCCCATCGGGAAGCCGGTGGTCTCCTTGATCGCCGCGTCGATCTCGTCGATGCTCGCCACCCCCGACTCGGCGAGCTTCACCGCGTCGTTGAGGTAGGGGAAGAGCAGGCAGTTGACGATGAACCCGGACCGGTCACCGCAGGAGACGGCGACCTTCTTGACGTTGGCGCAGAGCGCGAGCACGGTCTCGTTGACCTCGGCCGAGGTCTGTTCGGTGGTGACGACCTCGACCAGCTTCATGATGGTCGCCGGGTTGAAGAAGTGCATCCCGATGACGGCCTCGGGGCGCGTGGTCGCCTCACCGAGCTTGGTGATCGGCATCGACGACGTCGTGGTGGCCAGGATCGCGCCGGGCTTGCAGATCCGGTCGAGGTCCTTGTAGAGCTCGGTCTTGATGGCGAGGTCCTCGGCGATGGCCTCGACGACGATGTCGACGTCGGCCAGGTCCTCGCGGGTGGTGGAGCCGGTCAGTCGACCCAGGGTGGCCTCCTTGTCGGCCTCCTCCAGGCGACCCTTCTCCACCAGCTTGCCGAGCCCCTTCTCGATGAAGGTCCGGACACCGGCGAGCTTGTCCTCGCCGCGGCCGACGAAGACCACGTCGTACCCGGCCTGCGCGAAGACCTGGACGATGCCCGACGCCATGGTGCCGGTGCCGACCACGCCGACCTTCGAGATCGACTGCTTCAGCTCCGGGGCGGCGGCTCCGCCTGCGGCGCCGGACTCGGCGAAGGTCGAGCCTTCGGCCACCAGCTTCTCCAGTACGTCGGCAGGCCGGTGCAGGTTGTCGCCGGTCTCGGCGAACCGGGCGGCGAGCTGGTCGCGGACCGCCGCGACACCGAGCTCGTCGATGGTCGCCAACGGACCCTGCGGGTAGCCGCACCCGAAACGCATCGCGTTGTCGATGTCGGTCGCGGACGCATAGCCCGACTCGAACATGCGCGCGGCGTGGTTGAGGTACGGCAGGATCAGCGTGTCGCGGAGGGTGGTCTGGTCGCTCATACCCGAAGCGTGCCACGCCTGCTACCGGCCGGTAATCCCCAGTTCAGCACTCGGACGCTCCCCGACCGACCCGGTCGCCACAAGCGCCTCGCTGGTCGAGTGTCGGCGAGGACGCCCAAGTTCCTCGGTGGTCGAGTGTCGGCGAGGACGCCCAAGTTCCTCGGTGGTCGAGTGTCGGCGAGGAACGAGCCGATGTATCGAGGCCACGGCGCCAGGTCAGTGGCCCAACTGCCACCAACGCTTCCGCTTCGGCTCGGCGGACGGGTCGAACGGCTCGCCGTTGAGCATCGTCTGCCGGGGAGCCGCAGGAGCCTCTGGAGGTGCCACCGGCGTCCCGAGCGGCGCCGTGGCCGCGTCGGGCGGCAGCACCCCCGCCTGCTCCAGCGCGCGTCGTACCCGCTCGGGCAACTCACTGGCCGAGGAGTACTCCGTGCCATCGACGGTGTACGACGAGACCGAGGTGGTGATGCTGCCCTCACCGAGCCCCCGCAACGCATCGAGTGCGGACCCGCCCTGGAGGAGGTCGGGGACCCCGTCGCCGTCGGCATCCGGGAGCGCCTGCGACAGCGCTGCCCGCACCTCGGGAGGCATCTGCTCCCAGGAGGTGTACTCCACCCCGTTCACGGTGATCTTCATCGATGGATCCATCGCTTCAGTCTCGCACCTGAACGTCGCTTCGGCATCCGGTTCGTGGCGGAACCGCACCGGCACGGGCGAGGACCACAGCGCGCTGGAACTCGGGTAGCCTCGGCTCCCGTGCGTCTCGTCGTTGCTCGCTGCCAGGTCGACTATGCCGGTCGACTCACCGCCCACCTGCCGATGGCGGATCGGGTGATCATGCTCAAGGGGGACGGGTCGGTGCTCATCCACTCCGACGGCGGCTCCTACAAGCCGCTCAACTGGATGAGCCCCCCGTGCACGTTCAGTGAGGGCACCGCCGACGACGGCCGGGCCGAGTGGACGGTGACCAACCCCAAGAGCGACGACACGTTGCGGATCCTGATCGATGAGATCCACCACGACACCTCCCACGAGCTGGGCATCGACCCCGGACTGCAGAAGGACGGGGTGGAGAAGCACCTGCAGGTCCTGCTGGCCGAGCACCCCGCCACCCTGGCCGACGGACTCATCCTGGTCCGGCGGGAGTACCCGACCCCGATCGGACCGGTGGACCTGATGTGCCGCGACGCGGCGGGCGCCTCGGTCGCGGTGGAGATCAAGCGCCGCGGCGAGATCGACGGTGTCGAGCAGCTCACCCGCTACCTCGAACTTCTGAACCGGGACACCCTGGTGGCGCCGGTGCGCGGCATCTTCGCCGCCCAGGAGATCAAGCCCCAGGCGCGGGTGCTCGCCGAGGACCGCGGCATCACCTGTGCCGTGGTCGACTACGACGCCCTGCGCGGGCTGGACGACCCCACCGAGCGTCTCTTCTAGGAACTCAGCGCTCGATCGAGGAGGTTCCGTACCACTTCGTCGTACTGGTGCCGGTCGAACGTGAAGGTCAACGCGGACAACTCACCGGCATTCTCGGCAATCGGCTCTTGACAGACCTGCCAGGCGAAGTCACGCCACACCACAACGCGATCGCCACGGACGATCTCGGCCGTCAGCGTCCCGCAGTACAGATGGAGATCGGCCTCGCACATCAGCAACGGCACCCGGCCATCAGGCATCACGGCGAACTCGGGCGGAGGCTCCTCGGCGAGGATCGCACGGAGGTAGTCGGCCTCGTAGCCGTGATTCGCCTGACCATTCCTGATCGGCGTGACCTGCTGCACCATCGGGCTCGGAGGGAACGACACCAACTGACGAAGCGGTACGCCGTCGACGGTCCACCCTTCGTACGCGCACTCCTGGCGGGTTTCCTTCGTGCGGAACCAACTGAAACTCAACTCGGTCAGCGTGACGACCTCCGGCCTCGTGCCGAGCACGACTGTCCCAGGGCGCATCGCTAGAGTCTGGCACGGCGGCGTCATCGAGGCCCACACCAGCCACGATGCTCGGGAGGCAGGAGGAACGGTGGTAGCCCTGCTCGGCGAAGGCGCGGCAATCAGGCTTCGCTCCCTGCCGCTGACCTACTCCGAGGTCGGCGCCACCGCCTCCGCGATGCCGCCCGGCTACCGACACCTCGCGCACTCCACCACGCTGCCTCGGGGTGCGTTCGAGGGGGCAGCCGAACTGCTGATGACCTGGGGCATGCACGAGCGCGCCGGGCTTCGGGTCCGCTCCTCGGCGCCGCGGGTCGCCCCCGACGAGGTCGTCAGCATGCGGGTGGGACCGAGCCTGCTGGGCATCGACGCGGTGTGCCGCGTCGTCTCGGTGATCGAGGAGCCGGATCGGGTCGGATTCGCCTACGGGACGCTGCCCGGCCATCCGGAGTCCGGCGAGGAAGCGTTCGTCCTCACCCGCCACGACGACGAAGCCACCTTCACGATCCGGGCCTTCTCCCGCCCCGCCACCAGGCTCGCCCGACTCGGCGGGCCGCTGAGCCGCCGGGCCCAGGACCATTTCACCCAGCGGTATCTTCGGGCGATCGACCCGGAGCGTCCGAGGAGGAGACGGTGAGCAGCCACCATCGCGAGGGAGGGCCGTTCTGACGTGCGGATCTTCCATCTCTGCACGGCCGCCGAGTGGGCCCAGGCACGCAGCGACGGCCAGTACGTCGGCTCCACGCGGGGCGCCTCCTTGGCCGAGGTCGGGTTCATCCATGCCTCCCGGGGTGACCAGTGGCAACGGATCCGCGACGCCCTCTACAGCGACGTGGACGAGCCGCTGGTGCTGCTGGTGATCGACCCCGAGCGACTCACCGCACCGGTCATCGACGAGATCGGCGACCCGACGACCGGAGAGACGTTCCCGCACATCTACGGCGCGGTGAACGTCGACGCCGTGGTCCAGGTGATCGACCTGGGCTCGGCACCCGCGGCCGACTCGGCGGACGCCCCCGCCGAGCCGGCGGCCCCCCTCGGCGTCACGGCTCCGGTGCCCTCGAGTGAGCAGCCGTCGAAGAGCTTCATGCAACTCTTCCTCGAGGAGATCATCTTCCGGATCGCGCTCGGCTTCGGCGTGATCACCGTCGCTGGGGCGGTCGGCATCGCCGCACAGACGACCCTCGGCCCCCACGCCGGGTTCTGGTCGGCGATCGCTGTGCTGGTCGTGGGCACGCTGATCGCGACCCGACTGGTCCGTGCCAGGGAGCGCAGCATCGAGCGCCCCCGGCCATGCCCGGGCTCCTCACAGCAGTGAGACGACCTCCTCGGCACTCCCCCACGAGCAGGTGACCCCGGCGCCCCCGTGCCCGTAGCAGTGCACCACATCCCCGACCCGCTCGAGTCGCACCGCGGGCCGCACCGGGCGCAGCCCCACCCGATGGCCGAGGACCTCGGCATCGGCCAGCGCCGGCACCAGCCTGCGAGCCCTGTCCAGGATCTGAGCGGCGGTCTCCGGGGACGGCGTACGACTCCACTCCCCTTCCTGGTCGGTGCCCCCGACGATGACGTCGTTGCTGCGGGGCACCACGTACGTCGGCCCGGACGCGTCGAGCCACCAGCGCTCCAAGCCGAACTGGGCAACCCGCACTACTTGTCCCCGCACCGGCACCAGGCTCGAGTCGTCTGCCAGCATCCTGGCTCCCAGTCCTGCGCAGTCCACGATCACGTTGCCCGGGGCCGGCTCGGGCAGCCCGCGCAGGCTGATCCGGGTGAGGGTGCCGCCGAGTTCCCGGACCCTGGCCGCGAGCCAGGCCAGATAGATGGGCATCTCCACCACCGGAGTCCGGAAGGTCCACCCGTCCGCGAATCCGGTCGGCAGCAGCGACTCGCGGGCCAGCCGGGGCACCGCGTCGGACCACCACGGGTCCGGGGTCGGCGCTGCGAACACCTCGGTGCCCTCACGCATCACCACCCCCGACTCGGGGTCGGTGTCGGCGAGGGCGTCGAAGACGGTGTACGTCGTCTGCGACCAGGCGCTCACTCGCTGCTGCGGCAGCGCCCGGTAGGGGTACCAGATGGCGGCCGCCACCGCCGAGGTGGTCTCCAGCGGCAGGTCACGGGCCAGTACGTCGACCCGGTAGCCGGCCTCCAGCAACCGGACCGCACAACTGAGGCCGATCACCCCGGCGCCGACGACGGTCACACGCGACATGGGTCGAGTGTGCCGCATCCGGCGCCCGAGTGGGTCAGGCTCCGGCGGCCGGGGGTGCGGTCGGGTCCGCGTCGCCGCCGCCGGTCTCCCGGGCGACGTACTCCTCGATGTCGTTGAGGTCATCCTGGCTGCGGGTGACCACGGCCAGCAGGTCGCTCATGGTGGCGACCTCCTCGACCTGCTCCTTGACGAACCACGCCATGAACTGCTCGGCGGCGTAGTCGTCGCTCTCGCGTGCGGTCCGCACCAAGGCATTGATCTGCTGGGTGACTCGCTTCTCCTGCTCCAGCGCCAGAGCGACCGGCTCGACGACGCCGTCGAAGGTGGAGGTGGGCGCGTCGACGGCGGGGATACGCACGTCGGCGTCGGTGTCGAGCAGGTACTGCACCATCATCATCGCGTGGTCGCGCTCCTCGAGCGCCTGGGCGTAGAAGAACGCCGCCGTCTGCGGCATCGTCAAACCGTCGTAGTGGACGGCGCAGGCGAGGTACTGGTTGTGAGCGGCCAGCTCGTTGCCGATCTGGGCATTGAGCAGGTCAGCGAAGGGAGACGCAGTCATGAGCCAGAGCCTATCTGCCAGGTGCCGCCGAGCCGGACTCCGGTCGAGAGACCTTCATGGCTGGCTGGGATGCGGCAGAAGCACCTCGAGCCGGTCGATGCCCTCGGCGCCCGGAATCGGGCGGCAGACCCCGTCCGGCACCGTGCAGGTGATCCAGGTGGCGAGCGCGTCGGTGTCGGCCCAGCCCGCCTCGGTCGGTGCCTCGTCGACCACCGCCCCGAACGCGGTGGTCTCGTCCAGCCAGCGACTCAAGCCCCAACTCGGGCCAGGCGCCTCGGGGACCAGCACGTCCCCGTCAGCAGAGACGAAGTGACTCCGTGGGTGGGTCGTCGCGATCGCCCAGGTGCCCTCGGTGTTCCACGGTCCCGGGTACCGGATCGACGGATCGTCATAGCGTGGGGCAGTCCATGGCAGCGCCTCCTCGTCTGCCACCCAGGCAGTGCCGCCGGAAGCCAGGTCGACGGCGAGTACGCCCTCGGTGGTGGCAACCCAGGCGAACTCGTTACTGACACCAAGCACACCGGGGGGCGACTCCTCGTAGAGCCACGGCAGGTCGGGGACATGATCGGGGTCATCGCTCTCCCACCCCATCCCCTGCCGGCTTCGGACGACCTCGTGCCCTCGCTCCAGGTCGATGATCACCGCCTCTGCGACCGGGTAGTCGTACTGCTCGGTCGGCCCCGAGACCCGGTCGATGTAGGCGAGGTAGCGCCCGTCCGGGGAGGCATGCAGGCTGCGCCAATCGATCCGGGCGCCCGTGTCCTGGACGCCATCACGGTCGGCGAAGAAGAGGTACGCCGCGGGGATCCCGTCGGACTCGGAGGCTGCCAGGTCGCGAGCCTCCTCGTCGGAGCTCACGAAGTAGACGCCACCGCCAGCGGCCACGAAGCGCAGCACCTGGTGGCCCAGGTCGAGCCGGGTGCCGTCACCGAGGTGCAGCACCGAGCCAGTCACCCACATCGGCTCGGCCTGCTCGACGGGGTTCACAGCCGTCGGCCACGAGGCTCCTGTACCACCCTCCGACGCACACGACCCCAGCAGCAGCCCGACGAGCAGAGCCACCAGACTCAGCGCACGATATGCGCCCCGCGCGGTGCTCACGACTCACCGAAGAGGTCGCGGAGCCGACCGAAGATCCCCCCGACGCCGGCGTCGGTCTCCTCGTAGTCGCGGGCGGCAGCGACCAGATCATCGGCGGTGATGTCGGCGCTGACACGGCTCTCCTCCAGCCAGCGCGCGGTCTCGTCGAGGTGCTCGCCCACGGCACCGGCGAACTCGACCGCACCAGGCACAACGCCGAGGCTCGCGGGCGGGAGGGCCAGGCTCTCGATCCGTTTGCGGGCCGTCTCGAGGCCGTTCTCGGCTTCTCGGAAGAGGCTGCTCGCCTCGGTGAGCGTGGCCGGCTCGACCTCGATGCCATGCCCGTCGAGGCCGACCTCGGCGTAGGGGGTGACCGTCATCTTCATCTGCGCCCACAGCGACTCGAACGAGCCGCCCGTGGGAGCGGAGAAGGAATCCGCCCCGGCCTCAGTGGTGGTCAACAACGCATCCGGTAGGGCAACCACACCCTGGGTCATGTTCGGCAACTCCACCGTCTCGAGAGGCTCACCGAGTGATCCTTCGCGACCCAGCACCTGACTGAGCGGATAGCTCTGCAGAGTGCTGGCATGGTGGCGGCCATAGGAGGTGCTGAAGACGATGGTGTCCCCCTTGACCGCGATGCCCTGCGTCTGCGGCGGGCTCGGGAACGGGCCCCGCTCATCGACCCAACTGCCGGTCCGCTCGTCCCAGGTGTAGGTGTAGAGCCTGCCAGGGGTCTCCTTGGCGAAGGTGCTGACATACAGGGTGTTGCCGACGATGGTGGTGGTGGCGCCAGCGGCGACCTGTTGCCGGTCGGCCGACGGCTTGACTGTGGCCCCGGGCGCCGCCTCGCGCAACTGGGTCATCGAGTACGGGTAGACGTGCGGCGGCTTCCCCGACGAGGTGACCCAAACCGTGTCGCCGTGCACGGCGACCCCACCGGCGTGGTCCGGTGGCCCCACGTTGTGCGGACCGCTGGGATCGATGGCTTCGCCGAGTCCGACTGTGTTGATCAGCCTCCCGGTGTCGGGGTCGACCAGGGAGAGTTGCGCTTGGTCGAAGCCGTCGCCCACCTTCTGGTATGACGCCTGGAGCAACAGACCGGTCGCCGGGTCGTAGCCCAGCCCCTGGGGGATCCATCCGTCGTCGTCACCGGTGGCCAGGGTGTTCGGGATGATCGGACCGAGGTTGATAGGGGTCTCAAGGTCGTGACGCATGCTCCGACTGAGGCCATGCTTGAGCCACTCACTCAGCTGCTCCGACAGCGGGTCGCTCACCACGAAGTCGCGTGCCTCGACGAGCCGGTCGCGGTACACCTGCTGGATCCCGCGCTGCGCCAGCATCACTGCGGCCCGGAAGAGGAGCAGGTGCGCTGCGCTGGTGATCTGCGGCTTCTGTGCTCGCCATTGCCCGATGACATGGTCGGCGGCCTCGACCATCCAGCGGTACGAGTCCGCCACCATCCGCAAAGCCAACTCGGCCCGGTTGAGGCGGACGAAGGAAACCTCGGCGGCTGCCCTAGTGGTCCACGCCTCCATGTTGAAACGGGTTCGCCGACCCGGGCTCACCCAGTCGGGCTTGTCCGCTGCGTATCTGATCAGGGCGACGTTGGCACTGACTTCGGTCATCACGTCTGCGACAGCGGTCTCCACGCCGGTGATGGTCGTGAAGTTGCCGGACGTCATCTCTGCGTGGATGGTCTCCGGGCCGCTCATCGGGCTCCTCGGTGTTCGGGCGTACAAGTGTCACCTTGGCATACCCAGCCCGGAAGCGTTTGAAACCTCAGGCGGCCTTCTGCAGCTGCTTCTTGGTGACCTTCTTGCCGTCGACTCGCACCAGGGCCCGCTTCTTGACGGTGTACCCGTCGGGCAGGTTGCCTTCCTTGAGCAGTCGGATCGGGCAGCGCTTGCAGCGTGACTTGCTGACACAGCACTTCACCTTCGGCTGCACCGCGTTGGTCTTCTTCTTGGCCACACACACAGGTTAGGCCAACCTAATGAGGTATGCCTAACCTGAATCTCACCGTGTGGACGTGAGACCGGCCACTCCCCCGGCCGGTCGACGAGCCTCAGGCGAGGCCGTTGGCCTTGCGGATCACGTCCACGATGCCGTCCATGATCCCGGTGAGCCCGAAGTCCTTGGGCGTGTAGACGGCCGCCACACCTTGTCCCAGCAATGCCTTGCCGTCGGTGTCGGGGATGATCCCGCCGACGATCACCGGTACGTCGTCGAGGCCGGCCTCCCGCAGGCCGTCCAGGACCGCCGGCACCAACTCCATGTGGGAGCCGGAGAGGATGGACAGCCCGACGCAGTGCACGTCCTCGGCCACCGCCGCGGCGACGATCTGCTCCGGGGTGAGCCGGATGCCCTGGTAGATGACCTCGAACCCGGCGTCCCGGGCCCGGACCGCGACCTGCTCGGCGCCGTTGGAGTGCCCGTCCAGCCCCGGCTTGCCGACCAGCAGCCGCAACCGGCCGCCCAGTTCCTCACCGGTGGCCTGCACCCGGTCCCGGACCGCAGACAGCTCCGCGCCGGCGTCGGCCACACCCACGGCTCCGGCGACGCCGGTGGGAGCCCGGAACTCGCCGAAAACCTCGCGCAGAGTGCCGGCCCACTCGCCGGTGGTGGCCCCGGCGCGGGCGCAGGCGAGGGTGGCGTCCATCAGGTTGACGTCGCTCTTGGCGTCGGCGGCCAGCCGGGCCAGCGCCTCGGCCACCGCGTTGTCGTCGCGCTGCGCCTTCCAGGCCTCGACGGAGGCGATGGCGGCCCGCTCGGCCTCGGGGTCGGCGGTCTGGATCGCGCCGTCCAGATCCGCGGTCAGCGGGGACTGCTCGGTGGTGGTGAACTTGTTGACGCCGACGATGATCTCGTCACCGGACTCGATCCGGCCCCGGCGCTCGGCATGAGCCGACACCAGCGCCTCCTTCATGTAGCCGGACTCGACCGCGGCGATGGCACCGCCCATGGCCTGGACCCGGTCCATCTCCTCGCGGGCACCGGCGACCAGCTCGGCCACCTTCGCCTCGATCACGTGCGAGCCGTTGAAGATGTCGTCGTACTCCAACAGGTCGGACTCGAAGGCGAGCACCTGCTGGAAGCGCAGCGACCATTGCTGGTCCCACGGACGCGGCAGCCCGAGCGCCTCGTTCCAGGCCGGCAGCTGTACGGCGCGGGCCCGGGCGTCCTTGGACAGGGTCACGCCGAGCATCTCCAGCACGATCCGCTGGACGTTGTTCTCCGGCTGCGCCTCGGTGAGACCGAGCGAGTTCACCTGGACGCCGTAGCGGAACCGGCGCATCTTCGGGTCGGTGACGCCGTACCGCTCCCGAGTGATCTCGTCCCAGAGCTCGACGAAGGCCCGCATCTTGCAGGTCTCCTCCACGAACCGGACCCCGGCGTTGACGAAGAAGCTGATCCGGCCGACCACCTTCTCGAAGTCGGCCTCGTCGATCTGGCCGGCGTCGCGGACCGCGTCGAGGACGGCGATCGCGGTGCAGAGCGCGTAGGCCAACTCCTGCTTGGGCGTGGCGCCGGCCTCCTGCAGGTGGTAGCTGCAGATGTTGATCGGGTTCCACTTGGGGATCTGGTGGACCGTGTAGGCGATCATGTCGCTGATCAGCCGCAAGGAGTGCTCCGGCGGGAACACGTAGGTGCCCCGGGACAGGTACTCCTTGATGATGTCGTTCTGCGTGGTCCCGGCGAGCTGATGGGCCACCTCGGTGGGCGACAGGTCGGGGTTCTGCTCCTCGGCGGCGACCTGGTACATCGCCAACAGCCACATCGCGGTGGCGTTGATGGTCATCGAGGTGTTCATCCCGGTGAGCGGGATCTGGTCGAAGAGCTTGCGCATCTCGCCCAGGTGCGGCACCGGTACGCCGACCTTGCCGACCTCGCCGCGGGCCAGCGGCGAGTCCGGGTCGTACCCGGTCTGGGTGGGCAGGTCGAAGGCGACCGAGAGTCCGGTCTGCCCCTTGGCGAGGTTGGTGCGGTACAACTCGTTGGACGCTTCGGCGGTCGAATGGCCGGCGTAGGTCCTCATCACCCAGGGGCGATCCTTTTCAGGAGTGCTCATGAGGAGTCAGGGTATGCCGAATCCCACACCCGAGCCACTGGTCTCAGGTGTGGTGAATCCGACACTGCTCCCGGCCGCGAGCGGTGAGCCGCCACACCAGCAGCGGCACGGCCACCACCACCAGCACCGTGCCGGTCAGGGCGCCGATGGTCAGGCCGGTCTCACCCAGGAGCTGCCAGCCCAGGTCCGGCAGCCCGCCCAATAGCGCGGCGGAGCCGGGCAGCAGCACCATCCAGAGCAGCTTCTCCCGACGCGACCACAGCCCGGAGAGCCCGACCAGGACGGCCGCGGCGAGCCACAGGGGCAGCGCGAACACGCCGGCCGCCAAGGCCCCGAGGATGGCGGCGCCGGCGGGGTAGAACACCTCGGTACTGACGACTCCGTTCACCTCCTCGGAGGTGGTGGTGACCACCGGAGCGAAGGCGACGTAGCTCAGCAGCAGGATCAGCAGGCCCAGCAGCTGCAGCAGCGCCACCACCACCGGCACCGCCGCCCGGTCGGCGGCGCGGGTCGGCTCAGCGGCGGGCCCACCGTGCTCGGCGTACGCCGCTCGGGCGACCGACTCCGGGGGGCCGAGCTCGGCCAGCACCTGCGCCACCTCGGTGGGGCGCTCAGCCACGGCTGCCTCAAGGTGCTCGCGGACCCCAGCGAGCACCTCAGCCCGATCGGCGGGGTCCAGTGGCGTCAGCAGTGACGTCAACGCGTCCAGGTAGCGGATCACCTCGGGGTGTTCGGTGGCGTTCATGGGGTTCCTCCCGTTTCAACGATGTCATCGACTGCGTTCCGGAATCTGGGCCAGACTCCGACGAAGGTGTCCAGCGCCTCGCGGCCACTGGAGGTGAGCTCGTAGTACCGACGGGGTGGCCCTTCGGCCGACTCCTGCCAGATCGTGGAGACCATGCCGGCCTTCCGCAGTCGGGCGAGCAGCGGATACAGGGTGCCCTCACTGGCCAGCAGCAGCCCGTCCCCGCCGAGGCTGCGCGCCAGGTCGAGTCCGTAGCGACTGCCGTCGGCCAACGTGGCCAGCACGCAGTACTCCAACGCACCACGTCTCAGGTGGGTGAGGATGGCGTCGTCACTGGGTACCATGCGAGACAAGGTACCCAGTGACGCCACTAAACGCAAGCGCTACCGTGAACCCATGGTCAACCTCACCCGCATCTACACCCGCACCGGCGACGCCGGGAGCACCCGCCTGGGCGACATGAGCGAGACGGCCAAGACCGATCTCCGCCTCGCGGCGTACGCCGACGTGGACGAGACGAATGCTCAGATCGGGGTGGCGGTGGCCACCGGCGCACTGGAGCCCGACGTGGTCACGGTGTTGACCCGGATCCAGAACGACCTCTTCGATGTCGGGGCCGACCTGTCCACCCCGGTCGTGGAGAACCCCGAGTACCCGCCGTTGCGGGTCGAGCAGTCCTACATCGACCGGCTCGAGGAGTGGTGCGATCACTACAACGCGGACCTGCCCGCGTTGCGCTCGTTCATCCTCAATGGCGGTACCCAGGCAGCGGCGCAACTGCACGTGGCCCGCACCGTGTGCCGCCGTGCCGAGCGGTCGGCCTGGGCTGCGTACGCCGAGCACGCCGAGGTGATGAATCTGCTGGCGATCACCTACCTGAACCGGCTCTCGGACCTGCTCTTCATCCTGGCCAGGTACGCGAACCGCGAACAGGGCGACGTGCTGTGGGTGCCGGGCGGCGAGCGCGGCGAGTCGTAACGCCCGCGTCACCTCACAGCGCCGGGTCTCTGCCAAACTACGCCCCGTGGACCGCTTCTTCGGCATCAGCAATCAGGGATCGTCGTACCGGGTCGAGACGGTGGCCGGCACCACCACGTTCCTGGCGATGGCCTACATCCTGTTCGTACGAACCCGCCGAACCCACGCCACGGCGCGATCCTACCGATCCCTATTTAGTGCCTTGACGGCACACTAACCGCACGCATCGTCGCAGGTCAGCGAGATCTGCCACTCGCAAATCAGTTCAGGTGACCCAACTCAGGCCGTAGGTGTAGGTGTAGGTGTAGGTGTACGTGGCGAGACCATCGCTCTGTGTGGCCAAGCGTCCAGCAGCATCGTAAGTGGTGAGGGCAGTCGTGCCGATCAAGTTCGCCCACAGCCGCTACTTCACTGACCAGTTGAGACTGAACCAACGAACGTCATCCAGATGGCAACTCCGGGGCGTTCAGAAGGCTCGATCCCGCCGGGATTGACGGCGATTCTCACTAACCCAAGTTCGGGCAGTTGGCATTGCAGATGAGCGTCCGCGACAGCATCGACTTCCTCCACGACAGGACCGATCTCATGATCATCGCATCGCAAGCGCCGTAGCACCTCTACCGCTTCGGCAGCGTCGCTCGCATCGATACGAGCCTCCACCCCGTAATAGTTCAGTACTGACTCCGAGCACGACCCAGAAAGTTTCAACGCTGCGAGGGGTGGCGAGTAGAACACGTCAAGCACTGCAAGAGCATCCGCCGCCACCTGACGTTCGTGGCAGTCGACGGGTTGGCGGACCCAATCCACAGCAGCCGAGAGCCCAAAACCTAGTACGACTCCAACCACGATACCCCCAGCCATACACACACGGCGCCTCGATCGTGGAACCGGAACTTGCGCATCGAAAGAAGTCAAAGCCTATACCCCGCACCCCGGCTGAACAGCCAGTCCGCATGGGCGCCTATTCGACGCAAGAACGTCTCCATCCCCGACGCTGCCCTGAACCATCCTCGAACAAGGCCAGAATTGCCTGCGTACCACCTGAGCGCGTAGGCATTGTTGGCTCGATCACGCCTGGAATCTTGCGCTTCAGCATAGGTGCCGTGCTTGATCAAGCCATACTCGTGCGCCCAGCCAATATCGCGGGTCTGTCGGAAACTTTGTGTAAGTGGGCATCGGCTCAGTTGAGACCCAGGCGGTCGCCGTAGGTCATGGACAAGACGTTGAGGATGTTCTTCCAGCCGGCGATCCGGCCGCTGGGGTTGGGCCGGTTCACTTCGCGATGCCGCACGGCGAGGTAGAGGACCTTGAGCGCGGACTGCTCGTCGGGGAAGTGCCCGCGCCGCCGTGTCGCGGCCCGGAACCGGGCGTTGAGGGACTCGATCGCGTTGGTGGTGTAGATGATCTTGCGGACCTCGACGGGGAAGTCGAGGAACGGCACGAACTCGGCCCACGCGTTGCGCCACAGCTTGATCATCGCCGGGTACTTCACTTCCCACTCCTCGGCGAAGATCTCGAACTCGAACTCCGCGGCCTCCACGGTCGGCGCGGTGTAGATCCGACGCAGTTGCCCGGTGATCTTCTGCCAGTGCTGCTTGGAGGAGTACCGCAGGCTGTTGCGGACCAGGTGCACCACACAGGTCTGCACGACCGCTTGGGGCCAGACCGCGTTGATCGCCTCCGGGAGACCCTTGAGGCCGTCGCAACAGACAATGCATGCGTCGAGGATGCCACGGTTCTTCAGGTCGGTCAGCATGTTGATCCACTGCTTGGCTCCTTCGCCGCCCGAGGGGCCGACCCACATGCCCAGAACATCCCTAAAGCCGTCGAGGTTCACGCCCATCGCCACGTACACAGGCCGGTTGGCGACGCTGCCCTCGCGGACCTTGAGCACGATCGCATCGATGATGATCAC
>NZ_JAERJA010000008.1 GCF_016827675.1 Nocardioides limicola | reverse complement strand
CTGAACGAAAAATCATCCAGAATCAATCAAACAAAAGGAATCACCAAACCCCAACCAAAGTCAGGATCCGGAGTAAATCAATTCGTCGACTATCAATGACACACTGTTGAGTTCTCAAACATCACGCACACCCGGGTGCTCCGCTCTCGCGGGGCCTTCCCGGGGCAACCCGGAGAAACTTACACGAGCCCGGGACCAGAGTCAACTCGGGGGTGCCTGCGGTAGCCGGAGACGGTGGTGTCGCCGGCCAGCCAGTAGCGCCAGGGGCGATCGGCGGCCCGGCGTACGCCGACCCGCGGCCCCCTGAGCACCTCGCCGGCCGGGACGGCCGGGGCCCGGATTGCGACCCCGTGGCCGAGCATCGTGCCGGTGTCGTCCAGGGACAGGGCGAGGCATTGGCCGAGTCGGCCGGGCCCCCGGGCCAGATCCCGGTCGCGCCCACCCCGGCGTGCACGGGCGAGCGGGATCCCCTCCACCACCTCGCCAGCCCTGATGAGCACCGCCCCTGGCTCCCCCGCTGTCCCGGTGGTGACGTTGAGGCAGTGGTGCAGGCCGTGGCTGAGGTAGACGTAGACGGTGCCGGGTGGCCCGAACATCGGCTGGTTCCGGCGGGTGGGCCCCGCGCACGCATGCGACGCCTCGTCGTCGAAGCCTCCGTAGGCCTCGACCTCGGTGATCCTCACCGTGACCACGCCGCCGTCACGGCTCGTGGAGACGAGTGCACCGAGCAACCGGGGAGCAACCTGGTCCGGCTCACCGGTCAGCCAGGTGAAGGGCTCCCCGGACACGTCATCCCAGCCGGTTCCGCAGCTCGGTGATGCGCTGGCCGAGCTCGTCGATCTGCTCGGCGACCCGGACCGGGGCCGTGCCGCCACGGCCATCACGTGAGCCCACGGATCCCGCCACGGTGAGCACCTCGCGCACCTCAGGAGTCAACGCCGGGTGGATCGCCGCCAGGTCGGTGTCGGAGAGTTCGTCGAGCTCGATGCTGCGCTCCTCGCAGAAGCGCACGCAGGCTCCGGCCACTTCGTGGGCGATCCGGAAGGGGACCCCTTCGCGGACCAACCACTCGGCCACGTCGGTGGCCAGCGAGAACCCCTGAGGCGCAAGCACCGCCATCCGGTCGGTGTTGAACTCGCAGGTCCGGATCATCCCGGTGAACGCGGGCAGCAGCACCTGCAGGGTGTCGACCGAGTCGAAGACCGGCTCCTTGTCCTCCTGCAGATCCCGGTTGTACGCCAGCGGCAGCGCCTTCAGGGTGGCCATCAGCCCGGTCAGGTTGCCGATGAGGCGCCCTGCCTTGCCACGTGCCAACTCGGCGATATCGGGGTTCTTCTTCTGCGGCATGATGCTGGAGCCGGTCGACCAGGAGTCGTGCAGACGCACGAAGTCGAACTCCTTCGTCGCCCAGAGGATGATCTCCTCGGCGATCCGCGAGACGTCGACGCCCACCATCGCGGCCACGAAGGCGAACTCCGCCACGAAGTCCCGTGATGCGGTGCCGTCGATCGAGTTCGCGGTGCTGTCGGTGAAGCCGAGCTCGTGAGCCACCGCGCGCGGATCCAGACCGAGACTGGATCCAGCCAACGCACCCGAGCCGTACGGGGAGTCCCCGGCGACGCGGGCATCGAAGTCACAGAACCGCTCCACGTCCCGCAGCAGGGGCCAGGCGTGGGCCAGCAGGTGGTGCGACAACAGGACCGGCTGCGCGTGCTGCAGATGGGTCCGTCCGGGCATCACCGCGCCCAGGTTGGCGACGGCTTGATCCCGCAACGCCTCAGCGAGATCGAGCACCAGTCCGGCCACGTGCCGCCCGTGATCACGCAGGAAGGCCTTGAACAGAGTGGCGACCTGGTCGTTGCGTGACCGGCCCGCCCGGAGCCGTCCGCCCACGTCGGCACCGACCTCCTCGAGGAGCAGGCGTTCCAGCGCCCCATGCACGTCCTCGTCGGTCGGGTCGGGATGCAACTCCCCCGCCTCGTAGGAGCTCCGAAGCACCTCCAGCCCGCGGAGCAGCTCAGCGTGATCGGCCGCGGTCAGCAGGCCGGCCGCATGCAGCACCCCGGCATGGGCTCGCGACCCGGCGAGGTCATAGGGGGTCAATCGCCAGTCGAAGTGCGTGGAGACCGACAGCGCCTCGAGCTCGGGGCTCGGGCCGCCGGCGAAGCGTCCGCCCCACAGCTTGCCGGTGTTGGTGCCTTGGGTCATCGAAGCCCGTCCTCCATGAGTGAGTCGTGGTCGCCTGCAGGGTGCCGCGGGGCGTTGGCGAAGGCCAGGAACCGATCCGCCAGGTCCTGGCCGCCGAGGGGACTGCGACTGATCACCAGCACCGTGTCATCTCCGGCGATGGTGCCCAGCGCGTCCTCGATCTCGGCGTGGTCCAGGGCGCTGGCCAGGAACTGCGCGGCCCCAGGAGGCGTGCGCAGCACCACCAGGTTCGCGCTCGCCTCGGCACTGACCAGGAGTTCCCCACAGAGCCGGGCCACCCGAGCAGAGGCCGCGGCCGTCTCCCGGGTGCTCACCGGTGTCCGGTCGCCCCCTTCGGCAGGCACGGCATAGACGAGCGCCCCGGACCTGGTGCGCACCTTCACCGCATCCAGTTCGACGAGATCGCGGCTCAGCGTGGCCTGGGTGACCTGGACGCCCTGGGCGGCCAGCATCTCGGAGAGGTCTGTCTGGGACCGGACCTCGGCGTGCTCGAGCAGTTCGATGATCCGCCGCTGCCGGGCGTTCTTGGTCATCGCCGTGGACTCGGCCATCACACCGCCTCCACCGGGAGACCGCCGGCCACGCAGAACTCGAGCACGGCCTTCTGCACGTGCCTGCGGTTCTCGGCCTGATCCCAGACCCGACTCCGGGGGCCGTCCAGCACGGCGGCGCTGATCTCCTTGCCGCGGTACGCCGGGAGGCAGTGCAGCACGATGGCGTGGTCGGCTGCATGAGCCAGCGCCGCCTCGTCGAGGGCGTAGGGTCCGAAGATCCTGGCGCGCTCGGCAGCCTCGTCCTCCTTGCCCATCGACACCCAGGTGTCCGTGGTAGCGACGTCGACGCCCTCCAGTGCGGCGACGGGATCCTCCAGGTGCGCCACCGCGCCGCCCGTGCCAGCGGCGATGGCGGCGGCCCGTTCGAGGATCTCCGGGGCCGGTGCGAACGCTGCCGGGGCCGCGATCCGTACGTCCATGCCCGCGAGCGCTCCGGCCAGCAACCAGGAATGTCCCATGTTGCAGGCTCCGTCACCGAGGAAGGCGACCTTGCGGCCGGCGAGCTCTCCGAACTCCTCACGGACGGTCAGCAGGTCGGCCAGCAGTTGGCACGGATGGAACTCGTCGGTCAGTGCGTTGACGACAGGCACCCCAGACCAGTGCGCCATCTCCTCGAGTCGCCGCTGCTCGTAGGTGCGCCAGACGATCGCCTCGACCTGCCGGCCGAGCACCCTGCCGACGTCGGCGATGGACTCGCGCTCACCGATGCGGGCCAGCGCGCCGTCGACCATCACCGCAGCGCCGCCGAGCTCGGCGATCCCGGCACTGAAGGACACCTGGGTGCGCAGTGTCTGCTTGTCGAAGATCATCGCCACGGCCTTCGGACCGGCCAGCGGGCGAGCGTGGTGGGGGTCCCTCTGGAACGCTGCTGCCCGGGCCAGCACGTGGGCCTGCTCGGCGGCGGTGAGGTCGTCGTCCCGGAGCAGTGAACGGATCACCGGGTCACTCCTGCCTCGTCGAGGATGCCGGGCCAGGCGTCGACGAACTCGGCGACGTCGGCGGCGGTCAGCACCAGGGGCGGTGCGAGTCGGATCCGGTCCGGGCGGCAGGCGTTGACGATGAACCCGGCGTCCTGGGCCGCGGAGACCACGTCGGCCGCCTTGGCTTCGACCAGGTCGAGGCCGATCAGCAACCCGGCGGCCCGGACCCCCGTCACCCGGGAGTCCGCAGCGACCCCGGATGCGAGCAACTCCCCCACCGTGGCGACGTGCTCGAGGAGGTCGTCCTCGACGATCGTGTCCAGGACTGCCAGTGCGGCCGCGGCCGCCACCGGGTTGCCACCGAAGGTGGTCCCGTGGTTGCCGGGATCGAAGAGCTTGCCGGCACCGCCGGTGGCCAGGCAGACACCGATCGGGATCCCGCCCGCGAGCCCCTTGGCCAGGGTGATCACATCGGGGACGACGGGGGCGTCTACGAGCGCGGTGTTCTGGTGCGCGAACCAGGAGCCGGTGCGGCCGATCCCGGTCTGGACCTCGTCGAGCCAGAGCAGCGCGCCGTGCCGATGCGTGATCGACCGGGCGGCGGACAGGTAGTCGTGAGGCGGGATCTCCACCCCCGCCTCACCCTGCACCGGCTCCACCACCACGGCCGCACAGCGATCGTCGACCGCAGCCGCGAGAGCGTCGGCGTCACCGAACGGCACGAAGGTAACGTCGCCGGGCAGCGGCTCGAAGGGCTCCCGGTACGCCGCCTTGGCGGTGATCGCGAGCGCTCCCATCGTCCTGCCGTGGAAGGATCCCTCGGTGGCCACGATCCTGGTCCGTCCGGTACGCCGGGTCAGCTTGAGGGCCGCCTCGTTCGCCTCGGCGCCGGAGTTGGTGAAGAAGGAATGGGTCTCCACCCGCTCGGTCACGCCGAGATTGAGCAGCATGTTCAGCCGCTCCGCCAACTCGATCTGGGGGACGCTGGCGAAGAAGTTGGAGATGTGCCCGAGGGTCTGGAGTTGTTCGGTGACCGCGGCCACCAGCCGGGGATGGGCGTGGCCCAGCGAGTTGACGGCGATCCCGCCGAGCAGGTCGAGGTACTCGCGTCCGTCAACGTCCCACACGCGGGCACCCTTGCCGCGGGCCAGCACCATCTTCGGAGGACCGAAGGTGTTCATCAGGGCGTCGCCGTACCGCTGTGTCCAGGTGTTCATGCGCGCAGCTCCCGTGCCTTCCGGGTCTTGGTCTCCACCCCGGGAAGCACCTGGGTGCCGACTCCCTCGTCGGTGAAGAGTTCGAGCAGGACCGCGTGCGGCTCCCGGCCGTCCACGACGGTGGCCCGCGGCACGCCGCCGCGCACCGCCTGCAGGCAGGCCCCCATCTTCGGGATCATCCCGCTGGCCAGGCTGGGCAGGAGCTCCTCCAGCACGTCCGGACTGATCTCCCCGATGACCTCCTCGGGGTCCGGCCAGTCCAGATAGAGGCCCTCGACGTCGGTGAGGACCAGCAGTTTCTCGGCGCCAAGGGCGACGGCGAGCGAGGCAGCGGCGGCGTCCGCATTGACGTTGTGCACGGTGCCGTGCACGTCAGGGGCGACGCTGGAGACCACGGGGATCCGTCCCGCCTCGATGATGTCCAGCACCGCCTCGGGCCGGACCTGGGCGACCTCGCCGACCAGGCCGAGGTCGATCTCCTCCCCGTCCACGATCGTGTGCGTCGCCTCGGCGGTGAACAGCCCGGCGTCCTCGCCGGAGAGACCGACCGCCAGCGGACCGTGGTCGTTGATCAGGCCGACCAGCTCCCGCTGCACCTGGCCGGTGAGCACCATCCTGACCACGTCCATCGCCTCCGGGGTGGTCACCCGCAGGCCGCCGCGGAACTCGGACTCGATGCCCAGCCTGTCCAGCATCGTGGAGATCTGGGGACCGCCGCCGTGCACGACCACCGGCTTGAACCCGGCGAAGCGAAGGAACGCGACGTCCTCGGCGAACGCCCGTTTGAGCCCGTCGTCGGTCATCGCGTTGCCGCCGTACTTCACCACCACCACCTTGCCGTGGTAGGCCTTCAGCCACGGCAGCGCGCCGGCCAGTACCCGTGCCTTGGCCGGGTCCGGCTTGCCGGGATCGTGGCGGACCGAGGTGATGTCGAAGTTGCTGTTGTCGTCGCTCATGAGCTGTAGGCGCTGTTCTCGTGTACGTAGGCGTGGGTCAGGTCGTTGGTCCAGACCGTGGCTCGCTCCGGGCCGGACTTCAGGTCCACAGTCACGGTCACCTCGCGCGGAGTCAGGTCGACGGTGGCCGCGTCGGCTGCCGGGGTCGAGGTCCGACACACCCAGATCCCGTTCATCGCCACATCCAGATCGGCCGGGTCGAAGGCGGCGTCGGTGGTGCCGATGCTGGCCAACACCCGGCCCCAGTTGGGGTCGTTCCCGAAGATGGCGGCCTTGAAGAGGTTGCTCCGTGCGATCGACCGGCCCACCTCGACGGCATCGTCCTCGGTGGCTGCCCCGACGACCGTGATGGCGATCTCATGGTCGGCACCCTCGGCGTCTGCCAACAGTTGCATGGCCAGGTCGGTGCAGGCCCGGGTGAGTGCCTCGGTGAAGTCCTCCACCGAGGGCTCGATGCCCGATGCGCCGCTTGCCATCACGGTGACGGTGTCGTTGGTGGACATGCACCCGTCGGAGTCGAGCCGGTCGAAACTGACCCGGGTGGCCGCGCGCAGTGCTGTGTCCAGGTCGCTCGCGGAGACCACCGCGTCGGTGGTCAGCACCACCAGCATGGTGGCCAGTTGCGGTGCCAGCATCCCGGCACCCTTGGCCATGCCGCCGATGCTCCAGCCCGGCCCCTCCACGACCACGGTCTTCGGCACCGTGTCCGTGGTCATGATCGCTTCGGCGGCCGCGACACCTCCGTCATCGGCCAGGGCCTGATGCACCTGGCCGACGCCGCGCAACAACACCTCCCGGTCGTTGGCCAGCCCGATCAGTCCGGTCGAGCAGACGAGCACGTCGAACGCCCCGATGTCGAGCTTCGTGGCCACCTCCTCGGCGACCGCATGGGTGGTCTGGAACCCGTCGGGCCCGGTGTAGCAGTTGGCGCCGCCGGAGTTGAGGACGACGGCACGCACGATGCCGTCGGCCACCACCCGCTCACTCCAGAGCACCGGGTTGGCCTTGCAGCGATTCTTGGTGAACACCGAGGCGGAATCGTGGCGGGGTCCGGTGTTGACGACGAGCGCGAGGTCCTTGTTGCCGTTGGCCTTGATGCCGACGGCTGCGCCGGCAGCGGTGAAGCCGGCGGGGTGGGTGACGGTCATGACGATGCTCCTGGGCTGGTGAGGGGTGCGGCGTGGACGTGGTGCCCTCGTCGTCGCCATTCCTCGGCCGCGGCCTCGGCATCCTGCTCAGGAACCAGGATCCAGTCGGTGTCGTGGGTGGAGAGCGGGAAGACCGGGATCTCCACCTCCGCCAGCGGAGTCAGCAGCCCGGCCAGCACTCCGGTGAGGGTCGGGTCCAAGGGCCCGGCCACCTCGAACGCGATCAGCGGCCCGATCGAGGGTGCCTTCGCCGGCACGACCGCCGCGGCACACACCAGCGAGGTCTCGGTGGCGGTGGCGGTGATCGAGAGCAGGGTGCCTGAGGACGCCCAGGGGGGCAGGTCGGCGCCGGCGTCGAACCGGACGATCGCGAGGGCTTCGGCGTGTTGGGTGAGGTCGTAGTTGCTCATGGCGCGAGACCCACCACACTCAGGCCGGCGGTCTCCGCCTGGCCGGTGGCCAGGTTGAGGCACTGTACGGCGGCTCCACCGGTGCCCTTGGCCAGGTTGTCCACCACGCCGACGGCCACCAACCGGCCGGCCGCGCGGTCCACCGTCACCTGGATCTGTACGGCGTTCGAGCCGAGCACCGACTGGGTCTGCGGCCACTGTCCCTGCGGCAACACATGCACGAACGGCTCGTTCGCGTAGGCCGCGGCGTACACCTCCCGGGCCTCGGCCTCGCTGACATCGCCGATCAGCGACGCCGAGCAGGTGGCCAGGATGCCGCGTGACATCGGCACCAGCATCGGCGTGAAACTGACCGACACCTCGGCGTCGGTGAGCCGGTTGAGGTTCTGCACGATCTCGGGGGTGTGCCGGTGTCCACCGCCGACTCCATAGGCCGAGGCGTTCCCCATCACCTCACTGCCGAGAAGGTGCGGCTTGGCGGCCTTGCCGGCGCCGGAGGTCCCCGACGCGGCCACCACCACCACGTCCGGTTCGATCAGGCCCGCGGCCACGGCCGGCGCCAGGGTGAGGGTGGAGACGGTCGGGTAGCAACCGGGGACAGCGACTCGCCGGGCTTCCCGCAACAGCTCACGCTGACCGGGCAGTTCGGGCAGTCCGTAGGGCCAGGAGCCCGCGTGCTTGCCTCCGTAGAACTGCTCCCAGACGCTGGCGTCGGTGAGTCGGAAGTCGGCGCCGCAGTCGATCACCACGGTGCCCTCCCCCAGTGCCAGGGCGATCGGGGCGGACTGCCCGTGTGGAAGGCCGAGGACGACCACATCGTGTCCGGAGAGCACCTCCGGGTCCGTGGGCAACAGTTCCCGGTCGGCGAGCGGCAGCAGGTGCGGCTGCAGTTCGCCCAACCGCGCGCCGGCGTTCCCGCCAGCGGTCAGTGCCCCGATCTCGACGCCCGGATGACCGAGCAGCAATCGCAGCACTTCGCCACCGGCGTACCCGCTGGCACCCGCCACGGCCACAGAGATCTTCGCACCCATGTGCATGACTATACATTCCTCTGCATATTCTTGCACTCCGTTTCGGTGGGCGGCCTCCGATTCTGCCGCACTCAGCGCTGGGCCGCCCCGAACCGCTCCCCCGCGATCCGCACCGCCGCATCCCGTGCGGCCGCGGACTCGGACTCGGTGAGCGTCCGGTCCGCGGCCCGGAACCGCAGCGCGAACGCCAGCGACTTGTGGCCTGCCGCCACCTGGTCACCCCGGTACACGTCGAAGAGCCGGATGGATTCGAGCAACTCACCGGCACCGTCGCGCAGGGCCTGTTCCACCTGGGCCGCGGGCACGTCCTCGGCGACCTCGAGCGCGACGTCCTCCTTCGCGACCGGGTACGCCGAGAACCGCGGACCGACCGGGTCCACCGCATGACGCATCAGCAGATCCAGATCGACCTCCACCACCGCCGTACGCGCTGGGATCCCCCACGATCGCACCACCCGTGGGTGCAGTTCGCCGGCGTGCCCGACCACGAGCTCACCGATCCGGAACTCCGCGCACCGACCCGGATGCCACGGGGCCAGGGTCGCCCTGGTCACGGTCAGCTCGACTCCCAGCGAGGTGGCGACACTGCGGACCACCTCAACGGCGTCGGCCCAGGTCGCCGGTCGCCCGGCTCCCCACCACCCGGCCGCCTCCCGGTCCCCGGAGATGGCGGCAGCCAGGTGCAGCGGCTGGTGCGGCACCGCCTTCTGCAACTGCTGCCACTCCTGCTCGGTGGGACGCCGGTCGGTGGGCAGCAGCGGCGCGGCCTCGGAACCGGTGGGGATGAAGACCGGCGAGACCTCGAAGAGACCGACGTCGGCGTTGGCGCGGCCGGTGTTGCGGGCCAGCGCCCGGAGCAGCCCCGGAAGCAACGTGGTGGCCAGCAGCGGCTCCTCCGCCGACAACGGGTTCTCCAGCCTCAGCGTCTGTCGACGTACGTCGGCCGGCTCGATGCCCAGCGACTCGAAGTCCGACTCCGAACAGAACGGATAGCTGATCACCTCGGTCAGGCCGTTGCCGGCCAGCACGTGACCGACCCGTCGCCGCAGCCGTTGGGTGCGCGTCAGGCCCCGCCCCGCGGGCGCGGTCGGCAGCACGGCCGGGACACGGTCGTACCCGACGATCCGGACCACCTCCTCGACCAGATCGAACGGGTCGGTCAGGTCGGGTCGCCACGTGGGCGCCACCGCCGTGAGCCGATCCCCCTCGAGGCTGACCCGGCAGCCGATCGCCTCCAGATGTCCCACGGTGGTGTCGAGATCGATGTCGATGCCACTGATCCGGGCCGGCAGGTCAGCATCGATGGTGATCGACGCGGCCGGCGGGGGTGTCCCGACCTGGGTGCACCCAGGTTCGATGGTGGCTCCGCCGAGCTCGGCCAGCAGCGCCGCCACCCGATCCGCGGCCGCACCGGCCAGCGCCGGGTCGACGCCGCGCTCGAACCGCTTGCTCGCCTCCGACGGCAGCCTGTGACGCCGCTGGGTGCGGAAGATGGAGGTGGCCTCGAAGCACGCCGCCTCAATCACCACCGCGGTGGTGGACGGCGAGATCTCGGTGTCCTCGCCACCCATCACGCCGGCCAGACCGATCGGCCCGGAGTCATCGGTGATCAGCAGATCGCCGGGGTCGAGGTCACGACGTACGCCGTCGAGGGTGGTGAGCTGCTCACCCTCGCGCGCCCGGCGGACCCCGATCGCCCCGCTGAGCCTGTCCCGGTCGTAGCCGTGAATCGGCTGGCCGAGCTCCATCATCACGTAGTTCGTCACATCGACGGCGAGGCTGATCGGCCGCATCCCGACCTGGGTGAGCCGACGGACCATCCACTCCGGGGTCTGCGCCGCCGGGTCCAACCCGGTGACCGTCCGAGCGACGAAGACCGGGCAGCCGACGGGGTCCTCGACCTGCACCGGATAGCCGGAGTCGTCGGGGCTGGGCAGCTCCCGCTCGGCGGGATCGTGGAACGGCACCGAGAAGCCGAGGGCGGCCTCCCGGGCGATCCCCCGCAGGGACAGGGCATAGGCCCGGTCCGGGTTGATCTCGAACTCGATCACCGGATCGTCCAGACCGAGCACCGCACGGGCATCGACCCCCGGCACCCCCGCCTCGTCGGGCAGCACGATGATGCCGCTGTGGTCCTGACCCAGGCCCAACTCTGCCGCCGAGCAGATCATCCCGGCCGAGAGGTGCCCGTAGGTCTTGCGGGCGCCGATCGCAAAGCCACCGGGCAGCACGGCGCCGGGCAGCGCGACGACCACGAGGTCACCGACGTCGAAGTTGTGGGCCCCACAGACGATCCCCTGCGGGTCACCGGTGCCGTTGGCATCGCCGACGTCGACGCTGCACCAGTTGATCGTCTTGCCGTTCTTCTGGGGCTCGGGCTGGCGACTGATCACCCGGCCGAGCACCAGTGGCCCGGTGATCGCGTCCCCGGGCGCTTCCAGCGCCTCGAGCTTGAGGCCGAGCATGGTCAACCGGTGGGTCAGTTCGTCGATGCCCAGGTCGTCGGGGAGGGCGGCGTACTCACGGATCCAGGAGACGGGGGCCTTCATCGGCCACTCACTTTCACAGTCGCTTTGGTCATCAGATCTCCACCCCGAATGCGCTGGTGAACCGCACATCGCCCTCGAACACGTCGCGGAGATCCTCGACGGTGTGGCGGAACATCAGGATCCGGTCGATGCCGAACCCGAACGCGAAGCCGGTGTAGCGGTCCGGGTCGACACCGCAGGCGACCAGGACCCGGGGGTTGACCACCCCGCACCCGCCGAGCTCGATCCAGCCCTCGCCCCGACAGGTCCGGCACTGCTCGGGGTCCACCCCACGACACACGAAGCAGACCATGTCCATCTCCGCCGAAGGCTCGGTGAAGGGGAAGTACGACGGTCGGAACCGGGTGGTGATCCCCTCACCGAAGAGCGCGGTGGTCAGGTGGTCCAAGGTGCCCTTGAGGTGCGCCATCGTGATGCCCTCATCGATCACCAGGCCCTCGACCTGGTGGAACACCGGCGAGTGGGTGGCGTCCACCTCATCGGTGCGGTAGACCCGCCCCGGACAGGCCACATAGATCGGTGGCTCCCTGGTCAGCATGGTGCGCGCCTGCACCGGGGAGGTGTGGGTGCGCAGCACCAGCGCCGAGTCGGCCGGCTCCAGCCAGAAGGTGTCCTGCATGGTCCGTGCCGGATGATCGGGCCCGAGGTTGAGGGCGTCGAAGTTGAGCCACTCGGCCTCGACCTGCGGGCCCTCGGCGATCTCCCAGCCCATCGCCACGAAGATGTCCGCGATCCGGTCCGACAAGGTGGTGATCGGATGCCGGGAGCCGGCCGGATGCCGGCGGGTCGGCAGCGTGACATCGACCGTCTCCGCGAGCAGGGTGCGCTCCTCGTGCTCGGCCTCGAGCACCTCGGTGCGTGCCGCCAGGGCCTGGGCGACAGCCCCGCGGGCCTGGCCGACACGCTGACCGACCTCCTTGCGCGCCTGGGGCGGAAGGGCACCGATCTCCCGGTTCGCCAGGGCCAGCGGGGAGCGGTCACCGACGTGCTCGGACCGGGCCTGCGCCAACGCCTTCAGGTCCTCGGCGGCGGCGATCGCCGCAAGCGCCTGATCCCGCATCGCCTCGACCTGGTCGGCCTGCAGCGGGGTCACCGCGACAGGGTCGTACTCGGTGTTCGGTCCCGACATCTGTGCCTCTTCTTCTCGACGACTCGGTCAAGTCTAGGAACCCGCGCCGGAGCCCGGCGACGGGGTTTCGGGTAGTGGCGCGACGTGGCCGTCGTCGTGGACCGGCCAGGCGACCGTCACCTGGGCACCTCCGCCGTCCGCGTCGGTGATCTCCACGGTCCCGCCATGGCCCCGCACCAGCCCCTGCACGATGTACATCCCCAAGCCCGAGGAACCGCCGGGGCCTCGGGTCCAGAACTTCGTGAAGACCCGGCGCCTGATCTCCTCGGCGATGCCGTCCCCCTCGTCGGTGACGGTCAGCAGCACCGAGGTGGCCGTCCGGGACAGCCCGACGCCGACTCGTCCGTCGCCGTGCCGCACCGCGTTCTCGACCAGGTTGGTGGCCACCTGCGTGAACTTGTCCGGATCGAGGTTCACCTTCGGCAACTCACCATGGACCTGGAGCCCGATTTCGCGGGAGGTGGTCGCGGAGATGGAGGTGATGACCCGTTCGGTGAGCACCTGGACATCGCTGGGCCGGGTGTGCAGCACCAGCCGCCCGGTGTCGATCCTGGCCACGTCGAGCAGGTCGATGATCAACCGGCTCAAACGCTCCGCATCCGCATTGACGGTGGCGAGCATCAGCAGCTTCTGGTCATCGGACAACCGGTCCCATCGGGTCAGCAACGCCTGCACGAACGCGCGTACGCCGGTCAGCGGCGACCGAAGCTCATGGGCCACGGTGGCCACCAGGTCGGAGCGTTCCCGATCCAGACGCGTCCGACCACGGGCCGAGCGCAGTGAGACCGCCACTCGCAGCACCCGTCGGTCCACAGGGTCACGCTGGAGTCCGGCAGCGACCAGCACCTCGGCTCCGTCGGGCAGCAGCCACGACTGTTCCGGGATACCGGAGCGGCTCGGCAGCCCGTCGTACGGGCGCACCGCCGAGCACCAGTCGCGCCCCTGACGGTCCTGAAGGAGCAGCGTCTCGGCCAGGGGTGACCCGGGGCCGTCCACGCCCAGCATCCGGCAGGCCCGGGCGTTGGCGTGGGTGACGACGCCGTGAGCGTCGGCCACCACCAGCCCATCGGGAAAGGCGTCCAGGACGTCGGCCGGCGGGTGCACGCCCCTCACCCTAGGCGCTGCGCGCGTGCCGAGGCATACAGACACAGTGCCGCAGCAGTGGAGAGGTTGAGGCTCTCGGCCCGCCCGTGGATCGGGATCGCCACCCGATGGTCGGCCTGCTCGGCCAGCTCATCGGGCAGACCCCACGCCTCATTGCCGAAGAGCCAGGCGGTCGGCGCGGCCAGCACCCCGGAGTCGGCGGCCCGGTCCAGGTCGAGTTCGCCGGCCCCGTCGGCCGCGAGCACCTGGAAGCCTGCCTCGCGGGCAGCAGCCACGGCAACCGCCGGACTCATCGTGGTGCCGATCGGCAGGTGGAAGAGACTGCCCACCGTGGCGCGGACCGTCTTGGGGTTGTGCACATCCACCGAGTCCCCGGCCAGCACCACACCGTCGGCGCCGGCCGCGTCGGCACAGCGGATCACGGTGCCGGCGTTGCCGGGATCGCGGACGTCGGCGCAGATCGCCACCAGTCTTCCCCCGGCTGCGAGCACCTCTTCGCCGGTCAGGGTCACCAACTCGCTCACGCCGACCACACCGGCCGGGTTCACGGCGTCGCTGAGGGAGCCCATCGCCCGCTCATCGACCAGGATCCACGGGATGTCGGCGGCGGCGACCTGACGGTGCAGGTCGGGGAACCGGTCGGCGGCCTCGGCGGTGGCGAACACCTCGTGCAACCGGTGCGGCTGCTCCAGTGCGCCGAGCAGCGCCTTGGGGCCGTCGACGAGGAAGCGACCGGAGTCGGTCCGAAATGCACGACGGGCGAGCTTCCGCGCGGCCTTGACCCTGGCATTGCCGCTGGTCAGCGGTGCAGGGGGCACGCGGGAGCTCGCCTTCGTCGTACCGGCCGGAGCCGGAGGCCTCACCGTCAGGCGGTCGCCTTGGGAGCGTTCACGTCAGCGGGGAGCGCCGCACGGGCGGTCTCCACCAGCGCGTTGAACGCGGCCGCGTCGTTGACGGCCAGGTCCGCCAGGATCTTGCGGTCCACCTCGACGCCGGCGAGGTTGAGGCCCTGGATGAAGCGGTTGTACGTCATCCCCTGGGCGCGAGCCGCCGCGTTGATCCGCTGGATCCACAGCTTGCGGAACTCGCCCTTGCGGGCACGGCGGTCACGGTAGCTGTAGACGAGGGAGTGAGTGACCTGCTCCTTCGCCTTGCGGTAGAGGCGCGAACGCTGTCCGCGGTAGCCGCTGGCGCGGTCGAGGGTGGTACGACGCTTCTTCTGGGCGTTCACTGCGCGCTTGACGCGTGCCATGGGGTGCTCCTTTGGTGCGGTTCAGTGGCCGGTGCGGCGGCCACGGGGGAAGATGATCAGCGGCCGAGCAGCTTGCGGGCCGTCTTGGTGTCGGCCTTGGAAACCTCGGTGGTGCCGGACATCCGCCGGGTCATCTTCGAGGGCTTCTTCTCGAGGTTGTGTCGCAGGCCGGCCTTCTGGCGACGGATCTTGCCCGAGCCGGTGACTCGGAACCGCTTCTTGGCACCGGAGTGCGTCTTGTTCTTCGGCATGCTCTCGCTCTCTATCTCTTACAGGTCGATGTCGGGGTCGAGGTTCTCGGACCTCTTGCGCGGCTTCTTGTCGGCTGGCTCCTGAGGAGCCTGGCGCTCGGCGCGCTCCTCGGCCTGCTCGGCTGCCTTCTCCGCAGCGCGGGTCACCTTGGCGGCCTTGATCTCCGCCTTGGCCTCGGACTTCTTCTTGTGCGGACCCAGCACCATGATCATGTTGCGGCCGTCCTGCTTGGGCGAGGACTCCACGAAGCCCAGCTCCGACACGTCCTCGGCAAGCTTCTGCAACAGCCGGAACCCGAGCTCGGGCCGGTGCTGCTCACGCCCCCGGAACATGATGGTGATCTTGACCTTGTCACCGGCAGCCAGGAAGCGGACCACGTGCCCCTTCTTGGTGTCGTAGTCGTGCTGGTCGATCTTGGGGCGGAGCTTCATTTCCTTGATCACGACGTTGGTCTGGTTCCGTCGTGCCTCACGGGCCTTCTGGGCGTTCTCGTACTTGAACTTCCCGTAGTCCATGAGCTTGCAGACGGGGGGACGGGCCGTCGGGGCGACCTCGACCAGGTCGAGGTCGGCTTCATTGGCAAGCTTCAACGCTTGGTCGGTGGGCACGATGCCCACGGTCTCGCCGTTGGGTCCAACGAGTCGGACCTCGGGAACCCGGATCCGATCGTTGATGCGCAGCTCGGTGCTGATGTGTCCTCCTGTGTCACGTGGTGTCCGGTCGCCTTCTCCGCGCCGGGCCCCAGGGGACCGGGAACAAAAATGGCTTCCGCGGCAAGCGGAAGCCAGTCACCTGGATGGCATCGGGCACCATCCATTCACGCCCCGCAGACATCGCTGCCTTCGGTGGCGGGACCGGACCCGACGACATCCCAGTCGATGCGGGTGGGAGACGTGTCTCCGCTTGTAGACCTCCACCCGGGTGGACAGAGGTCGGTCGACTCACCAGACTACCGGATCAGTCGACTCCCGGGCGAATCCAGACCACCTGGTCGCCCACCCTGGCCAGGGGCCAGCCGCGGGCCAGACCCTCGAGGTCCTCGCCCTCGACGACCACCGTCACCGGCCCGGCCACGTCGACCAGCAGCGCCGCCGCTCCGTCCTGGATGGCCGATGCCGCCGCAACCTGAGCGGTGACCGGCACCGGCCGCGCGTCGGCGTTCCAGGCGACCATGCTCTCGGTCCCGGTGAAGGCCAGCAGAGCCAGGCGGCCGTCGCGACCCTTCAGCAGCACCGCAGCCATGTCGCTGGACTTGTCGTGGGCCAGGCCCCGCTCGTCGTACTCGACCTCGCCCAGCACGGCCACCACCGGCACCAGCAGCCGACTGCCGGCCAGCGCCTGCAGCACCTCGCCGCGGCGAGCACGGTCCGCGGCGTACGTCGCCAGCGCTGCGGCCACCTCGGGATCGACCGTGCCGCTGTCCCCCGCGAACTCCGAGGACGGGATCAGCCTGCCGGAAGGGTCTGGATGCACCCGTGCATCCTCCCACCGTCGGTGGCGCCCACGCCCGGCTGGGGGGATGTGGAAGGCTGGTACCCGTGGGAATCGACGAGGTGACCTGGACCGCGGTGGCGGCGGTGCTGACAGCGCTGGGTGCGCTGTGGACCGTGCACGCGTTCCGCAAGCGTGGCGTGGCCTCCGGCCTGAACGGGTTGGGCCTGACGCTGCTGCCGCCGGCGCTGTGGGCGACCGGGACCCTGCCGATGCTCACCGAGGTCGGCGACTCGGTGGCGCGCTGGGCAGCAGGCCTGGTGTTCTCCCCGCTGACCTGGGCAGGAATCGTACTGGCCGGGCTCTCGGTGCTGCTCTTCGGCACGTCGCGGGCGTTGACCAGTCGCGGCGTGGGCGCCCGTCCGTCCCGACCTGCCACGGAATCAGCCCCGCCACGCGGCGAGGTCTCCGGCGGCCAACCGGCCGCCGACCCCATCGACGGTCTCGACGACATCGAGGCGATCCTGAAGCGGCACGGCATCCAGTGAGGGACCACGTGGCCCGCAATCGGCTCTGGGCCCGGCTCAACGGCGCTGTCGAGGCACTCGACGAGCCACCGGCCACTCCCCTGTTCGCGGTCGACCTCGATGCGTTCGACGCCAACGCGGCCGACCTGGTCCGCCGCGCCGGCGGGACCCCGATCCGAGTCGCGTCCAAGTCCCTCCGGGTGCCGGCCCTACTGCGCCGCGCGCTGGCACACGACGGGTTCCATGGCATCCTCGCCTACTCGCTACGAGAGGCCCTGTGGTTGCACGACCAGGGAGTCAGCGACGACATCGTGGTCGCCTACCCCTGCGTCGATCGAGCTGCGCTGGCCAGCCTGATCGGGTCGCCCTCGGCCGCTGCAGCGATCACCCTGATGGTCGATGACACCGCCCATCTGGAGCTGATCGACTCGCTGCGGGCTTCCAAAGCGGTGCCGGTCCGGGTCGCTCTGGACGTCGACGCCGGCCTGCGGATGGGGTCCCAGCACATCGGACCGAAGCGGTCCCCGCTGCACGACAGCCACGACGTACTCCGGTTGGCGAGGGCGGTCGTGGCGCGCAACGGTTTCCGCCTGGTCGGCCTGATGAGCTACGAGGGTCAGGTCGCGGGCGTCCCTGACGACGTGCCGGGCCAACGCGCCAAGTCGCTGGTGGTGAGGCGCCTCAAGGCAGCCTCGATGTCCCAGTTGAAGGCCCGCCGGCTGGGCATCACGCAGAAGGTGGCCGACGTCGCCGAGCTCGAGTTCGTCAATGCCGGCGGATCGGGATCGGTCGAGGCGACGGTGGCCGATCCGGCCGTGACCGAGGTGGCGGCCGGGTCGGGCCTGCTGGTGCCGACGCTCTTCGATCACTACCAGGCGTTCGTGCCCAGGCCGGCTGCCTTCTACGGTGTTCCGGTGGTACGCCGTCCGGGGCCGCAACTGGTCACTGTCGCCGGCGGCGGCTACACCGCGTCCGGTGCCGTCGGAGCGGATCGGGCACCCACGCCGTGGGCTCCGCCAGGACTGCACCTGACCAGCCTCGAAGGGGCCGGCGAGGTCCAGACCCCGCTCACCGGGCACCCGGCCTCATTGCTGCAGGTCGGGGATCTGGTCTGGTTCCGGCACGCCAAGTCGGGGGAGCTCTTCGAGCATGGGAACGTCGTACACCTGCTCGCCGGCGACGCCTTCATCGACGTGGTCCCCACCTACCGAGGTGCCGGGCAGGCATTCGGCTGACCGCCGAGATCTCACACCTCGGCCGACCAGATGTCACACCTCGGCCGACCAGATGTGACACCTCGTCAGGGGCGGTCGAGCAGGGAGCGCAGTTCGAGGACGGCACGACGGGCCTGGGCACCGTCGGAGCCCTGGATGCCCATCATCGGACAACTCGTGCCGTCGGCCAGGTCCAGGACCGCCCACGGCGCCCCGGCCGGCAGTCGGACCGCCAGCGCCTGCGGCCAGGCGAACTCACGCGTGCGGTAGCCGTTGACCACCACCAGGCCGGCCTCGGTGGCGACCACCTTGGAGCGCACCAGCGCATGGCCCATCACGAAGAGGCCAGCGCCCATCACCACCAGGGTGCCCTTCTGGAAGAGCGTGAACATCGCCCGGATCTCCGGAGGGAACGCGAACCAGGCGGCCGCACAGACCACGGCCAGGCCGACCCCCACCAACAGCGCGGCCATCCGCACCCCGAACGGGCGCCAGGTGTGCGGCAGGGTCACCTCGGTCATCGTCGTCCTCACAGGCGGCAGGCGTGGATGTCGGTGAGCAGGATCCCGCGAGCCCCGATCGCGTAGAGCTCATCCATCAGCCGCTGCGCGCCGACGCGCGGCACCATCGCACGCACCGCCACCCAGCCCTCGCGATGGAGCGGCGAGACCGTCGGACTCTCGAACCCCGGAGTGAGCTCGACCGCCGCGGTGACCTGCTCGCTCTTGATGTCGTAGTCCATCATCACGTAGCTGCGGGCCACCAGCACGCCCTCGACGCGGCGCCGGAACACCTCGAACTCGGCAGGCAACTCGCCGTCGCGGCGGGCGATCAGCACCGCTTCGGAGGCGAGCAGTGGTTCGCCGAACGTCTCCAGGCCGGCGGCGCGCAGGGTGCTGCCGGTCTCGACGACGTCGGCGATGGCGTCGGCGACACCCAGCTGGATGCTGGTCTCCACCGCGCCGTCCAGTCGGGTGACGGTCGCGTCGATGCCGTGCGCGGCCAGGTGGTCCTCCACGATGCCCACATAGGACGTGGCGATCCGCTTCCCGTCCAGTTCGTCGATCTTGGCGAAGGCGCCGATCGGGCCGGCGTACCTGAACGTGGACCGGGCGAAGCCGAGCGCCCGCACCTCGTCCGCCGAGGCGCGGGAGTCCATCAGCAGGTCACGGCCGGTGATGCCGATGTCGAGCTGACCCTCCCCCACGTAGACCGCGATGTCGCGCGGCCTCAGGTAGAAGAACTCGACCCCGTTGTCGGGGTCGCTCAGCGCCAGCTGCTTGCTGTCGTGGCGCTGTCGGTAGCCCGCCTCGGAGAGCAGGTCGGACGCGGTCTGGGAGAGCGCCCCCTTGTTGGGGACGGCGATCTTGAGGGGCGGCATGGGGTCTCCAGGTTCAGAGGTGCTTGTAGACGTCATCGAGGGTCAGTCCGCGGGCCAGCAGCAGGACCTGGGCGTGGTAGAGCAACTGACTGACCTCGAGGGCACAGGCCTCGTCGGACTCGTGCTCGGCCGCCATCCAGGACTCGGCCGCCTCCTCGAGGAGCTTCTTCCCGATCGCATGGACTCCGGCGTCGAGTTGGGCCACGGTGCCGGATCCGGCGGGTCGGGTGCGAGCCTTCTCACTGAGCTCGGCCCAGAGTTCCTCGAACGTCTTCACGGGAGACCAGCCTACGGCGTGGGAGTGGGCAGCGCGCGCAGGGTCCGGGCAGTCTGGAGCGCCGCGGCCGTCGCCTCCCAGCCCTTGTCCTCCGCCGAGCCGGCCAGTCCGGCCCGGTCCAGCGCCTGCGCCTCGGTGTCGCAGGTGAGCACGCCGAAGCCCACCGGCACCCGATGGTCCAGCGCGACCCGGGTCAACCCGTCGGTGGCCGCCGAGCAGACGTACTCGAAATGCGGCGTGCCGCCGCGGATCACCACGCCGAGCGCGATCACCGCGTCGAAGCCCGCCTCGGCCAGGGCTGCGGCCGCCACCGGCAACTCGAAGGTGCCGGGCACTCGGACGATGTGGGTGTCGGTGACCCCGTGCGCGGCCAGTGCCCGGCCGGCACCGTCCAGCAGGCCGTCCATCACCTGCTGGTGCCAACTCGCAGCGACCACGGCCACGGAGAGGTCCGAGCAGTCCAGGGCCACGGTCTCGGGTGCTCCGTGTCCGCTCATGAGGTGTGTCCTTCCAGGTGTGGCAGTGCATGGCCCATCCGGTCCCGCTTGGTCAGCAGGTAGGACAGGTTGTGATCGTTGGGGTGCGGCGTCAACGGGACCTGCTCGACCACGGGTACGCCGAAGTCGGTGAGGCTGGTGGTCTTGTCGGGATTGTTGGTGAGCAACCGGACGGCGCCGACCCCCAGGTCCCGGAGCACCTGGGTCGCGGTGCCGTAGTGGCGGGCATCGGCGGGCAGACCGAGGTCGAGGTTGGCGTCAACGGTGTCCCGACCACCGTCCTGCAACTGGTAGGCCTGCAGCTTGGCGACCAGGCCGATGCCGCGACCCTCGTGCCCCCGCAGGTAGACGATGACGCCCCGGCCCTCGGTCACGATCCGCTCCATGGCCTCCTCCAGTTGCGGCCCGCAGTCGCAGCGGTGGCTGCCGAAGACGTCTCCGGTGAGGCATTCGGAATGCACCCGGGTCAGCACCGGCTCATCGCCGCTGACGTCGCCGTGGACCAGGGCGATGTGTTCGGAGCCGTCCACGGTGATCCGATAGCCGTAGGCGGTGAAGTCACCGAGTTTCGTCGGCAGCCGGGTCTCGGCCACCCGCTCCACGAGCACCTCGGTACGGCGGCGATACCGGACCAGGTCCTCGATGGAGATCATCGCCAGCCCGTGCTCGTCGGCGAACTCGCGCAGCTCCGGGCCACGCTTCATGGTGCCGTCGTCGTTGACCACCTCCACCAGCACCCCGGCCGGGGTCAGGCCGGCGAGCGTGGCCAGATCCACCGCGGCCTCGGTGTGACCGCGGCGCACCAGCACGCCACCGTCGCGGTAGCGCAGCGGGAACACGTGCCCGGGGCGGGTGATCTCCCACGGCTCGGTCGCCGAGTCCGCCAACACCCGCGCCGTGTGCGCACGGTCGGCAGCGGAGATCCCGGTGCTGACCCCGTCACGGGCGTCGACGGAGATCGTGTACGCCGTACGGAGCTTGTCCTTGTTGTGCGGCGTCATCAACGGGATCTCCAGCCGGTCCAGCATCTCGGCCGGCATCGGTACGCAGATCACCCCGGAGGAGTGCCGGATGGTGAACGCCATCAGCTCCGGGGTCGCCTTGGAGGCGGCGAAGATGATGTCGCCCTCGTTCTCGCGGTCCTCGTCGTCGACGACGACGACCGCCTTGCCTGCGGCGATGTCTGCGATAGCGCGCTCGACGGAGTCGAGCCTGACCTTGTCACTCATGTGTGGATCCTTGTGGTTGTGCCTGGTGGGCGAGAAGCCGTTCGACGTGTTTGGCGAGGATGTCGACCTCGAGGTTGACCCGGTCGCCGGGCTGACGGAATCCGAGGGTGGTGCGGGCGAGGGTCTCGGGGATCAGGCTGATGGTGAAGGCGGGGTCCGCAGCGCCCGGATCCGTCACCGACACCACGGTCAAGCTGGTGCCGTCCACCGTGATCGACCCCTTCTCCACCAGGTAGCGGCTCAAGGCTGCGGGGAAGCCGACCTCGACCACCTCCCAGTGCTCACTGGGGACCCGGCGCAGGACCGTGCCGACCGCGTCGACATGGCCCTGGACGATGTGGCCGCCCAGCCGGTCACCCACGGCCATCGCCCGTTCCAGGTTCACCCGGTCTCCGGGAGCCAGCCCACCGATGCTGGTCCTGGCCAGCGTCTCGGCCATCACGTCGGCGGTCCACCGACCTGCGCCGGGCCGGGACTCCTCGGGCTCCAGCGCGGCGATGGTCAGGCAGCAGCCGTTGACCGCGATCGAGTCACCGAGCCTGGCTCCGGCCAGCACCTCGGTGGCGGCGAAGGTGAGGCGTTGTGCGTCGCCCTGGTCCTCGATGCGGACGACGGTGCCGAGTTCCTCGACGATCCCGGTGAACATGTCAGGCCTCCTCGGGCTTCAGACTCAGCCGGACGCAGGCGTCCAGCCCCTGACCGACCACCGATGCCCGGCTCAACCGCCAGCGCATCGCGTCGTCGATGGTGGTGATCCCCAGGTCGCCGACGGCCGCGCTGCCGGCCCCGAGCAGTGCCGGCGCCACGTAGGCGACCACCTCGTCGACCAGCCCGGCGCTCAGGAAGGCCGCAGCAAGCGAGGGACCACCCTCCAGGAAGACGTGGGTCCGCCCCAGCTCGTGCAGGCGGGTCAGTGCCACGGCCGGCTCGCGGGTGAGCAGCCGGACGGTCTCGGCACGGTCGTTGAAGACCCGCGCGCCGGCGGGCAGGTCCCGCTCCCCCATCACCGCCCGCAACGGCTGCAGCGCCACCGGCTGGTCGAACTCATCGCGCACGGTCAGTTCCGGATCGTCGGCGGCCACGGTGCCGGTGCCGACCAGCACCACGTCGCACTCGCCGCGCAGTCGGTGGGCGTCCACGCGTGCCGGCGTCGAGGTGATCCACTTGCTGGTGCCGTCCGCTGCCGCGGACCGGCCGTCGAGCGTGGCCGCGAACTTCCAGGTCACGTACGGACGTCCGTGGGTCATCGCGAAGGTCCAGGGCCGGTTCAGCTGCACGGCCGGCGCCGTCATCACCCCGCCGACGACCTCGATGCCGGCCCGTCGCAGCGTCTCGGCGCCGCCGGCCGCCAACGGGTTGGGGTCAGCCTGACCGAACACCACCCGGCGTACCCCGGCATCGACGAGTGCCTGGGCGCAGGGACCGGTGCGGCCGGTGTGGTTGCAGGGCTCGAGGGTGACCACCGCGGTGGCGCCCTCGGCCGCAGCGCCGGCCTCGGCGAGCGCCGCCGCTTCCGCATGCGGGGTCCCGGCGCCACGGTGGAAACCCTCGGCGATCTCGGACCCGTCGGCATCGAGAAGGACACAGCCGACCCGTGGGTTCGGGCCCAGCGGCACGCCGGGCGTCGCCGCCAGGGCGAGGGCGCGCCGCATCGCGGCCTGTTCGGCTGCGGTCACATCCATCAGATAGCCCCTCACTCGGTCCGACGACGGACTCCGGGGCCAGCACGCCGCCGACGCGCCAGAGGCGCGCTGACGACGTTGCGTGTCTCTTCCCATCCGGACTCTCACCGTCGGTCCAGGAGTTCCACCTGGTCAACCGGGCCTCGGCTGGTCGCCTCGGCACGCGGGTCGCGGACTGTCACCGCCGGTTCGGAATTACACCGACCCCAGAGCACGCGTGTCTCTTGCCGAACATTGTGGCACACCCGCGACGACCCCCGGCTGTGACCCGAATCACGTGCGTGCAGTAACCAATGATCCCCCGAGCCGTTGAGCCGCCGGAGGTGGGACCGTGACATCGATGACCCGACGTGGGGTACTGGCCGGTGCGGTGGCCTCGGCGGCTGCCGTCGGACTGGCAGGAACTGCCGCCGCGCTGCCTCCGGCGACGATCGCCGCCCGGCGCAAGTTCTTCGGCAGCCGCAATGTCGACCCGCGCACCGGTCGGGTACGCGCCGACCGGGTGGTGATCAGCTGGTTCGGGTGCACCAGCTATGCCGTCGCCTTCGCCGGCCGGGTGATGCTCCTGGACGCGTGGGTGCCCCGCGGCGCCCACTCCGGCTACGTGCCGACCACGGTGGCCGAGGTGGCGGCGCTGCGTCCGTTCGCGATCTTCATCGGGCACGGCCACTTCGACCACGCCCGCGATGCCGGAGACCTGGCCCGCCTCAGCGGCGCGACGGTGGTCGGCACCGCCGAGCACTGTGCTCAGGCCGCCCGCCAGGCCGGCGCACCGATCCGGACCAGGGCGGTCGGCGCCGAGTCGGATCCGTATGGGACGCACCGCCGGTTCCGGGCCCGCAAACTGCGGGTCAGCGCCATCCGGCATCCACACTCGGCGATCAAGGCTCCCGACGTCACCGACCCGCATGCGCCACTGGTGCCGCTGCCGGATCTGTCCACCAACCTCGCCCACCCGCCGTCGCTGTGCGACCTCCTCGACACCGTCGGCCATGCCGGGGACGCCGAAGGCGGGGTGCTGCTCTATCAGTTCCGCTTCCGGGGCTTCCGGCTGCTCTGGCACGACTCCGTCGGGCCGCTGATCGAGGATGCGCCGACGCTGCCTGCGCTGATCCGATCGCTGCCGCGCAGCGATGTGCACCTCGGGGCGGTGCAGGGCTTCGGGCAGTTGACGAACGGCATGCGTGACGTGCGTTCCTACGTCCAGGCCGCCAGGGCACCGCTCTTCGTGCCCGGGCATCACGACGACTGGGGTGTCCCGGTGGTGTCCACCCAAGCGGGGGGCTACCGGGCCGCCCTGGAGGCGGAACTGGCCCGGATCCCCGCCGCCGACCGCCCCCGGTTGCGGTGGATGGAGGACCCGGCCCACTACCTGCGGCCGCGACGGCTGACCTTCCGGCTCTGATCCGTCGGCACGCGTGGGCTGCGCGGTCGCACCGCCGTACCCAGCAACGGCAGCACCCGCCTGGGCACCAGGGTCGAGAGCACCACCACGCTCACCGACCGCACCACCGCCGAGGACTGGTCGATCCGCACCAGCGTCGCCTGCAGGTCGGCATGCGAGGGGGTGGCCACCTGACAGATCACGTCGTACTCGCCGGTGGTGACGTGCGCCTCCAGCACGTAGGGGATCGCCACCAGGTCGCGGGCCACGTCATCGAGGGCACCCTGGGCGATGTGCAGGGTGACGAAGGCACGCACCGGGAACCCGGCCGCCTGGACGTCGAGCTCGGGCGCCCAGCCCGCGATCACGCCCGCGTCCTGGAGTCGGCGCAACCGACTCTGCACCGTCGCCCGGGCCACGCCGGCGAGCCGGGAGAGCTCCATGTCGCCGACGCGCGGCTGCTCGCTCAACGCGGTGAGCAGGGTGAGGTCCAGGCCGTCGAGCGGGTGCGCATCCATGCGTCAACTCTATACATTCTGTATATTGAAAGGCGGTGTTCCCTGCACGTTCCGTACAGGATGCTCAGCCTGTAGGCAGCATGTTGACCCCCGCGCCTCGGATGTCCTTCGATGAGGAGGTGACGAAAGGACGCCCGATGAGTCTGCTGACCCCCGAGGAACGCCTCGCCCACCTCGACCTCGATGAACTCAGGCAGTTGGTGGGCCTGGTCGAGTACGACGACACCGCGGATCCGTTCCCGGTCACCGGCTGGGACTCGGTGGTGTGGGCGGTCGGCAACGCCGCCCAGACGGCGCACTTCTTCCGGCACGCCTTCGGGATGGAGTTGGTCGCCTACTCGGGCCCGGAGTCCGGCAACCGTGATCATGCCGCCTACGTGCTGGTCAGTGGCGCGGTGCGGTTCGTGATCAAGGGGGGCGTCCAGCCGGACAGCGACATCGCCGCCCACCATGCCCGACACGGCGACGGTGTCATCGACGTTGCCCTCGAGGTGCCCGACGTGGACCGCTGCCTGGCCCACGCCCGCGCCGCCGGTGCCCGGATCCTCGAGGAGGCCCACGACCTGGTCGACGAGCACGGCACTGTCCGCCTGGCCGCCATCGGCGCCTACGGGGAGACCCGGCACACCCTGGTGGACCGGAGCCGGTACGACGGGCCCTACCTGCCCGGGTACGTGCCGCGTACGGATCAGCGGCCACGTCGCCTCTTCCAGGCGCTCGACCATGTGGTCGGCAACGTGGAACTGGGCCGGATGGACGAGTGGGTGGAGTTCTATCACCGGGTGATGGGCTTCACGAACCTGGCCGAGTTCATCGGCGACGACATCGCCACCGAGTACTCCGCGCTCATGTCCAAGGTGGTGGCCAACGGCAACCACCGGGTGAAGTTCCCGCTCAACGAACCCGCAGTCGGCAAGCGGAAGTCCCAGATCGACGAGTACCTGGAGTTCTATCAGGGCCCCGGCGTGCAGCATCTGGCGCTGGCCACCAACGACATCCTGCGCACCGTCGACGCGTTGCGTGCGGCCGGTATCGAGTTCCTGGCCACCCCGGACAGCTACTACAGCGACCCGGACCTGCGTGCCCGGATCGGTGAGGTCCGAGTGCCCATCGAGGAGTTGCAGTCCCGCGGCATCCTCGTCGACCGCGACGAGGACGGCTACCTCCTGCAGATCTTCACCAAACCGCTCGGCGACCGCCCGACGGTCTTCTTCGAGTTCATCGAACGGCACGGCTCGCTCGGCTTCGGCAAGGGCAACTTCAAGGCACTCTTCGAGGCCATCGAACGCGAACAGGAGCGGCGCGGCAACATCTGAGGAGCGGAGACGACCATGGCTCACTACCACCGGTGCGGAGAGATCCCGCCGAAGCGGCACACCCAGTTCCGCGACGCCGACGGCGGCCTCTACTACGAGGAGCTGATGGGCGAAGAGGGCTTCTCCAGCGACTCCTCGCTGCTCTATCACCGGCACGTGCCCTCGGCCCTGCTCGACGCACGGGTCTGGCAACTGCCCGAGCAGGCGACCAGCCCGAACCTGCCGCTGATCCCCCGGCACCTGCGCCTGCACGACCTGGACGGCGCCGACACGTGGCGGCAGCACGACGCGGTGACCGGCCGGCGACTGCTGCTCGGCAACGCCGACGTACGGATTCTCTATGCCGTGGTGGGTGCCGCCTCGCCGTGCTACCGCAACGCGGTCGGCGACGAATGCGTCTTCGTCGAGTCGGGACGAGCTGTCGTGGAGACGGTCTTCGGCGACCTCCGGGTCGGGCCGGGCGACTACGTGATCCTCCCCCGCGCCACCACCCACCGATGGGTGCCACTCAGCGACCCCGGCGACCCGTCACCGTTGCGGCTGTACGTGATCGAGGGCAACAGTCACATCGCACCGCCGCGTCGCTACCTGTCCCGGTACGGGCAGTTCCTCGAGCATGCGCCGTACTGCGAGCGTGACCTGCGGCTGCCCACTCCCCCGGAGCCGGCAGAGGCGGCTGCCCAGGCGCCCACCGAGGTGTATGTCAAGCACCGCGGCGCCGGTGCGGCCCTGGTCGGCTCGGTCCACGTCACGCCACACCATCCCTTCGACGTGGTCGGCTGGGACGGGTGCCTCTACCCGTACGTCTTCAACGTGGCGGACTTCGAGCCGATCACCGGCCGGGTGCACCAGCCGCCGCCGGTGCACCAGGTCTTCGAGGGACACAACTTCGTGATCTGCAACTTCGTGCCGCGCAAGGTCGACTACCACCCCGACGCGGTGCCGGTGCCGTACTTCCATTCCAACGTCGACTCCGACGAGGTGATGTTCTATGTCCGGGGCGACTACGAGGCACGCAAGGGGTCGGGGATCGGGCCCGGCTCGATCACCCTGCACCCGGGTGGGCACTCCCACGGGCCGCAACCGGGCGCGATCGAGGCCAGTCTGGGCGTCGACCGGTTCGACGAACTCGCGGTGATGGTGGACACCTTCCGCCCGCTCGAACTGGGCGAGGCGGGTCGTGCCAGCGATGACGGGGTCTATCTGCATTCCTGGAACGGTGACGACTGATGAGCCACGCGAACGGCCTCTTCGACGGGCTGTGCGACGACGCAGCCGTATTCCCGCCCGGCAACCTGGCCTTGGCCGAGGCAGTGACGGCCCACCACGAGCACCAACGTTCACGCTATGCGGCGCTGGTCGGCTCCCTGGTGGTCGCCGGCCACCATCTCGAGGAACTGTCGCAGCTCGTCGGGACAGGGACGCAGCCATCCCTGGTCGTCTCGGTGGTGGTGCCGCTGAGCGGGATCGCCGCCACCTTCGAACTGACCGACACACACCCCGCAATCACCCTGGCCGGCATCGAAGTGGCCCTGCCGCCCGAGACCGATCCGGCCACAGTGGTGCCGCTGCTGGACGAGGTGGTCCGCCGCCGCCGCCTCACCTGTCACATCGAGGTCCCCCGGGACCCCCGGCGGGACCGGCTGATCGAGGCCTTGAGCGGCGCCGACTGCCGAGCCAAACTGCGCACCGGCGGCGTCCACGCCGACCTGTACCCGGACGAGAAGGAACTCGCCGAAGCCCTGGTGGCACTGGTCCGCGCCGGGGTGCCGTTCAAGGCCACGGCCGGGCTGCACCATGCGGTACGCCGGACCGACCCGGACACCGACTTCGAGCAGCACGGGTTCCTGAACCTGATGGTGGCCACCGCTGCGGCCCGGGTCGGCGCCGGCACCGACGACCTGGTCGAGGTGCTCGCCGACCGCGACCCCGCGGGGATTGCGGCGGCCGCCGGGTCACTGACCGCCACGGTCCGCGACTCCTTCGGCTCGTTCGGCACCTGCAGCATCACCGATCCTGTCGAGGAACTCGTCGCCCTCGGCCTGCTCGACCTGGGGCTGGCCGACATCGACGCGGTCGGAGCATCACGGTGACCCGGCTCCGGCCCCCGGCCAGCACGACGTACGGACTCGACAACCTCCCCTACGGCGTCTACTCGGTCCCCGGCCAGACACCACGCGTCGCCACCCGGGTCGGCGGCCAGGTGATCGACCTGACCCTGCTGCTGGGCGAGGACGTGTTCGCCCGACCGAGCCTCAACGCGTTCATGGCCCAGGGCCACCAGCGCTGGGCGCAGGTGCGGGCCCGTCTCCGGGAGGCGGTGTCCGGCGATGTCCCCGACCCGGCCGTGCACGACCTCGCCGACGTCACCCTGCACCTGCCGTTCGAGGTCACCGACTACGTCGACTTCTACGCCTCCGAGCATCATGCAGCCAATCTGGGCCGATTGTTCCGGCCCGACAGCGCGGAGCCGCTGCTCCCCAACTGGAAGCACATGCCGGTCGGCTATCACGGCCGGACGGCCTCCATCGTGGTCTCGGGCACCGACATCGTCCGACCTCACGGCCAGCGGCTGCCCGCCGACGCACCTGCGGGCAGCCGGCCCGCGCCGGAGTTCGGCCCCACCAGGCGCCTCGACGTCGAGGCCGAACTCGGCTTCGTGGTCGGCGTCGGCAATCCGCTGGGCGAGCCGATCGGGGTGACCGAGGCGGAGCGGCACATCTTCGGGGTGGTGCTCTTCAACGACTGGTCGGCGCGCGACATCCAGGCCTGGGAGTACGTCCCTCTCGGCCCGCACCTCGGCAAGTCGTTCGCCTCCACCGTCTCGGCCTGGGTGGTCCCGATGGAGGCACTGCAGGCAGCGCGGGTGCCGACCCCCACCCAAGAACCGGGCGTGCTCCCGTACCTGGCCCTGGCGGAACCGTGGGGGCTGGACATCGCCGTGGAGATCGAGTGGAACGGCCAGGTGGTCAGCCGCCCGCCGTACGCGGCGATGTACTGGTCGCCGGCCCAGATGCTGGCGCATCTCACCGCCAACGGCGCCCCCACCCGGACCGGGGACCTCTTCGCGTCAGGCACCATCTCCGGGCCGGAGCGGGAGCAGCGAGGGGCCTTCGTCGAACTCACCTGGGGCGGCACCGAGCCGGTCGAGGTGGCCGGTGAGCCGCGTACATTCGTCGAGGACGGCGACGAGGTAGTGCTGCGAGCCACCGCCCCCGGCTCCGACGGCGGCAGGATCGGGTTCGGCGAGGCCCGGGGCCGGATCCTGCCGGCGCGGTGACCTACTGCCAGGAGAGCCTGATCACGCTGGTGGCGTCGAAGGGGTTGCTTCCCTGAGCGGCCCGCAGTTCACCCCATCCGGGACCATGGGAGCGGGTGTAGACGGCCGACCCACCCCCCAGCCAACGCTGCCAGGCCCGCTCGAAGATTCGCACCTGCTCAGCCCGACCGCCCAGCACCGCGGGCACCGGATGCCAGATCACGCCGGTGGGACGGACCTTGCGCAGTGACCCCGCGCCGGCTCCGTCGCTGCCGCCCACGTAACGGGGCACCAGGTAGCGGGGGTGCCCGATCGGTGCGGTCATCTCGGCGAAGGCCTCGGCGAAGATGCTGCTCTGCTGCCCGCCTGCGTCTCCGCCGTCGAGGCGGACCCGGAGCCGGCCATCGGTGCCGATCGACCAGTCGACCGCCGCCGCGCCACCGGGCACCAGACCGGCCTCGTCGAGGGCGTCGGCCAGGGCGTAGGCGGCCAGCAGCGGATCGGGTTCGGTCTCCAGACCGGCCAGCACTCGGGCGTTGTGTCGACGCTGGGACAGCGGACCGAGCATCATCGCCGCGACCACACCCAGGACCAGTACGCCGGCGACCGCGGCCGTGCCGCTGACCACCGCGAGCAGGGCCAGTACGCCCGCCAGCCCGAGGCCGGCATCTCGCCGCCACGGCCCGGGCAGCGGCCGGTCCAGATGACGCAGCCCGTCGGCGGTGAGCAGCAATGCGGGCGGCGCCGGCGCCTCCTCCCCGCCCGGCGGCAGGGCCGGCAAGCGGGGGGTGGACACCCAGACCGTGGGCCGGAACTCGTCGTCGTACGGCTCGCCGACGCACCAGGCGTCGGCGATCAGGTCGCGCTTCTCCGCCTTGACCAGCATCTGCGCGTTGTAGGCGCCGTAGCGGTGCGCCGGAGGTGGCTGGAAGGGCGAGAAGTCGGGATGGATGTGCGCCACTCCGTCGACCACGTCGCCGTTCACGTCGACCCCGAAGTAGCCGCGGTGCTTGTCCACGGTGCGCAGCCAGTCGTGGTCGCCGTTGGGGTGCTCCTCGCTGACGCAACAGACGGTCCAGTTGATCGCGACCTTCTCCGGATGCGTGGGGTCGACCCGCAACGTGCGGCCGCGGGTCTGCACCACCGTTCCGGGGGTGCGGGCGGTGCTCAGGTCGATCAGACCGCTGGCGGCGGGTGCGTTCCACCCCTCGCCGAGCAGCGCGCGGGTGCCGATCAGCACCCGGCAGGCGCCGCTGCTGAAGAATTCGGTCACCGCCGGAACCCACTGCCGGGTGCGCCAGGGGCCGGACAGTTCGGCGATGCCGTCGGTGTCGGCGGGTCCGATCTCGAGGTCCTCACCCAGGGCGCCGAGCCCTTTCTGGAGGCGGCTGAGGGTGTCCGGGGCCGCTGCGACGGTGCGGCCGGTCACCATCACCGGGGCCAGCCCCGCGGTGGCCGGGTCCGCGACGAGGCTGGCCAGCGCCAGCCGGGCCGACCCGGCACGGGCCGGCATCACGCCCCGCAGATCCACCGGGACGGTGGCGGCCGCTGCCTCATGGTCACAGATCACCAGCATCGCCAGCCGGTCACCGAGGTTGCGATGCTCGGTGCTGACGATCTCGACCAGCGCCTGGGACTTGGCCGCGCTCCGGGCCAGCACCCGGTCGACGGTCGATCTGCCCCGGCGGATCCCGTTCCTGGTCAGTTGGTAGCCGACCGCGGGCAACGCCCGGCGCAGCGCCTCGATGACCTCAGCGTCGCGAGGGTCGTCGGAGTCCTTCAGACAGTCGCGGAACCATTGGTTCAGCAGTACCGCCCAGTCGTCCGCGGTGGGCCGTTGACGGTGCTCCTCACCCACGGGTACGTCGTCGCCCAGGGTGACCAGACCGGCGTACTCGAGGCGTCGGACAGCGTCCCACTGCGGGAACCGGTTCGCCTTGACCAGGCGGAAGTCGGGGCCGTTCACGAAGGTCGCGTCGAGCCACTGCAGGAACGGCAGCGAGCCGAAGTCCGGGGCGATCAGCGCAGTGGTCAGTTCGGCGAAGCGCACCGAGCGGTCGTGCAGCCACTCGGCCTCCTCGCTGGTGGGCGTGGTCAGCCAGACGAGGTCGGCGAACGGGGCCAGGTGGCCTTCGCGCACCACGGCGGGAATCGAGGTCGCGTAGGCGATCTCGCCGAACAGTTCGTCGACCAGCGCGGCCTGGTCTGTGCTCAGGGTGGTCGCCGGCGTGGCGGTGAGGCCGATGACGACTGCTTCGGGGAGTTGCTCGAGGAGTTCGGCCAGCAGCCGCCCCCAGACCTCGAGCAGGTGGTGGCACTCGTCCAGGACGAGGGTGATCGGTCCCGCGTTGCGCAACTGCTCGACGAACTGTTGCCCGTTGGGGTGGAGGCGGCCGAGCTCGGTCTCCGGCTCGGGTTCGTCGGGCTCCCTGGCGTCGGTGAAGACGGCCAGCGACTGGTAGGTCACCGAGGTGACGGTGGCAGTGAGGTCCCGCGTCGTACCCACCGAGACGGGGTTGGTGCCGTTGTCGTCGCGGAACTCCTGCCAGCCGCTCACCCATTGGCCCTGGATGGCCGCGTTGGGGCTGAGCACGACGGCCGGACGTTGCCAGCGCCGGATCGACTCCAGCCCGACGAGCGTCTTGCCGGCGCCCGGGGGCAGCACCACCCAGGCGCGGCGCCGACCGGACTGCCAGGCGGATTCCAGCGCCTCCATCGCTTCGCGTTGGTGGCGTCGAAGGGGGTGTGGGAACCGGAGGCCCCAGTCCGGGGTCATGCCCGGGCGGCCTCCGCGGCTGCCCGGAGCTCGGCGACCATCGCGTCGGGGTCGTCGGCGCGGTAGACCGCGGAGCCGGCCACGAAGACATCGGCGCCGGCCTCGGCGCATCGTTCGATGGTCTCCAGGGACACCCCTCCGTCGACCTGGAGCCAGGTTTCGACGCCGTACTTGTCCATCAGTGCCCGAGCCCGACGGATCTTGGGCAGGCACAGGTCCAGGAACTTCTGGCCACCGAACCCTGGCTCGACCGTCATCACCAGGACCATGTCCAGTTCCGGCAGTAGGTCCTCATAGGGCTCGATCGGGGTGGCCGGCTTCAGGGCCATCGACGCCCGGGCCCCCTGGGCGCGGATCTCGCGGGCCAGCCGGACCGGGGCAGCGGCCGCCTCGATGTGGAAGGTGACCGACCCGCATCCGGCCTCGGCGTACTGGGGCGCCCACCGGTCCGGGTCCTCGATCATCAGATGCGCGTCAAGAGGCAGACCCGTGTGCTGCCGCAACGACTCGACGACCGGGAGCCCCAGGGTCAGGTTGGGAACGAAGTGGTTGTCCATCACGTCCACGTGCACCCAGTCGGCGCCCGGGATGCGCCGGACCTCGGCGCCGAGGTTGGCGAGGTCGGCGTTGAGGATGGAGGGAGTGATCTGGATGTGGCCCACGAGCCCTGATCCTAAGCCGTCAGGGCAGCGGTGTGCCTTGGTGGTGCACCAGACGCCAGCCGCCCGGGTCACGTCGCCACATCGAGGTACGTCGTGCCCGTCGCCCGGCTCGCTGGGACGTCCACTGGACCAGCACCAGATCCGCGGCGAGTGCCCGTGCGGTCATCTCGGCAATCTCGATCTCGTCTGCGGGCTTCTCGGCTCTCACATGGGCGATGATCGACTCCGGGTCCCACGTGCGACCGGATGCGCCGATCTCGATGAAGTCGTCAGCGAGCAGCGCTCTCAGCCCCGCGGGGTCTTGCCTGCATGCAGGGGTCTGCAGGTGCCGCTCCAGGCGCATCACCTCCTTGATGTCGCCGTCGGCCACCGGGCTGCTGACCGACGCCAGCGCGTCGTCCCCGATGCGGATCGCCTCAGCCCGTAGCGGGGCGGCGGAGGACTCGGTGATCACGCCATCGTCCAGCAGCCAGTCGAGGGCACGGATGGTCTGACGGGACCGTCGGTAGTTGTTCCACTGCTCCCCGATCGAGGACGGATGGTCGTGGACGACCGAACGGAACCGCTTGAACGCGCCGCGGCCCTGCAGGGCATCGGCCATTCGATCCGCGAGGCGGGGATCCGCCACCGCCTCGGCAAAGGCCTCCATGTCCCGGTAGGCGCTCCGACTGCCCTCACCGCCCACGACGATCCAGCCCATCTCATCCCCGTCGATCGGTTCACCTTGGGGTCCGTATACCTCGCCGTCGAGGGCCTGGATCACCTCGCCGGTCGCCGGATCGAAGTAGCCGGCATTCCACTCCGGCTGGTCGAGCAGCTCGCCGAGCTCGGTCAGGTCGATCTGGCGGGGGTCGAGCATGGTCACTCCTTGCCGTTCGCCTCGTCCCGGTCGGCCCACTCGCCGAGGACGCTGATGTCGTGGGCGACGTCGTCGATGCTGGCGTGCAGGTCGCCGATCTCCGCGAACCGGGTGGGCATCGTCCGCACGGTGAAGTCGCCGGGTTCGCAGGTGCCGATCTCCTCCCAGGTGACCGGAGCGGAGACGGTGGCCTCGGGAACACCGCGCACCGAGTAGGCGGCGGCGATGGTGTGGTCGCGGGTGTTCTGGTTGTAGTCCACGAAGAGTTGCGCCGGGTCACGGTCCTTGCGCCACCACGCCGTGGTGACGTCGTCCGGCGCCCGCCGTTCCACCTCACACGCGAACGCGTACGCCGCCCGCCGCAGGTCGGCGAACGGCATCGGCGGGATCCGCACGTAGACGTGCAGTCCGCTCCCGCCACTGGTCTTGGGGTAGCCCCGGATGCCCAGCTCGTCCAACAGGTCTCGGGTCACCGCGGCCACCCGTCGTACCGTCTGCCAGTCACAGTCGGGGCCGGGATCCAGGTCGATCCGCCACTCGTCCGGGGCTTCGGTGTCCGCGCGGCGGCTGTTCCACGGGTGGAACTCGACCGTGGACATCTGCACGGCCCAGATCACGCTGGCCAGTTCGGTGACGCAGAGTTCGTCTGCGGTCCGCTTCCACCTCGGGAAGAAGAGTTCCACGGTCTCCACCCACTCGGGGGCACCGCCGGGCAGCCGCTTCTGGTGCACCTTCTCCCCGGCCAGGCCCTTGGGGAAGCGATGCAGCATGCACGGGCGCTCCCACAACGCGTTGACGATCCCCTCGCCGACGCTCAGGTAGTACTCGACCAGGTCGAGTTTGGTGATCCCCAGGTCGGGGAAGTAGACCCGGTCAGGGTTGGTCACCTTGACCACGCGAGTGCTCGCGTCCGGAGACGGAACCTCGACCTCGGTGAAGGGGGATGCCACGTCGACGACGCTACCGGGTCAGGGAGTCCTCCGGCGACCGCCCGGGCGTGCCGGTGGCCCCGCAACCGGTGGGGGTGCGGGGTCAGGGGCTGGGTGTATCTCGTGGTGGGTCGGGCGTCGCGTGTTTCGGTGGTCGAGTGCCGCCCCCCGTTCGGTGGTCGAGTGCAGTCCCTGTTCGGTGGTCGAGTGCCGCCTGCGTTCGGTGGTCGAGCGTCGTCCCTGTTCGGTGGTCGAGTGCCGCCGAGCTTGCGAGGCGGTGTATCGAGGCCACGCCCGAGGTCGCACGGGGTCTCGATACGCTCGCTGACGCTCGCTACTCGACCGCCGAACCACCACCCTGTTCGGTGGCCGAGTGCCGCCTGCGTTCGGTGGTCGAGTGCCGCCGAGCTTGCGAGGCGGTGTATCGAGACCACCCCCCGGTCGCCCGGGGTCTCGATACGCTCGCTGACGCTCGCTACTCGACCGCCGAACCACACCACCGTGCTCGGTGGTCGAGTGCCGCGCCTGTTCGGTGGTCGAGTGCCGCCGAGGAACGAGGCGGTGTATCGAGGCCACCCCCGGGTGGCACGGGGCAGGCCGGTGGCCCCGCAGCCGGTGGGGGTGCGGGGTCAGGGGCGGGGTGTATCTCGTGGTGGGTCGACGGGACTGCTGCCGTCGGGTCCACGGTGATACGAGCGGCCTTGGGGGCTGGTCCACAGGTACTCACCAGGGATCAGCATCGTGTAGGTCCACCCCAGGTGGGTCTTCGCCCTGTGGTGGGTACGACACAACGGCGCCAGGTTCGTGGAGTCGGTCCGGCCACCGCCACCGTCGTCGCGCCAGGGTTCGACATGGTCCAGATCGCTGGTCCTGGCCGGCCGGTGGCAGTAGGGGAACACACACGTCGGGTTGTTCCCGACCACCTGCTCCCGCAGCCTGCCTGCGGGCTGATACCCCGTCGACATCAACGTCTCGTGAAGATCCAGGACGGGCTGCACGGTGACCTGGGCGCCCTCACACCACTCGGTGAGCTGCTCAAACGTCACCAACCGGTCCCGCTGCCCCAGGATCGTCTCCACCCGGGCGATCCCGTCCCCGAACCCCTGAACCGCGTCCTCGGACAGATGCACATGCAACACCACCCGCCGGGTGGGTGGCCTCGATACATCGGCTCGTCCCTCGCCGACACTCGACCACCGACCCACCGCTCCGTCACCCGGCGGTGTCTCGAGACCCCGACCCTCCGCTCCATTGCCCGGCGGTGTCTCGAGACCCCCACCCTCCGCTCCATTGCCCGGCGGTGTCTCGAGACCACCCCCGTCGTTGTTCGTTGGTCGAGTGCCGCCGAACGTGTGAGGCGGTGTAGCGAGACCCCCGCCACTGTCCCCGTCACCGTCGTCGAGGTGGAGGTGGAGTTGGGTGCGGGCCAACTCGCCGAGGGCTTTGGCGCGGCGTACGTTGAGTGATTCGGTGGATCCCAGTTCGCGGTACTGCGCGGCCAGGGTGTTCAACGCTTCCTGGAGGTCGATCGCATCAGCTGCGTCGATGACCCCGTGCACGCGGGCGTGGCAGACCTGCCCATCGATCAGATCATCAAGATCGATATCGACCCGACGACCCTCGAGGCCGTCGAGGCGGCGCTGTTCGGCCTCCTCGGGGTCGAACCGGGTCAGTGCCTCGTTCAGGATCCGGTCCAACGCGGTGGGCCCGATCCGTCCCGCGGCGGGGGCGACCTGACCGTCGACCCACGCCGCGCCGGCCTGGGGGAGCTTCATGGTCTGGGACGCGATCCGGCGTGCCGCCCAGCCGGGGACCTCACCGGCACGGACCCGGGTCCAGGTCTTCCGGAGCCGATGCGCCAGTTCCAAACACTCACCCAGATACCGCTTCGCCGACTCGGTGCTACGGCCCAGGGCGGCGGCGTACTCGATGACCGCGGATTCTGACACCTGAGGGGCACCCGCACCCGCCAACGCGCAGGACCGGTCCCCGAACCAATGCCCGGCGGCCTCGGTGTCAGTGGTCGGGGTGTTGATCCCGCAGTACTTCACCGCCGCCACCATCGCGGCCGCCTCGACCAGAAGGGCCTCGGCCTGCTGGGTGCGCAGGAAGTCGAGCACCTCACCCGAGGTGTCGAGATCTTCGAGCTGCTCCGCCTTCATGAGAACAAGCCAACCAGCAGGCTCCGACATTTCCGGATGACGCCTCACACCCTGATCGGCGGTCGAGTAGCGAGCGCCAGCGAGCGTATCGAGACCCCGGACGACTAGGGGGTGGCCTCGATACACCGCCTCGCAAGCTCGGCGGCACTCGACCACCGAACGCAGGCGGCACTCGACCACCGAGGGCAGGCGTGGTTCGGCGGTCGGGGGTGGTCTCGATACACCGCCTCGTTCCTCGGCGGCACTCGACCACCGAACCGGGCGGCACTCGACCAGCGAGGGGGTCAGGGGGTGCGGCGGATCACCGAGAAGAACATCGCGTCGCTGCCATCCACGTGCGGCCAGAGTTGCTCGGCGCGCTCCTCCCGCACGTCATCCCGTGACGACAGCACGGCATCGACGACACCTCGGGTCTCCGCGAGGACCGGGGAACAGGTGGCATAGACCACGACTCCCCCGGGACGCACCGAGTCCACGCCGGCACTCAACAGCGCCCGCTGCAGGGGCACCAGTGTGTCCAGATCCTCGGGACGCTTGCGCCAGCGCGCCTCGGGGCGGCGCCGCAGAGCCCCCAGCCCCGAGCACGGGGCGTCGATCAACACCCGGTCGAAGCTCGCCGGCTCCCAGTCCGGGCGGGTGCCGTCGCCGGTGACCACGTCCAGCATGCCGGCGCGGACCGCCCGCACGTGCCGGGCCACCAGTTCCGTACGGTGCGGCAGCGCCTCGTTCGCCAGCACCCGCGCCCCGCGGCCGGCCGCCACGGCGGCCATCAGCGCCGTCTTGCCTCCCGGGCCGGCACACAGGTCGAGCCAACGCTCGTCGGGGCCGGACAACGACGCCTCGGTGAGCGCCAGCGCGACCCGCTGGGAGCCTTCGTCCTGCACACCGGCACGGCCCTCGGCCACCGCAGGGATCGCGCCGGGATCCCCGCCAGCGAGTTCGACGGCGTAGGGCGAACGGCCGGTCGCCACTCCCCCGGCCTCGATGAGTTCGGCAACGGTGCAGACGCCGGGCCGGGCCACGAGTGTCACCTTCGGGTTCTCGTTGTCGGCAGCCAGCAGTGCCCCCAGTTCCTCGGCGCGGTCACCGGCCGTCAGGGCCGCGGCCAGCGCCTCGACCACCCAACGCGGATGCGAGTGCGCCACCACCGCGTGGCCGATCGGGTCAGTGTCGGCCGCCGGAGCGACGCTGGCGATCCAGCCGTCCAGATCATCGGAGGACACCTTGCGCAGCACCGCGTTGGCGAAGCCGGCGGCACCCTTGTTGCGGCTGCGGACCAAGTCCACGGTGGTCGAGATCGCGGCATGATGCGGCACCCGCATCGACAGCAACTGGTGGACCCCCAGCAGCAGGGCATCCCGTACCCGTGGTTGGATCCGGTCGGCACAGCTGTCCAGGATCGCGTCGTAGGTTCCTCGTCGCCGAATGGCTCCGGCCGCCAGTTCGGTCACGAAGGCAGCGTCGCGTCCCGTCAGCCCATGCTTGGCCAGGACCTGAGGCAGCACCAGGTTGGTGTACGCATCGTCGGCCCTGACCGCGGTCAGCACCTCGTACGCCGCCAGTCGGGCCTGGTCGAGCATCGTCACCCCGCGAACGTGGTGCCGGGCTCGAGCCGGACGCCGCGGGCCCAGTCGGCGGCGTCCATCTGCTTCTTGCCGAACGGCTTCACCTGGCCCAGTCGCACCGGGTCGGTCCCGGTGCCGACGAAGATCGCGCTCTTGGTCACCTCGAGCTCACCCGGAGCCAGACGGTCCCGACCGGACACGACGGTCACTGGCCCGACCTTGAAACGCTCGCCGTCAAGCAGCGTCCAGGCACCCGGCGCCGGGGTGCAGGCTCGGATCCGGCGGTCCACGGCGGCCGCCGGTTCGGTCCAGTCCACCTCAGCGTCGGCCACCTCGATCTTGGGTGCGTAGGAGACGCCCTCGGCCTGTTGCGGCCGCGCCTCCAGGCTGCCGTCGGCGATCCCGTCGAGGGTGGCGACCAGCAGCCCTGCGCCACCCTCGGCCAGCCGGGCCAGCAGGTCACCTGAGGTGGCGTCGGGTCGGATCCGTTCGGTCATCACCCCGAACACGGGACCGGCGTCGAGCTCCTTGACGATCCGGAAGGTGGTGGCGCCGGTGACCTCGTCACCGGCCCACACCGAGTGCTGGACCGGGGCAGCGCCACGCCACGCCGGCAGGCAGGAGAAGTGCAGGTTGACCCAGCCGTGCGGGGGGATGTCCAGCGCCGACTGGGGCAGCAGGGCACCGTAGGCCACCACCGGACAGCAGTCCGGGGCCAGCGCTCGCAGGGCGGCCTGGAAGTCGGGATCGCGCGGATGATCCGGCTTCAGCACCGGGACGCCGAGCTCGACGGCACGCACCGCGACCGGGCTGGCCACCAGTCTCCGTCCCCGGCCGGCGGGTGCATCGGGTCGGGTGACGACCCCGACCAGTTCGTGGCCGGACTCGGCGATCGCCTCCAGGGCTGGGACGGCGACCTCGGGGGTGCCGGCGAACACGACGCGCATCAGATTCCGAATCCTCTCGTCGCGTGCGGGGAGATCTTGACGGTGGGCTGCTCCAGCCCGAACCACGCGGACTCGCGGATCTCCCGCATCGCCGCCTTCCGGGCCTCGGTGTCGAGTCGGTCGATGAAGAGTACGCCGTCGAGGTGGTCGGTCTCGTGCTGGATCGCCCGAGCCAGCAGCTCGGATCCGCGCACGGTGACCGGCTCACCGTGTACGTCGAACCCGTGGGCCACCACGGACAGGGCGCGTTGGCACTCGTAGCTGAGCTCGGGCAGCGACAAGCACCCCTCCAGGTCGATCTGCTGCTCCGCGGAGAGTTCCAGGCTGGGGTTGATCAGGTGTCCGATCTCGCCGTCCACGTGCCAGGTGAAGGCACGCAGCCCCACACCGATCTGGGGTGCAGCGAGCCCGGCTCCGCCCGCGCTCAGCATGGTGTCGGTGAGGTCCTGGATGAGGCGGCGCACCTCACGGTCGAAGTCGGTCACCTCGTCGGCGCGTTGCCGGAGCACCGGGTCGCCGAAGAGACGGATGGGTTGGACGGCCACGGAACTCCTCGGACACGATCAGCGGGTCGAACACGATCAGCGGGGCAGCGTCCGAGTCTAGCCGCCGCCCCCGGGCAGCGTGGCAGCGCAGCCGACCCGCTCGGGCCGTCGGACCTACAGGTACTGGCCGGTGTTGGCGACCTGTTCGATGGACCGTCCGGGCTCGGTGCCCTGCTTGCCGGTGACCAGGGTCCGGATGAAGACGATCCGCTCGCCCTTCTTGCCGGAGATCCGCGCCCAGTCGTCGGGGTTGGTCGTGTTCGGCAGGTCCTCGTTCTCCTTGAACTCGTCCACGCAGGCCTGCAGCAGGTGCTGCACCCGCAGGCCGAGTTGCTGGTGATCGAGGAAGTCCTTGATCGCCATCTTCTTGGCGCGGTCGACGATGTTCTGGATCATGGCGCCGGAGTTGAAGTCCTTGAAGTACAGGACCTCCTTGTCGCCGTTGGCATAGGTGACCTCGAGGAACCGGTTCTCCTCGGTCTCGGTGTACATCCGCTCCACCACGGCCCGGATCATTCCGGTGATGCAGGCATCTCGGTCGCCGCCGAACTCCGCCAGGTCATCGGCGTGCAACGGCAGGTCGGCGACCAGATACTTGCTGAAGATGTCGCGGGCCGACTCGGCGTCGGGTCGTTCGATCTTGATCTTGACGTCCAACCGGCCCGGCCTCAGGATCGCCGGATCGATCATGTCCTCCCGGTTGGAAGCGCCGATGACCAGGACGTTCTCCAGCGTCTCGACGCCGTCGATCTCGCTGAGGAGTTGGGGGACGATGGTGTTCTCCACATCGGAGGAGACTCCGGAGCCACGGGTCCGGAACAGTGAGTCCATCTCGTCGAAGAAGACGATCACCGGAGTGCCCATGGACGCCTTCTCCCGGGCTCGCTGGAAGACCAGCCGGATGTGGCGCTCGGTCTCGCCGACGTACTTGTTCAGCAGTTCGGGACCCTTGATGTTCAAGAAGTACGACTTGCCGCTGCTGCCGGTCCGCTCCGCGACCTTCTTGGCCAGCGAGTTGGCGACAGCCTTCGCGATCAACGTCTTGCCGCACCCCGGGGGGCCGTACAGCAGCACGCCCTTCGGTGGCTTCAACTGGTGCTGCACGAAGAGTTCGGGGTGCAGGTACGGCAGTTCCACCGCGTCCCGGATCTGGTCGATCTGGCCGGCCAGGCCGCCGATCGAGTTGTAGTCGATGTCCGGGACCTCCTCGAGCACCAACTCCTCGACCTCGGACTTGGGCACCTTCTCGTAGACGTAGCCCGCGCGCGAGTCGAGCAGCAGCGAGTCGCCGGCTCGGAGCACCTCGTCACGCAGTGAGGCTGCGATCCGGACCACCCGCTCCTCGTCGGCGTTGGCGATCACCAGCACCCGGTCGCGGTCGGCGAGGACCTCCTTGAGCATCACCACCTCGCCCACCTCTTCGTAGGCGAGCGCAGCGACCACGTTGAGGGCCTCGTTGAGCATCACTTCCTGGCCGCGTGCCAGGGTCTCCACGTCGACGTTCGGGCTCACGTTCACCCGCAGCTTCCGGCCGCCGGTGAAGACGTCGACCGAGTCGTCCTCGTTGCGGTTCAAGAAGGTGCCGAAGCCGGCCGGGGGTTGGGCCAGCCGGTCCACTTCCTCCTTGAGGCGGGTGATCTGGTCGCGGGCCTCGCGCAGGGTGCCGGCCAGCCGTTCGTTCTGACTGGTCACGGCTGCGAGCGAGCGCTGGGTGTCAGCCAGGCGCAGTTCGAGTCCTCTGGACCCGGTCGGAGTCTCCGCCACGCGGCGGCGCAACTCCTCCACCTCGGCCTCCAGGAAACTCACCTGGGCAGCGAGTTCCTCACGAGTGTGTCCGTCCTGCGGTGCCGTCATCGAAGACCACCTCCTGCACTTGTGACCCTACCCTCGGCGGGGAGAAACGGAAGTAGGTTCGGGCAGTGTCAGGCAACGAATCGGTCTCGGTGTGGTCGCGGGGTCATCCCGGGTCGCTGACATCCAGGGGTACGTCGGCCGGCCGCGGTCCCGAGTAGTCGGGGCCGTAGGCGCCCGGTGCCGGGCGCCGCTTGCGCTGCGGGGGCTTGGCGCCGGGTGCCATCCGCCGGGCGGTGACCAGGAAGGCGGTGTGGCCGATCATCTTGTGGCCGGGTCGCACGGCGAGTCCTTCGACGTGCCAATCCCGCACCAGCGACTCCCAGGCCTGCGGTTCGGTGAACCCTCCGTGCACGCGCAACTCCTCCACCACCCGGGAGAGTTGGGTGGTGGTCGCCACGTAGACGCACACGATGCCACCGGGCACGAGTGCCCCTGCGACGGCCTCGAGGCACTCCCACGGGGCCAGCATGTCCAGGATCACCCGGTCCGCGCGGATCCCGGAGTCGGGAAGTCCTTCCGCGAGGTCACCGAGGCGCAGATCCCAGGCCGGATGCTCGCCGGAGAAGAACTGGGTGACGTTGCCCTTGGCCACGTCGGCGAACTCCTCGCGTCGCTCCCAGGAGACCACCGTGCCCAGCGGCCCTACCGCGCGCAGCAGCGAACAGGTCAGCGCGCCGGATCCGACGCCGGCCTCCACCACCACGGCACCGGGGAAGATGTCAGCCATCGCCACGATCTGGGCCGCGTCCTTGGGGTAGACCACCGCGGCACCGCGGGGCATGGAGACCACGAACTCGCTCAGCAGCGGCCGGAAGACCAGGTAGTCGCCACCGGCCGAGGAGCGCACCGTGAAGCCCTCCTCATGACCGATCAGCTCGTCGTGCTCCAGGTGCCCCTTGTTGCTGAAGAAGCGCTTGCCGGGCACCAGTTCGAAGTTGTGGCGGCGACCCTTCTGGTCGGTCAGCCGGACCCATTCGCCCGGGCGCAGTGGCCCACGGTGCACCCCTGACCATGCGTCGGGGTCGACGTCGTCGGGGCGTGCGGAACCGGGCTCGATCTCAGGCATGCGCGCAAGGGTAGTGCCCCGACCCGTCAGCGTCGCTCCCGGAACGCCCGGTCGACGTCCGCGGTGGCGAGTACGCCGTACAGGGCACCCTCGTCGTCGATCACCACGTACTCCTCGGCGGGCATCCGGCTGATCGCCAGCACCAACTCCTCGCCGCCGAGGCCGACCGGCAGAGCCAGGCCGTGGGCGACCTCGCGGGCCACCGCGGAGACCGGCACCCAGGGGCGGCGTTCCTCGGGCGTCGCCTGCACCGCTGCCTCGCTGACGATGCCCTGAGGGCGACCGTCCGGGGTGACCGTGACGATGCTGCCGGCCTCGGCCTCCTGGGCTCGGCGTACCGCCTCGGCCAGGGACACGTCGGCGGGCACCGCGACCGTGCGACGTGCCAGGTCGCGGACCTGCAGGGCCGGGAGCCGCCGTCGCAGCCGGGCCGAGGTCATGGCGGCCGTGGCGCCGGTCCACAGGAAGACCGCGATCACGCCGGCGAGCAGGTAGTCGAGCAGCCGTGGCGCGATGTCGAAGCCGTAGAGGAGCACCAGCGGCCAGCTGAGCAGCGCCACCGCCACGGCGCGACCGACCCACCCGGCGGCCAGTGTCCCGCGGTGGGCGTTGCCGGTGACGCCCCAGACGAGGGCCTTGAGCACTCGGCCGCCGTCCAGTGGCAGCCCGGGCACCAGGTTGAGGACTCCGACCAGCAGGTTGGCGAAGGCCAGCCCCTCCACGCCCAGCCGGAGCAGCCCGGGCGGGGTGACGAACCAGAGCGCGAGCGCCCCCAGACCCACCAGGATCGAGGCGATCGGTCCGACGACCGCGATCCAGAACTCCTCGCGGGGCTTGCGGGACTCGCGTTCCACCGCGGTCATGCCGCCCAGGAAGTGCAGGGTGATGGCGCCGACCGGGTACCCCAACCGGCGGGCCATCCAGGCGTGCGAGGCCTCGTGCAGGAGCACCGAGAGATAGAGGACCACCGCGAAGCAGAAGCCGGCCACATACTTCCAACCGCCGAGCCCCGGCTGCACCTGCTCGACACGGGGCGCGACGAGCACGGCGATCAACGCCGCCACCACGAACCAGGTCGGCGAGACCAGGACGTCACTGCCGAACACCTGGCCCACCTTGAGGTGGCCGGGCGGGCGGGCAGCACGACCCGTCGGGGGCGCGTCTTCGACTCCGTGGGACACACGACGAGGCTAGCGGACCGGCCGCCTGTCGGCGGGGTGACCTAGGGTCGTCCCATCATGACCGTGACGCCGAACTCCCCCGCCGAGGCCGTCTCCACGCCCGTGGACGGCGTCGAGGTGCTCGGCGCCCTCTCCCCCAGCCGTGCCGGTGACTTCCTCACCTGTCCGCTGCTGTACCGCTTCCGGGTGATCGACCAGTTGCCGGAGCCGACCAGTGTGGATGCGGTGCGCGGCACCTTGGTGCACAAGGTGCTGGAGGATCTCTTCGACCTGCCTGCCACCCACCGCACCCCCGAGCAGGCGGCCGCGATGGTCGAGCCGACGTGGCAACAGATGCTGGAGGCCGAGCCCGGCCTCGCCGAGGGGTTCGAAGCGGCAGGGGCCGAGATCGCCGAGTGGCTCGTGGCGTGTCGCCGGTCGGTGCAGACCTACTTCGAGCTGGAGGACCCTCGCCGGCTCGAGCCCGCCGAGCGGGAGTCCTACGTCGAGACCGTCCTGGACTCGAAGTTGCTGCTGCGCGGCTTCATCGACCGCGTCGACATCTCGCCCGAGGGTCTGGTACGCATCGTCGACTACAAGAGCGGTCGCAGCCCCGGTGAGATGTTCGAGGCCCGGGCCCTGTTCCAGATGAAGTTCTATGCCCTGGTGCTGTGGCGCAGCCGCGGGGTGGTCCCGTCCCTGCTGCAGTTGATCTATCTGGGCAACGGGGAGGTCCTGCGGTACGTGCCGGACGAGGCGGACCTGGTGGCGTGTGAACGCAAGGTCGAGGCCATCTGGCGGGCGATCCGGGCCTGTGAGGAGTCCGGGGACTGGCAGCCGCGGCGCGGTCCGTTGTGCGCTTGGTGCGCCCACCAGGCGTTGTGCCCGGCGTGGGGCGGGACGCCGCCGCCGCTGCCCGGCCGCGAGCTCACCTGAGACCGGATGTCACCGGGTCAGGCAACGACGCGTCAGCGACCCGGCACTCTCCCCGACCAGTGAGTCGATCAGGATGCGACCTGGCCCCGACGTGACCGGGACATGGTTGGGCACCGCGATCACGGTGCAGCCAGCCGTCTCGGCTGACGTGGCGCCGGTGTCGGAGTCCTCGATCGCCAGGCACTCCGGTGCCGATACACCCAACAGTCGGGCTGCCGTCAGATAGGGCTCGGGATGCGGCTTGCCCCGGGTGACCTGATCCCCGGTGACGACGACGTCGAAGGTGCCGGCCGGCAGCTGGTCGACGATCGGCCCGGCGAACCGGCGATACGACATGGTCACCAGGGCGCAGGGGACGTCGTGGTGTCGCAGGTCCGCAAGCAGCTCCCTGGCGCCGGGGCGCCACGGCACCGACTCCTGGACCCGGGCGATCACTCCGTCGAGGAGTCGCTCCACGATCTCGGCCGGGCTGAGGGTCAGCCCCATCTGCTGCTGGATGTAGCGGCCGGACTCCACCAGGTCGTTGCCGACCAGGGCCAGCGCCTGCTCCCGAGACCAGGTGGCCCCGTGCTCGGCCGCCAACTCGAACTCGGTCGCGATCCAATACGGCTCGGTGTCGACCAAGGTGCCGTCCATGTCCCACAGGACGGCCGCCGGCAACTCAGTCATCCGGGTCGTAGCCGAGGTTGGCTGAGAGCCAGCGCTCCGCCTCGGTCAACGTCCAGCCCTTCCGCCCGGCGTACTCGGCGACCTGGTCACGGTCCAACCGACCGACCACGAAGTACTGGGAGTCGGGGTGTCCGAGGTACCAGCCGGAGACGGCGGCGCCGGGCCACATCGCCATCGACTCGGTGAGCTGGATGCCTACCGAGGCCTCCACGTCGAGGAGCTCCCACAAGGTGAGCTTCTCGGTGTGGTCGGGGCAGGCGGGATAGCCGGGAGCAGGGCGGATGCCGCGATAGCGCTCGGCGATGAGCGCAGCGTTGTCGAGCTCCTCTTCGGCTGCATGCCCCCAGAACTCGGTGCGCACCCGCTGATGCAGCCGCTCAGCGAACGCTTCCGCGAGGCGATCGGCCAAGGCCTCCGCCAGGATCGCCGAGTAGTCGTCCAGGTCGGCCTTGAACGCCTTGACCCGCTCCTCCAGTCCGATCCCTGCGGTGACCGCGAAGGCACCGACGTGATCGGGCGTGCCGACCGGGGCGATGTAGTCACCCAACGACTTGTTGGCGATGCCCGCACGGTGCTCGCCCTGCTGCCTCAGGTGGTGCAGCCGCGCCCGTTCAACGGTCCGGTCCTCGTCGGCCCAGATCACCGTGTCGTCGCCGTCGCCGATCGCATTGGCAGGGAAGAGCCCGAAGACCCCTGAGGCGGTCAGCCACTTCTCCTCGATGAGCGTGTCCAGCATCCGCTGCGCGTCGGCATACAGCTTGCTGGCCACCTCACCGGTGGTGGGGTTGTGCAGGATGTCGGGGAACTTGCCCTTCATCTCCCAGGCGTTGAAGAACGGCTGCCAGTCGATGTACTCACGCAGTTCGGCGAGGTCGTAGTCGGCCAGGACATGGATACCGGGCGCGGCCGGTGCCGGCGGCACCGCAGACCAGTCCACCTCGGGGCGGTTGGCGCGGGCCGAGGCAAGGTCGATCAGCTTGCGGTCGGCCTTGTTGGCGTGCCGGGCGCGCAGGGCGTCGTAGTCCTCCTTGACGTCGGCCAGCAATCGCTCCTTGCCGGCCTTGTCGAGCAGCGCCGCGGCGGTGGGCACCGACCGGGAGGCATCCTTGACCCAGACCACGGCACCGTCGTAGCGACCGTCCACCTTGACCGCGGTGTGCGCCCGTGAGGTGGTGGCCCCGCCGATCAGCAGCGGGATGTCGAAGTTCTGTCGCTGCATCTCCGAGGCGACATGCACCATCTCGTCCAGGGACGGCGTGATCAGGCCGGAGAGACCGATGATGTCGGCGCCGACGTCACGAGCGGTGTCCAGGATCTTCTGGACAGGCACCATCACGCCGAGGTCGATCACTTCGTAGTTGTTGCACTGCAGCACCACACCGACGATGTTCTTGCCGATGTCGTGCACGTCGCCCTTTACCGTGGCCATCACGATGGTGCCGTTGGTCTCCTTGGCCGTGGCGAACTCGGGGTTGTCGATCTTCTCCTGTTCGATGAACGGGATCAGGTAGGCGACCGCCTTCTTCATCACCCGGGCCGACTTGACCACCTGGGGCAGGAACATCTTGCCGGCTCCGAACAGGTCGCCGACGACGTTCATGCCGTCCATCAGCGGCCCCTCGATCACCTCGATGGGGCGGCCGCCGCGGGCCGCGATCTCGGCCCGCAGCTCTTCGGTGTCCGCCTCGACGAACGCGTCGAGTCCCTTGACCAGCGCGTGCGTGATCCGCTCGCCGACCGGCAGGGTGCGCCACTCCTCGACGCCGGCCTCCTCGACCTCGCCGGTGCGGTTGTGCTCCTCGGCGATCTCCAGCAGCCGCTCGGCCGCGTCGGGGCGCCGGTTGAGGATGACGTCCTCGATCCGATCCCGCAGCTCGGGCTCGACCTGGTCGTAGACCACCAGAGCACCGGCGTTGACGATGCCCATGTCCAGTCCGGCCCGGATCGCGTGGAACAGGAAGACCGCGTGGATGGCCTCACGGACCGGGTTGTTGCCGCGGAACGAGAAGCTGACGTTGGAGATGCCTCCGGACACCAGCGCGCCGGGCAGGTTCTCCTTGATCCAGCGGGTCGCCTCGATGAAGTCGAGGCCGTAGGAGGCGTGCTCCTCGATCCCGGTGGCGACCGCGAACACGTTCGGGTCGAAGATGATGTCGCGGGGGTCGAAGCCCACCTCGTCGACCAGGATCCGGTAGGCGCGCCCGCAGATCTCCTTGCGGCGCTCCAGGGAGTCGGCCTGACCGTCCTCGTCGAAGGCCATCACCACCGCCGCAGCGCCGTACTTGCGGCACAGCCGGGCCTGGGCCACGAACGACTCCTCGCCCTCCTTGAGGCTGATCGAGTTGACGATCGGCTTGCCCTGCACGCACCGCAGACCGGCCTCGATCACCTCCCACTTGGAGGAGTCGATCATCGCCGGCACCCGGGAGATGTCGGGCTCGGAGGCGATCAGCTTGCAGAAGCGGTCCATGGCCGCGACGCCGTCGATCATCCCCTCGTCCATGTTGATGTCGATGATCTGGGCGCCGCTCTCCACCTGCTGGGCGGCGATGCTGAGGGCGGTGTCGTAGTCGCCGTCCTTGATCAGTCGCCGGAACCGGGCCGAGCCGGTGATGTTGGTGCGCTCGCCGACGTTGACGAAGAGGGAGTCCTCGTCGAGCACCAACGGTTCGAGACCGGACAGCAGCATCGCCTCGCGACGCGACACAGGCACCCGCGGGGACACATCGGCCACCGCGGCCGCGATCGCGCCGATGTGGTCGGGGGTGCTGCCGCAGCAGCCGCCCACCAGGTTCACCAGCCCGGCGGTGGCGAACTCGCCGACGGTCGCCGCCATCTGGTCCGCGGACTCGTCGTACTCACCGAAGGCGTTGGGCAGGCCGGCGTTCGGGTACGCCGAGACGAACGTGTCCGCCACCGTCGCCAGGTCGGACAGGTAGGGCCGCAGTTCCTTCGCACCCAGGGCGCAGTTCAGGCCCACCGCCAGCGGCTCCACGTGCCGGATCGAGTGCCAGAACGCCTCGGTGACCTGGCCCGACAGGGTCCGGCCGGAGGCATCGGTGATGGTGCCGGAGACGATCACCGGCCAGCGACGCTGCCGCTGCTCGAAGAGGGTGAGCAGCGCGAAGATGGCCGCCTTGGCGTTCAGCGTGTCGAAGATCGTCTCGATCAACAAGATGTCGGCGCCGCCGTCGACGAGCCCCTCGGCCTGCTCCAGGTACGCCTCGACCAGTTCCTGGTAGCTGACGTTGCGGGCGCCGGGGTCGTTGACGTCCGGGGAGATCGACGCGGTCCGGTTGGTGGGACCCATCGCGCCGGCGACGAAGCGGGGCCGCTCCGGCGTGCTGACCGCGTCGACGGCCTGGCGGGCGAGCCTGGCAGCGGCCAGGTTCATCTCCCGGGCCAGGCCCTCCATGCCGTAGTCGGCCTGGGCGATCCGGGTGGCGCCGAAGGTGTTCGTCTCGACGATGTCGGCGCCGGCGGCCAGGTACTCGGCATGGATGGAGGTGATCATCTCCGGCTGGCTGAGCACCAGCAGGTCGCTGTTGCCCTTCACGTCCGAGGGCCAGTCGGCGAACCGCTCCCCCCGGTACTCGCTCTCACCGGGGCTGTGCCGCTGGATCATCGTGCCCATCGCCCCGTCGAACACCAGGATCCGCTCCGCCAACAGTCCGCGCAGCTGGTCGGTGGCGTCCGGTCGGACGTTCAGTTCCTCAGGCAACGATGCAGCCTTCCTCGACGGTGGTACCCGGTGTCGTGGGCCAGCCTAGGCATCCCTGACCGGGGCGGGACCTGATTACCGAATCGTGACACCGCAGACACCGGCCCCAGAAATCCCCGCAGGCCGTGCCCCCGCCGGGGAACCTGCCTGCACCCGCGTCCCGAATCCCGTTGACCTGGCGTCTACGCTGAACCGGTGATCGAGATCGACGACGTCAGCGGCCTGGTCGACCCGGTGGTGATCGCCGCGTTCGAGGGATGGAACGACGCGGCCGAGGCGGCCTCAGGTGCGGTCGACCACCTCCTCGACGTCTGGGACGCGCAGGTGGTCGGAGCCATCGACCCCGAGGACTTCTACGACTTCCAGATGAACCGGCCCACCGTCGGCACCGATCCGAACGGGCACCGGCGGCTGACCTGGCCGAGCACCCAGATCGCGGTGGCCTCCCCTCCGGGGTTGCACCGCGACGTGATCCTGGTGCGTGGCATCGAGCCGAACATGCGCTGGCGGCAGTTCTGCGCCGAGATCCTGGCCGGCTGCGACGAGCTCGGCGGGCGACTGGTGGTCACCTTGGGCGCCCTGCTGGCCGACACCCCGCACACCCGGCCGATCCCGGTGACCGGCACCTCCACCGAACTGGAGTTGGTGGACCGACTGAAGCTCGAGCAGTCGACCTATGAGGGGCCGACCGGGATCGTCGGCGTCTTCCAGGACGCCTGCACCCGGCTGGACATCCCCGCCGTCTCCTACTGGGCGGCGGTGCCGCACTACGTGGCGCAGCCCCCGTGCCCGAAGGCGACCCTGGCGCTGCTGGGCCAGATCGAGGACCTGCTGCAGACCAGCATCCCCCTCGGCGAACTCCCCGAGGACGCGCGAGCATGGGAGCGCGGCGTCAACGAACTGGCCGAGGAGGACGAGGACATCGCCGAGTACGTGCGCAGCCTCGAGGAGAGCCGGGACACCGCCGAACTGCCGGAGGCCTCCGGTGAAGCGATCGCCCGGGAGTTCGAGCGCTACCTGAAGCGGCGCGACACGGAGTGATCCGGGCGGCGGCTCAGAGCGACAGCCCCAGCGCCGCGTCCAGCAGGGAGCGGATCAGTACGGCGGCGTCGGGGTCGCTCGTGTCGGCCAGGCCGTTCGTGCCCAGTGTCGCCTCCACCCAGGCCTGCACCGATGCCACCGCCGTCGGCGCGTCCAGGTCGTCGGCCAAGGCGGCCAGGGCCTGCTCCACCACCGGCAGCGCAGGCGCTCCGGCGCCCAGCGCCAGGGCACGCCGCCACTGAGTCAGCGTGTCCACCGCGTCGAAGAGCTGTGCGTCGGTCCACTCCCAGTCGTCGCGGTAGTGGTGGCGCAGCAGGCTCAGCCGGATCGCCATCGGGTCGATCTCGCTCAACCGCAAGGCGTTCACGAAGACCAGGTTGCCCCGGGACTTGGACATCTTGTGACCGTCGTACCCGACCATGCCGGCGTGGGCGTAGGTGTGCGCGAAGGGATGCTGTCCGGTCGCCACCTGAACCTCTCCGGCGCACATCTCGTGGTGCGGGAAGACGAGGTCGGCGCCGCCGCCCTGGATGTCGAACGGCACTCCCAGATGCTGCAGCGCGATCGCGGCACACTCGACGTGCCAGCCCGGGCGGCCGGGACCGAAGGGACTCTCCCAGGCCGGCTCACCGGGACGCTCGGCTCGCCACAGGACACAGTCGAGGCGGTCCCTCTTGCCGGGTCGGTCCGGGTCACCGCCGCGCTCCGCGAAGAGGGTGAGCATGGTGTCGCGATCCAGTCGGGAGACCCGCCCGAAGGCGGGGTCTGCGTAGACGTCGTAGTAGAGGTCGCCGTCCACGTCGTACACCGCATTGCGGGACTGCAGGCGCTGGATCAACTCCACCACCAGCGGGATCGACTCGACGGCGCCGACGAAATGGGTGGGCGGCAGCACCCGCAGCGCCTCCATGTCGGTGCGGAAGAGTTCGGTCTCCCGCTCGGCGAGCTCGACCCAGTCGATGCCGACCTTGTCCGCACGCTCCAGCAGCGGGTCGTCGACGTCGGTGACGTTCTGGGTGTAGAGCACCTCGTGGCCGGCGTTGCGCCAGGCCCGGTTCAGCAGGTCGAAACCGACATAGGTGGCGGCGTGACCCATGTGGGTGGCGTCGTAGGGAGTGATCCCGCAGACGTACATCCGTGCCGCGCCGTCGGGGTTGGTCGGTCGTAGGGTCCTCGATGAGGTGTCGTGCACCTGCACGACGGGTCCGGTCACCGGTAGCTGAGGGACCTCGGGGGCTGACCATCCACGCATGTCGGCAGCCTAACCAACCACCTCACAGCGGCGGCCACGGGATCATCGGTCGATCCGCTGCCGGTGCCGGCAGGTGGCCCTCGCGGAGCAGGTGCCGGCAGCGTCTGGCCAGGGCGGCGACCTCGCTGGCGTCCAGGAGCGACCCCAGTGCGGCGCCGAGCGTGTCGCCGAGGGCGCCTTCCAGCGCCACCAGGGCGAACCGCTCCTCGGCGAGCAGGTCCGCTCCGGCCCACCCCCACAGCACGGTACGGAGCTTGGGTTCGACGTGGAAGCAGATGCCGTGGTCGACCCCGAGACGCCGTCCGTCGGCCATCCCGAGGATGTGCCCGCCCTTGCGGTCGGCGTTGTTCGTGACCACGTCGAAGACGGCCAGTCGACGCAACGCCGCGCTGTCCTCGTGCACCAGGCAGACCGGCTGCTCCTCGGCGTCGTACCCGTCGAACACCCGGATCATCCCGGCACCCACCTGAGTCGGCCGAACCACGTCGACGGGTCGCTGGTCGGGATCGGGCTCACACCACTCCTGCAGCATCCCCGGACCGTGCGGGCCGTCGCCGAGCCAGGTGCGGGGCACCAGTTGCCAGCCCATCGCCTCGGAGACCAGATGCGCCGCCACCTCCCTGCCGGCGAGCGTGCCGAGCGGGAAGTCCCAGAGGGGCCGCTCCCCCGCGACCGGTTTGTACACGATCCGGCGGCCCTGGTGCTCGGCCAGGAAGGTCGCGTTGCTGGCCGGCAGGATCCGTCCGACCAGCGCCACCTCGCTCATGGGTCCCGACGCCGGAAGCCGTTGGCCCGTACGCACAGGTGGCCGTTCGGGTCGATCGCCTCGCCGCAGAAGGGACATCCGGGACGGCCCGCCCGGACCACCTGGACGCAGCGTTTGACGAAGGCCCTGGCGTCCCGGGGGCTGATCCTGACCAGGAAGACCTCGTCGGGCTCCGGCTCGTCCTCGTCGGGGCCCGGGATCCCGGTCACCGGGATCGGGAAGACCTCGATCACCACCCGCTGATCGTGAGGATCCCAGGACAGGGTCATGGTGCCGGCGCGGAACTCCTCCTCGATCGGCTGGTCCAGCGGACCGCTGTCGTCCAGGTCCAGCGGCGCCATCGCCGGGACCACCGCCTCCGACCCGGCCTTCATCACCTGGTCGAGCAGATCGTCCACCCGCTCGGCCAGCGCACTGACCTGCTGCTTCTCGATCGCGACCGAGGTGATCCGGACCCCGGCGCGGGCCTGCAGGAAGAAGGTCCGTTGCCCAGGCTCACCGACGGTGCCGGCAACGAAGCGCTCCGGCGGGTCATAGAGGTGCACCTGCATACGGCCAGCCTAGGGCCACCCCGTGTCGACCATCGGGAGGGCCGTGAGGGGTGGGCTCTCACCCTGGGGCAGCCGCCCCGCCGAGGGTGGACCGGGCGCGGCTGCGGCGCTTCGTGGGCGGGGAGAGCCAGGACAGGTCTCCGGCGTGCGTGTTCATCCCCAGCACCGACGGCCGCTCGGCGTCGTACCGGATGATCGAGAGCGAACCCGGGCCGACGCTGATCCGCTGGTACAGGTCGAGGTGCATGCCCAGTGCGTCGGCCAGGATCGTGCCGATCAGGTCACCGTGGCTGACGGCCAGCCAGACCGCGGACGGGCCGTGCAGGTCGGCGACCCCAGCGTCGATGCGCCGAACCGCGGCCACCGCCCGGTGCTGCATCGCCGCCAGCGACTCGCCGCCGGGGAAGGTGACCGCGGAGGGCTGCTGCTGCACGGTGCGCCACAACCGCCGGCGTCGCAGGACGCTCAGTCTCTCCCCCTGCCATTCGCCGTAGTCGCACTCGATCAACGCCCGGTCGACGGTCAGCGGTGGCGCGGTCGGGTGTCCGTCGACCAGGAGCCGCGCGGTCTGCTTGGTGCGTGGCAGCGGGCTGGTCACCACGCTCACCAGCGGTACGCCGGCCAGCCGGACCGCGGCGTCCCGGGCCTGGTGCCGACCCACCTCGTCCAGGCCCACGCCCGGCAGTCGCCCCGCCAGCACTCCCTCGGAGTTCGCGGTGCTGCGGCCGTGTCGAGCCAGGATCACTGTCGCCATGGGCTGCAGGCTACTGGTTCAGGCGCTGAGCACCCCGGAGAAGAGCAGCCCCAGCGTCAGCGACCCGAGCAGCACCCGGTAGATCACGAACGGCAGGTAGGAGTGGGTCGAGACGTAGTGGAGCAGCCAGGCGATCGCGGCGTAGCCGACGGCGAACGAGACGATGGTGGCGGTGATCGTCGGACCCCAGCCGTACGCGTTGTCGCCGTGCGGGATCTCCCTCAGCTCGTACAGCCCCGCCCCGATCACGGCAGGGATGGCCAGCAGGAACGCGTACCGGGTGGCCGCGGCGCGTTCGAAACCGAGCATCCGGCCCATCGTGATGGTGGCCCCGGAGCGGGAGACGCCCGGGATCAGGGCCATCGCCTGGGCGAACCCCATCAGGATCGCGTCCCGGAGGGTGAGCTCCTTGATCTCCCGGTCCTTGGGGAACAACAGGTCCGCAAGCCCCAGCACCAGACCCATCACCACCAGCGCGGTGGCGATGATCCACAGGTTCCGGAAGTCGTTCTCGATGATGTCCTTGCCGAGCACCCCCAGGACCACGATCGGCAGGGTGCCGATGATGATGAACCAGCCCATCCGGGCGTCGAGTTGGCCCCGGTACTCCGGGTGCACCAGTGACTTCAGCCAGGTGCTGCCGATCCGCCAGATGTCCTTGCGGAAGTAGAGCAACACCGCGACCTCGGTGCCGATCTGGATCACCGCCGTGAACGCCGCCCCCGGATCTCCCCACCCCAGCATCTCCGGGAAGATGCGCAGGTGCGCACTGCTGGAGATGGGCAGGAACTCGGTCAGTCCCTGCAGCGTGCCGAGCACCACGGCCTTCAACAGATCCCACACGGGCCGCAACACTACTGGCCCGCATCGACGCCTCGCGGGCGCCTCACCGGCGAGCCGTGGGCCCCGTCGGCGGCGTGGCTGACTACGGTTGCTCCATGCAGCAACGCAGGGTGGGTACGACGGGCCTGAAGGTCTCCCGGCTCGGCTTGGGCACCATGACCTGGGGCCGGGACACCGACGAGCACGAGGCCCGTGATCAGCTGATCACGTTCGCCGAGGCCGGTGGCACGCTGGTGGACACCGCGGCCGGCTACGGCAACGGCGCCTCCGAGGAACTGATCGGCCGGCTGTTGGGTGACGTGGTCGGCCGCGACGACGTGGTGCTGGCCACCAAGGCCGGCGTGTCAGCGCGCCGGGGCGAACGGCAGTACGACACCTCACGCGGCCGACTGCTGACCGATCTCGATGCCTCACTGGCCAGGCTCGGCACCGACCATGTGGACCTCTGGCAGGTGCACGTGTGGTCGGACGAGACTCCCCTGGAGGAGACGCTCAGCGCCTTGGACACCGCAGTGTCCACGGGCAGGGCCAGTTATGTCGGGATCTCCAACTACACCGGCTGGCAGACCGCGTGGTCGGCCACCTGGCAACGGGCCGTGCCCGGCCGGTCACCCCTGGCGTCGACCCAGGTCGAGTACTCGTTGTTGAACCGGAGCATCGAGGCGGAGGTGCTGCCCGCAGCGGAGGCGATGGGATTGGGCGTGCTGCCCTGGTCGCCCTTGGGGCGCGGGGTGCTGACCGGGAAGTACCGCACCGGCACGCCGGTGGACTCTCGGGCGGCCTCCACCCATTTCGCCGGCTTCGTGGAGCCCTATCTCGACGACCACGGCCGGACGATCGTCGAGGCCGTGGCCAGGGCAGCGGACGGCCTCGGCTGGCGGCCCCTCGACGTGGCGCTGGCCTGGGTGCGGGACCGTCCCGGGGTCACCGCACCGATCGTCGGCGCACGGACCGCAGCCCAGCTGCGCGACATCGTGGCCGCGGAGGACAGGGAGCTTCCGAAGGAGATCTCCGCAGCACTGGACGACGTCTCGGAGCATTAGGTGGCCAGACAGCGACGGGCACCGACACGGGCCGTGGAGTGGGAGTTCGACCACGTGCACCTGCCGCGCACGCTGTCCAGGCACGCGGTGACCCGGCTGCTGGTCGAACGCGCCGAGTACGGCGGCTGGGAGCTGGACCGGGTACGCATCGCCCACGACGGAGTACGCCGGGTCCGGCTACGCCGCAGGATCATCCGGCAACTGCGACCGACGTACCTGCTCTGACGCATCGCCTTCTGGGCCAGTTCCGCACCCTCGCCGGTCATTCACGGCCTCACGTCGGTGGCGAAAAAGGTGAGCGGCTCCGCCACTCCCCAGAAGGCCAGCCCAATCCCCATCCCGGCCGCGAACAGCAGTCATGGTTGCCGAACGCATGCACCCAGACAGAACCGCGGCGCGTCGACGTCGCCCCTCGATGCCACGCATCGGCCCTTCCTTTGCTAGTGTTTCCCCGCACTCGTCCGGGTGGCGGAATTGGCAGACGCGCTAGCTTGAGGTGCTAGTGCCCGTATTAGGGCGTGGGGGTTCAAGTCCCCCCTCGGACACCGATGAGAGGCCCCGAACCATTGAGGTTCGGGGCCTCTCTGCTCGTCCAGCGCGGCCAGTGGCCCGCCGAATCGAGAGCCGCCGAATCGCACACCACGCTCGCCCCTCCACTCCCGGGACCACTAGAGTCCGTGAGGTCCGGATCTTCACACCCTGGAGGCTCCACGTGAACGACGTCGACACCACCCCCCTCGACGAGAAGCGCGGCATGTTCAGCTCCCGCCGCGTCTTCATCCTGGCCGCGATCGGCTCCGCAGTCGGACTCGGCAACATCTGGCGGTTCCCGTACGTGGCGTACGAGAACGGCGGCGGCGCATTCGTGCTGCCCTACCTGGTCGCCCTGCTCACCGCAGGGATCCCGTTCCTGCTGCTCGACTACGCGCTCGGACACCGCAACCGCGGATCGGCACCCCTGTCCTTCGCGCGTCAACACCGGGCCACCGAAGGGCTCGGGTGGTGGCAGGTGGGCATCTGCTTCATGATCGCCGTCTACTACGCGGCGGTGCTCGCATGGGCCGCCCGCTACACGATCTTCGCGGTCACCGAGGCCTGGGGCGACGACCCGGCAGGCTTCTTCATCGGAGAGTTCCTGCGGGTCGGCGACACCACCATCTCCACCGAGATCGTGATGGGGGTGGCGCTGCCGTTGGCCCTGGTCTGGATCGCGTTGCTGGTGGTGCTCTCGCTCGGCGTCCAGAAGGGCATCGGCGCCACCGCTGTCGTCTTCATCCCGATCCTGCTGCTGACCTTCGGGGCGCTGGTGGTGCAGGCGCTGCTGCTCCCCGGTGCCGCGCAGGGCCTCAACACCCTGTTCACCCCGAACTGGGAGGCGCTGACCCATCCCGGCGTCTGGGCGGCCGCCTACGGGCAGATCTTCTTCTCGCTCTCCATCGGGTTCGGGATCATGATCACCTACTCCTCCTACGTGCGTCGCAAGACCGACATGCCCGGCTCCGGCCTGGTGATCGGCTTCTCCAACTCCGGGTTCGAACTGTTGGCCGGCATCGGGGTCTTCGCCGCCCTTGGCTTCATGGCCCAGGCCTCCGGCGTCGCGGTCACCGAGGTCGCCAGCGGAGGCATCGGGCTCGCGTTCATCGCGTTCCCGGCGATCATCAGCGAGGCGCCGCTCGGGGTGCTGCTCGGCGTCCTCTTCTTCGGGTCGCTGGTGCTGGCCGGCTTCACCTCGCTGGTCAGCGTGATCGAGGTGGTGATCTCGGCGGTCCGGGACAAGTTCGAGATGACCCGGGTCGGCGCCACCGTCGCCGTGTCGGTGCCCGCAGCCGTGCTGAGTCTGCTCTTCTTCAGCACCACCTCAGGCCTGCACGTCCTCGACATCCTGGACAACTTCATCAACAAGTTCGGCATCCTGGCCGTCGCCGTGGTGAGCATGGTGGTGATGGCCTGGCTGGTCCGGGCGCTCGACCCGCTGGCGGCCCATCTGAACCTGCACACCTCGGTACATATCGGCCTGTGGTGGAAGGTGCTGGTGGCCGCGGTCGCGCCCCTCGCGCTGAGCTACGTGCTGGTGCTTGAGTTCCGGGACGCCGTGCGCACTCCGTACGGCGATGGCGACTACCCCGCATGGATGATCGGCACCTTCGGCTGGGGAGCCGCGCTGGCTGTCCTGGTCTTCGGCCTGGTGGCGACCCTGGTGCCCTGGCGAACGGGTACGTCGTTGACGTCACCGGGCGAGGTCGACCGAGCGTCCACGACCGGCGAGGAGGTGCGTTGAGATGAGTACCGAAGCGATCGTGATGATGATCGTGTCGATGTTGATCATCTGGGGAGGGCTCGCCCTCGCGGTGGCCAATCTGAGCCGGCGCAGTCCTCGCGACTGACGGTTCAGGCGTCCCGGAAGGCCCGGTGGATGGCACGCCCGAGGAACTCGCCGAGCTCCTCGGGCGTCCAGTCATCGGCACCGTCGAGCATCGACCTCAATGCTGCCTCGCAGGAGGACAGGAAGAGCTCCACGAGCACCGGAAGTTTGCGATCCAGGTCCTCGGTGTGCCACCACCGCTGCATGGCCGGACCGATCCACGCCGCCGCCTGCTGGGTGAACGCCGCCCGGCCGGCGTCGAAGCGCTCCCTGATCGCGGGATCAGGTTGGCCGGCGAGCAGGAGTCGCCAGGTCCCGGGCTGCTCCCCCGCCAACCTCAGCCAGGTCTGGAAGCCGGTGACGAACGCCTGCTCGGGGTCGTCGCTGACGCCGGTGCTGCGCAACGCCTGCACCACCACGTCCGCCAGCCGGTGCTGCTCCCGGTCGAGCAGGGCCTCGATCATCTGCACCCGGTCGGCGAAGCACGCGTAGACCACCGGGCGAGTGACACCCAACTCCTCGGCCACCGCACCTACTGTGACTGCACCCAACCCGCGCTTGACCGCGACCTGCAGCGCCGCGTCCAACACCTGCGGGCGGCGGCGGTCCGGCCCCAGATGGGCGGCACGCACCCGCTCAGCGGTGGTTCGGGTCGAGGTGGGCATGTGCGGAGCCTACCGCCTTTCCTGCACTCTTGTATCTTTTTCCTACATCGGCGTAGGATTCTGGTCGTCCACCCACTGGTGACCGGTCGCGACCCGCGACCCCGGCAAGGAGAACCTGATGCCACCCACGGCGTACACCCCCCACGAGGACTACGGGTTCTTCGGGCCCGACTCGATCACCTGGAAGGTCTGGAGCTACCCCACCTCGTTGACCGTCGGGTTCATCCGCGCGGTCGTGGTGGAGGAGCTCGACCCGGCCCTCGTCGCCGCGGTCGACAAGACCCACGACATCTACAAGCGACCCCGCACCCGCTACGACCGCACCCTGCGCTACTTCGCGATGGTGGCTTTCGGCGGCTCCCGGGAGACGTCCAAGGCTGCCGACGTCCTGGTCCGGATCCACTCCAAGGCGATCGGCCACGACCCGTACAGCGGCGAGCCGTACGACGCCAACGACCCGCACTCGCAACTGTGGATCCACCTCACCGCGTGGCACTCGATCCTCTACTCCTACGAGAAGTACGGGCCGGGCCGGCTCAGTGCCGAGGAGGAGGCGCGCTACTGGCACGAATGTGCGGTCGCCGCGGAACTGCAGACCTGCTCCCCCGACGACGTGCCGACGACACGCGAAGGGATCGCCGCCTACTTCGAGCAGATGCGGCCGACCCTGTCGGGGTCGCCGATCGCCCGTCAGGCGATGGACCACCTGCTCGACGGCGCCAGCCTCGTCTCCCCCCTGCCCCGGCTGCTGTCCCCGCTGACCTGGGCAGTCAACGCGGTGCTGCGGGCCGGCGTCATCGCCACCCTCCCCCGCTGGATGCGGGAGCTGAGCGGGATCAGGCAGCCGCGCGTCGTCGACGCGCTGGTGGTGCCCGTGCTGCGGGTGGCGTTCGTGGTCCTGCACCTGAGCAAGCGCGCCGAACTGCGCGTGCTCGGCATGATCTCCCCCGGCACGGTGCCGGTCGCCGCGCCGGTGCTGCTCGGCATCCCGCCCCTGACCGCCGAGGTGATCACGCCTGCCGAGGCGCGCGCCCGGTACGGGTACGACAAGCCTGCCGAAGCACATCTGGAGTGGCGCGCCAAGCAGCACGCGAAGGTCTTCGGAGAGGGCGGGGCTCCCAGCGACGCCGGGCTACGAGAGTCCGAAGCCATCCTCGGCCCACTCTCCGAGGCCGGCTGAGAGGCCTCGACTACTGTCCCACCATGACTGATTCAGCGGCCCTCACCTCGCAGCTGCACACCATGGTGCCGATCCTGGGCGCCATGGGGGTGGAGCTGATCGAGGCGGAGCCGGGCCGAGCCGCGTGCCGACTCCCGGCGGAACCGAACGTGAACCACTTCGGGGTCTCCTACGCCGGCTCGCTCTTCTCGGCCGCGGAGATGCTGGGCGGGGTGATCAGTCTGACCTCCTTCCCCCTCGACGGCTTCGTGCCGATCGTGAAGCGAGTCTCCATCGACTTCCTGCGACCCGCCAGCACCGCGGTGGTGGCCAGCGTCTCCCTCGACGACGCCGAGATCGAACGGATCCGGACGGAGGCGCTGGACCGCGGCAAGGCCGAGTTCGACCTGCGGTCAGAGCTCGTCGACGAGGAGGGCACCGTGGTGGCCGCCACCACCGGCACCTATCAACTGCGACGGTTCTGACCCGGCGGCGTCGCCGCGTCGGCGCCTGCGATCAGGGGTGCAGGCCGTGCCGGCGGAAGACGTCGATCGGGTCAACCGGCACATCCCCGGACACCCGGACCTCAAGGTGCAGGTGCGGGCCGGTGGTGTTGCCGGTGGTGCCGACGTACCCGATCACCTGACCCGGGCCGACCTGGTCGCCGACCGCGACGTCGACGGCGCTCTGGTGGCAGTACCAGACCTCGGTGCCGTCGTCGTGGGTGACCACGGTCTTGTAGCCGTACGCGCCGTCGTACCCGGCGCTGGTGACGGTCCCGGCCGCGACGGAGTGGATCGCGGTGCCGTAGCCGGTGGCGAAGTCCAAGCCGGTGTGCACGCGACGCCACAGCCGGCTGCGCGCACCGAAGGTGCCGGTCAGCCGGTAGGACTCCAGCGGGAGCACCCAGCGGTCCGCATCGGGGAGGATGCGGCTGCCCCGCACCAAGGTGTACGGCGCCGCCGGCTCGGGCGCCGACATCACCAGCGCCCACGCGGTGGGCGTCACCGGGGACGCGGTTGCTACGCCGGTGCAGACCACCAGCGCCACCACACAGCCCCCGATCAGTCGCCTCACCATCATCGCTCCACTCGTTTCTCACTCGGCGCAAACCACACAACTGCGCCACGAACCGGCCACCGATCGCAACTTCGGCGCCTCCCTCGCGTGATCGGGGTCACTCGGCGGACCCCTCGTCCACGCTCAGCGGGCCCCGATCCTGCGAGCGACGTCACATCCCTTGCCGATCAGGCAGGATGGACCTCATGGAGGAGGCAGCGCACCACCCCGAGACCCCTGACCCCGACCCGGCCGGCGAGGTCGTGGAGCTGTGTCGCGACCTGCTGCGGATCGACACGAGCAACTACGGTGACGACTCAGGGCCGGGGGAACGCAAGGCCGCGGAGCACGTGGCGGCCCTCCTCCATGAGGTCGGCATCGACTGCACGGTCACCGAATCCAGCCCCGGCCGCACCAGTCTGATCGCTCAGTGGGGCGGTGCCGCCGACCGGGATGCCCTGCTGATCCACGGACATCTCGACGTGGTGCCCGCGGCCGCCGAGGACTGGCAGATCGACCCCTTCTCCGGTGAGGTGGTCGACGGCTACCTGTGGGGACGGGGCGCGGTGGACATGAAGGACTTCGACGCGATGCTGCTGTCGGTGGTCCGGGCCCGCACCCGGGCCGGCAGGATCCCGGACCGGCCGATCGTGCTCAGCTTCACCGCCGACGAGGAGGCCGGTGGACACCTCGGCGCCCAGCACCTGGTCGAGAACCACGCCGACGAGCTCGCCCACTGCTCCGAGGCGGTCGGTGAGGTGGGCGGTTTCAGCACCACCGTCCGCGGACAACGGCTCTATCTGATCGAGGCGGCCGAGAAGGGCATGGCCTGGCTCCGACTCACGGCGCGGGGCCGGGCCGGCCACGGCTCGATGATCAACGACGACAACGCCATCACCCGCCTCGCCACCGCGGTGGCGAGGATCGGCACCCACGAATGGCCGGTCCGGCTCACCCCGGCGATGCAGACCCTGCTCGCCTCGGTCGCCGAACTGGCCGGCACCGAGGCGACCCCGGAGAACGCCGATCAACTCATCGACGAGTTCGGCAGCGCCGCCCGGATGCTCGGGGCGGTGATCCGCAACACCTGCAACCCGACGATGCTGGGTGGCGGCTACAAGGTCAACGTGATCCCGACCGAGGCGACCGCCCACGTCGACGGCCGCTTCCTGCCCGGCTACGAGGACGAGTTCTTCGCCACCTTGGCCCAGCTCTGCGGGGACGACATCGAGATCGACCCGGTGAGCCATCAACAGCCCTGGCAGTCCGACTTCGGCACCCCGCTGGTGGAGGCGATGACCCGGTCACTGCTCGCCGAGGACCCCGACGCGCTGGTGGCGCCGTTCCTGATGAGTGGCGGCACCGACGCCAAGCACTTCCGCAAGCTGGGCATGAGCTCCTACGGGTTCACTCCCCTGCGCCTGCCGGCCGACCTGGACTTCACCGCGCTCTTCCACGGCGTCAACGAGCGGGTGCCGGTCGACGCACTGACGTTCGGCGCCCGGGTCTTCGACCGATTCCTGGACGAGGTGTGATGTTCACGGTCGGCTTCGTGCCGGGGGTGACCCCGACGAAATGGTTCCGGCGCTGGCAGGAGCGACACCCGGCGACCCCGGTCCGAGGGTTCCGGGTCGAGCAACAGGAGCAGTGGGCGGCACTCGCCGCCGGTGAGGTGCGGATGCTGCTGGCCCGCTACGACGCCGCCTTCAACCGGCCCGAGGAACTGCATCTGATCCCCCTCTACGACGAGCAGCCCGTGGTGATCGCCCCGGCCGACCACTTCGTCGCCGCGGCCGAGGAGGTCGAGCTCACCGAACTGGACGGCGAACTGGCCGAGTACGCCGACGCGGTCCTGTGGGCGGACCGGGTGGCCACCGTCGCTGCGGGCGCCGGCCTGCTGCTGGCGCCGATGGCCGTCGCGCGGGAGTTCCACCGCAAGGACCTGATCTGGCGGCCGGTCACCGACGCCGCGGTCACCTCCGTGGGCCTGGCCTGGCCGCGCGCCGACGAGGACCCGCTGATCGAGGAGTTCATCGGCGTGGTGCGCGGCCGCACCGCCAACAGCACCCGGGGCAGGGCCCCGAAGCAACCCGGACCGGCCCGGACGGTCACCGCGCAGCGGTCAGCCGCCCCCGGCAAGGCGCGGAAACCGGCCAGGAGTGGTTCCGGCCGCGCCGGGCCCCGACGGCGCAGTTCCGGCCGCTGAGCCTCACCAGCCGGTCGGCAGCGGCCGGCCCTCGTGGAATCCGGCGGCAGTCTGCACGCCGATGACCGCTCGCTCGGCGAACTCGGCCAGGGTGCGGGCGCCGGCGTACGTGCACGAGGAACGCACCCCGGCGAAGATCTGGTCGATCAGGTCCTCCACGCCCGGGCGTTGCGGATCCAGGTACATCCGCGAAGAGGAGATCCCCTCCTCGTAGAGGCCCTTCCTGGCCCGGTCGAACGCCGACTCGTCGGTGGTCCGGTTGGCGACCGCTCGCGCCGACGCCATCCCGAAGGAGGTCTTGAACTCCCGGCCGTCCGAGTCGACCATCAGGTCGCCGGGTGATTCGTGGGTGCCGGCGAACCACGAGCCGATCATCACCGCCGACGCGCCGGCGGCCAGCCCCAGCGCCACGTCCCGGGGGTGTCGCACGCCGCCGTCGGCCCACACGTGCTTGCCCTGCTCGGCCGCTGCGGCGGCACACTCCAGCACTGCGGAGAACTGCGGCCGACCGACCCCGGTCATCATCCGGGTGGTGCACATCGCACCGGGCCCCACGCCCACCTTCACGATGTCCGCGCCGGCGGCCAGCAGGTCGCGGGTGCCCTCGGCGGAGACGACGTTGCCGGCCACCACCGGGACCTGCGGGTCCAGGGCCCGGACCAGCCTCAGCGCCTCCAGCATCCGCTCCTGGTGACCATGCGCGGTGTCCACCACGAGCGTGTCCACGCCGCTGCTCAGCAGCGCCTCGGCCTTGGCTGCCACGTCGCCGTTGACTCCGATGGCCGCAGCCAGTCGCAGCCTGCCGGCCGGGTCGGTGGCCGGCTCGTACAGGGTCGCCCGGAGCGCCCCGATGCGGGTCAGCACCCCGACCAGGCGGCCCTGCTCGTCGATGCCGACGGCGAACGCCGCCCGGGCGGCATCGATCGCGTCGAAGGCGGTGCGCGGATCGGTGTCGGCCGGCAGCCTCACCAGGTCGGTGGTCATCACCTGACCCACCTGGGCGAACCGGTCCACCTCGGCACAGTCCTGCTCGCTGACCACTCCGATCGGGACCCCGTCGCGGAGCACCACGGCAGCCCGGTGGGAGCGCTTGGGGATCAGCGACAGCGCCTCGGCGACCGTCTGATGCTCGGTGAGCTCGATCGGGGTGTCGAAGACGAGGTGGCGACGCTTGACCCAGGCCACTACGTCCGTGACCACCGGGATCGGGATGTCCTGGGGCAGCACCACCAGTCCCCCGCGCCGGGCCACCGTCTCCGCCATCCGTTTGCCGGCGACGGCGGTCATGTTCGCCACCACCAGCGGGAGGGTGGCGCCGGTCCCGTCGTGGGTGGCCAGGTCCACGTCGTACCGGCTGGTGACGTCGGAGGTCTGCGGGACCATGAAGACGTCGTCGTAGGTCAGGTCCATGTCGGGAGGTCCGTCGAGGAAGCGCACCCCGCCAGTATCCACGCCCACCCCACGCCGACTTGGGCCCCATCCGCCCCGACTTGGGCCTTATCCGCGTCGACTTGGGCCTTATCCGCGTCGACTTGGGCCTTGTCGCTGGTGTACGCCGGCACGAACGCCAACGGCCACCCGGCTCCGAAGAGCCAGGTGGCCGTTGTCAGAGGCTGGCGACTACTTCAGTTCAGCCGAGGTGAGGCCGAGCACCCGGCGCGCCACGATCAGCTGCTGGATCTGCTGGGTGCCCTCGAAGATGTCCAGGATCTTGGAGTCCCGGGCCCACTTCTCCAGCAGCTCCGTCTCGGCGTAGCCGACACCCGTGCACAGTTCCACACAGGACAAGGTCACGTCGGAGGCGGCCCGACCTGCCTTCGCCTTGGCCATCGAGGCCTCCAGCGAGTTCGGCAGCTTGTTGTCGGCCATCCACGCCGCCTGCATGGTGAGCAGCTTCGCGGCCTCCCAATCGGCCTCGAGCTGGATGAATCGAGCAGCGGCAGCGGATTGGGTGTTCGCCGGCGCGTCGTAGTCCACGTCGACACCCGCCTGGTGCAGCAGGTCACGAGTCAGGTCCAGCGACGCACGGGCGCAGCCGACTGCCATCGCCGCCACCAGGGGGCGGGTGTTGTCGAACGTGGCCATCGCGCCGGCGAAGCCCTGCTTGACGTCGATGTCGGGGGAACCGAGGAGGTTCTCCTTCGGCACCCGGCAGTCGGTGAAGGTGATCACCGCGGTATCGGAGGCCCGGATGCCGAGCTTCTCCTCGAGCCGCTCCACCTTCAGCCCCGGGGTGTCCTTGAAGACCACGAACGACTTGATCGCCGCCCGGCCCAGGGACTTGTCCAGGGTCGCCCACACCACGACGGAGTCGGAACGTTCGCCACAGGTGACGAAGATCTTCTCGCCGTTGAGGACGTAGTGGTCACCGTCGAGGATCGCGGTGGTCGAGACGGCCGCGGAGTCCGAACCGAAGGCCGGCTCGGTGATCGCCATCGACGCCCAGGTGCCCTTGAACCGCTCCAGCTGCTCGTCGGTGGCCACCGAGGCGATGGCCGAGTTGCCCAGACCCTGCCGGGGCATGGTGAGCGTCAGACCGACGTCACCCCAGCACATCTCGGCGACCGAGAGCACCGACGCAAGGTTGGAGCCGTTCTTGTTGCCCTCCTCGGTCGGCTTGTCGACGCGTACGCCGGTCGCGCCGGCGCCCTCGGAGGCACCGGACGACTCCAGGCCATCGACCATCGCGGCGAGCATGTCGAGTTCCTTGGGGTACTCGTGCTCAGCGAGGTCGTACTTGCGGGAGATCGGGCGGAGCATGTTCATCGCGACCTGATGGGCCTGCTCGATGAACGCCTTGTGCTTCTTGGGGGTTTCCAGATTGATCATGGCTGTTGCCTTCGCTCTGAGCCGAGGCTCAGACGAGGACGCCTCCTTCCATCACGCCGAGGGCCCGCAAGTCGCGGTACCACCGCTCCACCGGGTGTTCCTTGACGAATCCATGACCGCCGAGCAGTTGGACACCGTCGAGACCGATCTGCATGCCTCGCTGGGTGCACAGTTGCCGGGCCAGGGCGACCTCTCGGGAGAAGTCCTTGCCCTGCGCCGCGCGGGCGGCGGCCCGGTAGGTGACCAGTCGCATCGACTGCAGTTCGATGGCGATGTTGGCCACCATGAACGCCACCGACTGACGGTGGCTGATCGGCTCACCGAACGCCTGCCGCTCGTTGACGTACGGCGTCACGTAGTCGAGCACTGCCTGACCGGTGCCGATGGCCAGCGCACACCAGGCCAACCGGGACAGTCGGACGCACTCGCGGTACGTCGTACCGTCGGTCGCGCCAAGGACGGCCCCGGCGTCGACCTTGACGTCGCGCATGTAGACCTTGGACAGGCCAGCCGCCCGGACGCCCATGGCCGGGTCTCCTTCGACCTTGAGGCCGGCGGCGGAGGACTCGACCAGGAAGAGCACCGGCTGACCCTCCAGTTCGGCGCCGATCACGAAGAGCTCGGCGTCGCCGCCGCGAGGCACCAGGGACTTCACGCCGTTGAGGACGAACCCGTCCTCGGTGCGGGTCGCCTTGGTGGCCGGGGTGAGCACGTTGAAGAGCACGGAGGGCTCGTTGAGTGCCAGCGCCGCGGACGGCACGCTGTCACCGGTGAACTCGGGCAGGTAGGTCTGCTGCTGCTCGTCGGTGCCCCACAGCGAGATCGCCGTGGCCACCGCACCGGGAGCCAGCAGCGCGACGGCCAGGCCCATGTCACCCTTCGCCAGCGCCTCGGCGACCAGCGTGCCAGCCATCGCTGAGCGCTCCTCGGAGATGCCACCCAGATCCTCGGGAACGCCCAGGATCGGCAGTCCGATCTCCAGGCTCGCCTTCAGCAGGTCGTCGGGGGCCGCACAGGCCTCGTTGGCCTCCGATGCCAGCGGACGGACCGCCTCCTCGGCGAACTCGCCGACCACCTGGACCAGCATCTGCTCGTCCTCGGTGGGGTTCAGGTCGAAGAGCCCAGAACTCGAGGCCGGCTTGACGCGGACGCCGGCCTGCCCCCTCTTGCCCTTCTTGCTGAACGTGCGACTTGCCGTGGTGGCGGCCTTGAAACCACTCTTGGTGGCGTTGTAGACCACGGCTTCGGTGGTCTTGCGCAACCGCAGTCGGTCGATCAGGTCGCTTTGCGCGACCCGATTGAGCGCGGCGACCGCGATGCCGATGGGGTCACGACTTTCCTTGGAGGAGAGCCCGTGCTTTCCGCCGGGCTTGAAGGATCCAGTGAGGGACATGGACAAAATGTAACTCGCTGTTACACAAAGCGCTACGTGACTCACGACATATGGGACGAATGAGGCTGATGTGGAGAACTCAGGGGTGGGCGGTAGCGTGCTGTCCATACGTCGCATCGCACACACGGGGGCGGGCTCACGCCCTGGGAAGGCCACACCATGATCCGGAATCGCTCCCTGCGCCCTAGGGCACGTCGTACCGCCGCCGCTGGTGCGGCTCTCGCTCTGGCGCTCTCGCTGGCCGCCTGTGGCGGAGACGGCGACGAGGTCGATGAGACCGCCGCCACCTCGACGCCGACCGCCGAGCCGACCGTCGACGAGCCCGACGCGCCGGACGCCGGTCCGGGTGACGCCATCAGCGGCGAGGACCTCGGCCGGCTGATCGCCGGCTCCATGGAGGGCTCGGCCCGGATGAGCATGTCGATGACCGGGATGGCGGCCGTGGACGCCGAAGGCGTCGTCGACTTCACCGGAGAAGACCCGCAGATGCGCCTGGAGATGTCGGCGATGGGGATGCAGATGGAGTTCGTCCTCCTCGATGGCCTGATGTACATGGCCATGGCGGAAGGCTGCTTCGTGATCGACCCCGAGGACGAGAGCCTGGGCGACATGGGTCTCGACGGCATGACCGACTCACTCGACCCGGCCGGCATGATGGAGCTCTACACCGAGGGCATCATCGAGGCCAGCCACCACGGCACCGTGACCCTGGACGGCGAGCAGATGGCCCACTACACGATGGTCATCGACCCCAGCAAGCTCTCCGAGGAAGACCTCGATCCTGGGACCGCCCAGATGATGCCGTCGCGGATGGCGGCCGAGATGTGGTTCGACGGCGACGGCCGGATCCGACAGATGGAGATGGACATGGGGTCCATGGGCGCCATGACCGCGAAGTACTTCGACTGGGGCCAGCCGGTCACCGTCGAGAAGCCCGCCGGCGAATGCGTCTCGTTCGCCGACATGATGGGGTGAGCTCCGCTGACTGACGCAGCCGTGCACGCCCCGTACGGCCCACTGCCCGAGGGCGGCACGGTGCGGCCGGTGACCCGCTGGGGGACGCCGGTGATGCATCGGGCGCAGCAGCCGGTGACGGCGTACGACGAATCGCTGCGGAGCCTGGCCGCCGACATGGTCGCCACCATGTACGCCGCCGAAGGGGTCGGGCTCGCTGCCTGCCAGATCGGCGAGGACGTCGCCATGTTCGTCTTCGACTGTCCCGACGACACCGGGGAGCACACCGTCGGCGTGGTGTGCAACCCGGTGCTGACCCTGCCCGAGGGGCCGGCGAGGCGGCTCGACGACGCCGACGAGGGCTGTCTGAGCTTCCCGGGCGGCTACCAGCCGTGTCCCCGACCGGACTGGGCACGGGTGGATGGCTTCGACCTGGACGGGAAGCCGGTGACCTTCGAGGGATCCGGCCTGTTGGCCCGCTGCCTCCAGCACGAGACCGATCACACCCTGGGCATCGTCTTCGGCGACCGGATCTCCACCAAGGCCCGCAAGCGGCTCCAGAAGCAGCACGACAGGCTGGCCGACGAGCACCCCCTCACCTGGCCCACCTGACCCCGACTTGGGCCGTATCCGCGCCGACTTGGGCCGTATCCGCGCCGACTTGGGCCGTTTCCAGGCTGCCGCCTGTGGATAGGCCCAGTTCTCCACAAGCCTGACCAGCGGACCACCGAACACGGTCACCGCCACGCACGATGCGTGGCATGGAGACCACAGAACTGCCCGACCACCCTTTCAGCCACAGCGAGGCCGTGGCCTTCGGCTGCACGCCCCATCAACTGGAGAGCTGGGTCCGCTCCGGCCTGCTGAGGAGACCCTTTCGCGGCATCTACGTCCCCTCGTCGGTCGCCTGGACCGAGGTCACGCGTGCCCAGGCCCTGGCACGTGCCACACCGGCGGACCACGTCCTGATCGACCGAAGCGCAGCAGCAATGCTCGGTGTGGACACGTTCCCGATCGGAGAGTTGGCGCGCAGCCCGCGCCTGGAGTACGCCGCTCCGCCCGAGGGGCACCCTTCGGACCGGCCAGGCGTCGACGGCCGGACGCGGGATCTTCTCCCCCGCGACATCACCGAGTGCGGCGGAGTGAGGGTCACGACCCCGCTTCGAACGGCGCTGGATCTCGGATGCAACCTGCGCCGACGAGAGGCCTTCGCGGCCATGAACGCGCTGGCGTCGACGTACGGACTCAGCAGGGACGACCTCATCCGGGAGCTGCCACGCTTCAAGGGCCGCCGCGGGGTGCGCCAGTTGCGTGAACTCATCCCCTTGCTGCAACCCCTGGTGGAGTCGCCGCGCGAGTCATGGACACTGTTGGCGCTGATCGACGCCGGACTGCCAGCCCCGGAACCACAAGTCTGGATACACATCGACGGCGAACCTGTCTACCGGTTGGACTTCGCCTACCAGCAGGCCCGAGTCTGCGTTGAGTACGACGGTGAGGAGGCCCATTCATCCCCGGAACAACGGGCACACGACGAGCGCCGCCGCGCCTGGTTGCGACGGAACGGCTGGATTGTGATCGTCGTCCGGGCGGGCGACTTCACTGGCGCAGCGCTCGACACGTGGATCGCGGAGGTGCGCGCCGCGCTGGCTACGGCGTACTCAACAAGGCGCTGGTGACGGCCCAACTCGGCGCGGACAACGCCCAACTCGGTGCGGACAAGACCCAACTCGACGCGGGTCAGCGGGAGGAGGCGACGTAGCAGGCCACCGCGCTCGCCGCGGCGACGTTGAGCGAATCGATCCCGGCCGACATCGGGATCACCGCACGCCGATCAGCGGCCTGCTCCCAGCGGGTGGAGAGCCCGTGCCCCTCCGAGCCGAGCACCAGAGCCAGCCGATCCACCCCCGCCACTGCCTCGGTGATCGGCACCGAGTCGGCGGACAGGGTGAGCGCCACCGTGGTGAAGCCACGCTCCGACAGCATCGGCAGCGCCTCGGACCAGTCCGGGACCCGAGTCCACGGCAACGAGAAGACCGCACCCATGCCGACCTTGATCGACCGGCGATAGAGCGGATCCGCGCAGCGAGGCGCCAGCAGCACCGCATCGAAGCCGAGCGCCGCACCGCTGCGGAACACCGCCCCCACGTTGGTGTGGTCGACCAGGTCCTCCAACACCAGAACCGACCGGGCGCCGGCCAGCACCTCGTCGACCGACGGCAACGGGCGCCGCTCGAGCGAAGCGAGCGCGCCGCGGTGCACATGGAATCCGGTGACCTGCTCGGCGAGCGCCTCGCTGGTGACGTAGCAGGGCGCCTCAGAGGACGCGAGGACATCGCCCAGACCGTCCAGCCAGCGCTCGGCCATCAGGAAGGACCGTGGCCGGTAGCCGGCCTCCACCGCCCGACGGACCACCTTCTCACCCTCCGCCACGAACAACCCGTGCTCGGACTCGAGATGCTTGCGGAGTTGGACGTCCCGCAGATCCCGGTAGTCCGCGAGCCGATCGTCGGCCGCAGAGTCGATGTGGATCAGGTCAGCCACGGGGATATCGCTCGGGGTGAGCCACCGCGACCACCTCACCGATCACGATGATCGCTGGCGGCCGTACGGTCTCGATGTCGACCGCCAACTCCCCCAGCGTCGACAACACCGTCCGCTGCTCGGGCATCGTCCCGTCCACCACGACCGCCACCGGCGTCGCAGCCTCTCGTCCGCCGGCGATCAGCGCGTCGGCGATCGCCGACGCGTTCGCCACCGCCATCAGCAACACGAGGGTTCCCCGGAGCCGGGCGAGTGCCTCCCAGTCGACCAGGGAGTCGGCATGGTCGGGCGGAATGTGGCCGGAGATCACGGTGAACTCGTGCGCGACGCCCCGATGAGTGACCGGTATACCGGCCCGTGCCGGCACCGAGATCGACGACGAGAGGCCGGGTACGACGCTCACCGGGACCCCCGCTGCCCGACAGGCCAGCACCTCTTCGAAGCCACGCCCGAAGACGAAGTTGTCACCCCCCTTGAACCGGACGACTCGCTTGCCGGCCTTGGCTCGCTCGATGATCACCTCGTTGATGTACTCCTGAGAGGCGAACCGGCCGCGCGGCAGTTTCGCCACGTCGATGAGCTCGGTGTCCGGACTGAGCTCGGCCAGCAGCTCCCGCGGCGCCAGCCGGTCGGCCACCACCACGTCGGCCGCCGCCAGGGCGTGCCTGGCCGCGACCGTGACCAGCTCCGGGTCGCCCGGGCCGCCGCCGACCAGGACCACCCCGGGGCCGACATCGTGCGTGTCCGTGGCGTCGATCACCCCGTCGGCGAGGGCTCGCAGGATCGCGTCGCGCAGCGCCGCGGACTTGCGCGGTTCCCGGTTGCCCAGGACAGCCACAGTGACGCCGGCGTGGCGTCCCGACGCCGGCGTCCACGCGCTGGCTTCCCGGGCATCGTCGCTGCGGACGCAGAAGATCCGTCGCTCGTCGGCGGCAGCGACCACCGAGGCATTGACCTCGGCGTCGTCGGTGGCTGCGATCGCGTACCAGGCCCCGTCGAGGTCCTCGGCGGCGAACTTCCGGCGTACCCAGGTGATCTCCGCGGTCATGCCCTCCAGAGCCATCGTGACCTCCGGGGCGACCACGAGCACGTCGGCACCGGCAGCGATCAGGGCCGGGACGCGACGCTGGGCCACATGCCCGCCGCCGACCACCACCACGCGCCGGCCCGCCAAGCGAAGTCCGACGGGGTACGGCGGATGATCGGGCATCAATCCTCCTTGCGGGTCACACCCGCGGAGTCGAAGGTGGCCATCTCGTCCAGGATGAGCGCCGCGGCCCGCAGGATCGGCACCGCCAGCGCGGCTCCCGACCCTTCACCCAGGCGCAGGTCGAGGTCGACGAGGGGGGTCAGGCCCAACTGTCCCAGGGCGACGGCGTGCCCGGGCTCGACACTGCGATGGCCTGCGAAGCTGCGGCTGATGGCGTCCGGTGCGAGTGCCTGCGCGACCAACGCCGCCGACCCCGCGATGACCCCGTCGAGCAGCACCGGCACCCCGGCCGATGCGGCACCGAGCAGATAGCCGACCAGGCCGGCGTGCTCGAGGCCACCCACCTGAGCGAGTACGTCGATCGGGTCGGCCCCTTCAGCCAACCGGTCCACGGCGCATCGGACGATCTCGGTCTTGAGGATCAAGGTCTCGTCGTCGATCCCGGTCCCCCGACCGGTCACCTCCGCGGCACTGGCGCCGGTGAAGGCGGCGACCAGGCAGGCCGACGGGGTGGTGTTACCGATGCCCATGTCACCTGTCAACAGCAGATCGTGACCGGCCGCGACCAACTCGCGCGCGACGCCGATCCCGACCGCGATCGCCTCCTCGGCCTCGGCACGACTCATGGCCGGACCCGAGCCGAGGTCTGCGGTGCCACGACGCACGTTGCGCACCAGCACCCGCTCATCGCCGACGACGGGGGTCGCCACCCCGACGTCCACGACGTACACCTCGGCGCCGCAGGCGCGCGCGAGCACGTTGACGGCAGCACCGCCGGCCCGGAAGTTCTCCACCATCGCGACCGTCACCTCCTGCGGCCACGGGCTCACGCCCCGCTCGAGTACGCCGTGGTCCCCGGCGAAGACGGCGACGGCGGGGCGCTGCGGTGCCGCTGGGGGGCAGGTGCCGGTGATCCCGGCCAGGTCGATCGCGACCTGCTCCAGCACTCCCAGCGAGCCGGGCGGCTTGGTGAGCTGTGCCTGGCGCTGGGAAGCCTGCTCCATGGCGGGCCCGTCGAGGGGACGGATCGCGGCGATGGTGGCATGGATGAGTTCGGCGGGAGAGGTCACCGGACCATTCTGGCCGACATCTGCCGAAGTGCTCGACCGGGCTGGTCCCGGCCCACTCCTCGGACTAGTCTCGGCACGCATGAGCCTGCTCGATCGACCCGTTGCCCCGAACCCCTACGACCTGCTTCCGGCCACGGCCTCGTTCACGGTGACGAGCACCGACGTGACGGACGGGGCCCCACTGAGCGAGCACCAGGTGGCTGCGCTGGGGAACACCTCTCCGCACCTGTCGTGGTCCGGAGCGCCGGACGGCACCAGGTCCTACGTCGTCACCTGTTTCGACCCTGACGCTCCTACCCCATCCGGGTTCTGGCACTGGGTGCTGGTGGATCTCCCGGCGGAGGTGACCTCGCTGCCGACGGGGGCCGGCTCCGAGGGCTCCGAACTGCCGGGGTCGGCGTTCATGTGCCGCAACGACGGCGGTCCCAGGGCTTTCATGGGGGCGGCTCCCCCGGCCGGCGACCAGGTGCACCGCTACTTCTTCGTGGTGCACGCGGTGGGTGAGGAGTCCCTCGGCGTCGATCCGGACACCTCGGCAGCTGTGGTGTCGTTCAACCTGGCGTTCAAGACGCTGGGCCGAGCGATCATCCACGGCACCTACCGCCACTAGCAGCCGGGGCGAGGGCGCGGGAACTCCGCGCCCTCGCCCCGGTGGCGTGGATCCTCGTCACCCGCGTGGGGTCAGAGCCCCATGTTCTTGGCGATGATCATCTTCATCACCTCAGAGGTGCCGCCGTAGATCCGGTTGACCCGGTTGTCGGCGTACAGGCGGGCGATGGGGTACTCGTTCATGTATCCGTAGCCACCGTGCAACTGCAGGCAGCGGTCGATCACCCGGTGTGCCACCTCGGTACAGAAGAGTTTCGCTGAGGCAGCTTCGGCGGCGCTCAGTTCACCGGCGTCGAGGGCTTCCAGTGCCCGGTCGGCGACGGCCTCTGCGGCGTCCACTTCGGCCTGGCAGGCTGCAAGCTCGAACTTGGTGTTCTGGAACGAGGCCACTGTCTGACCGAACACCGTGCGCTCCTGCACGTACTGCTTCGCGAAGGCGACCGCTGCCTTGGCCTGGGCATAGGCGCCGTAGGCGATCCCCCACCGCTCGGACGGCAGGTTGCTGCCCAGGTAGGAGAAGCCCTTGTTCTCCTCGCCCAGCAGATCCTCGACCGGGACCTTCACGTCCACGAACGCGAGCTCGGCGGTGTCGGAGGTACGCAGCCCGAGCTTGTCGAGCTTGCGTCCCACGCTGTAGCCCTCGGAGGTGGTGTCGACGGCGAACAGCGAGATGCCGTGGCGGCGGTCCGTCTCCGTCGGCGGCTGGGTGCGGGCGCAGACGATGACGCGGTCGGCGTGCACACCGCCGGTGATGAACGTCTTGGCGCCATTGAGGACGTAGTGCGACCCGTCGGCGGAGAGCTTCGCAGTGCTCTTCATGCCGGCCAGGTCCGAGCCGGTGCCGGGCTCGGTCATCGCCAGCGCCCACATCTCCTCACCGGTGACGAACTTGGGCAGGTAGCGCTGCTTCTGCTCGTCGGTGGCCAGCATCTTGATGTAGGGCAGCGCGAGGAGAACGTGCACCCCGGAACCGCCCAGCGTGACGCCCACACGGGTCGTCTCGTCGTACTGGATGGCTTCGAACTTGTGCGTGTCCAGTCCGGCGCCGCCGTACTCCTCGGGCACGTTGATGCCGAAGATGCCGAGTTCGCCGAGCTTGGGGTAGAGGTCGCGCGGCACCAGTCCAGCGGCGAACCACTCGTCGTAGTGCGGCACCACCTCGGCCTCGATGAAGGCGCGCAGGGACTTGCGGAAGGACTCGTGGTCCTCATCGAACACGGTACGACGCATGGGGATCTCCTCATTGGGCTGGTTGAACAACGTCAGCCTACCCAGCAAACTGCAACATTTCCAGAAACATTGCAGACAAATCGTGGACCCGTCGCGATCCACTCACCTGCTGGCGTTGCGGAGCAGCTCCTCGAACGGCGTAGGGTCGGCGAACTCCTCCGCCGTGCTGCGTCGTACCTGCATGACGTCGTCGGTTGCGACACCCCGGTCGGCGGGCTTGCCGACCAGCGCCGCGAACTCACCGGCCGCCCGCTGGATCCGACCATCGAGACCGGCGGTGCCGAAGTCGTCGGTGGCGGCGTAGACGCCGGTGGGGGCCACGACCGCGTGCAGGTAGCTGAACAGCGGCCGCAGCGCATGGTCGAGCACCAGCGAGTGCCGACTCGTGCCCCCGGTTGCCGCGATCAGCACCGGCGTACCGTCGAGAGCACCGGGCTCCAGCACGTCGAAGAAGGACTTGAAGAGCCCCGAGTACGACGCCGAGAAGACCGGCGACACCACGATCAACCCGTCGGCGCTGGTGACGGCCTCGATCGCGGCCGCAAGCTCGCCGTGGGGGAAGCCGGTGAGGAGGTGGTCGGCGAGCGGGTGCGCCAAGGCACGCAACTCCACGTGGACCACCTCCGCCTCAGCGAGCGCCTCGGTGGTGGCAGCAGCCAAGCGATCCGCCAGCAATCTGGTCGACGACGGGACGCTGAGCCCCGCCGAGACCACGACGATCCTGTTCATCTCTTTGCCTCCTCATTCATTCGCCACGAACAGCCGCTTCGTGCGGCCACAAACCCCACCTCGCGCGGCCACGAACCCCACCTCGCGCGGCCACGAACCCCACTTCGTCAGTGGCCGGTGACGTCGTCGGCAGCTGCATAGACACTGGAGTCGGCCGGGCCGCCCGCGGCGGCGACCCTGGTCGCGTGGGTGGGCGCGTCGGGCACACCCGGCTTGCGTACCGCGGCGAACTCCTTGCGCAGCACCTCGACCACCTCGCCGAGCAGGTCCAGTTGCTCCAGCACGACCTTCAACGGCAGCCCGGCGTGGTCCATCAGGAACAGCTGCCGCTGGTAGTCGCCGGCGTACTCGCGGAACCCCAGCGTGCGCTCGATGACCTGCTGCGGGGAGCCGACGGTGAGCGGCGTCTGCTCCATGAAGTCCTCCAGGCTCGGCCCGTGTCCGTAGACGGGGGCCTTGTCGAAGTACGGCCGGAACTCGTTGATCGCGTCCTGGCTGTTGCGGCGCATGAACACCTGCCCGCCCAGGCCGACGATCGCCTCGTGCGCCTGACCGTGCCCGTAGTGCTCGAACCGGCGCCGATAGAGCTCCACCATCTGCGCCGTGTGCGAGGCCGGCCAGAAGATGTGGTTGTGGAAGAAGCCGTCGCCGTAGTAGGCGGCCTGCTCGGCGATCTCGGGCGACCGGATGGAGCCGTGCCAGACGAACGGCGGTACGCCGTCCAGCGGCCGGGGCGTGCTGGTGAAGCCTTGCAGCGGAGTGCGGTGCTTGCCCTGCCAGTTCACCACGTCCTCACGCCACAGCTTGTGCAGCAGCGAGTAGTTCTCGATCGCCAACTCGATGCCGTCGCGGATGTCCTTGCCGAACCACGGGTAGACCGGTCCGGTGTTGCCACGGCCCATCATCAGGTCGACCCGTCCGTCGGTCAGGTGCTGGAGCTTCGCGTAGTTCTCCGCGATCAGCACCGGGTCCGTGGTGGTGATCAGGGTGGTCGCGGTGGACAGGATGATCTTCTCGGTCTGGGCGCCGATGTAGGCCAGCGTGGTGGTGGGCGCCGAGGCGATGAACGGCGGGTTGTGGTGTTCGCCGGTGGCGAAGACGTCCAGGCCGACCTCCTCGGCCTTCTTGGCGATCGCCACCGTCGCCTTGATCCGCTCGTGCTCGGTGGGCGTCCGGACGGTGGTGGGGTCGGTGGTGACGTCCCCGACGGTGAAGATCCCGAACTGCATGCCCATCTCGACTCCTGACCTCGTGGTCGCTCTGCGACTTGATTAACAATTCAACTACTCTAACTGGTGGTCGCGCCTTTCCATTCCCGCCGCTGCGCGAGGCCGACCAGTTTGGCAGGATGCCTCCATGATCGAGACAGACGTGTTGGGTGAGCCGTGGCAGGCGGAGACCATCGGACTGCCCCCCGACGAGGAGGGCGCTGTGGTCACCACGCTGGTCAGCCGGCGCGCCGAAGAGTCCACCGGACGCGCTGTCCTGCACCTGCACGGCTTCTCCGACTACTTCTTCCAGACCCAGTACGCCGAGTGGTGGCTTGCTCGCGGGTACGACTTCTACGCCGTGGACCTGCGCAAGTACGGCCGGTCGCTGCGCCCACACCAGACGCCGATGTACATCACCGATCTCCACGACTACTTCGCCGAACTGGATCTGGCCTGGGACCGGATCGTGCGCCGGGACGGGCACGACCGGGTGATCGCCTCCGCGCACTCCACCGGGGGCCTCACCCTCCCGTTGTGGGCCCACCATCGACAGCCGGATGAGTTGGCGGGCATGGTGCTCAACTCCCCCTGGCTGGATCTGCAGGGCAAGGCGTGGATGCGTACCCCCGCTGCCGATGCGGCGCTGGCGAGGCTGGCCCGGTCACAGCCACGCCGAGAGATCCCCCGCCAGGTCAGTGGCTTCTACGGGCAGAGCCTGCACCGCGACCATCACGGCGAGTGGGAGTTCAATCTCGACTGGCGACCGATCGGGTCCTTCCCGGCCCGGGCCGCCTGGCTCCATGCGATCCGCCGTGGCCACGCCGAACTCCACGCCGGGCTCGCTGTGCCGGCGCCGGTGCTGGTCCTGTCCAGTGGCGCGTCGACGATGCCGGCCGCGATGGGCGAGGACGTGTTCAGCCACGACATCGTCCTCGAGGTGCCACAGATCCGCCGCTGGGCCACCTCCATCGGCACGCAGGTCACCTACACGGCTGTCGAGGGCGCCCTGCACGATGTGTTCCTGTCCCGGGCCGGCGCCCGGGAGCGCGGCTACGACGTCCTCGAACGGTGGCACTCGGCCTTCGTCGACAAGCCTGCCTGAGCCGAGCCCTCCCCAACGTCGACCCGGAGGGCTAGGCTGCGAGGTGTGATCCTCTCCCGCCTCAGGAACCCCGCAATCGGCCTGGCCCTCGGCCGCGTCGCCATCGGCACGATGGCGGTCACCGCACCACGGACCGGCGCCAGACTCTTCCAACTCGACCCGACGGCGAACCCACAGTTGAGCTACATGACCCGGCTCTTCGGCTCCCGCGAGATCCTCCTCGGTGTGGCCACCCTGGTCAGCAGCGGGAACGCCCAGCGCGGCCTGGTCGCAGCTGGGATCGCGGTCGACGCGGGCGACGCCCTGGCTGCGCTCGACTCGGCCCAGGCAGGCGAACTGAAGCCCAGCACCGGCGTCCTGCTCGCGGTTCCCGCTGTGGCGGCCATCGTCTGCGGTGCCGTCGGCGTAGCCACCCTCGGCCGCACGCCGGCAGAGACGCTCGACGAACCGGCCTGAGCCCCACCCCCGCCTGGGGCCGGCACTCAGCCCTTCACGAAGCTGGCCAGCGCCGCCACGCCGACGACCACGATCACCGCACGCAGCACCTTCGGAGGCAGTCGGCGCCCCACCGAAGCCCCCAGCAGGCCACCGATCACCGAGCCGCTGGCGATCAACGCCACGATCCGCCAATCCACGACGGCGACCACGATGAAGATGGCCCCCGAGATGGCGTTCACCAAGGCAGCGAGCACGTTCTTGATCGCGTTCAGACGTTGCAGGTCGTCCGGCACTCCGGCACCCATGATCGCCATCTGCAGGATCCCCTGCGCGGCACCGAAGTAGCCCCCGTAGACAGCGCAGCCGAACATCGACGGCCACACCCACCAGGCTCCGTGCTCCGGCAGACCGCCGAGGTGTTCATGTCGCCGCGCGACCCACGCCGACAGTCTGGGCTGGAAGATCACCAGCACCAATGCCAACGCGATCAGTGCTGGCACCACCGCGGCGAAGACACTCGGCGGCAGCACCAGCAGCAGGGCCGCGCCGAGGCTGCCGCCGAGCACGAAGGCGATCGAGAACCGGACCAGTCGGGCCCGTTGCCCGGCCATCTCCCGGCGGTAGCCCCACGCACCGGCGACAGAGCCGGGCACCAGTCCGATGGTGTTGGAGACGTTCGCGGTCACCGGCGGGATGCCGAACGCGAGCAGGGTCGGGAACGTGATCAACGTCCCCGACCCCACCACGGTGTTGATGGTGCCTGCGGCCACCCCCGCCAGGGCGATGATGACCGCCTCGGTCGGACTCAATCCTGTGAGCCGCCCTTGCCGACGTCCTTCTTGCCGGGATTCGCGGCCCGCTCGGCCTCAGCAATGGCCCGCTGGACGTCCTCGTGCGCACTGGACAGCGTCTCCGAGGCCGTGTCCACACCGAGCACGTCCTGAGCCTCGGTGGAGACCCGCACCCGGGGACCCTCGACGTTGTCGGGGATGCCTTGCAGGCTGTTCATCGTCGAGCCCAGACCTTCGAGGGCCTTGCCGATCTCGCTCGGCACGATCCACACCTTGTTGGCGTCGCCCTCGGCGATCTTCGGCATCATCTGCAGGTACTGGTAGGCCAGCAGCGACTGGTCGGGACGGCCGTCGTGGATGGCCTGGAAGACGGTCTGGATCGCCTGCCCCTCACCCTGGGCCCGCAGAATGGCCGCCTCGCGGTCGGCCTGGGCACGCAGGATCTGCGACTCCCGGTCACCCTCGGCGTTCAGGATCGCCGACTGCTTGTTGCCCTCGGCGGTGAGGATCGCCGCCTGCCGCTGGCCCTCGGCCTGCAGGATGGCCGCACGCTTGTCACGGTCGGCGCGCATCTGCTTCTCCATCGAGTCCTGGATCGACGGGGGCGGGTCGATGCCCTTGATCTCGACACGCTTGACCTTGATCCCCCACCGACTGGTCGCCTCGTCGAGAACCATCGAGAGGCTGGTGTTGATCTCTTCACGCGAGGTCAGCGTCTGCTCCAGGTCCATGCCACCGACGATGTTGCGCAGCGTGGTCAGGGTCAGTTGCTCGACACCCTGGATGTAGTTAGCGATCTCGTAGGTGGCCGCCACCGGGTCGTTGACCTGGAAGTAGATGACCGAGTCGATGGACAGGTTCAGGTTGTCCTCGGTGATCACCTGTGACGGCGGGAACGAGACGACCTGCTCGCGCATGTCGATCAGATAGCGCACCTTGTCCACGAACGGGAAGATGAAGTTGAGTCCGGGAGTCAGGGTGCCCTTGTACTTCCCGAAACGTTCGACGATGCCGGCCCGGGCCTGCGGAACGATCTTCACGGTCTTGGACACAGCCACGACCATGAACAGCAGGAACAGGATGAGCAGCGTCGTCAGCACGAACGCCATGGAATCCTCCGTGTTCTCCTTCTGCGGTGTCCAGCCATGCCCGGCCACCGCGTGCGGCTGCCGCCCCGGTCGGGACAGCAGTGTCCTTCAGTCCAGTCTCGGCACCGGGTGCACATACGCGGTGGCGCCGTCGATCCGAATCACGTCGACGGTCTCACCCTCGGCGATGCGCAGCGTCTCGTCCAGTGGCAGCGCCGTCCAGTCCTCGCCGTCCACCTTGATCCGGCCCGGGGCGAGAGCGCTGATCGGTGTGGTCACGGTGCCCTGCATCCCCACCAGCTTGGCCGCCCCCAACCGCAACTCCGGCCCACCATGGAGCCGGCGCACCACCGACGGTCGGACCAGGTAGAGCATCGCCGCCGAGGACAGCCCCGCGGCGATCACCTGGGCCCAGACCGGCAGCCCCACCATCGCAGCGACCATCCCCACCGTGGCACCGGCAGCGAACATCAACAGCACCAGGTCGAGGCTGAGCATCTCCAGGACACCGAGGGTGATGGCGGCCCCCAGCCAGATCTGCCACGCGTGATCCTGCAACCAATCCATGCCCCGACCCTAGCGGAGATGGCCCCACTCAGCCGCTGTGTCGACCGGTCCGCTTCCGCGCGGACCAACGGCCGTCCACGTGGTCGAGCACCATGGGCATCCCGAAGGTCTGCGCCAGGTTGGCCTCGGTCAGCACCGCCGACAACGGGCCTGCTGCCACCACCTTGCCGGCCCGCAGCAGCAACGCGTGCGTGAATCCTGGCGGGATCTCCTCCACATGATGGGACACCAACACCATCGCCGGCGCCTCAGGTGCCTGCGCCAACACCGACAGGGTCGAGACCAGGTCCTCCCGGCCGCCCAGGTCGAGCCCGGCCGCGGGCTCGTCGAGCAGCAGCAACTCCGGGTCCGTCATCAACGCCCTGGCCACCTGCACCCGCTTGCGCTCGCCCTCGCTCAGGGTGCCGAAGGTGCGGTCGGCGAGGGCCTCCACACCCACCTCGGTCATCAGCGCGGCGGCCCGGTCGTGATCGAAACCGTCGTACTCCTCACGCCACCGTCCCAGTACGCCGTAGGAGGCGGAGACGACCACATCACGGACCAGTTCGGCGCGTGGGATCCGCTCGGCGATCGCGGCCGAGGTGAGCCCGATCCGTGGCCGCAGGTCGAAGACATCGACGGCCCCCAGCACCTCGTCGAGGATCCCGGCGACGCCGGCGGTGGGGTGCACCTGAGACGCAGCCACCTGCATCAGGGTGGTCTTGCCGGCCCCGTTGGGGCCCAGCACCACCCAGCGCTCGTCCGAGTTGACCGTCCAGTTGACGCTGTCCAGCAAGGTGGCCTGTCCACGGCGTACGGTCACGTCGGCGAACTGGAGCACGGCGGTCATGGCGCCGACCCTACTAGGGCACGCGGCGGCCTCCGCACCGAATCGCGATAGCCTCAGCGGGACATGAATGCGAAGAGCCCTGGTTCCGTCGAGGAGCCCACCTGCCTGATCACCGTCACCGGCAAGGATCGGCCGGGAGTGACCTCCCGGATCCTGGAGATCCTGGGCCGAGCCGGCGTCGAGGTGATCGACCTGGAGCAGATCGTGCTGCGTCGCCGACTGGTCCTGGGCGTGCTGGTCAGCGAGCCCCGGGACCTGCGCCGGATCACCGCCGCGCTGGAGCAGGCCGCGGCCGATCTGGAGATGCATCTGGAACTGGTCCGCGGTCGCGGGGACAACCGGCAGCGCCCCCGGGGCCGCAGTCACGTCACCGTGATCGGCACTCCGCTGAAGGCCTCGCAGATGGCGGCGATGGCCGGGCGAATCGCCGACCTGGGGGGCAACATCGACCGGATCGAGCGGATGGCGCGCTATCCGGTCACCGCGATCGACCTGCACGTCTCCGGCGCCGACCCGCACCGGCTGCGGATCGCGCTGGCCGCCGAGGCTGCGCGTCAGGGGGTGGACGTCGCCGTGCAGTCCGCCTCGCTGCTGCGCCGCGGGATGCGCCTGATCGTGATGGACGTCGACTCGACCCTGATCCAGGGTGAGGTCATCGAGATGCTCGCCGCCCACGCCGGGTGCGAGCCCCAGGTCGCCGAGATCACCGAACGGGCGATGCGCGGCGAGCTGGACTTCGGCGAGTCCCTGCGTGCCCGGGTCGAACTGCTCAAGGGGCTGGACGCGACCGCCCTGGACCTGGTGTACGACGAGATCGTGATCACCCCGGGCGCCCGGACGATGATCCGCACCCTGAAGCGCCTCGGCTACCGGTTCGCGATCGTCTCCGGAGGCTTCTCCCAGATCACCGACCGGCTGGCCGCCGACCTGGGGGTCCACTACGCCCGCGCCAACGAGCTCGAGGTGGTGGACGGCAAACTGACCGGCCAGATCGTCGGCGATGTGGTCGACCGGGCCGGCAAGGCGACCGCGCTGCGCCACTTCGCCGCCGAGGTCGGTGTCTCAGAGGCGGCCACCATCGCGATCGGCGATGGCGCCAACGACCTGGACATGCTCGACGCCGCCGGGCTGGGCATCGCCTACAACGCCAAGCCGGTGGTGCGTGAGGCGGCGGACACCGCTGTCAACGTGCCCTACCTCGACACCATCGTCTACCTGCTCGGCATCACCCGCGAGGAGGTCGAGGCGGCCGACGCCGAGGTGGGGATCATCACCCCGGCTCCGCCGATCGAGTGACCGGGTTCGTGCGCTCCCGGCCGGTGCCCGGAGCGGGTGCGGTCCAGTCCGCTCAGCCGCGCCCGACGTGCGCGGCACGCAGCAGGCACTCCCCGTAGGCGACGTCCTGCCAACTGTCGGGGAGTTCGAAGACGGCCAGCGCGGCAGTCGGGAAGCCGCGCAGCAGCAACTCGGTGGCCGGCCGCTCCCCGGTGCCGTCGTCGAGCAGTTGCGCAAGAGCCGCCATCGTCGGGTTGTGGCCGATCAGCATCGCCGTGGACGCGTGCTCGTCGAGAGCCCGGATCAGGTCGAGCACCGTGTCCGGGTCCGCGCTGTAGAGACCCTCGTCGAAGGTCCCCGGAAGGTCCCATCCGGCGGCCTCGGCGGCCGCCGACCAGGTGTCACGGGTCCGTGCCGCCCCGGACACCAACGCGACCTCAGGGGTGAAACCGAAATCTGCGAGCCAGCGCCCAGCCGCCTCCGCGTCGGCGGTCCCCCGTGCCGTCAGACGGCGGGCGTGGTCGGAGGCCGCCCACGGCTCGGCCTTGGCGTGGCGCATGACGACGAGACGAGGCACCCGGCAAGTGTGACACCCCGGCGGGGCTTCCGTCACAGACCCATCGCGTGGAAGCCGCCGTCGACGTGCACGATCTCGCCGGTGGTGGCCGGGAAGAGGTCCGACAGCAGCGCGACCACCGCTCGGGCGGTGGGCTCCTGGTCGGTCTCGTCCCATCCCAGAGGGGCGCGTTCGCCCCACGCCGACTCGAGCTGCTCGAACCCCGGGATCGCTTTGGCGGCCAGGGTCTTCAGCGGACCGGCACTGACCAGGTTGACCCGGATGCCGTCGGGCCCGAGATCACGCGCGGTGTAGCGGGAGACCGACTCCAAGCCCGCCTTCGCCACGCCCATCCAGTCATAGGCGGGCCAGGCGACGGTCGCGTCGAAGGTGAGGCCCACGATCGAGCCGCCACCCGACATCATCGGTCGGCACGCCTTGGCCAGCGAGGCCAGTGAGTACGCCGACACCTGGACCGCCTGGGCCACGTCCTCCCAGGGGCCGGTGAGGAAGTCCTGGCCCAGCAGCGTCTCGGGGTTGCCGTACGCGATCGAGTGGACCACGCCGTCGAGGCCGTCGAGGTGCTCACCCAACGCTGCCGGCAGGCCGGCCAGGTGATCGGCGTCGGTGACGTCGAGCTCGATGACCGGACATGGCTCCGGGAGCCGGTTGACGATCCGGCGGGTGATGCCCAGCGCTCGGCCGAAGTTGGAGACCACCACCGTCGCGCCGTGCTGTTGGGCGACGCGGGCCACCGCGAAGCCGATCGAGCTGTCCATGGTCACGCCGGTGACCAGGATCCGCTTGCCGTCGAGGATGCCCATCTCAGTGCCCCATTCCCAGTCCGCCGTCGACCGGGACGACTGCCCCGGTCACATACCCTGCCTGTTCCGAAGCCAGCCACGTCACCACACCGGCGATCTCCTCCGGCTGCGCCCAACGGGCCAGCGGGATCCGCTTGATCTCCGCCTTGACCTCCTCGGGCAGATCGGCGGTCATATCCGTCTCGACGAACCCCGGGGCCACCACGTTCGCGGTGATCCCACGACTGCCGAGCTCGCGGGCCACCGACCGCGCCAGGCCGATCAGGCCGGCCTTGGAGGCGGCGTAGTTGGTCTGCCCGGCCGAGCCGAGCATCGCCACCACCGACGAGACCAGGACGATCCGTCCCTTACGCTGCCGCAGCATCCCTCGGGAGACGCCCTTGACCAGCCGCCAGGTGCCGGTCAGGTTGGTGTCGATCACCGAGCTCCAGTCCTCCTCGGACATCCGCAGCAACAGGGTGTCTGCGGTCATCCCGGCGTTGGCCACCAGCACCTCGATAGGGCCGTGAGCCTCTTCGGCCTCGGCGATCGCGGCGCGGACGGCCTCGGGGTCGGTGAGGTCGCAGCGCACGTCCAGGGCGCCCTCGGGAGCCCCGCCGCTGCGGGTGGTGGCGGCGACTCGGTCGCCCTGGGCGAGGAACGCTTCGACGATGGCGCGGCCAATACCGCGGTTGCCGCCGCTGACGAGTACGGATCTGCTCACGTCAGCGACGCTAGTGCTTACCGCCTGGTACGCCGAAACCGCGCGGTTACCGTCCAGTTGGTGGGAAGCTCAGTCGTCCTCGAGACGGAAGCCGAGCTTGAGGCCCACCTGGAAGTGCTCGACCTGGTTGTCCTTGACCTGTCCCCGGACCTGGGTCACCTCGAACCAGTCCACGTGTCGCAGCGTCCGGGAGGCACGCTCCACGCCGTTGCGGATGGCCTGGTCGATGCCCTCGGGTGAGGTGCCGACGATCTCGGTGACGCGGTAGGTGCGGTTGGACATGAGTTCCTCCGGGTTCTGGGGCGGGGCGACGCCTGAGCCTACCGGCGTACGATGGCGGCATGGGTGAACGGCGCGACTCCGCGGGCTCCCGGGGCTCCGCCTCCGGGTCGGGGGATGACGTCGTCCGGATCACCACCGCCGCGCCGAGTCGTGCCGAGGAGATCGCCGGTCGCCAGCGCCGCTACCTGATCTCGATGGCGATTCGCACCGCCTGCGTGATCGGCGCGGTGTGGGTGGGGCCCGGCGTACTCCGCTGGTTCCTCTTCGCCGGCGCGGTCTTCCTGCCCTACGTCGCAGTGGTGATGGCCAACGCCACCGATCGTCGGCCACGCGAGGGCACCTTGCCCCCGGTGACTCCGGACCACCGCCAGATCGGCAACTGACACGATCGCGTGTCCAAATGTCGGAAACCTGCCGTCCGATCGCCTTGAGTTCCCTCATCGGCGTGCAAGAATCGTTGTTGTGGGCTCAGCCTCCCCCGTCTGAGTTCACACAACCGTGGTGCCGGACAGCTTCCCCCGTGGCTGTCCGGCACCACACTTTTCGCCTCCTGCTCACGTGGCCCCCGGCGAACCTCACGGAAGGCGAGACGTGGACGACTCCCCGATCTGCTCGGCCAAGGACTGTCGGGCGCCCGCTGTCTGGGAACTGCGCTGGAACAACCCGAAACTGCACACGCCGGAACGACGCAAGGTGTGGCTGGCCTGCCCCGAGCACCGAGACTCGCTGTCGCAGTTCCTGGGCGCGCGCGGTTTCCTCAAGGAGACCGTGGCGCGCTAGCCACCGATGGCCGACATCGGCCGGGTCGGTTGCAGGAACGACACGTCGTCGATCCCGTGTCCGGCCCTCTTGCCGGCCATCGCGGTCACCCACCGGTCTGCGATCTCCGCATCGGTGGCGCCGGCCCTGAGTGCACCCCGCAGGTCCGACTCCTCGCGGGCGAAGAGGCAGTTGCGGACCTGGCCGTCGGCGGTCAGCCGAACCCGGTCGCAGTCCCCGCAGAACGGTCGGGTCACCGAGGCGATGATGCCCACGGTGGCTGGACCCCCGTCCACGCTGAAGAGCTCGGCCGGGGCGCTGCCGCGGGGCTCCTCGGCAGGCTCCAGCGAGAACTCACGCTCCAGCAGGGCGAGGGTCTCCTCCGCGGTCACCATCGTGTCGCGGCGCCACCCGTGCTGGGCGTCCAGCGGCATCTGCTCGATGAAGCGGAGCTGGAAGCCCTCGGCCAGCGCCCACCGCAACAGTTCGGCGGCCTGGTCGTCGTTGTGACCGCGCAGGAGCACCGCGTTCACCTTCACCGGACCCAGGCCCGCGTCTCGCGCCGCCTCCAGTCCGGCCAGCACGTCGGACAACCGGTCCCGCCGGGTGATCGCGGCGAAGGTCTCGGCCCGGATGCTGTCCAGGCTGACGTTGACCCGGTCCAGTCCCGCGGCGGCCAGCGCCGCTGCGGTGCGCTCCAACCCCAACGCATTGGTGGTCAGGGAGAGTTCCGGACGGGGGCGAAGCTCGGCGGTACGCCGCACGATGTCGACCAGGCCGCGACGGACCAGCGGCTCGCCGCCGGTGAAGCGGACCTCGGTCACCCCGAGCTTCTGCACGGCGATGCCCACCAGACGCACCACTTCGTCGTCGGTGAGCACGTCCTCGCCGGGCAACCAGTCCAACCCTTCGGCGGGCATGCAGTAGTTGCAGCGCAGGTTGCACCGGTCAGTGAGCGACACGCGCAGGTCGGTGGCGACCCGCCCGTAGCTGTCCGCGAGGGGGAGCATGTACGGAGTCTAACCGCCGCGGCGATAGCCTCGGGTGGTGCGCTCGATCGGTTTCCTGCTCTCCCGTCGCTGGATCCTGCTTGGCGTGACGGTAGCGCTGCTGGCCTGGCTCGCCTGGCTGTTGGGGCAATGGCAGTTCGCCCGGCTCGATGACCGGCTCGAGCGCAACGAGCGGGTGCAGGCCAACACGGCCGCCGCACCGGCCGACGTCGCCGCCGTGATGGCGGTCGGTGAGCCTCTGCCCCCGGAGTCGGAGTGGCGGCGGATCACCGCTACCGGCACCTATGCGGCCGACGAGACGGTCGTGGTTCGCTACCGGACCCGGGACGGTCGCGCTGGGGTGAACCTGGTGGTGCCGCTGGTCACCGTCGAGGGGCCCAGACTGCTCGTCGACCGTGGCTGGATGGCCACCGACAACCGGGGGGTGCCCGGCGACATACCTCGAGTGGCTGCGGAGCCGGTCACCATCGTGGGTTGGGTGCGCGTCGACGCCGAGGGCCCATCCACCGCGGTCAACGACCTGTCCACCCGAGCGATCTCCAGCGCCACCATCGGGCCGGCGATCGGCGCCGAGGTGTACGGCGGGTTCGTCGAACTGGAGTCCGAGTCGGTGGACCTGGGCGCCCCGCTGTCGCCGGCGCGGTTGCCCGACCTCGACTCGGGTCCCCACTTCTTCTACGGCCTGCAGTGGTGGTTCTTCGGTGCGTTGGCGCTGTTCGGCTTCGGCTACCTGGCCTGGGACGAGTGGCGTCGGGCCAGACCCGGCGGCCCGGGCCCGCGGTCGCTGGCCAATGCCCGGGGCGCCCGCACCCGGCGTACCGATCAGAGGGACCTGAGCAACCCTCCGTCGACGGGCAGCATCACGCCGGTCAGGAACGACGCCGCCGGCGACATCAGGAAGCCGGCCACCGAGCCGAACTCCGCGGGCTCACCGTAGCGACCCAGCGGAATCTGGGCGCAGTGCCGGGCCCGAGCCTCGTCCGCGTCACCGGAGAGTGCGTCGAGTTCGGCGACCCGGGGCGTGTCGATCCTCCCGGGCAGCAGCCCGTTGACCCGGATACCGGCCGGGCCGAGCTCGTCGGCCAGGGTTTTCGCGACCATCGCCAGGCCGGGCCGCAGCCCGTTGGAGATGGCCATGTTCGGCAGCGGCGTCCGCGCCGACGACGAGAGCACGAAGGTGATCGAGCCACCCACCGGCAGCACGGCGCCGAACTCCCGGGCCAGCCGGACCGCGCCGATGAACACGCTCTCGAATGCCGCGGACCACTCCTGGTCGGTCTTCTCGGTGACCGGCCCGGCCGGTGGCCCGCCCACGGAGATCAGCAGACCGTCCAGGCGCCCCCACCGCTGCTGAGCCGCCTGCTGCAGGCGCTGCGGAGTCTGGGGGTCGCTGTTGTCGGCGGCGAGCCAGGCCGCCGACTCGGCACCGAGCCCGGCCACCGCAGTCGCCAGGGTGTCGGAGTTGCGACCTGAGAGGAGCACCCGCGCCCCTTCGGCCACCAGCACCTCGGCGGTGGCGCGCCCCAAACCCCCGGCTCCGCCCGTGATCACGTACACCCGCCCTGCCACGCCCAGATCCATGCCGCCGACCCTATCCCCCGCCGAGGTGTCACATCTGGTCGGCCGAGGTGTCACATCTGGTCGCCTGAGGTGTCACATATGGGCGGCCCAAGCGACGAGATCTGACACCTCGGGCGACCAGATGGGCAACTTCGTCAGTCTTGGAGGAACTGGGTGCGGTGCAGTTCGCCGTAGAGACCCCCTTGGGCGAGCAACTCCGCGTGACTCCCCCGGGCCACCACGCGCCCGTCCTCGATCACCAGGATCTGGTCGGCGTCGCGGATCGTCGAGAGCCGGTGCGCGATGACCAGTGAGGTACGCCCCTCCAGGGCCACCTTGAGCGCCGCCTGCACCGCCACCTCGGACTCGGAGTCCAGGTGGGCCGTGGCCTCGTCGAGGACAACGATCGACGGGGCCTTGAGCAGCAGCCGGGCGATCGCGAGCCGTTGCCGCTCGCCTCCGGAGAGTCGATACCCCCGATCCCCCACCACCGTGTCGAGTCCATGCGGCAAGGTCGACACCAGACGGTCGATCTGGGCCGCGCGCAGAGCCTGCCAGATCGCCGCCTCATCCGCGTCCGGCCGCGCATAGACCAGATTCGCCCGGATGGTGTCGTGGAACATGTGCGCGTCCTGGGTGACGTAGCCGACCCGCGCCTCGAGCGACTCCAGGGTCAACTCCCGTACGTCGTGCCCGTCCACCCGCACGGCACCCTGATCCACGTCGTACAACCGGGCGACCAGATGCGTGATCGTGGTCTTGCCTGCTCCCGACGGCCCGACCAGGGCGACCATCTGTCCGGGCTCGGCGGTGAAGGTGACGTCGTGCAGCACCCGTTCGGCAGCGCCAGGAGCCTGGCGCGCGACCGTCTCCAGGGAGGCCAGGGAGATCGTGTCGGGATCCGGATAACTGAACGCCACCCGGTCGAACTCGAGTCGTCCCGGGCCGGCCGGCAGCGCCCGAGCATCGGGCCTCTCCGCCACCATCGGAGCCAGATCGAGCACCTCGAAGACCCGCTCGAAACTCACCAGGGCCGTCATCACGTCGATCCGCACGTTCGAGAGCGCCTGCAGCGGGCCGAGCAGTCGCAGCAGCAGGGTGCCCAACGCGATCATGGTGCCCACGGTGAGGTCGCCGCGGATCGCCAACCAGCCGCCCACGCCGTAGACGATGGCGGTGGCCAACGCCGGCACCAGCATCATGGTGGCGGCGAAGACGCGGGTGACGAAGGAGATCTGTACGCCGAGATCACGCACCGTGGCGGCCTTCGTGGCGAACAGCGCATCCTCGTCGGCGCGACGTCCGAAGAGTTTGAGCAGCATCGCCCCGCCCACGTTGAAGCGCTCGGTCATCACATTGCCGAGGTCCGCGTTGCCGTCCATCTGTTGCCGGCTCAGGGCACTGAGTCGCCGCGACGCCCAGCGGGAGGCGGCGAGCAGGATCGGGAAGAGCGCCAGGCAGGCCAGGGTGACCTGCCAGGACAGCAGCAGCATGGTGATGCCGACGACCACCACCGAGATGCTGTTCGAGACGGTGCTCGACAGCGCCGAGGTGAAGGCTCGCTGCGCACCGATCACGTCGTTGTTGAGCCGCGAGACCAGCGCACCGGTCTGGGTGCGGGTGAAGAACGCAACGGACTGGCGTTGCACGTGGCCGAAGACCCGGGTCCGAAGATCGAAGATCAGCCCCTCCCCGATCCGCGACGAGTACAAACCACCGACGACACCCAGGACCGCAGTCACCAGCGCTGTGACCAGCATCGCCGCCGCCAGCCAGCCGACCCGAGCCGCGTCGCCGTTCGCGATCCCGTCATCCACGATCCGCTGCAGCAGCAGCGGCGGCACCACCACCAGAGCCGCATCGATCGTGGTCAGCGCCAGGAAGATCGCGATCAGTCGACGGTGCGGCCGGGCGAAGCCCAGCACCCGACGGAAGGTTCGGGAATCGAGCCTGGTCGCGGCGACGCTGCGGTCCTGGCGCAGGTTCCGCCAGACCGGGCCCATCGCCCCGCCCATGCCAGAGCCCATCATCGACATCGCCGCACCCTCACGCCAGCGCCACGAGGTCGGCGTACTCCTCGCTCCACAGGTCCTCGTCGCCGTCGGGCAGGAGCAGCACCCGGTCCGGGTGCAGGGCCCGGACGGCGCCCTCGTCGTGGGTGACCAGGACGATGGCGCCGGCATAGCTGCGGATCGCCGCCAGGACCTCTTCGCGGGAGGCTGGGTCGAGGTTGTTGGTGGGTTCGTCGAGGAGAAGCACGTTGGCACTGGAGACCACCAGGGCGGCCAGTGCGAGTCGGGTCTTCTCGCCTCCGGAGAGTACGCCGGCGGGCTTGTGAGCGTCGTCGCCGGAGAACAGGAACGACCCGAGCACCGACCTGGCCTGGGTGTCGGTCAGATCCGGCGCGGCGGTGCGCATGTTCTCCAGCACGGTGCGGTCGGTGTCCAGCGTCTCGTGCTCCTGGGCGTAGTAGCCGAGCTTGAGCCCGTGCCCGGGCTCGACCACTCCGGTGTCGGCCCGGTCGACCCCGCCCAGGATGCGCAGCATGGTGGTCTTGCCCGCGCCGTTGAGCCCCAGGATGACCACCCGGGATCCCCGGTCGATGGCGAGATCGACGTCGGTGAAGACTTCCAGGGACCCGTACGACTTCGACAGCCCGGTGGCCATCAACGGGGTCTTGCCGCACGGTGCCGGCTCGGGGAAGGCGATCTTGGCGACCTTGTCGGAACGACGCTCGGACTCCAGGCCGGACATCATCTTCTCGGCGCGCTTCAGCATCGACTGGGCGGCCGAGGCCTTGGACGCCTTGGCGCGCATCCGGTTCGCCTGGTCCACCAGTGAGCTCGCCTTGCGTTCGGCGTTGCTGCGCTCCCGCTTGCGGCGTCGTTCGTCGGTCTCCCGCTGCTCCAGGTACGCCCGCCAGCCCATGTTGTAGGCGTCGATCTCGGCGCGGTTCGCGTCCAGGTGCAGAACCCGGTTGACGCAGTGCTCCAGCAGGTCGGTGTCGTGGCTGATCACCACCAGTCCGCCGGAGTAGGCCTTGAGGAAGTCACGCAGCCAGACGATCGAGTCGGCGTCGAGGTGGTTCGTCGGCTCGTCGAGGAGCATCGTGTCCGCGCCGGAGAACAGGATCCGGGCCAGTTCGACGCGGCGTCGCTGACCGCCGGAGAGGGTGCGTAGCGGCTGGGCGAGGATGCGGTCCTCGATCCCGAGGCTGTGCGCGATCACCGCGGCCTCGGACTCGGCGGCGTAGCCGCCGCCGGCGTGGAGTTCGGCATCGGCGCGGGAGTACCGCTTCATCGCCCGTTCGGCGATGGCCGGGTCGGGGTCGCCCATCTGCGCCTCGGCCGTGCGCAGCCGGCGTACCACGTCGTCGAGGCCGCGCGCCGACAGGATCCGGTCCCGGGCGATCTGATCGGGGTCGCCGGTCCGCGGGTCCTGGGGCAGGTAGCCGACCGGACCGGTGGCGTGCACGGAACCGCCCGCGGGGAGTCCTTCCCCGGCGAGCACTCTGGTCAGGGTGGTCTTGCCTGCGCCGTTGCGGCCCACCAGCCCCACTTTGTCGCCGGCAGCGACGCGGAAACTGACGTTCTCCATCAGGAGACGGGCCCCGGCGCGGATCTCGAGCTGCTGGGCGGTGATCATGTCCGGGTTAGTCTACGGCTCGCAGGTCTCAAGGACCGACTCGAGGAGCGCCGCAGGGATGAAGTTCAATCCGAAGGCCCGGATCGACACCGGCCGGATCAGCCACTCCCCCGTCAGGTCCGCGGGGAGCCGGTCCGTCGGGGGGAGAGCCGGCGGCACCGGCCGTGCCGGTGTGCCGATCCCGATGGGGCGTGGCGGGCTGAGCATCGGTGGCGTGATCGTGGTGGTGCTGGTGGTCCTGCTGGGCAACTGGCTGGGGGCCGGCGACCTGCTCTCGGACGACCCGGGCGGCAGCGCCAGCGGCACCGACCGGTACGCCGCGTGCGCGACGGGCGCCGACGCCAACCGGGACGCCGACTGCGCCCGAGTGGCGGTGGAGAACTCGCTGGTGACGTTCTGGACGGCGGCGCTGCCGCAGCAGGCCGGACAGCAACTGCGGCCGGCGACGCTGCGCACCTTCGACCGCGCGGTCGCCACGGGCTGTGGCAACGCGAGCTCCCAACTGGGCCCTTTCTACTGTCCGGTGGACCAGACCATCTATCTGGACACCACCTTCTTCCCCGAGGTGCTGCAGAAGCAGCTCGGCGGCAGTGGCGGCGAGTTCGTGGAGCCGTATGTGCTGGCTCACGAGTACGGCCACCATGTGCAGAACCTGCTCGGCTACCTGGGCCGGGTGCGCAGCCAGCAGGGTGCGAGCAGTGACGCGGTGCGTCTGGAACTGCAGGCGGACTGTCTGGCCGGCATGTGGGCGGGCGTGGCCGCGTCGACCACCGACGAGTCCGGGGTGGCGATCTTCAGCGAGATCACCCGCCAGGACATCGAGGACGCCCTTGACGGGGCTCGATCGGTCGGCGACGACCGGATCCAGCAGCGCACCGGCGGCCGCGTCAACCCCGACGGGTGGACCCACGGCTCGTCGGAGCAGCGGATGCGCTGGTTCATGGTGGGCTACCAGCAGGGCGATCTGACCGCATGTGACACGTTCAAGGCCGATCGGCTGTGACCCGGATCGAAGCCTGGGCCGATGTCACCTGCCCGTGGTGCTGGATCGGCCAGCACCGGCTGGAACGCGCGATCGCCGCCGCCGGGTACGACGTGACGGTGCGCTATCGCTCCTTCCACATCGACCCGGGCGCGCCCCGGGTCCCCACCGAGAGCACCTTGTCCGCGCTGGCGCGCAAGATCGGCCGAAGCCCGGCCGAGACCCGCCAGGTGATGGAGCATGCGGCGAAGGTCGCCGCGACCTTGGGGCTGACCTTCGACCACGCCGACGCACCGCATGCACACACCCTCGATGCGCACCGGGTCCTGCACCTGGCGGCGGAGCACGGGGCGCAGGCCAGCGTCAAGCATGCGCTGCATGCCGCCTATCTGGCTCGGGGCGAGTCGATGGCCGACGTCGACGTACTGCGTCATGCGGCGGTGAGCGGCGGCCTGCCCGAGGACGAGGTCTCCGAGCTGCTCGCAGGCGACGCGCTCACCGCGGCCGTGGCCGCGGATCTGCAGTGGGCCCGCCAGGTCGGGGTGACCGCGGTCCCGGCGCTGCTGGTCGACGACACGTATCTGCTCGTCGGCGACCAGCCGGCGGAGGTGCTTCAGGACATGCTGCGGCAGGTCAACGGGGACTGACTCCGCGAGCCCGGTCCGCCAGCGCCGGACAGGGGTCAGGCGGGCTCCCCGACGTCGATCCAGGCCGCGGTGTTGCCGGGCAGCAACCCATCGTCGGTGGTCGGGTCGGAGCGCAGGAGCACGGTGCCGGGTGGCAGTTCCACCGGCTCCGCGCCGGTGTTGAGCCAGCATTCGAGGCTCCCGCGCCGGAAGGCGAGCACGTCGTCGGGGGCATCGATCCAGACCAGGTCCGGTGCGCCGACGAAACGCTCCCGGCGCAGCCGCAGCGCGCGGCGATACAACTCCAGGGTGGAACCCTCCACGCCGTCCTGGGCGCTCACCGTCAGCGGCGCCCAGCCCTGCGGCTGCGGCAGCCAGGTGTCGTGGACACCGTCGGGGCTGAAGCCGTACGTCGGCTGGTCACCGTGCCACGGGAGCGGCACCCGGCATCCGTCGCGCCCGGGGTCGGCGCCGCCCGACCGCTCGAAGATGGGGTCCAGGCGACGGTGGTCGGCGATGTCCTCCACCTCGGGCAGACCCAGTTCGTCACCCTGATAGATGTAGACCTTGCCCGGCAGGGCCATGGTCACCAGCGCTGCGGCCCGGGCCCGGCGGAGCCCCAACTCGAGGTCGGCTTCGTCGGTCAGCCACCGCTCCCGGTCGAGGACGCCGCCCAATGACTGCTCCGGTTGGCTGCGGGCGTAGCGGGTCACGTGCCTGACCACGTCGTGGTTGGACAGCACCCAGGTGCTGGGGTTGTCGGCCTGGCCGAGCACCTGTCGTGCGTCGTCGATCACGGTGCGCATCACCGGGGCACGGAACGGGGCCGTCAGCAGGTCGAACTGGAACGCGGTGTGCAGTTCGTCGGGCCGGACGAATCGGGCCAGGCGCTCGTTGTCGGGCACCCAGGCCTCGGCGACGAAGATGCGTGGCGGGTCGTACTCGTCGGCGACCCTGCGCCAGCCCCGGAAGATGTCGTGGACGCCCTCCTGGTCCCAGGCCGGGTGCGGTTCCAGCGTGGAGTCCAGGGCGCCCGGTGGGGCGTCGGGCAGGCCCGGTGCCTTGACCAGGCCATGGGCGACGTCGATGCGGAATCCGTCGACGCCGCGGTCGAACCAGAACCGCAGCACACTCTCGAACTCGGCGATCACCTCGGGGTTCTCCCAGCACAGGTCCGGCTGCTGGGGGGCGAACATGTGCAGGTACCACTCGCCGTCGGGCTCGCTGGTGCGGGTCCAGGCCGAGCCACCGAAGGCGCTCTGCCAGTTGTTGGGCGGCAAGTCGCCGTGCTCACCCCGGCCGGGCCGGAAGATGAACCTGGCGCGGGCCGCCTCGTCGCCGGCCAGAGCCTGCTTGAACCAGGTGTGCTCCCAGGACAGGTGGTTGGGCACGATGTCGAGCAGCAGTCGGATGCCCGCCCCGTGCAGTTCCTCGATGAGCGCATCGGCGTCGGCGAGGTCGCCGTACGCCGGCTCGATCGCCCGGAAGTCGGCTACGTCGTAGCCCGCGTCGTGCTGCGGTGAGGGGTACCACGGGTTGATCCACAGTGCGTCGATCCCCAGTGAGGCGAGATAGGGGATCCTGGCCCGCAGCCCCGCCAGGTCGCCGATGCCGTCGCCGTTGCCGTCGGCGAACGAGCGGAGGTAGCACTGATAGACGACGGCGCTGCGCCACCATGGCTGATTGCTCACCGGAAGAGCGTGGCACGCTGACTTCTGGTCACGAAATCCGGACGTTCGCTGCGGGATCGGCACGGCCTCAGGTCCCCTCGATGCGGTGCGCACCGGGCCCGGGACGCACCTCGAACGTCACCGGGGGCGCGAACCCGGCGTCATCGAACGCTCGCCGGACGGTGGCCGCGGCGGCGTCGGCCACCTCGGTGGCGAGCAGCCCGATCGTGCATCCTCCGAACCCACCTCCGGTCATCCGCGCCCCGAGCGCGCCTGCCTCGTGCAGGGCGTCCACCGCGACGTCGATCTCGGGGACCGTGATCCGGAAGTCGTCACGCATCGAGACGTGGGAGGCGCTCAGCTGCGGACCGATCTCTGACAGCCGGCCGGAGCGCAACAGGCCGACCACGTCCAGGACCCGCTGGTTCTCCGTGACCACATGACGGGTGTAGCGGCGCAGTTCGGGATCGTCGAGCCGCGCCAGCGCCGCGTCCAGGCCGACCACGTCGACGTCCCTCAGTGAGCGGAGACCGAGTTCGGCCGCGGCCTGCTCGCAGCCTCGTCGACGGGCGGCGTACTCGCCGTCGGCGTGCCGGTGGGGTGCTCGCGTGTCCACCACCAGCACGGTGAGACCGGCCCCGGCGAGGTCGCAGGGCACCGCCTCGGTCACCAGATCGCGCATATCGCAGAACAGCACGCAGTCGGGCTGGCTGCGCAGTGAGGCGAGTTGGTCCATCCCGCCGGTGGGAGCGCCGACGACGTCGTTCTCCACGGCACGGGTCAGCGCCAGCATCGCCTCCGGCCCCATCGGGAGCCCGAGCTCGTCGACGACGGCACAGGTGACCGCGCACACCAGGGCGGCCGATGAGGAGAGGCCGGCGCCCACCGGCACGGCACTGTCCACACTGATCTCGAGGCCGGGCAGGTCAACGCCCTGCTCGCGGAGCAGCCAGGCGGGGCCGAGCAGGTAGCGCGCCCAGTCGGGCACCGCAGCGTCGACCCCCCGTGTCAGCGGCACCTCGACGGCGTCCGGTTGCTGCGCTGAGCGAGCCACCAGCACCGGCCGGCCTGCACGGCGTACCTCCGCCGTGCAGGACCGGTCGATCGCGAACGGCAGCGTGAAGCCACCGTTGTAGTCGGTGTGCTCGCCGATCAGGTTGACGCGCCCGGGGGCGCGCCAGCGGACCGTCACACCGGCACCTGGGATGGCCCCGTCACTCCGACAGGCGCTCTCCGGTATCGGTGTCGAACACATGGACGTTCGCGGGGTCGGTGGTCACATAGAGGGTCTCGCCCTTGTGAATCGTGTCGCGTCCACCCACCCGCACGATGATGTCGTGCGGGGTGCCCTCGACGCCGCTGGTGCCGTAGACGAAGGCGTCGGCGCCCAGCTCCTCGATCACCGTGACATCCACGGGCAGTCCGCCCTCGCTCTGGGCGACCACTCGCCAGTTCTCCGGACGGACCCCGACGGTGATGTTCCCCTCCATCTTGCGGGAGGCGGCCGGGTCGACGGGGACCAGATAGTCACCGATCTTGGCCTGGCCGTCCACGGCCTTGGCCTCGATCAGGTTCATCTGCGGGGAGCCGATGAAGCCGGCCACGAAGAGGTTCGCGGGCTTGTCGTAGAGGTTCAGCGGGCTGTCGACCTGCTGCAGGAGCCCGTCCTTCATCACCGCGACCCGATCGCCCATCGTCATCGCCTCGACCTGGTCATGGGTGACGTAGACGGTGGTGACACCCAGATCCCGCTGCAGTTTGGCGATGTCGGTGCGGGTCTGCACGCGCATCTTGGCGTCCAGGTTCGACAGCGGCTCGTCCATGCAGAACACCTGCGGCGCGCGCACGATCGCACGTCCCATCGCGACCCGCTGTCGCTGACCGCCGGAGAGCGCCTTGGGCTTGCGGTCCAGATACTCGGTGAGCCCCAGGATCTTGGCGGCCTCCTCGACCTTCTTCCGGCGCTCCGCTTCCGGCACCTTGGCCATCTTCAGGGCGAACGCCATGTTGTCGGCGACGGTCATGTGCGGGTAGAGCGCGTAGCTCTGGAACACCATCGCGATGTCCCGGTCCTTGGGCGGCATGTGGGTGACGTCGCGGTCGCCGATGTGGATGCTGCCGGAGTTGCACTCCTCCAGGCCGGCCAGCATCCGCAGGGTGGTCGACTTGCCGCAACCGGACGGGCCGACGAGGACCATGAACTCCCCGTCGTCGATCTCCAGGTCGATGCCCGGGACTGCGGGTGAATCGGCGCCGGGATACCACCGTTGCGCCTTGTTGAACGTGACTTTGGCCATGACTGAACAGCTCCTTCACCGGCAGGTACGTGCCGGACGATCCGTAGTAAAGGTGAGCGTCACCAGAGAGTGACGAGCGTCACACTACCGCTTTCCCGTAGATCCACCACCCCCCAGCGAGCCACCGGCCACCACATCCATCGGCATCTCCTCGACCTCACGCCCAGCCGCGCCGGCCAGCAGCAACTCGACCGCCCGTGCCCCGATGCCCGCATATGGGACCGCCACGCTGGTCAGCGTCGGGCGCAACCACGAGGCGAGTTCGGAGCCATCGAAGGACACGATCGCCACATCGCCGGGCACCTGGAGGCCGTGCTCGGCGAGTGCCTGGGACACACCCATGGCGATCCGGTCGTTCATGCACACCAGGGCACCGGGGCGACCGCCGTCACGGAGCCAGCCATCCATCGCGGCGAACGCCTCGCGCACGCTCCACTCGCAGGGGATCATCCCGGCCAACGCGTGACCTGCCTCGTTCAGCGCCGCTTCCACCCCGGTCAGCCGTCGACCCCCGGCCAGCGCACCCGGGGTCGGATCGGCGCCCACCACGTACGCCCCGGCTGCCCGCCCGGACTCGAGCAGCAGCTCTCCGGCCACCCGCCCGCCGCCGACCTCGTCGGGGATCACCGCGGGGAGCTGGCCCGTGGTGTCCACGCAGTTCATCAGCACGGTCGGGTGCTTGCGCAGCACCTCCGGCACCGAGATCTCCATGGTCACCAGCGTCGCGTAGAGGATGCCGTCGACGTGCCGATCCAGCATCTCGTCGACGAGTCGGGCCTCGACCTCGACGTCGCCCTCGGTCTCCCCGATCACCAGCAGGTGACCACTGGCGCGGGCTACGGTCGCAGCCCCCGACAGCATCTCGCCGGCGAAGTGGCCGCTGGCGACGAAGTCGGAGATCACCCCGTAGGTCTTCGTGGTCGACGTACGCAGGTTGCGAGCCAGCCGATTGGGGCGATACTGCAGCTCCTCGGCCGCCTCCCGCACCCGCCGTTCCGTCTCGCCGGCGATGCGCATCTCGCCCGCCCGGCCGTTGAGGATGTACGACGCGGTGGTCGGGGACACGCCGGCGCGCGCCGCCACGTCCCCCAAAGTCACTCTCCGGACCGACTTCGACTTCACCACGATCTCCTCTCGTCCGTGCACCCGGGCCGCTCAGTGCACCAGATGGCAGACGTCACCGGTTCGCACGGCCACCTCTCGGCGCCGTGCCAGTGCGTTATCAGATCTTTACTTGACGTGTTTCGTGGTTGCTGATTCCCTTCAGCAAGTGAGGTGTATCACACCACAGGGTGCATGACCAAGGTTCGAGGAGGAGACGACGATGCGAATGCCACGTCGCACCAGAACGATGGCGCTGGCGATTGCCGTAGCGCTGGGCCTTGCCGCCTGCGGCGGCAACGGCGGTGAAACCAGCAGCGGCCAGGTGACGATCTGGATGTCGCTTGACGAGACCGTGGTCGACGGGCTGACCGAGGAGATCATGGCCAAGGCCGAGGAGGCCGGCATCGATGTCAAGGTCGAGCGGGTCGACTCCATCGACGTACTCGTCAAGACCCGGATCCAGGCGGGCAACCCACCGGACATCGCCTTGGTGCCGCAACCAGGTGTGGTCGCCTCGATCGTCGAGCTCGGTGCGGCGTACCCCCTTGATGACGTGCTCGACCTCGGTGCGCTCGAGGACAGCATGGTGCCGGGCGCCATCGACGCCGGCATGGTCGACGGGCAGCTCTACGGGCTGCTGACCTCGATGAACGTCAAGTCGTTGCTCTTCTACCCCAAGAAGGCCTTCGAGGACGCCGGCTACGAGACCCCCAACTCCCTCGACGAGCTCACCGCTCTGGCCGATCAGATCCGCGGCGACGGTGGGACCCCCTGGTGCCTGACCATGGAGTCCGGTGCCGCCACCGGCTGGGTGGCCACCGACTGGTTCGAGGACCTGATCATGCGCGTCGGCAGCCCCGAGGAGTACAACCAGTGGGTCGCCGGTGAGATCCCGTTCGACTCCGACGTGGTGCGTGAGGCTGCGGCGTACTTCGAGGAGGTCGCGTTCACCGAGGGCAACGTCCAGGGTGGTCGCAGGGCGATCGCGGCCACGCCGTTCGGTGACGCAGCACGGCCGATGTTCAACCAGGCAGGTCCCCAGTGCTGGCTGCTCAAGCAGGGTTCGTTCTTCGTCGCTCCGGACTTCCTGCCGGATCGAATCTTCGAGAACGCCGACGAGGAGCTCGGCGTGACCGGCTTCCCGCCGGCCGAGGTCGGCGGTGAGAACCCGGTGATGGGTGGCGGCGACCTGGCGGTCCTGCTCAGCGACAACCCGGACGCGCAGGAGGCGATGCGGATCCTGGCGCAGGCCGACGTCGGCAACACGGCGGCGACGAACTCGTCGTTCCTGTCCCCGCACCGCGTCTTCGACGTCTCGCTGTACGCCAACGACACCGTGCGGAACATCGCCGGGGTGGCCTACGACGCGACAGCGTTCCTGTTCGACGGATCCGACTCGATGCCGGCCCAGGTCGGTGCCGGGACGTTCTGGACGGAGATGACGGATTGGATCTCCGGGCGGAAGTCGCTCGACGATGCTTTGACGACCATCGACAACAGCTGGCCGGCCAACTGACCCGCTGACATGGAGAAGGGTCGGGGGCGCGCAGACGTGAACCGTCACTGTCCCGCGCGCCTCCGGCCCCCTCCCCCTCGCGTCACGATCATCCGACCCACCTATCCCGAGATGACTCGGTAGGAGGACGAACATGCTCCTGAAGGTGACGACAGCCCTCATCACAGTCCTGGCCGGCATCGGAGTGGCGGTTCTGCTCTTCTGGCTCCTGAACAAGCTGGCCGAGGCGTTACCAAGCCGGTGGGAGGAACGACTCAAACCGTTCTTCTACATCCTGCCCGCCTATGCGGCGATCACCATGTTCCTGGTCTATCCGGCAATCCAGACCGTGATCTACAGCTTCAAGACCCGGGTCGGCTTCCCGGCCGAGTCCTGGACCGGCCTCGACAACTACCGCGACCTGCTGGGGAGTCCCGCGTTCCGCGACACGCTCTTCAACACACTCCTATGGATCATCATCGTCCCGACCGCGACCGTGATGGTCGGGTTGGCGGTCGCGGTGATGGCCGACCGGCTCCGCGAGAAGGCCGAGCGCGCGGTCAAGACGATCATCTTCATGCCGATGGCGATCAGCCTCGTCGGCGCAGGCACCGTCTGGGGGCTGGTCTACGACTTCCGGCCACTGGGCACTCCCCAGGTCGGCATCCAGAACGCGATCGTCGTCGCCCTCGGCGGCGATCCCGTCCCCTGGGTCCAGGAGAGCGCCTTCCGGTTCAACAGCATGCTGCTGATGGTGATGCTGTTGTGGGCCCAGGCGGGCTTCGCGATGGTGCTGCTGTCCGCGGCGGTCAAGGGAGTCCCCGTGGACACCCTGGAGGCCGCCAGGATCGACGGCGCCAACGAGGCACAGATCTTCACCAAGGTGATCGTGCCGCAGATCTGGTCGACGATCGTCACGGTCTTCGTCACGGTGCTGATAGCGGTGATGAAGATCTTCGACATCGTCTATGTGATGACCAACGGCAATTTCAATACGAACGTGGTCGCCAATGAGTTCTATGCCCAGTTCTTCACCAACAACAACCAGGGCGCGGCCTCGGCGATCGTGGTCATGCTGATGATCGCGATCATCCCGGTGATGGCCTACCAAGTCCGCAACTTCCGGCGTGAGGAGGCGAACCGATGAGTGCTCCCGTGCATCCCCCCGTTGGGGTCGGCAAGCGTGAGGCCAAGATGAAGGGCGGCGAGGACAGGCACGCCAAGACTGGCTGGTTCTCCCGGATCACCCTCGCGATCCTGGTGTTCTTGTGGGTCGTGCCGGTGATCGGCTTGCTGCTCACCTCGTTCCGCAGTCGCGACGACCAGGCCGAAGGCGGCTGGTGGCGGCTCTTCACCGATCCGGCCAGCATCACCCGGCTCACCTTCGACAACTACGTGAACGCCATCCAGGGGCGGAACCTGGGCGACGCCTTCATCAACAGCCTGGCCATCGCGCTACCGGCCACGTTCATCCCGCTGCTGATCGCGGCGTTCGCGGCGTACGCGTTCACCTTCATGGAGTTCCCCGGACGTGACGTGCTGTTCATCGTGGTGGTGACGATGCTGATCATCCCGAACTTCGTCGCCTTCGTCCCGGTGCTGAAGATCTACCGTGACATCGGCATCGGCGGCACCTTCCCGGCGGTCTGGCTGTTCCATGTGGGCTTCGGGATGTCGTTGGCCATCTACGTGCTGCGCAACTTCATGTCGTCGCTGCCCAGGACCGTGATCGAGTCGGCGAAGATCGACGGCGCCAGCCAGTTCCAGACCTTCTGGCGGCTGGTGCTGCCGATGTCGGTCCCGGCGATCGCCTCGATCGCGATCTTCCAGTTCCTGTGGGTGTGGAACGACCTCCTGGTCGCGCTGGTCTTCCTCGGCCCGGGCGAACGCGCCCCGCTGACGGTGTCGATCTCGCAGATGCTGGGACAGCAGGGCCAGGGCCAGGAACTGGTCACGGCAGCGGGCTTCTTCTCGATGATCGTGCCGATCATGGTGTTCCTGCTGCTGCAGCGGTTCTTCGTGCGGGGCCTCACTGCGGGAGCCGTCAAGGGTTGACATCTCCACTGCTCTTCCCTGGAGGAGGTAGTCCCGGCACCGGTATCGAGCTGGACATCCGGGGTCCGGGGCTCCCCACCGTGCTGTTCTGCGGCAGCAGCGGTGGCGGGGCCACCGGGCGCCCGGACGTGGCCCGCGGACCGGGCACGCCGCTGCTCGGCGAGCACGCTCGTGGTCGCTTCACCCGTCCGCACCTGCGCGGGCATCGCGTCGCCACGGAGGGGAATCGGCTCACCAGCGGTCGTGCCTGGAGCACCCACTTCGTCACCACCGGCATCGACCCGGACCCGGACCGGCTGGGCATCAGCGGTGTCGATGAGTCTGCGGGCCTGGCATTCGAGGCGGAGTTCGAGTCGCTGCCCGGTGGCGCACTGCGGGTGCGGTACACGCTCACCAACACTGCGGCGGGTCACTATCTGGTCGACGGGCTGGAGGTCGCGCTGCCGGTGGAGGACGACCTGATCGAAGTGCTCGACTTCACCGGGCGGCACGAGCGGGAGCGAAGTCCGCAGCGGCACCAGGTGACCGACGGTCTGTGGCTCCGCGAGGGTCGCACCGGGCGCCCCGGCCTCGACGCCGCCACGATGGCGGTGCTCGGCACCACCGGCTTCGGCTTCACGCACGGCCGGGTGCTCGGCGTACACGTCGGCTGGAGCGGCAACTCGGTGCTGCGCGTGGAGCGTGACGCGGCGTCGGGAACCACCCTGGGCGGCGGCGAGTTGCTGCTCCCCGGTGAAGTGGTGCTCGCCGAGGGCGAGAGCTACCGCACGCCGTGGGTGTACTTCGCGGCCGCGGACGACGGCCTCGACGGACTGGCCGCCTGCTGGCATGGGCACCAGCGCGCCCTCGCCGCTCACCCCACGCAGCAGCCGGTGGTGCTCAACGTGTGGGAGGCGATCTACTTCAACCACGACGTCGACCGGTTGCGCCGGATCGCCGACCGCGCGGCCGAGGTCGGCGTGGAGCGCTTCGTGCTCGACGATGGCTGGTTCCGGCACCGCCGTGACGACACGGCCGGTCTGGGTGACTGGTGGGTGGACGAGCAGGTGTGGCCCGACGGTCTCGGGCCCCTCGCTGACCACGTGCGCGGTCTGGGCATGGAGTTCGGCCTCTGGTTCGAGCCCGAGATGGTCAACCCCGACTCCGACCTGTTCCGGGCGCACCCCGACTGGATCCTCGCCGCGGCCGACGACCGGCAGCCGCTGCTGCACCGCCACCAGTGGGCTCTGGACCTCTCCCGACCCGAGGTCTTCGACCATCTGCTCGCCCGACTGGACGCCGTACTCACCGAACTGCCGGTCGACTACGTGAAGTGGGACCACAACCGCGACCTGCTCGAGGCGGGCAGCGGCCTGCTCGGCGGTGCGCCGACGGTGCACCGTCAGACGCAGGCGTTCTATCGGCTGCTGGATGAGATCCGGAGCCGGCATCCGACGGTGGCCTGGGAGAGTTGCGCCTCCGGAGGGGGACGGATCGACTTCGGGGTGTTGGAACGGGTGCAGCGGGTGTGGACCTCGGACATGACCGACGCGCTGGCGCGTCAGCAGATCCAGCGTTGGTCGTCACTGCTGGTGGCGCCGGAGTACCTGGGCGCCCATGTCTCGGCACCCACCTCACACATCACCGGGCGCACCTTCGGGCTGGACTTCCGCGCGGCGACGGCGATGTTCGGTGCGTTCGGCATCGAATGGGACCTGACCGAGGCAAGCGCCAGCGACCTGGTGGGGCTCAGGGAGTGGGTGGCGCGGCACCAGCGGTTCCGGCCACTGCTGCACACCGGCAGGGTGGTGCGCCCGGCGTCCAGCGATCCGGCCGTGCTGCTGCACGGCGTCGTCAGTGACGACCGCCACGAAGCGCTGATGGCCCATGTGCAGCTCGACGAGTCTGCCCACAATCGGGGCGTCTCCGTGCGGGTGCCGGGTCTGGATCCGGAGCAGTCGTACCGGCTGGCGTGGGAGGGGCCGGTCGACCACACCCAGGTGAGCATGGCCTCTCCGCTGCCCGGCGCCGGACCGACCGATGGGGCCGTGGTGACGGGGCGATCACTCGCCGAGCGGGGATTCTGGGTCCCGAGGCGCCGTCCCGAGACGGTCACCCTGGTGCACGTGACCCCAGCCTGAGGTCGCGGCACGCAACTCGCCGACGGGCTGACCGCCACCGAGCACGGGGGCCGAGCCCAGTTCGTCCAGGACCGGGTGGGCGAGGCCGAGCATCCGCAGCGCTGCCGCCATCACCACCGGCCGCGGGCGGGACTGCCCGTCGGCGATCTTGATCGCGACCGAGCGGCCGTCGTCCAGTCCCGCCGCGAACACGCCTTCGGCGCCCGCCTTCGCGAACAGTCCCGGCACGCCGCGAACCAGGAGGAGTTCGTCGCGACGGGTGCCGCTGGCCCACTCCGGGTGCTGTTGTACGGCGATCGCCACGCGCCGCTCCGGGCTGTCGGGCTCACCGAGTGACATCGTCCGGAAGGCCCGGGCCAGGCCGGTCAGGGTGAGCGAGGCCACCGGGGCACCACAGCCATCGACGCCCGTGTGGGTGATGGGCTCACCGGCCAGCCGCTCCAACGTCGCGGCGATCTGCTGCTGCAGCGGATGGTCGGGCCGGAGGTAGTCGGTGGTCGACCATCCGTTGATCCGGCAGGTGGCCAGCATCCCCGCATGCTTGCCCGAGCAGTCGGCCGTGACCGCGGCGGCTGCGTGGCCCTCGCGACAGTAGTGGCGCTCCTCCACGGGGTCGAGTGGATAGCCCGGGGTGTTCTGGAGGGCGGTCTCGTCGAGTCCCACAGTGGCAAGGATGCGTCGGGTGCCGTCGCGATGGAAGGGTTCGCCGGAGTGGCTGGCCGCGACCAGTGCGAGCAGTTCGGTCTCCAGGTCCAGGCCGAGGCCGACCATCGCCGCTGCCTGCATGGGCTTGTTGGCGGATCGAGGGAACATCGCCAAGTCCACCGCGCCGACGGCGAGTACGACGGCTCCGCTCTGGTCGAGGGCGACCACCGACCCGTGGTGGACACTCTCCACCAGCCCGGATCGGACGACTTCGGCAACGAGTTCATGGGACACATCCGCCATGCTTCCACGCACCCGCGCCGACGCGTCACCAGCCCAGCAGGGCCTCGACGTGAGCGGCCTGCCGCTGCAGGCTGCGCAGGTGCGGCGCCACACTCGGGTGCCGGAACTTGAGGGCAAGCTCGCCCTCCCCCTCAGCGGCCCTGGCCAGCGCCCACTCCACCCTGGTGAGGACCGTGTAGACACCGGTGACCCGGGCGCCGAGGCCGACCTGGTCCGGCGAGGCCAGCCCGTCGGGGAGCCCGAGCAGGTAGGCGTCGAGCAGTGGCTCGAACTCCTCCCGGGCCATCAGCATGTGGTAGCCGAGGTCGCCACCGACCGGGCCGAGCCCCAGGCTTCCCCAGTCCACGGCAACCAGCGTGTCCCCGTCCCGGCCGGGCAGGTTGGCCGGGATCGGGTCACCGTGCTGGGGCACCTGGGGCAACTGGTCGATCAGGTCGAGGAACTCGTCGCGTCGGTCCCAGAGGGTGGCGGTGACCCGGGCCGCGCTGGTCTGCGCCAGCGTCGGCCAACCACCACGCTGAGCCACCCGCGCCAGACGGTCCCGGAGTTGCCGCCGGGCGAGCCAGCGCAGGTGTCCGATCTCGGCACCGGCGAAAGCGCCCATCGACCTGGCCGCAAAGAGCCCCGGGTTGGCGGCGTCCTCCACCCAGTCGGCGACGATGGTGATCCCGTCCGCGTCCTCGCTGACCTCCGAGGTCGGCCCCCGCAGACCGGGGGTGTCGGTCACCGCGTCGTAGCTGACCACGTCCGCCGACCGGCGCCAGTAGGCGAAGTGCTCCGGGTCGGAGTACTCCGGCGGGTCGGCCTCCGACGGCGCGATGAGCCGCTTGACCACCACCGCCCGGCCCTCGATGCTGGCCCGCCACACGCCCAGCGTGGAAGCACTGAGACCGCCGGGCAGCGAGACCCACCCGGGCTCCGGCTGCCACATACCTGGTGACGCTAGCCGACACCCGCCCCCAGACCCCGGATTTCCGCCCTCCCGCCCGCCTTGGTCGAGTGCCGCCCCGTTTCGGTGGTCGAGTGCCGCCCGGTTTCGGTGGTCGAGTGCCGCCCCGCCCGGTGGTCGAGTGCCGCCCGGTTTCGGTGGTCGAGTGCCGCCCCCCGTTCGGTGGTCGAGTGCCGCCGAGGAACGAGGCGGTGTATCGAGACCACCCCCTAGTCGTCCGGGGTCTCGATACGCTCGCTGGCGCTCACTACTCGACCGCCGACCCACGCCTGCGTTCGGTGGTCGAGTGCCGCCCGGTTTCGGTGGTCGAGTGCCGCCCCCCGTTCGGTGGTCGAGTGCCGCCGAGGAACGAGGCGGTGTATCGAGGCCACCCCCTAGGCGTCCGGGGTCTCGATACGCTCGCTGGCGCTCGCTACTCGACCGCCGATCAGGCTGTGAGGGGTCATCCGGAAATGTCGGAGGCTCCTGGTTGGCTTGTTCTCATGAAGGCGGAGCAGCTCGAAGATCTCGACACCTCGGGTGAGGTGCTCGACTTCCTGCGCACCCAGCAGGCCGAGGCCCTTCTGGTCGAGGCGGCCGCGATGGTGGCGGCGGTGAAGTACTGCGGGATCAACACCCCGACCACTGACACCGACGCAGCCGGGCACTGGTTCGGGGACCGGTCCTGCGCCCTGGCCGGTGAGGGTGCCCCTCAGGTGTCAGAATCCGCGGTCATCGAGTACGCCGCCGCCCTGGGCCGATCCACCGAATCGGCAAAGAAGTATCTGGGTGAGTGTCTGGAACTGGCCCACCGACTCCGGAAGACCTGGACCCGGGTCCGTGCTGGTGAGGTCCCCGGCTGGGCAGCACGCCGGATCGCCTCCCAGACCATGAAGCTCCCCCAGGCCGGCGCGGCGTGGGTCGACGGTCAGGTCGCCCCCGCCGCAGGACGCATCGGTCCCACCGCGTTGGATCGGATCCTGAACGAGGCACTCACCCGGTTCGACCCCGAGGAGGCCGAACAGCGCCGCCTCGACGGCCTCGAGGGTCGCCGGGTCGACATCGACCTCGATGACCTGATCGATGGGCAGGTCTGCCACGCCCGCGTAAACGGGGTCATCGACGCCGCCGACGCGCTCGACCTCCAAGAAGCCCTGACCACCCTGGCCGCGCAGTACCGCGAACTGGGATCCACCGAATCACTCAACGTACGCCGCGCCAAAGCCCTCGGCGAACTCGCCCGCACCCAACTCCACCTCCACCTCGACGACGGTGACGGGGACAGTGGCGGGGGTCTCGCTACACCGCCTCACAAGTTCGGCGGCACTCGACCAACGAACAACGACGGGGGTGGTCTCGAGACACCGCCGGGCAATGGAGCGGAGGGTCGGTGTCTCGATACACCGCCTCGTTCCTCGGCGGCACTCGACCACCGATCCACAGCAGGCGGGTCCCGGAGCAGCACCGCGTCCCGGCGGGTGGTGTTGCATGTGCATCTGTCCGCGGACGCGGTCCAGGGGTACGGCGACGGCATCGCCCGGGTCGAGACCCTGTTGGGGCAGCGGGATCGGTTGGTGACGTTTGAGCAGCTCACCGAATGGTGCGCCGGAGCCCAGATCACCGTGCAACCCGTCCTCGACCTTCACGAGACGTTGATGTCGACGGGCTATCAGCCCGCAGGCAGGCTGCGGGACCAGGTGGTCGGGAACAACCCCACGTGTGTGTTCCCCTTCTGCCACAGGCCGGCCAGGACCAGCGATCTGGACCACATCGAACCCTGGCGCGACGACGGCGGCGGTGGCCGGACCGACTCCACGAACCTGGCGCCCTTATGTCGTACCCACCATCGGGCGAAGACCCACCTGGGGTGGACCTACACCATGCTGATCCCCGGCGAGTACCTGTGGACCAGCCCCCAAGGCCGCTCGTATCACCGTGGACCCGACGGCAGCAGTCCCCTCGACCCACCACGAGATACACCCCGCCCCTGACCCCGCACCCCCACCGGCTGCGGGGCCACCGGCACGCACCGGGTGGTCTCAATGAGGTGTCGTCAGTGGGTGGTGTCGAGGACGTCGATGCGCACGGACCGGGCATCGGCCACCACGGCATCGAGCACGTCGCGACGGGGATCCGGCACGGCGTGGAAGTCCTCGAGCGGGTCGGGAAGGTCGCGCAGCCGGGCGTCGCGCAGCACCGCGGCCACTGCTTGCCTGTCGCCACCCGTCACCAGGAGTTCGACGCCGGTGCCCAGAATCCGCGCCGCATGGTCTGCCGCAGCGCCGAAGGCGTCCCTGGCCTGGTTCTCCCGGCGCCGCGCGAAACGCTGTTGGGACTGCCCGCCGGCCTTGCTGCGGCCCTGCACGTGTCGGCGCCCGACCTTGGACTCGACCACCCGACCGTCGGCGACGCGCGCCACCGCGAAGCCTCCCTTGCGCACCAGCAGCACACCCCAGGTCGCCGGCTCCCTGGCCTCGGCCAGCAAAGCGTCCGCCTGCGCCGGCCCGTCGTAGGGTCTCCCGAACGGGAGCCGGATCCTGAACGTGGAGCCGTCCTCGGCACCGCCCACCAGCGCACCGTCCGCAACGGTCAGCCCAGTGTCGCCGTGGCGGCGTTCGAAGTTCGCCACCCAGCGGTCGACCCGTGCGAGCGGCACCAGGACCTGAGGCACTCCTTGACCGTAGCGTGCCGGGTGGACCACGCTGGAGTCATGGCGGCTCCCACCCTCGCGACCCTGCCCCCGGACATGTTCGACACGGTGCTCTGCGTGGCTGCGCATCCGGACGACCTGGAGTACGGCGCATCTGCCGCGGTAGCCACCTGGACTGACGCGGGCACGAAGGTGCATTACCTGATGCTCACCCGCGGGGAGGCGGGCATCGACGCGATGGCACCCGCCGAGACGGCGCTGTTGCGCAGCGAGGAGCAGGTGCTGGCGGCACGGGAGGTCGGAGTCGACGACGTCGAGTTCCTGGACCATCCCGACGGCGTTCTGGAGTACGGCGTGGCCCTGCGCCGCGACATCGCGCGCACCATCCGGCGAGTCCGTCCGGACGCCGTGGTGGTGGGCGCGTGGGAGGTGGAGTTCATGGGTGGGCTCAACCAGGCTGACCATCGGGTCGCCGGGATGGTCACCATCGACGCGGTCCGCGACGCCGGCAACCGGTGGGTGTTCACCGACCTGATCGATGAGGGCCTGCAACCGCACTCGCCGCGCTGGGTGCTGGTCGCGGGGCACGACTCACCCACACATGGCGTCGCGCTCTCCCCCACCGCACTCGCCGCGGGCGTCCGGTCCCTGGAAGCCCACGCCGGCTACCTGGCGGCACTCCCCTGGCACCCGCCACCGAGTGAACTGGTGCCCTGGCTGGCCGAGGCCGGCGGCCCGGCGCTCGGCGCCGAGGCAGCCACGCTGTTCAAGGTCTACGACCTTCAGGCCCCGCCGGGCAGTTAGTCGCCGATCCCCAGCACGCTCAGACGTTGAAGCCGAGCGCCCGCAACTGCTCGCGACCGTCGTCGGTGATCTTGTCCGGCCCCCACGGCGGCATCCACACCCAGTTGATGACCACATCGTTGACCAGACCCTCCAGGGCGGAGTTGGTCTGATCGGTGATCACGTCGGTGAGCGGGCAGGCCGCCGAGGTGAGGGTCATGTCCAGGACCAGGTTCGACGACGCATCGAGGTGCACGTCGTACACCAAACCGAGGTCGACGACGTTGATGCCGAGTTCGGGGTCGACGACGTCCTTCATCGCCTCGGTGACGTCCGCAGCGGTGACGGTCGTGCCGGGCGCATCCACATCCACGTCCGGCAGGTCGCTGTGGTCGGGGGTCGGGGTGTTCTCGGTCATTGCTTCTCCTTGGTCTCCACGGGCTCGACCGCCGAAGTCGCGGCCGCCGAGGCGGTCGCGTCCTTCCAGGCCATCCACGACAAAAGGGCGCACTTCACGCGCGCCGGGAACTTGGCCACTCCAGCGAACGCGATGCCGTCCTCGAGCACGTCCTCGTCGGGCTCCACCTGGCCCTTGCCCTGCATCAGGGTGAGGAACACTTCGTGGATGCCCATCGCCTCTTCGACGCTGCGACCGATCAGCAGGTCGGTCATCACCGAGGTGGACGCCTGCGAGATCGAGCAGCCGACCGCGTCGTAGGAGATGTCGACGACCTTCCCATCGGTCACGTGCACCCGCAGCGTCACCTCGTCCCCACAGGTCGGGTTGACGTGGTGCACCTCGGCCTCGAACGGCTCCCGCAGGCCAGCATTGAGGGGGTGCTTGTAGTGGTCGAGGATGATCTCCTGGTACAGGCTGTCCAGATCCGGTGTCGTCGCGCTCATCGTCATCCCAACTTGAAGTACGAGCGGGTGTATTCCAGCCCGTCGACCAGGGCGTCGATCTCGGCCGGAGTGGTGTAGATGTACGACGACATCCGGGTGGAGCTCTGCACTCCGAACCGGGCGTGAGCCGGCTTGGCGCAATGGTGACCGGCGCGGACCGCGATGCCGCGAGAGTCCAGCACCTGGGCGATGTCATGAGGGTGGACCCCGTCGACCTCGAATGAGATCGCCCCGCCCCGGCCGGTCGCCTCACGCGGGCCGAGCACGGTCAGCCCCGGGACGGTGGCCAGCCCCTCCAGGGCGTACGCCGTGATGGTCTGTTCGTGGCGGTGCACCTGGTCCATGCCGATGTGGCCCAGATAGTCCACGGCGGCACCGAGTCCGATCGCCTCCGCGATCGGCGGGGTCCCGGCCTCGAACCTGTGCGGGATCGGGGCATAGGTGGACTTCGCCATGGTGACCGTGGCGATCATCTCGCCGCCGCCCAGGAAGGGAGGCAGCGCCTCGAGGACCTCACGTCGTCCCCAGAGCACGCCGATGCCGGTCGGACCGACCACCTTGTGGCCGGTGAAGGCGAGCAGGTCGGCCCCGCAGGCCTCCACGTCCACCGGGAGTTGCGGCACTGCCTGCGAGGCGTCCACCACCACCAGCGCACCGACCTGGTGGGCCCGGTCGGCGATCATCCGGACCGGGTTGATGGTGCCGAGCATGTTCGACACCCAGGTCAGCGAGACCACCTTGGTGCGCTCGTTGATCAGCTCGTCGATGGTGGACAGATCCAGGAGCCCGTCATCGGTGAGGCCGAACCAGCGCAGCGTGGCGCCGGTGCGTTCGCAGAGCAGCTGCCACGGCACGATGTTGGAGTGGTGCTCCATCTCGGTGATCAGCACCTCGTCGCCGGGGCCGACCTGATGCGGGCCCGCCCAGGCGAGGGTGTTGGCAGCCAGGTTCAGCGCCTCGGAGGCGTTCTTGGTGAAGATGGTCTGCTCGGCCGAGGCACCGATGAACGCGGCCACCTTGCCGCGAGCAGCCTCGAACGCCTCGGTCGCCTCCGCACCCAACTGATGCATGGCCCGGGCGATGTTGGCGTTGTGCCGCTCCAGGTGGTCGACCATCGTGTCGATCACCACCTGCGGCTTCTGCGAGGTGTTCGCGCTGTCGAGGTAGACCAGCGGCTGCCCGCCCGCGAGCGTCCGCTGCAGGATCGGGAAGTCCTTGCGGATCACCTCGAGTTCGGGGAGCAGGCCCTCCATGGTCAGACCGCCGCAGCCTTCAGGAAACGCTCGTAACCCTCGGCCTCGAGCTGGTCGGCCAGCTCCGGGCCACCCTCCTCGGCGATCTTGCCGTCCACGAAGACGTGCACGAAGTCCGGCTTGATGTAGCGCAGGATCCGGGTGTAGTGGGTGATCAGCAGGACACCCTTCTCGCCGCCCTCGGCGAACCGGTTGACGCCGTCGGAGACCGTCTTGAGGGCGTCGATGTCGAGCCCGGAGTCGGTCTCGTCGAGGATCGCCATCTTGGGGGCGAGCAGCTCCAGCTGAGCGATCTCGTGGCGCTTCTTCTCGCCACCGGAGAAGCCCTCGTTGACCGACCGCTGGGCGAAGGTGGTGTCCAGGTCGAGGTCCTCCAGAGCCGCGTTGACCTCCTTGACCCAGGTGCGCAGCTTCGGCGCCTCACCGTCGATGGCGGTCTTCGCGGTGCGCAGGAAGTTGGAGACCGACACGCCGGGCACCTCGACCGGGTACTGCATCGCCAGGAACAGGCCGGCGCGGGCACGCTCGTCGACGGACATCGCCAACACGTCCTCGCCGTCGAGGGTCACCGAGCCACCGGTGACCGCGTACCGGGGGTGGCCGGCGATCGAGTAGGCCAGCGTGGACTTGCCGGAGCCGTTCGGGCCCATGATGGCGTGCGTCTCGCCGGAGTTGATGGTCAGCGTGACGCCCTTGAGGATCTCCTTGGGGCCGTCCTCGGTCTCGACCGAGACGTGCAGATCGATGATCTCCAGCTTGCTCATGTGGGGGTGACTCCGTTCAGGGTGGTGGTGGTGTCGACGTACACGGCCGCATCGCGGACCTCGACGGCGAAGGTCGCGACCGGCTCGGTCGCAGGAAAGGTGGTGGGCTTGCCGGTGCGCAGGTCGAAGGTCGATCCGTGCAGCCAGCATTCGATCGCACAGCCGGAGACCTCCCCCTCGGAGAGCTCCACGGCGGCGTGCGAGCAGAGGTTCTGCAGCGCGTAGAAGTCGTCGCCGCAGCGGGCGACCACGATCTCGTACTCGCCGACGGTGACCGCCAAGCCCTCATCGACCGGCACGTCGTCGGTGGCGCAGGCGCGGGTGAAGGACATCAGATGAGGCCCTTCAGCACGTTCTTGGCCAGCTCCGCCTCGACGGTCGCGGCGAGCTTCTCCTCCAGTTCGGGCAGTTCGATCTGCCGGATCAGGTCGGTGAAGAAGCCGTGCACGACCAGGCGCCGGGCCTCGGCCTCGCTGATCCCCCGGCTGCGCAGGTAGAAGAGCTGCTCGTCGTCGAACCTGCCGGTGGCCGAGGCGTGCCCGGCACCAGCGATCTCGCCGGTCTCGATCTCCAGGTTGGGCACCGAGTCGGCGCGGGCGCCGTCGGTGAGCACCAGGTTGCGGTTCTCCTCGTAGGTCTCGATCCCCTCGGCGACCTTGCGGATCAGCACGTTGCCGATCCACACGGTGTGCGCTCCGTCGCCCTGCAGGGCGCCCTTGTAGACCACGTGTGACTTCGTCTTCGGGGCGGTGTGGTCGACGAACAGCCGGTGCTCGATGTGCTGACCGGCGTCGGCGAAGTAGAGGCCGAGCATGTTCACCGAACCGCCGGGGCCGGCGTACTCGGTGCTGGTGTCGTGGCGGACCACGTCGCCACCGAAGGAGACGGCGACATGCTTGAGGTCCGCGTCGCGGCCGACCAGGGCGTGGTGGGTGGCGTGGTGCACCGCGTCGTCGTCCCAGTCCTGGAGGGTGACCAGGGTGAGGTGGGCGCCATCGCCGAGGATGATCTCGACGTTCTCGGCCAACGTCGCGGAGCCGACGAAGGTGAGCACCACGGTCGCCTTCGCGTGCGCGCCGACCCGGACCACCACGTGGCCCGCGACGGCGGACTCGCCACCGGTGCCGGTGAAGGTGACGTTCGTGGCACCGGTCTCGAGTTCGGCCGGTACGTCGACCAGGAAGACGTTCCGGGCCGCGGCCCAGGCGCGAGCGCTGACCCGATCCCGCGGGATCAGGCCGGAGCGGCCCCGGAGCTCGTGGTCGGCACCGACCGTCTCCGCGCGCACCCCGTCGGCGGCGACGACGTCGACGGTGAACCCGTCCCCATCCAGAGGCGCATCGGCGTGGATGCCGTGCAGGCGCTTCAGCGGGGTGAAGCGCCAGACCTCCTCACGTCCGGTCGGTACGGCGTGGTCGGCCAGGTCGAACGAGCCCTCGGGGTGCAGGTGGGATTCCACCTTGTCGAGCTCGAGCGCGTTGGAGACACTCTCAGCAGTCACAGTCACAATCAGTCTTTCCTTCACAGTCCGCGGCAGGTCAGCGTGACGTTCCCTGCCGCGGCGGGGCGTCGGGGCGAGTGGTCCGGCCTCAGCCGACCGCGCCCTCCATCTGCAGTTCGATGAGCCGGTTGAGCTCGAGGGCATACTCCATCGGCAGTTCCTTGGCGATCGGCTCGACGAAGCCGCGCACGATCATCGCCATCGCCTCGTCCTCGGCCATCCCGCGCGACATCAGGTAGAACAACTGGTCGTCGGAGACCTTCGAGACGCTCGCCTCGTGGCCCATCGACACGTCGTCCTCTCGGATGTCGACGTACGGGTAGGTGTCGGAGCGGCTGATCTGGTCGACCAGCAGTGCGTCGCAGAGCACGTTGGACTTGGAGCCGTGGGCGCCCTCGTTGATCTGGATCAGGCCGCGGTACGACGTCCGTCCGCCACCGCGGGCCACCGACTTGCTCAGGATCGAGCTCGAGGTGTGCGGGGCGGCATGCACCATCTTGGCGCCGGCGTCCTGGTGCTGGCCCTCGCCCGCGAACGCGATGGAGAGGGTCTCGCCCTTGGCGTGCTCACCCATCAGGTAGACGGCCGGGTACTTCATCGTCACCTTCGAGCCGATGTTGCCGTCGACCCACTCCATGGTCGCGCCGGCCTCACAGACGGCCCGCTTGGTGACCAGGTTGTAGACGTTGTTGGACCAGTTCTGGATGGTCGTGTAGCGGCACCGACCGCCCTTCTTGACGATGATCTCCACGACCGCGGAGTGCAGCGAGTCCGAGGAGTAGATCGGCGCGGTGCAGCCCTCGACGTAGTGCACGTAGGCGTCCTCGTCGACGATGATCAGGGTGCGCTCGAACTGGCCCATGTTCTCGGTGTTGATCCGGAAGTAGGCCTGCAGCGGGATGTCCACGTGGACGCCCTTGGGGACGTAGATGAACGAGCCGCCGGACCAGACGGCGGTGTTGAGCGCGGCGAACTTGTTGTCGCCGACCGGGATCACGGTGCCGAAGTACTCCTGGAAGAGCTCCGGCTGCTCCTTGAGCGCCGTGTCGGTGTCGAGGAAGAGCACGCCCTGCTCCTCGAGGTCCTCGCGGATCGAGTGGTAGACGACCTCGGACTCGTACTGCGCGGCGACACCGGAGACCAGGCGCTGCTTCTCCGCCTCGGGGATGCCCAGCTTGTCGTAGGTGTTCTTGATGTCCTCGGGGAGGTCGTCCCAGGTCTGGGCCTGCTTCTCGCTGGAGCGGACGAAGTACTTGATGTTGTCGAAGTCGATGCCCGAGAGGTCGGAGCCCCAGTTGGGCATGGGCTTGCGGTCGAAGAGCTTCAGGCCCTTCAGGCGGAGGTCGAGCATCCACTGCGGCTCGGACTTCTTCGACGAGATGTCGCGCACGACCTCGTCGCTGAGCCCACGCTTCGCAGTGGCTCCGGCAACGTCGGAGTCGGCCCAGCCGAACTCGTAGCGGCCGATGCCCTTGAGCTCGGGGTTCAGGTCCTCGATGCTCGGTGACACGTGGTCGGTGGTGGGGGTCGTCATGCTGACGCTCCGTCCTTGTCGGTGCTGTGCGCGTGGTCAGGGATGCAGGTGGTGCAGACACCGTCGCCGTGGGCGATGGTGGCAAGTCGTTGCACATGGGTGCCGAGCACCTGCGCGAAGGCCTCGGTCTCGGCCTCGCAGATCTCGGGGAACTCGTGGGCGACGTGGGCGACCGGGCAGTGCTGCTGACACAACTGCTCGGCCATCGGCAGCGTCCGGACGCTGGCGGCGTACCCGCCGTCGGTCAGCACCCGGGCCAGGGCCTCGGCCGAGGTCAGTCCCGGGTTGGCGCTGGCCACGGTGGCGTAGTCGCGCTCGATGAACGCGACCCGGCGTCGGGCGAAGGCCAGCACCGCGTCGTCTCCGCCGGTCTCACGGAGGAACCGCAGCGCCTCGGTGGCCAGGTCGTCGTAGGCCTGCTCGAACTGGTCTCGGCCGGCGTCGGTGAGCTTGAAGACCCGGGCAGGTCGGCCGCGACGACGTTCGGTGAGGACCCGGCGATCGTCCTCGACGACCAGTCCCTCAGCCAGAAGGTGGTCCAGGTGTCGGCGCACCGCGGCCGGGGTCAAGGCCAGGTCGGCAGCGATCTCGGCGGCCGTGGACGGGCCGTGCTCGAGCACCATCCGGGCCACCCGGGCACGGGTCGGCGCATCGCCCTCGGCCGCGGCCGAGGCGACTCCGGAGACGTTCCGCGCCATTTCCACAACACAAGTGTGACGTTAATGGTGTCCCCGCTTCAAGTAAGGCCACCCTAACCGTTCGCCCCTCGGGCAGCGTCGGGGGCGCCAGGACGCCCTCCTAGACTGCTCCGGTGCCCAGCCACCCCCCCTCCACGCCCGATCCGGGCCAGTCCGCCGCCGTGGAGGTGGAGGACCTGGTGATGCGGTACGGCGACAAGGTAGCCGTCGACGGATTGTCCATGCGGGTTGAGCGGGGCACCATCACCGCCGTGCTCGGACCCAACGGAGCCGGCAAGACCACCACCCTGGAGACCTGCGAGGGATACCGCCGCCCCCGGTCCGGGCGGGTTCGGGTGCTCGGGCTGGATCCGGTCACCCAGCGCAAGCAACTGTTGCCCCGGATCGGCGTGATGCTCCAGGACGGCGGCGCCTGGTCCGGGGTCCGGGCGGTGGAGATGCTCGAACACATCGCCGCCCTGCACGCCCACCCGCTGCCGGTGCCGATGCTGGTCGAGCGACTCGGCCTCGGCGACTGCGGACGCACCCCCTACCGCCGGCTGTCCGGCGGGCAGCAGCAGCGTCTCGGACTGGCGATGGCGGTGGTCGGCAGGCCGGAACTGCTGTTCGTGGACGAGCCGACCGCAGGGATGGACCCGGCTGCCCGCCGAAACACCTGGGAACTCCTCTCCCAGATGCGGGCCGACGGGGTGACCATCGTGCTCACCACCCACTACCTGGAGGAGGCAGAACGCCTCGCCGACCAGGTGCACGTGCTCGACCGGGGCCGAGTGATCGCCAGCGGTACGCCGTACGAACTCACCGCCGGCGGTGAGTCGACGATCCGACTGGTGGTCACCGAACCCTTCCCGCCCGACGCCCCGCAACTGCTCGCCACCGACCTCGGCAGCGGCGTCGAGGTGACCCCCATCAACGCCCGCAGCCTGCTGATCAGCGGTCAGGCCGATGCCTCCACGTTGTCGGTGGTCTCGGCCTGGTGTGAGCAGCACGGCATCCTGCCCGAGTCCCTGACCCTGGGCCGGCGCACCCTCGAGGACGTCTTCTTGCAGTTGACCGGCCGGGAGTTCGAGGAGGCCGACCGATGACCTTCACCCCGGCCCCCGGCTCTGCCCCATTCCTGCGACAGGTGCGCGCCCAGTCCGCCATGGAGGTCCGGCTGCTGCTGCGCAACGGTGAGCAGTTGCTCCTCGCCGCGGTGATCCCGGTGCTCGCCCTGGTGGCCGGAGTCTTCGGAGCCCGCCGACTGGACCTCTCCTTCGACCACGATCCGGTCGACGTGCTCGCGCCCGGCGTACTCGCCCTGGCGATCATGTCCACCGCCTTCGCCTCACTGGCGATCGCCACCGGCTTCGAGCGACGCTACGGTCTGCTGAAGCGACTCGGCTCCTCTCCCCTGCCCCGCACCGGCCTGCTGGCCGGCAAGGTGGTGGCGCTGCTCTGCGTGCAGGCGGCGCAGTGCCTGGTCGTCGGCGCGGTCGCCGTCGGCCTCGGATGGCGACCCGGCAGCGCCACCGGTGTCGCGCTGGCCGTCGTGGCCGCCCTGTTGGGCACCGCCGCCTTCGGATCCCTCGGTCTGGCCCTGGCCGGCGCGGTGCGGGCCGAGGCCACCCTGGCGATCGCCAACCTGGTCTATCTGCTGCTGATGGCCGGCGGGGCCGTGGTGTTGCCCCGGGACAGCTACGGCGCCGCCGCCGGGGTCCTCCAGGTGCTCCCCTCGGCCGCCCTCGGGGACGCCTTCCGCGCCGCCCTGATCGACGGCCGCCCGGACCTGGTGGCCTGGGCCGTGCTCGCCGGTTGGGCGGTGCTGGGCACCCTGTTGGCGTCTCGATTCTTCAAGTGGGAGTAGCGATGAACCGTGCCCTCGTCCCGTTGGCCTGGGCCAACCTGGCCGCCAACATCGGCATCGTCGTCACCGGCGGCGCAGTCCGCCTGACCGCCTCCGGGCTGGGCTGCCCGACCTGGCCGCGATGCACGGAGGACTCCTACGTGCCGGTCGCCGAGATGGGCATCCACGGGGTGATCGAGTTCGGCAACCGGCTGCTCACCTTCGTGCTGGCCGCGGTCGCCCTGCTGACCTTCCTGGCCGTCTGGCGGGCCGGGCGACGACGGGCCACCAGGTTGGCTCTGGTGATCGGGCTCGGCATCCCGGCGCAGGCGCTGCTCGGCGGCCTGACCGTGCTCACCAATCTCAACCCGTGGGTCGTCGCGTTCCACTTCCTGGTGTCGATGGCGATCATCGGCGTCTGCGTGATGCTCCTGGACGAGTTGCGCGGGCCGGACCGGCCGGCGGCGCCGGAGCGGGTACGTCGATTGGCCTGGCTGGTCTTCGGCGCCGGCTGGCTGGTGCTCTACCTGGGCACCGTGGTCACCGGCGCCGGGCCGCACGCCGGCGACGCCGACGCACCCCGCAGCGGTCTGGACACCCAGCTGACCTCGCAGGTGCACGCACTCAGCGTCTACCTGCTGCTGGCGGTGACGCTGGGGATGCTGGCCCTGTCCCGTCGGCACCGGCTGTCGGTGGCGGTCCGGGCCACGGCGGCGCTGCTGGTGTTGATCTTCGCCCAGGGGGCGATCGGCTACTGGCAGTACTTCACCGGCCTCCCGGAACTCCTGGTCGGCCTGCACATGTTCGGTGCCGCGCTGACGTCGGCGGCCCTCGCCTGGGTGGTGCTGAGCACCTTCGCCCACGAGTGAGGGGGCGCTGGGGCTGGCACTGCTCAGGGTTCGAAGAGATCGAGTGTCACAGCCTCGATCTGTGCCTGATCGTTGACGAAGAGGTCAACCGTGAACCATTGCAGGCATGAGTCGATGTCCTCGTCGACCGGCTGCAGGGACACCCGCAGATGGTCCGCGTATCCCGGGGGCGGGGCGACCGGCGGACCCACGCAATGGGGGTGGGAGCCGACGGAGGTCTCCAGGCTCCAGCCTCGCTGGAGGGCGTCCCGGAGTACGTCGAGCGCGCTGAACGAACCGGACCGGGCCCGGAACTCGTCGTCCTCGATCACCCAGGCCGACCGGTCGGCGACCTCATCGATGGCCAGGGTCCGGATCAGCTCGCGACCGAGGCCGATCGCCACCGTGTCCGCGAACAGCCGCGTCGCCGCCGGGCTCGAGGGCGCTTCCGCGAACTCGGCCAGGTTGGCGGCGATCACCTCGGCCAGTTGGGTGTCCGGAGCCTCGGGAGTGGCTGGCCCACCGACCCCGAGGATCTCCAGGTGGTCGGCCCCCCGCCAATCTGCCGCCGTGTCGAGGAGTTGCCACTCCAGCAGGCCGGATCGCTGCGACGGAGCGTCGCCCGGGACCTCGAGCTCCATGGCGTAGGCGCGCTGCTCACCGGGTCGCAGGGTCGGCTGTGCGTCGCAGTTGAGCCGGTAGCGCTCCTGCACCCCTTCCCAGACGGTCTGGTTGTTGATGTCCACGCCGGTCAGCCGCTGCGTGTAGCCACCACACGGACGCAGGTCGACCGTGGTCTCCCCACGGTTGGTGAGCGTGACGACGTACTTCAATGTTTCGCCGGCGCGAGCGGATTCGGGGAGAGCCACCGTCGCGGAGAGGAAGTCCCATCGAACCGGTTCCTCGGTCAGGAAGGGTGGCGTCGCCTCCTCCGGCAGCGGTGCCCACGGCTCGAAGTCGGTGCGGCTGCTCCACGGCACCAGCTCGACAGAGTCCGGCACCTCGGTCACAGGACCGATCGGTTCGTGCTGCGCGCCGCCACCGAGCAGTGTCACGGAGACTCCGACCAGCACCGCGACGGAGGCCGCGACCGCAGCGAGCGCGCCGACGGTGCGGTTGCGTCGACGCACGGCTGCGCGTCGTCGTACGTCGGTCAAGGCGTCCTCGACCGAGCCGCCGACCTTGCCACCCTGACGCATCGCCCGGGCGAGTTCATCCTGGAAGCCGTCCACGGTCCACCTCCTCGGTGTCGTTGTCGGTGAGTGCCGCGCGGAGATTCACCATCGCCTTCGCCGTCTGGCTCTTGACCGTTCCTTCCGAGCACCCCATGTACGACGCCACCTCGGCGACCGGCAGGTCCTGGTAGAACCGCAGCGCGATCACCGTCCGCTGGCGAGCCGGGAGGCGTCGTACTGCTGCCAGGAGCACCATCGCCCGTTCGACCTCAGGCTCCGGGTGTCCGTCCGCGGGATCGACCGATGCCAGCCGCGCCTTCTCGTGGGCGCGCCGGCGCCAGGTGCTGATGTTCCGGTTCACCATGGCCCGCCGCACGAACCCTTCGGGGTCGCCCTTCGACTCCACTCGGTCCCAGGCGAGCAACGTGCTCGCCAACGCATCGTGGACCAGATCGGCAGCGTCCTCGGGGCTCGCGGTGAGCGCACGCCCGAAGCCGAGCAGCGCACGGTAGCGCGCGCGCACGAACGCCTCGAACGCCTCCGGTTCGCGCGTGTCCACCCGGCGCCTCCTCACGGCCTGGGCCTATCCCCCATTGCAGCACTCACACCAGAGGACGCGCAGCCCGACCGTTCGGTTGCCCGAGGTGCCGAAAACCACCCGCCCGACGATCAGAAGGCGAGGAGCGGATCCAGCGCCACCGCCACGAACAGCAGCGACAAGTAGAGGTTCGAGTGGTGGAAGAGCCGCATCGGGCGGATGTCGTTGAGGGCGTCGCTGCGCTTGGTGCGACCCCACATCCGGTGCGCCTCGACGAGGAACACCACGCCCAGCAGCCCGGCCACGATCGGGTAGAAGTTGCCGGTGCCGGCGACCGGCCACAGCAGCAGCGAGGTGGCCACCATCACCCACGAGTAGGCCACGATCTGGGCGCCGACGACGGCCGCCGGCTTGACCACCGGCAGCATCGGCACCGACACCTGGGCGTAGTCCTCGCGGTAGCGCAACGCCAACGCCCACGTGTGCGGTGGCGTCCAGAAGAAGACCACCATGAACAGGATCACCGGCGGCCAGGCCAGCTCACCGGTCACCGCGGTCCAGCCGATCAGGGCCGGGAAGCACCCCGCCAGGCCGCCCCAGACGATGTTCTGGGTGGTACGCCGCTTCAGCAGCATCGTGTACACGAAGACGTAGAACGCGTTCGCGCCCACCGCCAACCCGGCCGAGAGCGGGTTCACCCACACCCACAGGATGACCGTGGACAGCACCGCGAGCACGGTCGCGAACACCAGCGCCGAGGCAGGCGAGACGATGTGCCGGGGCAGCGCCCGCCGCCGGGTGCGCCGCATCTGCTCGTCGATGTCCCGGTCGTAGACGCAGTTGTAGGCAGACGCCGAGCCCGCGGAGAGGGTGCCGCCGATCACAGTGGCGACCACCAGCCCCAGGGGTGGCACCCCGCGCGCCGCGAAGAACATCACCGGGACCGTGGTGAGCAGCAGCAACTCGATCACTCGCGGCTTGGTGAGGCCGACGTAGGCCATCACCACGTCACGCAGGGTCGCCGGCTCGTCGGCAGGGGTGGAGCGGTCCGGCTGCTCGGGGGCAGCGTGGGCCGGTTGGCCGACGTACGTCACTGGGGAAACCTCGGGATCGGCGGAGCCGAGGGACGCCGTGGGGGCGTCCACTCGTGGCAGTGCGGGGTCGAGTCTATCGCCGTACCTCGGTAGGCTCTCACCGAGCGCGGTCGAGTGGACAGCGCCGTTGATCACACCCCCCGGAGGAAGCCGCGTGAGCACACTGGACTGGACCGATCTCGACGCCCTGGCGGTGGACACCTGCCGGGTGCTCGCGATGGACTCGGTGCAGAAGGTCGGCAATGGACACCCCGGCACTGCGATGAGCCTGGCGCCGGTCGCCTACCTGCTCTTCCAGAAGCGGATGAAGCACAACCCCGCCGACCCGACCTGGCTGGGCCGGGACCGGTTCGTGCTGTCCGCCGGACACTCCAGCATCACGCTCTACACGCAACTCTTCCTCGGTGGCTTCGGGCTCGAACTCGAGGACCTGCAGTCGCTGCGCACCTGGGGCAGCAAGACGCCGGGCCACCCCGAGCACGGGCACACCGCGGGGGTGGAGACCACCACCGGCCCCCTCGGCCAGGGTGTCGCCAACGCGGTCGGGATGGCGATGGCGGCCCGCCGCGAACGCGGCCTGCTGGATCCCGACGCCGAGAGCAGCCCCTTCGACCACCGGATCTACGTGATCGCCTCCGACGGCGACCTGCAGGAAGGCGTCAGCGCCGAGGCCTCCTCGATCGCCGGCCACCAGCAGCTCGGCAACCTGACCGTCATCTACGACGCCAACCAGATCTCCATCGAGGGTGACACCGACATCGCCTTCACCGAGGACGTCGCCAAGCGCTACGAGGCCTACGGCTGGCACGTGCAGACCGTCGACTGGACCAACGACGGCGCCGAGTACGTCGAGGACGTCGACGCGGTCTGGCGCGCCCTGGACGCCGCGGATGCGGCGACCGACAAGCCCAGCCTGATCGTGCTGCGCACCGTCATCGCCTGGCCTGCCCCCCAGGCCCAGAACACCGCCAAGTCGCACGGCTCCGCTCTCGGCGCCGACGAGGTCGCCGCCACCAAGAAGGTGCTCGGCTTCGACCCCGAGGCGCACTTCGAGGTGCCGGACAAGGTCCTGGCGCACACCCGCGCGCTGGTTGATCGGGGCACGGTCGCCCAGGCCGACTGGGACGCCGAGGTGGCCCGTTGGGCAGCCGCGAACCCCGCCGGCAAGGAGCTGCTGGACCGGTTGTCCACCCGCACCTTGCCGCTCGGCTGGGATGCCGACCTGCCGGCGTACGAGACCGGCGGATCGGTCGCCACCCGGAAGGCGTCCGGCGAGGTGCTCTCGGCGATCGCCGGACACCTGCCGGAACTGTGGGGCGGCAGCGCCGACCTGGCCGACTCCAACAACACCACCCCGGCCGGCGAGCCCTCGTTCATCCCGGCCGAACGCTCCGGCGACTACTACACCGGCCACCCCTACGGCCGCGTGCTGCACTTCGGCATCCGCGAACACGCGATGGGCTCGATCATGAACGGGGTCGCGCTGCACGGCGGCACCCGGATCTACGGCGGCACCTTCCTGGTCTTCTCCGACTACATGCGTCCGCCGGTCCGGCTCGCTGCGCTGATGGGGCTGCCGGTCACCTACGTGTGGACCCACGACTCCATCGGACTGGGTGAGGACGGCCCCACCCACCAGCCGGTCGAGCACCTGGCCGCCCTGCGGGCGATCCCCGGCCTGGACGTGGTGCGCCCGGCCGACGGCAACGAGACCGTCGCGGCCTGGCGCACCGTGCTGGGCCACACCGACAGGCCGGCCGGTCTGTGCCTGACCCGGCAGAACGTGCCCACCTTCCCCCGCGGCACCGACGCGGAGGGCCAGACCTGGGGCAGCGCCGACGACGTCGCCAAGGGCGGCTACGTGCTGATCGACGCCGCCGATCGTGAGCCCGACGTGGTGCTGATCGGGACCGGCTCGGAGGTGCAACTCGCCGTCGAGGCGCGGGCGCGGCTCGCCACCGAGGGGATCGCTGCCCGCGTGGTGTCGATGCCCTGCCGGGAGTGGTTCGACGCCCAGGACCAGGCGTGGCGCGACTCGGTGCTGCCGCCGTCGGTGAAGGCCAGGGTGAGCGTCGAGGCGGGGATCAGCCAGGGATGGCGCGACATCGTCGGCGACGCGGGTCGCAGCGTCTCCCTGGAACACTTCGGCGCCTCGGCCGACTACGCCACCATCTACCGCGAGTTCGGGATCACCGCCGAGGCCGTGGTGACTGCCGCCAAAGAGAGCATCCAGGGGTTGTCCGGCCACTGAACCGGAGCGACCCACGCGCCCCCACCAGGGCCAGAGCAGAGGGAGATCCATGTCGGACCGTTTGTCACAGTTGAGCAGGGCCGGGGTGTCCATCTGGCTCGATGACCTGTCCCGGGAGCGGATCGAGACCGGCAACCTCGCCGCGCTGATCGCCGACAGTTCGGTGGTGGGGGTGACCACCAATCCGTCGATCTTCGCCGCCGCGTTGGCCTCGGGCGCCCGCTACGACGAGCAGGTTCGCGCCCTGGCGGCGGCCGGCACCGACGTCGAGGAGGCGGTCTTCGAACTGACCACCACCGACGTGCGGAACGCCTGCGACCAACTGCGCTCCGTCTTCGACGCGACCGGCGGCGTCGACGGGCGGGTCTCGATCGAGGTCTCCCCCGAACTGGCTCACGACGGCGACGGCACCCTGAGCCAGGCCAAGGAACTCTGGGCAGCGGTGGACCGGGAGAACCTGTTCATCAAGATCCCGGCGACCGAGGCCGGACTGCCCGCGATCACCGCAACGCTGGCCGCGGGGATCAGCGTCAACGTGACGCTGATCTTCGGCCTGGACCGCTATCGGCAGGTCCTGGAGGCGCATGCGCGCGGCATCGAGCAGGCCCTGGCGGCCGGCCACGATGTCTCGGGCATCCAGTCGGTGGCGTCGTTCTTCGTGTCCCGGGTGGACACCGAGATCGACAACCGGCTCGACAAGATCGGTGGCGACACCGCCGGCGAACTGAAGGGCCTGGCCGGGGTGGCCAACGCCCGGCTCGCCCATCAGCTGTTCGCCGACTTCGTCGACAGCGAGCGTTGGCGGTCACTGGCCGACGCCGGAGCTGCGGCGCAGCGGCCGCTCTGGGCGTCCACGGGCGTCAAGAACCCGGCGTACTCGGACACGATGTATGTCACCGACCTGGCCGTGTCCGGCACCGTGAACACGATGCCGCAGGCCACCCTGGACGCCTTCGCCGACCACGGCGAGGTGCTCGGGGACCAGGTCACCGGCTACTACGAGCACGCGGCGCAGGTGATGGCCGACCTGGCTGCCGTCGGCGTCGACTACGACGACGTGATCGCGGTGCTCGAGGCCGAGGGGGTCGACAAGTTCATCGCCTCCTGGCGAGATCTCCTGGCGACGGTCTCCGACCAGCTCGCCGGAGCCGACGCGTGACACCGAACCAGGTCACCGCGCCCGGCGTGGAGATGCTGTTCGGCTATCCCGACGAGGGAGCCTATGTCGGTGCGGTGCAGCGGCTGGTGGACGACTCGGTCGCCAGCCGGACCGCGGCCGGGGACCCGACCCTGTGGGGGCCCGCAGCCGAGGCCGAGGCTGCCCTGAGGCTGGGCTGGACGTCCCTGCCGGACACCTCCCGACCGTTGGTCGCCCAGATCGCGGCGCTGCGGGCGGAGTTGCTCGCTGAGGGCCTGGACCGGGTGGTGCTCTGCGGCATGGGCGGCTCATCCCTGGCGCCGGAGGTGATCTGCGCAGCGGCGCAGGTCGAGCTGACGGTGCTGGACTCGTCGCATCCGGACGCGGTCCGGGCTGCGCTCAGCGACCGGCTCGACCGCACCGTCGTCGTGGTGTCCAGCAAGTCCGGCGGCACGGTGGAGACCGACAGCCAGTGGCGCGCGTTCGCCGAGGCGTTCCGCAGCGCCGGCTGGGACCCGGCCCGGCGCATCGTGATGGTCACCGACCCGGGTTCCCCCCTGCACGCGAGCGCGACCGAGGCCGGGCATCGGGTGTTCGAGGCCGATCCCATGGTGGGCGGCCGCTACTCCGCCCTCACCGCGTTCGGCCTGGTGCCGTCCGGGCTGGCCGGGGTGGACCTGGACCGGCTTCTCGACGAGGCCGCGTCGGTGCGGGCACGTCTCGAGTCCGACAGCGCGGAGAACCCCGGCGTGCGGCTTGGCGCCCTCCTCGGCGCTGCCGCCCTGCACGGCGTGGACAAGCTGGTGCTGGCCGACGCCGGATCCCCCTACCCGGGGCTGGGCGACTGGGTGGAGCAGCTGGTCGCGGAGTCGACCGGCAAGGAAGGGCGAGGCATCGCCCCGGTGGTGGTGGAGAGCGTCTCGGCGCCCGGTTTCACCCCCAGCAGCACCGACGGCGTCCTGGTCACCTACGGCCCCGACTTCGTCTTCGACACGGTGCGACCCGCCTCCGGCTGGGGCGCGACCGTGGACGCCGGGCTGGGCGCCCAGTTCCTGATCTGGGAGTACGCCACCGTGCACGCGTCGCGGCTGCTCGGGGTGAACCCGTTCGACCAACCCGACGTGGAGAGCGCCAAGGCTGCCGCCAGGGAGCTCCTCGACCATGCGGGCACGCCCGCGGACCCCGCCTTCGTCGACGGGTCCGTCGCGATCCACGGGCAGCCGGCCTGGCTGGGCTCTGCGGACACCGTCGAGGACGCCGTGCTCGCCCTGCTGGCGCAGTTGGACTCCCAGCGGGGCTACCTCGCCGTGCAGGCCTACCTGCCCTCGACACGTGATTCCCGGGTGGCGGGGACCCGTGCCGCGCTGGCCCGGCGTACCGGCCGGCCGGTCACCTTCGGCTGGGGGCCACGGTTCCTGCACTCCACCGGCCAGTACCACAAGGGCGGACCGCACACCGGGGTCTTCCTGCAGCTCACCGGTCTGGTCGAGGAGGAACTGTCGATCCCGGGCCGGGAGTTCAGCTTCGGGGACTTCATCGCCGCCCAGGCGGCCGGCGATGCCGCGGTGCTGACCGATCAGGGTCGGCCGGTGCTCCGACTGCAGATCGCGGACCAGTCCGGACTGGAGCGAGTGTTGGAGGTGCTGTCATGACCGACGACGTGCGGGTGCTCGACTCGCCGAGCGAGGTGGCCGAGGCGGTGTCGACGGCGCTGATCGCTCGGCTGGCCGCCGTCCAGTCCTCGGGGCGCACTCCGTCGGTGGTGCTCACCGGTGGCACCGTGGCGTCCCTGGTGCACCGAGCGGTGGCCGCGTCGGTGGACGGTCTGGATGTGGATTGGCATGACGTCGACTTCTGGTTCGGTGACGAACGCTACGTCGACTCCTGGAGCGAGGACCGCAACGCCGGCCAGGCCCGGCGCGACCTCCTCGACCACGTGGACGCCGACCCGCGGCGGGTGCACGAGATGCCTGCCGCCGACTCCGGGTTGACCCTGGACGAGGCGTCGGCCGCCTATGCCGATGAGATCCGCGCCCACGCACCGGACGGGTTCGACCTGGTGATGCTGGGGGTCGGCCCCGATGGCCACGTCGCCTCGCTGTTCCCCGGCTTCCCCCAACTCGTCGCCGACGGCGAGACGGTGCCCGTGACCGACTCCCCCAAGCCCCCGCCGGAACGGATCAGCCTCACCTTCGCCGCACTGAACCGGACCCCCGCTGTCTGGTTCCTGGTCACCGGTGCGGCCAAGGCGGCCGCGGTCGCGGCAGCACGTGCCTCCGGGGCCGACATCGGCGAGGTGCCGGCTGCCGGCGTCCGGGCTGCTGAGACGATCTGGTGGCTCGACTCCGAGGCGGCCACCGACCACTGACGTCCGCTGGTCGCGTCAGGCTCAGACGACGCGGTGCATCCAGCCGAAGGTGTCCTCGGCGCGACCGTACTGGATGTCCACCAGCGCCTGCCTGATCCGTGTGGTCACCGGCCCGGCCTCGGCCACCTCGGGGGTGGCTCCTCCGTCCCACTTGAGGCTGCCCACCGGCGTGACCACGGCAGCGGTGCCACAGGCGAAGACCTCGGTGATCTCGCCGCTGGTGACGCCGTCGCGCCATTCGTCGACGTCGATCCTGCGCTCGGTCACCTCGTGGCCGAGCTTGCCTGCCAGCTCGATGATCGCCGAGCGGGTGATGCCCTCGAGGATGGTGCCGGTGGCCGGGGTGACGATGGACCCGTCGGCGTGCACGAAGTACATGTTCATCCCGCCGAGCTCCTCGACGTACCGTCCCTCGGCCGCGTCCAGGAAGACGACCTGGTCACAGCCGTGGGAGGTGGCCTCCTGCTGGGCGACCAGGGAGCTCGCGTAGTTGCCGCCGGTCTTGGCGGCACCCATCCCACCGCGGCCAGCGCGGGTGTACTCGGTGGTCAGCCACAGGGTCACGGGCTTGAGCCCGCCGGCGAAGTAGGAGCCGGCGGGGCTGGCGATCACCATGAAGGTGACGTGTTGACTGGGGCGCACACCCAGGAACTTCTCCGAGGCGAACATGAACGGCCGCAGGTAGAGGCTCTTCTCCCCCGCCCCGTCCGGAACCCACCGATGGTCGACGGCGACCAGCGCTTCGACGGCGGCCAAGAAGTCCGGCACCTCCAGCACCGGGAGCGCCAGCCGATGCGACGAGCGCACCATCCGAGCCGCGTTCTCCTCGGGCCGGAACAGCCAGATCGAGTCGTCCTCGTGCCGGTAGGCCTTCATCCCCTCGAAGGTCTCCTGGGCGTAGTGCAGCACCGCGGTGGCCGGGTCCAGGGTGAGCGGCCCGTACGGCGTCACCCGGGCGTCGTACCACCCGCGTTCGGGGGTCCACTCCACCGTCACCATGTGATCGGTGAAGTGGGTCCCGAAACCGGGGGCGGCCAGGATCTCAGCGAGTTGCTGCTCGGCCACCGGCGTGGTGGTGAGCGTGGTCTGGAACTCCATGGCGCCCAACGTAGTCCTCTCCTGGTCAGCCGGCGACGATCGCCGCGATGGCGTCGCCGACCTCGGCGGTGGTGCGGGTCGTTCCGGGGGTGCGTCGAGTCAGGTCGGTGAGCACCGCCTGCTCGATCCGCTGGGCCTCCTCGGTCCGACCGAGGTGGTCCAGGAGCAGGCTGGCCGACAGGATCGCCGCGGTCGGGTCGGCCTTCTGCTGGCCGGCGATGTCGGGGGCGGAGCCGTGCACGGGCTCGAACATCGACGGCGCGGTCCGGTCGGGGTTGACGTTGCCGGAGGCCGCCAGCCCGATGCCACCGGTGATCGCCGCGGCCAGGTCGGTGATGATGTCGCCGAACAGGTTGTCGGTGACGATCACGTCGAAGCGACCGGGGTCGGTGGTCATGAAGATCATCGCCGCGTCGATGTGCATGTAGTCGACGGTCACCTCCGGGTACTCCTCGGCGACCTTCTGGAACAGCCGCCACCAGACCGCGCCGGCATGCACGAGCACGTTGGTCTTGTGCACCAGGGTGAGCTTCTGACGTGGACGACGCTGGGCGCGGGCGAACGCGTCCCGGACCACCCGCTCGACACCGAAGGCGGTGTTGACCGAGACCTCGGTGGCCACCTCGGCGGGCGTTCCCACCCGCAGGGCGCCGCCGTTGCCGGTGTAGGGCCCCTCGGTGCCCTCACGGACGACCACGAAGTCGATGCCGTCCTTGATCACGGCCTCGGTCAGCGGCGAGGTGGCGCCGGGGAAGAGTCGCGACGGACGCAGGTTCACGTAGTGGTCGAGCTCGAACCGCAGCTTCAGCAGCAGGCCACGCTCCAGGATCCCCGGAGGCAGGTTCGGGTCGTTGGGCTTGCCGCCGACGGCACCGAGCAGGATCGCGTCGGCGCCGCGCAGTTCGTCCAGGACGCTCTGCGGCAACACCTCGCCGGTGGCCAGGTAGCGCTCGGCACCGAGGTCGTAGCGGGTCTGCTCGAACTTGGTGTCGGTGGCTGCTTCGAGGACCTTGAGGGCTTCGGTGGTCACCTCGGGTCCGATGCCGTCGCCGGGGATGACGGCGAGCTGAACGGTTGCGTCGTTGGTCATGGACAACGAGATTAGTTGTCGTCCGGCCGCAGGCCGTCGTTGTCTCGCTGGTCAATCGCGGCCTGGGTGGCCTCGACGCTGTGGGGGTTCTCCGGATTGTGGTTGGCCGGACCCCACTCGGTCGGGTCGAACATGGAGGGGTGGGTGGCGGTGATGGTGAACATGCGCGATACCTCATGCGTGGACGGCGGCTGTCCTGGACTGCCGGTCAGTGGATGGAGGAGTAGTGAGACCGTCAACGCCGACCACCGCGACGAGGTGGCCTCACTGAGCAGCGTTATCGCTGCTGGGCCTCGCCGCGGCGCTCGATGAGTACGAAGACGCTCCGCATGGTGATCCGACTGTACGCCGCCACGGGTGGTTCGCGCACGCATTTCGGGCGTGTCGCTCATCATGCGAGACATCGGGCCGGTGCAGTGGGGACCGCGACATGCTCAAGCCATGAGCGCGCGCCCTGACCTGCCCGAGGTCGTCGAGCGAGCCTTCGACGTGTCCCGGCAGGCGGGCTACGTCTCCTTCTGCCGCAACGAGACCGGCCGCCTGCTGGCTACGCTGGCGGCCACCCGGGAGGGGTATCTGGCCGAGTTCGGCACCGGGTGCGGGGTGGGCACGGCCTGGCTGCGCTCCGGGATCCGTCCCGGGACCCACATCCTCACCGCCGAACGTGACCCCGGCCTGGCCGAGGGCGCTCAGGAACTCTTCGCCGACGATCCGCGGGTCGAGGTCCTGGCCGCCGACTGGTCGACGCTGCGCGACAAGGGCCCCTACTCGCTGCTCTTCCTCGACGGCGAGTCCCCCGGCGTGGAGGTGGACACGATCGCCGATCTCGTTGAACCGGGCGGCATCGTGGTCCTGGACAACTTCACCCCGTGCAGCCAGTGGCCGCCGCTGACCCTGGGGCGGGTGGACACGTTGCGTGAGCACTGGCTCACCGATGAGCGGTTCGTGGGGGTGGAGATCATGGTGGCCCCGGACTCCTCCGTCATCGTCGCCACCCGCCGCTGAGGGCCTCAGACCCGATGTGAGCGCGGGACCTCGCGGGCACCGGGACCGGGCATGAGCAGCGTCCACAGCGTGGCGCAGGCCAGCCACGCCCCGATCATCGCGAATGCATAGATCCAGATCATGATTCATTCCTCTCCTTCAATTCTACGACAACGAACGGCAGAAGTCCCTGGGTGAGCGGACCGATCGTCACGGCGTACAGCAACGTGCCGAGGCCGACCACTCCGCCGAGGGCGAAGCCGAGCACCACCACGGTGCCCTCGAGTCCGGTCCGGACCAGGCGTAGGGACAGTCCGGTCCGCCGCATCAGCCCGGTCATCAGCCCGTCCCGGGGTCCGCGACCGAACTGGGAGCCGATGTAGAGCGCGCTGGCCACCCCGCAGAGCAGCACCCCGCCGACCATCAACGCGACGCGTGCCCACAGGTGCTCGGCCGTGGGCAGGACCGCGAGTGCCGCATCCGCGGAGAGCCCGACGAGCACGGCATTGGCGATGGTGCCGATGCCCGGCTGCTCCTTGAGCGGGATCCAGAGCAGCAGCACCACGAAGCTGATCAGCACCACGGTCTGGCCGAGGGTGAGCGGCAGGTAGCGGGTCAGCCCGGAGTGCAGCACGTCCCAGGGGGCGAGCCCGACCGCACCGACCACCATCATCGCCAGCGAGACCCCGTAGGCCACCAGACCGACGATGAGCTGCGGCACCCTGCGTGCCAGGCGACCGGCCCGGAGTTGGGCCAGTGGGCCGAGGTTCGCGATCTCGCGGGTGGCGACGGGGGTGGTCATGGCCACAATCATGAGGCCGATTGGCCTTGGCTGAAATAGCCAATTGTGAGACAGTGGTCTGTATGGGCGCGATGATCTCTGCCAGACAAGTAGCCACTGTGGTCGGTGACTTCGACCGGTCCCCCGCGTACGCGGGCCTGGCCGATGCCTTGCGCACCGCCATCGGCGACGGAAGGATCGCGCTGCAGAGTCGCCTGCCCAGCGAACGCGACCTGACCGACGTCCTCTCGGTCTCACGGACCACGGTGACTCGGGCGTACGCCGAGTTGCGCGAAGCCGGGTACGCCGAGGCGCGGCGCGGCGCGGGCACCTTCACCCGGGTGCCCCACGGTCGCGAACGCGCCCACGACCGCCTCGTGGCGCCGTACGACCCCACGGGCAACACCGTCGACCTGGTCTGCGCCGCCGGAGCCGCGCCACCGGGAGTCCTGGCGGCCTACCAGGCGGCCCTGGACGACCTGCCGGCACACCTGGGGAACCACGGCTACTTCCCCACCGGGCTGCCGGCCCTGCGCGAGGTGATCGCGGCCTGCTACGACGCCCAGGGCCTGCCCACCGACCCCGACCAGGTCATCATCACCCCCGGCGCCCAATCCGCCGGCGCGATCACCGCCATGGCACTGCTCAGCGCCGGCGAGCGCGCACTGGTGGAGACGCCCGTCTATCCCAACACCCCCCAGGTGCTACGCCGGGCCGGTGCGCGGCTGGTGCCGCTGCCGCTGGGCCCCGCCGGCTGGGACCTGGAGTCCGCGGCAGCCACGGTGCGCCAGACCGCTCCCGCCGTCGCCTATCTGATCCCCGACTTCCAGAACCCCACCGGCGCCCTGATGTCCGATGCCGACCGGGCCGGCATGGCCGACCTGCTGGCGCGGACCCGGACGGTCCCGGTCATCGACGAAGCCGAGCGTGCCCTGCTGCTCGACGACCGCGCGATGCCGCTGCCGTTCGCCGCCTACTCCGCCGACACCGTATCGCTGGGGTCGGCCAGCAAGACGTTCTGGGGCGGCCTCCGGGTCGGCTGGATCCGAGCACCCCACCACCTGGTGCCCCGCCTGATCCAGGCCCGACTCTCCCTCGACCTGGGGGTGGCGGTGCTGGAGCAGTTGACGCTGACCCGGATCCTCTCCGACCCCGAGCCACTGCTGGCCGTTCAGCGCAACCGCCTGCGCACCCAGCGCGACCACCTCGTCGCTCTGCTGGGCGATCAACTGCCCCAGTGGCGTTTCACTGTTCCCGCCGGAGGTCTGGTGCTCTGGTGCGAGCTCCCCGCCCCCGCTGCGGTAGCCGTGGCGGCCGAGGCCGAACGGCGTGGCGCACCGGTCGCCCCCGGACCCACCTTCGCCGTCGAGGGCGGTCTGGGCCGGCACATCCGGATCCCCTGGACGCGCAGCGTGGAGGACCTCAGCACCGGTGTCGCCCGGATCGCCGAGGCCTGGTCACACGCCGGCCATGTCGAGCACGCCACCGCCCTGCCCGGCACCGACGGCCGGGTGATGGTCGCCTGAGCCAGCGCCCGCAGCCAGGGTCAGGCGAGGCTGACCAGGCTGGCAGCGCGGACGGTGTCGGCGTCGATGGCGCTCTCGATCTCGGCCAGCACCTCGGCCGGGATCGCCGAGTCCACCGAGAGTGCGACCAGCGCGTGGCCGCCCTTGCTGTCCCGGGCCACCTGCATGCCGGCGATGTTCACGTTCGCCGCGCCCAGGATGCCGCCGACGATGCCCACCATGCCGGGGCGGTCGACGTACCGGAAGAAGGCCAGGTGGTCGGTGGGCTCGATGTCGATGTCGAAGCCGTTCACCTCGACGATCCGCTCCCGCTGGGCGATGCCGATCAGGGTGCCCGACACCGACACCTGCGAACCGTCGGCCAGGGTGCCGCGGATGGTGATCAGGTTGCGGTGGTCGGGGCTCTCGGCCTCGGCGACCAGCCGCACCGCGGTGCCACGCTCGGAGGCGAGCAGCGGAGCATTCACGTAGGAGACCTGCTCCTCGACGATGTCGGAGAACACTCCCTTGAGGGCTGCCAACTCCAGCACCCGCACGTCGAACTCGGTGATCTCGCCGCGGACCTCCACGTCGATCTGCTGCGCGACCTCGCCGGCCAACGCGGTGAACAGCCGGCCCAGCTTCTCGGTCAACGGGATACCGGGGCGCACGTCCTCGGCGATGACGCCGCCCTGGACGTTCACGGCGTCGGGAACGAGCTCGCCCGAGAGCGCCAGCCGCACCGACTTCGCCACCGCGATGCCCGCCTTCTCCTGGGCCTCGTCGGTGGAGGCGCCCAGATGCGGGGTCGCCACCACGTTCTCCAACTCGAAGAGCGGACTGTCGGTGCACGGCTCCTTGGCGAAGACGTCGAGGCCGGCGGCGGCGATCCGGTTCTCCTTGAGCGCGTCGAAGAGCGCTGCCTCGTCGACGATGCCGCCACGCGCGGCGTTGACAAGCACCAGCGACGGCTTCGCCTTGGCCAACTGGTCGGCGCCCACCAGGCCCACGGTCTCAGGGGTCTTCGGCAGGTGCACGGAGATGAAGTCCGCCTCCGCCATCAGCGTGTCCAGGTCGACCAGGCGCACGCCCATCTGGGCGGCCCGACCGGCTTGCACGTACGGGTCGAAGGCGATGACCTTCATGCCGAAGGCGGAGAGCCGCTGGGCCACCAGCACGCCGATCCGCCCCAGGCCGACGATGCCGACGGTCTTCTCGTAGAGCTCGATGCCCGAGTACTTGGACCGCTTCCACTCCCCCTGGGTCAGGGCGGCGTGCGCGGGGCTGATGTTGCGGGCCGCAGCGAGCATCAGCGCGACCGCGAGTTCGGCGGCGGAGACGATGTTGGAGGTCGGCGCGTTGACCACCATCACGCCACTTTGGGTGGCGGCCTTGACGTCCACATTGTCGAGACCGACTCCGGCGCGGGCGACCACCTTGAGTCGCTTCGCCGCGGCCAGCGCCTCGACGTCGACCTTGGTGGCGGAGCGGACCAGGATCGCGTCGACGTCGGCGATCGCGGACAGCAGTTCGCCGCGGTCCGCGCCGTTGCAGTGACGGATCTCGAAGTCGGGTCCGAGCGCCTCCACGGTGGCGGGGCTGAGCTGCTCGGCAATGAGTACGACGGGCTTGGTCACGGCCATGTCCTCGGTTCCAGTGGGTTCCAACCGACACCGCGGCCGTTCGGATGGAACGAGCACGGGCGCGGTCTGTGCGCGGGGTGCACGACGCTGTGCCCGAAGCAACGATACACGCGCCCCGAGACCTGCCCGACCGGTGGGACACCGGCCCAGAACCAGCCGGAGATCAGTCGGTGCCGAACTCCATCGCGGCCTCGTCCAGCAGCGCTTCCTCGTCACCGGTGACACCCTCGTTGCGGGTGATCTCGTCGGCACCGCCGGCAGGGAGCTCGCCGTACAGGATGCCGTGCTCGACGACCACCTGCCCCTGATCGGCGGGCTGCGCGGCGTACAACTCGAGCTTGGCCCGGGAGTCCGCGATGTCGAGGTTGCGCATGGTGAGCTGGCCGATCCGGTCGGTCGGACCGAAGGCGGCGTTCTCGGTGCGCTCCATCGACAACTTCTCGGGGTGGTAGGAGAACGTCGGGCCGTCGGTGTTGAGCACCGAGTAGTCCTCACCGCGCCGCAGCCGCAGCGTCACCTCGCCGGTGACCAGCGAAGCCACCCAGCGCTGGATCGACTCGCGGATCATCATCGCCTGGGGGTCGAGCCAGCGCCCTTCGTACAGCAGCCGACCGAGCCGCCGGCCCTCGTTGTGGTAGCTGGCGATCGTGTCCTCGTTGTGGATGGCGTTGAGGAGTCGTTCGTAGCCGATCCACAGCAACGCCATCCCTGGAGCCTCGTAGATGCCCCGGGACTTCGCCTCGATGATCCGGTTCTCGATCTGGTCGGACATGCCGAGCCCGTGGCGGCCACCGATGGCGTTGGCCTCCTTGACCAGCGCCACCGAGTCGTCGTACCGGACGCCGTTGACGGCGACCGGGCGACCGGCCTCGAAGCTGATCGTCACGTCCTCGGCGGCGATCTCGACCGAGGGGTCCCAGAACTTGACGCCCATGATCGGCTCGATGGTCTCCAAGGAGACATCCAGGTGCTCGAGGGTCTTCGCCTCGTGGGTGGCACCCCAGATGTTGGCGTCGGTGGAGTAGGCCTTCTCCTGGCTGTCCCGGTAGGGCAGGTTGTGCTCGGTGAGCCACTGGCTCATCTCGGCGCGGCCGCCCAGTTCGGCGACGAAGTCGGCGTCCAGCCAGGGCTTGTAGATGCGCAACGCCGGGTTGGCGAGCAGACCGTAGCGGTAGAAGCGCTCGATGTCGTTGCCCTTGAAGGTGGAGCCGTCGCCCCAGATGTTGACGCCGTCCTCGTGCATCGCCCGGACCAGCATGGTGCCGGTCACGGCCCGGCCCAGCGGCGTGGTGTTGAAGTAGGTGCGTCCGGCGGAGCGGATGTGGAAGGCGCCGCAGGCGATGGCGGCGAGGCCCTCCTCGACCAGCGGTCGCTTGCAGTCCACGGCGCGGGCGATCTCGGCGCCGTAGGCCAGCGCCCGACCCGGTACGCCGGAGATGTCCGGCTCGTCGTACTGGCCGATGTCGGCGGTGTAGGTGCACGGGACGGCGCCCTTGTCGCGCATCCAGGCCACGGCCACGGAGGTGTCGAGTCCGCCGGAGAAGGCGATGCCGACGCGCTCGCCGGCGGGGAGGCTGGTAAGGACCTTACTCATGGACGCAAGTATATGCACACCACTGCATAGTCATGCATTCGGGGCGCAGGGGGTACGCCACAGGGGCAGTTCCCGGCCAGGAACTGCCCCTGTGGTCGCGCCGTTCGACGCCCTTCGGTCTGTTCTGCCAGGGCCCGCGTCAGCGAGCGGCGGAACCCTCCGTGTAGTCGTCGTCGCTCTGCTTCCAGGAGAAGTGCGCGCGCAGCGCCTTGCCGGTGGCCTCGATGGGGTGGCCGGCCTCCTCCTCGCGGAGCTTGAGGAACTCGGCACCGCCGTTGTCCTGGTCGTCGATGAACCGCTGGGCGAACGCGCCGCTCTGGATGTCGGCCAGGATCGCCTGCATGGACTCCTTGACGGCCGGGGTGACCACCCGCGGGCCGGAGACGTAGTCGCCGTACTCGGCCGTGTCGGAGACCGACCAGCGCTGCTTGGCGATGCCGCCCTCCCACATCAGGTCCACGATCAGCTTGAGCTCGTGCAGCACCTCGAAGTAGGCGATCTCGGGCTGGTAACCGGCCTCGGTGAGCGTCTCGAAGCCGGCCTGCACCAGGTGCGAGACGCCGCCACAGAGGACGGCCTGCTCACCGAACAGGTCGGTCTCGGTCTCCTCGGTGAAGGTGGTCTTGATGACGCCGGCGCGGGTGCCGCCGATGGCCTTGGCGTACGACTTCGCCAGGTCCCAGGCGGTGCCGGAGGCGTCCTGCTCGACCGCGATGATGTCCGGGATGCCCCGGCCCGCGACGTACTCGCGACGCACGGTGTGGCCCGGCGCCTTGGGGGCGACGAGGATGACGTCGACGCCCTCGGGGGCCTGGATGTAGCCGAAGCGCACATTGAAGCCGTGCCCGAAGACCAGGGTGTCCCCCGCGGTCAGGTTCGGCGCGATCGACTCGGCGTAGATGTGCCGCTGGAACTGGTCGGGGGCCAGGATGACGATGACGTCGGACTCCTCGACCGCCTCGGCCACGCTCAGCACGCGCAGGCCTTCCTCCTCGGCCTTGGCGATGCTCTTCGAGCCCTCCTTGAGGCCGACTCGGACGTCCACGCCGGAGTCGCGCAGGTTCAGCGCGTGGGCGTGACCCTGGCTGCCGTAGCCGATGACGGCCACGTTCTTGCCCTGGATCAGGGACAGGTCAGCGTCGTCGTCGTAGAAAATCTCAGCCACGTCGGGCTCTCCTTCTGTTGCGGTTGAATCGGTTGTCTGTGTAGGTGTCACTGGCCGGCTGCCGGAGGCGGCACCGGCACCGGGACCGGACGCAGGGTCCGTTCGGTGATCGACCGCGAACCGCGACCGATCGCCACCATGCCGGACTGCACCAGCTCGCGGATCCCGAAGGGTTCGACGACCGCCAGGAAGTCGGCGAGCTTGTCGGCGTTGCCGGTGATCTGGATGGTCACCGCGTCCGGGGCGACGTCGACGACCTTGGCCTTGAAGATCGCCACCGCGTCGAGCACCCGGCCCCGGGTGTCACCGTCCGCGCGGACCTTGACCAGCATCAGCTCGCGATTGACCGAGGCGGAGCCGTCGAGCTCGACGATCTTGATCACCTCGACCAGCTTGTTGAGCTGCTTGGTCACCTGTTCCAGCGGCGAGTCCTCGACGTTGACCACGATGGTCATCCGGGAGACCTCGGGGTGCTCGGTCGGTCCGACTGCGAGGCTGTCGATGTTGAAACCTCGGCGGCTGAAGAGGCCGGCGATCCGGGCCAGGACGCCCGGCTTGTTCTCCACCAGCACCGACAGGGTGTGCTTGCTCATCTCACTCCTTCTGCTGAGGTGGTACGCCGGGGACTCACAGATCGTCCTTGTCGAACTCGGGCGCCAGGTCGCGGGCGTACTTGATGTCGTCGTTGCTGGTGCCCGAGGCCACCATCGGCCAGACCATCGCGTCCCGGTGCACCCGGAAGTCGACCACGACGGGCACGTCGTTGATCTCCATCGCCTTCTCGATGGTGGCGTCCACGTCCTCGGGCTTCTCGCAGGCGAGGCCGACGCAGCCGTAGGCCTCGGCCAGCTTCACGAAGTCGGGGATCCGCTTGGAGTGCAGGTCGGTGTTGGAGTAGCGGCCGTTGTAGAAGAGGGTCTGCCACTGCCGGACCATGCCCAGGGACTCGTTGTTGATCACCGCCACCTTGATCGGGATGTCGTTGATCGCGCAGGTGGCGAGCTCCTGATTGGTCATCTGGAAGCAGCCGTCGCCGTCCACGGCCCACACGGTCGCGTCGGGGCGACCCACCTTGGCGCCCATCGCGGCCGGGACCGAGTAGCCCATCGTGCCCAGACCGCCGGAGTTGAGCCAGGTGTTGGGGTTCTCGTAGCCGATGAAGTGCGCGGCCCACATCTGGTGCTGGCCGACGCCGGCGGTGTAGATGGTGTCGGGTCCGGCGATCCGGCCCAGCCGCTCCAGCACGTACTGCGGGGCCAGCGACCCGTCGGCAGGCGTGTCGTAGCCGACCGGGTAGCGGCTCTTGACCCCGGCCAGGAAGGCGACCCAGCCTTCGTAGTCGCCGGTGTGGCCGGCGGCCGCCTCGGCGCGCAGCACCTCGAGCAGATCCGAGATGACGGCACGGCAGTCACCGACGATCGGCACGTCGGCGTGCCGGTTCTTGCCGATCTCCGCGGGGTCGATGTCGGCATGGATCACCTGGGCGTTCGGCGCGAACGAGTCCAGCTTGCCGGTCACCCGGTCGTCGAAGCGGGCGCCCAGACTGATGATCAGGTCGGACTTCTGCAGGCCGGCCACGGCCGCGACGGTGCCGTGCATCCCGGGCATGCCCAGATGCTGGGGGTGGCTATCGGGGAACGCTCCCCGAGCCATCAGCGTGGTCACCACCGGCATGCCGGTGAACTCGGCCAGTTCGCGCAACTCCTTGGCGGCCACCGATCGGATCACTCCGCCGCCGACGTAGAGGACCGGCTTGCGGGCGGCCAGGATGAGCTTGGCGGCCTCGCGGATCTGCTTGGCGTGCGGGTGCGTCACCGGCCGGTATCCGGGCAGGCTCAACTCGGTGGGCCAGCGGAAGTCCGTCTGCGCCTCCAGCGCCGACTTGGCCACGTCGACCAGGACGGGCCCCGGGCGGCCGGTGGAGGCGATGTGGAAGGCCTCCGCGATCGTCTGCGGGATAGCGGCGGGGTCGGTGACCAGGAAGTTGTGCTTGGTGATCGGCATCGTGATGCCGCGGATGTCGGCCTCCTGGAAGGCGTCGGTGCCGATCATCTTGGCGCCGACCTGACCGGTGACCGCCACCATCGGCACCGAGTCCATGTGCGCGTCGGCGATCGGGGTGACCAGGTTGGTGGCGCCCGGGCCCGAGGTGGCCATGCAGACGCCGACCCTGCCGGTGGCTGCGGCGTACCCCTGGGCGGCGTGGCCCGCGCCCTGCTCGTGCCGGACCAGGATGTGTCGGATCGCGGTCGAGTCCATCAGCGGGTCGTACGCCGGAAGGATGGCGCCGCCGGGGATGCCGAAGATGTCCGTGACCCCCGCTGCCTCCAGCGACTTGATCAGGCTCTGTGCCCCGGTGATCTGCCCGTGACTCTGGCTGTCGCTCATTGCTGTCTTTCCTGCCTGTCTCACTCGGCCCTGCTCGTGACGGGTGCCTGCGGTGTCAGCCCAACAAAAAACCCCTCGGCCTGACTGCGACGAGGGGATGACGCGGGAGGCGAGACGTTATCGTCTCAGCTCACGCGTCGCGTGCGTACAAGGAGGTCCATGCGCATGCGTCCACGGTCGCGGTCGGGGTGGCCGGGCGTCAAGCCAGTTTGCCACTCGTCCCAAATGATGAAACGCCGGTCCCACCATGTGGCAGCTCTACTCCCTCCCCTGCCACGTACACACACAGGCCTTGTTCCCGTCCGGGTCCGCCAGCACCCAGAAGGCGGGCGCACGGTCGTCGCTGACCAGGGTGCCCCCGGCCGCCACTGCCTCGGCGACCCGCTGCTCGGCCACGTCGTGCGGGACGGTGATGTCGAGGTGGAACCGCATCCGGTCCGGCTCGTCGCCGTCCGCACCGGTGGCGCTGTCGGTGCGTTGGAACCACAGGGACGGCGTCGAGCCGTTCGGGTCGGTGAGGTCGATGTCCAGCGACGGGTGCGGGCGCAGCCCCAGCAGTGCCTGCCAGAAGGGCTTGATGGCGGTGTGGTCGGGAGTGTCCAGGGCGATCTCGAGCTCCTGCACGGCGGTTGGATCGGCGGCGACGCCCTCCTCCGCGGCCAGGCCACTGATCTGTCGCGCCATCCGTACGTCGCGGGCGGTGAGTCCGCCCACATCGTGGCTGACCAGCTTCACGTTGAGATGGCCGTAGCGCAGGTCGAGGTCCGGGTGGTGGTTGGCCTCCTCGGCTGCGGCTCCGATCCGGTTGACCAGCTGGAGACCGGTCGCGAAGTGCCGGGTCCGGAACCGGGTGTGCAGCGCACCGAGCAGGATCCGCCAGTCATCGAGCCCCTCGGACTCGCTGACCTCCCGATCGGACAACACCACCTTGTCGGCCTCGTTCCGGGCACTCATCTGGATCTCCTCCTCGGGTCCCTGCGCCTCCCACCAACCTACGCCGCCGGGGCCCAGGACAACAGGTGAGCGACCTGGTCAGGGCAGAACCAACCGGCCGATCTCACCGGGGTTCCAAGCGATCTCCCAGCGGAACCCGTCCGGATCGGCGAAGTACCCCGAGTAGCCTCCCCAGGCACGCTCCATGCCCTCCACCACGGGGTCGGCGCCGGCCGCTCGTGCCAGGGCCAGCACCTGGTCGACCTGCTCGGGGGTGCTGACGTTGTGCGCCAGCGTCAGTGGGGGTACGCCGTGCCCGTCGCCGAGGGTGCCCACCTCCGCCTCGAAGGCGTCGCGAGCCCACAGCGACAGGACCAGCCGCTCCCCGACCTGGAACATCAGCACCTCACCCGGCACCTCCAGGGCAGGTGACCAGCCCAATCCGTCGGCGTAGAAGCGCCGCGAGGCGGTCAGGTCGCGTGCGGCGAGGGTGATGAAGCTGAGTCGGGGATCCACGTCCTCATCCTCGCTGACGGCGCCAACGTCAGTGGCCCGCCTCGCCGATCTCCCGTGACACGTGCTGGGCCGCCTGCTCGGCCACTGCCGGTGAGAGGACGCCGGTCATCACCATCTCGTTGAGCACCTCGGCGGCCGCGATGTGCCCGAGCGCCTTGGCCTGTCGGCGTTTGAGTTGGACGCGATCCACCTCCTCGGACTCCTCGAGGACGGCCAACCGCTCCGCCGCACTGTCGCGCCAGTGCACGAAGGTGGCCACCGCCCCGTCGACGCACCCGAGCTCGACCTGCGGCAGGTCGCGGAACGCCTCCAACTCCTTGACCGCGTTGCCGGCCGCCAGTCGTCGTGCCGAGACCTCGATGTAGGCCACCTCGGTCAGGTCGACGCCCAGCGGTTCGGGCATCACCCCGAGCAGCCAGCGGTGGGCGCGCCCGTACCAGGGCAGGTGGGCACGCCGGGCGGCGTCGACGCGCAACTCCCCCACCTCCACCTCCTCGATCTCATCGTCGATCTCCTGCAGCAGGGTGCGGGTGGCGATCGGTGGCAGCAGGCCCGCGTCGGCCAGCCCCTGGTAGGTCTCCCGCTCGATGTGTAGCCCGCGCAGCACCAGCACCTGCACCTCCGCCTCATGGCTGAGGTGGGAGCGGGAGAGTTCGTCGCGGGCGTCGGCCTCGGCCACATCGAGGTGGGCGCCGACCAGGTCGTCCTCGAGGTCCAACTCCCGCAACTTCTCCCGAGCCGCGTTGACGGCGGCGAACCGCCCCAGTGCCTCCAGATACAGCTCGGCGGGGGTGGGCTTGTCCAGTCCCAGGGCGTGCACCGCGAACGAGATCGTGGTCGCGTTGACCAACAGCGTGGCCATCACCACGCCACCGGTCAGCGCCACGATCTGGTCTCGGGCGGCGAGATCCTGCGGCAGCGCGAGGGCCAACGCCAGCGCCACGCCGCCGCGGAGGCCGCCCCAGACCACCACCGCCGAGTTCCGGTTCCCGACCTTGGGGATCCGGGTGGCCCGTTCGAGGAAGATCATCAGCGGGATCACCGCCAGCGGTCGGGCCACCAGCACCGCCACCACGCCGACGCCGATGGCGGCCAGGTTCTCCCGGATCAGGGCGAAGTCCAGGGCCAGTCCGATGAAGAGGAAGAGCAGCGCGTTCGCGATGAACGCCAGCGACTCCCACAGTTCGTGCAGCAGGTCCCGGACGCTCTCGCCGGCGCGGCTCTCCAGCATGCCGCCGATCGCCACGCCGGCAGCCAGGGTGGCCATCACGCCGGAGACGTGCCAGATCTCGGCCAGCACGAACGTGGAATAGGCGATGGCGACCGAGAACGCGGCGGCAGGCAGCCGGGGCAGGTGCGGCAGCAGCAGCACCGCCAGAGTGCCGGCCACGGCACCGAGCAGCAGCCCACCGACCGAGACCACGATGAACTCGGTGACACCCTCGGAGATGGTCATCGAATGACCGGCAGCCACCGTCAGCAGCATGCTGTAGAGGACGATCGCGACGCCGTCGTTGAGCAGACTCTCGCCCTCGACGATAGTGAGCAGCCGTTTCGGGACCCCGACCTCCCGGAAGATGGCCACCACCGCCACCGGGTCGGTGGCCGAGATCAGGACCCCGAAGAGCAGCGCCACCACCAGCGGGATCCCCAGGATCACGTTGAGTCCGACGCCGACCAGTCCGGCCGAGATCACCAGCGCCACCGTGGCCAGTCCGGTGATCGCCACCAGGTTGCGCATGAACTCGCGCGTGGACAGGCCCAGCGCCGCCTCGAAGATCAGGATCGGCAGGAAGAGGTTCAGCAGCAGTTCCTTCAGCCCCGCGCCGGCGACGAAGGAGGTGGTGGCCAGGTCCGCCCCGAGCTCGACGAGGAGGACCCCGACCACGGCCAGCACCACCGTGATCGGGATGTGGATCCGCTGGGCGACCAGCCCCACCAGGACCGCGACGGCCAGCAGCAGGGACACCTCGAGCAACGCCGCGGGCAGGCCATGGGCCAACTGGTCCGACATGGCCTGATGGTGACAGGGGTCACACCCGCTGTCCACCACCGCGGCCACCGGGAGCGGCCTCGGCGGCCGCTCCCGGTGGGCGTCGATCTCAGCGCAGCGCCGCCACCAGCGAGGTGACGTGGCCGCGGTTCCCGGTCACCGTCCAGTCCCCGTCCAGCAGCGTGATCGGGATGTCCTTGCGCCCCAGGGCGGTGGTGTCGGCGTCGCGCAGCGGCTCCTCGTCGGCCGCCTGGAACTGCAGCTGGTAGGTGCCACCCGAGGCAGGCACGTCGCCGGTCAGGGTCAGGGCAAGGTCGGTCGACCCGCCGAGCACCGCAGCCACCGGACGGCCGAGGCTCTCACCGGCACCGACGAAGGGGTGGTTCACGTTCAGCGTCACCAGGTCGTCGAGCCGCTGCTGGCGGACCAGCTCCGCGATCAGCTTGACCGTGAACTCCGCGGTCTGGGTGAACGGGACATTGGTGAGCTGGCTCAGGTCGCTGATCGGGACCTCGGCACTCAACGCGATCCCGGAGACGCCGAGCTCGCGCGCGGTGATCACTGCGCCGACGGTGCCCGAGTGGTTCGCCATGGTGCCGACGTTCTGTCCGAAGTTCACGCCGGACAGGACCACGTCGGGCCCGGCGCCCCAGTGCGCCATCGCGAACCGGGTGACTCCGACCCGCACCGCATCCGACGGGGTGGCCGAGCGCGAGCCAGACGTGCAGGCCGTTGCCGAGACGCAGACACCGAACACGTCGGGCGCGTCGGCGTCGCAGTCCTCGGCATAGCCGGCCGGTGGGGTGACCGGCTGAACCGTCAGCGCGACCGGGCTGAAGCCGGGCGTGGTGATGCTGACACTGGCACCACTCTGCTGACCCCAGGGTGCGACCACCAACACGTCGGCACCGGCAGCGCACAGCGCCCGGCGCAGTTCATAGAGGCCCTTGCCGTCGGTGCCGTAGTGCAGGTCGCGCCCCTGGGCGCTGTCGTCGTTGGTGAGCAGCACCCGCAGCCCGCTCAGGTCCTGGCCGGAGCCGATCGGAGCCGCGGCTCCCGACGAGGGGGTGACCAGCAGGATGGCGGCGAGCCCTGCGGCCGCCACCACGGCGACGGCAGCGCGGAGTCGGCGTACGGCGAATGTGTGCATGTGGACACTCCTTGGTTGACTGTGATCCGAGTCACTACTGTGGGTGTCCGGCTCACCGGGCGTCCAAGACCCGTTGGGCATGAATGACCCCCGGAGGCGCATGAACATCCAGCAGCTGCGCTACGTGGTCGCCACCGCGGAGACGGGCAGCATGACCGCGGCCGCTGAAGAGCTGTTCGTGGCCCAACCGGCACTCAGCCGGGCGATCCGCGCCCTGGAGGGCGAGTTGGGGCGCACCCTCTTCGCCAAGAAGGGTCGCGGCGTCGAACTCACCGGCGACGGCGAGTGGTTCGTGCTCCGGGCCCGGCAGGTGCTGCGCAGCATCGCCACCCTGCGCGAGGACGACCGTGCCCACGGCTCGGAGCTGGTGATCGCGGCGTCACCGACCCTGCAGGCGTCCCTGGTCATCCCGCAACTGGCGGCGCTGCGGCAGCAGGGCGCGACAGTGCGCAGCCGACTGCTGGGCTGCACCGACACCGCCGAGGTGGTACGCCGGGTCGCCTCCGGCCGCGCCGACCTGGGGTTCTGCGACCGCAGCATGCTCCGGGGCCACGATCCCGGCCCCTTGGAGACGGTCGAGCACCTGTCCCTGGGCAGCACCGAGGTGATGCTCTACTCCCCCGCCGGGCTCGACCTGCCGGATCGGGTCACCTTCGCCGACCTGGCCAGCGTGCCGCTGGTGCTGCCGGCGGCCGGTTCGGACCGAAGGGCGGTGCTGGACGAGTTCTTCCGGGTGGTCGGGGTGGTCCCGGTCGTCGCTGTGGAGAGCGACGACCGGCACACCTGGCTCGCTGCGGTGGCGCACGGCATCGCCTCCTGCATCTGGCACAGCGTCGAGTTGATCCGGCCCCGCCTCGACGGCGTGGTGGCCCGCGGCTTCGACCCGCCGATGTATCAGGAGCTGCTCGCCGTGCACCGGGGGGACCAGGCATCACCGGCCGCCGAGCTGCTGCTCGACGTACTCCGGGAGTGGTCCGAGCTCACCCCGGCCAATGCGCAGGCGACCAGCGCCCGGTCAGCCGGTGACGGCGCCGTGCGCGGCTGACTGCACCGTCTTGGCGTACTTGCCGAGCACACCCCGGGTGTACTTCGGCGGCAGCGGCTCCCAGCCCTCCTTGCGCGCCTCGAGTTCCTCGGCCGGGACGCCGAGCTCGAGGGTGCGGTTGGCGACGTCGAGGGTGATCGGGTCGCCGTCACGCACGAACGCGATCGGGCCGGCGTCGACCGCCTCGGGGGCGATGTGGCCCACGCACAGGCCGGTGGTGCCACCGGAGAACCGGCCGTCGGTGACCAGCAGGACGTCCTTGCCCAGACCGGCGCCCTTGATCGCACCGGTGATCGCGAGCATCTCCCGCATGCCAGGGCCGCCCTTGGGGCCCTCGTAGCGGATCACCACGACGTCGCGGGCCACGATCCGGCCCTCGGCGAGCGCGTCGAGAGCGGCGCGCTCGCCGTCGAAGACGCGGGCGGTGCCGGTGAAGACGGATTCGTCGAAGCCGGCCGACTTCACCACCGCGCCCTCGGGGGCGAGCGTGCCCTTGAGGATGGTCAGGCCACCGGTCGCATGGATCGGCTTGTCAAGCCCATGGATGATGTCGCCGTCAACGCCGGGTGGGGCGATCTCCTCGAGGTTCTGTGCCATCGTCTTGCCGGTCACGGTGAGGCAGTCACCGTGCAGCAGTCCGGCGTCGAGCAGCAGCTTCATCACCACCGGGATGCCGCCGATCTTGTCGACGTCGTTCATCACGTACTTGCCGAAGGGCTTGAGGTCGCCCAGGTGCGGGACCTTGTCGCCGATCCGGTTGAAGTCGTCCAGGCTGAGGTCGACCTCGGCCTCGCGAGCGATCGCCAGCAGGTGCAGGACCGCGTTGGTGGAGCCACCTAGGGCCATGGTGACGGCGATCGCGTTCTCGAACGCCTCCTTGGTCATGATCTGTCGCGCGGTGATGCCGCGGCGCAGCATCTCCACGACCGCCTCGCCGGACCGGTGCGCGAAGCCGTCACGGCGCCGGTCCACGGCCGGCGGTGCTGCGGAGCCGGGCAGCGACATCCCGAGGGCCTCGCCGATGGAGGCCATCGTGTTGGCGGTGTACATGCCGCCACAGGCGCCCTCGCCCGGGCAGATCGCCCGCTCGATGCGGTCCACCTCCTCACGCGTGATCTTGCCGGCCAGGCACGCGCCCACGGCCTCGAAGGCGTCGATGATGGTGACATCGCGGCCGTCGACATTGCCGGGCATGATCGACCCGGCGTACAGGAAGACCGAGGCCAGGTCGAGGCGGGCCGCGGCCATCAGCATCCCGGGCAGCGACTTGTCACAGCCGGCCAGCAGCACCGACCCGTCGAGCCGCTCGGCCATCATCACCGTCTCCACCGAGTCCGCGATCACCTCGCGGGACACCAGCGAGAAGTGCATCCCCTCGTGGCCCATCGAGATGCCGTCCGAGACCGAGATGGTGCCGAACTCCAACGGGTAGCCACCGCCGGCGTGCACGCCGTTCTTCACGGCCTTCGCCAACCGGTCCAGGGACAGGTTGCACGGGGTGATCTCGTTCCACGACGAGGCCACTCCGATCTGCGGCTTGGCGAAGTCCTCGTCCCCCATCCCGACCGCCCGCAGCATGCCTCGGGCGGCAGCCTTCTCCAGGCCGTCGGTGACGTCGCGGGAGCGGGGTTTGATGTCCGGCGTGTCGCTCATGGGCACGAGCGTAGTCCGCCGTACTTCCACCCCGCACGCGTGTCTCACCTCGCTAAGGTGACCCGATGTCGAGCATCCTGTTGGCGGGCGGTGCGGCCGGGGCGGCTACCCACCCGGGACCCCGGACCGGGACCCGGAGACGTTCTCCTGGGCGCACCGGCTCCACGACTTCTTCGGGATGCTCGTGTTCGCCGGGCTGCCGCTGGTGCCGCTGGTGCACGTGGTCACGCTCAACGAGACACTCTGGCGGGTCGGCTCCGGGCTCACCGCCGCGGTGGTGATGGTGTTGGTGGCCGGGTTCGGGGCCGCCTGGGAGAAGGACTCGGCGCACACCGGGCTGTTCCAGCGCGGGGCCCTCATCCTCGGGCTCGGTTGGCTCGGCGCGCTCTGTGTGCACCTGATGCCCTGACCTCAGCCTGCCTCGGCCACCGCCTTCAACTTGGCCAGGCCGCGTTCGAAGTCCTTGCCGATCGCCTTGTCCATGCTGAACACCTTCATGAACACGGCGGCGAGGCCCGTGTTCTCACCGACCATCGTCCAGGTGACCTCGGTGCCGTCGGCGGCCGGCGTGATCGCGATCGTGGAGACGGACTCGGACCTGAACGGTTTGAGGAAGCGGACCGCGATCTCGACCCGGTCCGGACTCGAGGCGAGGATCTCCTGACTGCCGGCACCGGCCCGCCGATTGCCACTCCAGGTCATCTTCGCCCCCTCGCCGGAGTCGGGCCCGAGGTACTCCTGGACCATCTGCGGGTCGAGTTCCTGCCAGGGTGACCAGCGCTGGTGGGCACGGAGATCGTCCACCAGCGCATGCACCGCTGCCGGCGGCGCGCCGATGACGATCGAGCGAGAGACGGAGAAACCAGCCATGACAACCTCTTCGACGTGGGACGGGAGGGGACACCTGTCAGCCTAGGGGCCTGTCGGATGCAAGCCCAGCGCACTTCTGGCCTAGCCTTGGTGCTGTGGATTGGAAGCAGTACGACGCGGCACTCTTCGACCTCGACGGCGTGATCACGCCCACCGCCGAGGTGCACATGCGCGCCTGGTCGCAACTGTTCACCGAGTTCCTCACCTCCCGGGGTCTGCCCGACCCCTACACCGACGCCGACTACTTCGCTCACGTCGACGGGAAACCCCGCTACGACGGGGTCCGGGACTTCCTAGAGTCCCGGGGCATCTCGCTGCCCGAGGGCACCCCGGAGGACGACATCGACGTCCCGAGCGTGCACGGGCTCGGAAACCGCAAGAACGAGGCCTTCAACGCGGTGCTGGCCACGACCGGGGTGGTCGCGTACCCGGGGTCGGTGGCCCTGCTCGATCACCTGGCCGCCCTGGGGATGCCCCTGGCGGTGGTCTCCTCGTCGGCGAACGCACCGGCCGTGCTCGAGGCCGCCGGGCTGCTGGACCGCTTCGGCTCCATCGTTGACGGACGGGTCGCGGTGGCCCGTGGACTGGCCGGCAAACCCTCACCCGAGACGTTCGTGCTGGCCGCCGAGGAGCTGGGCGCGCCGGTGACCGGCTCGGTGGTGATCGAGGATGCGGTCTCCGGGGTTCGGGCTGGAGCCAACGGCGGGTTCGGCCTGGTCATCGGGGTCGACCGGGGGGCCGGCGCCGCCGACCTGACCGCCGCCGGGGCCGACCTGGTGGTCACCGATCTCGCCGAACTCGTGGACGGAGCGCCCGCATGAACCTCGCTGCGCTGCGAGAGCAGTCGATGGACCGCAGTCGGTTCCCGATCGACGAGTGGGCGCTGACCGAGACGTCGTACCACGAGGAGGACCTGGGGCTGACCGAGAGCCTGTTCACGGTCGCCAACGGCTACCTCGGGATGCGCGCCAACCCCGAGGAGGGTCGGGACGCGCACGCGCACGGCACCTTCATCAACGGCTTCCACGAGACGTGGCCGATCCGGCACGCGGAGAACGCGTTCGGCTTCGCCCGCACCGGGCAGACCATCGTCAACGTGCCCGACGTCAAGGTGATGAAGATCTACGTCGACGACGAGCCGTTGAACCTCGGCACCGCCGATCTGGAACGCTACGAGCGCGTCCTCGACTTCGCCAGCGGCGAACTGCGCCGGAACCTGATCTGGCGGACCCCGTCGGGCAAGCGGGTCCGCGTCGACACCCGCCGGATCGTGTCCATGACCGAGCGTCACCTCGCCGTGCTCTCGGTCGAGGTCGAGATGTTGAGCGGCTCGGCCCCGATCGTGATCTCCTCGCAGATCCTGAACCGACAGGACGGCGAGGACGAGTACCACGTGCCCGAGGCCGCCATGGGCGAGGGGATGGATCCGCGCAAGGCCAGCAGGTTCACCGGGCGAGTGCTGCAGCCCCAGCGGCACTCCATCGAGAACGGCCGGATGCTGCTGGGCTACCGGTGCACCAACTCGCAGATGACGTTGGCGGTCGCGGCCGAGCATGCGCTGATCACCGAGAACTCCTACGAGGTGGTGACCCGCTGCTCCGAGGACCTGGCCAAGATGGCGTTCCGGGTCGATGCCCAGGAGGGCGTCGCGGTCCGCCTGGACAAGTTCTGCACCTACCACACCTCGCGCGGGGTGCCGGTGCGTGAACTCGTGGACCGCTGCGAGCGCACCCTGGACCGGGCCAGCCGCCAGGGCGCTGACCGCCTCCGCGCGGACCAGAAGCAGTGGTACGCCGACTTCTGGGACACCGCCGACGTGATCGTCGCCGATCAGCCTGAGGTGCAGCAGGCGATCCGGTACAACCTCTTCCAGTTGGCCCAGGCGTCCGGGCGCGCGGACCGCGAGGGAGTGGCCGCCAAGGGGATCAGCGGCTCGGGCTACGAGGGCCACTACTTCTGGGACACCGAGGTCTATGTCGCCCCGTTCCTCACCTACACCCAGCCGCAGTTGGCCAGGAACGTGCTGCACTTCCGGTTCCGGATGCTGCCCGCCGCTCGCCGGCGGGCCCGGGAGTTGGCCGAGACCGGCGCGCTCTTCCCGTGGCGGACGATCAACGGCGAGGAGGCCTCGGCCTACTACGCGGCGGGGACGGCCCAGTTCCACATCAACGCCGACATCGCCTATGCGCTGAGCAAGTACGTCGACGCCACCGGGGACACCGAGTTCCTGATCCGCAACGGCATCGACATCCTGGTCGAGACCGCCCGGATGTGGGCGGGGCTGGGGTTCTGGCGCTCCAACGGCGAGAAGTCGTTCCACATCCACGGCGTCACCGGGCCGGACGAATACACCACGGTGGTGAACAACAACCTGTTCACCAACGTGATGGCCCGCTACAACCTCGAGCGCGCCGCCGCCGCGGTGGACCTGATCCGCGACCTCGACGCCACGGCGTACCAGCAGATGGTGGAGCGCCTGCAGTTGCAGGCGCTCGAGGTGGATGAGTGGCGCCGCTGCGCCGCCGGGATGACGGTGCCCTACGAGACCGAGTTGGGCATCCACCCCCAGGACGAGCATTTCCTGGATCGGGAGGTGTGGGACCTGACCCACACTCCGGCCGAGCTGCGACCACTGCTGATGCACTACCACCCGCTGGTGATCTACCGGTTCCAGGTGTTGAAGCAGGCCGACGTAGTGCTGGCGATGCTGTTGCAGGGGGATCGGTTCACTCTGGAGGAGAAGCGGGCCAACTTCGAGTACTACGACCCGATCACCACCGGCGACTCGACGCTCTCGGCGGTCGTGCAGTCGATCATCGCCGCCGAGGTCGGACATCAGGAGGCGGCACTGAAGTACTTCCGCGCCTGCCTGCACGTGGACCTGATGGACCTGCACCGCAACACCGTCGACGGCCTGCACATCGCCTCCGCCGGGGGTGTGTGGTCCGCGCTGGTCTTCGGCTTCGGCGGGATGCGTGACCACGGCGGTCGGCTGAGCTTCGATCCACGACTGCCGACCTCCTGGCCGTCGCTGTCCTTCGCGGTGCGGTGGCGGGGAGCCAGGCTGCGGGTCCGGCTGACCGCCGGCGCCCTCGAGCTCGCTGCGGAGCAGGTCGACGAGACCGGTGCGGACTGTGAGGTGCCCGTGCTGGTGCGCGGCACGCCGTATCTGGTCCGTCCGGGCGAGCCGGTGACAGTGCCATTGACCGATCAGGGGCCGATGCTGACCAGTGGCCTGGGGTCGACCCCGGCCACCGGCGCCCGCCGTGCCGACGGCACCAAGATCACCGCTGGGGTTCCGGAGCCGAGCGCGATCACCAACCCCGTCGAGACCCTCGGGCCGGTCTACGACCGCACCCACGACTAACCCACGACTAACCCATCCCTCTCTCCCCCCCCCCGAATTGGGCCTTATCCGCGTCGAGTTGGGCCCCATCCGCGCCGAGTTGGGCCCCATCCGCGCCGAGTTGGGCCCCATCCGCATCGAGTTGGGCCCCATCCGCATCGAGTTGGGCCTCGTGCCGTCAGGCGAATGCAGGCGCCATGGCCAACGGATGGGCGCCCCAGCGTCGTGTGAGCGCCGCGGCCAAGGCTCCGGCGTACGCCGCCAGCTCATCGTCGGCGGGCGAAGTAGCGGCGACCGCCAGGCGGCTGAGGATCATGGTCCGTCGTCCGGGACGGTGCTCGGTCCCATCATCGCCACCGGCCTGCCCGCCAGCCAACGCGTTGCCGAGGAACCAGCCAGCGGTGGCGAGGCAGAAGGCGAGGGTGGCGCGTCCGAGGGCGTCGTCGAACTCCGGCCCGCCCACCCACGGCAGCGCGCTGCTGACCGCTCCCCGGTACGTCGCACAGCCGCGATCGGCAATCGGGACCGGCAGTGCCCACGCGCACCAGCAACTCGGCCAGGGGACCCGGAGGTACGCGACATCCCAGGCCGGGTGCCGGAACTCGGCGAACTCGAAGTCCAGCAGCCGAACCCCGGCCGACGTGATCAGGTTGTTGTCCGGGCAGGCGTCACCAGGACTCAACACCCAATGCTCCGGTTGCTGCAGTGGGGCGGTGAGCCCAGTCCAAGCCTCGTGGAGGGTGGCCATCCTGGGCAGGCCATGTTCGAGTGTGAGTCGATCGACCTCCGCCAAACCCCGGTGCAGGGAGAGGTGTTCAGGCAGCCCTGTCGTTGACCCGAGTTGGGCCAGACGTGCGGTGTGTACGTCGTACCGCCCTGACGTGCCGGCGTGCAGGTCGGCAAGCCCCCGCGCCCACCCGAGCAGACCCTCCTCGGCGGCCTGCGGATCCTTGCCGAGCAGCCGGTCCGCCAGCGACTCGCCGCCACCGAGGTCTCGCATCACCAACACGGGCAGGTCGTGACTGACTCCGAGCAACTCGGGGCTGCCCAGCCCATGGGCCGTGTCGAGGCCCGCCGCCTCGTGGCGCCAGGTGCCGTTCGGGTCGTGGTGCGCCTTGATCACGACGGTCCGGTCGCCCTCGGCCGCGCGGAGGACGTCCGCGCGGGTGCCCTCGCGGATGACCTCCACCAGCTGCAGGCCCGGCGCGCCGATCGCGCGAGCGGCCGCGGTGAGGACTCGGTGGTGCCTGGTCATGGGTCGACCCTAGTGACGGGGAAGACCCAACTCGACGCGGATAGTGCCCAACTCGGCGCGGATCGGGCCCAACTCGACGCGGATGAGGCCCATCTCGACGCGGATAAGGCCCAACTCGGCGGGAGGGAGGGTCAGAGGGCGGCGGCGCGGACCACCATCACGTCGGGGAGGTTCGCGGCGACCTGGGACCAGGTCTCCCCCTCGTCGGCCGATCCCCAGACGGTGCCGTTGCGGGCGCCGACGTACACGCCGGGGACCTGGTGCTCATCGATGCACATCGCGTCCCGCATCACCCCGACGTAGAAGTTGTCCGGAAGACCGACTCGGAGCTCACGCCAGGACTCCCCCGCGTCGTCGGAACGCCACACCGCTGCCCGACCCCCGGTCGGGTGCCGACCCTCCGACCCCGACAGCGGGAAGACATAGATCGTCTCCGGCCGATGCGGGTGCACCGCGATCGGGAAGCCGAAGTCGGCGGGCAAGCCCTCGGCGATCGAGGTCCAACTGCCTCCCTCATCGTCGGAGCGGTACACCCCGCCGTGGTTCTGCATGAAGATCCGCTCCGGCCGGGCGGGGTGCCGCGCCATCTTGTGCACACACTGGCCGAACTCGGGGAACTGCTCTCCCTCGGGGAGGAACTCGGCCCTGACACCCTTGTTCCGGGCCGTCCAGGATCCACCGCCATCGACGGTCTGGTAGACGCCGCCGGAGGAGATCGCCGCTGTCAGTGAGGTCGGGTCCGTCGGATGCGGAAGCAGGGTGTGGAAGGCCTGGCCGCCGAAGCCTTCCCCCCACTCCGTGCGGTGCGGGTGGTCCCACAGGGCCCGCTCCAGGGTGAAGCTGCTCCCCCGGTCGTCGGACCTCCAGACCGCGCCGGGTTCGGTGCCCGCCCAGAGCACGTCGGGCTCGGCGCCGGCAGCCAGTTGCCAGATCCGTTCCACCGATGCCTCAGTGTCCTCAGGGAACCGGATCGCGTCGTCGGCGATTCGCCAGGTGCTGCCCAGGTCGTCGGAGTAGCCGAGCTGCGGCCCCGTCCACGGCGATGAGGTGCCGGCATAGAGGCGAGGCACCTCGCCGCGGGTGTCCACCAGGCAGGAGTACACCTCCTCCATGTTGAAGTGCGGGCCGTCGAGCTCCCAGCTCCGCCGGGCCTCGTCCGACTTCGCCAACCAGAGGCCCTTCCGGGTCCCGATCATCAGCACCGTGTCAGCCATCTCACTCTCCCACCTGTTGTGTTCCTAATTGGAACAGTAGTCTGTTGCCACCATGAGTCAAGACCTTCCGATCACCTCCTACGCACTGCTCGGCCTGCTGACCTTCGGCGACGAACTCACCGGGTACGAGTTGAAGCAGCGCGCGGACTCGACGTTGCGCTTCTACTGGGTCTCCCCGGCGATGAGCCAGGTCTACTCGGAACTGACCCGGCTCAGCAGTCGGGGCCTGGTGACCGCCCACGAGGCCGACGGCCGTACGACGTACGCCATCACCGACGCCGGGCGCGCCGCCCTGACCACCTGGCTGGAGGAGACGCCGGCCGGCTTCAGCGTGCTCAAGCACCCGGTGGCGCTGCGGTTGCTGATCGGCCACCTGGTCTCGGTCGAGACCAACGTGAAGATGCTGCGCGATCATGTGGTCGCGCTCGACGACCAGCTGGCGGCACTGCAGGAGGTCCGCGAGGCGCTGCGTGGGGCCGACGCTCCGGGCGAGGCGTTCCACCACCCGGCGCTGGTGGCGGACTGGGGCTTGGCACACTACGGGAATGAACGCGACACGATCCTGGACCTGATCCGGCGCCTGGAGTGAACCCGTCCCACGTCCGCGCGATCTGGCTGGTGCTGCTGGCGATCGCCTCGGTCCAGTTCGGCGCCGCGATCGCCAAGGACCTGTTCAGTCAGGTCACGCCGACCACCCTGGTGTGGTTGCGGTTGGCCACCAGCGCCCTGTTGCTGACCCTGATCGTGCGCCCCCGACTTCGTGGCCGAAGCCGGGCGGACTGGTGGGTGGTGCTCGGCTTCGGTGCCTCGCTCGGAGTGATGAACTGGGCGATCTATCAGTCGTTCGCCCGCATCCCGTTGGGCATCGCGGTCACCATCGAGTTCGTCGGCCCGTTGGCGGTAGCCGTCCTCGGCTCCCGTCGGGTCCGGGATCTGGCCTGGGTGGGCCTGGCCGCCGTCGGGGTGCTGCTGCTGGGCGCCGAACGCGCCGAACTCGATCCGGTCGGCGTCGCCTTCGCCCTGCTCGCCGGGGCTGCCTGGGCGGCGTACATCCTGCTCAGCGCCGACACCGGGCGTCGCTGGCCGGGATTGGACGGGCTGGCCACGGCCAGCGTGATCGCCGCCGTCGGGCTGGTCCCCTTCGCCCTGAGCGCGGGCGGTTCGACCCTGTTCGACCCCCGGATCCTGATGCTGGGGGCGCTGGTGGGGCTGTTGAGTTCGGTGATCCCCTACTCCTGCGAACTGGTGGCGTTGCGCACCCTGGCGCCGGCCACTTTCGGCATCCTGATGAGCCTGGAGCCGGCTGCGGCGGCACTGGCCGCGATCGTGGTGCTGGGCGAGTTCCTCACGCTGCTGCAGTGGCTGGCGCTGGCCTGTGTGGTCGCGGCCAGCATCGGCGCCACCCGTGCTCGGCCGCCGCACACCGAGCCGGCGCCGGACTGAGGCGACGTGATCTCGGTCGCCAATCCCGTCGGTGGGCATGGTTGTAGGGGACAATCCCTGCCATGGCCTTGATGAGCACGCCTGAGCCCACCGGGTACGCCGCACCGACCCTCGTGCCGGCGCCGGAGTCCGACGCCCACCCCGGCAGCGGGCTGCGCTTCCACGACGTGGTCAGCGGCGACGGCACTCGGCTGCGGGCCTGGTCGACCAACCCGGTCGACTCCCCCGATGCCCCGGTGGTGCTGCTCTGCAACGGGCTGGGCACCAACCCCTACACGTGGCCGGCGCTGCTCCGTCCGGATGCCGGGGTGCGAGTGGTCTCCTGGTATCACCGTGGCGTGGGCGGCTCCGAGCGGCCGGCGAAGCGCACCCACGTGCACATCGAGCACTTCGTCGATGACGCGATCGCCGTCCTGGATGCGTTCGGGATCGACGCAGCCCCGGTGATGGGCTGGTCGATGGGCGTGAACACGATGTTCGAACTGGCCGCCACCCACCCCGAGCGGGTCACCGGCCTGTTCGCCGTCGCTGGTGTCCCGGGCCGCACCTTCTCCACGATGCTGCGGCCGCTGCGGCTGCCGAACCCGCTCAACGAACTGATCACGGTCAACCTGGCCCGGGTGATGAAGTACGCCGGCCCGTTGACCAGCCCGATCGCCGCCGGTCTGCCGATGGGCCCCAGGAGCGTCTGGCTGGTCTCCCACTCGGGTTTCATGCTGCCGCTGGCAGATCCGAAGCAGGCCTCGATCGCGCTGCGCGACTTCCTGAGCACCCCGCAGGGGTGGTACATGCATCTGGCCCTGCGCACCCACCGGCACCAACGAGTGTCGCTGAGCCGGATCGCCGTGCCGACCTGGTTCGTGGCCGCCACCTGGGATCTGTTGGCCGGGGCCAAGGACATGCGCTCGGCCGCGGACCGGATCCCCGACGCCAGGTACGTCGAACTGCCGGGCAGCCACTTCATCGCGATGGAGAAGCCGGACGAGGTGCACGTGCTGCTGCAAGAATTCCTCGATGGGCTCGACTGAGCGCCGCACCCGCTGGGAACTGGCCGGTGCGGCCACCGCCGGCTACGGCACGACCTTCGCCGCGCTGGTGGCCTCCGGTGCGGATGTGGACGGCGAGGCCCGGCTGGCCGACGCGCTGGCCCCGCGGGGAGCCCGGATCCTGGATGCGGGCAGCGGGATGGGCCGGGTGGCGGCCTACCTGACGGGGCGGGGCCATCGCGTGCTCGCCGTCGAACCCGACCCCACGCTGGTCGCCCAGTCGCTGGCCACCTACCCCGACGTACCGGTGCTCGAGCTCGACATCCTCGACGTCGATGCCGACGCCTTGGCCGCGACGGGTGGCCCGGTCGAGTTCGACCTGGTCGTGGCGGTCGGCAATGTGATGGTCTTCCTCGCCGAGGGCACCGAGCGCGAGGTGCTCGAACGGTTGCGGGACGTGTTGGCGCCCGGCGGTCGGCTCCTGGTCGGGTTCCATCTCGACGGCGGCCCCGCGACTGCCCGTCGCTACTCGGCCGAGGAGTTCTCCGCCGACGTGGTCGCAGCCGGGCTGCGAGTGGACCACCGGTTCGGCTCGTATGAACTGCATCCACCCGATGATGAGTACGCCGTCTGGGTGCTGTCGCCGGCAGTCGCGACGGGCATCGGCCACGAGCCGCCGCCGATCTGACCGGGCGTCTGCCACGATCGTAGGCATGCGGACGGTGATGGCGATCCTGATGTCGGTGCTGCTGGTGGGGTGCGGCACGACGGTCGATCCACCCGAGCCAGGCACCCCGACCAGCGAGGAGCCGGCTCCGGAGACCGATCCGGACACGACCGGTGACCCTGAGTCGCCGGGTGAGCCTGAGTCGCCGGGTGAGCCGGCGATCGTCGAGACCATCGCCGAAGGGCTGCACGTCCCGTGGGGCATCGCCTTCCTCGACGACGGCACCGCGCTGGTCACCGAACGGGACACCGCCCGGGTGCTCGCGATCCGCGCTGGTGAGTCCCCGACCGTGGTCGCGGAGATCGACGTCGCCGCGCCGACCGGCGAGGCCGGACTGCTCGGGATCGCGGTCAGCGAGGACGCCGACGTCTTCCTCTATGTGAGCACCGAGAACGACAACCGGGTGCTGCGGACCCGGTTCGCCGGCGGCGGGCTGGGGCCGGGTGAGGTGATCCTGTCCGGGATCCCGAATGCCCGGATCCATGACGGCGGCCGGATGATCTTCGGCCCGGACGGGTATCTCTACGTGGCCACCGGGGACGCCGCGGTCCCTGGGCTGGCCCAGGACCCCGGCTCGTTGGCGGGAAAGATCCTGCGGGTCACCACCGACGGCGACCCGGCCCCCGGGAACCCCAACCCCGACTCCCCCGTCTGGTCGCTGGGACACCGCAACGTGCAGGGCCTGGCCTTCGACGACCAGGATCGACTCTGGGCGAGCGAGTTCGGCGCGAACGCCTGGGACGAGTTGAACCTGATCACTGCCGGCGGCAACTACGGCTGGCCTGCTGTGGAAGGCATGGGAGGCAGCCCGGAGTACATCGACCCCATCCACGTGTGGCCGCCGGCCGACGCCTCCCCGTCCGGCTTGGCCTGGTCCGACGGCCACCTGTGGATGGCCGCACTGCGCGGGCGACGCCTGTGGCGGATGGATGCCGACGGAGGGGAGCCCGCGGCCTTCTTCACCGGGGAACTGGGGCGGATCCGCACTGTGGTCGCCGCCCCCGACGGCACTGTGTGGCTGGCCACCTCGAACACCGACGGCCGCGGCGACCCGGTGGACGGCGACGACCGGATCGTGGCTGTGCGGACCCGCTGACTGACGCCTCCGGTCGCCCTCGACGTCCACTCTGACCGGCTGCAGACCCTGCAATCCACAAGCGTGGCTCAACCACCCCAGCCCGCGCCTTAGACTCCTGCCTGTTGACTTGGCAGCGAGTACGACTCTCGGGGGTACAGGGATGCTGGATCAGGTGTTCAAGGCCGCTACGCGGCTGGATCAACTCGTCGCGGCCGCGATCCGTTCAGACATGGAGCACCGTGGCTTCGACTATCACGGCCCCGGGGTCTACTCCCAGGGGGATCTGACAGGGTTGCGACTCCAGGTGCAGAACGCCACCGTGCGCTGGGAGTATCGGGCCGCCTACCCCGGTGACACCGCGGGCGACATGATGCGTGATCAGTTCGACGCCCAGGCCCAGCACATGCAGGAGGTCCTGCAAGAGCAGGTCTTCGGCTTCTGGCCAGCGCAGCTCCATGAGGTCTTCGCGCCGTGGTTGCCCGGCGCCCTGCCCTCGCCGTTGCCGTTCCTGATGGGCGCCGCCCAGGTCAAGAGCGGAGCTGACGAGTTGGCGGTCGATGCGCACCTGGACCCAGCTGCTGGCCGCTATCCCGCAGCGAACTCCCGTCTTGCCAACGATCTCAACAATCTCTACACCCTTGCCATGTCCCTCGACGGGCTCTACATCGAGAACTTTGCAGCGGACTTCCTAGGACCCCTCAGGATGAGCGTGGGATGCCAGCATTCCCTTGTCTCCCTGCTGCACATCACTTTGGCCAGCGAAGCGGAGCTTTGGAGCAGGGCCGCAGCCGATGTGGCGGCGATCCAGACCCAGGCCGTTCAAGCCATGCTGGCCTCGGGGCCAAACTCCGGGGGATCCATGGACTGGCGGCCGGTCCTGACCGTTGTCGGCACGATCGCCGCGGCCGTCGCCACCTTCATGACCGCCGGCACCGCGGCGGCCGTTGCGGCTGGCCTCACTTCCGTCGGCGCGCTCACGGCGGCTGACCTGTTCAAGCCCACTGAAACCAGCGACCGCGAGGAGTTGTCGCTCGGCGGAGCCAGCCCACGAGAGGTGCTCGAGTCGGTCAAGAAGGCCCTGGCAACTCTCGGGGGTGCGATCAGGGAGGTGGAGGAAGCCGCGGCCGACGCATTGGTTGATGCAGCGAAGAAGGCGGACGCCGGTGGGTTCGCCCTCGCCCGCCGCGCACAGGCGTCCCCGTCCGACGCCTTGGACCGGCAGTCCTTGGTCACTCTCAACAAGCGCAAGCTCAGCCGCATCATCGACCTCTATCTCCCGTCCGTCGCCACTGATCTCCGCCAGGCTCGTCAGCCGTTGGGATGGAGCGAGTCCGGCCCATGGCAACGATCGGGCTCGATCGGATTCGGGGACACTGGTCCCTTGCGTGAGTATCAACGCACCCAAGAGGCGGCGATCGAAGTGCTCACCGAGACGATTCGTGACCTCGAAGCGGCTGAGGAGGCCCTCCGGGCCACCGCGCAGGAGTTCGACCTCATCGATGAGGTTGCGGCGGCGGAGTTCCGTGCATTGGCCGAACGCATCGCTCAGGAGAACATCAACGATGTCAACTGGTGAGCTGCCACGGCTGAGGATCGTGCTGGCCACACTGGCCTGCGTCGTTCTGATAGCGGCCTGCTCCATGAGCCCTGATCTGCCCGACGGGATCATGGCCGAACATCGGCCCATCGATGTCACCGGGACCGACCTCTCCGTGCAGGTACCCGGAGGCAGGATCGGCGTCACCATCGGCGAACCCGTCCCCCACATCAACCGTCCCAACGATCGACCCCTCACCCCCAAGCGCGACCGAGCCTTCCTGCCGGTCAAGGTCTTCTTCGAACGCGAGAGACGGCAGCATCCGCTCTCCACTCTCCTGTCCACGGACGAGTCCGTGGCGACACTCTCCTTGCGAATCGGCGAGTACCACTATGAGTTGGGACAGCAACACGTCAACGCCTACGGCCTCCGGCAGTCCCACTATCTGCACATCCACGCTGACCCCGAGGCCGAGACCGAGCACGACCTCGAACTCAGCGTCGAGTTCGCCGGCGTCACCCAGCGCGTCGACACCACCGGTCACCGCGACACCGGCCTCGCGCAGGTGCTCTACGACACCGACCCCGCCTACGCCTCACTCGACTGCCGCGACGACGGCTGGGGGCACCCCCAAGCCAGCGCATACACAGACTGCCTCTTCTTTCTGGCCCGCCACCCCTACTCCCCCACTCTGGGCTGGGCCCAGACACTCGGCGACGACTACACCTGGGTCACCCTGCAAACAGACATGCGAGTCCGATTGGCTCGATTCTTCGAACGTCCCGACGACGTGACCGACGACGTGACTGGCCTGTTCGGCAGGGCCTGCCAGCAGGACCCCCGCCGTCCTTCCTCCACCACCCTCCGCCTCGACGGCCAACCCATGCACACCGACGTGAGCGCCACCACCAACGACAGACCCGAGACGGGAAACCCGGGCGACGAACTCGCCCAAGCCCTCACCCGCCTTCTGGGCCAACCCGGACCCACGTTCTTGGCCCGCACCGCCCCCAGCCACGACCTCGAAATCTCCACCACGTTCAACTGCCTGGACGCAGCCGAGAACCCCCACTCCCTCGACTACACCCGCACCTTCACCATCACCTGGTAGCGACCCCCCGCCGGCGCAGCCCTCCCGGGATTCAGCGACGACTCGTCACCGCCCGCCGGGACGCCCGCCGCAGTGTCGCCAGCACCGAGGGGCCGAGCACCGCGAGGGCGACTGCGGTGGTGATCGCCCGGCCGCTGTCGAAGGTGCTGGTCGAGGTGAGCAGGGTGTACGCCGCGAACCGCTGCAGGTTCTCCCATATCGGCGCGCCCGCGAGGTAGGACAATCCTCCGGTGGCGCCCGGCACCTCCACCCCGAGCAGGAAGGGCCACCCGGACAGGTTCAGGAAGAGCCCGTACACGTAGGCAGCGACCACCCCGTAGCAGATCAGCATCACGATCTCGGCCCGGCCGTCGACCCGGCGCGGCAACAACCCCGCACACATCCCCACCCAAGCTGCCACCAGCATCTGGAACGGCAGCCACGGGCCAACCCCGGCGGTGACCAACGCGGAGGCGAACAGCGACGTACAGCCCAGCGTGAAGCCGAAGCCGGGCCCGAAGACCCGGCCGCCCAGGATCAGTAGGAAGAAGACCAGTTCGACTCCCCCGGCGCCGGCACTGAGTCCGCGCAGCACCGCATTGACTGCAGTGAGTACGCCGAGCACCGCGAGCACCCGGGCGTCCATGCCGCCCTCGCTGAACTCGGCCAACACCACCGCCAGCACCAGCGGCAACAGCGCCAGGAACAGGAACGGCGGATCCACCCGGGCGCCCGGCTCGACGCTGAGCAGCAGTGGCCACAGCAGCATCAGCAGCCCGGCCAGCGACGCCGCAGCCAACACCGCTGCCGACCGCAGACCCAGTGGGATGGCCCGGTTCATGCGCGCTCCCGGGCCGCGACCACCTCGTCGACGGTCAGCCACGGTGGGCCGAGGATCTTGGTGACCTGCGGGGCGAACGACGGGGACTCGGCGACCACGTCTCGCACCGGCCCGGCCGAGACCACCTCTCCGTCAGCGAGCACCAGCACCCGGTCGGCGACCTGGGCGACGAACTCGACGTCGTGGCTGGCCACCAGCACCGCCAATCCGTCCGCAGCCAATCGGGACAGGTGGCTGCCCAGCGCTCGCTTGCCGGGGTAGTCGAGTCCCCGGGTGGGCTCGTCGAGCAGCAGCGCATCGGGGTCGCTGGTCAACACCACCGCCAGCGCCAACGCGAGCCGTTGGCCCTCGGACAGGTCGCGCGGGTGCCGGTCCCCCGGGATGCCCGGCACCAGCGAGTCCAGGATCGACCGGCACCGCCCGGCAGACGTGTCGTTGCCCTCGTCGGCTGCCTCACACTCGGCGGCCACGGTCTCCAGGTAGAGCAGGTCCGCGGCCGTCTGCGGCACCAGCGCCACGGTGCGCCGTCGCTCCGCCGTCGCCATCCGAGCCGGGTCGCCGGCCGGCGTACTGACGGTGCCCGAGCGCCGGGCTCGACCGCCCTGGAGGGTCCACAGCAGGGTGGACTTGCCGGAGCCGTTGCGACCCATCAGCGCGGTCACCTCCCCCGCGGCCAGGGTGAGGTCCACGTCGCTGAGCACCGTCCGGGTCCCGTGCGCGACGCTCACCCCTCGGGCCACCACCACCCCGAGTTGGGCCTTATCCGCCCCGAGTTGGGCCCTATCCGCACCGAGTCGGGCCCTATCCGCGCCGAGTTGGGCCTTGTCCACCCCGAGGGGCGTCTGCCGCGCCAGCCGGCGTGCATCACGCACCGTGAGGGGCAACGGCGACCAGCCGAGGGCCCGGCCCAACTCCACGATCGGCGGCGCGATCGGCGCATCCGCCAGCATCGCGGCCGGCTCGCCGATCCGCACCCGTCCGTCGGCGACCAAGCAGATCCGGTCGGCGAACGGGATCACCCGCTCCAGTCGGTGCTCGGCGAGCAGCACCGTGAGGCCGAGGTCGTGCACCAACCGGGAGAGGGTGGCCAGCACGTCCTCGGCTGCCGTCGGATCCAGCGCCGAGGTGGGTTCGTCGAGCACCAGCACCTGCGGGTGCATGGTGAGCACCGACCCGATCGCCACCCGTTGCTGCTCACCACCGGACAGGGTGCGCAGTTCGCGATGCCGCAGGTCGGCGATGCCGAGCAGGTCCAGGGTCTCCTCCACCCGTCGGCGCATGGTGGCCTGGGTCAACCCCAGTTGCTCCATCCCATAGGCGAGCTCCTCCTCGACGCTGTCGGTGACGAACCCGGCCGCCGGATCCTGGGCCACCGCACCGATCAGATGGGCACGCTCCCGGGGCGGCAGTTCGATCACCGAGACGCCGTCGACCAGCAGGTCGCCTCTCAGCTCGCCGCCGGTGAACCGAGGCACCGCCCCGGTGACCACCCCGAGCAGCGTGGACTTCCCGGCGCCGGTGCGCCCGGCCACCAGTCCCAGCTCCCCCTCGGCCAGGCTCAGGTCGACACCGGTCAACGCAGGGTTGCCGTCGAAGGTCACCGACACATCGCGGAACTCGATCATGCCGCCACCTCGACCGGGGCTCGCGTCTCCGCGCGGGTGGCTGGCGGTGCCAGCACCGCCGGGAGTACGCCGATCAACAGGGCGACCAGGACCGGTCCCGGTACGCCGGGCCAGGACATCGGCGCCGGGTGTGCCACGACGACGTCGAGGCGCGCCAGCAGCACGCCGGTCACGCCGACCATCAGGCCGCTGCCGGCCACCAGCAGCTCCGGGGTCCGCCATCGGTCGGGCCGGTACCGGGTCCGGGTGACGGTGCGCCCGGCATGGGTGAGCCCGATCAGCGCCACCGCAACTCCGCCGAGCAGCAACGGATGCGCCACCACACCGGGCACGGTGCCGTCCAGGACGGCGTACACGCCGAGGCAGACCCCGAGCAGCCCGGCCAGCATCAGCGCGCCGGTGACCAGCCGCTGCCGTGCCGTCAGGTCACCGGTGCGTCCATATCCGCGGGCGTCCATGCCGGCGGCCAGCGCCAGGGACCGTTCCAAGGCGTCCTCGAGCACCGGCACCAGGAACCTGCGCAGTCGCCCGACCCGGCCGCGGGGTCCCGGACGGAGCGCCTGCGCGGCCCGCACCCGGCGGACGCTGTCGGCCAGTTGCGGGATCGCGGTGACCGCGACCACCAGCGCGGTGCCGATCTCGTAGAGCGCCGGGGGCAGCGACTTGAGCAGACGTTTCGGGTTCGCCAGCGCATTGGCCGCGCCGATGCACAGCAGCAGTGCCGCGAGCCGCATCCCGTCGTAGAGGCTGAAGAGGAGTGATTCGCCGGTGACCGGCCCGAGCAGGATCAGGTCGGTGGGCCAGAGCCGCAACTGCGGCAGATCCCACCACAGGTGGCTGCCGTGGGAGCCGCCGAGCAGGATCCGGAACAGCACCCGGATCACCACCACCGCCACCGCCAGCCAGCAGTAGAGCCGGAAGGCGCGTGCCCACGGCTGGTCGGAGCGACGTCTCCACACCACGGTCACCGCGCAGCCGACAACGGTGAGCAGGATGACCGGGTTGGTGGTCAGTGAGGCGGCGATGCTGAGCCCGATCGCCCAGACCCACCAGGCCACCGGGTGTAGGTCCCGGGCCAGCCGGGTCACGGCCGTCTCCGGCGCAGCTGGATCAGCAACGCCAGCGCCCCCAGCACCACGGCGATCCCCGCCCACACCACGGCGTCCGGCACCCCGCCGTCGTCGCCCTCCTCGGCGTCCTCGCCCGTGGACGTGGCGAGGGACGGCTCCGCGCCGGGCCAACTGAACCCGACCGCGCCGCCGACCGGGATCTCCAGGCTGTCCACGCCCAGGCTGGCATAGCTCCAGTCCGCATCCGCCGGCGCCCAGTAGAGCTTCCAGTAGCCGTCGGCGGGCGGCATGTTCACACATGCCAGGTCCGCAGGCAGCCCGTCGATCCGGCAGACCGCGCCGGGGAGCCGTCGTACCCGTTCCAGGGAGAATCCGGCCTCGGTGAACGCGGCGCCGGCCAGCAGCGGCTCAGTCGACTCGACGCAGCGTACGACGCGTTCCCCGGCCAGCGGGGTGGCGTCGACGACGACGCTGATCCCGGCGCATCGCGGCACCGTCACCGACACGGGCACGGCCGTCGATGCGGCCACCGGGAACAGGGTCCCGACGACCACCCCGACCAGCGTGGCCGCGCGGATCATCCGGCCTTCGGCCCCCACAGCAGCGCCGGAGCCGCCTGGGCGGTGGATCGACGCCACTGGTCGCTGGTCTCGGCAGTGACCCCGTCGGCGCAGCCGGCCTCGAGGACGTCGGCGTCCAGCGCGATGGCGCCGACGAGTTCGCTGGCGCACTCCTCGGTGACCTGCAGTCGCTGCAGCCAACCGGCGGCTGCGCTGGCGGCCTCGACCTCGCCGAGGACTCCGAAGGCCCATCCGGCGAGACCGGTGGAGTTCGCGTTGGCGCTCTCGTCTCCGGCGAAGGAGCCGTCGTCGGCCTGCTGGTCGCGCAGCCAGGCACTGGCCGCGTCGAGCTCGTCGTCGATGCCGATCTCCTCGAGCAGGATGATCGCCAGCGCGGTGGTGTCCACGGCAGCCGAGCCGGGGTCGGTGCAGCCCTGCTCGCTGTCGGTCTTGTCCTCGGCGAAGAAGGTCCGGAAGCCCCCGTTGTCGCACTGCTGGGCGAGGAGGAAGTCCACCACGTCGCCGGCCCGCTCCGAACCTGCGTCCGACAGCGCCCGGGCTGCGAAGATCTGTCCGACCGTGTTCGCGAAGTCGTCGGCGGCACCGTCGGCGATCCGCCCCGTGACGGGTTCGTCCTCGGCGACCAGCGCCTCCAGGCCGGCGATCAGGTCGATGCCACCGAAGTCACGGGCGTCCTGACCATGCTGCAGGGCGAACGCGGCAGCCTTGGCCACCGCACCGGAGTACACGTCCTCGAGGCCCCAGTCCACCCCGGTGGTGTACGACGCGATCCCGGACGCCAGCGCGACGGTGATCGCGTCCAGGGTGTCGTCGTGGCCGCCGATCGCCGAGAGTGCCATCCCGAGGTCGATGGTGAGCCCGTAGTCGACGAACTCGAACTCCTCGTTGACCACGGTGCCGTCGGTGAGCTGAGTGGGCAGCCAGGCGGCGGCATCGTGAGCGGCCTCGGCGTCGAACTCCACGTCGGCGCCACAGCCGGCGAGCGCGGCGATCATGACGGTGCCGGTGACGAGTGTGGCGAACCGCTTCATCGAACTTCCTTCCCGCTGCTGCAGGGGGAAGGAGTCAGCCCTCCCACTGTTCTTCCTCGACAGCGTTGGATGAGGACGCGTCGCGGCAGGTTCTCCGGCTCGCCGAGCCTGGGCTCGGCCTACGGTTGCGGGTCAGCGCCGGATTCGGACCGGCTTCCCCTGCTGCGGGCGTGGATCGGTCATGCCTGTCGGCATGGTGCCCCCGGGTGGGGACCGCGCAAGTCTACGCCGCGGCTCAGCTCAACTTCTCCAGGATCAACTCACGGACCCGTCCGGCGTCGGCCTGGCCCCGCATCTCCTTCATCACCGCGCCGATGAGCGCGCCGGCGGCGGCGACCTTGCCGTCGCGGATCTTGTCGGCGATGTCGGGGTTGGCGGCGATCGCGACATCGACCGCGGTCGACAGGGCCCCCTCGTCGGAGACCACCGCCAGGCCGCGCTTCTCGACGATCTCGGCGGGGGTGCCCTCGCCGGCGTACAGGCCTTCGAAGACCTTGCGCGCCAGCTTGTCGTTGATGGTCTTGGCGTCCACGAGTTGCTGGACGGCGGCCACGTCGGCCGGGGTGACGCCGAGGGCGTCGATCGACGTGTCGGTGTCATTGGCGCGGCGGGCCAACTCGCCCAGCCACCACTTCCGCGCGCTCTGCGCGGAGGCGCCGGCGGCGATGGTCGCCTCGACCAGGAGCAGCGCCCCGGCGCCGACGGTGTCACGCATCTCCAGGTCGGAGAAGCCCCATTCGGCCTGCAGTCGGGCCCGCTTCACGGTCGGGTTCTCGGGCAGCGTGCCACGCAGTTCCTCGACCCATTCCCGCGACGGTGCGACGGGCACCAGGTCGGGTTCGGGGAAGTAGCGGTAGTCCTCGGCGTCGGACTTCTCCCGGCCGCTGGTGGTGATGCCGGTGTCCTCGTGCCAGTGCCGGGTCTCCTGGAGGATGGACCCGCCGTCGGCCAGGATGGCGCCGTGTCGCTGCATCTCGAAGCGGACCGCCCGCTCGACCGAGCGCAGCGAGTTCACGTTCTTGGTCTCGGTGCGGGTGCCGAGGGTGTCCTGCCCCTTCGGCGCCAGTGACAGGTTCACGTCGGCCCGGATCGACCCTTGGTCCATCCGGGCGTCGGAGACATCGAGAGCCACGATCAGGTCCCGCAACTGGGCGACGTAGGCACGGGCCACGGCCGGGGCCTTGTCGCCGGCTCCGGTGATCGGCCGGGTCACGATCTCGATCAGCGGGATGCCGGCGCGGTTGTAGTCGACCAGCGAGTAGTCGGCGCCGTGGATCCGGCCGGTCGCGCCACCGATGTGGGAGGACTTGCCGGTGTCCTCCTCCATGTGGGCGCGTTCGATCTCCACCCGGAAGGTCTCGCCGTCCACGTCGACGTCCATGTAGCCGTCGAAGCAGATCGGCTCGTCGTACTGGGAGGTCTGGAAGTTCTTCGGCATGTCCGGGTAGAAGTAGTTCTTCCGGGCGAAGCGGCACCATTCGGCGATCTGACAGTTGAGCGCCAGACCGATCCGGATGGCCGACTCCACGGCCTTCACGTTCACTGCCGGCATCGCGCCCGGCAAGCCGAGGCAGACCGGGCAGACTTGGCTGTTGGGCTCGCCGCCGAAGGTGGTCGGGCAGCCGCAGAACATCTTGGTGGCGGTGTGCAGTTCGACGTGCACCTCGAGGCCGAGGGCGGGGTCGAACCGCTCCAGCACCTCATCGAATCCGAGCAGGTTCGCGGTGTTCATGCCATCTCCTCGGTGGTCGAGTGCCCGGCGAGGGACGAGCCGGGAGCGGCCTCGGTGGTCGAGTGCCCGGCGAGGGACGAGCCGGGTGTATCGAGACCCGGTGCCCGGTCCAGGAGTGGACCGCCCCACGCCTTCACCAGGCGCGCCTCGAGTGCGGCTCCGACGCGGTAGAGGCGGTCGTCGGCGAGCACCGGTGCGAGCACCTGGAAACCGGCCGGCAGACCGTCCTCGTCGGCCAGCCCGCTGGGCACCGAGATGCCGGGGACACCGGCCAGATTGGCGGGGATGGTGGCGAGGTCGTTCATGTACATCGCCATCGGGTCGTCGAGCTTCTCCCCCAGCTTGAATGCGGTGGTCGGCGCGGTGGGGCTGACCAGTACGTCGACCTGCTCGAAGGCTGCGGCGAAGTCGCGGGCGATCAGGGTGCGGACCCTCTGCGCCTGGCCGTAGTAGGCGTCGTAGTAGCCGGAGGAGAGGGCATAGGTGCCGATGATGATCCGGCGCTTGACCTCGTCGCCGAAGCCGGCGTCACGGGTGGCGCGCATCACGTCCTCGGCGCTGGGGTTCCCCTCGGGGGTGACCCGCAGCCCGTAGCGCATCGCGTCGAACTTGGCGAGGTTGGAGGAGGCTTCGGCGGGCAGGATCAGGTAGTACGCCGCCAGGGCATGCACGAAGTTGGGGCAGGAGACCTCGACGACCTCGGCGCCGGCTTCGACGAGCAGTTGGACCGATTCGTCGAAGCGGCTCATCACTCCGGGCTGCCAGCCGTCGCCGGCGAGCTCGCTGATCACGCCTACCTTGAGGCCGCTCAGGTCACCGGCGGCACCCTGCTCGGCTGCCTGCACGTAGGCGCCGACGGGCTGGTCGATGGAGGTGGAGTCGCGTCGGTCGTGGCCGCCGATGAGTTCGTGCAGCACCGCCGAGTCGAGCACGGTGCGGGTGACGGGCCCGACCTGGTCGAGGCTGTTCGCCAGCGCCACCAGGCCGTAGCGGGAGACCCCGCCGTAGGTGGGCTTCACGCCGACCGTGCCGGTGACCGCGCCCGGCTGGCGGATCGAGCCGCCGGTGTCGGTGCCGAGCGCGAGCGGCGCCTCGTACGAGGCCACCGCGGCGGCGGACCCACCGCCGGAGCCGCCCGGGATCCGGGTCAGGTCCCACGGGTTGCGGGTGGGGCCGTAGCCGGAGTGCTCGGTGGAGGAACCCATCGCGAACTCGTCCATGTTGGTCTTGCCCAGGATCGGCAGGCCGGCCGCCTTGACCTTGGCCACCACGGTCGCGTCGTACGGCGGCACCCAGCCCTGCAGGATCTTGGAACCGCAGGTGGTGGGCAGGCCGGTGGTGGCGAGCACGTCCTTGACCGCGATCGGTACGCCGTCGAGCCGGTGTGCGGGCTGGCCGGCCCCGCGGCGCGCATCCGAGGCGCGTGCCTGGGCGAGCGCCCCGTCGGCGTCGACATGCAGGAAGGCGTGCACGCCGCTGTCGGCGTCGCCGTCGACCTCGGCGATCCGGTCGAGGTGGGCCTGCGTGAGCTCGACCGAGGTGATCTCGCCCGCGGCGAGGAGTTCGGCGAGTTCGGCGGCGGACTTCTTGATCAGGTCGTTCACTGTTCGTCTCCCAGGATCCGCGGCACGCTGAACCGCTGTGCTTCGGCGGCAGGGGCCCCCGAGAGCGCCTGCTCGGCGGTCAGGCAGGGCTCCGGCACGTCGTCACGGAACACGTTGGTCAGCGGCAGCGGGTGCGAGGTGGGTGGCACGTCGTCCCCGACGACGCCTTGGATGGACGCGACCGACTCAAGGATCACGTTGAGTTGAGGGGCCAGGTGGTCCAGTTCGGCGTCGGACAGGTCGATCCGGGCGAGGTCGGCCAGATGGCGCACCTCGTCACGGGAGATCTCAGGCATGGGCTCATCCTAAGGAGTGGCAGGCCCGCACCTCAGGGGCGGCCCTGACCGCCACCGGGTGGCCCGGGGTCGACCGCAGCGTCCGAGGTGGGGTTTGTGGCCGGGCGAGGTGGGGTTTGTGGCCGGCCACCAACCCCACCCCGGCCGGCCCCAAACCCCCAATCCGGGAGGGTGGGGC
>NZ_JAERJA010000007.1 GCF_016827675.1 Nocardioides limicola | reverse complement strand
GGGGGGTGGGGGGGGTGTGGGGGGGGGGGGGGGGGGGGGGGGGGGTGGGGGGGGGCTCCCCCCCCCCCCCCCCCCCCCCCCCCCCCCCCCAAAACCCCCACTTCGGCTAGGTTGCGCCGGGGCCTTCGGCGAGGAGTCGGACGAAGGCGGCCTCATCGAGGATGGGTACGCCGAGTTGTTCGGCCTTGTCGGCCTTGGAGCCGGCGTTGTCCCCCACCACCACGAAGTCGGTCTTCTTCGACACCGACCCGGCGGCCTTGCCGCCCCGAGCGATGATCGCCTCCTTGACCGAGTCCCGGGTGAAGTCGACCAGGCTCCCGGTGGCGACGATGGTCAACCCGGCCAGGGTCTGCGGGATCGACTCGTCGCGTTCGTCGGCCATCGAGACGCCCGCGGCCGCCCACTTGGCGACGATGTCGGAGTGCCAGTCGACGGCGAACCAGTCGACGACGGCGTCGGCGATCACCTGACCCACGCCCTCCACGGCGGCCAACTGCTCCACGCTGGCGGCACGGATCGCGTCCATCGAGCCGAACTCGTCGGCCAACAGTCGGGCAGCGATGGGTCCGACGTGCCGGATCGACAACGCGACCAGCACCCGCCACAGCGGCACCTCGCGTCGGGTGGCCAGGCTGTCGAGCAGTCGCCGACCGTTGGCGTTGAGGACCCGGTCGGGCCCCTCGTCCTTCTTCGGGGCCCGGGTGAACAGCTCGGTGCGCAGCAACTTCTCCTCGGTCAGGTCGAAGACGTCACCTTCGTCGGCGATCACCCCGGCGTCCAGGAACTCGACCGCCGCCTCCCAACCGAACCCGTCGATGTCGAAGGCTCCGCGACCGGCCACATGGTTCACCCGTTCGCGGACCTGTGCCGGGCAGTACCGGTGGTTGGGGCAGCGCAGGTCCTTGTCGCCCTCCTTCTGCTGCGTCAGTGCGGTGCCGCAGGAGGGGCATTCGGTCGGCATCACCCACGGCGCCAGCCCTTCGGGGCGCTGGGCGAGCACCGGTCCGAGGATCTCCGGGATGACGTCGCCGGCCTTGCGCAGGATCACCGTGTCTCCGGGGCGGACGTCCTTGCGCTGCACCTCGTGGGCGTTGTGCAGGGTGGCCATCTCGACCGTGGACCCGGCCACCTTGGTGGGCACCATCCTCCCGAACGGTGTCACCCGGCCGGTGCGTCCGGTGTTGACCAGGATCTCCAGCAGTTCGGCGTGCACCTCCTCGGGCGGGTACTTGTAGGCGATCGCCCACCGCGGCGCCCGGGAGGTGTTCCCGAGCGCGCGCTGCCGGGAGATGTCGTCGACCTTGATCACCACGCCGTCGATCTCGTGCTCGACGTCGTGGCGGTGCTCGCCGTGGTGCTCGACGTAGTCACGGACCTCGGCCAGCGTGTCGAGGACCCGGACCCGCTCGGAGATCGGCATCCCCCAGGCCCGGAGCGCGTCGTACGCCGCGGACTGGCTGGTCGGCGTGAAGCCACGGCGGGCACCGATGCCGTGGCAGACCATGTCCAGGGCCCGGGTCGCGGTCACCCGTGGATCCTTCTGCCGCAAGGAGCCGGCAGCCGCGTTGCGCGGGTTGGCGAAGATCTGCTTCCCGGCGTCGAGCATCGCCTCATTGAGCCGCTCGAAGGCGGCCTTGGGCAGGAACACCTCGCCGCGGATCTCGACCAGCTCCGGCACCGGGTGCTCGTCGGTGCCGGTGAGCCGGTGCGGCACCGACGCGATGGTCTTGACGTTGGGGGTGACGTCCTCGCCGGTCCGGCCATCGCCCCGGGTGAGCGCCCGGACCAGTCGGCCGTCCTCGTAGCAGATGTTGATCGCCAGCCCGTCGACCTTCAGCTCGCACAGCATCGGCGGTGGGTCCCCGCCGTCCTTGGTGAGCCGCTGGTGCCAGGCGTCGAGTTCGTCGAAGTCGAAGGCGTTGTCCAGGCTCATCATCGGTTCGAGATGGTCCACGGCGGTGAACAGGGTGGAGACCGCGCCACCGACCTGCTGGGTCGGCGAGTCAGGCGTCCGTAGCCCCGGATGGTCGGCTTCGAGAGCCTCCAGTTCGCGCAGGGCAAGGTCGTACGCCGCGTCGGAGATGCTGGGGTCGTCGAGGACGAAGTAGCGCCAGCGCGCTTCCTCGATCTCTTCGCTGAGCCTCGAGTGGCGCTCGCGTGCCTCGGCCGGGATCTGCGCGGTCATGGGCCTATCTTGCCGTGCCACCCAGTCACCACCTCCCCGGCCGCGCCGCGTAACTCGCCGTAGTGGAACGCGTTACACGTTGCGACACCGTGTCACGGACACCATCTGCCTCGGAGGCTCCATGCGTCGCGTTCTCACCTGCCTGACCGGACTCCTGGTCGCCCTCACCCTGCTGGGGGCTCCCGCTCATGCCGACGAGGCCCCGTTGCCGGTCTCGTACAACTTCCTGGTCAGTGCGGTGCTGGCCGGGATCCAGGTCGATGCCGACCCACCCGGCGCCAACGACTGGACGTGCCAGCCGACCCGCCAGCACCCGCGCCCGGTGGTCCTGGTGCACGGCACGATCGGCAACAAGAACACCAACTGGCAGACCTATGCCCCGCTGCTCAAGAACCACGGGTACTGCGTCTTCGCGCTCACCTACGGCGTGGAACCCGGCACCCCACTGCCGCTCGACCAGTTCGGCGGGATGTCGCGGATGGAGCGTTCGGCCGAGCAGTTGGCCGCCTTCATCGCCGAGGTACGCCGGGCCACCGGCGCCCGGAAGGTGGATCTGATCGGTCACTCTCAAGGCACCCTGATGCCGAACTACTACGTGAAGTTCCTCGGTGGCGCCAAGCACGTGAAGCGGTACGTCTCACTGGCACCGCTGTGGCACGGCACCGAGATCTCCACCGCGACCACGCTGGCTCAGGCCTTCGGAATCAACCCCGCCGACCTGCCGCCGTGCCATGCCTGCGGGCAGTTCTACCCGGGGTCGGAGTTCCTCGAGCAGCTGCGGGCCGGCGGGATGGCCGCCGCTGGTGTGGAGTACACCAACATCATGACCCGCTACGACCAGTTGGTCGTCCCCTACACGAGCGGCCACGAGGAGGGGATGCGCAACATCGTGGTTCAGGACGTGTGCGGCAGCGACTACAGCGAGCACTTCCAGATCGCCTCGGACCCGGTGGCGGCCCAACTCGTCCTCAACACCCTGGACCCGCGCAACCCGGCCCCGGTCCCCTGCCCGCTGGTGCTGTCCTACATCGGGCCCTTGTACTGATCGGCGATGCTGCGGGTGGTGCGGCGCCCGCGGGCGCCGCACCTCCAGCAGGTCAGTCGGCCACAGCCTTGTCGGGTGCGACGTTCAGCTCAGTGGCGTCGGAGTGGCTGATCTCGACCTTGCGCGGCTTGGCCTTCTCCGCGACCGGGATCCGCAACCGGAGAACTCCTCCGTCGTAGTGGGCATCGATGCGGTCCAGGTCGAGGTTGTCGCCGAGCACCAACTGTCGGCTGAACAGACCGGTCGGCCGCTCCGAGGCGAGCAACTCCCAGTCGCCGCTGCGCTGCGGGCGCTCGGCCTTGATGGTCAACACATTGCGCTCGACGTCGATGTCCAGGGTGTCGCGAGCCACTCCGGGCAGGTCGAACTCGAGCACGAAGGTGTCACCCTCCCGCCATGCGTCCATCGGCATGATCGCGGGACGGGACGTGGTGCCGGAGCCCAGGATCTGCTGGGCCAACCGGTCGAAGTCACGGAAGGGGTCCGTGCGCATCAACATGACGTTTCACCTCCAGATGTGATCCTTCGGTGACCTATACTGGTCACCATACATTTTCTATAGCACCTCGATTGGCACTGATCAAGGGGGATGTGATGACCGGGTTCGAGCCGCTCTCCACGCAGGGGCTCTACGGGATATCGGTGGCCGCCGAACTCGTCGGCACCGGGCCACAGAACCTGCGCGCCTACGAGCGTCGCGGACTGGTCGAGCCGGACCGGACCACCGGCGGCACCAGGCTCTACAGCGACGCCGACGTGGCCAGGCTGCGGCGGATCACCGAACTGATCGCTGCCGGCCTCAATCTGACCGGCGTGGAGATGGTGCTGGCCCTGGAGGCGGACAACGCCCGACTGCGAGCGACCCTGTCCCGGCCGCTCAGGCGAGCCGGCGAGCCGCCTCCCGCACCGCGCTGAGCGACTGACGAGCATCGGCCGCATCGGCCAGCCCACAGGCAGGCGTGATCGCCAGTCCGTCGTACGGCGCCAGCCCCAGCATGTCCAGCCATCGCTCCACCTGCCTGAGCACCGCGACGCCGGGCTCGTCGTCGGTGCCGCCCACGCCGGAGACGCCCAGGTGCACCCGCTCCCCCGCCTCCACCGCGGTGGCCAGGTCGTCGTGACCGGCGGCATCGAGCAGGCTCAGGTCCACGGAGATCCCGCGCGCCCCGGCGCTGCGCAGCAGGCCGATGGGCACCTCGGCGGCGCAGCAGTGCACCACCGGGACGGCGCCGGCGTCGGCGATCGCGGTGAGCACCCAGCCGAGCGCCTCGGCGGCTGCCGGCGGATGCACGCTGCGGTGCCGGGAGAAGCCGGAGGCGGTCGGCACCTGCCCGGCCAGCACCGTCGGCAGCGCCGGCTCGTCGAGTTGGACGATCAGGTCGGTGACGCGCGGCAGCCGGCGCCGCAGATCCCCGACATGGGCGCCGACGGCCTCGGCGAGGGCCTGCGCCAGTTCGCGGCGGGCGCCGTGGTCGGCGAGCACCCGATCCCCGCGCGGCCGCTCCACACAGGCCGCCAGCGTCCAGGGTCCGGTGAGTTGGACCTTGAACGGGCCGTCGTGATCCCCGGCCAGCTCCTCGACCGTGTCGAGGTCCTGGGCGAGCAGCGAGGCGGCGCGACGCTGGTCGATGCCCACGGCGCTGGTGAGTCGCCAGCCGGCCGGCTGCAGGTCGACGGGCAGCTCCAGCAGGCTGGTGGTGCGCCCGATCATGTCGGCAGCGGGGCCGCGACCGGGCAGCTCGGGCAGGTGCGGCAGGTCGGGCAGTTCGCCGAGGACGATCCGCACCGCCTCGGTGTAGAGCCGAGCGTTCTCGGCCTGGGCGTACGTCGGGTCCCCGCCGGGCATCGACCCGACGCCGGTGGCCACCGTCATCGGGCCCCCTGCGCGGAGTCGGCCGCGGAGTCGGGCGCAGTACCGGTGAGCGCGACGCTTCGGTCGGTGCCGGTGATGGTGGCCGAACCGACCACCCGGGTGCCGTCGTAGATCACCGCGGCCTGACCGGGTGCGATGCCCTGGGCCGGGTCGAGCAGCGCGATCTCGACGATGTCGCCGACCACCTGGACCTGGGCCCGGTGCTCCTCACCGTGGGCGCGCAGCTGCACGGTGCCGGTCAGTGCCTCCGGCACGGCGCCGCACCAGCGGGGCCGGTCCGCGGTGATCCGGTCGACGGTGAGCAGGGCGCGGGGGCCGACGGTGACGGTGCCGGAGACCGGTTCGATGTCGAGCACGAAGCGGGGCTTGCCGTCGGCGGCGGGCCGGCCGATCCGCAGCCCCTTGCGCTGCCCGATCGTGTAGGCGTAGGTGCCCTGGTGCTGGCCGAGCACCTCTCCAGTGCTGGCGTCGACGATGTCGCCGCCGTGGTTGGGGGCGGCATCGCCGAGCTTCTCGCGCAGCCAGCCGGCGTTGTCGCCGTCGGCGACGAAGCAGATGTCGTGGCTGTCGGGCTTGTCGGCGACCAGCAGGCCGCGCTCGGCGGCCTCCCGGCGTACCTGCTCCTTGGGGGTGTCCCCGAGCGGGAACAGCGAGTGCCGCAACTGCTCCTGGTCGAGCACCCCGAGCACGTAGGACTGGTCCTTGCCGGCGTCGACGGCGCGATGCATCTCGATCAGCCCGTCGGGGTCGGTGCGCAGTTGGGCGTAGTGACCGGTGGCGACCGCGTCGAAGCCGAGGCCGAGGGCCTTGTCGAGGACGGCGGCGAACTTGATCTTCTCGTTGCAGCGCAGGCAGGGGTTGGGGGTCTGCCCGGCGGCGTAGGTGTCCATGAAGTCGACCACGACGTCGGCGTGGAAGCGCTCGGAGAGGTCCCACACATAGAAGGGGATGCCGATCACGTCCGCGGCCCTGCGGGCGTCGTTGGCGTCCTCGATGGTGCAGCAGCCCCGGGCGCCGGAGCGGTACGACGCGGGGTTGCGTGAGAGCGCCAGGTGGATGCCGGTGACGTCATGGCCGGCGTCGACTGCGCGGGCGGCGGCGACGGCGGAGTCGACGCCGCCGGACATGGCTGCGACGACGCGCATCAGCTGCTCCTGCTCGTCGCGGCGCGGGCCCGCTCCACGCATCCGCCGATGGCGGCGACCAGCGCGTCGACGTCGGCGGCGGTGGAGGTGTGCCCGAGGCTGAACCGCAGGGAACTCCGGGCCGCGACCTCGTCGGTGCCGAGGGCGAGCAGCACGTGTGAGGGCTGCGGCACTCCGGCCGAGCAGGCCGATCCGGTGGAGCATTCGATGCCCTGGGCGTCCAGCAGCATCAGCAGTGAGTCGCCCTCGCAGCCGGGGAAGCTGAGGTGGGCGTTGCCGGGCAGCCGACCGGGTTCACCCAGGGGTACGCCGTTGAGGGCCGCGTCGGGGACCACCTGCTGCACCCGGGTGACCAGGTCGTCGCGCAACGCTGCGACCCGGTCGGCGTACTCGGGACGCTCCTTGACGGCCGTCTCGACGGCGACAGCGAAGGCGGCGATGGCGGGCACGTCGAGGGTGCCCGAGCGTACGTCGCGTTCCTGGCCGCCGCCGTGCAGTTGCGGGGTGATGCCGAGCTCACGACGGGCCACCAGCGCGCCGATGCCGATCGGGCCGCCGAGCTTGTGTCCGGTCAGGGTGAGCGCGTCCACGCCGGAGGCGGCGAAGTCGACCGGTGCGGCGCCGACGGCCTGCACGGCGTCGGTGTGCACGGGGATCTGGTGGGCGGCGGCGAGGGCGACGACGTCGCTGATCGGCTGGCAGGTGCCGACCTCGTTGTTGGCCCACATGACCGTGATCAGGGCGACCGAGTCCGGGTCCCGGTCAATGCTGGCGGCCAGCGCGGCCAGGTCGAGGCGACCGCGGCCGTCCACCGGCAGCCATTCGACCTCGGCGCCCTCGTGATCGGCGAGCCACTGCACCGGGTCGAGCACGGCATGGTGCTCGATGGCGCAGGCCAGCACTCGGACCCGTCGCGGGTCGGCGTCGCGGCGGGCCCAGAAGCAGCCCTTGACGGCGAGGTTGTCGGCCTCGGTTCCGCCGGAGGTGAAGACCACTTCGCTGGGGCGGCAGTTCAGTGCCGCGGCGATGGATTCGCGTGACTCCTCCACCACTCGCCGGGCACGGCGACCAGCCGCGTGCAGGGAGCTGGCGTTCCCGGTCACGCCCAGGTGCGCGGTCAGCGCCTCCACCGCGGCCGGGATCATCGGCGTGGTGGCGGCATGGTCGAGGTAGGTCATGGCACCGCCAAGCCTACGGCCGCGACGGTCGGGCTGCCCCAGGGCATCACGATCATGGGTGGTCCTATCCGATGACGGCGACGGGGATGGACAACATGACTTCTCGATCTCGAACCGCTCGACGACGAGAAGACCACCGTCATCAACCTCATCGAATCCATCCTGCTGCGACACCAAGCCCGCAGGCTCGCACGCAGCAACTGACCGGTCAGGCAGTCCTGCCGGTCTCGTAGGCCAGTCGATCCTACTTCTCGAAGTTGTTGAAGGCGCTGCGCACCGAAGCCGGCTGGTCCAAAGCAGATCTGGCCGAGAAGATCGGCTCCGACGCCCGCCAGGTCTCCCGCTACGAGAACAACAAGGTCGCCCCCGGCCTCGAAGCAGTCATCCGGATGGCCGAGACCTTCAACGTCTCCGTCGATGCTCTTCGACAACGCCGAACGACGGCCACTCAATGCCCCCAGCAGCCACGTCGACGCACGGCTGGCTGACCTCGACCAACCCTCCGACGAAGAACGAGCCACCATCGCCAACGTCATCGACGCCCTCGTCACCAAGGCCAAGCTCCGGCTCATCACCGGCTGATCTACCCGAGCACCACTCCGTCGCCCACTGTGCGGGCGTACCAGACCTCGAACTCTGCTCCGGGCGTCGCGTAGATCCGGGCGAGGTCGTTCCAGAACAGCAGGTGGGCTCGAAGCTGACCGTCGGGCTGCTCGTCGAGTTCCTCGATGATCGCGCCGAACATGTCGCCGTCCTCGTGCTCGCCAGCCTCGAGGAAGCGGAACATCACGCTCCGCGACCCGGGCTGGAACACACCGGCCAGCAGCCGAGCCCGGTCCGGCTCTTCGAGCCGGACCAAGGCGTTGGCCCGATGACCGATCTCCACGTCACTACGGGCCATGGATGATGATGTCTCTGAACTGGGGCAGGAGATTCTGCGGAATGAAGTAGGCCGTTCCTTCGCCTGCCGGATGGATCGTCTCGATGCCGTTGAGCGTCGACCTGGGGATGCAACCCGACGTGATGCAGTACGGGCCCGTCCCGGTCTTGCCCATCAGGTCCGAGAAGTTCTCGGCCTGCTCCGGGAAGACGTACTTGCCCTCCGTGCCGCCAGGAGCCGACCTGTAGACGCCGGTCCCGACGATGTCCTTGAGCTCAGCGGCGTCGACAGCTCGGTACAGCCGCGTCAGATCGTTTCCAGTGTTGCGGCAAACAACGGATCGCTGGACGACGGCAAGGGCCCTCGGAACTCCGTCGGCTCGATCCTCGGCTAGCGTGCAACGGCGTGCGATCTGCGCACGATGGTCGAAGTCGTTGTAGTCGTACGTCGCGGGGGTTGTGGGTCCATTCGGGCGCGCCAAATCGCCGAGCGAACGAAGGCCATCAGCGTCGTTGGTGGCGCAGTCATGCGTCGCAGGCGGGCCGCACTCGGTGGCGGCGCCAGTCGCCAGCGCAGTGCGATGGTGACTGGCGTAGACGTAGGTCCAGGGCGATTCCGCCGGAGCGAGTGCGATGGCCTCAGTAGTTGGAGCGGCGAGCAGAGTCAGGACCGTAGCGATCACTGCGGCCACCAACCTCCCGATCCAGTTACGCACCGGCGACGTCCTCCCACAGATGGTCAGTGAGTTCGCGGCGGGCGCCGAGCGCTGTCCCGAGACCCTCGAGATCACGAATGACGTCGGGCTCTAGCCTGATCTCCCATTCGTAGATCTGGGTGCACAGTGTCTCGAAGGCGACGAGAAACTCACCCACATCGATCAGCGACTGCACGTTGCTGATGTCGTCTGGGGTGAGCCCAACGGCTGCGTCCATCGCCGTGTGCAGACGGACGGTTGTCTCCTCGGGAGCCGGTGTCGTGGTCATGGAATCGGGAACCCCGTGATGATGCCCTCGCCGCCGGGTTCAAGGACGACTCGGATCTTGACGCCGTCTCGCACACCTTCGACGGTGTATCTGACTGGCGCGCCGCCGCGCGTGAACTCGGCGCCTGCTCGACCCGTTTGCTGAACCCAAGTGAGCGATGGGTCGGTCGCGATATCCGAGACCGAGTGCATGATCTTGTCGTCCGACCAACCCTTGGGGAACCAAGTGTTGCCTGCCTCCCCGCCGTACCGGTGCCCGTCAAGGATGTGGCTACGACGCGAAGCCGAGGCCAGGTCGACGAACTCGTCTGCGGACTTTGCGGCAACACCGCCTGACTGAATCGCGGTCACGCCGCCTGGGGTTGAGCTGAGGGTCTCGCGAGTGTCAACCGACGCCGTGTCGGATGCAGCGGGCAGGCGAGCACCGTCGTATGCATAAGTGTGGCTCCACGGCGCCCCAACCGAACAAGCCGCGTCAGCGCATGCCCCAAGACTGGCGGCTCGCTGACCTGCAGAAACGTCCAGATGAGAGACCGCATCCGGCGGT
>NZ_JAERJA010000006.1 GCF_016827675.1 Nocardioides limicola | reverse complement strand
CACCGAGAAACGAACCAGCCAAGGCAAGAACCCCCGAGAGATCCGACGCTGCCTCAAGCGCTACATCGCCCGCGACCTCTACCGACTACTCGAACACCGACCCCTTGACCCAACATAGGAGCGTCCCTGGGGGCACTCAGGCGAGGCGGGCGAACTCGGCGAGCACGTCGGGGTGACTGATCGCGCCCCGGGCCACCACCTTGTCCGGGTCCGCGCCGGTGAGGATCCGCTTCACCGGCACCTCCAGCTTCTTCCCGGTCAACGTCCGCGGCAGCGCCGCCAACACGTGCAGCTCATCGGGCACGTGCCGCGGCGAGAGCCGGGACCGCAACTCGCGCGCGATCTCGGCCGCCAGACCGTCCTCGGTGGCGCCCTCGGCCAGGCTCACGAAGAGCAGCAGCCGCCCCGGCCCACCCTCGTCATCCTCCAGGTGCACCACCAGGCTGTCCGCGACCCGGTCCAACTCCTCCACCACGGCATAGAACTCGGTGGTGCCGAGCCGGACGCCGCCCCGGTTCAAGGTGGCGTCACTGCGGCCGCTGATCTCGCACGACCCGTCCTCGAAGATCGTCACCCAGTCACCGTGCCGCCACACCCCGGGGAAGGTGTCGAAGTAGGCCTCGCGATAGCGCGACCCGTCGTGGTCGTTGAAGAAGCCGACCGGCATCGACGGCATCGGCGCGGTGATCACCAGCTCGCCCTGCTCGCCGACCACCGACCTGCCGGACTCGTCGTACGCCTCGACCGCGCAGCCCAGGAACCGGGTCGGGATCACCCCGGCCCGCACCGGTGCCGTCGGAGCACCGCCGACGAACGCGGTGCACACGTCGGTGCCGCCCGACACCGAGGTCAACAGCACGTCCCCGACCGCGTCGTACACCCACTCGAAGCCGGCCGCCGGCAGCGGCGCCCCGGTGGAGCCGACCGCCCGCAGCGCCGACAGGTCGGCCACTTCGCGCGGCACCATCCCGGCCTTGCGGCAGGCCAGCAGGTAGGGCGCACTGGCGCCGAAGAAGGTCACCCCCAGCTCGGCCGCCATCTGCCACAGCGCATCGGGGCTCGGGTGCATCGGGTCGCCGTCGAGGAGCACCACGGTCGAGCCGACCCCGAGCCCGGAGATCAGGAAGTTCCACATCATCCAGCCGGTGGTGGAGAACCAGAAGAACGTGTCCTCGGGGCCGAGGTCGTTGTGCAGCGCCAGCGCCTTGAGGTGCTCCAGGGTGATGCCGCCGTGGCCGTGCACGATCGGCTTCGGCAGCCCGGTGGTGCCCGAGGAGAACAGCACGTACAGCGGGTGGTCGAACTCGACCTCGTCGAATCCTGGTGCGGCGCCGGGGACACCGAACTCCTCCCAGGCCACCTCGCCCTCGACCAGCGGCGCCGGGTCGGCCTCGGGGAGGTAGCGCAGCCGCAGCACGGTCCGCACACTCGGCAGCGCGCCCACGATCTCGGCGACCTCGTCGCGGCGGTGGATCGGCTTGTTGGCATAGCGGTAGCCGTCGGTGACCAGCAGCAGCACCGGCTCCACCTGGCTGAGCCGGTCCACGGTGCTGCGGACCCCGAACTCCGGCGGGCAGGAGGTGAAGACCGCACCCAGACTGGCCGCGGCCAGCAGCAGCACCAGCGTCTCCGGCACGTTCGGGGCGTACGCCGCCACGCGGTCACCGCGCACGACTCCGACGCGGATCAGCCCGGCCCGGGTCTCAGCCACCTGGGCGCGCAGTTCGGCGGCGGTCACCCGGGTCTCGTCGCGGGCTTCGGACCGGCCGATCAGCACCACGTCCTCATCGGCGCGACCCGGCAGCCGCAGCATCACCTCGGCGTAGTTGAGTCGCGCACCGGGGAACCAGCACGCCCCGGGCATCTGCGGGCTGACCAGCACCGGCCCGTCGTTGCGGGGCAGGTCGAAGTGTCGCCACAGGCTGCCCCAGAAGCCGCCGAGGTCGCTGACCGACCAGCGCCAGAGCTCCTGGAGGTCGCTCGGGTCGTCCAGGTGGACCCGACCATCGGTCAGTTCGGGGAGGGACGCGGCGTACCGCTCGATCCGGGTGCTGCCGTCGAGCGGCGGCTGCCAGAGAAGTCGCTCAGCCATGCTTGCCACACTAGTGCCCATGACTGCGATCCCGACCGTTGCCATCGACGGCGTACCGACCCCGCTGCCCGACGGGCTGACCGTCCTCGACGTCCGCGAACCCGAGGAGTGGGTGGCTGGCCATATCGACGGTGCGCTGCACATCCCGCTCGGCCAGCTGCCGGAGCGGCTCGCCGAGGTGCCGGCCAGTCAGACGCTGGTGGTGTGCAAGGTGGGCGGCCGGTCCGCCCGAGCGGTGGCGTGGCTGCAGGCGCAGGGGTGCGACGCGGTCAATCTCGACGGCGGGATGCTCGACTGGGAGTCGGCCGGTCGGCCGATGGTGAGCGAGTTGGGGCAGCCGCCGATGGTGATCTGATCGCCCTGAACAGGGCCCAACTCGACGCGGATCAGGCCCAACTCGGCGCGGATTAGGCCCAACTCGGCGGGGGGAGGGTGAGGGCGAGCTCGAGGCGGGCGAGGTACTCGGTCCGATCGATCTCGACCACGCCCAACGAGGCCAGGTGCGGGGTCTGCCACTGCACATCCAAGAGCCGGGTCGCCGCCGACGCACCGGCCTCCTCGGCGGCGCCGTCGGGTGCGATCCCGGTGGGCTCGCGGAGCCGCTCCACCAGGGCGACCAGGGCTACCTTGGAGGCGTCCCGGACCCGGTGGAACATCGACTCACCGGCGAACAGCCCGCCGATCCCGACGCCGTAGAGGCCGCCGACCAACTCCCCGTCCAGCCAGGTCTCCACCGAGTGCGCATGCCCCAACTCGTGCAACCGCAGGTAGGCGGCCGCGATGTCGTCGTTGATCCAGCCGTGCACGTCCGCGCCGGGCCGGTCGGGGTCCCCGCAGCCGGCGATCACCTCGGCGAAGGCGGTGTCCACCCGGATCTCGAAGTCGCGGCAGGAGCGCCGCAACGACCGGGAGACCCGCAGCCCGTCCAGCGGCAGCACCGCCCGACGCCGCGGCGAGAACCACCACACGTCGCCCTCGCCGGGCATCGGGAAGATCCCCTGGGCGTAGGCCGACAGCAACGTCGACGGCTCCAGGTCCGCACCCCGGGCGACGAGGTCGTCGCGGGCCGTGCGCAGCGCACCCGCGAAGTCCCACGGTGACCGCGCCGCCCACTCCTTCGCCACGTGAGCCACGATAGCCAGCGACTGCCTAGGATCGTCACAGCAGGACCGAGCACAGGAGGACACATGGGAGTCGCCAAGAGCGTCGGCGCGTCGGTGGGCAGACGTGCCTTCCCGCGGATCGCCGAGATCGCGCCCGACGCCACCCAGGCGTTCGTCCGCGAGGCGCTCGACAAGGCCATCGCCGGCGTCGGCCCGCTGCCCGGTGCGGCCGTCGCCGCGGAGAAGAAGTTGGCCAAGGCCGGCGGGGACATCGACAAGGCCGTGCATGCGGTCATCGAACGCAACGTCCGGTACGCCGGCACCCAGGGCTTCGTCACCAACCTCGGCGGCGTGATCTCGGCACCGGTGACCATCCCCGCCAACATCGCCGCCCTGGCGTTGATCGAGTGCCGGATGGTGGCCGGCATCGCCCACCTGCGCGGCTACGACCTCGCCGACCCGCGCACCCGGAACGCGATCCTGGCCGCCCTGCTCGGGGAGGACGAGGTGTTGCGGATGCTGCGCAAGCACAAGCTCCCCGGCACCCCGATGGCGTTGGCCACCGCCCCGGTCGTCGACCCGGGCGTGGAGCGGGCGATCGCCACCGAGGTCGCCGTCGACCTGCTCTCCCGGGTGTCGGGCAAGCGGTTGGCGTCGCTGGTCGGCCGACGGATCCCGGTGCTCGGCGGGCTGGTCGGGTTGACCGCGGACGGCTACGCCGCGTGGAACATCGGCCGTTATGCCGACCGGGAGTTCCTGCCGCGAAGCCCGCGGTAGGCACCCAGCAGCCGCTGACCGGTGTTGCTGCGATCGAGCATTCGCACCAATCGCTCCCGGAACCGATAGCTCGGCCGCAGGTAGGACCGTTGCAGCGCGGCGTGACTCTCGGCGAGCTCGCCGAGCAGTTCCTCCTCGCGCCGACGCAGCCGGGCGGCCTCGATGAGCAGCGCCTGGATCGCATCCACACCGGCGTCGCTGACGTCGCGCTCGAGCACCTCCTCGGGCGCTGTGAAGTCGCCCGCCGCGGCCGGGGTCAGGTCGTCGAGCGAGCCGATCACGTCGTACCCGCGTTCGGCGAGCACCCGCGCCCAGTCGGCGCAGAGGCCGGCGGCCCACGCGTGCGCGTCGGGCGGCAGCGCCAGGCGCGGTGAGTCGGTCCGCTTCGACCAGGTCTGGTGGGCGAGCAGTTCCCGCACCAGCGGCCGGTAGTCCGGCGGCGCGAGCACCGGGTTCACCTGTTGGTTGATCCGGCGCAGCAGGACCGTCTCGGGCACTCCGAGGGAGACGTTGGCGCGCTCCTCACCCAGGTCGAGGTTCACCTCGGCCAACCCGAAGGCGGTGATGAAGCGCTGCCACAGCTCCCCGCGCGGTGCTCCCTTCGGCGGCACCGTCACCACGTGCACCCGCTCCGGGGGCAGACCGCTGCCCCACCGGTCCAGGATGTCGGGGACGTCCTGCACCGCCCAGAACCAGGCCGCGATCCGGGAGTCCCGACGCGGGTCGCGCAACTGCTCGAGGAACTGTTGGTAGCCGACCACCGCGCGATGCTTGACGTTCTCCTGCCATTCGGCGGGGATCTGTCGGACCAGGTCGCGGACCGAGATGACCAGGTGCACCTCGGTCTCACCGAACGACTCCAGTGCCCGGGCCACCTGGCCACGGGAGGCGTGGGCGAGGATCTCGTGGCTGATGATCGTGGTGCCCGACCAGGAGCGGACCCGTGACGCCAACGCGTCCCAGGCACCGACGGCTTCTGCCTCCAGCCCGCCCCAGGTCAGCCCCATCAGGTCCAGGGCGGCGAGGAAGTGCGCGTCGTGGCGGTCCGCGGGATAGCTGATCCCCCGGCCGGCCAGGATCCGCTGGTTGCGGAAGAGCACGTCTTGGGCGTACGACGTCCCGGTCTTGGGGGTGCCCACGTGCAGAATCACCCGCTTGCTCACCGGGTCGCCCCTCTCGTCGTCTGGTCCGCGGAGTCCTGGTCCAGGGCCAGCAACAGCCGAACGGCCACCGTCAGCACCGCGGCGGAGGCTGACTCGGTCGGATAGTGCTCGGTCGGATAGTGCTCGGTCGGGTCTGGACCGTGCACAGGGTAGCCAGCCGCGGCGAGTCCGGCGCCGATGCAAGCCGCCTGAGTGTCCAGCCACGCCTGGTGTCGCCGGGGCACCGAGGCGCCGGCTGCAGGGGCGACCTCGGCCAGCGGCGGCAACAGCAGCTCGGTCAGCAGCCGGCTGCGGGTGGGCGGGTCGACCCGGGTCCGCAGCCCGGCGCCGACCCGGCGGAGCAGTTCGGCAGCACCGGGGTCGAGAGTGACCGGGTCCGGCAGCCGGAGCGGGATCCGCAGCAGTTCGGGCACCAGGGACGGGTCACTGACCAGGCGCACCCGGCTGGCGCCGACCAGGGCTGCCCAGCGGTCGGCGGCGGCCAGTGGGTCGGCCCGGGGCGGCATCCGGTCCCGGGCCGCCCACGAGTCGAGCCAGCTGGCGAACTCGGGCAGGCCGGCCTCGAGCACCCGGCTCAGGTGGGCGTGCTGCAGGGCGGTGGGCAGCGATGAGGCCAGCACCAGCACCGTCGGGCGCCGGCCGCCGGGATGGTGACCGGCCTCGACCAGCGCCCGGCGGATCGGGTCGGCCAGGATCGGGTCGCCGACGAGCCGGTAGCGGCGCCGCGACAGTGCCCGGGCGAGGCGGCCCGGCGCGGCCGGCGGCGGGGGTGACGGTGGGAGGGTGACGGCGGCGAGGCGGCCCACCAGCACCGAGACCGCGACCCGAGCCAGCTCCCGCTCCGACACCTGGTCGGCCGTGTCGAGTTCGGGACTGCCCCGGCCGATCAGGTCGGCGGTGAGGATCTCCTCGGCCAGTCCGGCGGACGGGCCGGCGGCTGCGCTGGCCGTTCCGCTGGCCGAGCCGCTGGCGGTCTCGGTGACGCGACGCAGCAGCTCGCGGTGCTGGGCGCCGACCGGGCGGACGCTCATCGGTCCCGGAGTCGCTGCATCACCCGGCGGCGCAGCATCCGGTCCGGGTCGGGCCGTTGCGCGGCCTCCCGGGTCATCGCCTCCAGCGCATCCATCGCGGCCCGGAGCACCTGCCGCTTGCGGACCTGGTCCGGGTCGGTCCATTCCGCGTCCGGGTCCGGTCGGGTGACCCGGAGGTCCTCGACGGAGCCGACCACATGGACGCCGCTGCCGGTGATCCAGTCGATCCAGAGCTCGGTCTGCTCCTCGATCCAGTCATACATCGACGGCGGCACGACCACCGGGGCCGATCGGGACGGGACCAGTTCGTCGTGGGCGAGCATCTCCCGGATCAGCTCGTCGTACGGGGCTTCGCGGCGGGTCCGCCGGTCCATCCGCCGGTTCAGCAATCGGATCAGCTGGGTCTCGGCGACACCGAGTGACCTGTTGGTGCGCTCGGAATCCAGCGGCGCCCAGGCCGGGTCGATGCCGAAGACGGTGCAGAACCGGTGCCACAGCTCGTCGGGACGGACGTCGCCTGCTTTCGGGACGGTGACCACGTGCACCTGCTCCGGAGGCAGGTTCGCGCCCCACTGGTTGAGCACCGTGGGCAGGTCGAACGCCCGCTGGAACCAGGCCTGCTGCCGCTGCACCGCACCCAGGAACCGTTTGAAGGACCAGGCCCGCCCCTGCTTGACCGACTCCTGCCAGGCGGCCGGGAGTTGCCGGGCCAGGTCACGGGCGGAGTAGACGACATGGATCTCGGAACGGGCCAGGTCGTTCATCGCCTTGACGATCCGGTCGGGTGCGGCCGGGGCCAGGATCTCGTGGCTGAGGATCACCGTGCCGCTGCAGCGCTGCACCCGACGGACCATCGACGGCCAAGCGCCCTTGGCGTGCCCGGGGGCTCCGCCCCAGTCCTGGCCGAGCAGGTCGAGGGCGGCCCGGAAGTGGAAGAGGTCGTTGTCGGCGAACCGCCGGGTCGGGAAGTGGATCCCGTGCGCGGCCAGGGATTCGGCGTTGCGGGTGAGCCGATCCTGCAGGTACGTGGTTCCCGTCTTGGGGGCACCGATGTGCAGGTGGACGACGCGGCTCATGCGGTGATTGTGCCGCACCCACCGACCCCTCCGGGCGACCGGCAGCCTTCGTCCGCGCGCTAATCTCAGCGCCATGACTTTCCTGGACGCGCCCCTGGCCGCACTCGACGGCACCCCGGGCACCCTCGGCGACATCATTGGCGGCCGCGCCGCCCTGCTGGTGAACGTGGCCTCCAAGTGTGGGCTGACCCCGCAGTACACGGCCCTGGAGAAGTTGCACGAGGAGTACGCCGACCGGGGGTTCACCGTGGTCGGCGTGCCGTGCAACCAGTTCGGCGGCCAGGAGCCGGGCAGCGCCGAGGAGATCCAGGAGTTCTGCTCGGTCAGCTACGGCGTCACGTTCCCGATGACCGAGAAGGTGGAGGTCAACGGCGCCGACCGGCACCCCGTCTATCAGGCGCTGGTGGACACCCCCGACATCGAGGGACGCACCGGCGACATCTCCTGGAACTTCGAGAAGTTCCTGATCAGCGCCGACGGTGAGGTGGTCGCCCGCTTCGCCCCGTTGGTGACCCCCGACGACCCACGGCTGGTCGCCGCCGTCGACGCGCTCTTGCCCTAACCCCGACGAAGTAGCCCATCTCGTCCGCCGAGGTATGACACCTCGGCGGACGAGATGGGCTACTTCGTCGGAGGGGGGTCTCACATGGAGTGGCCCTCGACGAAGCCCGGCACACGCCCGTTTCCCAGCCCCCGACTGAGTCTTGTGCCGGGCCTCGTCGTCCCCCCATCACCGCATCGCTGCTGGCGATTCCTCCCCCCGAAGGCGGATCAGATGCCTGGCCCAGGCGTTGCGGACGACTGCGTCGTCCGCGATCCGATCCAGCCAACCAGCGACCACGTCAGTCCACAGCGCTGCGTCAACCCCCCGTTGACGCAGCACCATGTCCCTTGACCGAGAATCGGCGGCCCCCCCGGCCGCAAGCCAAGTGCTCACCTCGGCGAAGGTTGCCAGCGAGACTCCGTGGATCGGTTCGAACGACGGATCCGTGGGGTCACGCGGTCCTGGCGCCTCAGCCATCACCTGACACCTCCTCGTCGAGCGCCCGTGCAGCGCTCGTGACAGACACTGCCCGAGCAGTGTTCAGGTGATGTTCAGGTCGGCTTCAGGAGGTGCCGTGACACACCCGGAGTGGCACCGGTCGGGGCCGGACGGCGTATCGTCGCCCACGTGGAGCGGGTCCTTGAAGCAAAGCTTCTGCCACCGGCTCTGCCCGAGGTGGTGGTGCCTCGACCCCGGGTGGAGTCGCTGCTGGCTGACGTCCGGCACCGTCGACTGACCACCGTGGTCGCCCCGGCCGGTTTCGGGAAGTCCACGCTGCTCGCCGGATGGGCTGCTGAGCGCCGCTGCGCCTGGTACACCTGCACCGAGGAGGACGCCGACCTCGACGCCTTCGTCGCCGGGGTCGTGTCCGCGCTACGGATCCGGGTCACCGGCATCGGCGAGGCGATGCGCGACACCACCCGGCTCTCCCGGGAGCGCGGCCCCGACTCCGGCGGCGGCGACCAGGGCCGTGCCGCCGCCCACGCCGCCCACCTGGCACTGCTGCTCGAGGACCTGCTCAGCAGCGAACTGGTGCTGGTCATCGACGACCTGCACGAACTGCCACCCGGCTGCGCCTCGGCGCGGTTCACCGAAGCCCTGATCCGACAGGCCCCGCCGTCGCTGCACCTCGTCGTACTGTCCCGACAGGAGTTGCCCTTCCCCACCGCCCGTCTGCGCTCGCGAGGTCATGCCACCGAGATCCGCGGGTCCACGTTGGCCTTCGATCTCGACGAGACCCTGCATCTGGCCTCGCTGGTCGACGGTGACGTCGGCGAGGTGGCCGCCACCGCCCTGCACGAGACCACCCTGGGGTGGCCGGCCGCAGTCCGGCTCGGCGCCGAAGCCGGCCGGGAGCGGGGACGGCAACCCGACTCCTACCCCGGGGATGACGACCCGGAGCGCCTGATCGACCGGTTCGCCACCGAGGTCTTCGACGGCATCGAACCCGAGTTGGCGGAACTGGTGCGGCAGGTGGCCCCGCTGGAGGTGTTCACCGCCGACCTGTGCACCGAGATCGGACTGGCCCGACCGCACGCGCTGCTGGACAGCCTGCACCGGCGGGGACTGATCCGCACCCACACCAGCGACGACGGCGGCTGGTACTCGCTGCATCCGCTGGTCCGCGCCTGGGCACGGCGCAACCTGGCCACCCCCGACGGCGCCGCGATCCGACGCCGGGCGGCGGACTGGCTGGTGGGCCGTGGCCTGATCCGGGAGGCGCTGCAGCTCCTCACCGATGACGACGCCGAGCCGCGTCGGATCGAGGTCCTGGCCGAGCACGGGCCGCGGCTGATCATCGAGGGCCGGGCGGACGAACTGCTCCGCCACCTGACCGCGCTGCGCCCGGGCACCGCCGGCGACGACCTGCTGCAACTCGAGGGCGAGGCCCGGCAGGCCACCGGTGACTGGGACGGCGCCCTGGTCTGTTTCGACGCGTTGACCCACGACGGGGTGATGCCGGCCGGACCTGCCTGGCGGACCGGCTTCATCCACCACCAGCGCGGCGACCTGGCACAGGCCTTGGCGGCGTACGACCGTAGCGACCGCAGCGGCCCCCCGGATCGGGACCACGCGATGGTCGATGCGCTGTCCGCGGCCGCGCACTGGCTCCGCGGGGACGTCGCCGCCGCGGAGAAGCTCGCGGGCGAGGCCCGCCGGGTCGCCGACGAACTCGGCGACGACCGGGCCCTGGCCGCAGCCCACACGGCGTTGGCGATGGTCGCTGCGGTGCAAGGGGACCGCCGCACCAACGACGCGCACTACCTGCGGGCCCTGGTGCACGCCGAGCGCGCCGCCGACGTGCTGCAGCTGATCCGGATCCACTGCAACCGGGGCTCCCGCTACCTCGAGGAGGGTGAGTACGCCGAGGCGCTGGCAGGCCTGGACACGGCCATCGGCCTGGCCGATCTGGCCGGCCACTCGATGCTGCGCGGGATCGCGCTCAGCAACCGCGGCCAGGCCCTGCTCAACCTGGGTCAACTCGACGAGGCGCGCCGCGACCTGGCCACCGCCCGGGCGATCTTCGACGCCGCCGGGGCGCACATGGTGGTCTACCCGCTGGTGCACCTGGGCGGCATCGCCGCGGCCCGGGACCAACGGCGCGAGGCCCGTGCACTGTTCGAGGAAGCGATCCGGCTCTGCGAGCAGTCCGGCGACCGGCAGGCGCTGGTGCCGGCACTGTGCGGCCTGGCCCGGGTGGTGCACGCCGACTCCCCCGACCAGGCCGCGGAACTCACCCAACGCGCCATCGAGGCCGGTCCGGTCCTCGGGCATGAGACGGCGCTGCTCACCGAGGCCCAACTCGCCCTGGAACGCGGTGACCTGAACACTGCGGCCGAACGCGCCCAAGAGGCGCTGCCGGTGGCTCGGGGCCGCCGGAACCGGGCCGCCCTCACCTGGGCGGCCGAGGTGCTGGCCCGGGTCCACGACGATCCCGCGGAGGCGCGCGACCTGCTCACCGAGGCGGCCGAGTCATGGGCCGAGCTCGACCATCGGCTCGATGAGGCGAGGGTGCGGTTGCTGATCGGCGCCCTGCCCGAGGCCTCCGAGGTCGACATCGCCGGTGCGGCCTCGGCCGGCGACCTGCTGCGCACCGCGGGCGCGCGGCGGGACCTGTCCGTGGTCGCGTCACCGACCTCGGCGACCGGGGCGGTGGTGCAGGCCCTGGGTGGCTTCGCGGTGAACGTCGGCAACCGCCGGATCGGGCCGCGCGACTGGGGTTCGCGCAAGCCCCGCGACCTGCTCAAGATTCTGGTCTCCCAGCGTGGCCCGGTCCGCCGCGAGCAGTTGCTCGACCTGCTCTGGCGTGACGACGACCCGGCGAAGGCGGGCCGCAAGCTCTCGGTGGCGTTGTCCACGCTGCGCGCACTGCTGGATCCCGACCACGACCACGACGCCGACCACTTCGTGGTGGCTGACCGGGCTGCGGTAGCGCTGCGGCGCGAGCACTGGGTGATCGATCTGGAGCGCTTCCTGGCCACGGCCGACGAGGGACTCCGGATGAGTGAGTCCGGGGAGCCCGGCGCGGCCGCCCGGTTGGCCCGGGCCGAGGCGTTGATGACCGGGGAACCGTTCGACGAGGACGCGTACGCCGACTGGGCCGGGCCGGTGCGTGACGAGGTCCGGGCCGTCTCGGTCCAGGTGCTGCGCGCGCTGGCCGACCATGCGGTGGCCGACGACGACTTCGATCGTGCGGTGCGGCTGCAACTTCGGCTGCTCGAGCAGGACGCGTACGACGAGCGGGCGCATCGCAGTCTGGTGGACGCGCTGGTCGCCGGTGGCCGGCACGGCGAGGCGCGGCGGATGTATCGCGGCTACTGCGAGCGGATGGAGGAGTTGGAGATCGAACCGGCTCCGTTCCCGCAACGCAGCCGCCGCTGAACGATCGGACGAGATGTCGGGACCATGGTCCCGGAGGCCCCCGCATTTCGACTCTATGTGCCTACCCTTATGGACATGAGATCACGGACGAGGATCTCCCTCCCTGCGTCCGCGACAATCATCGGAACACTACTGCTGTCATTGGTGGCATTTCCGGCCCAGGCGACCGCGACGACCACGTCGTGGGCCAAGGTCGGCATCGCTGCCCCTGACCTCACCACCGTCGAGGTGGACGCCCGGGCACTCTGGCAGTTGAAGCGCCAGCGCCGGGTGATGCGACTCACCAACCTGCGCCGAGCAGCCCACGGCTGCCCAGCCCTGCGCAACCGGGCCGAGCTCAACCTGTCCGCCCGCCGGCACAACCTCCGGATGGCGCGAGCCGGGACGCTGTCGCACCAACTGCCCGGGGAGCCGAGACTCGGCGTCCGGGTGACCCAGGCCGGCTACCTGGGCTGGACCCGGGTCGGCGAGAACGTCGCCCGCGGCTACCCAAAGCCGCGTGCGGTGGTGCGGGCCTGGATGCGCAGCCCGGGACACCGGGCGATCATCCTGGACTGCAGCTACCGGCACATCGGGGTGGCGGTGGATGTGGGCAACGGCACCTACTGGTGGACGCAGAACTTCGGGCGGAAGTAGGTGATGTCCTTCCCGGGCTCTGAGCCCGGGGAGGACATCATCGGATCTCGACCAGGTGCGCGAGCTCGAAGTGCATCGGGTCGGTCCAGGACCAGTCGCCGCCCCAGGCGAAGCCCCACTTCTTGAAGATGGCCACCACGGTGCGGTCGATCTCGCCGACCGTGCCGCGTTGGTTGCCCGGGACGTTGATGTCGAAGGCGATGCCCCAGGAGTGCATGGACAGCCGGGTGCTGTTCGCGATGAAGCGCGGGTAGTAGCAGCCGGCGTACTGCTGCGGGTGGATCTTGTCGGCCAGCCCGCGGGCCTGGATCTCGGTGAAGGCCGCCCGCATCTGCGGCAGCATCACCTTGTGGCAGGTGACCCGGCCCAGGATCGGCACCTCCTCGGTGCGGATGTTGGCCGCGACCCAGGCCGGGTCCGGGGCGATCCGGCCGCCGTCGAGGACCTGGTAGGAGAAGGTCCCCACGGCCTGGCCGACCGACCCTCCGGTGAGGATGGCGGTCTGCTGCACGGTGGTGTCCAGGTCCGGGCCGAGGATCTGCACCGAGGCGGCGTCGCCGGCGATCCGCTGCAACTGCCTGCGGATGGACTGAGGCGAGGTCATCCCGGTGGAGACCAACAGCGCGTTCTCGGGGACCATCCCCAGCGCCTCGCCCCACTTCAGGTTCACCACGGCGTCGATCTGGTTGATCTGAGGTGCGTAGGCGCCGATGTGCACCCGCGGCGACGTGTCGGTGTTGCCGAGGGTGACGAAGCCGTCGGTGTCCTCCAGCCGCCGGCCCAGCTCGGGGTCGATCGCCATCTCACCGCCGGCCACCCGCACCCAGGCCTCCTGGAGCTGGGCCGAGTTCACCGGCGTGAAGCGGCGGTAGCCATCGGGGTCCACGGCGGCGATGGTCAGGGCGATCTCCTCGACCACCACCTGGGCCAGCCACAGTTGCTCCGCGGCCACCACGCCGTCGATGTCACGGATCGCGGCGACCATCTCCTCGTCCAACGACTCCAGGCTGTAGACGAGTACGTCGGCGGGCAGCAGGGCTTCGGTGAGCGGCCCGGGCGGGTCCACCACCAGCTCGTCCACCCGCGGGAGTTCGTCGATCTCCAGGGACACCGATTCACCGGCGTCGATGGCAGTCTCGCCGGGGTCGAGGTCAGCCGTGCAGGCGGTCAGCAACAACGCCACTGAGGCCGCGCCGACGCGCAGCAGGTGCCTCCGGATCATCCGCTTCCCTCCCCGGGGTCAAGCGTATCCGGCGACGGTCACCGACGCCGCTTCAGCGCTCAAGGACGAGCCGGGCGACCCAGCTCAGATTCGCTGCCGTCTCGGCGGGCGAGCCGGAGGGCTCCATGATGTGGCTGAGGACGACCCGGACCACGATGTCGATCACCGCGTCCAGCTCCTCGTCGCTGAACGGGAGCCGATAGTCGACGATCCGACCGGCGATCGCCGCCTTGGCGACCGCCAGCAGCGACTGGGACTGCGTGGTCAGCAGCGGCAGCAGCTCGGTGTTGGCGCCGTTGGTGGCCGTGACCACGGCGTGCAGCAGCGCGTTGCCTTCGGCGTACTCCAGCACCACCCGGGCCGCCTCCTCGATGGCGGCCACCAGGTCGGTGGGATTCGCATCGAAGGCCTTCTCGACGAGTTCGAGGAAGCGGGCCAGCTCATGCTGCACCATCGCTTCGGCGAGTTCGGGCTTGGAGCCGACCTCGTTGTAGATCGTCTGCCGGGAGACCCCGACGGCCTCGGCCAGGCCGGCCATCGTGACCGAGGCCCAGCCCGACTCGACGGTGAGGTCGGTGGCGACCTCGATGATCCGCACGTGCAGGGGCAGTTCGTCCCGGCGGGTGCGGGCGTGCCGCCTCCGGGCCGCGAGCTTGGAGCCCGCGACCCGGAGGGTCTGCACGGTGTCGGTCACCCTTCGATCTTCAGGGCCAGGACCGGGCAGGAGTTCACGGCTGCGGTGATCATCTTCCGGTCCTCCTCCGGGGGGTTCTCGTTCAGGACGTGCATCACGTCGTCGTCGTCGACCTCGAAGTACTCGTGGGCCATCGACTCACACATTCCGAGACCTTCGCACAGGTCCCGATCGACCACGATCTTCATCAGGCGTCCACCTTCAGCGTAGCGGGGTCGACCGGAACGAAGTCGATCTTGTCCCGGACACCGCAGTCGGGGCAGGTCCAGTCGTCGGGAATGTCGTTCCACGCCGTGCCGGCCGGGAACCCCTCGTGCTCGTCACCCGCCGCGACCTCGTAGACGTACGAGCAGCCGGGGCACTTCGCCGCCAGCACCTCGGTCAGGTAGGTCTGCGCGAACCGGTCCTCGGTGTGCACCTCGTGCTCCGCCGGCGGCGGGAACTTGGCGAAGTAGCGCGCCTCCTTGCCGGGCTGGATGTTGGCCAGGGTCACGTCGCCACCGAAGTGGTCCACGACGCGCTTGTCCATCACCTTGCGCCACAGCGGCGGGAAGAGGGCCAGGGTGAGGCTCCCGGCGTACCCGGTGGGCAGTGCCGGGGCCTCCTTGAAGTCCCGCAGCGTCTGGTAGCGACGGGTCGGGTTGGCGTGATGGTCGCTGTGCCGCTGCAGGTGGTACAGGAAGATGTTGGTGACGATGTTGTTGGAGTTCCAGCTGTGCATCGGCAGCACCCGCTCGTAGCGCTGCTTCCCCTCGGGGCCGACCTTCTGGCGCAGCATCCCATAGTGCTCGAGGTAGTTGATGATCTCCAGCAGCGAGAAGCCCGCGACGATGATGATCAGTGCGTAGGGGATGACCTGCCAGCCGAAGATCGCGATGGCCGCGCCGTACAGGACGACCGACATCAGCCAGGCGTTGAGCACGTCGTTGCCGAGGTGGAACGGGTGGGTGCCCTTGCGCTTGTAGCGCTTGGCCTCGAGCTCCCAGGCGCTCTTGAACGAGCCGGAGACCGTGCGCGGCCAGAAGCGGTAGAAGCTCTCGCCGAGGCGGGACGAGGCGGGGTCCTCGGGGGTGGCGACCCGGACGTGGTGGCCGCGGTTGTGCTCGATGTAGAAGTGCCCGTAGAACGTCGGCGCCAGGGCGATCTTGCTCAACCAGCGCTCCACCGACTCCTTCTTGTGGCCCAGCTCGTGGGCGGTGTTGATGCCGATGCCCATCACGCCGGCGGCCGAGAAGGCGATGAAGACCTTCTCCCACCAGGTCATGCCGAGGTCACGGATCAGCCACTCGCCGCCGTTGGCGGAGAGCCAGGCGCTCGCCCCGACCAGGTCGGAGACCCAGGTGAACGGGTTGTAGCCGGCGACCAGCGCCATCACCGCGAAGAAGATGACGAACTGCAGAGGCAGGTACATGAAGACGACCCACCGGTAGTACTTGTCGTTCTCGAGCTCCTCGATCACGTCGTCCGGCGGGTTGGCCGGGTCCAGGCCGAAGGCCAGGTCGAGCAGCGGGATGATCACGTTGACCAACATCGGGCCGGCGAGCAGCAACCACCACCAGTCGGTGCGGGCGTAGGCGACCACGGCCAGCAACCCGAAGCCGGGCACCATCAGACCGAGCAGCCACAGGTAGCGCTTGCGGTCCTTCCAGTTGTCGGTCGACCCCTCCGGGATCGTCCCGGTCATATCGGCGGTGTCCGCCATCTGCTGACCTCCATGCCTCGTTCACCGGGCCCCAGGGGCGTCGGTCCGTGACCGACGACCATCGCCGGACACGCGTGCTTTACAGTAGGGTTACATCTGTCGAGTGATTTGACAAGACCTTGCCTCATGTAAAGTGACTGAGGTCACTGAGGTCGCCGACCAAGGGCCCGAGCGGGGCGGTCGATGGGCACTTGGTTGACAAACGGGCCCAGTTCGACAACCACTCGCCGAGTCTCGCCCACGTCGAGCACCACCCTCTCCTCGTCACGATCCAGCACCGTCCCCTGGGCCAACCAGAAGCCGTCCTGGCCCTCGACGAAGCTCGGCTCCCCGCTGGAAGGCTGCACGTCACAGACCGCCACGATGCGCACCTGCTGCCAGGCCAGCCGGCGGCGGGCGAACCACCACAGCACGAGTACGCCGACCAGCATCACGTCGGCGGCGACGGTGATCCACAGGCCGAACCGCTGAACCACCCGGCCGACCACCCGGTGCACCGTCCGATCGCCGGGGAGCACCGTCACCCGGACCATCTCGGAGTCGCGGGCCACCTCGAAGGTGCGCTCATCCACCTCGGCCACCCACAGGCGCGGCTCGCCATCGGCCAGGAAGTCGCCGGGCAGTGCGTACTCGATGAAGAGGCGGCCCGTCGGCGGCACCTCCCGGGCCTGGGTGACGGTGGCCACGACGTCCACCCCCTCCCGGTCCAGACGACGTTCGACCCACCATGCGTGACCGAGCGGCAGGTTGATCACCAGCAACAGCAGTCCGACACCGAGCAGCCGCCAACCGGCCGCCCGGATCATCGGTGACGCCTCGAGCCGGCGCCGTTCACCACGGCGTACCCCAGGATCCCGAGAAGACGAACTCCTCCATCGGCTTGCGCACCCGGGGGCGCGCCTCCTTCTGTCGCAGGGCGGGGTCCGCGTCCTCGACCGGGCCGTGTCGGCCGATGGCCACTCCGATCACCGGCCGATGGTGAGCGGGCACCGCGAACTCCGTGGCGGCTGCTGCCCGGTCGAAGCCCGCGAACTGGTGCACCACCAGACCCATGCTCGTCGCCTGCACCGTCAACTGGGCCACCGACAACCCCAACGCATACTCGGCATGGAGACCGATCTGCTGCCACTGCTCCGGATTGTCGGGGTCCGGTGCCGTCTGGGCGATCCCCAGCAGCACCGCTGACGCCTGCGGCACCCAGGCCCGGTTCCCGCGCGTGAGCGTGCCCAGCAGCGCCTGGTGTCCGGGGCCGCCGCGCACGGTGACCAGGAAGGACCAGGGCTGGGAGTTGCCCGAGCTCGGCGCCCAGCGGGCCGCGGTGAGCAGGGTCTCGAGGTCGGCGCGGTCCAGGGTGTGCTCGGGGTCGAGGATGCTGGGGCTCCATCGGTGGGCCAACAGCGGATGCAGGTCACTCACCCCCCGATTCAAACACCCCCGGGAACAGCGCCGTGGACTAGAGTTTGAGGTGCGGGGCCGAGGAGGCGGATCATGACCACTATCGGACTGCGAATTCGAGGTGCACTGGCGGTGGCCGTGCTGCTGGGAGCGGCAGCGGGCTGCGGTGACGACGGGGCAATCGACCCGAGCGACGAGACCATCGCGCCCACTCCGTTGCCCGAGGACACCCCGGCGCCCGACGGCGAGGCCGACGAGGCCGAGGCCGGGTCTCGGTACGCCGACCTGGACGAGGCGAACCAGGAGTTCATGGACCTCCTCTGCGAGGACGCACAGGATCCGGACACCGTTGTATGGGGCGACTTCGCCCTCCCCTTCAACATGGTTATCAGCGGTGAGCGCGGCGTCCCCGAGTTGGACGAGGTGTGGCGGGAGCTCGCCCCGGTCGACCCGAACGGCAACTTCCGCAACCCGGATGCCGACGATCGGGTCGCCATGCTCGCCGCAGCACGCCTCGTCTGCGAGGACATCGGCTGGACACCAGGCCCCTGAGACCGACGCAGTCGGATCTCACCTACGACTGATCCCGTCCGCCACCCGCGGAAGCATGTGATCCAGTTCACAATTCTGCACTTTGGGGCTTGTAGTGCAAGAATGCACCGCGTGGACGAGAGTGCAGTTTCCCGGTGGGTGCCTTCCACCGGACGCGAGGCGAAGCGCCGGGCAACGATGCTGAAGATCGCGGCCTGCGCCCAGGAGCTGACCCTCGCCCACGGGCTCGACGGGTTCACGATGGACGATCTGGCCGTCGAGGTCGGCGTCTCCCGGCGGACCCTCTTCAACTACTTCGGCGGCAAGGTCGAAGCCGTGCTCGGCGCCACCCCGGAAGCCCCCGCGGATCTGATCGCGACCTTCCGCGCCGGCGGGCCGAGCGGTGACCTGGTCGCCGACGTCGCCGGACTGGCCGAGGCACTGGTCTTCGCGGGCGACTTCAGCCGGGCTGAGATCGCTCGCGCCCGCCAGGTGATCAACAGCGACCCACGGCTCCTCGGCGCGTCGTACGAGAACTTCCGCGCCGTCATCGGCCACTACGTGGAGGAGATCCGGATCCGCGAAGGGGACGCCTTCGACCCCACCCGCGCCGAGATCGTGATCCGGCTCCTCGGGGCACTGTTCGACCTCGCCCTGGACAACTTCCTCGCCCACCCCGACAGCCGCCCGCTGGCCGAGGAGTACGCCGATCTGGTGCAGCGCACCAGGGCGCTCTTCGCCGACCCCAGCCACTGACCCTTCACCTTCAGGAGTTCCCATGGCCCGCCTGCTCTACCGCCTCGGCCGCACCGCCTATCTGCGGTGGCCCCTGGTCCTCGTCGGCTGGCTGATCGTCGCGATCAGCGTGGGTGCGGTCGCCGCCACCTTCAGCAAGCCGATGTCGGACTCGTTCTCGATCCCGGGGATCCCCTCCGAGCGGGCCGGCGAGCTGCAGGAGGAGCTGTTCGGGCAGGTCCCGGACGCGTTCGATCATGCCGGCGTCACCGTCGTCGTCGCCGCCCCCGAAGGCGAGAAGCTCTCCGCCTACGAGGACGAGATCGCGCGGCTGATCGACGACCTCGGCCAGGTTCCGCAGATGCCTGCCGAGACGGGCCTCGTCGACCCGGTACTCGCCGCAGCCGGCCTCACCGCCCAACTGCTGGAGGCGGCCGAAGAGGCCGGCACCCCCACCGACGTGGCCGAGGCCAACGCCGCCGCCCTGTCGCCGTTGAGCGAGGACGGCCGGGTCGGCCTGCTCTCCTTCACCTTCGATGTGGCCAGCGTGATGGAGGTCGACTCCGAGACCCGCGCCGCGCTGATCGACGTACTCGACGAGACCGCGGACCGGACCGGACTCGCGGTGGCCGCCAACGGCAACGGGATGGCCTCGATGGAGGACATCGGCCTCACCGCCGAACTCATCGGCATCGCCGTCGCCCTGGGCGTGTTGGTGCTCACCTTCGGATCGCTGGTCGCGGCCGGGATGCCGATCCTGACCGCCGTCTTCGGCGTCGGCCTGGGACTGGCCGGAATCACCGCGATGACCGCACTGATGGACATCGGCTCCACCACGCCGATGCTGGCCACCATGCTCGGCCTCGCGGTCGGCATCGACTACGCGCTGTTCATCCTGGCCCGCTACCGCGCCGAACTGCCGCACCATGACGACCGTGCCGAGGCCGTCGGTGTCGCCGTCGGCACCGCCGGCTCCGCGGTGGTCTTCGCCGGTCTCACCGTGTTGATCGCGCTGGCCGCACTGTCGGTGGTCCGCATCCCGTTCCTGACCGCGATGGGTCTGGCTGCCGCGGCCACCGTGCTGGTCGCGGTGCTGGTGGCGCTGACGCTGATACCTGCCGTGCTGGGCATGACCAAGTCCAAGGCGTTCGGTGGCGTGGTCCGCCGGTATCGGCCGCGGATCGAGCACGGACGGGTGCTGAACAACGGGGTCCGCTGGGCCCGCTTCGTCGGCCGGGCGCCGGTGGCGGTGCTGCTGATCGCCACCTTCGCCCTGGTCGCCCTGGCGGTGCCACTGAAGGGCCTGCACCTGGCCTTCCCGACCGACGCCACCGCGCCGGTGGAGACCACCCAGCGGCAGGCCTCCGACCTGGTCGCCGACGCCTTCGGACCGGGGCGCGAGGCGCCGATGCTCCTGGTGGTCGATGCCGGCGATGTCGCCGACGAGTCGCGACCGGAGGCGTACGGCGAGGTGATCGCCTGGGCCGCGGACCGGGACAACGTCAGCAACGTCCAGATCGTGGCGATGAACGAGGACGGGAGCGGGGCCCAGATCCTGCTCACCCCGAGCACCGGCCCGGATCAGGTGGCCACCGAGGACCTGCTGGCGTCGCTGCGAGGTGGCCAGGCCGGGATCGAGACGGACACCGGCACCGAAGTGGGCGTCACCGGCCTCACCGCGATCACCGTGGACGTCTCCGAGCGTCTGGCGGATGCACTACCGGTCTATCTGGCGGTGGTGATCGGGTTGGCCTTCGTGCTGCTGATGATCGTCTTCCGCTCGATCCTGGTGCCGCTGACCGCGACCCTCGGCTTCCTGCTCTCGGTGCTGGCCACGCTCGGCGCCACGGTGGCGGTCTTCTCCAACGGCGCCTTCGGCCTGATGGAGGGGCAGCCGATCGTCAGCTTCATGCCGATCTTCCTGATCGGCGTGGTCTTCGGACTGGCGATGGACTACCAGGTCTTCCTGGTGTCCCGGATCCGCGAGGCGTACGTGCACGGGATGACCCCCCGCGAGGCGGTGGTGGACGGGTTCCGCAACAGTGCCCGGGTGGTGACCGCGGCCGCAGTGATCATGGCCTCGGTGTTCGCGGCGTTCATGCTGATCGACGAGCCGGTGGTGCGGTCGATGGGCTTCGCGCTGGCGGCGGCGATCATCTTCGACGCCTTCGTGGTCCGGATGGCCCTGATCCCGGCGGTGATGTACCTGCTCGGCGAGCGCGCCTGGTGGTTGCCCGCCTGGCTCGACCGGCTGCTCCCGAACGTCGACATCGAGGGCGCCAGCCTGGAGCGCCCGGCCCCGGTCGCCGCCGAGACCCGGGAGCCCGTGCTCGTCTGAGTTCTCACTCCAACCACGGCTGGCGGTGGCGTCGTACCTCCTCGGCGAGGTGCGTCGTAGCCGCCAGTTCGTGGCGGTGGGTCAGCTCGACGGCCGCGCGGTGGTGGTCCACCAGGAGTTGCCGGAACTCCGCGACGTCGGGGGCGACGGTCGGCGCAGGCTCATCCTCGTCGCCGTGACCGCCGTGGACGTGGTCGCGAGCAGTCGCCGGGATCGCCTCGCCCCAGGCCGACAACTGGTCCACAAGCATCTCCACCGAGCCGGCCAGCTCGGCCCTGGTCGCCTCGACGAGGTCGTGATCGCCGGCATCGAGTGGCTCCTCGGACCGTGCCGCGTCGAGCGCGTCGATCAGCACCAGACCCTCAGCGTCGTGCTGGAGCAGTTCGGTGACGAAGTCGACGTCACCCTGGGTGATCGCGGTGCCATCGTCGGCGACCCGGGTCGGTGCCGGCGCCTGGCCACAGCCGAGGAGCAGCGAGAACGCCAGCACGAGTACGACGATTCGGCCCCCGGGCCTGCTGATGATCGCATCCACTCGCCTATTCTGACCGGCGTGAGTGAAGTCCCCGACGAGTTGGCCCGGCTGCGCGGCAGCATCGACAACATCGACGCCGCGCTGGTGCACCTGCTCGCGGAGCGTTTCAAGTGCACCCAGCAGGTCGGCGCACTCAAGGCGGCCCAGAAGCTGCCGGCCGCCGACCCGGCCCGCGAAGAACGCCAGATCAAGCGGCTCCGGGCCCTGGCCGAGGACGCCGGTCTGGACCCGGTCTTCGCCGAGAAGTTCCTCAACTTCATCATCGCCGAGGTGATCCACCACCACGAACGGATCCTCGAAGAGCGCTGACCTGGCGACGCCACCAGAGGCTTTCTGCTCCAAATCTCAACTTTCTTGCCCGGGACGCGTCACACTTGGCATGCCCACACGTTGAGTGATCAAGGTCACAGCTCCTGGGAGGTGTCAGATGTCCGTCGTCAGACTCCGTTCGGTCCCCGATGTGTCGGTGGGACGCGCCATTCACCACCCGGGCGGCACCCTGCAGAGCAGAGCGGTGCAGTTGGGCCTGCGGGTCAGCGCCCGCCCGGTGATCCAGGCGTGGTCACACACCCCGTTCCTGCCGTGGCCCTATGAGCTCGCCGACCAGGTGGGTCGACTGCTGCCCCGGGTGCACGGCACCGAGATCACCGATATCGATCTTCCTGACTGCCCCGGTCACGTGGTCCGCAACAGCAGCCACGACCGGGGACGGGTGATCGTCTACTTCCAGGGCGGCGCCTTCCTGGTCGGAGGGCGACACATGCACCGGCACATGATCTCCAGGATCGCCCAGCAGTCCGGCGCGAGCGTGATCGTTCCCCGCTTCCGCAAACTGCCGAACCACCCGGTGACCTCCTCGATCGCCGACGGGTTGGCTGCCTACCGTCACGCTCTCGACGAGGGTCACGACCCGGCCGACATCGCATTGATGGGTGACTCGGCTGGCGGCTACCTCACCTTCATGGTCACCCTGGCTGCCCGCCGCGAAGGGCTTCCGGTGCCGGGGGCGATCACCGCGATGAGCCCACTCATCGAGCTCGACCCGCTGCGCCGGAACATGTCGCCCTCGGGCTGCACGCTGTTCAACCAGCGCGCCTTCCGCGCGTTCGCCACCCTGATCGCCACCGCCCACCGCCGTGACGGCGGACGCGGGCCCGGCATGCACTCACCGTCCGCGGGTGAACTGGCCGGTCTGCCGCCGACCCTCATCCAGTGCAGCGCCACCGAGTCGTTGTACGACGACGCCGCCCGGATGACGGCCGCCCTCGCTGCGGCCGGCGTGGACGTCGAGCTGCAGGTCTGGGACAAGCAGGTACACGTCTTCCAGGCCGCGGCCGGCCTGGTCCCCGAGGCGACGCACGCCGTCTCCGAGGTGATGTCCTTCCTGGACCGGCACGTGCCAGGCAGCGCCCGGATCGGCACCCGCAGCAGCTCCGTCGGCTAGCCACCCCCTCGACCAGCCCCCCGTTCGGTGGTCGAGTGCCGCCGAGGAACGAGGCGGTGTATCGAGGCCACCCCCTAGTCGTCCGGGGTCTCGATACGCTCGCTGGCGCTCACTACTCGACCGCCGAAAGGGAACGTGTCCGGCGCGTCCGGAAATGTCGGAGGCTGCTGGTTGGCTTGTTCTCATGAAGGCGGAGCAGCTCGAAGATCTCGACACCTCGGGTGAGGTGTTGGACTTCGTGCGCGCTCGCCGGGTGGTGGAGCAGCGGGCTGAGGTCGACCAGATGGTGGCGGCGGTGAAGTACTGCGGGATCAACACCCCGACCACTGACACCGACGCAGCCGGGTTCTGGTTCGGGGACCGGTCCTGCGCGTTGGCGGGTGAGGGTGCCCCTCAGGTGTCAGAATCCGCGGTCATCGAGTACGCCGCCGCCCTCGGCCGATCGACCGAGTCGGCGAAGCGGTATCTGGGTGAGTGTCTGGAACTGGCGCATCGGCTCCGGAAGACCTGGACCCGGGTCCGTGCTGGTGAGGTCCCCGGCTGGGCGGCACGTCGGATCGCGTCCCAGACGATGAAGCTCCCCCAGGCCGGGGCGGCGTGGGTCGACGGTCAGGTCGCCCCGGCCGCGGGCAGGATCGGGCCCACCGCGTTGGATCGGATCCTGAACGAGGCACTGACCCGGTTCGACCCCGAGGAGGCCGAACAACGCCGCCTCGACGGCCTCGAGGGTCGCCGGGTCGATATCGATCTTGATGATCTGATCGATGGGCAGGTCTGCCACGCCCGCGTAAATGGGGTCATCGACGCCGCTGATGCGATCGATCTCCAGGAAGCGTTGACGCTGTTGGCGGCGTCCTACAAGACCCTCGGGTCGACCGAGACGCTGAACGTACGCCGCGCCAAAGCCCTCGGCGAGCTGGCCCGCACCCAACTCACCCTCACCCTCGACAACCGCGGGGACAGTGACGGGGGTGGCCTCGATACACCGCCTCACACGTTCGGCGGCACTCGACCACCGGGCGACGGAGCGGAGGGTGGGGGTCTCGAGACACCGCCGGGTGATGGAGCGGAGGGTCGGTGGTCGAGTGTCGGCGAGGGACGAGCCGATGTATCGAGGCCACCCACCCGGCGGGTGGTGTTGCATGTGCATCTGTCCGCGGACGCGGTTCAGGGGTACGGGGACGGGATCGCCCGGGTCGAGACCCTGTTGGGGCAGCGGGACCGGTTGGTGACGTTCGAGCAGCTCACCGAATGGTGCGCCGGAGCCCAGGTCACCGTCCAACCCGTCCTGGATCTTCACGAGACGTTGATGTCGACGGGGTATCAGCCCTCGGGCAGGTTGCGGGAGCAGGTGGTCGGGAACAACCCGACGTGTGTGTTCCCGCACTGCCACCGGCCGGCCAGGACCAGCGATCTGGACCATGTCGAACCCTGGCGCGACGACGGTGGCGGTGGCCGGACCGACTCCACGAACCTGGCGCCGTTGTGTCGTACCCACCACCGAGCGAAGACCCATCTGGGGTGGACCTACACGATGCTGATCCCTGGTGAGTACCTGTGGACCAGCCCCCAAGGCCGGACCTATCACCGTGGACCCGACGGCACCAGTCCCGTCGGTGGGGGTGGTGGCCTCGATACATCGCCTCGTTCCTCGGCGGCACTCGACCACCGAAACGACGCGACGCCCGACCCACCACGAGATACACCCCGCCCCTGACCCCGCAACCCCACCGGTTGCGGGGCCACCGGCCTGTCCGGGGTGGCCGGGGGGTGGCCTCGATACACCGCCTCGTTCCTCGGCGGCACTCGACCACCGAACAGGCACGGCACTCGACCACCGAACAGGGTGGTGTGGTTCGGCGGTCGACCACCGAACAGGGCGGTGGTTCGGCGGTCGAGTAGCGAGCGCCAGCGAGCGTATCGAGACCCCGGACGACCTCGGGGGCGTGGCCTCGATACACCGCCTCGTACCTCGGCGGCACTCGACCACCGAAACGACGCGACGCCCGACCACCGAACAGGGACGACGCTCGACCACCGAACGCAGGCGGCACTCGACCACCGAACAAGGGCGGCGTGGGGGGCTCGGCCTGGGCCGGACCCGGGTTAGGTTGGCGGCGGCATCATCGAGAGAGGGGTCCGATGGAGATCATCCGCTTCCCGTCCGGCGAGACTGAGTGTGCCGGCTGGGTGTTCCGGCCGGACCAGGCGACCAGCCCCGCGCCGGCCATCGTGCTCGGTCATGGGCTGGGCGCAGTCAAGGAGATGGGGCTGGCCGCCTACGCCGAGCGGTTCGCCGCCGCCGGCTTCGTCTGTGTCGTCTTCGACTATCGCCACTTCGGGGAGAGCGGTGGGGAACCACGGCAACTGCTCGACATCGGCCGACAGCGCGAGGACTGGAAAGCCGCCCTCGAGTTCACCCGAAGCCTGCCGGGGGTCGACCCCGACCGGGTGTCGATCTTCGGCACCTCCTTCGGCGGCGGCCACGTGATCGCCACGGCAGCCGCAGACCCGCGAGTGAAGTCCGTGATCGCCCAATGCCCGTTCACCGACGGCATCGCTTCGGCCTTCACCGTGGCTCCCCGGACAGTGCCCCGGATGATGGGGCGGGTCCTGCACGACCAGCTCCGTCGACTGACCGGCAAGAGCCCGGTGATGCTGCCACTCGCCGGGAACCCGCGCACCGCCGCGCTGATGAACGCCCCCGACGTGATCCCGGGCTACCTCGGTCTGGTGCCCGACGGGCTCGACTTCCGCAACGAGGTGGCCGCGCGAGTGGGCCTGCAGATCATGACCAACCGCCCCGGGCGACTCGCCAAGAAGGTTCACTGCCCGATGCTGGTCGCACTCTGCGAGACCGACACCGTCGCACCGGCCCGAGCCACCGAAAGGCTGCTCACGAAGGCACCCAAGGTGCGGATCCAGCGCTACCCGATCGGCCACTTCGACATCTACACCGGCGAGTGGTTCGAGCGCGCCGTCGCCGACTACCTGAGGTTCCTGGACCGCTGGGCACGCTGACGCCGCCACCCCAACGCCACGCCCCCGACCGCGAGCACCAGCACGACCACCACGAAGCCACCCGCGCCGACCCCCGAGACCAGTCCGGCCAGCCAGTGCTGCACCTGCTCACCCGCAGCGATCACCGGGTCACGCCCGGCACCGGCGTACAGCACCCGCAGTTCCCACCCGCCGTACCACGCCACATACCCTCCGGCGACCAGCAGGACTGCTCCGCCCAGCCTGGGCAGCCAGGCTCCCGCGGCCCGGATCCTGGTGAGGGTCCCGGTACGGGCCAGCGCCACCGCAAGGCTCGCCGCGCCGACCACCACACCCATCCCGGCCGCGTACCCGAGGAACAGGGTGACCCCATCCACCGTCGAGCCTGCCCGGAAGGCGGTGACCACCACCGCCAGGAATGGCGCAATGGTGCAGCCCAGCGAGGCGATCGCGTACGACGCACCGAACCCGGCCATCGGCCAGAACCGCGTCGGGACACCGGAGCCACCACGCCCACCCAGAGTGAAGGCGGGCAGCCGTCGACCGGCCAGCACCCAGGCTCCCGCAGCCGCCACCACCAGCCCGAGCACCACCGTGAACGCAGGCAGATAGCCCTGCACCCACGACGCCACCGGAGCTATCGCCAGGCCGAACAGCAGGAACACGCCGCTGAAACCCACGGTCAACGCGGCGGTGGCCCGCATCGCCCGAGCAACCGCCACCAGGCGGCTTGGCTGGTCCCCGACCACGAAGAGCGACAGGTACGCCGGCAACAGGGCGAACCCGCACGGGTTCACCGCAGCCAGTAGGCCGGCGCCGACGGCCAGCGCCATCCCGTCCGGCATCACGGGGCCAGGTCGGCGACCAGTGTGTTCAGGTCTGCGTCGGTGAGGAAGCCCGAGGAGACGATCCGGCCGTCGGCGTCGATCACCTCATAGGTCGACTGGGCGGTCACGCCGAAGTGCCGCCACACGTCGCCGTCCAGGTCGATCAGGTGCACCAGGTGGTCGATGCTCCCGGCCAGCTGGGTGATGTCATCCTCCGAGGCCAGCCCGCCCACGCCCACGAAACTGACCCGGTCGCCGTACTCGGCTGCCAACGAGGTCAGATTGGGGATCTGTGCCCGACAGGTCGGACACCAGGGCGCCCAGAACCACAGCACCGCTGGACTGCCCGCCAGCGAAGCGCCCGAGAACTCCTCTCCGGCCAGCGTGGCGCCGGTGAAGTCGAGGACCGTCGCCGGCGCCTGCGCATCTCCGGACCCGGGGGCCTGCGCGTCTCCGTTGCTCTGGACGCTGCCGGTCCCGCACCCGATCAGAAGGGCGCCGACGAGAAGCAGGGCGAGGACTCTGGGCATGTACCCCATCCTGCCCGGCGTCCCGAAACGCCGCTTGGTCAACCTCGCAACGCCGAGGCGATGACCGCCGGCAACTTCCGCCAACGCGGAGCGATCGAGAAGCGCAGCAGTCGCTCCCCGGTGGTCGCGGCGGTCCTGTTGGTACGTGAACATCCGCAGCATCCACTCGCGCGCCTCCATCGCGGCGCCCGCAAGGCCTACCTACCCGGCCGCGCCAGCAACTGCCGGGCCAGGGTGTCGGTGAGCCAAGCCTCATAGCGCTCTCGACTCCAGCCGTATCGAGTCAGGGTCAGGTAGGTGGCACTGCCCGCGTACATGAGCAGTAGGTCGGTCGCCGTCTCCGCGTCCAGGCCCGACCTCAGGGAGAAGCGCTCCGCCAGCGTGGCGACGACCTGCCCGTAGCCCAGGCGACGAAGGTCCTCGCTGCGTTCGACGACGGACGCGACCTCAGGCTCATGCAGTGCTGCCTTGGCCACCTCGTCGGTGGTGGCCACCCGCGCCAGGATCTCGGCGTTCCCAGCCACGAATGCTCGGAGGGAGGAGCGACCCGACCGAGCGGTCAGGGTCGCAGCAAAGAACGGCTGCTCGGGCGGTGGCAGCCGGTCGGGGCCGAGCACGGCGTAGTCGTAGCACGCCTGCAGCAGCTCCGGCTTGGTGTGGAACGTGAAGTACAGCGTCTGGACAGCCACGCCGGCGCGGGTCGCGATGTCGGCCATCCGGGCACCGACGTACCCGCGCTCCGCGAACACCTCGATGGCCGCCTGCAGCATCCGCTCACGGGTCGCGGCCGCCTTCTGCCGACGCGTCAGCGGGGAACTCTTGACAGGGGTCATAACGAGGCCGAGACTACCAGTGACGGTTACTAGTGACTGTCACTAGTAACGGCGCAGGAGGAGTCATGCAGACCGGGGCCGGACAGGACGCCGAGACGTGAACAAGGTCGCGGGCGGGCTATCGCTCCTGCTCGGACTCGGCTTTGGCATCCCCGGTGTGATCGGCACCCTCCGGTTCGCGGAGTCCGGCTCGGTCTGGATGTTCTTGGGGTTCCCCACGTACGGCGATGGCCCATTCCTGGATGTCGGCGTCCCAACCACCGTCCCCCTCCTCGTGGGCTTCGTCGTCGTCTGCGCCGCCGAGGTCGTGCTCGGCATCGTGCTGTGGATCCGGCCGCGCGTGGGCTGGTGGCTCTCGTTCGCACTGCTGCCCTTCGAACTGGCGTACTGGATCGGGTTCGCGCTGCCCTTCGGCCCTGTACTCGGCGCCCTGCGGGCGTTGGCGGCGGGGTTGGCGCTACGAAATGAGACACAGGACAAGGAAGGAGTACGCGGATGACTGAGGACTGGCGGAGGGTCGAGAACCCGGCACAGGGCGAGGCGCTCATGTTCGTGGAAACATCAGCAGAGTCCGGCGGCTCCAGGGTTGTGGTCGAGGTCGAGGTGCAGCCGGGCGGCGGGCCCGCCCCGCACGCCCACAGGCCGGAGGAGACATTCGAACTCGTCAGCGGCGCGGTTGAGTTGTTGCTGGACGGAAGCCGACGGCCACTGGAGCCCGGCGTGCCGGTGGTCGTCGCGCCCGGCCGACTGCATACCTTCACCAACCCCGGTGACGAACTGGCGAAGGTGAAAGTCACCGTGGTGCCACCAATGGACTTCGAGCGCATCATGCGCGCGCTGGCCGGACTGCAGCGGGACGGCCGACTGCCGCCCCCCGGCGGTCGGCCGTCCGAGCCCGCACTGATGGCCAGCCTGGCGGTGCGGAACGACTACTACCAGCCGCCCCTGCCGCGGCCGCTGTGGCGCCTCCTCATGGGCGCGATGGCCCCGTTCGGAAGACGAGCCTGCGAGGAGGCACTCAAGCACTACGACCGCGAGCACCCCGCTCCGGGAGAGCGATCTCCCTGACGGCCACGCGGCCGGTTCCGCCGAGTGGGTCTAGCCTGCCTGTATGGGCACGGAGACCCGGCCCCGCTTCGCACCGATCCTCGCCCTGGGCGTGCTGGTGGTGCTGATGGCTGCGCTCGCCTCCGGCGCCCACGACGGCCTGCGCTGGCAGGATCCCGCCCCGGCCAGCGACTCCCGCACCGACCCCGGCACCTCTGACGACCGGCCGCCCCCCGAAGAGACCGGCCAGCGGGCGCCACTGCCGTCGGGGCCCACGCTGCCCTCGAACGAGCCGTCCCCCTGGCTGGTCGGCCTGCTGCTCGTGGTCGCCCTCTCCACCGTCGGCATCGTCGTCCTGGCGATCCTGGCCGCCATCTTCTTGAGCGTGGTGCGCCGCCGCCGGCTCGCCGGGGACATCGGCGCCCGGGCCGGCGTCACCAGCACCCCGCGGGAGGAGGCCGACGACCTTCCCGACACCCTGCCCGCGCAACTGCGCCGAGGACTGGACGACATCGCCCAGGGGCCGCCACGCAACGCGATCGTGGCCGCCTGGCTGCGCCTCGAGGGCGCCACCCTCACCGAACAGTTGCCGAGACGCCTCGCCGACACCCCCACCGAGTTCGTGGAGCGAGCGCTCACGGCGTACGGCCTCGACGAGCAGCCGATCCGGCGCCTGGCCACCCTCTACGAAGAGGCCCGCTTCTCCCGGCATCCCGTCACCGAGGAGCACCGACTCGAGGCACGGGCCTGCCTGGAGCGACTCCTGGCCGGCCTGGGGGTGTCCCGATGACGCTGCTGTGGCTGGCCCTGACCGCCGCCCTGCTCGGCGTGCTGTGGAGCGCGGGGCGGCTGGCCGACACCGTGATCGGCGTGGAATGGCCCGGCGAGACGCCGCTGGCCACCCGCGAGGAACGCGCCCGCGACCAGCGGTTGACCCAACTGGTCCGACTGGTCGGCTCCCGGGACCAGCACGAGACCCACAAGGTGGTGACCATGCTGGCGGCCCGACTGCACCGGGACTCCGACTCGCGGGTACGCCGGTTCCTCACCGACCCGCCGCTGGCCGACCCGGATCGCTACCGCCAGGAGCTGACCGACCTGCTCGCCGTACTCGAGGAGGACGCATGAACCCCATCACCGACGCCGCGGAGCGGGCCACTGCCGTGCTGGACGCGGTGGAGACGGCCGTGGTCGGCAAACGGGAGCCGCTGACCCTGGTGCTCAGCGGCATCCTGGCCGGCGGTCACGTCCTGCTCGAGGACTTCCCCGGCCTCGGCAAGACGCTGGCCGCCCGGAGTTTCGCCCAGGCACTCGGCCTGCAGTTCACCCGCGTCCAGTTCACCCCCGACCTGCTGCCGGCCGACCTGACCGGGTCGTTCATCTACGACCAGCGCACCGCCGAGTTCACGTTCCGTGCGGGACCGCTGTTCACCGGACTGCTGCTCGCCGACGAGATCAACCGCACGCCCCCGAAGACCCAAGCGGCGCTGCTGGAGGCGATGCAGGAACGCCAGATCACCGTCGAGGGCGAGACCTTCGCCCTGGCACCCCCGTTCCATGTGCTGGCCACCGCCAACCCGATCGAGTACGAGGGCACCTACCCGCTACCCGAGGCCCAACTCGACCGGTTCCTGCTCCGGGTCGGCTTCGGGTACCCCACTGCGGACGAGGAGTGGGAGGTGCTGCGGCGTCGCCTGCACCGCCAACGCGAGGAGCAGCAGGTGCCGCAGGTGGTCGGCCCCGAGGAACTGCTGTCCATCCAGGCCGCGGTCGAGACGGTCACCGTCGACCCAGACATCGGCCGCTACTGCGTGGCGCTGGCCACCGCGACCCGCGAGCACCATCACACCCTGGTCGGCTCCTCCCCGCGCGGCGGACTCGCGCTGATGCTGGTCGCCAGGGGGTACGCCGTGATCGCCGGCCGCGACTACGTGGTCCCCGAGGACGTCAAGGCGGTCGCGGTGCCGGCACTGGCGCACCGGATCACCATCCGTCCCGAGCTGTGGATGAGCGATGTGTCCGGCGCCTCGGTGGTGACGTCCGTGCTGGGCACCGTGCCAGCACCGACCGCACGGGGAGTCGCGGCCCGGGCCACCGGGCGGGGCTCATGACCGGCTGGCGGCCCACCCACGCGCATCTACGGGCCACCGTCGCCGGCTTCGGGATGCTGGCCTTCGGCGTGGCCCTGGGCCGTCCGGACCTGGCCACCCTGGCCACCGGGCTGGCACTGGTCGCGATCTGGGGATTCGCCACCCGGCCGGGATCCGACCCCGTTCCGCCGCCGGCACCGGGCCGGCTCACCGTCCACGAGGACGAAGAGCTGAGCTGGCAGGCGCGGGTGAGCGGGCTGCCACCGCGAGGCAGCCTGGTGGCGGTGCACCCGCCGCAGCGGTGGCTGGACGTCGACCCCGAGGACGGCTGCCTGGTCCCCACCGACGACGACGGTGTCGCCACCGCCGCGATCACCCTGCGCGCCACCCGCTGGGGCCGCCGTACCCTCGGCGAACCCGGAGTGGCGGCGTACGACCGATGGTGCGCCTGGCGGTGGGGACCGGTGTCGATCCCGCCGCTGGAACTGACCGTGCTGCCAGTGACCCCGCCCTTCGACTCTGCGGCACCGGCGCCGCATCCGCGAGGGCTGGTCGGCATGGAACGGGCGTCGCGCACCGGTGAGGGCACCGAGTTCGCCAAGGTCCGGCCGTTCCAGGTCGGGGACCGGATCCGGCGGGTGCACTGGCCGGTGTCGGCGCGCACCGGCCAACTGCACGTCACCGCCACCCATGCCGACGAGGACACCCAGGTGATGGTGCTGGTCGACGCCGTGAACGACGTCGGCGCCGGACACCCCGGCCGGCACAGCAGCATGGATCTGACGGTGCGGGCCGCCGCCGCGCTCGCCGAGCACTTCCTGCGCCGCGGCGACCGGGTCGGCCTGCGCGTCTTCGGGGCCTGGGGGGTGACCCGGGTGCCCGCGGCGTCGGGGCGCCTGCAACTGCGGCGGATCCTCGACACGCTCTGTCTGGTGGAGCCCGGCTCGGCCCGCGGTGAGGATGCATTGGCCGCCCGCCAGGGACTGACCGCGGGCACGCTGGCGCTGATGCTGACACCACTCATCGACCCGGCAGCCACCCACCAGGTGGCGATCCTGACCAGGGCCGGCATCGACGTCGTGGTGGTGGACACGATGCCCGACGAGGTGACCACCGACAGCGACGATCCGGCCCTGGTGCTGGCCTGGCGACTGCGGATGCTGGAGCGCCGGGTCGAGCTCGACCGGCTGGCCGCGCTGGGGGTCCCGGTGGTCGCCTGGACCGGCGCGCATGACCTCGACCATGTGCTGCGCGACCTGACCCGGCGTGCGGGAGCTCCCCGGGTGGTGGCCCGATGAGCAGCCTGGTGGTGCTCGGACCGGACCGACGACCCCTGTTCCGGCTCACCTGGGCGCGAGCGCTCACCGCGGCCGCGCTGCTGCTGCCGATGGCGGGGGCGGTACTGGCACTGGCCCGGGCGGCGCCGGGCACCCTGCTGTGGCCGGCGATCGTGCTGGCGGCAGCGGTGGCCTGGACCGCCACCTTCCCCGATGGCCTCGGTGGGCTGGTCACGCTGCTCGGCTTCGGTGGCTGGTGGGCCGTCGTCGTCGCCGACCCGCTGACCCCGTGGGTGCTGCCGGCGGCGCTGTGCTGCGTGGGGTTCCATGCGGTGGTGGCGCAGGCGGCGGTCGGTCCCTGGGGGATCCGGATCCCGGCGGCGGTGCTGCGCCGGGGGTTGCGCGACCTGCTGGGGGTCGCTGCCATCACCGTCGGGATCGGCTCGCTGGCGATCTCGGCAGCGGGCTCGTTCGAGGCGCCGATGCTGCTGATCGTCGGGACGCTGGGACTGATCGCAACGCTGGCGTGGCTCGGGCCGCGAGGTGACTCAGGGGATCGACCCGGCGATCGACCCGGCGAGGCAGCGTAGGTCGCCGAGGAGGGTTCTCAGTCCAACCGGACCAGGGCCAGCCCCAACCAGTCGGCGAGGGCCTCGATCTCGGCGGTCACCGCGGCCGCCACCTCCTCGGGCCACACCTCGTCGCGGTGCACCCGATCCACCCGGAGCTCCCCCTCGCGTCGGTCGGCGGTGGCGTCAAGCTTCCCGATCAGCCGGTCGCCGTACAGGATCGGCATCGCCCAGTAGCCCCAGCGCCGCTTCGCCTTCGGCTTGTACATCTCCAACTGGTAGTCGAAGTCGAAGAGCTCGGCCATCCGCTTCCGGTCGAAGACCAGCCGGTCCAGCGGAGAGAGCAGCGCCGCCCGCGGCTCCCACGGCGCTTCGAGGTACGCCGGGTGCACCCGCCATCGGCCCCGGAGCCCCTCGATCACCGCCGGCTCCCCGACGTCACCGACGTGATTGGGCTCCCCGGGGACCTTGGTGCTGGCCGGCCGGGCGACCCCGAGGGCGATCAGTCGCCGTTGGGCGCGCTCCCGAAGTGCCTCGTCGTAGCCGACCTCCAGGGTGGGTGGGTAGACCCGTTCGGCGACCTCCCAGAGGCGCTCCCGGCCGTCCCGCCCGGCCACCGCGACGTCTCCGCGACGCTCCATCAGGTCGAGCATCATCCGCACGTTGCGGTCGTTGTTCCAGCCCGACGACTGCCACGGCACCACCGTGGTGTCCGGGAGCGCGGTGGACGGCGACGGCCCCTCGGACTCCAGGTGCGCCAGGATGTCGCGGCGACAGTCCTCATTGGCCACCAGCCAGCCGCGCGAGGTGTCCCGCCAGTCGCCGAAGGGTTCCGAGCCACGCCATTGCGCCATCTCCGCCGTGAAGAGCGCGATGTCCCCGGCCGGCCGCAGCAGCCCCTGGAACTCCACCACGGTGCCGGCCGCGATGGCGGCGTCCAGGTCCCCGATCCGGTGCGCCGCACCGAGCCGGCTCCAGCAGACCAGGTCGGCGTTCTCCGCGACCACCGCGGTCGGGTCGGCCTGCACGACGGTGAGGTGACCCAGCATGGCCAGCAGGTCGACCGGCCGTGGCCGGGCGAGCAGTTGCGCGGTGACCGCGATCCGATGAGCGTCGGTCCGGCTCAGCTCAACGGTCATCGTCGTCGACGACGTCGCCCGGGACCACATCGCCCGGCACCACGTCGCCCGGCATCGTTCCCCCCGGCATCGATCCCCCGGGCATCGATCCCCCGGGCCGGGGATCGCCATAGCCACGGACCGGATCCGGGGGCACCATCGCCAGCACGATCCGCTGGCCCACCAACGCGGTGAGCATCCGACGGAACAGCGGCCGGGTCACCGGCAGGATCAGCAACGCTCCGAGGGCGTCGGTGACGAAGCCGGGCGTGAGCATCAGGGTGGCACCGATCAGGATCAATGCGCCGTCGGCGATCTCCCTGGCCGGCACCCGACCGGCAGCGAAGGCGTCGACGAGTTGCCGCCAGGCCCGGACCCCCTCGCGCTTCACCAGCCAGGCACCCACCACGCTGACCGCGATCAGGGCCAGCAACGTCCACCCGACACCGATCATCCGGCCGACCTGGATCAGCACGAACACCTCCACCAGAGGCATCACCACGAAGGCGACGGCCAGTGGCCAGAGCAGACTCCTGCGGCGGGTGGGCATGGCCTCCACTATGCCGGAGGCGCCCCAGCCTCGTCCTTGCCGAGCCGCAGCGCCACCGGGACCAGGTCGCCCAGCGTCAGCCCCTCGGCCCGGCGTACGTCGGCCTTGACCGGCAGCAGGTAGGCGCCTTCGCGTTCCCACATCGCGGTGCCGAACTCGGTCTCTCCGATCAGCACGGTGACCGGCAACTGGCCCCAGTAGAGCAGGTCGCGGCCGGCGTCCTTCATGTCCTCACTGTCAGCGACCGGGACCCGGACGAAGTGGAACGGCGCCGGCCCGCGCCACTCGACGAGCTCGCCGACGAACTCGAAGTCCATCAGACCCGCTCCGCGGCCAGGAACATGTCCACCGCCTCGTCGACCAGGCGCACCCACCGGTCGCCCCCCGGGTCATTGCTGACCTGCTGGGTGACCAGACCGGTGAGCAACGCCGTCCACAGGTCCAGGGCGCTCTGACCGGCGTGACCGGCGGCGGCGAGCACGTCGACCGCCTTCGTCAGCGCCTCCTCGGCCAGTCCGTACGACGTCGGTGAGGGGGTGAATCCTGGGATCACCCTCCAGAACAGCAACTGCATCCGGGCGGGGTCGGCCACCGCGAAGTCGACGAACACGCGGGCCATCTGTCGTACTGCCTCGTGCGGCTCGTCGCTGAGTTCGACCGCGCCGCTGACGGCCAGCAGGTCGGCGTACCCCTGCGCGAACATCGAGTCGTAGATCTGCTCCTTGCTGTCGAAGTACCCGTACAGCGACGGCGCCCGCATCCCCACCTCGGCAGCCAGGTCGCGCAGGGACCAGCCGGCCAGACCCTGGGCGCGGGCCAGCTTCCAGGCCGCGTCGAGGATCCGGGCGCGGGTCTGTGCGCGGTGCGGAGTGTCGATGGGAGCCTCCCGCTCGTTCGTGGGTGCGCTACGCGATGCCGATGCCCTCACCCCACCCAGCCTAACTTAGTACGGAAAGGTCTTGACGGATCGACTTCTCACCTGTCAGCCTAACATTGTTAGGTCGTCAGGTCGGGCGCCATCCTCGGCGTACCTCGTTCGACGGCCGCAGGCCAACACCGAAGGGAGAGGCTGATGCTCGCCACTGTGCACGCCGTGGACGCGAAGCCCTGGAGCAGCGTCGGCACCACCATGCGTCGGATAGGTCGCGCCCAGGTTCCCGGGATGCGCTGGGGTACGACGGCGCTGGCCGTGCCCCTGGCCGCAGGCCCGCTGATGCCGCTGCGACGCAACGTGTTGATCGCTTTCTGGGACACCGAGGAGGCCGTCGACTCCTTCCTCGCCGACCATCGGCTCGGGCAACGGTTCACCGGAGGCTTCGAGGCTCGGCTGCGCCCGCTACGCGCTTACGGGTCGTGGCCCGGCTTCCCCACCGACGTCTCCAAGAAGCGGCGGGTCGAGCACGACGGCCCGGTCGTCGTCGTCACCATGTCCGCGCTGCGCGTCTCCCAACTCGGGCGCTTCATGCGCACCAGCAAACCAGCCGAGCGGGTCGCCGTGGAGGACCCCGGGATGCTGTGGGGGACGGCCGCGGTCCGCCTCCCCTTCGCCGCCACCGTCTCGATCTGGCAAGACAGCGACGCCGTCCAGCGCTATGCCTACGGCAAGGCCCATCCCGAACACCCGCACGCCATCAAGGAACAGGGGCGACGCAGCTTCAACCACGGGTCACTCTTCGCCCGCTATGCCCCGACCCGCCTCAGCGGCTCCCTCTCCGGAGGCAATCCGCTCGAGGCGACCCGCCTGCCCGACATCGCGACCGCCAGTTGAGGAGCCCCCTGTGACCACCATCAGCGAAATCACCCGGATCGAACGCCACAGCGACGCAGGCGAGCTGGCCGAGCATGCCTACACGAGCATCCTCACCCTGCTCGACGACCTCGACGCCAGCGACTGGAACGCCCGCACCGAATGCCCCGCCTGGACGGTCGCCGACATGGTCGGGCACATGATCGGCGCCGCCAAGGGGCACGCTTCGGTGCCGCGGTCGATACGCGACCAGGCGTGGGCGGCCCGCCACAAGAAGGAGTACGGCGGCAGCTCCCTGGATGCGATGAACGCCCGACAGGTGGCCGAGCACGCCGACCTCACCCCGACCGAGCGGGTCGCGCAGTTGCGTGAGATCGCCCCGGCCGCGGTGCGGGGTCGGATGCGGACCCCGTCACTGATGCGCCGGATGAAGATCACGATGCCGACGGCCGGCTCCGTGGTCACCGGGATGCCGGACCACATCATGCTCGGCCACCTGATGGACGCGATCCTCACCCGCGACGTGTGGCTGCATCGCATCGACATCGCCCGGGCCACCGGCCGCGAGCTCGACTGGGATCCCGAGGCCGACGGCCGGATCGTGGCCGACGTGGTCGCCGAGTGGGGGACCCGCCACGGACAGCCGTTCAGCCTGGAGCTGACCGGCCCGGCCGGCGGCCACTTCCGGCAGGGCGAGGGCGGCGAACCGATCACCATGGACGCGATCGAGTTCTGCCGCGTGCTCTCGGGACGCGCCCACGGCGACGGCCTGTTGGCCACCAAGATCTTCTTCTGACGCGATTCCTCCGCAGGATGCGGAGGATTGTGTGAGACACCGTGTTCCGCTCGGCCCGCTCCATGGGGGAGACTGACCCCACCAGCCGGCCGACAAGGAGCACCCATGGCGAGATCCACGCTTGAGGGCAAGGTCGCCTTCATCACCGGCGCAGCCCGAGGCATCGGCGCCGAGACCGCCCGGGCACTGGCTGCCCGCAACGTCAAGCTGCTGCTCACCGACCTCGACGAGGCCCCGCTGCGCGAGCTGGCCGCCGAGCTCGGCGAGGAGAACGCGGTCGCCGTGGTCGCCGACGTCTGCGACCTGCCCGCGATGGAGGCTGCCGTCGCCCAAGCGGTGCAGCGGTTCGGCGGCATCGACCTGGTGCTCGCCAACGCCGGCATCGCCAGCTATGGCTCGGTCGCCCAGGTGGACCCGACGACCTTCAAGCGGGTCATCGACATCAACGTGCTCGGCGTCTTCCACACCGTCCGGGCCGCGCTGCCCAGCGTCACCGAACGCAAGGGCTACATCCTGGTGGTCTCCTCCCTCGCCGCATTCACCCCCGTGCCGGGCCTGGCGGCGTACAACGCCAGCAAGGCCGGGGTCGAGCACTTCGCCAACGCACTCCGGCTGGAGATGAGCTGGCAGGGCGTCGGGGTGGGCACCGCGCACATGTCCTGGATCGACACGCCGCTGGTGCAGGACGCGAAGAAGGACCTGTCCGCGTTCCGCAAGATGCTTGACGCCATGCCGCCGCCACTGGGCACCACCACCTCGGTCGATGCCTGCGTGAAGGCGTTCGTGAAGGGCCTGGAGAAGCGGAGCCGGCACGTCTTCGTGCCCGGGTGGGTCGCGGCGATCGCTCAGGGCCGCAACCTCGCCGCGGGCCGGGTGGTGCAGAAGGTGATGGACACCCAGTCCCCCGAACTGCTGCCACTGATGGACGAGGAGGTACGCCGGCTCGGCCGCTCCACCAGCGCCCGCAACACCGCCCTCGACGACGTCGCCGTCGACCCCGAGTGAAGGAGAACGCCATGACCCAACACTTCAACCACATCATCGTGGGCGCCGGCCTCTCCGGCATCGACGCGGCGTACCACCTGAACAAGGCGTTCCCAGACTCCAGCTATGCGGTGCTGGAGATGCGGCACGCCCTCGGCGGCACCTGGGACCTGTTCCGCTACCCCGGCGTCCGGTCGGACTCCGACATGTACACCCTGGGCTTCCGGTGGAAGGCCTGGACCGGCACGAAGGCGATCGCCGACGGGGCCGACATCCGTGCCTACCTGGAGGAGGCCGCCGCGGAGAACGGCATCGACGAGCACATCCTCTTCCACCACAAACTGCTGCGCGCCGACTTCGACTCGAACGCGGCTCGGTGGCGGCTCACCGTGCAGCGCACCGACACCGACGAGACCGTCGAGCTCACCTGCGACTTCCTGATGTCGACCTCGGGCTACTACCGCTACGACGAGGGCTTCACCCCCGAGTTCGAGGGGCGCGACGACTTCGCCGGCCAGATCGTGCACCCCCAGCACTGGCCCGAGGACCTCGACTACGCCGGCAAGCGGGTCGTGGTGATCGGCTCGGGGGCGACCGCGGTCACGCTGATCCCGGCGCTGGCCAACTCCGGGGCCGGCCACGTCACCATGCTGCAGCGCACCCCGACGTACATCATCAGCCAGCCGGAGACCGACCCGGTCGCGAAGAAGATGCTGACCACGTTGCCGCAACGGATGGCGTCGAAGATGGTGCGCGGCCGCTACCTGGCGATGCACATCGGGTTCTACGAGTTCTGCCGCAAGCGTCCCAAGGAGGCGCGGTTCCTGCTCCGCAAGCTACTGGAGCGGCAACTGCCCGACGACATCAAGTTCGACGACCACTTCCAGCCGCCGTACGACCCCTGGGACCAGCGTCTGTGCCTGGTGCCGCGCGGCGATCTGTTCAAGGCGTTGCGCAAGCACACCGTGGACGTGGTCACCGATCACATCGACCGGTTCACCGAGAAGGGGATCCTGCTCAAGTCCGGGCAGGAGCTGGAGGCCGACATCATCGTCACCGCCACCGGCCTGAACCTGATCGCCTTCGGCGGTGCGGAGCTGGCCGTCGACGGGGAGACGGTGAACCTGCCGGACACGATGGCGTTCAAGGGGATGATGCTCAGCGGCATCCCGAACTTCGCGTTCATCGTCGGCTACACCAATGCCTCCTGGACCCTGAAGGCCGACCTGGTGTGTCAGTACGTGGTGCGGATGCTGCAGCACATGCGCGACACCGGGCAGTCCGTGGTGGTGCCCCGGAAGGATCCCAGCGTCGGCGAAGAACCCTTCCTCGACTTCGCTGCGGGCTACGTGCTTCGAGCCGTGGAGCAGTTCCCGAAGCAGGGCTCCCAGGAGCCGTGGAAGCTGAAGATGAACTACTTCCGGGACCGCAAGGTGTTCGCCGAGTCGGTGCAGCACCCGGCGCTGGAGTACAGCAACCCACCCAAGCACCGGGCATCGGTCGCCGGCTGATCTCGGAGCGCGATTCCCGTACGTTCCGCACCATCTGAGTGCCTCTCAGCGAGCCGCACGTACGGGAAGGCAGTCAATCCGAGGAGACCAGTTCGTGTACGCCGTCGATGACCTCGTCGGGGCGGAACGGGAACTTCTCCATCTCGGCCCGGTCACTGATCCCGGTCAGCACCAGCACCGTGTGCAGGCCGGCCTCGATACCGGCCACGATGTCGGTGTCCATCCGGTCGCCGATCATCGCCGTGTTCTCCGAGTGGGCGCCGATCTTGTTCAACGCCGAGCGGAACATCATCGGGTTCGGCTTGCCCACGACGTACGGTTCCTTGCCGGTGGCCTTGGTGATCAGCGCCGCGATGGCACCGGTAGCCGGCAACGGCCCCTCGGCGCTGGGGCCGGTCGCGTCAGGGTTGGTGACGATGAACCGGGCCCCGTTGCCGATCAGCCGGATCGCCTTGGTGATCGCCTCGAACGAGTAGTTGCGGGTCTCCCCCACCACCACGAAGTCCGGGTCGGTCTCGGTCATCACGAAGCCGGCGTCGTGCAGGGCGGTGAGGATGCCCGCCTCGCCGATCACGAACGCGGTGCCGCCGGGCAGTTGCTGACGCAGGAAGTCGGCCGTGGCCAGCGCCGAGGTCCAGATCCGCTCCTCGGGCACGTGCAGGCCGGACGCCCGCAGCCGCGCGGAGAGGTCACGCGCGGTGAAGATCGAGTTGTTGGTGAGCACCAGGTACGGCGTCTGCTCGGCCTCCCACCGGCCCAGCAGCTCCGCCGCGCCGGGCAGCGGGTCGTGCTCGTGCACCAACACCCCGTCCATGTCGGTGAGCCAGCATTCCACGTCCACGCGTCGTCCCATGGCCTCAGCCTAGGTGTCGGCGCAGGCCGTCGCTGGCCATGGGACACCCCGCCTGGAAACAAGCCTCCGCGCTGGAGGTTTCAAACGGCACTAGACCGGGTAGACCACCATTGACCTACCGAGCGAGAACTGAGGGAAACATGACAGACGACGTCCAGGACTGGTCCGAGCGGTTGCGCCGCGAGGGAATCGCGAACCTGGAGGCACTCCAGGAGATGCAGGAGCAGGTCGCCCAGGTGTTCGGCGAAGCCACCGCACTGCACGGATCGATCAAAGTGCGGGTCACCGCGGCAGGGATGCCGCTGCATCTCGAGATCGCCGACGAGGCATTGGCACAGCGTGGCAGCGAGTTGGCTTCCATGATCATGACGACCATCGCGGAGGCAACGGTGCAGGCGGCAGAGCAACTTCGCCGGATTGTCGGCTCGGTGGTCCCGGCCGAGGAACTCGACGCCATGCTGCGGGGGACCGTGTCCGATTCCGACCGACGCGACGTTCGCGAGCAGTTGGCACAGCTCCGCGGGGAGTCCGGCTGATGTCCGGGATGTTGTACGCGGAGTATCGGACCCTCGACCGCGCCGCCGAGGACCAGCGCGACTGTGCTGACCGAGCGAAGAGGATCGAGCAACTCCGACGGCAAGCCACCATCGCGCCGGGCGCCTTGGGCAAGATCCTGCCCTCGTCCGAGATCGAGGCAGCGTTCGGCGAGGCCACCGCCGCCACCCAGGAGAACCTCGCTGACCTGGTCGAGTTGTGCGACGCGGTCTCCGACGCCGTCCGGGATGTGAAGGAGGACTTCGCACGGACCGACGAGCAGGTCGCGGATGTCTTCAACCGTCTCAGAGGAGAGTCGTCATGAGCACCGCTCAAGCCCAGACCGAAAGTTGGATGAGTGGGCTCCTGGGTGACATCTATGCCCTGATGAAGCCCCTGGTGAATCCGCTGGTGGAGAAGTGGGAGTCCGTCATCGGTGATGCCGACTCGGTGCACGCCACCGCAGACCAATGGCGAGAGATGGCTCGGCAGATGCGTCACGTAGGTGACCTGCAGCGGGACTGTTCTGCGCAGACCAGTACCGGATGGGAGGGCCACGCCCAGGACGCATTCTCCGTCGCGGTGAATGACCTCGCTGGTCAGATCGACGAGATCGCCGAGCAGATGACCAACGTCGGCGGATTCCTCGACGAAGCGTCCGGCGAGGTGCGTCAGGCCGAGCAGTTGATCAAGGACCTGATCTGGGAACTGATCCAGTGGGCGATCATCTCGCTCGCCGTCTCCGCTGCCCTGGCCATCGTCACGCTGGGAGCGTCAGCCGTGGCCGGGGCAGCAACTGCGGCCTCGAAGGCCGGGGTCACCGGCGTCAAGATCGCCAATTTGCTGACGAAGGTTGCAGCCGCGTTGAACCGCATCAAGGCGTCTCTGAAGGCGTACCAGGCATTCGTGAAGGGGTTGGGCTTCAAGAAGAAGTTCCTCTGGAAGGCACTCATCGAGAAGCCGATCGTCCGCCAGGTCACCGGACTGGAGGGCAACTTCAAACGGCCCGCCTGGGAGCTCACGAAGCTGCGGCTCGGATATGAGCCCCCAGGTGTCCCGGGACCTGCCGCTGACTGACCTACCGCCGACCGCGCCGTGCGCTCACGACCTCGCGAAGCCACGACACCGCGACGACGGCCACCCCGACGACCAACAGCCCCACGCCGACGAGGGCGCCGATGATGGCACCGTCGACGCTGCCCACCAGGTAGCCGACCACTCCGCAGGGCACGATGACCGCGAGGGCGATCAGCGCCACCTGGACCTCGAAGCCCAGATCATCGAGTGCGTTGCGCAGGAACGAGCGACCGACGTCGCGGACGCTCTCCTGGCCCGAGTCCCCTGAATTCGTCATGACGGACAGCCTAGATTGTTCAGCTGGCCCGATGCTGCTCGGCCCGATGCTCGTCGGCCCGAGGCTGCTCGGCCCGATGCTGGACCGGGCAGCCGGGCGCGAAGGTGCCGAGCTCGGTCACGTCGTACCCGTCGGGGTAGCTGCGCACCCAGGGCAGATCGATGACGTGCTTGGGGGTACGCCGGGCGGGCATCCGGGCCACCACCTTGGCTCGGGCCTTGAGGCTGGTCCTGGCCAGCAGCCGCACCAGCGGGCCGGGGTCGTCGTACCCGAAGGCAGCCAGCAGCGGTCGGTCCATCACGCCGCGGGCGAACAGGGCAGCGAACGGCCGCACCGGTCGCGGATAGAAGGTGGTCATCAGCCGCAGGGTCGAGTCGGCCACCGCCCGGGCGCCGGCATCGAAGGCGAAGTGTTCGCGCTCGTAGTCGTCCATCACCTGGGCGAACTCGTCATAGTCGCCCGGGATGCCCTGGATGCCCAGGTGACGCCCGAGGGCCTGGTAGTAGCGCACCGAGGCGAGCACCTCGTCGTCGGTGAGTCGCCGCCACCCGAAATCGTCGAGCCACCGCTTCGGCACCACCACGAAGGTGGTCAGCACGTAGCGCATGTCGTCGTTGGAGATGTCGTACATCCGATGCATCTGGTTGATCCGCCGGATCGCGGCCCGACCACGCTCGCTGTCGAAGCCGTCGGTGATCGGCGCCTCCAACAACAACCCGGTGTCGTCGTAGCGCTTCTGCGGCCGCTCGGTGAACTCGCCGGTGTCATGCAGGAGCCGGCCGACGCTGGGCACCGCGTAGGTCCGGAACAGCGCCAGCGAGAGCGCCTGGTTCATGTCCCACGGGAAGTCGTAGAGCGCCAGATTGCGCCCCATCTCCAGATAGTCGGTCTCCGGGTCGAGCCCAGCATTGCGGTGCGGCTTCGGCATCGTTGCCTCCGATCTCCTGGTCACGCTAGCGAAGGCGTGACCACCGCGCCAGACCCACGACCAGGTGCGTCCAGTGCACGGCTAGGGTCCAGAGTCAGGAGGTTCGATGAGACGAGCAGGCTGGGCAGCAATGCTGACGGTCGTGGCACTGAGCGCATCCGTCGGCTGCTCGTCCCCCGACAGCGACGGCCAGAGCCAGCCGTCGACCCGAGCCCAACTCGCCCACGTGCACGGGCTGGGAGTGGACCCGGCCGACGGGACCCTGTACGTCGGCAGCCATCACGGACTGTTCACGGTCCCCGTCGACGGCGACAGCATCGAGGGACCGGTCGCGGGCCTGATCCGCGACTTCATGGGGTTCACCATCATCGGCCCGGGCCACTTCCTGGGCAGCGGCCATCCGGGGCCCGGTGACGACGCACTCAACCCCCTCGGCCTGATCGAGTCCACCGACGGCGGCCAGACGTGGACCACCCGGTCACTGTCGGGCGAGGTCGACTTCCACGCCCTCACCTACCGGCACGGGACGGCGTACGGCGTGGACGCGATGAGCGGACAGCTGCTGGTCAGCACCGATCTCGTCGACTGGGAGGTTCGATCGACAGAACCGATGATCGACGTCGCGGTCAGCCCCGACGACGCCGACACCCTCCTGGCCACCACCCCCCGCGGCGTCCTGGCGAGCAGTGATGGTGGTCGCTCCTTCTCGGCTCTCGAACCGGCCCCGCAACTGCTGCTGCTGAGTTGGGCCGAGGACGGCACGCTCGTCGGCGTCGACCCCGGCGGCACCGTCTTCGTCCGGGCCCCCACCGACGCCGGCTTCACCCGAGTCGGTCAGTTGGCGGGGGCTCCGGAGGCGCTGTACGCCGTGGACGGCTCGACCGTGTACGCCGCTGCCCGCGGGGCACTGTGGCGCTCCACCGACGGCGGCGCGACCTTCCAGCCGCACCCGAGCTGACCGGCAGCCCGCTCAGTCGACGGGCCCGACGGCCTCCAGGAGCGCGGCCACCCGGATCCGCTCCTGCTCCAGGAACTCGCCGAACTCGTCCCCGGTCAGCCACGACTCCGACCATCCGTTGCGGGCCACCGCCTCCTGCCACGTCGAGGTGCGCCGGGCCCGCTCCAGCAACTCGACCAGGCGATCGCGCTGCTCCTCGCTAAGGCCGCCCGGCGCGAGCAGACCGCGCCAGTTCTCGAACTGCACGTCGACGCCGGCCTCGAGCAACGTTGGCGCGTCGACGCCAGGCACCCGGGCAGCCCCGGTCACGGCCAGCACCCGCAGCTCCCCGGCCTGGATCTGGGACAGGTGCTGGGCGGTGCCCGCCACCGCCACGTCGATCCGCCCGGCGACGAGTGAGGCCAGCATCTCGCCGCCGCCGTCGTGGGGCTGGTAGCTGAGCCGGCCCAGCGGCAGTCCCAGTCCGTCCGCCACCGCCAGCGCTGCCTGATGGTCCGGCCCGCCCGGGAAGGAGCCGCCCCCGAGGACGACCGCCTCCGGGTCGCTGCGCAACACGGTGAGCAGCTGCTCCACCGACTCGAACGGGGAGTCACGCGCCACCATCAACGCGTTGGGCTCGGTGAGCACCAGCGCGATCGGGGTGAGCGCCTCCAGATCGGCCGATCGTCCACCGGTGTGAGCGTTCGCGACCAGCCCGAGCCCCATCTGCAGCAGCAGGTTCGTCTCACCGTCCTCGAGGGCGATCCTGGTCACCGCGACCAGGCCCTCCTCACCGCTGAGGTTGGTGACCCTCGCCGCGGTGCCGTCGTCGATCAGCGCGGCCGCCACCACCCGGGCGGTCACGTCGTACCCACCTCCCGGCGGGTTGGGTACGACGATCCGCAGCGGCTCGCGGTCCTGTGCGGCGCACCCGGCCAGACTGCTGGCCACGAGCAATGCCGTGGCCAGCAGACGCCATCGGGGTGGGCGCATCCGGTCCGTCACCTCTCATCCGCGTCGCTGCTCGACCAACTCCACCACATCCTTGCCCCTGCGCCGGCGCACCGTGGCCAACACGGCCGGCAGCAGCGACAGCACCGCGAGGGCGAGCAGCGCGGCCGGGATCGGCTTGGTCGCGAAGACCGTCCAGTCGCCGCCGGAGATCTGCAGCGCCTGACGCAGCGAGCGTTCCATCAGGCCTCCCAGGATCAGGCCGAGGATCATCGGTGCGGCGGGGAATCCGTTGGCACGCATCGCGAACCCGATGACACCGAAGCCCAGCAACAGCCACAGGTCGAAGGTGGAGAAGCTGAGCCCGTAGACGCCGACCACACAGAAGACGACCACCAGCGGGATCAGCATCGCCCGCGGTGTCTTCAACACCTTGGCGAAGAGCGGGATCAGCGGCAGGTTCAGCAGCAACAGCACCAGGGTGCCGATGTACATGCTGGCCACCACGCCCCAGAACACCTCGGGCCGATCCGACAGCATCAGCGGTCCGGGCTGCACGTTCAGGACCAACAGCGCGCCCAGCAGGATCGCCGTCGTACCCGAACCAGGCACCCCCAGCGTCAGCAGCGGCACGAACGAACCCACACAGGCGGCGTTGTTGGCCGACTCCGGCGCGGCCACGCCCTTGATGTTGCCCTTCCCGAACGTGTCACCGTCGCGGGCGATCCGCTTCTCCATCGAGTACGACAGGAACGAGGCCACCGTGGCTCCGGCCCCGGGCAGCACGCCGACGAAGAAGCCGAGCACCGAGCCGCGCAGGGTTGGCGGCGCGATCGCGGTGACCTCCTTGCGGCTCAGCCGCAGCGAGGTGACCCGTCGGAACTCACTGCCCGCGCCGCGCCGGGCGATCATCACGAACACCTCGGCGAGTGCGAAGAGGCCCAGCGCCACGATCAGGAACTCGATCCCTTCGTAGAGCTCGGAGAGGCCGAACGTGAACCGCAGCGTCGCCGTCTGGCCGTCGATGCCGACCAGGGCGACGATCACCCCGAACACGGCGGCGATCAGACCCTTGGTCACGTTCTTGCCGGCCAGGGTGACCACGGCGGTCAGCCCCAGCACCATCAGGGCGAAGTACTCCGCGGGGCCGAAGCTGACCGCGATCCCGGACAGGCCGGGAGCGATCAGCATCAGTCCGACGATGCCGATGGTGCCACCCACGAAGGAGCTGATGGCCGCGATCGCCAACGCCTTGCCGGCCTCACCGTTGCGGGCCATCGGATAGCCGTCGAACGATGTCGCGACGGTGCCTGCCACTCCGGGTGCGTTCAGCAGGATCGAGGACGTGGAGCCACCGAAGATGGCGCCGTAGTAGACGCCGGCGAGCATGATGATGGCCGGGGTCGGGTCCATCCCGAAGGCGATCGGGATCATCAGCGCGATCGCGCTCATCGGCCCCAGACCGGGCAGGATGCCGATGATGGTGCCGACGAGCACACCGATCAGCACGAACAGCAGGTTCTCCGGCTGCAGGGCGACCCCGAAGCCGTAGAGCACGTGATCGAGAGTTTCCATCACTGCCTCCTCAGAAGGGCAACGGACCGGCGGGCAGGACCACGTCCAGGCCGACCGTCATGATCAGATAGAGGACCAGCGGCACGCTCACGCTCACCACGCCGGTGACCCAGTGGCGGTGGTAGCCGAGGTACCAGACCATGCCGGCCAGGAAGCCGGCGGTGGCCAGCACGAACCCCAGCGGCTCGAAGAGCGCCACGTAGGCGGCGATGGCGATCAGGAAGATCGCCACCTCCGCCCACGGGCGACCGGTGCGACCCAGCAGTGGCGACGCCTGGTCGGTCGGCTTGCTCCCCGGCACCTCCGCCGGTGCCTCTGCCGGCGCCTCCGCCTCCGATTCGGCGTCAGTGGTGAAGAACAACACCACCGCCAGCAGCAACAGCCCCACCCCGAGCCAACGGGGCACGGTCGCCGGCTGCACCGGCACGTTGACCGACACGAAGTCGGGGAGACCGGAGACGAGCACCAGGTACCCCACCGAGAAGGCCGCGATCACCACGGCCAGCACCCGGTTGGAGACCACGAAGGTGTTCATTACCGCAGCCCGACCTGGCTGAGGATGTCGGCGAACTCCTCGCGCTTCTCGTCGAGGAACGCACCGAAGTCAGCGCTGCCCAGGTAGTCGTCGACCCAGCCGAACTGCTCGACCGATGCCTGCCACTGCGACGTCTCCACCATCTCGGCGTACATGCCTTCGTAGTAGGCGACCTGCTCCGGGGTGAGGCCGGACGGGCCCATCACGCCGCGCCAGATGTCGAAGGTGAAGTCGATCCCCAACTGCTGCAGGGTGGGCACGTCGGGGAGGGTCTCCCGCGGTTCCGGCGACGACACCGCCAGCACCCGCACCTTGCCGCCGTCGATCAGGCCGGTGGTCTCCGCGACGCCGCTGACGGCCAGGTCCACATGTCCGCCGAGCAGGGCGGTGGTCGCCTCGCCGCCGCCGTCGAAGGCGACGTAGTTCAACTGGGCCGCGTCCACTCCGGCGGCGTGTGCGGCTCCGGCGAGGGCGACGTGGTCCATGCTGCCCGGCGCGGAGCCACCGGCCACGCTCAGCGACGTCGGGTCGTCGAGAAGGGCGTCGATGACCTGCTCGAAGCTGGTGAACGGCGAGTTCTCGGCGACCATGTAGACCATGGCGTCGGTGGCCAGCCGGGCGATCGGAGTGAAGTCGGTGTGGTCGTGGTCGGACTCCCCCGACAGCGGGACCAGCAGGATCGGCGGGCTGGTGACGAACAGCTTGTGCGGGTCGGCTGCGTTGTTGGCGATGTAGGCCCAACCGATCGCACCCCCGGCGCCGGGCTTGTTCACCACCCGCATCGGGCGGTCGATCAGGTCAGCCTCCTCGAGGACGCGGGCGGAGGTGCGGGCCAGGGTGTCCCAGCCGCCTCCGGTGTTGGCGGGGGCGATCATCTCGATCGCCTTGGTGGGCTGCCAGTCGGCGCCCTCGGCGGTGGCGGTCGTGTTGCAGGCCGAGGCGACCAGAGCGACAGCTCCGGCGAACGCTCCGGCGGTGAGGCGACGTGAGGTCGACATGGTGCTCTCCTTCTCGGTGGGCCAGCGCGGGATGTGATCCGCGGCTGTGAGGCGGGTCACAGGCAAACACGGGGGTCTGGGGGCTGGTAACCCTTGTGTGCGTTGTGCGAGCACTGGTCGTAGTGGACGTTGTGGAACTTGTGGTCGCCGGACCGCTCGCCGGGACGGCCGGGGCATGAGAACCTCGTTCGGTGCGTCGTCGGCTGACACTGGCGGGCCAGTTCCTGGCCCTGCAACTGGTCATCATCGTGGTGGTGCTTGTCGCCGTGATGGCCGTGCTGTTGGCCCAGGCGGAGGTCACCTTCCGACAGGTCGAGGGGGACCGGATGCGGGCGGTCGCCGAGACCGGGGCGTCGATGCAGGTGATCCGTGACGGGCTCGTCGACGCCGAGGCCCGGGCGATCCTGGCGCCCACGGCCGAGGGATTGCGCACCGTCTCTGGGGCCGAGCTGGTGCTGGTGCTGGACCTGACCGGGCGGGTGGTCGCCGGCCCGGAGCCGGAGTTCGTGGGCGAGCGGGTCGACCTGGCCGCCAGTCGGGTGCTCGAAGGGCGTGCGTGGATCGGCTCCTGGACGGTCCGGGATCGGCGGTACGTCGGCGCCCATGTCCCGGTGGTCTCAGCGGGCCGGGTGGTCGGCGCGGTGGCGGCCGCCCGAGAGCACCCCGATGTCAGCGACCGACTGGGCACCGCGGCCCCGGTGCTGCCCGTCTATCTGGGGGTGGCCGGCATCCTGGGAGCCCTCGGGTCGCTGCTGCTGGCCCGTCGGGTGAAGCGGCAGACCTTGGGGATGGAGCCGCGCGAGATCACCCGGCTGGTGGAGCACCGTGAGGCGATGCTGCATGGCATCCGGGAGGGCGTGATCGGCCTCGACACCCAACATCGGGTGACGTTGGTCAACGACGCGGCCAGCGACCTGCTCGGCATCGCCTCGACCGCCGTGGGACAGCCGCTGTCCGCCCTCGAGGTCGAGCCCCACGTGCAGGCGGTGCTGACCGGCGAGGACGGCGGATCCGGGGACCGGGTGGTGCCGATCGGCGACCGGGTGGTGATCCTGAACCGGATGCCGCTCATCCAGCGCGACCAGACCACCGGCTCGGTGACCACGATGCGTGACCGCACCGACCTGCTCCGGCTGCAGGACGAGCTCGACGTCTCCCGCACCACCACCGAGGCGCTGCGTGCTCAGGCCCATGAGTTCAGCAACCGGCTGCACGTGATCGGCGGCCTGTTGGAGCTGGAGGAACCCGAGGAGGCCCGGCGGTTCGTACGCCGGATCAGTGGCGCGCACGCCCAGTTGAGTGCGGACGTCGCCGCTCGGGTGGCCGATCCGGCCGCGGCTGCGCTGCTGATCGCCAAGGTGAGCCGGGCCCACGAGCAGGACACCACGCTGCGGGTCTCCTCCGACTCGGCGCTGCCGGCGCTGCCCGAGGGCCTGGCCACGGACCTGGTCACCGTGCTCGGCAACCTGATCGACAACGCCCTCGATGCGGTGCGCGCCTCGTCGGCGGAGCGCGTGATCGAGGTGGCCGCCCACTGCGCCGACGACACGGTGTCCGTCTCGGTCTCCGACTCCGGCCCGGGAGTGCCGGAGTCGCTGCGCGGCAAGATCTTCCAGGAGGGGTTCTCGACCAAGGAGAGTGCCCGCCCCGGCGGTCGCGGCGTGGGTCTCAACCTGGTCCGGGTGGTGTGCACCCGGCGCGGTGGTCGGGTCAGGATCGATCCGACGCCCCCGGACTCGCCCTGGGGGGCCACCTTCACCGCGGAACTACCGCTTCAGGAGCAGAGATGATCGATGTGCTGGTGGTCGACGACGACTTCATGGTCGCCCGGGTGCACCGGGGTCTGGTGGAGAAGATGCCGGGCTTCCGGGTGGTGGGCGAGGCACGGACCGGCGCCGAGGCGCTGCGGCTGATCGAGCATCTGCATCCCGACCTGGTGCTGTTGGACATCTACCTGCCCGACTTCACCGGCATCGAGGTGGTGCGACGGCTCCGCGCCAACACTGCGTCCCCCACCGACGTACTCATCATCACCGCGGCGCGGGAGGCCGAGACGGTGCGTGCGGCGCTGCGCGGCGGTGCCGTCAACTACATCGTCAAGCCGTTCGAGCCCGCGCTGTTGCGCGAACGCCTCGAGCAGTACGCCGCGCGCCATGCCGAGTTGGCGATGCTGGACGCCGGCGACCAGGTGGAGCTGGACCGGGCCTTCGGGGCGTCGACGGCCCGACCCGGGATGCCCAAGGGGTTGTCGGAGCAGACCGCTGAACTGGTCCGGCGAGCCCTGCTGGGGTCCGACGACCTGTCCGCCAGCGAGTGCGCGGAAGCGACCGGCATGTCCCGGGTCAGCGCGCGTCGCTATCTGGAGTACTTCGTGGACTCGGGGAAGGCTGAGGTCCGGCTCCGCTACGGCACCACCGGACGGCCGGAGCGGCGCTACCACTGGCTTCAGTGAGATTGCGCGTCCCCCCTCCATCTCTCCCTCTCCCTCCCTCTCCCCGCCAGTGCGACGTGCCCGCCGAGGTGGGGTTTGTGGCCCGCCGAAGTGGGGCTCGTGGCCCGCCGAGGTGGGGCTCGTGGCCCGCCGAAGTGGGGGTTGTGGCCCGCCGAACCACCTCAGGGAGTGCGAGCGGAGCGGAGCACGTCGACAACTCTGTCCACGTCGTCGTCGGAGTTGTAGAGGTGGAACGAGAGCCTGAGCCGGCCAGCGCGCTGACTGGCCGCGATACCAGCCTTGACCAATGCAGGACCGGTCTCGCCGGTCACCGCCAGGCTGAGGATGGCGCTGCCGGGGTCCGGCACGCCCAGAGCCTCCGCGGCGCGGCCGGCCAGGCCGGTGACGTGCCGGTGGATGGCATCGGTACCGACCTCGAGGAGCAGGTCGAGGCTCTCCGCCTGGCCGACCCAGGCGTGCCAGGCGGGTGACACATCGAAGCGGCGAGCGGAGGTCGCCAGCCGCAGCGGGGAGCCATAGATGCTGTCCCACGGGTCCTCTCCGGCGTACCAGCCTGCGAAGACCGGCGTGAACGCGTCGATGTGGTCGCCGCGCATCGACAAGAAGGCGGTCCCCCGAGGGCCGAGCAGGAACTTGTAGCCCCCGCAGACGGTGTAGTCGGCGCGCCCTGCATCCACAGGCAGCCAACCGGCTGCCTGGGTGACGTCCAGCAGCACCCGGGCGCCAACCCGATGCGCCGCGGTGACCACCGCATCAAGGTCGAGGAGGCGCCCGTCGGCCGACTGGACCAGCGCGGCGGCCACCAGCGTGGTGTCGGCGGAGACGTGCTCGGCCAGTTGCGCCAGCGGTGCCTCGCGGACCCGGAGTCCGCGCGCCCAGAACGGGAAGGTGACGCTGGTGAACTCACCGGTGGGCACCAGCACTTCGGCGTCGGCCGGCAAGCCGGAGGCGATCAGTCCGGTGAAGACGCTGACCTGGGGCCCGATCGCCACGTGCCCGACGTCGACGCCAACCAAGGCCGCGAAGGCGCGTCGGGACCGCTCCACCGCCACGTCGAACCCGTCGGCTGTGCTGGTGCCGTGCTGCCAGGCGTGGAGGGCATCGAGCCCGGCCTGGATGGTGCGTCGCGGCGGCAGACCCATCGTGGCGGTGTTGAGGTAGACGCCGGTCGGCTCGAACTCGGCGCGTGCGTCCTCGAGGGTACGGGTCACGACTCTCCTTCATCGGTCCGGCGGATCCGACCGCTCCCAGCGTAGGGCCACAACCCCCACCTCGCCCGGCCATAACCCCCACTTCGGCGGGCCACGAACCCCACCTCGCCCGGCCACAAGCCCCACTTCGACTGTGTGGAATCGATGGTCACGGGAGCCGGGGAGGTCCATCATGGGGAGAGGTAGATCGGACTCAGGCAAGGGTGGCGAGGCCATGGCTGTCGAGATCCGGGTGCACGGTGTCGGAGGCAGTACGCCGGAGAGCCTGCTGGACGACCCGCACCCCGTCTTCGTCTGGGGCGACCGGAACGCCGGCTTCTATCGGCGGCGAGACCCCGGCGAGCGTCCCGTGGAGGCCTACTCGTGGGGCGGCATCACCTCCCGCAGTTCGTGGCGGGTGCTCTGGCTGGTGCTGCTTCCGTTCGCGTTGGCGAACCTGGCCGGCTGGATGGTGTCACCGCGGGTGCGGGCCAAGCGGTCCGCGTTCCTGGCGCACCGGTTCCTGGTCCGGGTGATCTGCCTGGCGTTGACGATCAATCTGATCGTGCTGACCACGATGATCGTGGTGGACCTGTGGGCCTATCAGTGCGCCGGCCAGCGGTCCTGCGTGCAGGACCGATGGCTGCTCTCCTGGTGGGACCGTCCCTGGCTCGCCGACAATCCGGCCCAGCGGGTGGTGCTCGGAGCGGCGGTGGTGGCCGCGGTGATCAGCCTGTTCGGTTACCTGTCCTTCCGCACCCGGATCCGCTACGAGCAGGTCGCGCCGGTGGTCCCCGAGGGCCAGGAAGTGCCCGCTCACCTGAGCGCGGCGGTGCTGCCCGGCGGACTGCGGCACCCGGGCTTCTGGGACGGTGCCGCCACCCAGCGTCGGCTCGGCCGGCTGCACATCGGCGCCAGCCTCGCGGTGCTGGCATTGGTACTGGCCCTCTCGGTCATCCCGGACGGGCTCGGAACGACCCTCACCGTGGTCGCCGCCGCCGTCCTGGTCGCCGCACTGGTGCTGGTCGGTTTCGACGGGTACGGCGAGCGGGGCGCGGCACTGGTGATGTGGCTCGGAGCCGGGTGCCTGGCCGGAACTGCGGCGTACGCCTGGAGCCAACCGGCCACGGCGACGCTCTTCGGCCACCTGGCCGGAGTCCGGGCGATGGCCAACCTCAGCTATGCGCTGGTCTTCGTGCCGCTGTTGCTGCTGCTCGGACTGGTGCTGTGGGACGTGGCCGGCAGCCGGCAGTGGAACCCGGACCTGTCCCTGGCCGGCGGCCCGTTCACCGCGCTGGCCCTGGCCACCGCCTTGTTGAACTCGGTGATGCTCGGGCTGATGATCTGGGCCGGCCGTTGGATGGGCACCGTGGTCTGGGAGGCCGAGTCCGGCCTGGCCTGGCCGGGCGACGTCAGCACCCCGATGGCCATCTTCCCGGTGATCGGCAGGTCGGCGCCCTGGCTCACCCTGCTGCCGCTCGCGGTGCTGCTCACCTTCGTGCTGATCGAGTTGGCGCGCGGCGGGAAGGCTGTGCGCGCCGACCTGACCAGGATCGCGGAGGAGTACCGCGCCCAGGAGAAGGCCGAGCCGCCTGCCGATCCGCGCGTGGGCGTCTGGATGAAGTCGGCGCTCGCCGACCCGGCGCCCAAGCCACGCGGCCCGCTGGGCAGGGCGCTGAGGCGGGGCGACCGGCCGATCCCCTGGGTCAAGCAGGTGGCCTGGGGCCGCTTCCTGGCCCGCAGCACCACCCGGCTCGGCTGGCCATTGACGTTGATGGCGTTGGTGGGGACGTTGTTCGTGATGGTGGCCCAGTGGCTGGTCTGGGTGGTCGGCGAGCAGGTGCCGACGGCGCTGCTCAACCTCGGCATCAGCATCGCTGCCGCGCTGCCGGTGCTGGGCTTCCTGCTGCTGCGGATGGGGTGGCGAGACCCCCAGGCTCGGCGGTTGATGGGGATCCTGTGGGACGTCGGCACCTTCTGGCCGCGGTGCTTCCACCCGTTGGCGCCGCCGTCGTACGCCGAGAAGGCGGTGCCCGATCTGCAACGCCGGGTCCGCTGGCTGCACGACCACGACGAACCCGTACTGATCGCCGCGCACAGCCAGGGGACGCTGCTCGCGACCGCCGCCCTGGTGGAGGCCGAGTTCGCGCGGGCGCCGGCGCCAGCCGGTGACCGGGTGGTGCTGGCCACCTTCGGCAGCCCGCTGGTCAAGCTCTATCACTGGGCCTTCCCCGCCTACCTGACCCTCGACCTGTTGACCGGCCTCACCGACGGCCGGGCCAGGGTCCGGCAGTGGCGCAACTTCTACACCCGCACCGACTACATCGGTGGCCCGATGGGCATCGCGGAGGTCGACGAGGAGATCCCGGACCCGCCGACGAGCCGGTACGTCTACGGGCAGTCGGTGCCGGCGATGGGACGGCACACCGGCTACTGGCGGGACCAGCGGATGTGGCAGCGGATCGACGAGCTCGCCGGGATGCTCGACAGTGAGGCTAGGACCGCAGCCGACTCCCAGGCGGATCCGGCCGACGCCGGCGCCGGGCCACAACCCCCACCTCGGCCGGCCACGAACCCCACCTCGGCGGGCCACAAACCCCACTTCGCGAGGGGAAGCGAGTCACGTGGGTGAGGCTGCGGATTCGCTGAGTAGGAACTGGCCGGCCGTGTAGGTGGCCATCACCACGCCCTCCATCAGGGCCGGCGGATCGTGCACCAGGAACCGGCGGGCACTGAGGATCGAGTCGGAGGCGAGGAAGAGCAACGCGCCCGCGGCGGCACGCCGTCGGGTCCGGGCCGACACCGTCTCATCGAGCCGGGTGGCGGTGACCACCATCGAGGTCAGCACCAGCGAGTAGCCGGCCACCGGCATCGCCAGGCCCTCGCCGCGGGCTCGCCGGATCACCGCCGGCGCGGTCACCGCCCAGACGCCGGCCAGCGCCCGGGCCGGGCGCTCCTGCCAGGGCCCGGAGTCGTGGCGACGCAGCCCGGTGAAGCCCGAGATGTAGGCGAGGTGCCCGACGGCGAACGCGCCGGCACCGATCCGGAACCGGCCGCGGTCCTCGCTGAGCAGGGCCACGTCGCCGACCCAGCCGGCCGCCTGCGCGGCGAGCACCGGCGTACGCAGCGGCGAACCGGCCGGTGCGGTGACCAGCGACCCGGCCAGCAGCGGCATCAGCAACGGCTTGGTCACCATGCGGGCACGGTGCATCCGGGGTGACGCTGAGCCGGCGAGCAGCGCGTCGACGGCCGCAACGGCGACGTAGCCGGCCTTGAGTACGGCGGAGAGCCGAGGCATCTGACCTCCTGGTGAGCCGCTCACACTCTAGGCGCCCGAGGGCCACCGAGGTAGGTGAACGCCGAGGCTGCCCCTGTGGGGCCGGGGAGCCCAGGCCACTCCCGAGCGGCGGCCGGACCCTCCATGGGCGCCGGCACCGAATCCCATCGAAGGGGACCATCACCGGGGCAGAGTGTGCCGTGGTTCGGCCTCCCCCCGCGTGGCCGGACCACGGCAACGTGTCCACTCTGATGTCCAGCGGCACTCGAGCGCAATGGTTGCGGGGTCAACTTGAGCAAGTCTTGAGGTTCGGGCGTCATTCCTTGGTCGCGCGGTAGTACTCGAGCGCGCCGGGGTGCAGCGCCACGGGTTCGGTGAAGATCGCCTTGGTCCGGTCCAGGATGGCTGCGGCCGGCACCCGCTCGGCGATCTCGTCCTGGGCGGCGAACAAGGTCGCCACCTGGGCGTACGCGACCTCGTCGGGCACGTCCGCGCGCACCACCAGCACGTTCGGAACCGCAAGCGTCGGCACCGATTCGGTGCGTCCGTAGGTGCCCGCGGGGATGGTGCCGTGCCGGTAGCCGCTGCCGAACTCGGAGCGGACCTGGTCGACCAGGTCCTCCAGCGGCAGCATCCTGATGCCGAACTCCTCGGTGAGCTCCACCAGTGCCGGGGTGCGCAGTCCCCCGGACCAGAACAACGCGTCCACCTCACCGCTGCGCAGCGCCTCGATCGCCGCGTCCAGGGAGAGTTCGTGCACCTCCAGATCGGTCGCCGCCAGCTCGGCCGCATCCAGCAGCCGACCGGCGATCAGCGCCGTCCCGGAGTTCGGCGAACCCACCGAGACCGATCGTCCGCGCAGATCTTCGATCCTGCGCACCGGGCTGTCCTCCGCGACGACCAGGTGCAGGAAGTCGTCGTAGATGCGGGCCAGCGCCCGCAGCGGCAGTGCCTCGTCGAAGGCGCCCCTGCCGGCCACCGCGTCGATGGCGGCATCGGCGGCCGAGAAGGCCAGGTCCGCACGCCCGGACGCGAGGTTCTCCAGGTTCTCGATGGACCCCGCCGAGGGGAGCACGGTCACCGAGACGCCGGCCCGGCGCTCGATCACGGCGCCGAGCTCCTGGCCGTAGATGGCATAGATGCCGCTCGGGTTCCCGGTGGAGATCGCCAGACTGTCCGGACCGTCCTCGGGCCAGGCGTCCCCGACGACCCCCGTGCAGGAGGTGAGCAGGGCAACGGCCATCGCCCCGGCCAGGAGTCGAATCCTCATCGGCCCTCCCTCGGCACGGTCAGCACGACCCGGAGACCGCCGCCCTCGGGTAGGTCCAGGGCAAGTCCGCCGCCGCAGGCGTGCATCAGCTCCGAGGCGATGGCCAGCCCCAGCCCGGAGCCACGCACCGTGCGCTGGGACGGACTGCGCCAGAAGCGTTCGGTGACCGACTCGAGCTCGTCGACGGGGACGCCGGGGCCGTGGTCACGGACCGCGATCTCGACACGACCACCGACGCTGCCGACGGTGACCTGGACAGGCCGATCCACGGGGGAGAACTTGAGCGCGTTGTCGAGCACCGCATCCAAGGCACACTCCACGGCGGTGCTGTTGACCACGGCGGGGGTGCTCGCCGGGGCCGGCAGCCCCAACTCCAGGGCGCGGTCCGGGGCGAGGTGTCGCCAGCTCTCCACCCGATCCGCCACCAGGTCCGCGATCTGCACGGGCTTGGCGTCGATGGCCACCGACACGTCGTCGGCGAGCAGCAGCAATGCGTCGAGGATGTGCCGGAGCCGGACCACCTCGGCGCGTACGGCGGTGACCTCCTGGAGCCGGTCGGCCGGCGCCGTCAGCTCGAGCTCCTCCACCCGCAGGGTGAGCGCGGTCAAGGGATTGCGCAGCTCGTGCGAGGCGTTGTGCACGAACTCGCGCTGCTTGCGCATCAGATGTTCGACACGTTCGGCCATCTCGTTGAACTGGGTGGTCACCCCCCGCAACTCCGGAGGGCCGACGGATTCGGGGATCCGGGCCTTGAGTTGCCCGCGGCCGATCTGTGACATCGCCCGGTCCACCCGGCGTACCGGCCGCAGCACCCAGGTAGCGGTCCGGTCGGCCACGGTGAAGGCGGCCAGCACCAGCATCACTCCGAGGGTGATCATCAGGATCCAGTCGCGCCAGATCCCCCGGGACAGGTGCTCCACATCCGAGGCGGTGACTACGGCGCCGACCAGGTCGCCCCCGTCGAAGACCGGCTCGGCGATCACGATCCGGTTGAGCTGCCACGGCAGCACCGCCGGGTCGAGCTCGCCCCGCCGTCCCGACAACGCGACCGAGCGGGCGGCGACGCCGCCGACGTCCAGGCCGTTGCTGGCCCAGATCTCCCCGGAGGTGTCCAGCACCGCCGCTTCGATGCCGTACACCTGCAGGTAGCGATCCAGGTCGCCCGCGACCACGGTCGGGTCGTCGGCGCGCAGCGACTGGCGGGCGACGATGGCCAGATAGCTGGCGTCGCGCAGCCGGTCCACGAAGACGTGCTGCTGGTTCACCCGGGCCACGGTGATCGTGTAGGCGACACCGAGCAGGATCAGCAGCAGGAGACTGGGGACGAAGAGGATGAGCGCGAGCCGGGAGCGCATCTAGGGACCCGCCCCGTCGCTGGTGGCGATCCGGTAGCCGACACCGCGCACGGTGCGCACCACGTCCCGGTCGCCGAGCTTCGCGCGCATCGAGGCGACATGCACCTCGAGTGTGCGACCCAGCCCCTTCCAGTCCGAGCCCCACACCTCGAACAGGATCCGTTCCCGCGGCACCACCACGCCGGCCTGTCGGACCAGCAGCGCGAGTACGTCGAACTCCTTGCGGGTGAGCTCGATCAGGGACCCGTCACCGTCGGTGACCTGGCGGGTGGCCAGATCGACCCAAAGGCCGTCGACGTAGACCCGGCTCGCCTCGGCGGTGCCGCCGTCGCGGGCACTGCCACGGCGCAGCACCGCCTCGATCCTGGCCAGCACCTCCCGCAGGTCATAGGGCTTGGTGACGTAGTCGTCGGCGCCCAACTGCAGTCCGCGGACTCGGGAGTCGAGGTCGGTGCGGGCGGTGACCATGATCAGCGGCACTGCGGACACCTGCCTGATCCGGCGGCACACCTCGAACCCGTCCAGGTCCGGCAGGCCCAGGTCGAGGAGGACCGCGTCGGTGTGCTCGTCGAGCTCGGCCAGCGCCCGCTGCCCGTCGGGCGCCCAGACCACGTCGTACCCCTGCCTGCCGAGCACGGAGACGAGGGCGCTCGCCACGTGGTCGTCGTCCTCGACCACCAGGAGCCGGCGCAGCCGTACGCCGTCGGGCTCGGTCACACCTCACTCCTCCCGTTGGCCGTGCAGGTCCGAATGCGGATCCGCGGCCAACACTGCCACGAACTGCGGGTGAGGGCGCGGCTCACCCCCGCGACGCGCGAGCGCCAACGGCGTGTCGAGCGGTGACACGTCGATTCTGTGTCACCGTCAATCCAGTGGCCGCGTTTCTCGAGGGCCCTCTGCAAAGGAGCAGGTCATGCACACATTGAGTCAACGACTCGCCGCCGAATCGTTCGGCACCTTCTGGTTGGTCTTCGGCGGTTGTGGCACCGCGGTGCTCGCCGGCGAGCATGTCGGGTTCGTCGGCGTCGCCATCGCCTTCGGCCTCACCGTGCTGACGATGGCGTACGCCGTCGGGCACATCTCCGGCGGCCACTTCAACCCGGCCGTGACCGTCGGGCTGGCTGCGGCCAAGCGGTTCGCCTGGCGCGACGCACCGGGCTACATCGTTGCCCAGGTCGTGGGTGCGATCGTCGCCGCGGCGGCACTCTGGGTGGTCGCCTCCGGGGTATCGGGCTTCGCCGCCTCCGACGGGTTCGCCACCAACGGCTACGGCGATGCGTCTCCGGGGGGCTACTCGATGGTGGCCGTGCTGGTCGCCGAGGTGTTGCTCACCGCGTTCTTCCTGATCATCATCATCGGCGCCACCTCGGCCCGGGCACCGAAGGGATTCGCACCGATCGCGATCGGGCTCGGTCTGACGTTGATCCACCTGATCTCGATCCCGGTCAGCAATACGTCGGTCAACCCGGCTCGCTCGATCGGCCCGGCGCTGTTCGCCGGCGGGGATGCGGTGACGCAGCTCTGGCTGTTCATCGCCGCACCATTGGTCGGCGCGGCGATCGCCGGTGTCGCCTTCTCCGGGTTGTTCGGCAAGGAGCCGGTCGACGCCTGACCGACTGAACCACTGAGTCTGGGCCCGCCTCGCCCAAATCGTTCGCCGGTCGGGGTGGGTCCGGGCTAGGGTCCGCCGCATGCGCAGCGGCGGTCTCTCCATCCTGTTGGCGGCCGTCCTCTGGGGGACCACCGGGACCGCGCAGACCCTGATGCTGGACCCGTCCGCCCCGCTCTCGGCCGAACCCGTCTCAGCCAGCCCCTTCTCGGTCGGTGCGGCCCGGATCGTGATCGGCGGCCTGTTGTTGCTGCTGGTCGCCGGTCTGTTCCGAGGCCCGGGCACCACCCGGCTGCTCGCCCGTGGCCGCGGCCGGGTCAGGGTGCTGCTCGCCGTGGGTGCTGTCAGCGTGGTCGTCTATCAATTGGCGTTCTTCGTGGCGGTGGCGACCACCGGGGTCGCCGTGGGCACCGTGGTCACCATCGGCAGCGGCCCGGCCTTCGCCGGCCTGATGGCGGCCGCCCTCGGCCAGCGGCCCTCAGGCCGCTGGCTGGTCGCCACCGTCGGTGCGGTGCTGGGCTGCCTGGCCCTGGTCAGCGGCGGCGAGGCTGCCGGCGTCGACCCGTCCGGGGTCGCGCTGGCGCTGCTGTCCGGGCTCGGGTACGCGTCGTACGCCACGATCGCCGGGCATCTGATCCGCAGCGGCGAGGACGACGCGTCGGTGATCGCGGTCCTCTTCGGCGGCGCCGGGCTGCTGCTGCTGCCCGTGTTGCTGCTGGGTACGCCGGGTTGGCTGCTGACCCCGACGGGTATGGCGGTGGCGCTGTATCTGGGCGTGGTGACCACCACGGTCGGCTACCTGCTCTATGCCCGCGGGCTGCGCAGCACCTCTGTGCCGACCGCCACCACGGTCACGATGGCCGAACCGGTGGTGGCCGCCCTGCTCGGCCTCGCGCTTCTCGGCGAACGGCTCGCCGCTCTGCCGATGGCCGGGCTGCTCATCATCGGCGGGAGTCTGGTGCTGCTGATCCCCCGTCGCCGCGCTGTCGTCGGGCACCGCTGAGCGTCGCTACGCTGAGGCAGGCACCCACCAGGAGGTCTCGATGCCACTGTCCTCGATCGCGGAGCTCGCCGGTGGCCTCGGCCTGTTCCTGCTGGGGATGCTGATGCTCACCGACGGACTTCGGCTGGCCGCTGGCGGGGTGCTCCGCGACATCCTGCGCCGGTTCACCCGGACGCCGCTGCGCGGGCTGGGCTCGGGTGCGCTGGTGACTGCCGCGGTGCAGAGTTCGTCGGCGGTGACGGTGATGCTGATCGGCTTCATCAACGCGGGCCTGCTCACCTTCTCCCAGTCCCTGTGGGTGATCTTCGGCGCCAACCTGGGCACCAGCATGACCGGATGGCTGGTCGCGATCGTCGGGTTCAAGCTCCAGATCGAGACGTTCGCGCTGCCCCTGGTGGCGCTGGGAATGGTGCTCCGCCTGTCCGGAGCCCGCACTCGTCGCGGCGGGCTCGGCACCGCGATCGCCGGCTTCGGGGTGCTCTTCGTCGGCCTCAGCCTGCTGCAGGGTGGCTTCGCCGAGACCGCGACCCGGGTGACCCTGCCGACCGGCGGCGGCCTCCTCACCGTGGGGTGGCTGCTGTTGATCGGGTTCGGTCTGACCGTGGCGATGCAGTCCTCCAGCGCGGCCCTGGCGATCGCGCTCACCGCGGCCCACACCGGGGTGGTGGACGTGCAGGGAGCCGCAGTGGTGGTGATCGGCGTCAATGTCGGCACCACGGCCACCGCCGTACTCGCCTCGATCGGGGCGACCAGCAACGCCAAGCGCACCGCCGGCGCCCATATCGGCTTCAACCTGGTCACCGGCGCCGCGGCCCTGCTGCTGCTGCCGGTGCTCCTGCCGGCTCTGCTGCGCCTGCAGGACGGCGTGTTCGCCGATGACTCCCCGGCCGTGTCTCTGGCGCTCTTCCACACCGCCTTCAATCTGCTCGGGGTGCTGCTGATGGTCCCGTTGGCGGGCGCGATGGGCCGGTTCCTGGAGCGGCGGTTCACCCGTGGCGAGGAGCAGCCCACCCGGCCGCAGCACCTGGACGACACCGTGGCCGAGGTGCCGGAACTGGCCGTCGCCGCTCTGGTGCGGGAGGTCTCCGCGGTGGGTGCCGCCACCATCGATGCCGCCTGCAGCGCCCTGCACGGACGACTGAGCGCGACCGAAGCCGCCCGGCTGGGTCAACAGGTCACCGACATCGGCACCGGGGTGAACGACTTCGTGGTCAGGATGAACCGGGAGGGTCTGGCCGAGGACACCTCGGTGCAACTCGCCTCAGTGCTGCGGGCCAAACGCAGCTACGAGACGATCGCGTTGCAGATCGACGATCTGGTGCCGTGGCCGGCCGGTCTCTCCGAGGCGGAGCCGTACGTCGGCGCGGCGGTCACGTTGCTGCGGAGCACGCACCCCGAGGCGGCGGACGAGGGGGATCCCGCCAGCCCCACCCTCGCCCACACCGACGTGCTCTACCGCGAGTTGCGCGCGCGACTGCTGGTCGACGGGGCCCGCGGGGCTGTTGACGTCGCCGAGATGGAGCGGATGCTCAACGTGGCCAGCAGCACCCGCCGGATCCTGAAGAAGGCCACCGAGGCTGCGCTGCTGCTGAGCGCGCCCGGCACCGTGCTCGGCCCTGAGGGTGAGGAACCGGCCACCGCGATGGTGGCCGAGTGAACCGGCCGGATCGCCTCAGCCCGGGCGGGTGACGTCGCTCGGCGGGTCGCACCGCACCGGGTCCCAGCCGGGCGCTGCGCCCTCCAGCGCCTCGGCGGCGCGGACCCGGCCGAGGTTCCACTCCAGCCACGAGCCCTCTGGCGCTACCCGGGCGCCCAGGGCGCAGGAGGCCTGCTCCTGGGGCAGTCCGGCGAGCACCGGCACCGCATCCGCGGACAGGCTCCGCAGGTAGGACCAATCCACCCGGCCGGTCTCGGCGAAGCGATCGAGGTTGCGCTCGGCGATCCAGGCGTCCGGGTTCAACGCGGCCAGGCCCACCATCAGCAGCGCGCCGCTGAGCAGGGCGAACCGCGGCAGCCAGGCGGCCTTCAACGTCACTCCGCCGACCATCACCGCCAGCACCAGCAACGCCAGCCAGCCCTCGAACACGTCCACCAGCAGTCGCATCCTGGTGAAGCCGTACGCCTCCTGATAGAGGTGCATCCGGTGCAGAGCCGAGGCGACCACCACCAGTGTCTGCAGGCAGAGCAGCCCCATCGAGACGCGGATCCAGAGCCGGTCGCGCGCGGTGACTCTGGCAGCCTTCCGGGCGGCCGCCCAGATCACCAGCAGGGTCAGCGCGGTGGCCACGATCAGTTGTCCGAAGCCCTGGTGGACGTACTCGGCGTAGGTCAGGCCGGTGGTCCGTTGCAGGTAGTCGTGGCCCCCGAAGACCGCCGTCGCCTGGGCGACGAGGAAGGCCGCGAAGACCGCGTTGACCACCAGCACCGGCATCAACCACTCGAAGCGATGCGTCACCGGGCGGGGTGACCTCGACTCGCCGTCCACGCGCGCGGGGTTGAGCGCGAGGTACGCCGCCGCCAGCACCACCCCGCCCACGGCGACCGCGACGAATCCGCGCAACACGATGGTGTCCATCCGTAGCTCCGGCAGCAGTGCCCCCACCCACTCCGACAGCAGGGCGTCGGCCGAGACGAGCAGGGCACCGAAGACCACCAGGCCCAGCACGGACCAGGCGAGGGTCCGCAGCAGCGCAGCCCCGTGGCCGAGGCCGGTGAGGGAGGCGAGGGTCCGGCCCAGCCACGGCAGGCCGCGCAACCCCGACAGCGGCCACGCCAGCCCGGCCAGCACGAAGCCGGCCACGGTGCGTCCGCGGGTGATGCCGCAGACGCAGAGGGTGGCACCGGTCAGCAGGCACAGCACCACGATCCACTCGGCGTCCCTGATCACGGTGGTCAGGGAGAGCAGCACGGCCAGCCCCGCACAGGTGAGGGTGAACGTGTCCCGTCGATGCCGACTCGCGGCCAGCACCACCGTGCCGGCGGCGAGCACCACCAGCCACGTGCCCAGCCCCAGGGCGTGGAAGGGGAGGACCAGCCCGGCGAGTACGCCGACCAGCACCGCTCCGAGGAGCAGCATCGGGCGCGCAGGCAACCCCCGGTCCGGCCAGAACTCACCGAAGATCTCATCGAGCAGCGGACGCGGCGCGACGACCGGCGGCTGGGTCGGCGGGGCCGACGGGGTCACGGGGCTGGCGGTGGGCATCGTTGTCTCCTCGAGGGGCACGCGGCGGGCAGGAGCGCGCCGGGGTAGTTCCACCTGGACGCGGGCCCCCACCCCACCGTCCTCGGGGTCGACGAAGCGGATGCTTCCGCCGTGCAGTTCGGTGACCCATCGGGCGATGGCCAGCCCGAGACCCGTGCCGCCACCACCGGCTGTGCCGGCCAGGGTGCCGAAGGGCTCGAAGACCCGGTCGCGGTCCTCGCGGTCGATGCCGGGTCCGTGGTCCTGCACCTCCAGCAGGTAGCCGTCGCCCTGCCGGCCGGCACGCACCACCACGGTGCCACCGGCCGGGCTGTGCCGGGATGCGTTGTCCAACAGGTTGGCGACGAGTTGGCGCAGCCGGGCGGGGTCGGCATGGAACTGCACATCGGCAGGATCCACCTGGACCTCGTAGGTGACCTCGCGACCGAGGACCCTCGCCTCCGCCACCGCCTCCTCGAGCAGCGGACGGACCTCCAGGCTCTCCGGGTGCAGCGGCGCCTTCCCCGCGTCGACGCGGGCCAGGTCGAGCAGGTCGTCGACCAGACCCGAGAGCCGTTCCGCCTGGCCCAGCGCGGCGGCCATCGAGCCGGGGTCGCTCGGTGCGACGCCGTCGACCAGGTTCTCCAGCACCGCGCACAGTCCGGTCAGCGGCGTCCGAAGCTCGTGGCTGACGTTGGCGATCAACTCGCGCCGCTGCCGGTCCGCGTCGGCCAGGTCGCGGGCCATCGTGTTGAAGGCCCGGGCCAGGTCACCGACCTCGTCGCTGGAGGTGTCGGTGACCCGGACGTCGTAGTCGCCGGTGGCCATCCGCCGGGCTGCCCCGGTCATCTGCCTCAGTGGGGAGGTCATCCCGACCGCCAGCAGTTGGGTGACGGCCAGGGCGATCAGGATCGTCACCGGGAAGCTCAGCCATCCCGGCACGCCACCGCCGGCTGCCAGCGTGCCGACAGCGGCCGCGACGGTGACGCTGGCCGCGACCAGCAGGCCGAGCTTGACCTTGACGGAGGTGATCGGCGCCAGGGGTTGGGCCGTCATCGACGGCTCTCCGGTTCGGTGGGTGTCTCCAGTGCATAGCCGACGCCGTGCACGGTGCGGATCCGGTCGGCGCCGATCTTGGCGCGCAGCCCCTTCACGTGACTGTCGACGGTCCGGGTCCCGGAGGCGCCGGGCCACCCCCAGATGTCGGCCATCAGCGTGTCCCGGGTGACCACGGCCCCCGGCGCGGTGGCCAGGCAGAGCAGCAGGTCGAACTCCGTCGGGGTCAGCCGCACCTCCTCGTCGCCGCGCCAGACCCGCCGCGCGGCGCCGTCGACGCGCAGGTCGCCGACGGCGAGCGCTCGACGCCCGTGCATCTGGGCGGCTCGATCCACCCGGCGCAGCAGCGCCGCGACCCGGGCCACCAGCTCCCGCATCCGGAAGGGCTTGGTCAGATAGTCGTCGGCCCCCACCCCCAGACCGACCAGGATGTCGGCCTCGTCGGTGCGGGCGGTCAGCATCAGCACCGGCATCGGGTGCTCGACCTGGATCCGGCGGCAGACCTCGTGCCCGTCGAAGCCGGGCAGCATCACGTCCAGGACGACCGCGTCGGGGCGATCCTCGGCGCACAGCGCCACCGCACTCGGACCATCGAAGGCCCTCAGTACGTCGTACCCCTCCGCCTGGAGCCGGTCGGAGACGGCCTGGTTGATCAATGGGTCGTCCTCGACGATCAGGATCCGGCGGGTTGTCATGGGGGAAGGCTACGAGCCGAACCGGTCGGGAACCGGGGACGACGTGTGGAGGTTCTGTGCAGGTTGGCTGCGTAGGCTGCCCGAGTGGCCAGGATCCGGATCACCGGCATGTCCGGTGCCGGAGTTGGCCGACCTGATCGACGGCGTCAACCGGGGAGCCCGCTGAGACGTGGATGAAGTGTCCGTGAGGAGGACACACCATGACACTCTCAATCGCGCGGCGCCGCACCGCCGTACTCGCTCTCAGCGGCATCCTGGCCGTGGTGCCCGTGCTCACCCTGGCGCCCCCGGCCGCACCGGCCACCTGCGCCACCGAATGGGGTTCGCTGGCCAAGAAGAAGCCGGGTTTCACCGGCAAGCAGATCGTCAACCTGCGATCGGGGCAGCACCCCTGTTTCGACCGGCTGGTGGTCGACATCAACGCCGCCGGACCGGGCAAGCCCGGCTACCGGGTCCGTTACGTCAAGCAGGTCTCGATGGACGGCTCCGGGGACGCGGTGCCGCTGCGCGGCGGCGCCCGGATCCAGGTGATCGTTCGGGCACCGGCGTACAACGACCAGGGCCGGCTCACCTACCGGCCCGCCAATCGACGCGAGCTCGTCGACGTTTCCGGTTATCGGACCTTCCGCCAGGTCGCGTGGGCGGGCAGCTTCGAGGGCCAGACCACGATCGGGCTCGGCGTCCGCGCCCGACTGCCGATGCGGGTCTTCGTGCTACCCCGCGCCGGCGGAGGACATCGGGTGGTCATCGACGTGGCGCACCGCTGGACCCAGTGAGGGGCCCAATCAGGGACCCAGTGAGGGCTGGAGTGAGTGCCGGGCCGGATCCGGGATGATCAGCGAATCCACCCGGTGCTCGACTCCCTCGGCGCTGCGCACCCCGTCGGCCGTGATCGCATAGACCGGCCACCGGACCAGGGTGCAGCGCGGGTCCTGGAGCGCCGCGTAGAAGCCGCCGCCGAAGGCCGCGTGGTGACGCGCGAACCGGTCGTCGGGGGTGAGCAGTCGCCGTACCCATGGATCCTTGACGGCGGACCTCAGGTGCGCACGGGCGACGAGCCGTCGCGCCAGGGGTCCGGCGACGGGCACGGCGAAGGCGGCCCGGGCCGAGCCTGACAGCGGGGTCGGCAGCCGTGGCAGCACCCAGCCGGGGTCCTCGAGGAAGACCTTGGTGCGGGCGGCGGTGGCGACCACTTTGGGCACCGCCCACGTGGCGTCCGCGCCACTGGCGATGACGGCCACCCGGCGCCCCCGGAAGTCCCGGCCACACCAGGTGTCACCGAGCCACACGTCGCCGGCGAAGGCGGCCGCCCAGTCCGCGTTCACGAGGCCACCGGCTCGTGGGTGATCTCCTCGGTCCACGACTGCGGCTTGCCGAGAAGCCGGGCAGGGATGAGGCCGGTGACCTTCACCAGCGGGTCGGCGAGGAGTCGGTGGTAGGGGTGGCTGCGGTCGATCACCATCCCCGCCTGCGCCTTCAGCACGTGGTACGCCGGGATCCGGCCGGTGAACTCACCGCGCGACCCGATCGTCTTGAACCGCTTGACCGCGCTGTAGAGCTTCTGCTCGGACAGCCCCATCGCCACGATGTTGTCGCGCATCTTGTTGATCAGCGGCACGAAGACCACGATCAGGCCGAGAACGACCTGGGGTTTGAGGTTGCTGGCCGACTCGATGAGCAGCTTCACCAGCGGCCCGGCGCCGATCAGCTCCAACACCTGGAAGTCGACCGCGATGTGCCGGGCCTCATCGGAGTTGATGTGCCGGAACACCTCATGACAGACCGGGTCCTCGACCTCGTCGAGGAGGAACTTCACCAGCGCCCCGTCGAGCGCACACTCCAGCAGCGGGATCAAGGTGGCCAACCCGCTGAGCGGCAGTGTGTCGCCGAAGGTGTCGAGCGTTCTGATCGCCAGCTTCACGTTGATGTTGGGTTCGGGGACGTTGCCCTCGGCGTCGAGCATCCCCCAGCGCTTCATCAGGGCGAGCTCGGCGTTCGCGTGCTTCTGCTCCTCGGCGTGGAAGTACTCGTAGATCTCCCGGATCACCGGGGTGGGCGCCTTGGTGGCCAACGAGGCGAAGCCGCGGGCACCGACGTGCTCGATCCAGACCAGGTCGGCCAGGAAGGGCTGCATCTTGATGCGCAGTTCGTCGGTCATCGTCTCCGCGCCCGGGGCATCCCAGTCGATGTCGGCCAGCGACCACTGCTTGTCCTTGACGGTCTGCAGCATCTCGTCGAAGTCGAACGCCATCGGGTCCTCCAGAGTTGATGAGTGGTCGGCCAGTGGTCGGCAGGGGTCAGCCAGGGGTCAGTCATCGGTCGGCAGGAGGCGGCCGAGCAGGCCCGCTCCTCGGGCATAGACGCCGGGCGCCAGTCGCTTGAGTCGCCACAGCGCCTTGGCGTCGAGTTGCGGCAGCACGTACAGCCGGCCTCGGTCGTGGGCGTTGAGGGTGGCCCGGACCACCCGTTCGGCGGAGAAGCCGGCCACGCTGGCGATGCCTCGGGCCATCCGGGCGGCGGCCGGGTCGATCAGTTCGCCGCCGAAGATGTTGGTCCGGACGAAGGTCGGGCACAGCACCGTGACCGCGACCCCGGTGCCGGACAGCTCCGCGGCCAGTGTCTCGGAGAGGCTGACCACGCCCGCCTTGCTCACGTTGTAGGCGGCCATCCGCGGTGCCGCGGTGAAGCCCGCAGCCGAGGCGACATTGATGACCCCGCCGTGGCCACGCTCCCGCAGCCCCGGCACGAATGTGTGGCAGCCGTGGATGACGCCCCACAGGTTGACGTCGATGGTCCGCTGCCAGTCACTCAGCGGCGCCTCACCCACGACGCGTCCGCCTGCCCCGATCCCGGCATTGTTGACGACCAGGTCCGGCGGCCGGCCGAACCAGTCCGAGGAGGTCATGGCCAGTTCGGCGACGTCCTCCTCGGCCGCCACGTCACAGCCGACCGCGATCGCAGCGCCACCGGCCCGTTCGATCCGGACCACGGTCTCCTTGGCGGTGGACTCATTCAGATCCGCACAGACCACCCGCCCGCCCCGGCGGGCCAGCTCGACCGCGAACGCCCGGCCGATGCCGCTGCCGGCCCCGGTGACCACCGCGTCGGCGCCGACGCTGCGCCGGCGGCTCATGCTCCCTCCACCAGGGTCAGGGACCTCCGCAGCTCGGACGCCGCCAGCTCGCTGACCACGAAGTCGGCCGCCTGCCGCAGCGCCGCCTCGGCCTCGGGGACCACGCGGGTGAGTGCCTGGAAGACGTGCATCTGGCCCGGCCAGACCTCCAACGTGCAACGGCCGCCGCCCCGATTGATCACGGTGGCCAGCTCGTAGGCGTCGGCCGCGAGCATCTCGCGGGCACCGGCTTGCACCAGGGTGGCGGGGAATCCCTCGACATCGTCGAAGGTGAACGTCACCCGGGGCGTGGTCGGATCCTCGTCAGCCAGGTAGAGGTCGATGAGTCGGGCCGCCCTGGCGGCGGAGATCATCGGGTCACGGCGTACTCGCTCCCGGGCGGCGGCCAGGGCCATCGACAGGTCCAGCACCGGGGAGAAGAGCGCCAGCGCGGCGGGGGGTGGCGAGCCTTCGCGCAGCAGTTGCAACGTCAGGTCGAGGGCGAGGTGTCCGCCGGCGGAGTCCCCCGCCACCACGATCCTGGCGGGGTCGTGCCCTTCGGCGACCAGCCATTCGTAGGCGGCGCGTACGTCGTCGGCGGCGCTGGGAAAGCGGTGGGTGGGCGCCAACCGGTAGTCGCAGGCGAAGACCGGGAGCCCGGTGGCCCGCGACAATCGGGTGGTGATGCCGCGGTGGGTGCGCGCCGAGCAGAGGGTGTAGCCGCTGCCGTGGACGTAGAGGATCACCGCGTCCTCGCGCCGGGCCTGCGGTCCGCGCACCCACTCCCCCCGCAGCGACGGACCCTGGGGGGTGGACCGGTCCACCTGGACGATCCGGCTGCCGCGAAGGCCCGGGCCCAGGGCGGCGAGGCTGGTGGCGACCAGCCGCCGGGCGAACCAGACCCCGTGCCGGTTGGCGGGGATGACGGTGGTCAACGGTCGCAGAGTGAGGGAGGTGAGGGTGGCCAGAGCGTGGCTCCGTAGCGAGGCTCTGGTCGACCCATCCTTCTGCTGGCACATGCCCTCAGATTGCACTCTGAGGGCATCTGCCGTCAAGATGTTCCGGTGGAAGGAGCCCGAGTCACCCCCCGACGCTACGGCGGCAAGAGCGCCGACGAGCGGCGTGCCGAGCGACGCGAAGCGCTGGTGGAGGCGGCCCTGGCGATCTGGCAGGAACAGGGCTGGGCCTCGGTGACGATGCGTGGCGTGTGTGCCCGGGCCCGGCTCACCGATCGGTACTTCTACGAGAACTTCACCGACCGCGACGCCCTGCTGGTGACCCTCTGGGACCAGATGCGCGACGAGACCCTCGCGATGCTGCTCGAGGCGATCGAACCCGTGGCCGCCCGTGGACCGTTGGAGCAGTTGCGGGCGGCTCTGGTCGCGGTGGTCCATCACATCGCCGACGAACCCGCTCGGGCGCAGATCATCTTCGGCGACCACGCGGGCAGCGCGGTGCTCGAGCAGCGTCGTCGCGACACCGTGCAGTTGGCCACCGATCTGACGATCGGCCTGGCCGGGCCCTATCTGCGCCCCGGCATCGACGCACTCGCGCTGCGGATCAGCGTCGTGCTGGGCATCGGGGGTTTCGTCGAACTGATGCTCGCCTGGCGGTCCGGACTGATCGACGCGGAGGCCGACCAGCTCATCGACCGCGTTGCGGAGGTGTCGGCCTCGCTCGGCCGCCAGTTCCTGTCCTGGGACGAGTGAGGCGTCCGCCGACTACGATCGCCGACATGATCGGTCTGGTGCTGATGGTGCGCAGGGTGCTCGGCGCGTTCCGCACCGCCTGGGCCGACCACGCCTTCCGTGGGTTGGCGCTCACCCTCGCGGCCCTGGTGGCCAGCGCCACGCTCTTCTACGTCCTGGTGGAAGGCTGGTCACCGCTGGACAGCGCCTACTTCTCGGTGGTCACCGGGCTCACCATCGGGTACGGCGACCTGGCACCGCAGACGGCGATCGGCAAGGTGTTCACGATGCTCTACGCACTGCTCGCGGTGGGGCTCTTCGTCGGGCTCGGCGCCACGTTGGCCAAGGCCTACCTGGACAACCGCACGCGCACGCGCGCCGCACTGCGACAGCGCCGAGCCAAGGACCACTGATCCTGGCGCGGCGGGTGAGCTGGCCGGTGGCGTTCAGACGGCCAGCAGGCCCAGGTACCCGAAGCCGAGCACACCGCGGTAGCCGCTGAGATAGCCCGCGCGCTGCGCGGCGAGGCGCTCCCTGACTGCGGCGGCGTCGGGGTGGTCGGGCGGGTTCTGGGCGAGCCATCGCGCATGACCGGCGCAGAACCCGGACTCGAAGACATCCCACTCGTCCAGGGTGGCCTCGCCGACGAGCACCGGCTGGAAGGCCGCCTCGACGGCGAGCTCGACCAGGGCCGGCAGCGTCACGAACTCGTCCAGGCGTCCCGACAGCGGTGCCGCCGCGGCGTCGGTGGGTGGTTGTGACCAGATGGCCTCGCCGTAGACCAGGCGCCCACCTCGCGGCAGCATGCCGCGCAGCGCGGAGAGTGCGGTCCGGTAGTCGAGGGGCCCCGGGTCCGCCTCCGGGTCGGCCCAGATCTGGCTGGCGCCGATGCAGACCGCCGCCGACACGTCGGCCGGCAACTCCGCCGAGCGGGCGTCGACGGCCTCCAGGCTGACCCGGTCACCGAGCCCGCGCGCTTCGGCGCGGGCGCGACCCTCCCGGATCGCGTCGCCCTTCAGGTCCAGCCCGACACCCCGGGCGTGCGGACTGGCCGCAACCGCCTGTAGGAGCAACTCGGCCCAGCCGCAGCCGACGTCGACGATCGTCGGGGTGCCGCTGATGAACCGCACCAACCGATCGGCGCGTTCCTGGGAGAGCGGCGCGAGGAAGGACAGGTCGTCGTACAGGGGTGGCAGCTGCGGCATCGGGCCATGCTGTCAGCGGCTGTCCTTGACACGCGACCCGTTCTCGCGTGCGGCGTACGCGAGTGCGCTGGGGGGTGGAGCGCAGGGCTGTCTCCGCCCGGGCCGCGGCGTCGCACCCGCGGTTGACAGACGTTCTTGGCAGGTGGAGTGTGACAGGCGGGGGCGCAGCCATCGGGCCCGCGGGTCCGAACCAACCCCGGTGTCAGGAGGACGCCATGCTCACTTCCATTCCCCGCTTCTTCTTCGCAGTGCTGCTCGTGCTGGGTCTCAGCCTCACTGGGGCCGCCAGCGCGTCGCCCGGCCACTACACCGCTCACCTGTCCGGCGGCGAGGAGGTCGCGCCCGTGGACACCCGAGCCACCGGCCAGACCACCTTCCGGCTCAACGCCGATGGGACCGAGTTGAGCTACCGGCTCATCGTCGCCAACATCGAGAACGTCACCCAGGCCCACATCCATCTGGCCCCGGCCGGCGTCAACGGGCCCGTGGTGGCCTGGCTGTATCCCGCGTCGTCACCGGCACAGCCCATCCCCGGTCGCAGCAACGGCGTACTCGCCACCGGAGTGATCACCTCCGCCAACCTGGTCGGCCCGCTGGCCGGTCACGACCTCAGCGACCTGATCGAGCACCTCGAGGCGGGCAACGCCTACGTCAACGTGCACACCTCGCAGTATCCGGGCGGCGAGATCCGCGGCCAGATCAGGTGATCACTCGACTCCCAGACCGTCAATGACCTCCGCACCCGGCCACTGGGCCAGCACCCGGCCGGCGATCACCAGTTTGGAGCGACGTACGCCGGAGCCGATCACGGCAGCCTCGACCGACTGCACCCGCCCATCGACCAGCACCCGCCAGTGCGCCGGAAGGCCCAGGGCGGTGATGCCGCCGTACTCCATCCCGGATTCGGCGACCGCCCGCTCCTGAGGCAGGAAGGAGCACTTGCGCACGTCGAGGAGACGTCGCACGACCCGGTTCACGTCGGCCCGGGTGTGCGCGGGGATCAGGCAGGCCGCGACGCGCTCGTCACCGGCGCGGCTGCCGGCGACCAGCACGCAGTTGACCGAGGCGGTGATGTCGAGGTCGTAGGCGTCGACCAGGGCGGCGGTGTCCGCGATCGCCGGGTCGATCTCCACCACGGTGACCTGGTCCCGCTGGGGCCAGCCCGCCAACGCATCGGCGACCGGTGCCGCCAGCAGTTCCGGGTGCTCGATCGCGGGGAGGCCGACCAGGCCAGGGAGTTCGGGACGCACGTCCTCGATCATGCCGTAGCCGGGCCAACGCAGGCACTCGGGACGCCCTGACGCCCAGACACCGCGTCCAGGCCGTAGGCTCACTGTGGTGAAGGCGCTGCTGACCGAGAACATCCATCCCGTCGCCGTCGAGAACCTCCAGCGTCACGGGTACGACGTCGAGCTGCTCGCCGGCTCCTTGTCGCAGGCCGAGCTCATCGAGCGGCTGCCCGGGGTGACCCTGCTCGGCATCCGCTCCAACACCAACGTGACCGCCGAAGCACTCGACGCGGCCACCGACCTGGCGGCGGTGGGCTGCTTCTGCATCGGCACCAATCAGGTCGACCTGGCCGCCGCCACCGAGCGGGGCATCGGTGTCTTCAACGCGCCCTTCTCCAACACCCGCAGCGTGGTCGAGCTGGTGATCGGCGAGATCATCGCGCTGGCGCGCAGGCTCCCCGAGAAGACCCAGCGGATGCATGCGGGCGTCTGGGACAAGTCAGCACAGGGCAGCCACGAGGTGCGCGCCCGCACGCTGGGGATCGTCGGCTACGGCAACATCGGCACCCAGCTGTCCACCCTGGCCGAGATGCTCGGCATGCGGGTCATCTACTACGACACCGCAGACCGGCTCTCGCACGGCAACGCCCAGCCGATGGCCAGCCTGAACGACCTGCTCGCCGAGGCGGACGTGGTGAGCCTGCACGTGGACGGCCGGGCCGGCAACGCGGGGTTGTTCGGAGAGGCGCAGTTCTCCCGGATGAAGCCGCGGTCGCTGTTCATCAACGCCTCACGGGGCATGGTGGTCGACGATCACGCCCTGCGTCGGCACATCGAGTCCGGCCACATCGCCGGCGCCGCGATCGACGTCTTCCCCAGCGAACCGAAGGCCCAGGGCGACAGGTTCGAGTCGGTGCTGCAGGGTCTCGACAACGTGATCCTCACCCCGCACGTGGGCGGCTCCACCCAGGAGGCGCAGCAGGAGATCGGCCACTTCGTCTCCCGCAAGCTGGCCACCTTCCACCGCGAGGGCAGCACCGAACTGTCGGTGAACCTCCCCCAGGTGCAGCCACCGCCGCTGCGGTCCGGTTCCAGGGTCGGCGTCCTGCACCGGAACGTGCCCGGCGTGGTCGCGGAGCTGAACCTGTCCCTGGCGAAGCAGGGCGACAACGTGAGCGCGCAGTACCTCTCCACCAGTGGCGACCTCGGGTACGTCGTCACGGATGCGGCCGACCCGCTCGCGGCCGAGTCACTGCAACGCCTGGCCGACTCCGAGCACACGCTGTGGGTGCGCACCTACGACGCGTGACCCGCTGACCTCACCCCCGCAGGTCCACCAGTACCGGCCCGTCGGGCACCGCACCCACGATCCGGACCTCTGGTCGGATCCGCAGCTCTCCCCGGCAGCGTGCCTCGGCGGCCGCGACGGCAGCTGCTTCGTCGGTGCCTTCGGCCAGGGACGCTTCGAACACGAATCGGTCCTTGCCGTGGTCGGTCTCGACCACGAAGCGTCCGCCGCTCACCCCGACGTCCGTCAGCCCGTGGCGCACAGAGGCGGCCTGATGCGGGTGAACGAACATGCCGCGCACCTTGATGGCGGCACCGACCCGCCCGAGCACCCCGGCCAGCCGGACCTCGCCGCTGCCGTAGGGCACCCACCGCGACACGTCCCCGGTGCCGAACCGCACCAGCGGATAGGCGTTGTCGGCGAGCAGGGTGACCACGACCTCACCGAGGTCCCCGGCCGGAACCGGCCTGCCGTCGTCGGGATCGCAGATCTCGACATAGACCTCTTCGTCCAGCCGCAGGCCTGCCTCGGGCTCGGTCTCGAAGCCGATCAGGCCGGCCTCGGCAGTGCCATAGGCCATCAGCACGGTCGACACCCGCTCCCGCAGCACCGCCCGCAGTTCGGTCGGCAGCGGCTCGGCGGTGACCAGCGCCTTGTCGATCCGCCAGGCGGACGGCGGGTGGGCCTCCGCGAAGGTGTCGATGAGCAGTTTCAGGTACGACGGCAGTCCGATGTAGGCGCTGACCCCCAGGTCCGCGACGGCCTTGGCCTGGATCTCGGTCATCCCGACGCCGGCGGGCAGCACCGAGGCCCCGACCCCCCGGGACGCCTCGTCGAACATCATCCCCGCCGGCGAGAGGTGGTAGTTGAAGCAGTTGACGACCAGGTCGTCGGGTCCGATGCCGCAGGCGGTCAGCGCCGGCCCGAACCGCCACGGGTCGGGCTCGGCGAGCTGCGGCTCATAGATGGGGCCCGGGGAGGCGAACACCCGCGCCACGTCGGCGTCGGGTCCGACCATGCCGGCGTACCCGATCTCCTGTTGCAGGGCGGGCAACGCGTCCTTGCTGAGCACGCCGATCGCCTCGAAGGCATCCGCGGTGGTCGCCGCCGCGGTGGCCAGTCCGGCCGCCTGCAATCGCCGATCCAGCGCCGGTGCCCGACCCATCCGGGTCACCGCCGCCGCGCGCGGCAGTTGCCGGGCCCGGTAGGCGGCCACCCTGTCGGCCAACTGTTCACCCGAGTTCATCATCGGCTCCTCACAGCCACCGCTTGCGGCGGCGGTAGTGCTTCACATCGCGATAGCTCTTCCGGCCGGCGTCTCCCATGCCGAGGTAGAACTCCTTGACGTCCGGGTTCTCAGCGAGCTCCTGCGCCGAACCGTCGATGACGACGCGGCCCTGCTCCATGATGTAGCCGTGGTCGGCGACCTCGAGGGCGCGCCGCGCGTTCTGCTCGATGACCAGCACCGTGAGACCGGTCTCGTGGTTGAGCCGTCGGATGTAGCCGAAGATCTCCTGCACCAGCATCGGTGCCAGGCCCAGGCTCGGCTCGTCGAGCATCAACAGCCGCGGCTTGGCCATCAGCGCCCGGCCGATGGCCAGCATCTGCTGCTCACCGCCCGAGAGGTACCCGGCGATCCGGGCCCGCATGTCGGCCAGTTTCGGGAAGTACTCGTAGACCAGGTCGTAGTCCGACTTGTCGCCACCTCGCCTGCCGTACGCGCCCGCGATCAGGTTCTCGTGCACGGTGAGGTGCTCGAAGACATGGCGACCCTCCATGCACAGCGACAGACCGGACTGGACCCGCTTGGCGGGATCGACGTGGGTGATGTCCTGGCCGTCGAAGAGGATCGCGCCGTCGCTGACCTCGCCCCGTTCGGTGGTCAGCAGCCCGGAGACCGCCTTGAGGGTGGTGGACTTCCCGGCACCGTTGGATCCCAGCAGCGCGACCACCTTCCCCTCGGGGACGCTGAGGGACAGCCCCCGCAGCACCAGGATCACCTCGTCGTAGATGACCTCGATCCCCTGGATGTCCAGCAGCGCCGCTGGGGAGCCGGTGGTGGCCTCCCCAGCGGACTGCGTGGTGACGTCGGTCATTACGGGGTCACGCCCAACTCGACGACGGTCATCTCGCCGTTCTCGACCCGGTAGATGCCGGTGCCGGAGGAGCCGCGGTGAGAGTCCGGGCTGAAGGAGACGGTGCCACCGCCGACGACGCCGCCGGTCTCGATCGGTGCGCTCTCCAGGGCCTCCTTGATCGCTTCGCCGCTGAGCGAGCCACCGTCGAGTGCCCGACGGATGCCCTCGGCCATCACGTGCATGGTGTACCAGCCCTGGGCGTAGTGCAGGCCGACATCCTCCAGGGTCTGACCGCGGCCGTCGAGGTACTCGGCGACGTCGGCCAGGCCGGGCACGTCGGCCTGCGGCGGGGTGAAGGGCTGGACGAAGACGTGCCCCTCGGCCGCGGCCGGGCCGGCGGTGTCGATGAAGATCTCGTCGCCGCACCAGTTGAGGCAGACGATCGTCATGTCCAGGCCCTGATCGGCCAGGTCACGTGCGACGTTCGCGGCCGGGGTGGAGACGTTCTGGATGACGACGTACGTCTTGTTCTGGTTGTGGGCGCGCCGCAGCAGGCCGACCATGTTGCCGTCGCCGGGCATCGGGAAGTTGGTCAGGCTCAGGTCGAGGCCCTGCTCCTCCACCCACGCCGCACCGTCCGCGAGGGGCGCCTGGCCGAAGGCCGAGTCGTGGTGGAAGACCGCGACCCCTGCCTCGCCGCCGGCGTCCTCGGCGATCCAGTTGAGCGCGACCCGCATCTGGTCGGAGTACGTCGGCGCGACGACGAAGTTGTACGGCCGGGTCGACGGGTCGACCAGCGTCTCGTCGTAGGAGGCGGACATGAAGGGGATCTCGTCGTCGTTGATCCGCTCGGCCAGGATGTTGGTGTCGCCGGTGCCCCACCCCTGGATGGCCACCGCGCCTTCCCGGATGAACCGGTCGTAGAGCGTCACCGCGTTGTCGGGGATGTAGGCGTAGTCCTCGGCCAGCGCCCGGATCTGGCGTCCGTCGATGCCGCCTTGGTCATTGAGCCAGTCGATGTAGCCCAGCATGCCGTTGTGGTACGGCGTACCCACGTCGGCGGTGGCTCCGCTGAGGTCGGCGATCAGCCCAACGGTGATCGGGCCGTCGTCGTCGGCGGCGTCATCGCTGGGGGCGCATGCACTCAGGGCGAGCGCCAGCGCGAGGCTCGCAGCTGCCGCGGATCGGATCTTCATGTGTCTCTCCCTTATCTGTTGGACACGGTTCTTGATGGAACGGCGTTGATGGGTGGCGGTGACCGCCCGCGGGTCAGTAGCGGAACGGCCAGAAGCGGAAGTAGTCCTTGGTGCGCTGCCAGATGCGATCCAGCCCGCGGGGCTCGAAGATCAGGAACAACATGATCAGCAGGCCGAAGAAGATCATCTCCAGGTGCGGGACCCGGCTGGTCCACTCCGAACCGCCGACGTTGAGCAGGGCCTTGGTGATCAACTCCGGGACCATCCACATGAACGCGGCGCCGTACACCGCACCGGCGATGCTGCCCAGGCCGCCGACGATCACCATTGCGACGAAGAGGATCGAGGTCTCCAGCACGAAGGTCTCCGGCGTCGCGTTGCCGCGATAATGCGCCCACAGCGCGCCGGCGAGACCGGCGAACCCTGACGAGACGGCGAAGGAGGTGACCTTGGCGCGGGTGACGTTGACACCGATCGCGGCCGCGGCGATGTCCTGGTCGCGCACCGCCATGAACGAGCGCCCCACCGAACTCCGGACCAGGTTCCGTCCCGCATAGACCGAGAGCACCGCGAAGACGAGCAGGATCCAGTACCACTGCCAGTGGCCGGCCCCACGCGCGGCGATCTCGAACCCGCCGATCCGGAGCCGGCTGAGGTTCATGGTCTCGCCCTGGTCGTGCAGCCAGGACCACTGACTGGCCACGAAGATGATCACCGTCTGGCTGGCCAGCGTGGCGATCGCCAGGTAGAGACCCTTGAGTCGCAGCGCTGGCAACCCGAAGAAGGCGCCCAGGGCGGCGGTGAAGACGACCGCGGCGAAGATGCCGACGGGCGCGGGCAGGTCGAAGCGTTGATAGAACACGCCGGCGGTGAAGGCCCCCACACACAGGAAGCCGCCGTGGCCCAGGGAGATCTGGCCGGTGTAGCCGATCAGGATGTTCAACCCGACAGCCCCGATCACCACGATCAGGACCATGTTGATCACATGCAGTTCGAGCACCTGATGCAGCGGGCCGGTCGCCAGGCTCGGCAACGCGAGCAGGAAGCCGGCGATCAGCGCCAGCCGCGCCCATTCGGCCTTGGTCCGGCGCAGGGCGGACTCGGCGCGGTAGCTGGTGAAGTAGGTGCCAGTCGATGACGCGGCCATGGCTCAGACCCTCTCGATCCGGGTTTGGCCGAAGAGGCCGTACGGCCTCACCAGCAGGATGAGCAGCAACAGCACGTAGGGACCGACCTCGGCATAGCTGCCGTCCCAGAAGCCGTTGATGTAGTTCTTGGTCAGGCCCACGATCAGCCCGCCGACGATGGTGCCGGGGACCGAGTCGAGACCACCGAGGATCACCACCGGGAACACCAGCAACCCGAAGGCGGTCAGGCTGGGGCTCACCGCTTCGATGTCACCCAGCAGCACGCCACCTATCAGCGCACTCACCGCGGCCAGCGCCCACGCCAGCGCGAACGCCCGGCGCACCGAGATCCCGACGGTCAGCGAGGCCTGCTGGTCGTCGGCCACCGCACGCATTGCGATGCCGTGGCGGCTGTACCGGAAGAAGACGGTGAAGGCCAGCAGCACGACCGCGGCGATGACGATCGCGGACACGCGGTCCAGCGGCAGCCGGGCCCCGGCGAACTCCAGGCTCCCCGAGGGCAGGATCTTGGGCTGGCGCTGCGGCTGGACGCCGAAGAAGAGGGTGACCGCGCCCTTGAGCACCGACGCCAGGCCGATGGTCACCATGATCACGCTGATCGGGTTCTCCCCGACCAGTGGCCGCAGCACGAGTCGTTCCACCACCACACCGAGCGCCACTGCGACGACCACCCCCAGCAGGGTGGCGACCACGAACGGCATCTGGAAGATCACGAAGAACGTGTAGACGGTGAAGGCGCCGATCAGCAGCAACTCGCCCTGGGCGAAGTTGATCACACCTGTCGCCTTGAAGATCAGCACGAAGCCCAGCGCGGCGAGCGCGAGGATCGCGCCGTCGGAGAGGCCGTAGAGGGTGAAGGTCACGAAGTCACTCATGCGCGGCTGCTCCAGACCGGTCGTGGCTTGGCGTTGGCGGGCGGCTGGTAGCTGGTCAGGTCGTGGACCGGCATCGTCACCTCTCGTTCCACACTGGTGCCGTCCTGATAGGTCACCGTGTTGGTCAGGGTCACCACCTCGTCGCCGCGCTCCAGGGCGGCGATGAGCTCGGCGTACCGCTCGTCGATGACCGAGCGGCGCACCTTGCGGGTGCGGGTGATCTCGTCGTCGTCAGGGTCGAGCTGCTTGAACAGCAGGGCGAAGCGGCGGACCCGGATGGCTTCGGGAAGGTCCTGATTGGCCCGGTGCACCTCGGCGCGCAGCAGTTCGCCCACCGCCGGGTTGGCGGCCAGATCCGTGTAGGTGGTGTAGCCGATGCGGTTCTGTTCGGCCCAGGAGCCGGTGGTGCCGGGGTCGATGACCACCATCGCGGTGATCTCGTCCCGGCCGAAGATCACGGCCTCCTCCACGTACGGCGAGAACTTGATCTTGTTCTCGATGAACGCGGCGGAGAAGAGGCTGCCGTCCGGCGCGGTCTGCACGTCCTTGGCACGGTCGATCACCACCAGGTGCCCGTCCTCGAGGTAGCCGGCGTCGCCGGTGTGCAGCCACCCGTCGTCGGTCTTCGCCTCGGCGGTGGCGGCCTCGTTGTTCAGGTAGCCACCGAAGACCGACGGCGAGCGGAGCAGGATCTCCCCGTCGTCGGCGATCCTCAGCTCGGTGCCGGCCAGCGGCACCCCGACGGTGTGGAACCGGACGTCGTCGTTGTGGTGCAGCACCGCGATCCCACAGATCTCGGTCTGGCCATAGATCTGCTTGAGGTTGACCCCGATCGCGTGGAAGAACCGGAACACGTCAGGGCTCAGCGGGGCGCCGCCGGTGTAGGCGTAGCGGATCCGGGTGAGACCGAGCTGGTCCCGCACCGGGCGCAGTGCGATCACGTTGGCGATGAACAGCAGCAGGGCCCCGAGCACGCCCGACGACTTGCCGTTGACCCGACGCTCGGCCATCCGGTCGCCGATCCCGTAGCCGAGGCCGAAGACCTTGCGCTTGAGCCAGCCCGCCTCGTCGATCCGCACCTGGACGTCGGAGAGCATCGACTCCCAGATCCGTGGCGGGCTGAACATCACGCTCGGACCGATCTCGCGCAGGTCGAGGCGCTGGGTCTCGGCCGACTCGGGGAAGGAGAGCGTGAGTCCGCGCAGCAGGCCGCAGGCCACCGCGGTCATCTGCTCACCGATCCAGGCCAGCGGCAGGAACGAGACGAACCGGTCCTTGGGCCCCAGGACGTCGAGTTCGGTCAGGTGGGTCGCCATCGTCAGCAGGTTGGCGTGACTGAGCCTGGCCAGCTTGGGCAGCGAGGTGGTGCCCGAGGTGGTGCAGACCACGGCCACGTCGTCGTGATGACCCGCGGCGACCTGCTCGTCGTACCACGAGGGCTTGTCCTGACCCCAGGCCCGGCCGCGACGCTCGAGGTCGACGAACTCCATCAGCCAGTCGTGGTGGTAGGTCTCCAGACCGTGCGGGTCGTAGTAGACCACCGTCGGCTGCCGGTCGAGCTGGTCCCGGACCTTGATCAGCTTGTCGACCTGTTCCTGGTCCTCGGCCACCACGACGTCGGCGCTGCTCATCTGCAGGATGTGGACGATCTCGTCGTCGAGGCTGGTCGGGTAGATGCCCACCACCGCGGCGCCGATCGACTGGGCAGCCAGTTCGGTGACGATCCACTCGGGCCGGTTGTCGCCCAGTACGGCGACGATGTCACCGCGCCGCACCCCCAGCGAGGCCAGGCCGTGCGCGGTCGCGCGTACCTGGTCGGCGTACTGCTCCCAGGTGATCGGCAGCCAGATGCCGTAGCGCTTCTCCTGCATCGCGATCCGGGTGGGATTGGCGGCGACCTGCTTGTCCAGCAGGCGCGGGAAGGTGGTCTCGTACGGCGCGTTCACTCGTCGTCCCCCAGGTAGGCGCGGATCACGTCGTCGTTCTGGGCGATCTCGGTCGGGGTGCCGTCGCCGATCACCTTCCCGAAGTCGAGCACGGTGATGTGGCTGGAGATGTCCATGATCACGGACATGTCGTGCTCGATGATGAGCACGGACACGCCCCTCAGCTCGTTGACGTCGAGGACGAAACGGGCCATGTCCTCCTTCTCCTCGGCGTTCATGCCGGCCATCGGCTCGTCGAGGAGCAGCAGCGAGGGCTCGATGCAGAGGGCGCGTCCGAACTCGACCCGCTTCTGGATGCCGTAGGCCAGCGCCCCCACCGGCGCATGTCGATGCGCCTGCAGCTGCAGCAGGTCGATGACCTCCTCGACGAACTCGCGGTGGGCGAACTCCTGCCGCCGGGCCGGGCCGAACCAGACCATCCCGGCCAGCACCCGGTGCTTCATGTGGATGTGCCGGCCGAGCATCAGGTTCTCCAGCACGGAGAGGTGGCCGAAGAGCTCGATGTTCTGGAAGGACCGGGCCACACCGAGCCGGGCGATCTGGTGCGGCTTGCGGGTCACCAGGTCGGTGCTGCCCACCTCGCCGTCGCGCACCGTGTGCAGCTGGATCCGGCCCTCCTGGGGCCGGTAGAGCCCACTCACGCAGTTGAGCATGCTCGACTTGCCCGCGCCGTTGGGTCCGATCACCGCATGGATGTCGCCCTGCCGCATCCGGAACGAGACGTCGGAGAGCGCCCTGATGCCACCGAATCGCAGTGACACGCCCGACACGTCCAGCAGTGGCTCGCCCGCCGCGACACCGCTCGAGTTCAGGTCGAACTGATAGGCCCTGGTCAGCACCCGGCTTCTTCCTTCCTCGGTGGCCCAGACGGACACCGTGTGACGCACCTTACAATTTCAGTATGTGGAAGTGCAATGCTTTTGCTGGAAGATTCTTTCGCCCACCCGAAGCCAACTTCACTGATAGGTTGGGCCTCCTGATATCCGAAAGGGGGTTGCGGCGCTCATGTCCGAAGCAGCCGATGGCCAGTCGACAGCCGCGCGGGGGACCCTCGGCACCGTGCGCAACGCGGTGCTGCTGCTGGACCTGCTCAGCGACGGGCCGGCGTACCAGCAACTGACCGACCTCGCGGAGCGGTCCGGCCTGGCCGTGCCCACCGCACACCGACTCTTGCGCTCCCTGGTGCAGGCGCAGATCGTCCACCAGGACTCGCGCACCTCTCGCTACAGCCTCGGACCCGAGGTGGTGCGGCTCTCGCAGCGCTACCTGGGCCGACTGCCGGTCCTCTCCGCCCTGGCCCCCTACCTCATCGATCTCCGCGACGCGCTGGACGCGACGGTCACGGTGGCGCTCGTGGTTCGCGAGAGCGTCGTGTACGTCGACCGCGTGGACGGCCGCGACGGCGGGCCCTACCGGGAGAGCCACCGGCTGGCGAACGCGCTCGACACGGCGGCGGGACGACTCCTGATCGCCCGCTCCGACGATGCCTCCTGGCAGCGCTGCCTCGACACCCATGCCGGTCCGGTCCCCGAGTCTCCCGACAGACTGCGTGCCCAGTGGCGCGGCACCGACTCGCTGATCACCGACGACGGCCCGGCCCCGGTCATCGAGGCCGCCGTCGCGGTCATCGACTCGCACGGCGAGGCCCGCGCAGCCCTGGCCGCATCCTTCCCCGCGCACCAGCCCGAACGGGCCGAGCAGGCGCTCAACCAGCTCAAGCGCACGGCCACCGCGGTCGGAAGGACGCTCGGCAATGCCTGAAGCCAGCAGCCCCCACGACGCCATCGAGGACTGGCGCGCCGAGGCCGACCAGCTCACCTGGACGACGCCGTTCCACACGCTCTTCGCCGAGAACCCCCCGTTCCACGACTGGTTCGTCGGCGGGGAGCTCAACCTCGCCGCCAACTGCACCGATCGACACCTGCCACTGATGGGCGACCGGGTCGCGTTCCACTGGGAGGGCGAGCCGGGCGATCGCCGATCGTGGACCTATCGGGAACTTCATCGCGAATCGTGCCGGGTCGCCGCCGGTCTGCGTGAGCTCGGCATCGTCCGGGGCGACCGGATCGCGCTGCACGTCGGGTGGCTGCCCGAGTCGGTGGCGACCCTGATGGCCGCGTTCCGGATCGGTGCCGAGGTCACCGTGATCCCGATCATGCTGCCCGTGGAGTCGCTGTCGGCGCGACTCGCTGACTTCGGGCCCACGCTGCTGGTCACCCAGGACGGCGGCTGGCGCCGCGGCACCATCCTCCCGCTCAAGTCCCGCGCCGACGACGCCATGGAGGCGGTCGACAGCATCGAGCACACGGTGGTCATCCGACGCGCCGGCATCGAGGTGGAGTGGTTCGAGGGCGATCGCTGGTACCACGACCTGGCCGGCACCGACGACACCGCGGAGTCCCTCCCCGCCGACCACCCGGCGTACGCGGTCTATCTCGCCAACCGGGGCGGCCAGCCGGTCGCCATCCACCTCGGCTCGGCCAACATCGCTGCGGCGACGATCGCCAACCACCGGCACGTGATGTCGCCGAACCCCGAGGAGATCTCGTGGTGCGCTGCGGAGATCTCCTGGCCGGGCGGTCAGTTCTACGGGATCCTCGGTCCGCTGCTCAGCGGGCGCACGGCGGTGATGTACGAGGGCACCCTCGACTTCCCGGACCCGTCGCGGGCGTGGCAGATCGTGGAGCGGTACGCCGTCTCCTCGGTCCTGACCTCGCCCTCCGTCGTTGCCGCGCTCCGCGCCTGGTCGCTGGTGGCTGACCACGACATCACCTCACTGCAACGGATGGTGACCCTGGGTGAGCCGCTGGATCCACGGCTGCGTGACTGGTTGCGCGAACTCCTGGGTGAGGCAGCGGTGCTCGCCGACGGGTGGGGCCAGATGGAGCTGGGCGGGCTGGTGAGCTACGACCTCCCCGAACCCACCGGTCTCCCCCGCCCGGGTGTCGCCCTGCTGGATCCCGAGGGCAACGAGGTGCGTGATGGCGAGGCCGGTGAGTGGGTGCTGCGACACCCCTGGGCCGGCACCATGCGCGCCGTGGAGACCAGCGGACCCGACCCGACGGCGTACCACTGGGATCGCTATCCCGGCCGCTACGCCACCGGGGACAAGGCACGACGCCGACCCGACGGCAGCGTGGAGTTCCTGGGCCGCTACGACGAGGTGATCTCGATCTCGGGGCAACTGGTCTCACTCACCGAGGTCAGCCAGGCGCTGCTGGATCATCCGTTCGTGGCCGCCGCGGAGGCCTTCGAGAAGATCGACGCCAGGCTGGGCCGCTCGGTGGGCGCCGCCATCGTGCTGGAGCCCGGCGCCCCGGACGACGACCGCACGCTGCGCGACATGCAGGACTCGGTGCGCGAACTGCTGGGTGGATTGAGCCGGCCGCAGGTGTTGCTGGTGCTCGATCGGATCGACCGTTCGGTCACCCGGCCCGCGTTGCAGGAGGGGTTGGCCACGCTTGCTGCGGGCGCCGGGGACTCCGCACTGCGACTCCCCTGGTCGGCCGTGGCCGAGACGCTCAACCGTCGCTGACCTCGCCCCACCCAACCCCGATTCCCGTACGTTCAGCACCATCCCAAGCCCTTTTCGGTGCGGAACGTACGGGAAAGCCGCCTCCACCGGACCCTCAGTGCCCGTTGTCGGCCGTGCCCCGCCGGGGCGCGGCACGAAGATGGGCACGCTCGCCCTGCTTGCCGATCAGGCTCAGGTACTCCACCGGCCCGGAGGAGGTGGCCGCGAACCAGTGCGGCGTACGGGTGTCGAACTCCGCCGCCTCGCCCGGCTCGAGGATCAGGTCGTGCTCGCCGAGGACCAGCCGCAGCCGGCCGTTGAGCACATACACCCAGTCGTAGCCCTCGTGGGTGCGTGGATCCGGCTCGGCGTCGTCGTCGCCGGCGGGGAGGACGAACTTGTACGCCTGGATCCCGCCTGGCCTTCGGGTGAGCGGGAGCACCGTGGCGCCCCCCTCGCAGGCGATCGGGCGCAGATTGATCCGCGGGTCGCCCGTAGGTGGTGCGTCGACGAGCTCGTCCAGGGTGACGCCGTGGGCGCGCGCCAACGGCAGGAGCTGCTCCAGGGTCGGGCGCCTCAGGCCCGCCTCCAACCGGGACAGGGTGCTCGCCGAGATCCCGGTCTCGGCGGCGAGCTCGGTCAGGGTCACCTCGCGTCGCTGACGTAGCCGCTTCAGCCGTGGCCCCACCGCGTCGAGGGTCCGGTCCGTCGTCTCGTCCATGGACCAAGTTTGCCATTTGGCAAGAATGTTTGCCGATCGGCCCGGGAGTCGGCACCATCGGTCGGGTGGCGGCATACCGGTCGCCACGTTGACTGTGCGGGGAGGAACCATGGACGAACGTCGAGATGTGATCGTGGTGGGTGGAGGAGCCGCGGGGCTGAGCGCGGCGTTGATGCTGGCCCGGGCTCGACGCACGGTGACGGTGATCGACGGTGGGGCGCCCCGCAACGCGCCGGCCGACGGGGTGCACGGGCTGTTGGGTCATGAGGGGATGGACCCGCGGGAACTGCTGGTGCGCGGTCGCAGTGAGGTCACGTCGTACGGCGGCCAGGTCCGCGACGGGGTGGCGACTCAGGTGGCCGGCGCCGCGGACGGGTTCACGGTCACCCTGTCCGACGGCGCCGAACTGTCGGCCCGCCGGCTGCTGATCGCCACCGGCCTGGTGGATGAACTGCCCGAGGTGCCCGGGCTGCGCGAGCGCTGGGGACGATCCGTCCTGCACTGCCCCTACTGCCACGGCTGGGAGGTCCGCGACCAACGGATCGGTGTCCTCGCCAGTGGGCCGATGTCGGTGCACCAGGCGCTGCTCTTCCGGCAATGGAGCCAGCACGTGCTGTTCTTCGTCGGCGACGTCGCGGTCGAACCCGAGGACACCCTCAAGCTGGACGCCGTCGGCATCGAGGTCGTCACCGGCGGCGTCACCGAGGTCGGCGATGGCCACCCGGTCGGCGTACAGCTCGACGATGGCCGCGTGGTGGACATGGACGCCGTCGTTGTGGCACCACGGATGGTCGCCCGCGCCGACCTGTTCGCGGGGATCGGCATCGAGCCGAGCCCGCACCCGATGGGCTCGTTCATCGAGTCCGACCCGACCGGGCGGACTCAGGTGCCCGGCGTCTGGGTGGCCGGCAACGCAGCCGACCTGTCCGCCCAGGTCGGCGCAGCGGCCGCCGACGGGGCCCGCGCCGCCGCCCACATCAACGCGGACCTGGTGATGGCCGACGCCGAGAAGGCGGTCACCCAGATCAGGGCGGCCTCATGAATGAGGAGTTCGACCGGGACTTCTGGGAGCGCCACTGGCACAGCGACGACAACGAGGCCGTTCACTCCAACCCGGCGCACCCCTATCTGGCCCGCAAGACGCGCGGGCTGACACCCGGCACCGCCCTCGACGCCGGGTGCGGGACCGGGGCTGAGGCGATCTGGCTCGCCGAGCAGGGGTGGCAGGTCACCGGCGTGGACATCTCGCCGGCGGCGCTGCGCCAGGCTGGCGTGCGCGCAGACTCGGCGGCCGTGTCGGTGCGCTGGGTCGAGGCGGATCTGACCACCTGGCAGCCGGGCACCACCTTCGATCTGGTCAGCACCCACTACGCCCACAGTTCGCTGCCCCCCGGTGAGTTCTACGACCGGATCGGCTCCTGGGTGGCTCCGGGCGGCACGCTGCTGATCGTCGGCCACCGGCATCCCCACGACGCACCGGAAGGGCCGGGCGATCACCCTCCCGCGGAGGCGGAGTCCTCGGCGGCGGCGGTCGCCGCCCAGCTGGCCCGAGGAGGGTGGACCGTCGACACCGTGGAGGAGCACCGCCGCACTCTGGCCGATGCCGACGGACACCCGCACGTGCTGCACGACTTCGTCGTACTCGCCCGACGGGGGTGACCGGTCCGGAGACGTCCGTTCAGGCGTCGAAGTCGACGGTGAGCTCGTCACTGACCGGGAAGCTCTGACAGGTCAGGATGAAGTTCGCGGCCACCTCGTCCGGCTCGAGGGCATAGTTGCGCACCATCTCGACCTCACCGTGCCGCAACGTGGCGCGGCAGGTCCCGCAGACCCCGCCCTTGCAGGCGAAGGGGAGGTCGGAGCGCACCAACTGGGCGGCGTCGAGGATCGGAGTGTCCCGCGCCAGCGCGCTGGTCGTCGACCGACCGTCGAGGACGAGCGTGACCTTGCTGGTGACCCCGTCGACGACCCGCTCGGGGTGCCTGCGCTCAGGAGGCGGCTCATCGACGTAGAACAGCTCCACATGCACCCGCTCCGCGGGGATGCCCAACTCCGCCAGCACCGCTCGGGCGTCGGTGAGCATGCCGACAGGTCCGCAGAGCCAGACGTGGTCCATGTCCTGGAGCGGGATGATGCGGGTGAGCAGGGCGTGGAGTCGAGCGGCGTCGAGCCTTCCGGAGAAGAGGTCGACATCGCGAGGCTCACGGGACAGGACGTGGATCAGGTTGAACCGGTCGGGGTGGAGGTTCTTCAGGTCAGCCAGCTCCTCGGCGAACATCACCGAGTTGGTGGTGCGGTTGCCGTAGAGGAGCGTCACCTGCGCCGCCGGGTGGTCGAGCAGAGTCGTGGCGATCGAGAGGATCGGCGTGATCCCCGAGCCTGCGGCGATGCACAGGTGGCGACCCCCCTCGGCCGGGTCGGCCCGGAAGTTGCCGCTCGGCCCGAGCACGTCGATCCGGTCCCCCGGCCGCACCGCCCTCACCAGCCAGGACGAGAAGAGGCCGTCGGGGATCTCACGGACCCCGATCCGCGGCGCGCTGCCCGCGGGAGAACAGAGGGAGTAGGTGCGCCGGTGCTCGACGCCGGCGATGGTGCGCCGCAGCGTCAGCCACTGTCCGGCGGCGAAGTCGAACACCTCCCGCAGCTCGGCCGGCACCGCGAGGGTGATCGCGACCGAGTCGTCGGTGAGCGGCTCGACCGCGGCCACCGTCAGTGTGTGGAAGGTCGTCCTGGACGCCAGGCCCGCCGTGGTGGTCACCTCAGATCTCCTTCAGATGGTCGAAGGGCTCCAGGCAGGTCCGGCAGCGGTACATCGCCTTGCAGGCGGTGGACCCGAACTCCGAACTGAGCTCCACGTCATCGGCGCCGCAGCGGGGGCACTGCACGGCACGACGAGTCGGGGTGAGTTGCAGCGGCACGGGGCGAGGCTGCTCTCCGGTCGAGCCCGTCGAGCCCGTCGAGCCCGTCGAGCCCGTCGAGCCCGAGCCCGCCCTGACCCGGCCCGGCGGGGAGATCCCGGCCTCGGCCAGCGCCGCCCGTCCGGCCGGGGTGATCCAGTCGGTGGTCCAGGCGGGATCCAGGGCGACCCGGATCCGCACGTCGCCGAATCCGGCGGCGCGCAGCGCCCGGATCAGATCGTCACGCATGGTCGCCATCGCCGGACAGCCCGTGTACGTCGGGGTGATCGCGGCGACCACCGCCCCGTCGCCCTCGATGCTGATCTCGCGCAGCACACCCAGGTCGACCAGGGTCAGCATCGGCAGTTCGGGGTCGACCACCGTCGACGCGGCCGCCCAGGCGCGTTCGACGTTGGCATCGGGGTCGGTCGATGCGTCGATCACGGCAGTCACCACCGACCTCGCGGATGGGCGCGGGCCACGACCTGCATCTCGGCGAGCATCCGGCTCAGGGCTTCGGTGTGGCGGCCGTCCCGGCCCGTCCTGCCCTCGATGCCGGGTCGGGTGCTGGGGCGGTCGACACCACTGGCCACGAACACCTCCGCGAGCACCGCCTCCACCTCGGCGGCGAGGCTGGCCGGGTCGACGCCGACACCGGCCTGCGCCAGGCTCCGCTCCACCTGGTGAGTCTCGAAGAGTTCGGCCCACCACGGCCAGAGCGCGTCCAGTCCGGCGAGCAGGCGGCGCCGCGACTCGGTGGTGCCACGGGCCAGGGTCAGGAACCAGCGGCCGGCGAAGTCCCGGTGGTAGGTCAGCTCCTTGACCCCCTTCGCCGCCACCGCGGCAAGCACCGCGTCCCGACTCCTCAACAGCCGCTGGAACAGCGCCAGCCGCCAGGTGCTGAAAAGCAGGAGCCGGGTGATCGTCTCGGCGAAGTCACCGTTCGGGGCCTCCACGAGCCGCACGTTGCGGAACTGAGAGTCGTCGCGGAAGAACGCCAACCGGTCCTCGTCGGGCACCGGCGACCCCTCCGGCAGGATCGGGACCTCCGCCGGGTCCGCAGCCGCGGCTCGGACGAGCAGCAGCCGGGCCTGACCCAACAGATCGAGCGCGATGTTGGTCAGCGCGATGTCCTCCTCGAGGTCCGGCGCCCGGCTGCACCACTCGGACAGTCGATGGGAGAGGACCAGGGCGTCGTCGCCGAGCATCAGGCAGTACGCCGCGAGTGCGGTCGGGTCGACACCGTCGGGGACCGTCGTGTCGACACCGGCCAACGGGTCCTCGCTGCGCAGATCCTCGGGGCGGGTCCCGAAGGCCCAGTGGGCGTCGTTGGCCAGCAGCCCGGCGTACACGTTGTCGTGTTCGTCGGGCTTCGGGGTGTGCACCTCGGCCATCTGGTTCCTCCGCCCTACATGTGCGGCACGTCGTCGGGGAGGTCATAGAACGTGGGGTGCCGGTAGACCTTGTCGCCGCTGGGCGCGAAGAGGGGATCCTTCTCGTCCGGGCTCGACGCGGTGATCGCGTCGGAGCGCACCACCCAGAGGCTCACGCCCTCGTTGCGGCGGGTGTAGACGTCACGGGCGTGGCGCAGCGCCATCTCGTCGTCGGCCGCATGCAGCGATCCGACGTGCACGTGGTTGAGGCCGCGCTTGCCGCGCACGAACACCTCGTACAGGGGCCACTCGGCCCGCACCCGCTCACTCATGTCGACCCTCCGTCGTTGCGGGGTCCGCGTCGCCGGGCGAGGGTGTGTCGGGGTCTGCGAACGCGAGCGCCGCCTCCCGCACCCAGGCGCCCTCCTCCCACGTCTTCGTGCGGTGCGCGATCCGCTGTGCGTTGCAGGGGCCGTTGCCCTTGACCACGGCCCAGAACTCGTCCCAGTCGGGCTGCCCGAAGTCGTGCGCGCCGCGCTCCTCGTTCCAGACCAGGTCGGGGTCGGGGAGCGTGACGCCGAGCGCCTCGGCCTGCGGGACGGTCATGTCGACGAACCTCTGCCGCAGCTCGTCGTTGGTGTGCGTCTTGATCCCCCACGCCATCGACTGCTCGGTATTGGGCGAGTCGTCGTCGGGTGGACCGAACATCATCAGCGACGGCCACCAGAACCGGTCGACCGACTCCTGCACCATCGCCCGCTGCTCGTCGGTGCCCCGCATCATCGTCATCAGCAACTCGAAGCCCTGCCGCTGGTGGAAGGACTCCTCCTTGCAGATCCGGATCATCGCCCGGCCGTAGGGGCCGAACGAGGTGCGACACAGCGGCACCTGGTTGCAGATCGCGGCACCGTCCACGAGCCAGCCGATGGTGCCCACGTCGGCGTAGGAGAGTGCCGGGTAGTTGAAGATCGAGGAGTACTTCTGCCTGCCCGAGATCAGCAGTTCGGTCAACTGCTGGCGCGACACGCCCAGGGTCTCGGTCGCGGAGTACAGGTAGAGCCCGTGGCCGGCCTCGTCCTGGACCTTCGCCAGCAGGATCGCCTTGCGCCTGAGCGAGGGCGCGCGCCCGATCCAGGCACCCTCGGGCTGCATCCCGATGATCTCCGAGTGCGCATGCTGCGCGACCTGACGCACCACCGTCTTGCGGTAGGCCTCGGGCATCCAGTCCCGCGGCTCGATGCGGTCCTTGCGGCCGACCGTGGCCTCGAACTGAGCCTCGAGCTCAGCGGTTGCGACGACCGACGACATGGGCCCTCCAGGACACCGTGGAAGCATTTACTGACCGTGCGTTCTGTATTACCGTGACATACCGAAGGCGGGTCGCGCAATGGCCCGCGCGAACCAGTCGGAAGGGCGGGCCAGCGTGAGCGCACTGGTGGAGAGTTATGTGGCGGGCCGTTGGGTCCGCGCGACCGACGACGGCACACCGGTGCTCGATGCCACCACCGGCGAGGAGATCGCCCGCGTCTCCAGCCGGGGCCTCGACCATGCGGCGCTGGTCGCCCACGGCCGCGACGTCGGTGGGCCCGCCGTACGCCGGCTGACCTTCCACGAACGAGCTGGCCTGCTCAAGGCGCTGGCGAAGCACCTCGGCCAGCACAAGGACGAGTTCTACGCCCTCTCGCTGCGCACCGGCGCCACTCAACGGGACTCGATGATCGACATCGACGGGGGCCTGGGCACCGTCTTCTCCTATGCCAGCAAGGGCACCCGGGAACTGCCCAACGACACCGTCATCCTCGACGGCTCGGTCGAGACCCTGGGGCGCGGCGGCACGTTCGTGGGCCAGCACGTCTACACCTCCCGACGCGGCGTCGCCGTCGCGATCAACGCCTTCAACTTCCCGGTGTGGGGAATGCTGGAGAAGTTCGCGCCCGCCTTCCTGGCCGGACTGCCCAGCATCGTCAAGCCCGCCAGCCAGACGGCGTACCTGACCGAGGCGGTGGTACGACGCATCATCGAGGCCGGCATCCTCCCCGAGGGTGCGTTGCAGCTGGTGTGCGGTGGCGCGGGCACTCTGCTCGACGAGCTCGACGAGCAGGACTCGGTCGCCTTCACCGGCTCGGCGCACACCGCCCAGGTGCTGCGCAACCACCCGGCGGTGCTGCGGCGCGGCGTACGCCTGGGAGTCGAGGCGGACTCGCTGAACTGCTCGATCCTCGGCCTCGACATCACCCCCGAGGATCCGGAGTTCGACCTCTTCGTCAAGGGTGTGGTCACCGAGATGACCGTGAAGGCGGGCCAGAAGTGCACGGCCATCCGTCGGGCCCTGGTCCCCGAACCGCTGGTCGGAGCCGTGACCGAGGCGATCAGCGCCCGGCTCGCCACGATCACCGTCGGGAATCCGGCGGACCCGTCGGTGCGGATGGGCCCGCTGGCGAGCCTCACCCAACGCGACGAGGTCCGCAAGGCGGTCGAGGCACTGCGCAACAGCGCCGAGATCGGGTACGGCGACCCGAACCGCGTCGACGTCGTCGGGGCCGACCCGGAGCGGGGTGCGTTCCTCTCCCCGGTGCTGCTGCGTGCCCGGCCGGGCGCCACTGAGCCGCACGACGTGGAGCCGTTCGGACCGGTCAGCACCGTGCTGTCGTATGCCACCACCGACGAGGCGATCGCGTTGGCCGCCCGAGGCAAGGGCAGCCTGGTGGCGTCGCTGGTCACCCACGACCCCCAGATCGCCCGCGCGGTCACCCTGGGCCTGGCTCCGTGGCACGGTCGGGTGCTGGTCCTGGACCGCGACGACGCGGCCGAGTCGACCGGGCACGGGAGTCCGCTGCCGGTGCTCGTGCACGGCGGTCCCGGTCGAGCCGGGGGTGGTGAGGAGCTCGGCGGCATCCGCGGGGTGCTGCACCAGATGCAGCGGACGGCGGTGCAGGCCTCCCCGGACATGATGACCGCGATCGGCGGCCGGTGGACCCGAGGCTCGCGACGCACCGTCGGCGAGGTGCATCCGTTCCGCAAGAGCCTCGCCGAGCTGGAGATCGGCGACAGCATCGTCTCCACAGCACGCACCGTCACCCTCGCCGACGTAGAACACTTCGCCGAGTTCACCGGCGACACCTTCTATGCCCACACCGATGCCGAGGCAGCGGCAGCCAACCCGCTGTTCGGCGGCATCGTGGCGCACGGCTACCTGGTGGTGTCACTGGCCGCCGGGTTGTTCGTCGACCCCGACCCCGGTCCGGTGCTGGCCAACTTCGGGGTCGATGACCTGCGCTTCCTCACCCCGGTCAAGGCCGAGGACTCCATCCGGGTGACGCTGACCGTCAAGCAGATCACCCCGCGCAGCTCCGCCGACTACGGCGAGGTCCGGTGGGACGCGGTGGTCACCAATCAGGACGACGCCCCGGTGGCGACGTACGACGTGCTCACCCTGGTCGCGAAGACCTGGCCGCAGGAGTCGACGGGCTGAGGGATCGCGGTGAGCGATCGGCGGCTGCGGGGATGCGACGATGAGCCCATGCCCGACGCCGCGCCCCCCTCCGAGACGATGCGGCGTCGCGGCCGTCCCGGCCATGACCGCGAGGCCGTGCTGCGGCAGGCGATCGACCTGTTCAACCGGCGTGGGTACGACGCCACCTCGATCAGCGAACTGGCCCTGCAGTTGGGCGTCACCAAGTCGGCGATCTATCACCACTTCGACAGCAAGGAGGCGCTGCTCGCCGCGGCCCTCGACGAAGCCCTGGACGGGTTGAGTACGGCGGTATCGGCAGCCGCCGAGGCGACCGGTGAGAGTGCCTACGCGCGACTGCGGGCGACCGTCGAAGCGGCCGTCCACATCCTGACCGCGCACCTGCCCGCGGTCACGCTGCTGCTGCGGGTGCGTGGCAACAGTCCGCTGGAGCGGGCCGCCCTGGAGCGACGGCGGGAGATCGACGAACGTCTGGCCACCCTGGTCCGCGACGCTGCCGCGGACGGCGACCTGCGGCGGGACGTGGATCCGGAGGTGACCAGTCGGCTCATCTTCGGGCTCGTCAACTCGCTGGTGGACTGGTACCGACCCGAGGGGCGACTGCCCGAGGAGAGACTCGCCGAGACGATCAGCAGCGTGCTCTTCACCGGTCTCGAGCGGCCGGCGACCGAAGGCGAACGTCGCTGAGGAGCCGCTACCCGGCGGTGCGCCCGGCCAACTGCCGGGCCGCCTCGACGATCTCGTCCTCGCCCAGCAGCACCGTCGCCGCGGCAGGCCCCAACGGAACATAGGAGTCCGCGCTGCGGACGCTGGCGATCGGCAGCGGGCAGCCCGCTTCGACGAGGGCTGCGACGAGAGCGTCAGCGACCCCGCCGCTGGCCCGGGTCTCGTCGACCACGAGGACACCCGCGACCGAGCGCGCCGCCTCAAGCACGCGATCCATCGGCAGCGGGGCGAGCCACCTCAGGTCCAACACCGTGCACGTGATCTGGTCGGCCGCGAGCCTGGCGGCGGCCCGCCGGCTCAGGTGCACGCCGTTGCCGAAGGTCACCAGCAGCAGGTCGCGGCCGTCGCCGTACGTCGTCACCTCGCCCGGGACGAACGTCGACGAGTCGTCGTACGCCGCAAGCCACTGCTCGTCGCCGTCGAACAGATCGCGGGTGTGATAGCGAGCGATCGGCTCGACGACGACGCAGACCCGGCCCTCGGTGCGGGCCAACTCCAGGCACCCGCGCAACAGCCCGGGCGCGGTGGCCGGGTGGCTGGGGACCGCGACCACGAGGCCGGGGATGTCGCGCAGCACCGCGAGGGAGTTGTCGTTGTGGAAGTGGCCGCCGAAGCCTCGCTGGTAGGCGAGTCCGGCCACCCGCACCACCATCGGGTTCCGGTAGGCGCCGTCGGAGAAGAAACGCAGCGAGGCCGCCTCGCCGCGCAGTTGGTCCTCGGCGTTGTGCAGGTAGGCGAGGTACTGGATCTCCGGGATCGGCAGGAACCCGGCCAGGCTGGTGCCGAGCGCAGTGCCGAGGATGGTCTGCTCGTCCAGCAGCGTGTCGAACACCCGCTCCGCGCCGAAGCGCGCCCGCAGACCGCGGGTCACGCCGTACACCCCGCCCTTGATGGCGACGTCCTCACCGAAGGCCACGACGCCGGCATCCTCAGCCATCGCCTGGGCGAGGGTGCGGTTGATCGCCTGCGCCAGCGTGAGCCCCGGGCCTCCGGTCGCTGACGGTAGCGGCCCGGGCGGCCGGTCGCCCCCCTGATCGGGCCGGAGTAAGACGTGGCCCAGCGGCGCCATGACGGCAGCCCGGCTGTCGAGCCGGGGCTCGTGGCGGACCTCCTCGGCGGTGGCCATCACCCGTTGCCGGATCTCCTCGTACTGTTCCCGGAGTTCCTCGGCGCTGCGTAGGCCGAGCCGGATCAGGGTGCGGGCGGTGGCCAGCAGCGGGTCGTGGGCGAGGTCGGCGGTGATCGCGGCCGTGGACCGGTAGGCGCGCTCCACGTCGGAGCCGGCGTGACCGCCGAACCGGACGGTGCGCAGATGCAACACCGCCGGACGGCGAGTCCCGCGGACCTTCTCGATCGCGGTGGCGGTGGTCTGCAGCAGCCCGACGGGGTCGTCGCCGTCGGCGTGCAGGTAGTCCAGGTGCGGCCGGTGTTCCAGTGCCGCCCGGGTCCACCCTCGCGGGGTGGGGGTGCTGATGCCGAGGCCGTTGTCCTCACAGACGAACAGGACCGGGCAGTCCCGGTGCACGTGGGTGAGGTAGCCGGCAGCGTTGAGGGCGCCGGTGGCGGTGGAGTGGTTGGCCGAGGCGTCGCCGAAGCTGCACACCACGATGGCGTCCGCGGGCCAGGGGGTGCGCCGGTCCAGGGCGCGGGCCAGGCCGAGCGCGAAGGCCAGGCCGACCGCGCGCGGCAGGTGGGAGGCGATGGTGGAGGTCTGCGGGATGATGTGCAGGCGCGGGTGGCCCCAGACCTTGTGGCGGCCACCCGAGGCGGGGTCGGCCGTCGAGCAGCTCAGGGAGCGGAGTACGTCGCGCACCGGATCGGTGCTGCCCTCGACGGCGGCTCGTGCGGCGTAGAAGCCGCCCGAGCGGTAGTGCAACAGCGCGGGATCGGTGACCTCGGTGAGCAGGCCCAGGGCGGCGTTCGACTCGTGTCCTGCCGAGCCGATGGTGTAGAAGCCGTCGCCCCGGCTCTGCAGCCAGCGGGCGGCGACGTCCAGATGCCGACTCTGTGCCTGGACGGCGAAGAGGGTCGGGAGCTGTGCGGCGATCTCGGTGGCCACCGGGCCGGTCGGCCCAGGGACGGGTGCGGTGAGTTGCTGGAGGAAGTGCTGCTCCACCTCGTCCATGAACCACCTCCCGGGTCAGCGCCCAGTCTGGCCCAGCCGGCTGCGCAATGCACGGACCAGGTCGGTGGAGGGCGGCCACCCAGCAGGGCAGGCAGGCACTCGCCCGCAGGGCTGCCCGCAGGCCGCTGCGCTCCTCGATCAGCGGTGCCAGGTCGGTGGCGTGGCCGGTGCGGGCGTCGGTCGACGAGACGGCGTAGGTCGACCAGAGGTCCGAAGCAGCCGACGCGAGTCGGTAGCTCCGGCCGCGGCCAGCGCGATCGCCATCCCGGCGGAGTACGCCGCCCGGTTGCCGCCGCTTCGAGGGACTCGCTCGTCCGCCCGGCGGTGGAGTGAACAGCTGAGCGGCTGGTGACTACCGGGCCCCAGCCTTGGTTGCGGTGAATCGTTGGGCACCGGATTGCGATGCTTGAAGTTTCGCGCGCGCGAAAGCGGTTGCGGTGAGCGGGTGCGCCAACAGCATCCGCAGATTCTGCACCGGGCTCGACTCGGGACGGGCGTCGAGGAAGGCGTACACACGTTGGTCGACGACGAGGCCCTCCCGGTCGAGGTTCCAGACCTCGATTCCGCGTGCCGCCCGCTTGCCGGCGACCGTCCCGATCCATTCGTTGACGATGGTGGTCTCGTCTGCAGTGACAAGCGACTTGTCGACGAACATCGTGCGCTTCTCCATGAAGGCGCACATGAGGCCCCATGCTCGGTGAATCTCGTCGATCCCGTGAGACTCGATCAGCAGCCCATCGAGAACAGCACTCTGATGACCGTCGCTGGCGAAGACGGCACGGATGCCGTCGACGTCGCGTTCGTTGGTCATCCGCTCGGCTTCGGCGACGAAGGCGGTTGCTCGGGCGACGAGTTCTCGGGTGTTGGTCATCGTGATCCTCAGGTAGGTGTGGCGATGGGCACAGGTCGAAGCAGACGGCGGCGCGAGCCTCGAGCACGCTCAGTGATCCGTCCGGGCGGCCCAAGGGGCCGATCCCGCCGTAGGAATGGCGGGCCCTTCTTTGGAATCATTACAGCGTACCCACCAGTAGGCCACCGTCTGCACCCTTGGAGTTCAACGGTTCTCGAAGCATCGTTGCCGGTGAACCCAACCCCGGAGTGCATCCCCGAGGGGGTCGCTCACACCCTCAGCGAGAGGCGGGGACCTCAGCCAGGCAGGTCGCCAAGGCTTCCACTGCTGCCCGCTCGCCGGCCGAGACTGCGGCATCCATCGACCCGTGCGCGTGGACTACGGTCTCGGCGCTGGCCCAGAACAGGCGGCCGTGCGATCGACCGAGGATTTTGCCGAACGAGGTCCAGCCACCCGGTCCGAAGATCCCCGCGTAGCCGCCGCGAGTCCACTGCTCACGTGCCCAGCACCGCTCGTGGAACTGCGTCGGCTCAGCGGCGCTCGGCCCGAACAACTCAGCCAGCCGTTCGAGTACGGCGGCACGCCTTTCATCTGCATCGAGGTTCTCTAGCGCGCGGGCATCCTCACCGAGCGCGAACGCCACCAACGCACCCGGGCTCCCGCCGGGTGGAGAGTTGTCGAAGGTGACGCCGATCGGCCCTGAGGTGAGGGTCGCCTGGCCAGACAGGCCTGTTGCGCGCCAGAACGGTTCGTCGTACACGGCGACGAACTTGGTCACCATGCCGGGAGGCATTCGCACCGACAGTTGGTTGCGCGTGGCTGGCAGTGCTGGGCAGAACTCGATCGTGGTGAGCAGATGCGGAGGGACGGCAATGACGACGGCGTCCGCGTCGTACGTCGTCGTGTCGGTGTGTACCCGAACCCCCTCTGGTGTGTGCTCGATCCGTCGCACCGGAGCCGAGAGATGCACCCGTTCGCCCAGGTCGTCTGCGAGGCGTAGGGCGATCTCTTGGGAGCCACCGACGAAGCGGTCCTGCTGGTAGCCACCGTCAGCCCGGACCAGTGAGTTCAGGCCGCCGCCGGACGCGATGTAGAACAGCCAATGCAGAAGCGACAGCTCGCTCGGCTCGGTGGCGAGCACCGCCTTGACCATAAGCCTCATCAGGTTGCGGCCAGAGCGGGTATGCATGTGGCGGCGAATCCAGGTCTCCACAGTGAGCGTGTCGTGGCGGCGCGATCGTGGGGTGCTCGCCGGATCACCCAGGTCGATGTGCCGCGCCAGCCGCTCGAGCCGGGCCTGGGCGATCCGGAAGTCGACCAAGCCGAAAGGCATTCTGGCTGGGATGTCGCCGCCGAATTGCGTGGTCCGCCCAGCATGGGCGAAAAGGTGCTTGCCTTCACCGTAGGTGGGGAACGTGTCCACGCCGACCTCAGCGGCAACCCGGCGGATCTCGGTGTGGCTCGGTCCCACCCACTGCCCGCCCATCTCAACAACCTGGCCGGGGGCGATCGGCTCGTTAACGACGCGCCCGCCGACCCGGTCGCGCGCCTCTAGGACGACGATCTCGGCTCCTGCTTCTCGCAAACGCCTGGCACAAACCAGTCCCGAGAGCCCGGCCCCGACCACTACCACATCCACCATCGCCGCACTCCAATCGTGTAAGGAGTGCAAGAGGCTAGCGCACTGTTCGGCCCTTGGTTCCGCACCGAAGCCAACCTCATCGGCTCTCGGACGATCGGCTCCCCGCCGCTGACGACACAGATGGTCGGGTGATCACTGGGCCCGTCAGGAGAGGCGGAGCGCCTGCAACGCGACATACAACTCCGCCGAGTCGATGGGGTTGCTGTAAGAGCGCCCGGTCAGTTCCTCGATGCGCCTGAGCCGCTGGCGGATGGTGTTGCGGTGGTAGTGCAGCTGGCTCGCGACCTTCGCACTCGAGCCTCCGTTGCAGTACCACGCATCGAGCGTGTCGAGCAGGGCTTCCCGCTCAGGATCAGGGAGAGCGATGACGGGGGCGAGTACCTGATCTGCGAGCTGACGGCTCGACTCGGGGAGAGTCGCGAGCAGAAGCTGGACCGGTGCATCTCCGAAGCAGGTCATCGATGCACTGCCGGGTCGTGCGGATCGGCTGGCTAGTTGGGCATGGCGAAAGGCGGCGTGGGCGTCAGTGATCGTGTCGAACGGCTGGCTCACGCCGATGCGAGTAGTTGCCAACTCAGTAAGGAGCTGGAGTACCCCGTCAAAGTGACGTGGGGAAGGGAGGCTGACCAGACCGATTTGGGCCTCGACCTCGGTGATCCACACTGACTTGACGTCCCGCTTGCGGAGTCTGTCCTCGACTCCGTGGAGTGGCTCATGATCGGTATCCATGGCTTCCGCGCTCACGACGAGGAACGCACCTGTCTCGGGCAGCTGCAGGACTCGCCGGGCTTCCCACAGCCGAGAAGGGTTATCCAAGGTGCCGTCCAGTAGCGAGCGAAGGAGCAGTTCGCGGGCCCGCGTGTCGCGCCTCGCCCTCTCGGCGGACTGTTGGCCGTACGCCTCGGCCGCCGCGCTGGAGAGTTCATCGATCAGGCTCCAGAGCTCGGCGGCCAATTGTGGGAGGGTCTCGGCGTCCTCGGCTGAGGCGCGTTCCATCATGCGCTCCCAGACCAGGCGTCCGGCCAGCCGGTAGGCGTGCAGCAGCGCAGCGAGCGGTACGCCATGGTGGGACTTCAGGCGTCCCGCTGCCCGGGCAGCCTCCAGGTCGGCTGGCGCCTCTCCAGCGACCTGGCGGAGGATCGTGACGAGATTCTCCCTGCAGGCGCCGAACAGTTGCTCGTGGGTCAACTGGGTCGCCTCGGCGTAGGCATGGTCGCCGGCCAGGATGCGATGGCACAGCTCCTCAGCCAGTTCATCGACGGACCGGAGGAGTTCGCGTGCGAGCGCCTCGGGTTGGGCATGCTCAGGCACCGTGCGGGGCATGGCGCACACGGTACTCGTGTCGGCGGGTCGCGGATGAGGACGACCAGCAATGTGCCTGTGCACATCGGCGGGTGCCGTTTCGGGGGCCTAGGCCCATCGCCAGAACGGGGCCACCGGGATCACGATGGAGGCGTCCAGATCAGGCCGCTGCAGATTGCGAGAACTCAAGCCATGTATGACTCCATCGTTGTGGGCGCCGGCTCGGCCGGCAGCGTGATTGCCGTCCGCCCCACCGAGGACCCTGAGTTCAGCGTCGCACTGCTCGAGGCCGCGGCGTCGGACACCGCGCGCGGAGGGCTCTGATGTCCCGCAACAGCGACGTCGACCAGGCGGTCGCCGACCTGCAGAAGGGGGAGGCGGTCTGGGCGTCCCTGACTCTTGGTGACCGCCGCGCGCTCCTGGGCGAACTGGTGGCCGCGACCGAGGCCCAGGCGAAAAGGTGGGTGGACATCGCTCTTGAGATCAAGGGGTTGGCTCCGGACTCGCCGCTCGCTGGCGAGGAGTGGATCAGCGGCCCGTACCCGGTGCTCACCGGAGCAGGCGCGCTCATGGCGAGCCTCGAAGCCCTCGAGCGGGGCGGAAGCCCGGTCGACGGCTTCAAGGTCACCGAAGCGCCCGGCGGGCGCAGGGCTGTCCATGTCCTGCCGCACAACGCCTTCGACTGGCTGCTGCTCAACGGATTCGAGGTCGAGGTCTGGACCCAACCGGGAGCGCACCCCGTCGACGTCCATCGCAGCGCGGGCCTGGCCCAGAAGACACCCGAGCTCACCGGGGGCGTGGGCCTCGTCCTGGGCGCGGGGAACATCTTCTCGATCGCACCGCTGGACACCCTCTACGAGCTGTTCGCTCACAACCGTGTGGTCGTTCTGAAGCTCAACCCGATCACCGATCGCCTTCTGCCGGTGCTCGAGGAAGTGTTCGCGCCCTTCATCGCCCGGGATCTGGTCCGCATCGTCAGGGGCGGTGCCGACGTCGGCACCGAGTTGGCACAGCACCCGGCAGTGACCCATGTGCACATGACCGGCAGCAACATCACCCACGATGCAATCGTCTTCGGTCCCGGCGAGGCGGGGGCTGCGCGGAAGGCGGCGAACAACCCGCTGTTGACCAAGCCGATGACCAGCGAACTGGGGGGCGTATCGCCAACAATCGTGCTGCCAGGCAAGTGGTCTGCGCGTGACCTGCGGTTCCAGGCCGAGCACCTCGTCACCCAGAAGCTGCACAACAATGGATACAACTGCGTTGCCTCGCAGGTCGTCGTGCTCAGCGCGGACTGGCCTCAGAAGCAGCAGTTCCTGAACGAACTCCGCTGGGCATACGACGCGGCGCCTACTCGGACGGCCTACTACCCGGGTAGCGACGTCCGGGTCGCCAGCGCGCTGGAGTCCTATCCCGAGGACAATCGGATCGGCCAGGGCGTCGGCCGCCACTTGGTGACGGGTTTGTCACCCGACCGCGACGAGGATGCCTTCCGGACCGAGTACTTCTCACCGGTGCTGGGAGTCACCGAACTCCCAGGCACCGGACTGGACTTCCTCGGTGCAGCCGTCGATCTGGCCAACAACCGGCTCACGGGCACGCTTGGGGTGAACCTCATCGCCCACCCCAAGACCCTGCGGACGCTCGGACAACGCTTCGAGAACGCGATCGCCAACCTCCGCTACGGCACCGTCGCCGTCAACGCCTGGACCGGCGTCGGGTTCCTGACGGCCCGAGCGAGCTGGGGCGCCTTCCCCGGTCACACTGTCGACGACGTTCAAAGTGGTATCGGCGTGGCCCACAACGCCCTGCTGATCAAGGACCCGGAACGGACCGTCGTGCGCGGCCCGTTCCGACCCTCGCCACGATCCCTCGCGACAGGAATGCTCACGATGAGCCCGCGCCCACCATGGTTCGTCACCAACAGGACGGCAGCCGTGACCGGGCGCAGGCTCACCTACTTCGCCGCCAGGCCGAGATGGCGGTCGCTACCAGCGATCTTCGCGTCCGCGCTACGCGGCTGATCGCGCGTCCCGAGGACGGCTGCGTACGTCGGCACGGACCACCGGTTCATCCACACGCCTGCGAGCAACGGTGCGCGACCCGGTCACCGCGGCCGAGCCACCGGGATCAAGCGTTCAGGAGAGTTCAGCGGGCATACTCGGCTGCGTGTCGGATCTGGAGGCCCATCGCGCGGTGGTCGACAGCGCGCTCACCGGGCTGGGGCTGGACTGGGGCGCCTGGCCGAGCATCGTGACGGACCCACGCCTGGATGCCCAAGCCAGACTTTCCGCCGTGCTCGTCCTCCTGGCGTTGGTCGAGGCGGACGCGACGCCGGGAGACATCTTGGTCATTGTCGACCCGGAGGCCACTGGGCTCGACTGGATGGGTCGCGAGCGTCTTCCGTGGGAGCGTCTGCCACAGCTTCGGCTTCCCTGGACGGCAGCGACCGCCGCAACGGCACTGGAGGCAGTGGTGCACCGCGGGTTGTACGACGATCGTCGTTTCGCCATGGCACTGCAAGGGGCGAGAAGGGTCTGCGCAGCGGGACAGGCGGATGTGGCGTTGACGCGCTCCCTCGACGGGTGCATCGCCTACCTAGAGTCGGTCGGCGACGAGCAACTGCGGATCAAGGAGATGCGCCACCTCGCGAGAAGGGTCGCCGCCTCGGCGACACCTCCAGAGATCCTGGACCTCTCCCTCGTGGTCGACGGCGACGCGTGGGCTGGGCCGGCCCGTGAAGCCGCGCGGGTGTTCCCCGCCGACGAGATCACGACACTCGTACGGCTACTCGGAGACCTGGGCCCGCGCAAGCCGACTCAGCGATGGTTCCACGACATCGACGGTGCCCTGGAACCGCCCTCGGCACGCCAGTTGCTCCGACGGTGGACGGATCTCGCGGCCCACACCCAGATCGTTCCGGAGTGGCCGGGATCGAGGATCGGCGATTGCCGGGGCACGCTCTTCGTCGGCACAAGCACCGACATCGTCCGTGCCGCAGTGTGGGCCACCAGTCGCCTACGGGACGAAGTGTGGCCGGCCGAACTGCTGGGCGTCCTCGCCCGACGGGGTTCCTCTCACAACGGCGCACCCGGACTGCCTGAAGCCCTCGCGCTGAAGGTGGCGTTCGCTGCTGTCGACGCGCTGGCCGCGCGCGGCGGCACGGCCGACCGTCTCGTGCTCAGTGGCCTGCTGGACGTGCTGCAACGCATCGACCTCGTCGAGAAGGTGGTCACGGCGCTGGAGGCATAGCAGCGCGGCCTTCATCCGGTTGGCACCGCTCCGGGTCGAGGGCGAACCGGAGGGCGGCCCACCCCCCACTCGACGCTGCCGGTCGGCCGGTCCTCAGGGGCGCTGCGCCGGGGTGCCGGCGAGGAACGAGCGCATGCTGCGACGACCGAGCTCGATCGCCTCGCTGATCGCGGTGAGGTCGCGGGAGAGGCGGGCCACCGACGGCGCTCCGGCCGGGGGGCGGACCTGGGCCAGGGTCGGGGCACCCGTGGCGAGGCGGCGGTCGTCGGCTGCGTACCCGCGGTGTCGGGAGGCGTGGCTGCGCCCGGCGCCTCGGCCGTGGGCCAGGAAGTACGGCGCCAGGGCGAGCCGTTCGAGGCGTGACGGTGCCACGGTCTGGTCCTCGCGCCGGGTGCGGAGCACCAGCACGTGCGTGGCGCCGCTGGCCAAGGCCTGGCGGTACGGGACCGGTTCCGCGAGACCGCCGTCAAGCCACGCGCGCCCACCCAGGTGCACCGGTCGGCCACCCAGCAGGGGCAGGCAGGCGCTCGCCCGCAGGGCTGCCTGCAGGCTGCTACGGTCCTCGATCAGCGGTGCCAGGTCGGTGGCGTGGCCGGTGCGGGCGTCGGTGGCCACCGGGTGGAACCGGACCGGGTTGGTGAGGATCGCGTCGAAGTCCATGGGGGTGACCTGCTCGTAGACGTGCTCGACGAGACGGCGCAGGTCGACCAGCGGTCCGCCGCGAAGCAGCCGGCGGGGGTCGGTGACTCCGGCCGCGGCGACTTCCGGCCACGCCCACGAGGGCAACCAACGTTCGCCCTCGCCGGTCAGCAGCCAGGCCCCGTTCAGGGCGCCTCCGGAGGTCCCGAAGACGTCGTCCAGGCAGTCGATGAGGTCGGCCTCGGCCAGCGCGATCGCCATCCCGGCGGAGTACGCCGCCCGGTTGCCGCCGCCCTCGATCGCGAGGGCCAGCCGGAAGTCGTCACGCCGCGCCCCCGGCCGGCTGCCGTGCTCGCGGCGAGCGATGAGCACGTCGAGAACGGACGCGGCGGTCACCGGGCCTCCCCGATCAGTACGTCGATGAGCCCGCGACGGATCAGGTCCCAGTCGGAGCCCCCGGCGCCGGGGATGGTCTCCACAGCGGCGGCACCGCGGACTGCTGCGACCGCCAGCCGGATACGGGTCCGTCGGGTCGGGTCGTCCGGCAGCACCGCTGCTGCCGCATCCTCGATCCGGGCCAGCAGCGCATCAAGGGTGCCTGCAGTGCGCTCCGCGGTCACGGGGTCCTGCTGCGCCAGGGCCAGCATCTCGAAGACCGCACCGAAGAGTGGCAGGCGGTGGAAGTGCCACAGCCGATCGAGCAGTTCCGCAGCCCGGGCAGGTGCTGACGAGGCGTCGTACGGCGGCGCGAGCAGCTGCTCCAGCGACGTCACCAAGGAGGCCGACAGGGCAGCCTCGACGAGTTGCGCCTTGTTGGGGAAGTGATGCTGCAGCGCCCCCTGGCTGACACCCGCCCGCTCGGCCACCCCGCGGGTGCTGGTGCCGGCCACGCCCTGGGCGAGCAGGCTGTCGATGGTCGCTGCGAGCAGGGCCGCACGCGTGGTGGCTCGCCGCGCGCTCTGGGTCATGGTCACCCGGACAACTTACCAGTCACTGACTTGTCACGATCCGTTCGGCAGGTATATCGGATCGCGCAGAGGCCGGGCCTCGGCTAGCGTCGGGGCATGATCTCGGCAACGTTCGTGCCCGCCGGCTTCCAGCCGCCGACCTCGCTGATCACCGAGCAGTTCCGTCTCGAGCCGCTGGGGCCACAGCACAACGAGTCCGACCATCGGGCGTGGATGTCCAGCATCGAGCACATCCGTGCCACCCCGGGCTATCCCGACGGCTCCTGGCCGCCACCGGAGGGGATGACGCTCCAGGCCAACCTCGCCGACCTGACCCGCCACGCCGCCGACTTCGCGGCCAGCAAGGGTTATACGTTCACCGTGCTCGACCCGGTGTACGGAGACGTGATCGGTTGTGTCTATCTGTACCCGACTGGGTCGGCCGACCACGATGTCGTGGTCCAGTCGTGGGTCCGCGCCGACCGGGCACACCTGGACACCCCCTTGGCCGATGCCGTGGCTGCCTGGCTGGCCGAGGAGTGGCCCTGGGAACGCCCCGACCGCTGCGGTCGCTGAGGCTGCTCGTCAGGAGGCCGGTCCCAGCCACAGCACCGCAAGGCGCGGAGTCAAGAGGTCGGCATCCTCCCCTCGGTCATGCCATGCCTCGAGCACGACGTAGTCACCGACGTTGAGCTGGACCAGCAGCGGCACGTGCTGGGACTGGGTCCAGGCGACGGCGGGTACCACACGCTGACAGGCCGAGTCCTTGGACGAACTGCTCGACGTCCGCACAATGACGCAGAGTTGGCGCTGAGCGCCGCCAGCCTGAGCGCTCTGCCACGTCCCCGAGCCAACCGCCAGGTAGGTGCCGGCTCGCTTGATCGTGACCCGGTTGCCCTGGGACGCGGTCCACATGTTGCCGGTGTCGAACTCCTCCACGTTGAAGGAGACCAGCGTGGGGACCTGGTTCGGAACCGTCACCCCGGGGTTCTGTGGGGTGTACCCCACCTTCACCTGGGGGGTGGCGGCGCGCTTGTCGGCCGTGACCGCCTTGTTGGCGAGCTTGCCGGAGGTCACCGCACCGTTGGCGATCTTGCCGGTCTTGACGGCTCCCTTGCCGATCTTGCCGGCCTTGACCGCGCCACCGGCGATCTTCGGGGTGGTGACTGCCCCTTTGACGATGTCGTTGCTGCGCACCGTCAGATGCGAGGCGGCTGCAGCGCCGCCGCCGGTGAGGGCAGCGACCAGGGCCAGTGTGGAGACCACGTTGGCGTAGGTGAACCGACGCCTGGCCGGCCCACGTTGGTTGGAGGGTGAGGATTCGCGTACGCGTGAGTCCATGGGACACAACCATCAGGAGAAGCGCGGGCCTCTCACTGACCCGCATCGGAAAGGGTCACCAAGAACGCTACGCCTGCTTCGGCCTGGTGAATCGGAAACGGACTCATTCGCGCTTCTCAGGCCGTGACGGCGTACTGCCTCTGCACCCTGAAGGGCGTCGGTACGCCGAGCAACTGCGCTCAGCGGTACACCTCGATCGGGCACAGCGGCCCGGTCGCCCTGGCGAGCCGTGCGTCTCCGGTGAGCAGCGTGGCGTCGAGCGCCTCGGCCAACGCAACGTAGGCGGCGTCGTAGACGGTGAGGTTGGACCGTAACTCCCAGCATCGTGCGATGAGCCGGCGGTGCGGCACCCGGGTCAGCGGGATCGCCCCCAGGTCGCCCAGCGCCAGTTCGGCACGGCGGTCATCGAGGTGTCCGCCAGCGAGGCGTCCGCGGAGCACCGAGGCCACTTCCAGGTCGATCAGTTCCGGCGCGGTCAACTGTTCCCCGCGAAGGCGCGCTCTGACGCCGTCGCCGTCCGTCCCATCGTCCGCCAGGGCGACGACGAGGATGCTCGCGTCAACGACGAGCACGCTCTGCCCTCAGGCTGCTCACTGCCGCTGGGATCGGCACGCTCCCACCTGCTCGACCACCGGCACGATCGAGCACCTCGTCGAGAGTGGGCGTGCTCGCCTCCTCGATGAGCCGTGATCTGAGGTACTCCTGCAAGGACTGGTGAGCAGCCGCAGCGCGCTGGCGCAGGACCGCATGGGTCTCATCCGGGACATCCTTGATCTGCACGCTGGGCATGGCGCCATTATGGCGCTCCTGGCGTCATATTCCAAGCGTTTGAGTTACCGCTGGTTCACTGTGTGGGTGCGCTTCCCACCCCTCCCGCAACGTCTCGAGACCGAACGTCTGGTGCTGACCCCGGAAGTGGAACAGGACGCGGAGTGGTTCGCGGCGTTGCTCAACACACGAGCCCAGGGCGAGTTCACGGTGGACGATGCGCGCGCGAAGATCGCGCAGATGGCCGAGACCATGGAGGCCACCGGGATCGGGGCCCTGGTGCTCCGCACCAAGCCCGACGGGGACCCGATCGGCTACTGCGCCATCGTCGTGGGCCGTGGTTCGCTCGACGAACCTGAACTCGCCTACGAACTGTTGCCCCGGGCGCACGGGAACGGATATGCCACCGAGGCGTCGAGGGCGCTGCTGGATGCCGCCTTCGCGACTGGACGTAGGCGCATCTGGTCGACGATCGCCGCCTGGAACGCGCCCTCGCTGCGAGTGCTGGAGAAGCTCGGGTTCCAGCGCCACCACGTGACCGCCGGGACTGACGGCGACGTGGTGTGGTTGCTGTGTGAACGCTGACGGGCCGTTCCATCGCGACAGTGCAGACTGCACGGAAGCACCCACTGACGATGGAGGAGCCGTGCAGGAGTTCAAGGAAGCCGTGGCGGCCGCAGACCACGCCGCCATCGAGGAACTGCTGGCCGAGGCCGTGCGGTTCACCAGCCCGGTGGCGTTCAAGCCCTACCAGGGCAAGGCGATCACTGCGTCGATCCTGCGCGGGGTGATGCGGGTCTTCGAAGGGTTCCACTACGTGCACGAGATCAGCAGTGCGGACGGACGCAACCACGCGCTGCAGTTCAAGGCCACCGTCAACGGCCGAGAGGTCCACGGCTGCGACTTCCTGCATCTCGATGAGGACGGGCGCATCGACGATTTCACCGTCATGGTGCGACCGCTCTCGGGAGCGCAGGAGCTCGCAGCGGCGATGGGGGCTCAGTTCGACCGCATCGCCCAGGAGGCAGCCGCAGCGGACCCGTCGTCGTGACCCGCTCCCCCAGGTTCGTACGTCGTCAGCCGAGGATCTCTCGTGCCGTCGCGCTTCCGGACCGGACAGCGCCTTCCATGTAGCCGTTCCACTCCACGGCGTACTCGGCGCCGGCCCAGTGGATCCGCCCGATCGGTGGCCGCAGCACATCGCCGTAGCCGGTCCACACTCCCGGCGCGAAGTACGCGCCGTAGCAGCCGCGACTGAACTCCTCCGCGCTCCAGTCCTTCTCGACGTACGCCGTGGGGTCACCCGCCGCAGGGCCGAAGTACCGGACGAACGAGTCGATCACGCCCTGGCGGCGCTCGGAATCGGAGAGCCGCTGCCACCGGCGCGCCTCGCCGCCCTCGACGAAGCCGAGCAGGACGCCGATCTCGCCGTCCGGCGGAGAGACGTCGAAGGTGACCTTCACCGGGCCGGTGTCGCAGGCGACCTGGCCGTTGAGGCCCTGCTCGCGCCAGAACGGAGTCGGATACGCCGCGAACGTCTTGGCCACGGTGCCGGCCGGAAGCACCTGGGTGAGCTGGTCACGCCAGGCGGGCAGCACCGGGTCGTAGGTCAGGCGTCCGGCGAGGGTCGGCGGGAGGGCGACCACGACACGATCGGCGGCGAAGGCATCCCCGTCGCGCGTCGTGACGGTCACCCCGGTGTCATCGTGAGCGATCGAGGCGACCGGGCTCGAGAGCCTCACCTCGAGGCCGCTGGCGAGTCGTTGGGCCACCAGGACCGAGCCGCCGACGACGCGATCCTGCTGGGCGCCCCCGTCGACCGCCATCAGCGTCTCGAGGTCGGTGTTGCTGGTCGCGTAGAAGAGCGCATGCAACAGGGAGATGTCCGCGGCGTCGGCAGCGAAGATCGCTTCGGTCGCGACCCGGAAGTAGGCGCGACCAGCCGCGGTGCGCAGATTCCGTCGTACCCAGGTCTCGAAGGTCTGACTGTCGAGGTGGTGCGCCTTCGGGTGTGACCAGGGCTCGGCGGGGTCGACGCCGCGAGCGAGGCTTCCGAAGCGGGCCATGCCCTGGGCGAGGTCGGCCAGGGCGATCGGGTTGAGCCGAGGGATGGCGCCTTGGGTGCCGTCCAGCAGGACGCGCTTGTCGCCGAGCTGGATGAGCACCTGGCCAGCGTCGTTCCAGGTGCGGAAGATCTGCAGTCCGAGCTCCTCGATCAGCTCGTACATCCGAGCGTGCCCCTCACCGACCCAGGTGCCGCCGAGCTCGATCGGGTGGCCGCCGATCTCTCCACCCTCGAGCCTGCCGCCGACGCGGTCACGTGCCTCGAGCACGACCACCTCGACTCCGGCCCGCTGAAGGTCCCGCGCGGCGCAGAGGCCCGCCAGGCCGGCGCCGATGACGACCACCTTCATGTCCGCTCCTTGACTATGCAGTCGGTCGAGTGAACGCCTCAACGGGGATCGTCCGACACAACGCTACCCAAAGCGGGCAGCGCACGTGGGGCTTGTGCCACACACCATCTCGATCTGAGTGGTCGATGAAGAGGGAGGACGATGACGACTGGTGCGTTGCTAGGCGGGGTCGGGTCCCCATCACTCCGCCGATCGTCCCCAAGCCCCACCGAGGGCCCCCCGGCCCGCCTCAACGCAGGGTGTAGGGAAGGGCGAGCCTCTGACCAAGTTCGGCGGGCGTAATCCCGAAGGTCTGGCGAACCCGCGGGCCGCCCCCCGGGGAGATGTCGAACACGGCGTAGTCGGTGTAGACGCGCGAGACGCATGCGACTCCTGTAAGCGGGTACGTACATCGTGGGACGAGTTTCGGCGCTCCACTGCGGGTGAAAAGTGTCATCATGACGAGCACGTTCCGGGCACCGATGGCCAGGTCCATGGCACCGCCGACTGCGGGGATGTCGTCTCCGGCACCGGTGTGCCAGTTCGCCAGATCGCCGTCAGTCGACACTTGGTAGGCCCCGAGCACACAGAAGTCCAGATGCCCGCCCCGCATCATTGCGAATGAGCTCGCGTGATCGAAGTACGCCGCGCCTGGGAGTTCGGTGACCGGGAGCTTGCCTGCGTTCGTCAGGTCCGGGTCCACATCGTCGCCGACCGCGAGCGGCCCCATGCCGAGCATGCCATTCTCGGTGTGCAGCACGACGCCAGCCTCGGGTCTCAGGTGTTCAGCGACTCTGGTGGGATGCCCGATGCCGAGGTTGCCGTACGCGCCGCGGGGGATGTCCCGAGCCACCACCCTGGCCAGCTCGTCCATCGTGAGAGGCCCCTGGCCGGTGAGGTTCCGGTAGCGCTCGTCCGCGTCAGCCCTGCGTCCTGCCGTACTCATCGGGCCACCTCGTCCAGGCGGGAGTGCGAGGCAACGCGGACCACCCGGTCGACGTAGATACCGGGCGTCACCACCGCCTCGGGGTCCATCGACCCCGCTGGCACGATGTCGGAGACCTGCGCGATAACCGTGCCTGCGGCAGTGGCCATCACGGGACCGAAGTTCCGCGCCGTTCTGCGGTACACCAAGTTCCCCAGCTCGTCGGCGCACGAGGCCGCGATCAGCGCGAAGTCACCGCGGATCGGGTATTCGAGAAGGTACGTTCGCCCGTCGATCACGCGTGACTCCTTGCCATCGGCGAGCGGCGTACCCACGGCAGTCGGGCAATAGAAGGCCCCGATGCCGGCCCCGGCGGCCCGCATGCGTTCGGCGAGATTGCCTTGGGGGACCACGTCCAGTTCGATCTTGCCGGCCCTGTAGAGCTCATCGAAGACAAAGGAGTCTGATTGCCGAGGGAATGAGCAGATGACCTTGCGCGCTCGGCCGGCTCGAAGCAACGCGGCGAGACCGACTTCGCCGTTGCCGGCGTTGTTGGACACGATGGTGAGGTCCCGTGCGCCGTGCTCGATAAGGGCGTCAATGAGGGCGAACGGCATGCCTGCCAGACCGAATCCGCCCACGAGCACTGTGGCTCCGTCCGGGATGCCTGCGACTGCTTCAAGGGGTGTAGACGGGAACTGTGTCCGGCTCATGCTGCGACGCCCAGCTCGAGGTTCTCAAGCACCACTGCCAGAGCTTGTCCGACACCGATGCAGATGGCCGCAACGCCCCACTGCTCACGGCGTTCACGTAGCACCGCGGCCAGGGTGCCCAGGAGGCGGGTGCCCGATGCGCCCAGCGGGTGCCCCAGGGCGATAGCTCCTCCACGAGTGTTCACGATCTCGGGGTCGATTCCCCACGCGTCGATGCACGCGAGCGCCTGGACTGCGTATGCCTCGTTGAGCTCGACCGCGCCTACCTGACCCCAATCCAATCCGGCCTGTGCGAGAGCACGATTGGCTGCTTCAACGGGCGCGAAGCCGAACTCCTGCGGGCTGAGAGCAGACGCAGCACGTCCGGCGATGCGCGCCTGCGGATCGCGGCCCACGACCCTGGCCGCACGCTCCGAGCCCAGCAGAATGGCGCTCGCGCCGTCACTCAACGGCGAAGCATTGCCGGCGGTGATGGTGCCGTCCGGACGGAACGCAGGTGTGAGCGCGGCGAGGGCCTCGAGCGACGTGTCAGGTCGGACTCCCTCGTCGCCATTGAGGTTTGCGATCGGCACCACCAGGCTGTCGTAGAAGCCGGAGGACCAAGCCTGGGACGCGAGCTGGTGCGAGCGGGCCGCGAACTCGTCTTGTCGCTCACGTGAGATGCCAAACCGGCGCTGCAGTTCCTCATTGCACTCACCGAGGGACAGCGTCCACTCAGTGGGCATCCGCGGGTTGACCAGGCGCCACCCCAGTGACGTGGAGACCAGCGTGGCATCACCCGGGGGGTAGGGGCGAGATGCCTTTGGCAGAATCCAAGGCGCCCTAGTCATGGACTCCACACCGCCGACCACGACAAGGTGGGCATCTCCGACATCGATGGCGCGGGAGCCGATGATGGCGGCGTCGAGAGAAGAACCACACAACCGATTGACCGTCGTGGCGGGCACGGTGACCGGCAAGCCCGACAACAACCCCGCCATCCGGCCGACGTTGCGGTTGTCCTCACCGGCGCCATTGGCATTGCCCCAGACGATGTCATCGACCTGGGTCGGGTCGAGTGCTGGAACCTGGCCTAGTAGTCCGGTCATGGCCGCAGCGGCGAGATCGTCGGGGCGCACGCCTGCCAAGGCGCCGCCGAACCGTCCGAAGGGCGTACGGATGCCGGCAAACAGATAGGACAACGGGCGCTCCCTATGTGTGACGGACTAGAAGGGTCGACGAGGTCGCCTCGTCAGCCGGAACCCCGCAGCGGGGCGTTGACATCAGAGGGGTGGGTGGCTAGCGGAGTCACATGGAGGTCCAGATAGGGAAACAGCGGCAGCCCGGAGAGCGCGTTGTGTAGTTCCTCGTTGGACTCGACGTCGAAGATCGAGAAGTTGGCGTACTGTCCGGCGATTCGCCAGAGGTGCGGCCACGTTCCGGCCCTCTGCAGCCGCTGGGAGTACTCCCTCTCCCGGGCGACGATCTCGGCCCGCTCCGCAGGCGCGAGATCGGGGGGGAGCCGGACATCCATGCGTACGTGGAAGAGCATCACTGGATCGGATCGAGGATGAAGTCGTACGCAACACCTAGACTGCCGTCCGGCCGGTCCTCAGGGGCGAGCATGAGCTCAGGCTTCACTGCTGAGGCGATGTCGTCGTCGTTGTGCCGATCTCCTGGGAAGTAGAGCTGGGCGGTCAGGAGTTCATGGGCGGGGGCTGTGACCTTCACGTGGATGTGCGCGGGACGCCAGGCGTGCCAGCCTGCGGCCTCGATAAGTTGCCCGCAGGCGCCTTCAGTAGGGATCTGGTAAGGCTGGGGCTTGATCGTACGGACCGTGAATCTCCCGTCTGGTCCCACGGTGAACGTGCCACGCAGGTTCCACTCCGGTTGACCCTTGGAGAACTGGGAGTACAGGCCCAGATCGTCGCAGTGCCAGATCTCAAGCTTCGCGTTGTCGAGCGGTGTGCCGTCGGTCGACGTGATGGTCCCCTCCCAGGCAAGTGGTGTCCCCGGCTCTTCCGGTCGCATCGGGATGGTGCCGTCGGCCCCGCACTCGGGGGCATTCGGCACGTAGTAGGGTCCCTCGATCGTGCCTTGGCTGCCTTGGCGGTGTGAGGTCGCGACCTCCTCCACGACATGCTCAACCCACACATCGAGGAACAGCGGCCACTCGCCGCCTTCGCCAACCTGGATCAGCCATGACTTCAGGGCGTTGTACTCGTCGTAGGTGACCTTGTGTTTGCGGATGGTCGCATGGACCGCGCCGAGGACTTCCCGGGCGAGGACGTCGACGCGCTCCTTCGGCGTGTCCTTCACGGCCGCATAGGGTGATTTGTCGGCCCGGAACCGCTCGGTCGCTGAGGCGCCTGAGGCAGCCGCTGTGCTTGTCTCGGTGTCGATGGTCATTTCTCTTCCTTCCACTGTGCTGATCGTGATGGTGTCTGCCGTGGCCTTCGCTAGCGATCCAGCCGGTATCGGGTGAGCTTCTCTTCATCGATCTCGACCGCGATCCCCGGTCCGAGGCCGATCACGAACTCGCCGTCGTCGATCACTAGTGGCTGGGTGAGTAGGTCGTCGCTCATGTCGAGGAAGTTCGAAAGTTCGCCGGGCCGCTCCGAGGTGAGCCGGAATGCGGCGCCGAACGCCGCGGTGCACGCGGTCCCGAGCTGGCCGTCGACCTGGTTGCCCATCACGACTTCCAGGCCCAGACCCTCGGCCAGGTCGTGCACCCGCTGGCTCTGGGTGATCCCGGTCCGTGCGCACTTGATGCTCACAGTTGTGGCGGCACCGGACAGGACCTCGCGCGTGACCTCCGATGGCGTCGTCGCGGACTCATCTGCGATGAACGGGATGTCTAGTTTCGAGACCAGCCATCGACGGCTAATCACATCATCGGCGGGACAAAGCTCTTCGGCGAAGGTGAGCCCCAGGTCCGCCATCTCGCGCATGGCCTTGAGTGCTTCGCTGGCGCTCCAACCGCGATTCCCGTCGACGTAGAGCTCGATCTCATCGCCGAAGCGGTTCCGGAGCGCACGTACTGCGGCGGTGTCGAGGGTGACCGGCTTGCGGCCAACCTTCACCTTGAAGGTTCGGATGCCGTGGGCGTCAATCATGCGCTCGACCTCAGCCACCATCCGGGCGGGTTCCTCGAAGCCGACCATGTGACACACGCGCATCCGGTCGGTGAACCCGCCCAGCAAGCCGTTGACGGACTGGTCCAACGTGCGCCCGAGCGCGTCCCAGAGGGCGATGTCGATGGCGGACTTGGCGGCTGGGTTGCCCACCGTCCGATGCAGCCGGGACCACACGGCCTCCCGCTGCAGCAGCGTCAACCCGAGCAGCTGCGGCGCCAGGATCTGCTCGATCACCGCGACGATCCCTGGTTGGGTCTCGCCGTACGTGAAGGGCCGCGGGGTGGCTTCAGCGACGCCTACTACCCCGTCGCTGGTGTGAACACGCACCAGGACGTGCTCGGCCGCGTGCACTTCACCGCTCGCGAACCTGAGTGGCTTCTGGTAGGGGATCGCGAAGGGGATCGCCTCGACCTTGGTGATCTTCATGGAGTGCCCTCCGGAACGAAGGAGGACGCGAGCTCAGCGAGCTCCTTGTCCGCGACCAAGATCGAGAGCACGGAGGCAACGACGGGGTTCGGGTCGTCCTGACGCCATCCGAGTGCCAGTTCGACCGACCCGCCCTCACGTACGTCGCGAAAGACCACGCCAGCGAGCGGCACAGCTCGCGCCGATGCCGGCACCAGGGCCACCCCCAGCCCGGCAGCAACCAGCGCAAGCAGCACCGCCGTGCCGGGAGCCTCGTGCGTCCGGAAGGGGGCAAAGTCCACGGTTCGGAAGGCGCGCATCACTGCCTGGTTCACCGCAGAGTCACGGGCCCCGTAGCCAATGAATGGGGTCGCCCGGAGATCCTCCAATGCCACGTCCGCCGCGTCGGCGAGCGGATGTGCGGTCGGCGCAGCCAGGATCAGCGGCTCCACTTCGAGCACCCGCAGGCTGATGCCGTCCCCGATCGCCGGCGGCCGCAGTACCGCGAGATCGATGGCGCCGGAGCGGAGCGAGTCGCACTGATCCGGAGTGAGCATGTCCGCCTGGATCTCCAGAGTCACCTGCGGCAGAGCCTGCTTCACCAAACTGGCAATCCGGGGGAGGTGGGAGAATGCAGCAGTGCCGACCATGCCCACTCGGACCACGCCGGTGCGACCGGAAGCGATCTCCTCAATCCCCCGCACGCTGTCATCGACGTAAGCCAGGAGCTGACGGGTCCGCTCGTGGAGGAACTCGCCCGCTGGGGTCAGCGACACGTGACGGGTGGTCCGGCTGAAGAGGCTAGCGCCCAGTTCGGACTCGAGGTTGCGGATCGCCTGCGAGAGTGCCGGCTGCGCGATCAGCAGCCGCTCCGCGGCCTTGCCGAAGTGGCAGGTTTCCGCAACCGCAGCGAAGTACCGGAGATGGCGGAGTTCCATGTGAGCTGCCCTCCCACCTTTCTGTTGAGTGCCTGAACCAACGCTAGAAGGCGCAATAGATAATTGACAAGTATGAATACGCCCATCATTGATCGCGTTCTGTTATGAAAGCTTGATGAGTGATGAGCCGAGCCACCGCATCGGGAGCCTCTGCAGGCGCCAGATGCCCGACTCCGGCGAGCTCGGCGTAGCGACCCTGCTGTAGGCCGGCGGCGAGCTCTCGTAGGAGCGCTGGCGGGGTGACAATGTCGACGGACCCTGCGACCGTGAGCACAGGAGTCGCGATCTCGCTCAGGCGGTGCGTGACATCGAAGTCTGCCAGTGCGCTGCACACTGCCGCGTAACCGTGCGGATCGGTATCGGCGAGGGAGTCGACCAATGCTCGGGCGGCCACTGGATCGCGGCCCTCGAACTCCGGGCCGAACCACCGTTGCCTGGATGACTCCAGGACCGCTTGTGTGCCTTCGCCAAGGACCAGCGCCCGTCGCTCGTGCCAGGCGTGCGCCTCGCCGATCCGTCCGCCGGTGCAAACCAGCACTGCCGTTGTGATCCGCTCCGGTGACTCCAGCAGCAGTTGCAGGCCCACCGCGCCGCCGACCGAATCGCCGGCGTAGGCGAACACGTCGGGGGGTTGGCCCCGGCGCACGAACACCTCATCAATGGCTGAGAGCACCCCCGTCGCGAGGTCGGCCATGCTCAGCCGCTCCGGGGGGCGTGCGGAGTTGTGGCCGTGGCCGGGAAGCTCCCAACCGACGACGTGGAACAAGGTCCCCAACTGCCGCGCGCAGGTGCTCCACAGTGCCGTCACTGAAGTGCCCAGCGACGGACCGAGCACTAGCAGTGGGCGGTCCCGGGACCGGCTGAACTCGACCGTGGTCACCTTGAGGGTCACGGCGACTGGACCAGTTCCCTGAGGGGTGTGGCGACATCTTCCGCGCGATCGCGGTCGATGTGGTGACCCTTGTCGAGGGCGCGCCGCAAGATCATGAACTCTCGTGGGTTGTTGGCGACCTCCACGGCGATCAGGTTGCCGTGTCGGTAGTAGAGGACCGTCAGCCGGTCATCGACCTTGCGGACCACATGGTCGTCGTACCCGTCTGAGATTCCGGCCATCTGAATCTTCAGGTCACCTTGATCCGACCAGAACCACGGCGTGGCAGGAGCCGGGGGTTCCAGCCCCAGGAGCACATGTGCCGCAGCCTTGCCCTGCTCGACGGCGTTGTGCACGGACTCGATTCCAAGCAGCGCATCTACGCGGTGGGGATGCCGCTGCACCGTGCAGTCGCCGGCTGCGACCACGTCGACGCGTCCGGTCCTGCCAGCCGCGTCGACCACGACGCCGCGCTGACAGCGCAGACCGGCAGCCTGGGCAAGTTCGATGTCCGGCACAGCGCCGATACCCACCACAACCAGGCTCGCGCGGAGGACGGTGCCATCGTCGAGTTCAACTCCGGTCACGGCCCCGTGGCTTGCTCGGAGGCTGGCCACAGAGCAGTCGAGAAGCACGTCGATGCCTGCGTCACGGTGGACCTTGAGACAGTGCTCGGAGAGCGGTGGGGCGCACAGTCGTTGCAGCAGGCGACTCATCGTCTCCACGACGGTCACTCGCGCGCCACGGCTCCTCGCGGTGGCCGCCACTTCGAGCCCGATGAAGCCACCCCCGATCACCACTACTTCCGCCGAACCGTCGAGCGCAGCCCGTAGGGCGATGGCATCAGCCATGCCCCGGAGGGTGTGTACTCCCCTCAGTCCGGGAGGAATGCCCGGGAGGGTGCGCGCGCTGGCTCCGGTCGCCAGGGCGAGGCCGTCATAGCTAACGCGGCTTCCATCATCGAGGGTCGCTACGCCGCCAGTACAGTTCGTGCCGAGGTCGAGCTGTTCTACTCGACGTCCGGTCCATACGACGATCCGCTGCTCTTCAAAGAACTCACTCGCGCGGAGCTCCAGTGATTCCTCGTCCTCGGTGCCATTGAGGAAGCCCTTGGACAGCGGCGGGCGCTGGTAGGGCGCGTACGGCTCACCCCCCACGATGGTGACGGCCTCCGCGTAGCCGAGTGTCCTGAGCTGGGTGGCGACGGCGACGCCCGCCTCACCCCCTCCCACCACGAGGATGCCAGTGTGCTGTTCGGTTGCCTGGTCCTGAGTCATGTCACTGCTCCGGTGCGATGGTGACTTCAAGGCCGTCGAACTCGTCCGTCAACCGGATCTGGCAAGACAGGCGACTGTGGGATTGCCTCGGAGTTGTGGCGTCGTCGAGCATCTCGTCTTCGAAGTCCTCGGCGGTCCCGGTCTGGTCGATCCAACTCGTCGCGACGAAGACGTGACAGGTGGCGCAGGAGAGAGCGCCGCCACACTCGGCGACGATGCCGGGAATGCCGTGCTTGACTGCGGTCTCCATCACGGAGGCGCCGATCCGGGCATCGACCGTGTGGGCGCGGCCGTCCGGTGATGTGTAGATGACTTTGGGCATGACGGTTCCCAGCACTCGTTGTGCTCAGAAGTTCTCGAAGTACTCGCGGTGTTCCCAGTCCGTGACCCCGTTGATGTAGGTGTCCGGATCGGAGTTCTCCGCAGTCCATGCTTCGAACCGATCCACCTCACTGCGCTTCATCGCAACGAGGTAGTCGATGAAGCCGTCGCCGAACGCCTTCCGGAAGAAGGTGTCGGCCTCGAGCGCCGCTACAGCGTCGGCCAGGGTGACGGGCAGTTGCTCGACCTCGGCGTTGTAGGGGTCCTCACTGATCGGTCCGGGGTCAACCCGGTTAACGATGCCGTCGTGACCGGCCGCGGCCTGAGCCGCGAGGTAGAGGTAGGGGTTCGCAGCAGAGTCACCGACCCGGTTCTCGACGTGGGAAGCAGCATCGTTGGGGGCGCTGATGACGCGCATCATGGCGGCGCGGTTGTCCTGCCCCCAGGTAAGCCGGTCAGGTGCAAGGGAGTAGGGGCGACGCCGGCGGTAACCGTTGATCGTCGGCGTGGTGAACACAGAGGCTGCGACGCCGTGTGCCAGCGTTCCACCCACATAGTGGCGTCCCAACTCCGACAGCGGGGCGTTGTCTGAGGGCACCATCAGGTTTCGGCCGGTGCCCGCGTCCACAACCGATGTATGCAGATGCCAACCACTTGCGTAGAAGCCGGCGATGGCCGGCGTGCACATGAACGACGCCAGGTATCCCTGCCGCTTCGCGATCTGCTTGGTCGTCATTCGGAAGAGTGCGGCAGCGTCGGCGGCGGCGACCCCTTCCAGTACGTCGAAGGTCGTTTCCACCTGACTGGGGGCCCACTCGTCGTCGAAGGAACGCAGTGGCAAACCCATCTGCTCAAGCGCACGCCGGATCGGCCGGAGCACATCGTCAATCTCGTCGAGGTGATCCATGAGCAGGTAGTTGTAGCCCCGCGCAACCGGAGCCACAACCGGTGGATCGGCCGGGGTCCCTGGCGCGCCCAGCGATCCCTTGGCCAAGCCGTCGTCGACCACGCGAGTGAGGTACCACTCCATCTCGATACCCGAGATCAGTTTGTAGCCGCTGCTGGCGAAGTCCGACAGCGTCTCCTTCAAGATGGTGCGAGGGGCGAGCGGGAACGGCTGTCCGTTGGCCATGTAGAGATCGCAGAACACGACTGCGGTGCTCTCGACCCAGGGGAGTACCCGGAACGTTCCGGGGTCGGGCACCATCTTGAGGTTGGGCGACCCCCCCAGGCCCTCGACCGAGAAGCCGCCATCCGGCGTGAAGGGGTTGAAGACGATCGCATTGGCCGGGTCGAAGAAGAACGGGGCCATGGTGATCTCGGTCCCGGACTCCAGCGCAGCAAGGTACGCCTTCCTGGTCAATGCTTTGCCGCGCAACAGGCCATGCTGGTCAGGCCAGACCAGCCGGACGATCTCAATCTCCTCACGGTTGACTGTCTCGATGGATCGCTCGGCCGCGGCGAGCTGTTCGGGGGAGTGGATGGAGTGCTTTCGGACGAACTTCTCAGACATGGGGATCTCCTGTGGTGGTTTAGGGCTAGCGGGATTGGACAAGGCGGAGCGCGCTACGTCGCATCCATCGGTCGATGAGGCGTGCGCCGTCTTCTGGTGCGCGTCGTTCCTCTGCGTTCTCGATGCGCAGCCGTTCGACGTCGATCCCCCAGCGGGTCAACTTCTCGGTCTCGACACCAAGTAGGAACTCCACGCCGGCACGGTCGAACTCGGGGTGGAACTGGAGAGCCAGTGACTCGTCGAGTTGCCAGGCCTGTGGGTATCTGTCCGTGCTTCCCAACAGGGTCGCGCCCTCCGGAAGGCGGAAGGTGTCGGAGTGGAAGGAGAAGTGACGTCCGGCGACCCCCGCGCCCTCCTCGCCCACGGGCAACACGTCGATGAATCCGCACTCCAAGCCCGAGCGGCCCGGAAGCGCCTCGCCACCCAATGCGGCAGCGAGGAGCTGAGAGCCCAGGCAGATGCCCAGGACTGGAAGCCGTGCACGGTGGGCGGATGCGATGAAGACGATCTCGTCGGCTAGGTACGGGTGCTCGGCGAGGTGGTAGGCACTTTGCGGCCCTCCGAGCACAACCACACCTGCTTGGTCATCAACGGTTGCCGGCAACTGCTCGCCGAGCGCGGGTCGGACCACCTGCAGCGCAAGACCGTGCTCCTTTGCGGCCAACTCGAGCCTGTCGAGGGAAAGCTGGGCGACGTGGCCGATCACGAGGACAGTCGGCGCTGTCACTTCTGGATCCTCGGCTCGATCCTGGTGGCCCAGGGTTCCCAGTGGTCCACGCCAGCCAGCGCGGCTAAGAGCTCCGCGGCACAGGCCCGATCGACAGCGACCCAGCTGCCGTCCGGGTGAACGCCGTAGGGCGTGAAGTCCCAGATCTGCAGGTTCTTGACCTGCTGCACGACCGGCCTCATAGACGTGGCCTCGCGTTCCAGCCGGTCCATTCGCTGGCGCAGGTGAGCATTCTCCCGCTCGAGCTCGGCCACGCGTTCTTCAGCATCTTGGTGGGTCATGGCTCAGAACACCAGGGTGAGGTTCTCGTGGTACTGCTCGGAGTCGAGCAGGTTGGCTCGTTTGACCTTGATCTGCCAGGCATGCTCGGTCTTGACCAGGGTGTGCGCGTACCAACCCGCGTACACCTTGGTGACACCTGCGCGGAACTCGTGGACGACGAAGTTCGATCTGATCAACCGCGTCTCAGGATCGAGCTCGAGAGCTTCTACGTTCCCCACAAGCCGCCGGGTGCGGGAAGCGGGGATCTGGCTGTAGGCCAAGCCCGTGCGCAGCCAGTACACCCGGTCGGTGAGCCGCCGCCGGTCGTCGAACGCGTGAGAAACCTCGACTCTCGGGTCGCCGCCGCCCGCGGTAACCGGAACCCAGTACAGGCAGTCGTCACTGAACAACTCGAGCCAAGCGTTGAACCGTCCCTGGTCAATGAGGCGCGCTTCACGGCTCAGAAATGCCGTCGCCTCGTGAAGCAGGGTGGCGTCAGGCTCCGGCCAATCCTCCTCGAACAGTGCACGAGTTCGGTCCAGCGCTGCGTAGTACTCCTCATCGATGTGGTAGGACCAGGTCGAGGTGTCGGCGTACTGATCCGGGATGCTCACGTCGCTTCTCCTGCCATCAGCCGGACCCACTCCTCGTAGTAGCGGCGCATGTGCAGCTCGTCGGTCACGGTCGTCTTCACAACGCCGTCCTCGGTCATCTCCTGCCAGCCGGTGCCAAGGCCGCGGTTCATGAGGATCCACTCGTCCTCGACCACCGCCAAACCTCGTTGGACCTCCTCGAAGTTGGCCTGATCGTCGGGCTCGCCGAATGCCGGGAAGTCCTCCTGGGTACGGATCCGGATCGTGTTCACCTCAGGTGGGACACCGCCGATTGTGGTGGCGTGCCAGGTGAGTTGGGTGCGGTCTACCGCCAACGGCTCGATGACCTGGATCTGGTTCCCGATGATGAGGAGATTCGGGAAGATACTCAGATTGATCTGGGATCCCACGCACAGGTCCAGCAACGTGTCCGCATCGGCGGGGTGCTGGCTTCGGATCAACTCCTCGAACTTCTCTCGTCCCGGTTGCGGACGCTGGTTGGACCAGAAGCTGCCTGGCCCGTCGTGTGCCGGCCTCTGGTCGATCACGCTGTGGCCGTGGCCGAGTGCGTAGGACTTCATCGGTCCGTCATCGGGGGTCTTTCCGAAGTACGACATGTCCTTGGCATCGCCCATCCGCGAGGCCATGTCGAGCAGGGACCGGTGGGAGAAGGCTGGATGGTAGCCGTCGCCGGCATTGTCGTACGCGAGCTTCCAGTTGCCCCGGAACCCCATCCGGAACGCAGCGCTCCGGACGAAGACCTCGCCGCCCGGTGCCCTGTCGATCCAATAGTCCAGCCATCCGCGCGCCGGCCCCAGCCACTCCCCTAGGGACACGGCGTCATCGTTGAGCGTGCCGAAGATGAAGCCCCTGTAGCTCGCGATGCGATTGACCCTGCGCAGGCCGAACTTCGACCGGTCGAAGTCGGGTCCGTATCCCTCGGGCCAGGGAGCGCCCACCAGTTCGCCGGTGTTGCGGAAGGTCCAACCGTGGTACGGACACTGGAAGCTCCGGGCCGTGCCCGACTCGTCGCGGCACAGCGTTGCGCCGCGGTGGGAGCATCGGTTGAAGATTCCATGGAGCTCGCCGTTGCGGTCCCGGGTGAGGATCAGCGGACGCTGGCCCATGTTGACCGACAGGTAGGAGTTGGGCTCCGGAAGCTGACTTTCATGGGCCAGGTAGACCCACGACTGACCCCCGTAGACCTTGACCAGCTCCTCGTGAAACACGGCCGGGTCGGTGTAGAGGGTGCGGTGCACTCGATCCTCGAGGACGTGCGCGCTCCATCGACCCCGGGCCAAGGCCGTGGCCGTCTTCCCCGGGCCTCGGGGAACGGACTTCTGGCTGGTCATTCCATGGCCTCCATATCACTAGCCGGTGAGGGGGTCTCGCCCGCTTTTTCGACGTACATGCTCGACCACCGATGTGGCCAACTTCACGGTCTACCCAAACAGACCGATAGATCGATGTGAAGTACGAACACCCGCTCGATTTATTAGGAGGATCGATCAGTCGCCCCAGACCGTGGCGGCGCACCCGGCTACGGGCACGCTCCGGTGACCGGCGGCCTCGCGAGCCTGCGCGAGAGCGGCGTCACAGCGGTGCAACCACTCGCCACCCAACCCGAGGGATGCTCGCGACTTTGATCCGGCTAGGCCGTGTAGCCGTCCACCGTTCCCAGGGAACCCGAGTCCACTTGTGTGAGCGACACGAGGCTAGCGAACCACCCCCGCGCTCGGCCGCGAGGAGGCGGGGGTGCTGCCGCTCGTCAGGAGGCCGGACCGAGCCACACCACCGCGAGTTGTGGGCTGAGCAGGTTGGCGTTGTCGCCGCTGTTCTGCCATGCCTCGAGATTGAGGTAGTCACCGGCGTTGAGTTGGATCAGCAGCGGGATGTGCTGGGATTGGGTCCACGACGTCGTGGGGACGACCCGCTGACAGGCCGCGTCCTTGATCGCGTTGCTCGCCGTCCACACCATCACGCAGAGGTTGCGCTCAGTGCCGCCGTCCTGTCCGCTCTGCCAGACCCCCGAGCCGATGGCCAGGTAGGTCCCCGAGGTCCTGATGGTGATCCGGTTGCCCTGGGACGCGGTCCACATGTCACCGGTGTCGAACTGCTCCACGTTGAAGGGAACCAGCGTCCCCGTGTGGTGGGGGACGGTCACGCCCGGGTTCTGTGGGGCGTAGCCGACCTTCACCTGGGGGGTGGCCGCACGCTTCGCGGCGGTGACGGCCTTGTTCGCGAGCTTGCCGCTCGTGACCGCGCCACCGGCGAGCTTGCCGCTCGTGACCGCGCCACCGGCGAGCTTGCCGCTCGTGACGGCCCCACCAGCGATCTTGCCGCTCTTGACAGCGCCACCGGCCAGTTTCGGGGTGGTGACCGCACCTTTCACGATGTCGTTCGTGCGCACGGTCAGATGCGACGCCGTGGCGACGCCGCCGCCGGTGAGGGCCGCGAACAGGGCCAGCGTGGAGACCACGTTGGCGTAGGTGAGCCGGCGCCTGACCGGCCGTTGCGCAGAGGAGACTGGAGGTTCGCGACCGTTTGTACGCATGAGACCAACCCTTCGAAGAGAGCGGGCCTCCTGCCGCAGACCCGCATTGGAAATGGGGCCTCTAGAACGCTACGCCTGCTCCGGCCAGTGTCAACTGGCAGCGACTCCGCATCCGTGCTCTTTACGCCCATCGCTCCAGGACGTTCTGTCCCTGTTCAGCGGGACATCGGGACTGCGACGCTCACGCATCCGTGCACTCGACCAACGAGGAGAAGCCATGTCCAGGACCGTCCCACCGCTCTCAGTCCAACCAAGGACTGACGCCGTCCCTCTCCGCCGCAGCGGCTGGCTGCTGGTAGCGAGCCTGCCGGTGTTCGCTGCGGGAGTCATCGCCGTGTCGCTGAACACCGACCGGTTCCGCGCCGAGCAGGACGCCGCGGATCGCCTCGGTCTCAGCGTGCACGACCTTCCCGGGGACGTGCTGGCCCCGATCGCGCAAGAGCACACGTCGCTGTGGTTGGAGCTGGGCGTCATCTCGCCGACGATCATCGCCTTCGCCCTGTTCGGCGTGGGCATCTGGCTGGTCACGCGACAGGCAGGGGGACGCGGCGCGCTGGCCCGCGGGGCCGCCGTGGTGGCGGGCGTCGCCTGGGTGGGCTGCATGGCCCTGTTCCTCTCCCTCCTCGCCGAGGGCGACGCGATGCCGTGGGTGCGGGAGAACTTCCCGGCCCTGGCCAAGAGCACGACGGCGGTGTCGGTGATCGCGGGCTGCCTCGCGGTCATCGCGCTCGCGGCCCATCTCCGTCGGCTGGACATCGCCCGCCGCACCGGCCTTGTCGTGACGGCGGTCGCCGTGCTGGTGGCCGTGCTGGCCCCGATCCCGGCCGCCGGCGGGATGCCCCCCGCCGCCGCCTGCCTGCTTGCCATGGTGATCGGCATCGCGATGATCAGGACCCGCCAGGAGGCTAGGATCATCGGGTGAACCGCCGTCCCGAGGGCGTGACATCCGACCACCCCGGAGGGGTCTCCCCGGAGTCCGGGCGCTCGGCGGTCGACCCCGGGAGGGTCGCGGGGTCGCCACGAGCGACCGCCGGGCGATCGGTAGTGGTCCTGGCCTGCGTTGCGACGGTCGCCTACGCGATCGCCCGTACTCCCACCGCCGTACGGCGGTTCTCCGCGCCGTGCCGCGAGGAGCTGTGCAGCACCTTCGAGCAACCCACCTCCGAGACCCTGGCGCTGCTCGAGTCCCTGCGGATGTCCGAGACGAGCTGGGCCCTGGTCGTCATCCTGCTGTGCTGGGCCACCCTGGCACTCAGCATCGGGGTGGCGCTCGCCCTGGTCCGTCACGCCCCCGACCAGCCGGTCTCCCTGGTCACCTCCTTCCTGGTCCTCGCAACGGCCGCCGGGCCGTTCGGTGGCGAGGAGCGCGGGTGGGTGCTCGTCGCCGTCGGCGCTCTCGTCGTGGTGTTCCTCGGGCTCTTTCCTACCGGGACCTGGTCACCTCGTTGGCTGCGGTGGGCTTGGCCGGGGGTCGTGGGGCTCTTCGCGGCGCGAGAGGTGATCGGTCGCTTCGGGCCGGAGGGATGGGAGGCCGCGAATCTCGCGTTCGACCTGGTTTTCGTCGCCTACGTCCTGGGCGTGCCGGTCCATCGCTACCTCCGGGTGTCCGACTGGACCGCCCGCCAGCAGAGCAAGTGGCCGCTGTTGGGCATCGTGGTGCTGGTTGCTAACCAATGCCTGGCCATCGCCGCCGGCCTGGGCGGCTGGCTCGGCGCGGTCCAGATGGTGTTGGTGGTGGTGGACTACGGCGCCATCGGCCTGATCGTGCTCGGCGTGGGGTTGGCACTGATGAAGCATCGCCTCTATGACGTCGACGTCGTGGTCCGGCGAGCGACGGTCTACGCGGTCGCCCTGGTGCTGGTCGCCGGCGTGTACGTCGCCACGGTTGCGGTCGCGAGCGTGGTGATCTCGGGGGTGATGGCGTCACTGCTGGGTGCCCTGATCGTGGGTCTGCTCGGCCTCCTCGGAGGCCTGGCAGCCTTCCAGGCGCGGGGGCGGCTGCGGACTCGGCTTCTCGGTTCGCGCGCCACGCCCGGTGCGGCGGCCGCCGAGCTCGCCCGGACGATATCCCCCGCCAGCGGCGGCGCGGAGAACCTGGCCGCATCCCTCGCCTCGGTGATGGCCTCGCCCTATGTCGCGGTTCTCGACGCGGAGGGAGTCGCCGTCTCGGATCACGGCACGCCCTGCCAGCGGGTTCACCGGCACGAGGTCCTCCAGGCCGACGGCCTGAAAGTGGGGGAGGTACACCTGTGCGCCCCCGAAGGGCGGGCGCGACTGACTGCGGCCGATCAGCGGACCCTGCACGAGGTGCTGCCCTTCGTTTCGTTGGTCCTGTTGGCCGAGGAGGAGGCGCGCGAACTCAAGGAGGCGCGGGCCACCGCAGCGACCGCGCGGGAGGACGAGCGGCGCCGCCTTCGCTCCGATCTGCACGACGGGGTGGGACCCCTGCTGGCGACCCAACTCCTGGCGATGGACAAGCTCAAACATGAGGCCAGCCAGCGCGGCGAGCCGGTCGTCGAGCTGGAGCAGCTCGACGCGATGACTCATGAGGCTCTCGCCGAGATCCGTCGGATCGCCCACGACCTGCGACCCGCAGCCCTCGATGCCGGTGGCCTGGCAGTGGCGCTGCGCACTGTGGCCGACCGATTCACCGGTTCCGGTCTCCCCGTCGAGGTGAGCCTGGACATCGCCCACGCCGAGATCTCCGCCGCCGTCGAGGTGGCGGTGCTCAGGATCGTGCAGGAGAGCCTCACCAACGCCGCCCGGCATGGCGCGGCGACCCACTGCACGGTGGGGGTGCTGGTCGCGGACGGAGCAGTGCACCTGAGCGTCATCGACGACGGCCGGGGTCTCGGTGACGCCGTTCCTGGCGCGGGGATGACGTCCATGCTGCGCCGCGCCCAGGAGCTCGGCGGCGAGTTCGCGACCGGTCCGGCAGCCGGCGGCGGGACCTGTGTCCGTGCCAGGATCCCGTTATGACGACCGAGCCGGTGAACCCCGACCCGGACCTGATCGAGGTAGTCCTTGTCGAGGACCACCCGACGTTCCGGCTCGGGCTCCGCACCCGCCTCGAACGCGAGCCGGACATCGTCGTCGTGGGCGAGGCCGGCACCGGTCGGGAGGCGGCGACCCTCGTGTCCGGGCTGGCGCCCGAGGTCGTCGTGGTCGACCTGAAGCTGCCCGACGTCTCCGGGATCGACCTGATCGTCGAGTTGTCCCACAGCAACCCGCAGGCAGGCATCCTCGTGCTGACGATGCTGGACGATGAGACGGTGTTCGCGGCGATGCGTGCCGGCGCGCGCGGCTATCTGCTCAAGGATGCGGACCCGGCGAGGATCGTCGCTGCGATCCGTGCGGTCGCCATCGGCGAGGCCATGTTCTCCCCGTCCGTGGCCCAGCGACTGCTCGGCCTGGTGGCCGAGCGCCGTTCGTCCGCCCCGCGTGGACCGTTCGTGGAACTGTCCGCGCGCGAGCACGACATCCTGGAGTTGGTGGCGACCGGACTCGGGAACGCAGAGATAGCCCGCCGCCTCAGCCTCCGACCGAAGACCGTGCGCAACTACGTCTCCAACGTGCTGACCAAGCTCCAGGTGGCGGACCGACACGAGGCGATCATCCGCGCCCGCGACGCGGGCATGGGCTAGGGCCGTGGAAGACTCGCCGGCGCCTGCCCCTCCGGGCCCAGGTGCGACCTACGCGCCCGCCAACTCGACGCCGTGACGTCTGGTCACCGACAGAATCGCCGCCATCGAGTCCTCGACCGGCCGGTCCGCTGGAACGGAGCCGGCGAAGTCGGCGAAGAACCGCCCGGCGCCGTCACCGGAGGTGATCGCCAGGAACCGGGCGGACTCGCCGACGACTTCGAAGGTGCTTGGTGTCCCGGCCGGGAAGACGATCAACCCGCCAGGCTCCACGTCGTACGACGTCGCGCCGACGAGTGCGGTGACTCGACCCTGGAGCAGGAACAGAACGCTGGTCCACGGCGAGACGTGCGGGGGCGCCATCGGCGCGGCGGGCGCGATCACCTCGAAGACCTCGAAGGCTCCGCGGTCGTCCTGGACGGCAGCCTTCGCGATGTGGTCGCCGTCGATCATGGGGTAGTGCCGGCCTTCTCCGGGCCGGACGTGGATGGGGATCATGGCTCCTCCTCTGGCTGGGGTGTGAACAGCCTCCGGCGGCGGAGCGCCAAGGGAGCGAGTAGTGCGCTACTCGTCTCCGAGAACGTCGGCCAGTGCCGTGCGCGTGGAGAGGTCGAGCTTGAGGCAGGCGCGGTAGAGATGCCCCTCAACCGTCCGCACCGACACGGTCAGCCGCTCGGCGATGTCCTTGTTCGTCAACCCCCGGGCGGCCAGCGCGGCGATCTCGCGCTCGCGGGGGCTCAGCGGCAGCGGTCGAGCCGCGATCGCAAGGGCCGGGGTGCGGGCGCCGGACCGGCCGGCCAGCTTCTCGGCGAGAGCCGCGGCGGAGAGCGCCGAACCCTGCCGCCCCTGCCGACGATGTACGTCGGCCGCCTGAGCCGCTGCGTCGCCGGCGGCCAGGAGATCGCCGAGGCGGGTCCAGGCGTCGGCCGTAGCGAGCAGGGCCTGAGCGTCCTGGTCAGCCCATGCCCGGGCATGGGCGTGGGCCACCCCGGCCCGAGGGCTCAACTCGGCTAGTGCCGTGAGGCGGGGAAGCGCCTCGGTCGCGTCGCCGAACTGGACCGCGGTCTGCCAGGCGAGCACCTCGTAGGCGGGAGCCCCGTTCTCATGGGCGAGGCCGGCCGCGGCGAGGGCGTGGCCGAGCGCCTCGGTCGTCGCACCTTCGGCGGCCGCTCCCCACGCCCGCGCTAGGAGGTCGTCGGGCTCGTAGATCCGGTACGCCGGATGTTGCCCGGCGGCGATGCCGTCCAGGAGGGGAGCGGCCTGCGCCGCTTGGCCGGCCTGGGCGAAGGTGGTCGCCAACAGGGTGCGGCAGCGGAAGCGGAACTCGTGCCCCGAGTCCGCCAGCCCGGCCCACGCCTCGCGCAGCAGCCGCGACGCGTCGCCGAGCTGCCCGCCCGCGAGGGCGGCGTGACCGGCAACGACCAGCCCCATCAGCCTGGCCGGGCCGGGGAGGTCAACCGAGGCGGCCTGCATTCTCCGGGCCTGGGCGTGGGCCCGGTCTGGTGTCCCCGCGAGCCGGTGACCGAGCACCTGGAGGTCCGCGAGCCCGAACCCGGGGATGACGGTGGGCACCCGGTCGGCGGTGAGCCCGCCCACGAGTGCGGCCTCGTCGAGCAGTTCGCGCCCGCCGGTGACCGCAGCCGCTGCGGACACCGCGGAGGCGACCAGGATGCGGGCCAGGTCGTCGGGCAGCTCCTCCTGCAGGAGCTCCGGACCGCGGGCGAGCACGGGCGGAAGGTCACCGCCCGCGGCGGCCAGGGCGAGCGACATCCCAGCGACGTGAAGCGGAGCCGCTCCGGTGGCCTCGGCCGCGGCCAGCGCCTCGCGTGCCTCGTCGGGCCGGGCCATCGTCCACAGCAGGTTGCCGGCGCGGTGCAGCTGCACCAGCGCGAGAGTCGCCGGGTCCGAGGAGCTCGCCGCGAGGTCGGTGAGGATCGCCTCGGCCTCGTCACCGCGGCTGAGCCAGGACAGCGCAGCGGCGTGCACCAGCCGAGCGACAGGATCGCCGGTAGCGGCGGCCTCGCGGGCCAGCCGCTCGGCCAGCGGCAGGTCGTACATCCGAGTCGCAGCCTCGGCCGCCTGCAGGAACAGCGCGGGTTCGGGGGGCAGGTCGGAGTCGAGGGTGAGCACGGCTCGGGGGATCGGGTCCGGCGCCGCGTCCAGGGTCTGCGCGACCCGGCCGCGCAGCCGGCGGGCGCGCAGCGTACCCATGGCGGCGCGGCGGACCTCCCCGTACAGCGGGTGCGCCAGCCTGGCGACCAGCCCGTCGGTGCGCACCAGGCCCCGGTCCTCGGCCTGTTCGAGGTCCGCAGACGAGGTCAGCGCGGACAACGTCGGGACCGCCACCGGCTCGGCCAGCGCGACCAGGTCCACCACGTCCTGCACCCCCGCCGCCAGGCTGCCGATCTCGTGCTCGAGGAGGCCGGCAAGCTCCGGGGAGATCGTCGGCTCGCTGGTCCACCGCCAGATCCCGGACGCCGGGGTGAACCGGCCTGCCGCCACTTCACCGGCCAGGAGATGCCGCAGGAACAGCGGGCTGCCTTCGGTCAAGGTCCACAGCCGGTGCGCGGAGGCCGACTCGACCGGACCGCCGAGCACCCGCGCGACCAGGCCGGTGGTCTCGGCGGCGTCCAGGGGGGCCAGATTCAGACGCGGGAGGTGGTCGTCCTTCCACAGAGACGTCACCGTGTCGTGTGCCTGTTCCCCGGTCCGGAGGGTGACCACGACCGGTGCAAGCTGCCGAACGACGACGCGGTGCAGCACGATCGCGGAGTGCTCGTCGAGCAGGTGCGCGTCGTCGACGGCCAGCACCAGCGGCCGTTGCCGGGTGAGCTGGTCCAGCGCCCGGCCGATGATCTCTGCGGCGTCGCCGGCCTGGACGTCGAGCAGGCCGGCGAACGCACCGAGGGGCAGCGGCCGGGCCGCCGTGCTGCCGTGGGCCCAGACGACGGTCGCTCCCCGTCCCTCGGGAACCGCTAGCGCCTCGCCGGCGAGCCGGGTCTTGCCCACCCCGGCCGGGCCCGCCACTACGATCCCCGCCGCACCCGGCCGGATCGCCGCCGCAACCTTGCGCAGCTCCTCGTCCCGGCCGATGAGCGGCCACGGCCTCTCCATGGCGTCAGGCTAGCGAGCCTGATCCGAGTTGCGCACTACTCGCAGGCTGCTGTGCGAAAGCGCCGCGCCGCCTGGCACCAGGCCACGTCAACCCAGCCCGTCGAGGTACTCGGCGATCGTGTCGGCCGGCCACTGCGCGTCGAGCTCGGCGGCGACTCGGTCGAGCACCTCGGCCGGGGTCCCGTCGGCCTCGGTCCAGGGGGAGCGTTCCCAACCTGCGAGGTAGTCGTCGGCCCCGGTATCACCGAGCCGCATCGCGGCCTCATCGATCGCCTCTTGGAACCGCGCTGCGAGTTGGACCTTCACCTGTTCGTCGCCCGCCCGGGCCGCGACCATGGACGGCAGATCGCGCCATCGAGTCACCTGGTACTCCGTCATGGCTCCGAGCCTAGGCTCGGAGGCCGGAGCCCCCGCTTCGGTCGGTGCTGGAGGTGGACACGCGGCTCGTACAGCAGCCCGACCGGGTGCGTCAGCAGGTCGCCGCGGACGTGCAGGACGCGAGCTGGGTGAGGCTCAGTCGGGACACATCAAGGATCCTCAACTGTTGTCGGCAAAGTCCTCTTGTTCGAAAGTGTGGGCGCGGTCACGATAAGTCTGTCCGGAGGATCACCCTTCCCGAATCGAGGATGACTGTGGCAGCTACTGAGGTCCCGACACGAGCTTCGGTCGTCATCATCGGTGGCGGCGTGATGGGTCTGAGCACGGCCTACCACCTCGCGAGGGCCGGGGTCGCCGACGTGCGTTCGCCCCAGGCGAGTGGATCATCGTGTGGGTCGAGTCGCAGGCCAGCCACTCCCGGGTGCAACATTACAAGGTGATCGACGCAGCCCTTGGTGTGATCGAGCGCGGCACCTGGCATGTCGCTGACGCGGTCGCCGAGCAGCCCTGGCTGCCGAACGGACCGATCCCAACCCAGATGACCTGGTCGCGGGAACGAACACCGGCCACCCATTTGCACCATCACCCATCCTGAGCCGGCACGTGGCGCCCGGCGGCGCCAAGCCGCTCGTGCTGCCCGAATCGGCGGTGGAGGTGTCTAACGCCGCCCGTCACCGACGAGGCCTGGCCAGGGAAATGGGCCGCCTCGTATCGGCCGGTCGGTGATGACGCGGTGCTCGTTGTCGCGGACGCGGGGTTCGTAGTGGGCGAAGAAGATCTTGCTGACGAGCTCCCGCCTGCTGCGGACGCCGGTCTTGTCGAACACGCTCTTGAGGTGCTGCTGCACGGTATGCGGGGAGACGACCAACGCAGCAGCGATCTGTGCGGTGCCCTCGCCCCGCAGGATGAGCCGGGTCACCTCCTGCTCGCGTTCGGTCAGGCCGTAGGCGGCCATCAGCAAGGGAGCGATGCGGGCCGGGTGCGCGGGCTCGACGATGACCGCGGCTCGCCTTCCACCCGCGGCGACCAGTGCGGCCCCGTGCAGGACGATCCAGCGCCCTGCCCGAGAGAGCACCCGCGCGATGGCGACCTCACCGGGTGCGTTCTCGTCACGCGCGGTACGCAGTGCGCTCGCAGCCACCGCCACCACCGAAGGTGGCAGTGCGCCGTGCTTCTTCCACTCGCCGGGCAGTTCGGCGAGCCAGCGGTCCACGTCCGGGCTGAGGGACTCGACGCCCCAGTCGGCGTCAAGGACGACCAGCCCTGGCGAGTTGGGTCCCTCGGGGTCGGTGGCCTCGCCGACCAGTAGCCCTTGCCGCACACCGTTCGCCAGGTGCACGGCGATCGCAAGCAGGAACTCCAGGTCGTCGGTGTCGAAATCTGGCTGGCCGACCTGGCGTGCCAGGCCGACAGTGCCCCACGTCTGGCCTGTCCGGGTGCGCAGGGCGGCTTCCACGGAGTGTCGAATCCCGGCCGGCGCCATGTACTCGCGGTACGCACGACTGCGGTTGGGGTCGCCGCCGGTGGCTTCCTGCAACGTCTGGATGCCCCGCTCCGAGCGAGCGACATCGAGGGACTTCAGAGGATCGTCCTCGAGATACTCGGCAGCCAACGCCTCCGGTGGTAGTTCTGGCCAGCCCTCCTGATGGGAGCTGGTGATCAGCAGTGATGCCGGGTCGAAAGTGGTCCAGCATGGCGACTCGCAGGCGGGGACTGCGGACATGATCACCTCGCCCGCTGCCTGGAAGAAGCTGTCAACGTCCAAGCCTGAGCGCGCCAGCCGCGCAATCCGCTCGATGGCGCGCTCCTTGGAGTACGCACTCACATATCGCAGCATATGCCCGTTTCCTCCCAGCGGAGATGCCAGATTCCTGGTATAGGCCCGGGCCGGCGGCTGGATCATCGTGAAGCCATGACTATGGCTGACACCCACGACCGGCTTGACCTTCCACTCGCGGGTCTGCGCTCGGAGTTCGATGGCGAGGTGATCGCACCGGGCGACGCCGGCTACGACCAGGCCCGCACGGTCTTCATCGGCGGGCCCGACCGCAGGCCCGTGGTGATCCTGCGCCCTGCGGGCACGTCCCAGGTCGCTCGGGTCGTCACGCTTGCGCGGGAGAGCGGGCTGCCGCTCGCCGTCCGCTGCGGCGGCCACAGCCTCTCCCGTTACGGCGTGTGCGACGACGGCATCGTGCTCGACCTCTCGCTGATGCGCGCGCTCGACATCGACGTCGAGCACCGGACCGCGTGGGCGCAGACCGGGCTGACCGCCGGTGCGTACACCGCAGCCGTCGGCGCCTACGGGCTGGCGACGGGCTTCGGTGACACCGGCACGGTCGGGATCGGTGGCCTGACGCTGGGCGGGGGCATCGGCTACCTGGTGCGCAAACACGGGCTGACCATCGACAACCTGCTGGCCGCCGAGGTCGTGACGGCCCACGGCGAGGTGCGCCACATCGATGCCGCGACCGAACCTGAGCTGTTCTGGGCTATCCGCGGCGGCGGCGCCAACTTCGGCGTGGTGACGCGCATGAAGTTCCGGTTGCACGAGATCCCGACGATCGTGGGCGGCATGCTGATGCTGCCCGCGACGCCCAAGGTGGTCGTCTCGCTCGTCGAGGAAGCACTCGCGGCCCCGGACGAGTTGACCGTGATGGCCGACATCATGGTCGCGCCGCCACTGCCGTTCGTGCCACCTGAGCACCATGGCACGCCCGCCATCATGATCCGCCTGTGCTACGCGGGCGCCACCGACGCGGGCGAACGGGCCGTCGCGCGGTTGCGGGGCCTGGCACCACCCATCGTCGACCTGGTACGGGCCATGCCCTACCGCGGGCTGTATGAGATGGACGAGGAGTACGACCAGCCGCTGGTCGCCGTGCGGTCGATGTTCGTCGACTCGATCACCCTCGCGGATGCGGAGACGATCATCGAGCAGATCCGCGCCACGTCCGCGCCGATGGCCAGCGTCGAGCTCCGACCGCTCGGCGGTGCCATGGCCCGGGTACACGCCGAGGCAACCGCCTTCGCCCACCGGAGCCGTCGCGTGATGGCCACCGCTGCAGTCATCTACAAGCGCTCCGAGGACCGGCCGAGGCACGAAGCCTGGGTTGAACACCTCGCGGCAGCGATCCGCGACGGCAGCTGCGACTCCGCCTACGTCAACTTCCTCGGCAACGACGGCCCGTCCCGGCTGCGCTGCGCGTACCCCGGCGCCACCTGGGACCGGCTCGTCGCGATCAAGCGGCGCTACGACCCCGGCAACCTGTTCCGGCTCAACCACAACATCCCACCGGGAGGTACATCATGAACTCCACCAACAAGGCGCTCGTCCGCCGCAAGTTCGACGAGCTGATCTCCACCTGGAACCTCGCCGTCATCGACGAGTTGGTCAGCGACGACGTCGTCTCCTACGACCCGGCCTTCCCGGAACCCGTGCGCGGCAAGGCCGCCTACCGCGCCGTGTGCGAGGAGTTCGCCAAGGTCTTTCCCGAGCTCCACATCACCATCGAGGAGCAGATCGCCGACGGTGACACTGTGGTCACCCGCTGGTCGGCCACCGGCCGCCAGGGCGGCGAGCTGTTCGGCGTGCCCGCGACGGGCAAGCAGGTCAGTTTCACCGGCGTCGACATCCACCGCGTGCTCGACGGCAAGATCATCGAAGAGCACGGACAGTGGGACACCCTCGGGCTGATGCGGCAACTGGGCGTGGTGGGTGAGCAGAAGTCGTGGTGAGTGCGCAGCAGACAGCCGACTACCGAATGCAGGCTCAGGAGGCGACCGACGTGGCACAGCAACATCGACCAAGCGCAGAATCTTCTCCCCCGGCACGGTAGTGGCCGCAGCGAGTCATCGACGCTGAAAGCGGTGAGGCGTGCGGCCGGAACGAGACCCAGCTGACTTGGAGCAGGCAGGGCGAGAAGGGTGACCCCGGCCCGCAAGGCCCCGCAGCTGCGAGGTCCTCAGGCTGCGGTTCGGCGATGTCCGCATCGGCGAACGCCGGGTCTTCGTCGCCGACGGCAGTTACGACGACGCCCCGGCACGGATCCCGGTCTACGCCAGCGACCGTCCCCGACTCGACAGGCCCCTGCCGAGGTTCCTCGACGACGCCAAGGCTGTCGCGTTCATGAACGCGGCGCGGGCTCTGCCGAACCTGCTCGACCGGCTCATGGTCATCGCCTTGGCCCGCACCGGGATGCGACGCGGCGAGCTGCTCCGGCTTAGGTTCGTCGATGGTCAAGCGTTGGCGCGACGCCAACGACCAGCTCGTGGCTATCTGAGTGCCTGGGCATGCGGCCGCCTGGCCTAGCATGCCTCGGGTGAAGGATGACGCGTTCGGACTCCCACGTCGAGCCCTGGAACTCCGCCTGACCGACCGGGTGTACGAGAGTCGGGTCTTCCTTCCGAAGGGCCAGACGAGTGGCGGACGCACTACCTGTCGTTGATCGAGGCGGACTCCGAAGAGTGGCGTCTGCGCCTGCGTTTCAGGGACGCGCTTCGCTCGGACGTGACGCTTCGGCAGGAGTACCAGAACCTCAAGAGGCGACTCTTGCGTGAGCATGCCCTCGACCGGCCCGGCTACACCGAGGCCAAGTCTGCGTTCGTCGCCCGGGTGCTTACTGAGCACTCATAGTGCGGCGCGGAACGTCCGCGAGGGTTGAAGTCAGTTCCGAGTTGGGGAAGACGCTCTGGCTGCCTTCTCGACCTTCGCACAGTGAGCCTCGCGGGCAGGGGTGTACGGTTCCGCGCAGAGGTTCAGGCGGGGACGGAGAGCCCCTGCAGCCAGGCCTGCCAGGCCGGCTCCTCGCGCCGCACGTAGTCCGCCGCGTCGGCGGAGAACAGGTACGCCCGTACGCCCGCCGTCGCCTTGCCGTCGCCCTCGCCGTACGCGAAGACGCTGAGCATCCCGGGCAGCGGCGCGGTGAGCCGGACCAGCGTCTGCCGCTCGCCGACACGCTCGACCGTGCCGGTGGCGCCGCGCACCTCGACCGTCGCGCCCTCATCGCCCAGCCCGAGCGCGTCGTGCAGGGTTGACCAGAGCGCCTCCGCGTCGCCGGGGTGGGAGGCGGTGGCCTCCAGCGGCGTGGCCTCCTGGCCGGGGAAGTGCGACAGGTAGAGGCGCAGGTTGTCGAAGAACGGCATCCAGTTGGAGCCCATGTCGTCCCAGAACTCCGACTCCCAGGCGGCGCCGGTCCCGAAGCCGCTGCTGGTGACGCGCACGACACAGGTGCCGCCGGACTGCGCCTCGACGAGGAACTCCGACGTCAGCGGGCTGAGCGCATCCGGGTCCTTGCCCATGAGGGCGGCCCAGTCCTCCTCGTAGACGAGGCGGCGCGGCGGGTCCCAGCCGGTGACCTGGCCGTCCGAGCCCATCTCGGGGCCCATGGTGAAGTGCAGGGATCCGCCTTCGCGCTCCTCCATCTCGGTCGGCAGGAACCAGGCGCTCATGCCCTTGGCGGTGGCGATGGCTTGCCAGACCTGCTCCGGGGTGCCCGGCACCTCGACGCTGAACTCCAGGCGGTACGGGACGTTCGGGGTGGTACTCATGCGCTCTCCTCAGGAAGTGGGTGGGCGGCGACGACGAGCCGGTGCGGGCGCCCGTGGTCGTGGTGGTAGCGAGCGGCCAGGTCGAGCACCGCGGCGGTCAGGTCGTCCGCGAAGGCAGCCCGGTCGGCGGCCGACCGGAAGCCGACCTGCGTGTCGATGGTCAACGTCGGCAGGCGCTTGCCGGACGCTCCGGCCCGGCGCACCAGGGCGCCGACCTCGCGCACCAGCCGGCCGGCCAGCGCGACGAGGTAGCCCGCCGACAGGTGGTCTGCGTTGGCGTCCGGGTCGGCCGCGGACGCGCTGACGGCCGCCGGCGACACGACGTACGACGCCGCCGACGCCTGCAGCACCCGCTCGGTGATGCCCCCGTGCCGGCGCTCCTCGGACAGCTCCACCAGGCCGTGCGCCTCGAGCGCCTTGAGGTGGTAGTTGACCTTCTGGCGCGCGATGCCGACCCGGGCGGCGAGCCCGGCGGCGGAGGCCGGGACGGCCAGCTCACCGAGCAGCCGGGCCCGGACCGGATCCAGCGCGGCGGTGGCTGCCTCTGCGCTCTCGATGACCTCGACGTCCTGCATGACGCCACCGTGGCATTGACAAGAAAAATTGTCAATAGTCATCACCGCCGCAGCGACCAGGTGTAGCCCGAGGAGCGCGGTGGCGGTGGCGGTGTTTGCCCCGACGAGGAAAGGCGGGACCAACGAGATCACGGTCAGCGACACTGCCGTCCGCACGAATCGAGCCACACCTCCGCAGCGAGGGCCTCGCGACTGGCGAATCGGTGGTAGATGGATTCCGACGGAGCAGACAGCGCTGCGGCCACGGCCTGGGCCGAGACAGCGCGTGGGCCTCCGGAGATCAGCAGGTCGCGTGCTGCCGCCACGATCGTCTCGGAGTCGTGCTTCGGCGAGCGCGCGGCATGATCTAGCGATCCTCGCTAGTTCACGGCATGGGAACTCGCTCGTGATCGGTTCGCACGCCCGGACGTGTCGATCCAGGGATACGGAGGCGGAGCTCGGCGTCGGCGGCCAGCGTGACGAGCTCCTCGTCGTGACTGACGAGCAGGACCGTCGCCCCTTCGTCAGCCACGCTACGAATGGCCGCGGCGACGGCTTCGAGGTGGAACCGGTCGGCGCCGGAGCTGGGTTCGTCGAAGATGACCACGGACCGTCTGGCGAGGCGCACCGCCGCGACGACCAGGCGTTGCTGCTGACCTCCGGACAGCGAAAGCGGATGGCGATCCCCGAGACCGTGGAGGTTCAGGTCGTGCATGGCGGCGTCGACACGAGTTCGGGCACGCAGGTCGGCAGGGAGACCGACGGTGAGCTCAGCCGACACCGAGTCGGAGAAGAGTTGCCGCTGGACGTCTTGCATCACCATCGAAGTGGCGCGCTGTCGCCGTGAACGCGATGCCCGTCGGCCATCGATGCTGACGGCCCCGGCGTGACGCTGCAGACCGGCGATCGCGCGCACCAGGGTGGTCTTGCCGACGCCGTTGGGCCCGCGGATCGCGGTCACCTTGCCCGCCCGGAACAGGGCGTGATCGACAGCGAGCACCAGCCGGCCACGGAAGTGGCAGCGCACCCCGTCGAGGGTGACGCCGGACGACTCCGAAACCCCCACTGGCGACAGCGGGCCGGCCGCGATGCTGGCACCAGCGGCCGGCACGGGCGGCAGCCGTGCCGGGGGGCACTGGGCGCGTAGACCCAGACTCAGGAGGTCAGAATCGTCCAGCTTGGCGAGTTGGTCGGCATCCCAGATGGTGTCGACGCGTCCGTCCCGCAGCAACACCGTGCGGTCGGCAATCTCACGGAGTTGGTGCACGCGATGCTCGGCGATGACGATCGTCGTCCCTTGCTCCTTGAGGCGCATCAGGTTGATCCGGAACCGGGCGAAGGCGTCCGAAGACAGGTTGGAGGTCGGTTCGTCGAGAAGCAGCACGTCCGGCTCATGCGCAGTGGCCGCGGCGGTGGCGACGGCCTGCTGTTGGCCACCGGAGAGCTCTGAGAGCCGGGCCGACACGAGCCCGGCAAGACCGTACTCCTCGATCACCACCGTCAGCCGGTCGCGGGCGCGCACGGGGTCGAAGGCGAAGTTCTCCATCGCGAAGGAGAGCTCGGCGCGAACAGTGTCGGTGAAGAACTGGCGACGGGGATGCTGGAGCACGGTCCCGGTTCGTCGTCCGATCCGGTCGAGCGGTGTGGAGGGTACGTCGATCTCACCCGTGCGCGCGGCGCCGCTGAGGTTGCCCTCGTGAAAGTGAGGGATGAGCCCGTTGATCAGTCGCAGCGCGGTGTTCTTCCAGACCAGCGCCTCGCGTGTCCACTGCAGCATCCGTCGAAACGCTGCGCACTGCCGGGCCACCGCATCGCAGATCACGTCGACGCCCTCGAACTGTTGCTGGGGGCCGACCACCCAGACCGCCTGCGGTGCCCAGACAGCGGCGAATCGATCCCGGTCCCGCTTGTCTGCTCCATGGCAGTACTCGTTGTTCAAGCGACGGAGGTCCGACTCGGCCTCCAACCGTTCGATCGAGCGACAACGTCCCCTTGGTTCTGTGCGCACATGGGAGGAAGGTAGGCGGCCCTCCCGACGGGTTGTTCACTGTGCCGCGCTGTCAGTTCGCTTCGAGTGCCCGGTCGTGGGCTGCGTACCCAGGTCTTTTTCCACGTCGGCTTGCCCCCGGAGATGTGCCGAGCCTGGCGTGGCGTCCGATCCCGATCAGCCCCGAATGGGGCGGGTTCGACACCGCTCAGTTCTTGAGTCGCACCGGTGCTGGTGGGTTTCGACCTCGCTCCGAAGTGGGCAGGCACCGGGTGGGCGCGCGCCGGATCGGTTCGGGCTCAGGCATGCTCTCGATAGCGGTCGGCGACCGCGCGTGCCCGAGTGTGCAGCGCGGCGCGCAGTTCGGGCGGGGCGAGTGCTTCGGCGTTGGTGCCGAGTTGCCATAGCGCCCACTCTGCATGCCAGAGGTCTTGGAAGGTGACCTCGAGGCGTAGCCAGCCGTCTGGTTCGGGCTCTTCGGCGCGCACGGCTTCGGCCATGTCGAGTAGCTCATCCCGGCGCGCCGGGTTCACCCGTACCTGAACGGGGATGTGGCCCTCGGACAGGAACTGGGCACAGCGTTGGGCCCAGATGTGTTCGAGGTCGACCTGATCTGCTCGCTGCGCCCGTTCGGGGAGCTCTTCGGCGGCGTGGATCCGCGATATCCGCATGGTCCGGTCAGTGCCGGATTCGGTGGCCAGCAGGTAGCCCTTGTCTCGCACGGTGACCAGGCCGATCGGGTCCACCGTGCGCCACTGAGGTGGCTGGTCGCGGGAGGCGTAGTGGATCCGCAGTTTGCGTCCGGCGAGGACCGCGCGGCGCACCACTATCAGGGTGGCGTCAGGCAGCTGGTCTTGGGTCAGGCGACGGGAGAGCAGGTCGGTATCGGGATTGACGAGGATTCGCTGGACCGCGATGTTCGCAGCGACCTGGTGGCTCTCGGGGAGCGCGCCAACGATTTTCCGCATGGCTGATGCGAGAGCGGTTCCGAGTCCGAAGATCTGCTCGCCGGGTCCCGAGCCGGCGGTGAGCAGCGCGAGGGCTTCGTCGTGGTTGAGGCCGGTGAGCTCTGTCCGGAACCCCGGCAACAGGGAGAACCCGCCGTACCGGCCACGTTCGGCGTAGACGGGGACGCCGGCTGCGGAAAGCGCTTCGATATCGCGCAGGACAGTGCGCTGAGAGACCTCGAGCTCCTGGGCCAGCGTGTCCGCGGTCAGCTGGCCGCGTTGACGCAGCAGTAGAACCAAGGACACCAGCCGATCTGCTCGCACGTGAGAGACGCTATCGAATACCTGACACAAGGTGTCGTGATTCAACGGCAGGGTTCATGACGCGCCGCCGAACCGCGGCGACGCGCAATCGGGGACACGCCCCGTAGGAACCTGAATGGAGCTGATGTGGCAATCGAACGAGTGGCCGTAAACCCGGTGACGTGGTCGTTGGAGATGGGGTTCAACCAGGGCGAGGTGGTCGCCGGCCACACGCGGACGTTGTACTGCTCTGGGCAGACCGCGATGGGGACCGACGGAACTCCCCGGCATGAGGGAGACATGGCAGCCCAGGTTGCGTTGAGCCTGGACAACCTACAGGCCGTGCTCACGGCGGCCGGCATGTCGCTGGCCAACCTCGTCCGGCTCAACGTCTACACCACCGACGTCGACCTGCTCTTCCAGCACTACGGAGTGCTGGCTTCGCGGCTAGGAGCCGCCCAGGTAGCGCCGGCAACCACCATGCTCGGCGTGACTCGGCTGGCGATTCCCGGCCAGATGATCGAACTCGAAGGGACCGCGGTCGCCTGAGCGATTCCCTGCTGCCCGCGCCGGCCACCGATAGCGCGGGCAGCAGGCAGTGGAGATGACTGCTGATGCGTGAGCTGAGTACGATCGGCGCCTGCCACCAGCGCTGCGCCTGGACCAGTCGCACCCACTCCGACCCGCCTGAACACCTGCCTCAGCGAACATGTCGAGATTCGGGACGGTCCAACGCGCGCAGATAGCGCGTGGTCATCAGTTGCTGCACCCTCCGTGTGATGGGTCCGCCGAGAGTGGCCAAGCGTGAGGCAGGACCCAGGCCGAGATGCATAAGAACTACAGTGTCCTGTCGGAGCGGTGACTCAGATGCCTGCACGCGGAGTCCGGCCCGCTCGTGGAGTCGCCACATGAACAGGTCCGTGGATGCACCCTCGAAGTCTCGACGGGCCAACGGCGCGGAGCGCTCCAACCAGTCGTACCCCACCGGTCGCTCGCCGGCGGTTGCCCCGACCTGCTCGTAGGTGAAGGGTGCGCGCGCAGCGCCGCGGCCCGATGGGCCGGTAGTTCGCGTACTGCCACGAGGACATCATCGAGGACCGGCACCCGCACGTCATCAGGAGCGAGCCGATCGCGGCATAGGAAGACGCCGAAGAGCTCGCGAATGTGGCGCGTTCACACTCCGCCGGCGTCACCAACGTTGGTTGTCCCGTTGAGGCGCGACGGCACGTGTTGCCGTAGGAACGCGATCTGATCGGCGATGACCTGGTCGAAGTCGTCGCCGAGGTAGATGTCGAAGTGGCCGGCGTCGTAGCGGCGGACCTCTCCCTTGGGTGCTTTGGCGGCGTGGCGCAGTGTGGCTCGTGCGGGGGCGACGGTGTCGCGGTCGCAGACGCAGAACAGGGCAGGCTTGGTCAGGTCCTTAGCTCGGCGACCTGGTCTCGCGAGGGGCACAGCGAGGCCGATGCGAGCCGGGACTTCGGACCTGTACTCGGCTTCGGTGAGACCGGACGCTTCAAGCAACTCGAGCACTCCTTCGGAGACGTCGTCCGCACTCATCAGAGCGACCTCGCCGGGGAGGGCAGCAACCGGCACCCGCACGGGTTCGCCTCCGGTTGCTGCGGCGAGGAGGTCGCGGAGCGCCGCCAGGGTCAGGCGAGCAGCCGCTCTGGGCGGAATCCTCGTCAGGGACGCGAACCCGTCAGTGAAGGGGCACTGCGCGATCGACGCCGCGATGGAGGGATCGTCGGCGGCCGTAACGATGGCATGTCCTCCTCCGAACGAAGTGCCCCACACGATCACCGAGGCTGGATCGACGTCGGGCAGTGTGCGTGCGAAGGCCACCGCTGACCGCCAGTCCTCGCGCTGCCGGGGGATGCTCAGCAGCTCCCTGGGCTCGCCCGTGCTCTGCCCGAAGTGGCGGTAGTCGAAGACAAGGCAGGCGTATCCCTCGGCCTGGAATCGTTCGGCGAACGCGGCCAGACGCATCTCTTTGATGGCCCCTAGGCCGTGGCCCATGACGAGAACCGGCGCAGGAGTCGCCGGGGTCGCGCCCTCGGGCAGATACAGCCATGCGTGACATCGATCCTCCCCTGAGGGGAAGAAGACTTCGCTGCGGTCGATCACAAGGAGCTCCTCTTGATTGGTATTCAAGAGATGCTGGCATCGCTCTTGAATGCCTGTCAAGATGAGGTGTGCCACGTAACCGACACGACGAGTCCCGGCAGGCGAAGCGCGACGCGATCGTTGCCGCCGCCAGTTCACTGTTCCTCTCGGCGGGCTACGACGGGGCATCGATGGGCAAGATCGCCGCCGCCGCCGGAGTCACCCCAACAACCCTGTACTGGTACTTCGGTGACAAGGACGAACTGTTCGTCGCGGTCGCCGACCTGTACCTGGAGGTTCTCCTCCAGCAGCACGAGACTGTCGCCCACCAATCCCTGGCGCAGCAGTTCGTGTGGCTCGTCGACAACCTGAGGCCAGTACGCCACCTGGTCGCCACCGTTCATGCCCGCGTAGCCAGGTCACCGCGAATCGCGGAGTGGCACTCCGACTTCCACCGGCAGGTGGAAGCCCTCTTCGAGGAGCAGTTGACCATCCAGGTCTCGGGCGCTCAACGCGACGCCGAGGCCGCGGTCGTCACCTTCGCCATCGAGGGAGCCGTCACTCACGACCTGGACGCCGGCGCGACCGCGGACCTGTGTCACTCCCTCGTGCAGCGACTCGCGGCGCTCTGACGGACTCACATCCCTGCACTCGCTCATCGGCTATGACCGGGCGGTCTCGACCGGCGACCTGCGGCGTGCCCCTGGGAGGTTCGGTTTTCGGGACGACCGGATGCCCTGTCAATGGAGGGCGCGCTTCGCCGGCGTGCCCTGCATCTCAGATCACCGCCGCGATGGTCGCGGCGGCGGCCGCGACGGCGAGGAGTCCGAGAGTCGCGCGCTGGTAGGACCGGTGGTCCAGGCGCGCGTGCACGCCCTGTCCGGCGACACAGCCGACGACCCCGGCGGCAAGGATGACGAACAGCCCCGAGGTGGGCGGAGCCCAGGCTCCGGCTTGCGTGAGGACGAGGATCGCCAGCGGGAGCCGCACTAGGGACAGCGCGACCAGGGTGTCCCGCGTTGTCAGCGGGTCTCCGAGATGTCGGGTGAGATACATGACCACGGGTGGTCCGGCCAAGGTGGTCGACGTGCCGAGAGCCCCCGAGGTGAGGCCGGCGACAGGAGCGTGCCACCCACGCCTTCGGACGCGCGTGGCCTGTGATGACTCCTCTAGGTCACGGCGGACGGCGTACACCCGGTGGGCGACCGCCAGGAGGACAGCGGCCGCGACCAGCAGCTGCAGCCCGGACTGAGGCATCCTGGCCAGCGCCACAGCTCCGAGAACCATGCCGGGCGTGGACCACAGCGCCAGCACGACGACGCTGCGCCAGTCGGGTCGCGGAAGGGTGCGCCTTCCGCCCAGGATCAGGGCGTCGACGGTTGCCCCCGTGATCGTGATGGTGGTGACCGCCATCGGGCCGCCCACGAGTGCGGTCAGCAGTGGGGCGCTGAGGATCGCGAACCCGAACCCTGTGCTCGTTTGGAGCACGGCACTGACGCCGATGACGGCGGCGATGACGAGGATGAGATCGGCGGAACCATCAGGCACGAGCGTCACGGTAGGGCGGCAGGCGCCTGTACTCCGTATCGCGCGATACGCACGGCGCATACTTGTGGTCATGGACTTCGACGCCCTGCGGAAGATCCCCCTGTTCAGTGGCCTCGACGACACCGCGTGCGAGCGCGTGACCTCCCAGAGCTCGGCCCGGATGGTCCCCGCCGACACCGTGCTCGCGCTCGAGGGTGAGCCGTGCGACTCGCTGCAGATCATCGAGGCCGGGCGCGCCGTCGCCCTGCGCACCTCCGCAAGCGGGCGGGTCGCCCGGATCCGGGTCGACGACGCCCCCGTCGCCATTGACAAGGCCACTGCGCTCGCCGGGCAGAACCACCTGTTCACGTGGATGACGCTCACCCGCTGCCGCGTCCGCACCATCCCCCGAGCACTGTTCCTGGACTTGGTCGAGTCCGACCGTTCGGTGCTCCTGCAGACCGCCCTCCACCTCGCCACTCAGGCCAACCGCTCGCGTGCCGACTTCCTGGACGCAGCGATCCAGGATCCCGCTACTCGGGTGCTGGATCGCCTGCGTGAGATGGCCGACTCTCAAGGCGCGATCGCGCTCGACGACGGGCAAGATGGCCTCGCCGCTGAGCTCGGACTGTCGCGGGTCACGGTCACCCGCGCCCTCGGCGCGCTCACTGACGAAGGCCTGGTGCGGGTCCGCCGAAACCGCATCCAGATGCAGCCCCGGTGAAGCCGGCAACGCCCAGCCGTGACGGCACCGTCCACCCCGCACGGCACACCCGTGTGTCCGTCCCCCACTGGCGCAGGCCGGTTCATCCGGGCACCCCCCCCGCCGGTACCGGTGTAGGTCGGCGACCTCCCCGCGGAAGCCGAGGTCCACCACCTCAGCCTGTCACAGTTGCCGTCACGCCCGGCGCCGGTCATCCACGGGGAGCCGGGCAGCGCTACGCCGTCTCAGGTGCCCTTGACGACCTCGAGCGCTGGCGGTGCAGCGAGCGGCCGGCCCTAGTCTTGGGGCCACGGTGGCGGCGCGCGCTTCGACCAGTGGCTCGACAGCCTCACCCCTGAGCAGCGAACTCGCGCGATCGATTACTACTCGAAGAACGACGAGTTCCCGCCCGAACTCCGCCCACCGAGCTAGGTCGGAAGACATTCCCGCTCCGCAGCCGTTGGCCGGCGTCGCGGCCGCTCGCTACACCGGGATCTGATGAAGAAGATGACATTCGGGGTAGCGATGCAAGTCGTCAGGCGAAGCAATGGAGCGCCACTTTTCGGACAGTCCTGCAGCGGTCAGCGCAGTTGACAACGCGTCTGGACGCCACCTCCACGCGCGGGCGACCCGGTGCGGGAACTCGACGACTGGCTCTGCAGCATCATCGCTGCACTGGAACGCGACCAGGACGTGGGCGCCGGGCTGAAGACGCTCAACCCAGGCGGTAAGGATCTCCGGCACCACCTGGGGGTCCAAGTGGATGAGGCTGAAGCGGGCGATGATGCCTGCTAGCCGATCGTCTGCGGCCAGATGAGAAATCCTCGCGTCACCCTGAGACCACCGGATGTCTGGGTAACGCTTTGCAGCAAGGGCCAGCATTGCCTCGGATGGGTCGACACCCACGACGTCGATGCCGCGCTTCGAAAGGTCGTGAGCGACATGCCCGGTGCCGCAACCGATGTCAAGGACGGTCCCGGTCAGCCCACTCGCCAAGACGGCATCGGCGAAGATGGCAACCGCGTGGCGCTCCACCGCGGAGGTGTATGCAACGGGGAAGGCTTCGTCGTAGGCGGAGGCGAGTTCGTCGTAGCCCGGTTGTGCGCTCACGGCGGCCATGGTTCCAGAACTACCCTCCGATACGTAGTGCACATCCGGAGTTGGCCGCTGATGGGGCAAGGGCCGAGCAGCCGGATCTGTACGTTGACCAGATGCTCGTGGACCGGACTCGTCAATCTTCCCCGCGGAAAGCTCGGCAATCTTTCCTGCATCTCGACACAACTGCTGGTGTCAGTGGGCCATGTCCACGAACCGCGAGTAGTGCCCCTGGAACGCGACGACGACGTCTCGGGTGGGGCCGTTGCGGTGCTTGGCCACGATCACGTCGGCCTCACCGGGGCGTGCCGACTCCTTCTCATAGGCGTCGTCACGGTGCAACAGGATCACCATGTCGGCATCTTGTTCGAGGCTGCCCGACTCGCGAAGGTCGCTCATCATCGGCCTCTTGTCGGCGCGCTGCTCCGAGCCACGGTTGAGCTGGCTGAGCGCGATCACCGGGACCTCAAGCTCCTTGGCCAGGAGCTTGATGTTCCGGGAGAACTCCGAGACCTCCAACTGCCGCGACTCGACCTTCTTGCCTGAGGTCATCAGCTGCATGTAGTCGATCACGATCAGCTTCAGGTCGTGGCGCTGCTTCAGGCGCCGCGCCTTGGCCCGGATCTCCATCATGGTCATGTTCGGCGAGTCGTCGATGAACAGCGGCGCCGAGGAGACCTCGCCCATCTTCCGGGCCAACTTGGCCCAGTCATCGTCGGTCATCTCGCCGTTGCGGATGTGGTTCAGCGGCACCTTCGCCTCTGCCGAGAGCAGCCTCATGGTGATCTCGGCGCGGTTCATCTCGAGGCTGAAGAAGACGCTGGTCAGGTTGTTGTGGATCGACGCCGCCCGGCAGAAGTCCAGAGCAAGGGTGCTCTTCCCCATAGCGGGCCTCGCCGCCACGATGATCATCTGGCCGGCGTGGAAGCCGTTGGTGAGCTCGTCGAGGTCGGCGAAGCCGGTGGGTACGCCGTAGATGCCGCCGTCGCGGTTGCCGATCGCCTCGATCTCGTCGAGGACGCCCTCCATGATGTCGCTCAGCGGCGCGTAGTCCTCGCTGGCCCGCTTGTCGGTGACCTTGTAGACCTCCGCCTGGGCGGCGTCCACCACGTCGTCGGCGTCGCCCTCGGCGGCGTACCCCATCTGCACGATCTTGGTGCCGGCGTCGACGAGCCGGCGCAGCACCGCCTTCTCCCGGACGATGGAGGCGTAGTAGCCGGCGTTGGCGGCGATCGGCACGTTCGCCGACAGGGTGTGCAGGTACGGGCCGCCGCCGACGCGCTGCAACTCACCGCGGCGCTGCAGTGCGTCGGCCACCGTCACCGGGTCGGCCGGCTCACCCCGGCCGTAGAGGTTCAGGATCGCGTCGAAGATCAGCTCATGAGCCGGCCGGTAGAAGTCGGTGCCCCGCACCTCCTCGATCACGTCCGCGATCGCGTCCTTGCTGAGCAGCATCGAACCGAGCACGCTCTGCTCGGCGGCATCGTCGGTGGGCGGCGTCCGATCGCCGGGGTGTCGAGGCGCGTGACCGGGCTCGTACGACGCCGGGCCGTCACCGAACTCCGGCTCCGGCCCCAGCGGTGGCCTCGTGTCCTCGACGATGCTCATCGGCTCCCCTACCTGGACTCATCTGAACGACTCGACACCGCCACGCTAACCACGGCCACCGACAGATTCCGTGACGGCGGATCCGGGTGCAGACACGCGACCGTACGCCGCGGAGCACCCGCAATGGAACCACCTTGTCCACAGGCCCCTGTGGATAACCTGGGGACACGCGTGGACGACACGCGGCACGGTGTGAACAGACTGGGGATCGTCCTGTGGATACCCGCGAGTTATCACCCTGTTCACCCCCTCTGACCTGCACGAACGCTGTCCACCGCCTGTGGATAGAAAGTTTCTGGAAGATTCTTTGTTCATCTGCTGGCCACCCAATGGCATGACCCAGGTCACATTCGCGGCTTTGTCGACTTAGCGACGGCTCGGCGTGATCCACAGGAAGTGCCCCTTTACTCACAGGCCGCCTCGGTGGTAATGAACGTGTTCCACCGACGAATCCGCAGGTCAACGCCGCGTGTCGACGTCGTACCCTCGGGCGGTGCCCAGGTTCCGTCGCTCCCCCGCCACCCGGGCACAGGACTACGAGATCCTCCGGCTCGCCTTCCCGGCCCTGCTCGCGCTGATCACCGAACCCCTCTTCCTGCTCGCCGACGCCGCCATCATCGGCCACCTCGGCACCGCCGAACTCGCCGGCCTCGGCGTCGCCGCGGTGGTCCTGCAGACGGTCGTCGGGATGTGCATCTTCCTCGCCTACGGCACCACCGCCCAGGTCGCCCGCCTGCTCGGTGCCGGCCGGCGCCGCGACGCGCTCAGCCAAGGCATGGACGGGGTCTGGCTGGCGGTCCTGATCGGCGGTCTCGCCACGCTGATCGGGGTGGTGGCCGCCAGCCGCCTGGTCGGCCTCTTCGGCGCCGGCGCCGCGGTGACCGAACACGCCGAGACCTACCTGCGGATCAGCCTGCTCGGCGTGACCCCGGTGCTGGTGATGCTCGCCGCGACCGGAATCCTACGTGGCCTGCAGGACACCCGGACGCCGTTGCTGGTCGCCGTCGTCGCGAACGTCCTCAACGTGATCCTCAACGTCGTCCTCGTGTACGGCGTGGGGCCGGCGCCGGCGCTCGGCATCGCCGGGGCGGCCGTCGGGTCCGTGATCGCCCAGAGCCTGGGCGCCGGGCTGCTGCTCTGGGTGGTGGCCCGGGCCGCCCGCCGCGACGGATCCCGGATGCGCCCGCACCTGGCCGGGGTCCGTCGGGCGATGCGCGCCGGCGTACCCCTGGTGATCCGCACCCTCACCCTGCGCGCCGCGTTGCTGGTCACCACCTATGCGGCAGCACGACTGGTCATCGACGACTCCGGCACCGTCCTCGCGGCCCACCAATTGGCCTTCACGCTGTGGACCTTCCTCGCCTTCACCCTCGACGCGATCGCCATCGCCGCCCAGGCCATCACCGGCCGACACCTGGGCGCCGGCGACGTGCCCGCCGCGCGGGCCGCCACGGCGCGGATGATCCAGTGGGGCGTCGCCTCGGGCGTGGTCACCGGGCTCGCCCTGGCCGCCGTCGCACCGGTGGTGGGCAGGCTCTTCACCCCCGACCCGGGCGTGCACGCGTTGCTGGTGCCGGTGCTGGTGGTCGCCGCGCTCGCCCAGCCGGTGGCCGGTGTGGTCTTCGTCCTCGACGGGGTGCTGATCGGTGCCGGGGACGGCGCCTACCTGGCCTGGGGCGGCCTGGTGGTCCTGATCGCCTATGCGCCGGCCGCGCTGCTGGTGGCGCTCGGCGGCGGTTCGCTCACCTGGCTGTGGGTAGCGTTCGCGGTGCTGTTCATGGGCGTACGCTGCGTCGTGCTCGTGCAGCGGGCGCGCGGCGACCGGTGGCTGATCACCGGCGCAGCCTGACCCGCGCCCTGCCATTAGGGTGGGCGGCCATGAAGCCGTTGCAGCCGATCGCCCTCGGGCTGATCATCATCGCGCTGCACGCCGAACTGCCCAGCGGACACGACATCTTCGCCGACCCGATCGGCTGGGTGCTGGTGCTGGTCGGCACCGCCAAGGCTCAGTTGGCCAATGCTCGCCGGCGCACTCTGCAGACCCTCGGCCTGATCGCCCTGCTGGTCGCCGGGGTGCTGTGGTTCCCCGACCTCGCCGAGACCCTGCACGGCACCGACCCCGGCGTGATCTGGGCGCTGAATCTGCCGCAACTCGGATTCACGGCGTACCTGTGCGTCGCGCTCGCCGAGACCGCCGCGCCGGTGGATCCGCCGGCGCGGAACTGGCTGCGCTTCACCGCCGGATGGATCCTGATCGCCGGCGTGCTGCCGGTGCTCGCGTTCGGCGCCGGGATCGGCATCCTCGAGGAGTGGTTCCCGATCGTCGCCGGGCTGTCACTGCTGATGCTGATCTGCCTGATGTTCGTGTACGCCGGGCGGCGGTGGGCCCGCCTCGACGTGCCCGCCTGATCTGCCCGCTCGACGTGCCCGTCTGATCTGCCCGTTTGAGGCGCCCGCCTGAGGCACCCCTGGAAATGCACGTCGCCCCGACCCTCGGTGAGGATCGGGGCGACGTCGAGCTTCGTCAGCCGGCAGCGACGACGTTGAGCGACACGGTGGCCGTCACCTCGTCGTGCAGCTTGACGCCCACCTTGTGGGCGCCCAGCGACTTGATCGGGTTGCCGACCACGACGGTCCGCTTGTCGACCTGCTCGCCGACCGCAGCGGAGACCGCGGCGGCCACGTCTGCGACCGTGACCGAGCCGAACAGGCGACCGCTGTCACCCGCACGGACCGGCAGCTGCACGGTGCCGGCCTCGAGCTTGGTCTTGATCTCGACAGCGTGCTCGGCGTCGCGCACCGCGCGGGCCTTGCGAGCGGCCTTGATCGACTCGACCTGCTTCTCGCCGCCGCGGGTCCAACGGACCGCTTCGCCGCGAGGCAGCAGGTAGTTGCGGCCGTAGCCGTCCTTGACTTCGACGACGTCGCCGGGGGCTCCGAGGCCGGGAACTTCCTGGGTCAGGATGATCTTCATCTGCGCGTGTCCTCTCAGCGACCGGTCGAGGAGTAGGGCAGCAGGGCCATCTCACGAGCGTTCTTGATCGCCATCGCGATCTGTCGCTGCTCCTGGACGGACACCCCGGTCACCCGGCGGGCGCGGATCTTGCCTCGGTCGGAGATGAACTTGCGCAGCAGCGCGGTGTCCTTGTAGTCGACCTTGGTGACGCCCGCTGCCTTCAGCGGGTTCGCCTTCTTCTTCGGCTTTCGAATTACTGGCTTGGCCATTGTGGTGCTTCTCCTTGTGAAGCCCGGCGGATCACGCCGGAATGGTGTGTTGCTCCGGCCGGAGCCGGGTGTGTTGGTGAGGGACTGAGTCCGGTCAGAACGGAGGCTCGTCGCCGGCGTTCACACCGGGAGCGGCCCACGGGTCCTGCGCCGGAGCGCCACCGCCCTGGCCGCCGCCACCCTGGGCACCGCCCCAGCCACCGGCGTTGCCGCCGGCCTGCGGAGCGGACTGCTGCGGGGTGGACCACGGGTCACCACCGGCGGGCGCGCCGCCGGAGTAACCGCCGCCACCACCGCCGGAGCGGGTGGTGCGGGAGACCTTGGCAGTCGCGTACTTCAACGACGGGCCGACCTCTTCGACCTCCAGCTCGATGACGCTGCGCTTCTCGCCCTCGCGGGTCTCATAGCTGCGCTGCTTCAAGCGGCCCTGGACGACGACGCGCATGCCCTTCTGCAAGGACTCCGCGACGTTCTCGGCCGCCTGCCGCCAGACCGAGCAGGACAGGAACAGCGCTTCGCCGTCCTTCCACTCGTTGGTCTGCCGGTCGAAGGTGCGGGGGGTCGACGCGATCCGGAAGTTCGCCACCGCGGCACCCGAGGGGGTGAAGCGGAGCTCCGGGTCGTCGACGAGGTTGCCGACCACAGTGATGACGGTCTCGCCTGCCATATCAGGTCTCCTTAGGACTCAGTCGTGTGGAAGCATCGTGCCCGGCTTCGGCGACAAGTGGAAGTCTTCATCCACAGGTGCCGTTCCGGTGACGGCGATCAGCCGTCGAGGCGCACGATCTTCGTCCGCAGGATCTGCTCGTTCAGACCGAGCTGCCGGTCGAACTCCTTCACCGCGGCGGGCTCAGCCTTGAGGGTCACCACGACGTAGATTCCCTCGGCCTGCTTGTTGATCTCGTAGGCAAGACGGCGACGACCCCACACGTCGACGGTCTCGACCGAACCACCGCTGGTCCGGATGACGTCGAGGTACTTGGTGAGGTTCTGCTCGACAACTCGTTCATCGAGAGTCGGCTCAATGATGATCATTGCTTCGTAGGCGCGCAAAGCGTTCTCCACCTCCTGTGGTCTCGGGCGGCCACGGTCTCTCCGTGGCAGGAGGGCTTTGCCGTGCTCTCCACCACTCGGCGGGTGGACAGCGGACAGGGAAGAGTACCAACCGGCCGACCCGGGCGACCAATCCCCGACGACGGCCTGTGCAGCCGGCCCGCAGCGATCCGGCTCCGTCGGCTACCGTGAACGACGTGGACGCCGAGATCGCGGGCCGGTTCGTCCTTCTCACGCCGATCGGGGCCGGGGGCATGGGCGAGGTCTGGCGCGCCTGGGACCGTCGTACCGAGCGCTTCATCGCGGTCAAGGTGATGCGAGCCGCCGACGGCGAGATGCTGCTCCGGTTCGTGCGCGAACAGTCCTTCCGGATCACCCACCCCCACGTCGTCGCGCCGACCAGTTGGGCCGCCGACGACGACACCGTCGCGTTGGCGATGGACCTGGTCGCCGGGGGTTCGGTGGCCGACCTGCTCGCCGAGCACGGCCCGCTCCCGGAGGGTTTCGTCGCCGTCCTGCTCGACCAGGTCCTGGTCGCGCTCGGTGCCGCCCACGACGCCGGGATCGTGCACCGGGACCTGAAGCCGGCGAACCTGCTGCTGGAGCCGACCGGGACCGGGATGCCGTTCGTGCGGTTGGCCGACTTCGGGATCGCTGCCCAGGCCGGCGACCGGGTGCACTTCCCGGGGGTCTCCGGCACCGACGGCTACATGCCTCCCGAGCAGGCGGCCGGGGCGCCGCCGCATCCGGTTCAGGATCTGTACGCCGCTGGGCGGGTCGCCCTGGAACTGCTCACCGGACACCGGCCCCGCCGTCAGCAGCCGCCCACCGAGGGTTCGCTGGCCGACCTGCTGAGCCGGATGACCGCGGAGGATCCGTTCGCCCGGCCCGCGTCCGCTGCCGCTGTCCGCGCCGAGCTGGCCGCCCTCGGGGTGCCGTTCCGGCGCCCGGGCGAGCCGCCGGTCGACGTGATCGACCGGCTCGGCGACACCGATGCGCCCGGGGTGCCGGCCGGGTCCGGGGTGGTCCCGGCCCGACGCCGGCCACCGCCGCCGGGACACGACGGCCGGCAGGGCCGCCGCGGCCGGCGCCGTTGAGGGATCCACGCTCTCGGGAGCATCGCGTTCGGGTTCGTCCAGGAGCTCTTCACCCCCCGACTCGACGGTCGCACCGCATACCGGGTGAGCGATCGCTCCCTCGCGTCACCCGTTCAGCAGCGTGGGGGCTCCACGGTCCGGCGCACCAGGTCCGAGCGCAGCCAGACCGGGTTCCCGCAGACGGTCGTGACCACGTCGTACCTCTCCTCGAGCAGTCGCCTCAGCCGGCCGCCCTCGTCGATGCCCCAGGAGTTCGGGTGGTTGACCTGGACGACCCAAGTGGGGGCCTCGGGGCCGGCCAGCGTCGCGCGCAGCCGGTCCTGGTGAGGGTCGAGCGTCCGCATCGGGAGGCTCCAGAGGTACGGGTAGGGGGTGGGGAGGTCCGCGGCCTCGAGGATCGAGGGGTTGCCATACAGGACGACAGCGGTGTCACCGGGCTGGCTTGAGGCTGCCAGCCACTCCCCGGTCCGCTGGTGGAACCACGCCCAGGGCACGGTGGCGTAGACGACCAGCATCACGACCACGCTGAATACCGCCGAGCCGGCGGTGAAGCGGGCCCACCAGCGCATCCGGGCCCCTGCCACCGATGGCGCCGCCGCTGCGACCCCCGCGGCGAGGGCGAGTGCGGGAGCGACCTGCAGGAGGTAGTGGGTCCAGTAGCTTCCCCCGGCGACGATGGCGGCGAGCCCGAAGACCAGGCAGCCGAGGATGCCCCAGGTCTCGTCGAGCCTGGGCGTGGACTGCTCGCGGGTGGCGAGCAGCCAGGCGCGCGCGAGCGGCAGGATGCCGCTCAGCAGGGCCAGGCCGAGCAGCATGGCCGCCCGGGTGAGGGGCTTGTCGAGGCTGTGGCCCCAGATCACCTCGAAGGCCTCGCCGCGGAAGACCGCCAGCTCCCTCCAGATCCGGCCTGGGTCGACCCCGACCGCCCTGGCCCACACATAGACGACGGCATGCGGGAGGGCAGCTCCGAGCGCTCCAGCCGCGAGGAGACGCAGTGACCGGGTGTCGAGCACGCGCCGGCGTACGGCGGCGGCCAGGACGAGCAGGACGGCGAACACGAACCCCTCGAGGAAGTTCTGCTTGACCAGTGGGGCGGCACCGGCGAGCACCCCCGCGGCCACGGCGAGCCACACCATTCTCGCTCCCGGCGGCCGGCGCCATGCCTCCAGGGTGAGGGCGATGCTGCCCATCACCAATGGCACCGCGAAGAGCCCGCCGTTGGCCTGGTCGGCGGCTACGGCGGGGGTGACCACGAGGGCGGCGGCCACCACGGCAGACCATCTGCTGCCCGCCGGCCCCGCTACGAGGTGGCCCGCACGGGCCGCCGCCACCACGAACAGCACGGCGAAGGGGATGCTCAGCAGCCGGATCGCCTGGTCCCACTCGGTCGTCGCGGCCAGCCGGAAGATCACCATCAGCAGTGGTGGGCGGTCCACGTGGTAGTCGCCGTACAGGAACTCCCCACCCGCTTGCCACTGCCGCGCGATGAGGAGGTAGCCACCCTCGTCGGAGCGCAGCGGCAAGAAGACGTACACGGCCCGGACGAGGACGACCGCGACGCACGACCAGGCGAGCCACCGTCGCGCCGAGTCCTGCCCAGCGTCGCGGACGGTCCCGCGCACCAGCCCCCGCCGAGGCTTCTGGTGCGTCCGCGTCCGGGGCATCGTGTGTCAGTCCGCCAACCGGGCGCTCCCCGGGTTCGCCACCGGGGTGGCGCCCGCCCCCGCGGGATCCCGGAGACGCCGCGCGACAAAGACGTAGAGCACCGCGATCAGGGTCAGCTGCAGTGCGTACACCAGAGCCTGGCTCCCGTCGGGGAGGTAGGTGCCGAAGATGTAGTGGTCCAGGAACGACCCGGTGTACGGCGTCTCGCCAGCCCGCGCCCACCAGTCCTTCTCCAGCGTCGTCAGCGGGCATCGCCACTGCATGACGACGACGATGATCGCCCAGGCCACAACAGCCACGTGCGGCACCAGCCAGCGGATGGATCGCAGCGCCAACAACCCACCGAGGCTGAGGTAGAGGAGATAGGCCAGGTGGAACACGACCATCCCCTCCGCGAGGAAGGCCCACATGCTTCAACTGTAGGGAGCACACGGCCCGCTGTCGCTGAGATTCCAGGGAATCTCCGCGTCCGTCACCTCTTGGTCGGCCGCTGTCGTGGAGAGCCCAACTTGTTGGGACCTGGTCGCGCCGAGGACGCCACCCGGGCGATCAGAGCGGCGGGCCGAAGCCGCAGGTGATCTTGGAGCTGCCGTCGAGGCCGCGCAGGATCATCGAGGTGAGTGTCGGGTCCACCGCGATGCCGACATGGCCCACCAGATCGAAGGGGCAGCGGTCCTGCACGAAGTAGTTCGTCACGCCCGGCTCCTTCACGAAGGACGTGGTCGGTGGCGTGACCACCGCATCGTACCTGGAGGCGACGATCGTGTAGGTGACCCCCGGCTGGGCGATCGGACCATCGGTGAGCAGGCCCACCGCACCGCCGCCGACCACCAGGTCGGCGCACGCCGGGCACTGGGCCAGGGAGGTGAAGGCCTCGACCAGACTCTGCCCACCCAGCAGGTAGCCGAGGGTGACCAGGCCGGCGACCGAGGTGCCGTGTGTGGGCGGCGCCAGCGCTACCACCCGGCCCACCCTGTCGGCGTACTCCTTGACCTTGGTCACGTACAGCGACTGGAAGGCGCCTTCGGAGTGCCCGACCAGGTCCACCTGCGCGGCTCCGGTGGCGAGGAGCACCTCGTCGATGAACGCGCCGATCTCGTCGGCGGATTCGTCGATGGGCACCCAGCCGCCCGAGCTCGGGCCCCACGGGCCGACGCCGTAGGTGAGCGAGAAGACGCAGTAGCCGGCGGCCGCGATCCGCGGACCGTGGAAGCTCCAGTTGGCCTCGGCGTTGGCGCTCAGGCCGTGCAGCAGCACCACCGGACGCGGCTGGGCGGCCGAGGGCTGACAGGTCCAGTCGTTGACCTCGGAGGTGGCCGCGTGGACCGGCGAGGCCAGCAGCAGCGAGGCGACCAGGGCCAGCGACGACACCAGCGCCGCGGTCAGGGAACGGTGGCGGGACATGGGGTCTCCTTGTGGGGCGGCCGGCAGCGGTCCGGCGGTGGCGTGGGTCACAGTAAAACATGCGTCCATGTAGAGAACAAGAGGTCGTTTCCTACAGTTCGGCGGCCTAGGCTTGCCCCATGTCCACCCCGGCCTCGGCTGACCGCCGTACCGACCCCGCCCGACGGATCCGCGGCCTCAGCCCCCACGAGCGGCGCCTCCAGCGACGCACCGCGCTCCTGGACGCCGCACTGGACCTCTTCGCTGCCGGGGGGTACGCCGCCACCAGCGTCGAGCAGCTCTGCCAGGCGGCCTTCGTCAGCACCAAGAGCTTCTACGAGCAGTTCGGCAACCGCGAGGACTGCTACCTGGCCCTGTTCATCCGCACCACGGACCAGCTCCACGAGGAGATGCTGCACCGACTGGAGGGCCTCCCGGAGACAGAGGACGAAGCCACCGAACTGCTGCTGCAGGGATTCGTGGACACCGTCTTCGCCGACCGGCGGCGAGCCCAGGTGCTGTTCGGTCCGGAGCGGCTGATCACCCCAGCGATCGAGGCCCGGCGCCGGGTCAACCGCGAGTGGGCGGCCCGGTTCATCGAGGGCTTCTGGCAACGCTTCGGGGTGTCCGGCGACCACCACGCGATCGGCGTGGCGCTGATCGGCGGCATGTACGACCTGGTCTCACTGTGGTTGATCGACGGCGACCCCGACGACCCGGAATCGGTCGCTGCTCTGATCGACCCGCTGCGGCGCTTCTACCTCGCCGTACGCCGGGGCCTCACTGTCCGAGCCGGTTCCTAGACTGGCCGCCATGAGTCCCCTCGCCATCGGTGCCCACGTCGACCAGACCGACCCGATCGACGAGGCCCGGGCGCGCGGCGCCTCCCTCGTCCAGATCTTCCTCGGCGACCCACAGAGCTACAAGGGGCCGGTGGTCAACCATCCCGGCGGCGCCCAGGCGCTGCGCGAGGAGGCCGAGCAGGCGGGCGTGGACCTCTACGTGCACGCGCCGTACATCATCAACGTGGCCACCACGAACAACCGGATCCGGATCCCCAGCCGCAAGCTCCTGCAACAGCACGTCGACACCGCCGCCGAGATCGGCGCCAAGGGGCTGGTGGTGCACGGCGGCCACGTCAATGCCGCCGACGATCCCGAGAAGGGCTTCGACAACTGGCGCAAGGCGATCGAGGCGACCGACCTGAAGGTGCCGGTGCTGATCGAGAACACCGCCGGCGGCGAGCACGCGATGGCCCGGCACCTGGACCGGATCGCTCGGGTCTGGGAGGCGATCTCGACCGCCGAGGGCTTCGACCGGGTCGGCTTCTGTCTCGACACCTGCCACGCGCACGCCGGCGGCAACGCGCTGGAGACCGTCGTCGCCGACGTCACCGCGATCACCGGCCGGATCGACCTGGTGCACTGCAACGACAGCCGCGACGAGTTCGACTCCGGCGCCGACCGGCATACCAACTGCGGCCAGGGCCGGATCGACCCGGAACTGCTCGCCGCAGTGGTGCGGGACGCGAACGCCCCGGTGGTCCTGGAGACCCCCGGTGGAGCAGCCGAGCACACCGCAGACATCGCCTGGCTCCGGGAGCGCCTCGGCTGACCCGACGACACGCGTCCTGCGGTTCTACGCTGAGCTCCTCGTCCTTGCCTGCCGGGAAGGCCAGATCTGACAGGAGTTCCACCCATGAACAGTGAAGAGAAGTCTCGCGCCGAGTGGGAGGAGCGGCTCGACCAGTTGCGCACCGAAACTCGCGCCGCTCTGGCTGCGGAGCGTCAGCGTGGTCGGCGCCGCCTCACCTTGGTCGCCGGCGTACTCACGGCGGTGATGGTTGCGGTCAACGTGGCGCCGGTGGCAGCGAGCCACCTGAACGTGCAGACCAGTGACATCGCGAACAGGGCCGTCACCACCAAGAAGTTGGCGAACCGGTCGGTGAAGCCCGCGAAGCTGGCCAACAACGCCGTGCGCACCGCGAAGATCCAGAACGGCGCGGTGCTCGCGTCCAAGATCGCTGCCGGAGCTGTGGGCACCGGCCACCTGGCCAACGGCGCCGTCACCGGGCCGAAGTTGGCCAACCGGTCGGTGAGCTCGGAGAAGATCGCCCGAGTCGTGCCCGGGATCGCCGTCGCCGGAGCTGACATCTCCGCGAACGGGGTGTCCATCCACAACTGGTTCAACCGGGTCGGCGGCGTCCCGGTGGTGACCAAGAACAGCACCGGGGACTACTCCATCGCCTTCCCTGGCCTCGAGTCTCAGGTGGGGATCGACTCAATCGTCCAGGTGACCATCGTCGGGAGCGGCGGCTTCGGGGCCCAGGGTGCCGGAGGTAGCGGCATCATCCGGGTGTTTACGTACGGCACCACGGGAACGCTCACGGACAAGGACTTCAACGTCACGGTGGTGGCGCCGAACTCGGCCCACGTGACGCCGGCCTCCACCCCGGGCGTCGACAGCCGGGGACGAGGGGACTGACCGGGCGCTGCGCCGGTGACCGCCGCAGGTCGCTGGCGCAGCGCACGCGGCCGAGGCGGTAGCGTTGGCGGGCGTGACCCCCCGACTCGTCGTACGCGCCATCACCAAGGACGAGCACCTGGGGTTCCTGACCAGTCGGGATTCGGCGAGCTTCCTGCAGACACCGGCCTGGGCACGGGTGAAGGCCGAGTGGCAGGCCGAGTCGCTGGGCTGGTTCCGCCCCGACACCGGCGAGCTCGCCGGCGTCGGTCTGGTGCTGTTCCGGCAACTGCCCAAGGTCAAGCGCTACCTCGCCTACCTGCCCGAGGGCCCGGTCATCGACTGGGAGGACGACGAGCTCGCGCCCTGGCTCGACCCGCTCGCCGCCCACCTCAAGGGCAAGGGCGCCTTCGGCGTGCGGATGGGCCCGCCGGTGGTCACCCGCACCTGGGACGCCGCCACCATCAAGGCAGGCCTCGCCGACGAGTCGGTGCGCCGGCTCACCGAGCTCACCCCCAGCCACCGGAACCCGGCCGGTGCTCGCGTCGTCGCCGAACTGCGGCGGCTGGGCTGGCTGCCCCAGTCGGTGGACGACGGGTTCGCCGCCGGGCAACCCCAACACAACTTCTGGCTCCGCCTCACCGACGCCGAGGGTGCCGCGCTCTCCGGCGAGCAGGTGCTGAAGCTGATGAACCAGCAGTGGCGGCGCAACATCAAGAAGGCCACCAAGGAGGGCGTCGAGGTGGCCCGGATCGCCGGCACCGAGGTGGACGACGCCGACCTGGCCGCCTTCCACGAGCTGTACGTGCACACGGCCGGTCGTGACGGTTTCACCCCCAGGCCGCTGTCCTACTTCCGCACCATGCTGACCTCGCTCGGCGCCGAGGACCCCGGCCGGATCACGCTGTGGCTGGCCCGACATGAGGGGGACCTGGTCGCCGCGACCATCTCGATCCGGGTCGGCACCCACGCCTGGTACTCCTACGGCGCCTCCTCGACCGAGAAGCGGGAGGTCCGCGGCTCGAACGCCGTCCAGTGGGCGATGATCTCCGACGCGTTGGCCGCGGGAGCGCGGATCTATGACCTGCGCGGCATCACCGACACCGTCAACGCCGAGGACCCGCACGCCGGGCTGATCCAGTTCAAGGTGGGCACCGGCGGCGAGGCCGTCGAGTACGCCGGCGAGTGGGACCTGCCGCTGCGCAAGTCCTTGTACCGGGCGTTCCAGTGGTACCTGAGGAGGCGCGGATGAGCCTGGTGCTGACCGTCGACGGCGACCGGTGGCGGACCCACCTGCGCGCGGTCGCCGAGGCGAACCCCGGTCTGGTCCCGGTGGCGAAGGGCAACGGCTATGGCCTGGGCCTGGCCCGGCTGGCCCGCAAGGCCCAGTGGCTGGGCGCGGACACTCTCGCCGTCGGCACCTATCACGAGCTCGATGCCGTCCGCGACCGCTACCACGGGTCGCTGCTGGTGCTCACCCCGTGGCGTCCCTTCGATGAGGCCGTCGAGCACAGTGCCGACCCGCGGGTCGTGCACACCATCAGCCGGGTCGAGGACCTCACCGTGCTGCTGTCGGCCAACCCGGAGGCGAGGTTCGTGCTGGAGCTGATGACCAGCATGCGCCGACACGGACTCGGCGCCGGTGAACTGCAGCAAGCGGCCGAGCTGCTGCCTGCCGGAGCCAGGCTGGAAGGCATCGCACTGCACCTGCCGCTCTCGTCCCACCACGGCTACGAAGTGGAGACGCTGCTCACCGAGGTGACCGCCGCCGGTCTCACCGGCACCCCGATCTGGGTCAGCCACCTCTCCGCGGCCGAGTTGGAACAGTTGCGTGGCGCCTACGGTGACCACACCTGGCGGCCCCGGATCGGCACGTCCTTGTGGCTCGGCGTACGGGATGCGTTGCGGGTGACCGGCACCGTGCTCGACGTGCATTCGGTGCTGCGCGGGCATGAGTACGGCTACCGGGCTCGGCGCGCGTCGAAGGCGGGGCACCTGCTGGTGGTCAGCGGCGGCACCGCGCACGGGATCGGGCTGGCCGCGCCGACCGGAGCGCTGTCGATGCGTGCCGGCGCGGCGAGTGTGGCCCGGGGCGGCCTGGACGCGGTCGGCAAGGCCCGCTCACCGTTCTGGGTGGACGGCGAGCAGTGCTGGTTCGCGGAGCCGCCGCACATGCAGGCCTCGATGTTGTGGGCCCCGCCGCAGGTTCGGCTGCCCGCGGTCGGCGACCGGCTCGAGCTGCAGGTCCGGTTCACGGCGACCACGTTCGACCGCACCGTCATCAGCTGACGGCTCACGTCGCGCCGTACGACGCCCACTCGACGCGGACGAGGCCCAAGTCGCGCCGTACAAGGCCCAACTCGACGCGGATGGGGCCCAAGTCGGGGCGGATGGGGCCCAAGTCGGCGGGGATGGGGCCCAAGTCGGGGCGGATGGGGCCCAAGTCGGCGGGGGGTCAGGGGCGCCGGCCGTTCTCCCCGTCCCCGGGTGGATCAGTACTGCCGTCGTCGCCCTCGTCGTCACCGTCCCCGGGCCCAGGGGTGGGCGGCGGTGAGCAACCGGACAGGTCGCACTCGGGGGGCGGGATCGGCGAGGTCGGCGGGGTAGTCGGAGCCGGAGTAGGCGTCGGGGTGGGCGTCGGGTCGACGTCGTCCTTCTTCTCCTTCGTCGGCTTCTTCTCCTTCGGCGGCGGGGGCGGCGGGGGCGTGTACGGCTCGTGGCCGGTCGACGGCGGGGTGCCGGTCACGTTGGCCGGCGGCGGGAACTGCTCCACCGGCTGACCCTCGAGCGCCTGCCGCATCACGGTGGCGAAGGTGCGCGCCGGGTAGGCACCGCCGAAGTACTCGGGCAGCCAGTCCTTGAGTTGCTCGTTGCCCTTGCCACGCACGTACATCACCGCCACCGACATCTGCGGCGTGTAGCCGGCGAACCAGGCCGAGGAGACCTCCTTGCGGGCGTTGGTGGCGGTGCCGGTCTTGCCGGCCACCGGACGGCCCACCGCCTTCGCCGCGGACCCACTGCCCTTCTCCACCACCTGCTGCAGCGCATAGGTGACGTCAGCGGCGATGTCCTCGTCCACCGCCCGCTCGGTCTCGATCTCGTGCTCGTAGCGCACCTGGCCGGACCGGTCGACGACCCGCTCGATGATGTACGGCTCAGCGGCCACGCCACCGTTGGCCAAGGTGGCGTACCCGTTTGCCATGTTGATCGGGCTGACCGTCTGGGAGCCGAGCGCGACGCCGGTGTTCGGGTTCAACCCCGGCGAGGTGTTCGGGAAGCCGGGGGCACTCGCGTCGTTCTCCCGCGGCGGGATGCCCATCGCCACCGCGGTGTCGACGATCGACTGCGGACCACGATCCATCGCCAGGGTCATGTCGATGAAGGCGGTGTTGATGGAGTCCTGGGTGGCCCGGGTCAGGTCCACCCGGCCGTAGCTGCGGTCGAACTGGTTGCCCACCACGGTGCCGTCAGGCAACTTGTAGGGGCTGTTGCCGTCGAACTGGTTCTTCAGGGAGAAGCCCTGCTCGATGCCGGCGGCCACCGCGAACGCCTTGAAGGTGGAGCCGGCCTGGCCTCCGGCGACGGCCCAGTTGATCTGGGACTCCAGGAAGTCCTGGCCGGCGTAGAAGCCCCGCACCGCGCCGGTGCCGGGCTCGACCATGCCGACGCCGACATGCAGGTCCTCGGTGCTGAACCCGGCCGGGCGCACCGACTCGACACCCTCGCGGGCAGCCTCCATCGCCTCGGGCGTGAAGGTGGTGGTGATCCGCAGACCGCCGCCCTCGACCTCGGCCTCGGAGAAGCCCAGCCGGATCAGCTCCTTGCGGACCATCGTCAGCATGTGGCCGCGGTGACCGCCGTAGGCGCTCTGGCTCTGTCGTTCGGAGAACTTGGGGAGTGCCTTGGCGGCCTTGGCGTGCTGGGTGGAGTTGATGGCCCCCATCTCCAGCATCCCGTTGAGCACGTACTGGTACCGGGCTCGGGCGGCCTGTCGGTTCGGTTTGCCGTTGGCGGGGTCGAAGCGCGTCGGGTTGTTGATCACGGTGGCCAGGAAGGCGCTCTGGCGCAGGTTCAGCTTCTTCGCGTCGATCCCGAAGTAGGTCTTCGAGGCCGCCTGGACGCCGTACGCGCCCCGGCCGAAGTAGATGGTGTTGAGGTAGCCCTCGAGCACCCGCTGCTTGCTCATCTGGCGCTGGATCTTCAGCGACAGGATCGCCTCGGTGAGCTTGCGCTGCAGGCGCTGCTCGCTGGTCAGGTAGAGGATCTTGACGTACTGCTGGGTGATCGTCGAGGCGCCCTGGGAGCTGCCGGTGGTGGCGTTCGTGAACGCGGCCCTCAGGATCCCCTTGGGGTCGAGGCCGCGGTCGGTCCAGAAGCTCCGGTTCTCCGCGGCCACCACTGCGTCCTTGAGCAGATCGGGCATGTCCGAGAGCGGAATGGATTCGCGGTTCTGGTCGGCGGCGAACCGGCCGACCTCGTCGGTGCCGCCGTCGTAGAAGACATAGGTGGTCTCGGTCTCGAAGCCGGCGTTGGTGCGCGGCAGGTCGGTGCTCTGATAGAGGAACACCAGGCCACCCAGCCCCACCAGGACCAGCACCATCGAGGTCACCACGACCAGGCGGACCGCCTGACGCAGCCGGCTCCGCTTGGCCTTCGGGTTCGGCTTGGCGGCGCCCTTCTTGGCCGTACCCACGATCTTCCGACGCTTGCCGCTCACCACTCGTTCTCCACTGCCCTCTCCTCGGCACCGGGCCGCACTCAGCCCAGCGACCCGGGCCGAGCCCGGGCATCTCGTTCAAGAGTACGGCGAGAGGGTCTAAACGGCGGAGTTCTGGCGGCTCACACACCCGTGCCGATGCCCCTGCTTCACCGGAAGTTCACTAAAGACGGATATATCGCTACGATAGGTCAACGTGGCACGTCGTGGAGAAACCATCGAGCTCGCAGTCCTCGGACTGCTGCACGAGGCACCCATGCACGGCTACGAGTTGCGCAAGCGGTTGAACCTCATGCTCGGGTGGAGCCGGGTGCTCTCCTATGGCTCGCTCTACCCCACCTTGAAGAAGATGCTCCGGGCTGCACTGATCACCGAGACGGCGCCCTCGGGCACCGCTCCCGTCTCGCGGCGGAAGCGGATCGTCTACGAAGTGACCGACAGCGGCCGGGAGGAGTTCGGCCGACTGATGACGGAGGTGGGTCCTGCCGCGTGGGAGGACGACAACTTCGACATCCGGTTCGCCTTCTTCAGCCGCACCGACATGGAGATCCGGCTGCGCGTCCTCGAGGGACGTCGTACTCGCCTCCAGGAACGGTTGCAGCGGGTCCAGTCCGAACTGGTCCGCACCCAGGCCGAGGTCGACCGGTACGCCGAGGAGCTCCAGCGCCACGGTGTGGAGTCGGTGGAGCGTGAGGTCCGCTGGCTGTCGGACCTGATCCAGGCCGAGCGCAACACGGCGACGACGCAGTCGCCACCCCCAGAATCCGCCAGCACCGCAACAGAATCCCCCAGCACCGCAAGTCGAGACTAAGGAGACCGAAGATGGGTTCGGTACGAGTAGCAATCGTGGGAGTGGGCAACTGCGCCACCTCACTGATCCAGGGTGTCGAGTACTACCGGAATGCCTCGGCTGACTCGACCGTGCCCGGTCTGATGCACGTCGCGTTCGGCGAGTACCACGTCAGCGACGTCGAGTTCGTGGTCGCGTTCGACGTGGACGCCAAGAAGGTCGGCTTCGACCTCGCGGACGCCACCCAGGCCTCGGAGAACAACACGATCAAGATCTGCGACGTCCCGCCGACCGGCGTGATCGTGCAGCGTGGCCCGACCCTGGACGGCCTCGGCAAGTACTACCTCGAGACCATCGAGGAGTCGCCGGCCGAGGCGGTCGACGTCGTGCAGGTCCTCAAGGACGCCGAGGTCGACGTGATGGTCTCCTACCTCCCGGTGGGCTCGGAGCAGGCGGACAAGTTCTACGCCCAGTGCGCGATCGACGCGGGCGTCGCCTTCGTCAACGCGCTGCCCGTCTTCATCGCCTCCGACCCCGAGTGGGCCAAGAAGTTCGAGGACGCCGGCGTCCCGATCATCGGTGACGACATCAAGTCCCAGGTCGGCGCCACCATCACCCACCGGGTGATGGCGAAGCTGTTCGAGGACCGCGGCGTGGTGCTGGACCGCACCTTCCAACTCAACGTCGGCGGCAACATGGACTTCAAGAACATGCTCGAGCGGGAGCGGTTGGAGTCCAAGAAGGTCTCCAAGACCCAGGCGGTCACCTCGAACCTGAACGGCCCGCTGGCCGGCAAGATCAACGACCGCAACGTGCACATCGGTCCGTCGGACTACGTGGCCTGGCTCGATGACCGGAAGTGGGCCTACGTCCGCCTCGAGGGTCGCGCGTTCGGCGACGCCCCGCTGAACATGGAGTACAAGCTCGAGGTCTGGGACTCCCCGAACTCGGCGGGCATCATCATCGACGCGATCCGCGCCGCGAAGATCGCCAAGGACCGCGGCGTCGGTGGCCCGATCATCTCCGCCTCGTCGTACCTGATGAAGTCCCCGCCGGTGCAGCTGCCCGACGACGAGGGCCGCGCCCGGGTGGAGGCGTTCATCCGCGGCGAGGAGTGATCCTCACCTCGACTTGCTGACAGCCGAGTTGGCACAGGCCACGCCGCACCAGGGCGCCCTGTGCCAGCTCGGCTGATCTGTTCTGCCGGTCCGGCCGGCGCATGCGACGATGCCCGTCGCGAAAGGAAGTATCGATGGACCGGATCGACCCGGAGAAGCTGGCCACCACGCTCGAGGTGCTCGCCCAGCTGCCGCATCTGCCGCCTGACCATGAGGACATCCGCACGGTGAAGCGGGCGGCCTCCTTCATGTACAAGATGATCAAGAAGGCGCGGCGAGCCGAGATCCGGGCCGAACGGTTCCGCCACGACCAGGAGATCATCGAGCGGACGGCGACCGGGTCACGGATGCGGATCGACGACGAGACCGCGGGGATCCCGCTGGTCTCGACCACGCAGGGGGCCTTCGCCGGGGAGCTGATCACCGCCCGCGGCTGCTACATCTGCAAGGAGGACTTCACTCTCGTCGACGCCTTCTACCACTGGCTCTGCCCCTCCTGCGCGGCGATGAGCCACGGCAAGCGGGACCAACGCACCGACCTGACCGGGAAGCGGGCGCTGCTCACCGGCGGCCGCGCCAAGATCGGCATGTACATCGCGCTGCGGCTGCTCCGCGACGGTGCGCACCTGACGATCACCACCCGCTTCCCCCGGGATGCGGTACGACGGTTCTCGGCGATGGAGGACTCCGGCGACTGGCTGCACCGACTCAAGGTCGTCGGTATCGACCTGCGTGATCCCACCCAGGTGATCGCGTTGACCGACGACGTGGCCGCGGACGGCCCGCTGGACATCCTGGTCAACAACGCCTGCCAGACGGTGCGTCGTACTCCTGGCGCGTACAGCCACCTGATCGAGGGGGAGAGCGCCCCGCTGGCGGAGCTCCCCGATGGCCGGGCGCTGCCGGAGATGGTCACCTTCGACCGGATCTCCGAGGCGCACCCGGCCGCGATCGCCGGCGCGTTGGAGCGCCACGCGGTCGCCCATCACGAGGGCGAGTCGGTCGAGCATGCGGTGGCGGCGCACAACGCAGCGTCCCTGACCGCGCTGGCCCTCAAGGCGGGGAGCGCGTCGCTGGAGGCTCATCTGGCCGGCACCGCGGTCGACGCGGGTGGGCTGCTGCCCGACATGCAGACCAACAACTCCTGGACCCAGGTGGTCGACGAGGTCGATCCGCTGGAGTTGCTGGAGGTGCAGTTCTGCAACTCGATCGCTCCGTTCCTGCTGGTCTCCCGGCTGCGGCCGGCGATGCGCGCCGCCGTGGCCGGTGGCGCCCGACGCGTCTACGTGGTCAACGTGAGCGCGATGGAGGGGCAGTTCTCGCGTCGGTACAAGGGCGCCGGGCATCCGCACACCAACATGGCCAAGGCGGCGCTGAACATGCTGACCCGGACCAGTGCGGGGGAGATGTTCGAGACCGACCGGATCCTGATGACCGCTGTCGACACCGGTTGGATCACCGACGAGCGCCCGCACCACGAGAAGCTGCGGATCGCCGCCGAGGGCTGGCACGCCCCCCTCGACCTGGTCGACGGCGCCGCCCGGGTCTATGACCCGATCGTCCGTGGTGAGGCCGGCGAGGATCTGTTCGGCTGCTTCCTGAAGGACTACGAACCGTCCCCCTGGTGAGCCCCGGCCCTCTCGGGGCCAGGCTCACCCGGAGCAGCGCTCACCCGGCGCCAGGCTCACTCCGCCTTCACGTGGAAGTGCACCCCGCAGCCGGTCGAGGCCCCCTTGATCAGGTCGCCGTCGGGGTTCACCGCCCGCCACACGTAGTGGCCGGCGTTCTTGCGGGCGATGGTGGTGGTGAAGGCTGCGCTCTGGTTGCCGCTCATCGACTTGGGCACCGTCTTGCGCCGTTTGGCATGGGGATCCCCGGCGCAGTCGTAGTACCGGGCCGCCTCCCGGCTGCCGAACGGTCCGTAGAGATGGGCGCGTACGGTGCGCGTCTCGGTGCGGTCGAAGCCGGACAGGGTCACGTCGATCCCGAAGACCTGGCCGGGAGCCTTGACCCGGGTGTCACCGCGACGGGCCTGACCGATCCCGGACTGCTTCATCACCCGCACCGCCGGGCCGCAGACGTCGGCGGCATGGGTCGAGGAGTTCCCGGCGGCAACGAGGTGGCGCCGGTACCAACCCGACCGGGGGGTGGCGTAGGCGGAGAACGCCCAGGTCCCGTCCCCGGTCCTGGTCGTGCTCGTGCTCTGGCTGGAGCTGGTCGCGCAACTGGCCTCGCCCGAGGTGGTGAAGGGGCCGTGCACCCGCTGCCGGACCTGCTGGCTGCCGATCGCCCCGGAGATCGTGTACCGGTGGCCGAGGTCCCGCCCGGCCAGCAGCGCCGTGGTCGGTGGGGTGATCCGCACCTGCTGGGCGCCGGCCGCGACCAGCGGCGCCGAGGCCGACATGGTCCGGGTCCGCCCGGCGGCAGCCACCATCGACCCGCGGCGGCGCGGCTTCGCGACGTGCAGCGCGACCTCCGGGAGGCCGAGCGCCCGGGCGGTGACCGAATGGGCGCCGGCCTTGGCGGTGAAGGTGACCGCGGCGATGCCGTGCCGGTTGGTCACGGCCGTCCGCACCACGCCGTCGTAGCGGAACCGGACCGTGATGCCTTCGATCGCGGCATCGCGAGCCGACAGCAGTTGCACCCTGGACCGGCTCCCCGAGCCGGCCTCGGCGCGGCCCACGTCGAGGGTGAGCCGGTACGGCCCGGCGTACTGCTGTGATTCGCGCAGCATCTGCCGCGCCCAGTCGCCGACCTGGCGCGGGTACGGCGTCTGCCGGATCCTGGCGCGCCCGTCCCGCTTGCCGATCCGCCACGACCTCCCCCGGGTCAGGTGCAGCACCGCAGCGTCCACCGCCGCCGCCTGGACGTCGTGGCGACGCCCGCCGTAGCGGGACAGGATCCAGGCGGTACGCCGCAGCGCCCGGTCGGAGCGCACCGGCACCGCGTCGGCGCTGCCGCGACGGACGAAGGGCCGGTAGCGGCCGCTGGTGGCCTGCTTGCCGGGCTGGATCCGGTACGCCGTCTGGCCGCGGACGCGGCGGGCACCGATCCAGCCGCCGTTGGCCTGGCCGTTCGCGGCGATCTGGAAGCCCGACTCCGGCGAAGCCGCCTGAGTCGGCGCGCTGCCGATGGCGGTGGTGAGAGTGCAGGTGAGCATCACGGCCGCGAGGGCCGCTGGAACGCGTGTCTTCATGTCTTCCCCTAGGGATCAGTGCACGCGATCGATCCGAGAACCGACCGCCCGAGATTCGGTCCGGCGACGCAGAACGTCGCCGCGCACTCACCCTACGAAGGATCCGCAGACCGTCTCGCGAGTTATCCACAGGGCCCTGGACAGGCAGATGGGAAAGCCGAAGGGGCTGCCCCCACCTGGTGGGAGCAGCCCCTCTGCGGGTGCCACGGTCAGTTCGGGGTCACTTCTCCGCGTCCGCCTTGATGCCGGCCAGGGTCTTCGCCATGCCTTGCGCCAACTCGTCGGTGAACTGGCCGATGCCGCCGAGCACGGACTTGGTCAGGCCGACCGAGAGGTCCGAGATGCCCTGGGGCGCCTCTCGCCGCTGGGTCACCCTGGTGCCGGTCTCAGTGGCCTCCAGCTCGAAGGACCACACGGTCCAGTTCTCGGAGATCCGGAAGGCCAGCCGGCGCTCCGGCTCCACCTCGACGACCTTGCCGCGGGTCGGCCAGAACAGCGGCCCACGACGGTTGAGGTTGAAGAAGGTGGCCCCCACCTCGGTCTTCCCGCCGAGCACCAGGGTGCCGCGGTTTTGCGGGCTCCAGCGCTTCATGTTGCGCAGGTCGCCGACCAGCGCCCAGACCACGCTGGGGGGCGCGTCGATGTCGATGGTGGCTTCGATCGGGGCAACGTCGGTGAGCGGCATGCGGTCTCCTCAGGAATGGGGTACGCCCGTCACCCTAGTCACGGGACGTGCCTTCGCTACCAACAGGTAATCGAGATCACATGTCGCGGGTAAATCCCACGCTCACCGCGAACCTTCCTGCCACCATTGCCGCAGCGCCGCCGTCGCCTCCGCCTCGTCGAGCGGGCCGCGATCCATCCGCAGCTCCAGCAGGAACTTGTAGGCCTCGCCGACCTCGCGGCCGGGGCCGATGCCCAGGACGGCCATGATCTGGTTGCCGTCCAGGTCCGGGCGGATCGAGGCCAGCTCCTCGGCCTCCGAGAGCACCGCGATCCGGTGCTCGAGGTCGTCGTAGGTGCGGCGCAGCCGGTCCGCCTTCCGCTTGTTCCGGGTGGTGCAGTCGGCCCGGGTCAGCACATGCAGACGGTCGAGCTGGTCGCCGGCGTCGCGGACATAGCGACGCACCGCCGAGTCGGTCCACTCCCCGGTGCCGTAGCCGTGGAACCTCAGGTGCAGTTCGACGAGGGTGGAGACGGCGTCGATCTCGTCCCCCGAGAACCGCAGCGCCTTCATCCGCTTCCGGGTGATCTTCGCGCCGACCACGTCGTGGTGGTGGAACGTCACCGACCCGTCCGGCTGGAAGCGGCGCGTCTTCGGCTTGCCCACGTCGTGCATCAGGGCCGCGAACCGGGAGACGAAGTCGGGACTCTGCGGCAGCCGGTCCTCCAGGTCGATCGCCTGCTCCAGCACCGTCAGCGTGTGCTCGTAGACGTCCTTGTGCCGGTGGTGCTCGTCGCGCTCCAGCTTCAGCGCGGGCAGCTCGGGAAGCACGTACGCCGCGAGCCCGGTCTCCACGAGCAGGGCGAGCCCGGCGCGGGGCCGCGGCGCGCAGATCAGCTTGACGAGCTCGTCCCGGACGCGTTCGGCGGAGATGATCTCGATCCGCGACGCCATCGCGGTCATCGCCTCGACCACCTCCGGGGCCGGGGTGAAGCCCAGCTGGGCCACGAACCGGGCCGCGCGCATCATCCGCAGCGGGTCGTCGGAGAAGGAGTCCTCCGGGGTCCCCGGGGTGCGCAACACCTGGGTCGCCAGGTCGACCACGCCTCCGTGCGGATCCACCACGGTGCGGTCGGGAAGGGTGATCGCCATCGCGTTGACGGTGAAGTCCCGGCGCACCAGGTCGCCGTTGAGGGAGTCGCCGTAGCTGACATCGGGCTTGCGCGAGTCCCGGTCGTACTTCTCGGCCCGGTAGGTGGTGATCTCCACCTGCCAGCCGCCGACCTGGGCGCCGATGGTGCCGAACTCACGACCGATGTCCCAGAGCGCGTCGGCCCAGCCCCGCAGCAGCCGCTCGGTGACCTCCGGCGGCGCCGAGGTGGTGAAGTCCAGATCCTGGGAGCTGCGGCCGAGCATCGCGTCGCGGACCGGACCGCCGACCAGCGCCAGCGTCTCTCCGGCGGCGGCGAACCGGTCACCCAGCTCGTCGATCACCGGCCCGATGCGCTGCAGTTCGGCGTCGACGGCGGCCTGCACGTCGGCGATGCGCAGTGGCGGGTTCTCGGGCACGACCGAGAACTCTAGTCGCCCCGGAGCAATCCGTTCCGGCGGGCGATGGCGGCGGCCTCTCCCCGGTTGGCTGCGTCCAGCTTGGCGAGGATCTTGGAGACGTGCACGCTGACCGTCTTGGCGCTGATGAACAGCTTGTCTCCGATCGCCCGGTTGGTGGCTCCTTCGGCGAGCAGTGCCAGCACCTCGACCTCCCGGCCGGTGAGTCCCCACCGCAGGGCGGCGGGATCTGGGTCCTGTGTCGCCTCGACCACCGGCAGCCGGGCACTGTCGGCCAGCCGCAGCACGCGCTCCTTGAGCGCGGCGGCCCCGAGCCGGTCCGCGGTGTCGAGGGCGAGCCTGGCCTGGGTCACTGCTCCGGCCGTGTCGCCGGCGGCCAGCATCGCCTCGGCCAGGTGGATCCGGCAGGCCGCCTGGTCGTGGGGCCGCTGGGCCCGGTGGTCGACGGCTGCCTGCCACAGCTCCACGCTCGGTTCGTCAAGCCGGCTGCGCTGAGCCAGCAGCAGCGTCAACGGGCTGGAGGTGTGCCTGCGTGGCCGGTCCGCGGCGCGCTGTTGGATCCGGTCCGCCACCCGCAACAGTTCCGCCGCGTGGTGGGGGTCGACCCCGTGCTCCTGGGCCCCGTGCTCGCGGGCCCCGTGCTCGCGGGCCTCGTGCTCGCGGGCCTCGGCCAGTGCCCCGACCGCCCGGGCGACCAGGGACGCCTCGATGTCGTCGTACCCGGTGTCGGGGGGGAGGCGGTCGAGTCGGGCCACACACGCCGCCACCGCCGCAGCGGGGTCGCCCTCGGCCAGGTGCAGGCTGAGCTCGGCCATCGCCACGTAGCCGTGGCCGAGCGCATCCCCGGAGAGGGTGCGCGCCAGACCGAGCTTGCGTCGCCCGTGCTCCAGCCGGCCGCGGTGGATCTCGACCTGGGCCTCCAGCGCGATGGTGGCCGCGGTCAGGTCGTTGTGCGGCAGCGGGTCGGTGCGGGAGAGGTGCTCCACCGCGTCCCAGTTGCCGTTCAGCAACCGGCACAGGGTCAACGTCTCACGGGCCCAGATCCCGCGGATGCTGCTGCGCAGACCGTGGGAGGTGGCGTACTCGTAGGCCAGCGCGCCGCGTTCCTCCGCCTGCAGCAGGTCGATCGGCCACCACCAGTCGGCCAGGTGGGTGAGCACCCACAGCGACGTCTCCGCGTCGCCGCAGCCGAGGGCCGCGTCGACCAGTTCCTGCTCCTTGAGTTGGCCGGGTGCGTTCCGTTCCTGGGGCCGGGTCAGCTGGGACTGATGCGCCAGCCAGGCGGTGGTCGCCGCGCCTACTGCGATCGCTCCGGTCGCCTGCTCGGCCACCTCGGCCGCCAACTCCTCGGCCCGGGCGAAACGACCCGCCTGGTAGTAGCCGCGGGCCAGCACGAACCGCGCCTCGGTCAGCAGTTCGGGGTCACCGACCTCCTCCGCGTCCCCCACCGCGGCCAGCGCCACCTCCACCTCGTCGAAGGAGCCGGAGACCAGCGGGGTCAACAGCGGCGCCAGTACGAGGCGGGCTCGGGCGCGCTCGTCAGCGGTCTCCGCGGTGGCCAGGGCGCGTCGGGCCAGGTCGATCGCCGAGGTGATCGCGCCCGCCTCGGCGGCGGCAGTCGCCGCCTGCCTGGCGACCCGGGAGAGTCCCCCCACCGCCTGCCGATCCTCCGGGTCAGCATGCGGCCACAGCTCCAGCACCCGCTCCCAGTGGGCCAGCTCGTCGCCGCGGGCCGCCTTGTCGTGGGCGTCGAGGGCAGCCTCGTGGCTGGCCCGGAACGCCCCGGCCAGGTCGCCGGCACCCAACCGGTGCCGGGTGACCACGGCCGGTGCCGTGTGACCGGTGAGCAGCTCGGCGTACCGGCGGTGGATCTGCTGGCGCTCCACCGCCAGCAGGTCGGCGGCGATCTTGTCCGCCAACAGCGCGTGCCGGAAGGTGTAGCGGCTGTCGTCGTTGACCTCGAGCAGACGCAGCTCGAGCAGCTCCCTCGTCGCGGTCAGGCCGGTGCCCTCGTCGAAGCCGACCACCTGCATCAACAGCTCGTGCTCGACCGGCCGGCCGGCCAGCGCCGCGGCCTGCACCAGCCGGAGCGCCTCGGCGCTGAGCGAGTGCAACGGGCGGCGCAGCAGGTCATCGAGAGGGGCGGGCAGTCGGCTGCGGCCGCGCCGTCCGGCGAACGCCTCCTCGGCGCTGACGGCCAGCAGCTGCTCGGCCAGGAACGGGTTGCCGCCACTGCGGTCGGTGATCTCCCGGACCGTGCTCAAGGGCAGCGCCGCCCCGGAGATCCGGCCCAGCAGCTCACCCATCACCGCGGCGTCGAACGGCTCCAGGTCGACCCGATCGACGTCGGGCAGGTTGGCCATCTCGACCAACGCCTGCCGGACCGGGTGTCCGAACCTCAACTCCTCGGTGCGCACGGTCAGGATCAGCGCGAACCTGCCGGCGACGAGGTTGCGGCACAGGAAGGAGAGGAAGGAGAGCGTCGACCGGTCGGCCCAGTGCAGGTCCTCCACCACCAGCACCGTCGGTCGGCTCCGACTCAGCTCGTCCAGGAGCCGGGTCAGGGCATCGAACAGGCGGACCTGGTCCAGCCCGGTGGTGGTGTCCACGGCGCCGGATCCGCTGTCGACGAGCGGCAGCAGCCCGGGTGAACGCTGGTTCAGCTCGGCCAGCAACGTCGCGCCGAGTTCGGTGCGGCCGAGCGTCCGCAACAACGAGGTGACCGGGGCATAGGGCAGACCGTGTTGGCCGGCCTCGACACAGCCGCCGGCCAGCACCAGGAGTTCGTTGGCCCGCGCCTCGAGCACCGAGCGGACCAGTCGGGTCTTGCCGATCCCTGCTTCGCCGGCCACGATCCGCACGGTCGGGGAGCCGGCCACGGTCCGGGTGAGGGCAGCGTCGAGCCAAGAACGCTCCCGGCTGCGACCCACCAGGGTCTCCGGGGTCACTCTCACCGCCTCACCCCCTCCGGCAACCCGTCAGGCTCCCGGAGCCCCATTCTGGCAGCCCTGAGGCAGGACAGGCAGCGAAATAGGTCGATTGACCGATGCGGCGAGAGGGACCTTAGTCCCAGAGTGGGGGACATACGCCGAGCTCGAGCCGCCGCCCGTGACCCGAAAGACGGGGGGTTGCGGTGGGCGGCACGAGCGGCTCCACGCAGATCCGACGACCCACGGCCACGTGCGGCCGTCGTCGCTGGCCGCCAACGATAGAGTCCACTCCGTGTCCCGATCGCCCGCAGCCGCCCTCCTGGCGGCAGCGACGGTCGCACTGTTGACCCTGATCGGCACCCCCACCGCGGCGAGCCTGAGCAGCACCGAACTCGACGTTCCCGGCGACCCGCTCCTCATCGAGCTGACCAACGTCAACCCCGCGGTACTGCCCGACCAGGGGCGGCTGCGGATCACCGGCATCCTGCGCAACGTCAGCGACGACACCTGGCGGGAGATCAACCTTCATCCGGTGCTGTCGGCGGCCCCGATCACCGACAGGGTGGAGTTGGCCGAGGCCGCGTTGTCCGATCCCCGGCAACCCGTGGGCGACCGGATCACCTCGATCGGCAACTTCGCCTCGGTGGAGCTGCTGGCCCCGGGGGCGAGTGTCGAGTTCACCCTCCGCGTGGACCGGGACGCGCTGCCCGTCGGTAACCAGGCCGGTCCAGGCGTCTACTGGCTCGGCGTGCACGCGCTCGGGGCGAACCAGGACGGTCGCGCCACCGTCGCCGTGGGCCGGGCCCGCACGTTCCTGCCGGCGGTGCCGGCCGACGCGGCTGATCGCGTCGAGGCCAGCCTGGTGGTGCCCCTCAGACCGCCGGTGCGTTACACCTCCGACGGAGCGGTGGCCGACCCCGAGGAGCTCACCGCCCAGGTGGACGTGGCACGGATCGAGGGGTTGGCCACCCACAGCCCCGGCCGGCTGAGCTTCCTCGTCGACCCGGCCCTGCTCGACGCCCTGGCCCGGATCGGTGCCGGCAACCCGGACCGCTGGCCAGCTGTCGTCGAGGAGGACCCGCAGGCCGAGCCCGCACCGGAACCCGAACCCGACCTGGCGCACCTCGACGCACTGGTGGCGGCGTTCGGCGACCACGACGTCCTGGCGCTGCCCTACGGCAACCTCGACCTGGCCGCCGCGGTGCAGTACGACGCGCGCCTGGTCGAAGCGGCGCTGCTCCTCGGTGACGCGACGATGCAGCACTACGGAGTGCCCAGCCTCCCGGTGTTGGCGCCCCAGGCTCTCGACCGGGTGCTGCTCACCGCCCTGTCCGGGGCCCCGGTGCTCACCACCGACGACCAGCTCGACGTCGAAGGACCCGTCCCGACCCGGGTCCGGGTGGCCGGCCGGGAAGCGACGGTGGCCTCGTCCGGCGCGGCCGCCGGGGGGCCGGGACCCGGCGATGCGACCGACATGGTCGGCCTGCGACAGCGACTGCTCGCCGAAGCGGCGCTCCGGCTCGCCGACGAGACGCCCCAGCCGCTGGTCGTGGTGCTGCCGGAGACCTGGTCGGGCAGCGACCGACCGCGACAGTTCTTCGCCGGCCTGCGGCACGACTGGCTGGACTGGGTGAGCCTGACACGGGTCAACGACGACGAGGCCACCGCGATCCCCACGACGTCACTGGTCCTTGACGCCACCTCCGCCCTGCGCGCCGAACACGTGGCAGCGTTCGTCGAACTCACCGAAGCGGCCGAGGTGCTGCAGTCGGTGCTCACCGAGGACGACGAGCTCGCCGAGGTGATCCTGGCCGAGGCGATGACCACGCTGTCCTACACCGCCGCCCCCGAGGTCTCGCTGGACATGCTGCGTCGAGCCGGCGATCAGGTGCAGCAGCGTCTGGGGCTGGTCACCGTGGACGCGCCCAGCTACGGCACCCTGACCAGCGAGACCGGCCGGATCCCGGTCACCGTCGCCAACGGGCTGGATCAGACGGTCACGGTGCGGCTGGAGGCGCGCGCCGAGGCTCCGCTCGAAGTCAGCACCGGCGACTCGATCGTCATCGGGCCGGGCGCCCAGAGCACCGTGCTGGTGTCGGTGCGATCCCCGATCATCGGTGTCCACAACGTGGAGTTCGTGCTCACCGACGAGAACGGCCGGGAGTTGGGCGACAGCGCCCGACTGCCGGTGCAGGCCGGCCAGGTGAGTCAGGTGATCTGGGTGGTGATCGCCGCCGGCGCGATCTTCTTCGTGGTCGCCGTCGTGCTCCGCATCCGTCGCCGACGGCGGAGGGTCCCGTGAGCTCCGAGGAGCGGTCGGCGGTGCTGTCCAGCAGCGCACTGATGGCCACCGGCACCGTCTTCTCCCGCATCTCCGGCTACCTGCGCAACATCCTGCTGGCAGCCGCCCTGGGCAACCTGCTGCACGCCGACGTGTTCACCATCGCCAACACCGTGCCCAACATGATCTACATCCTGCTGGCCGGCGGCATCTTCAACGCGGTGCTGGTGCCGCAGTTGGTCCGGGCGATGCAGAACGACCCCGACGGCGGTGAGGCCTACACCAACCGGGTGATCACCCTGGCGGCGCTCTTCCTGGTGGCGGTGTCGGTGCTCCTGGTCGTCTGCGCCCCCTGGGTGATGCGCCTCTACCTGGACCCGCAGTTCTACACCGCGGAGTACGACGAGCAACGGCAGTCGGTGATCAACTTCGCCCGCTACTGCCTGCCGCAGGTCTTCTTCTACGGGATGTTCGTGCTGGTCGGTCAGATCCTCAACTCCCGGCGCCGGTTCGGCCCGATGATGTGGGCGCCGATCGCCAACAACGCCGTCTCGATCGCGGTGCTGCTGGTCTATCTGTTCGTCTTCGGCCCGGCCCGCGGTGACCAGTTGCGCGGCGGCTACGAACCCAGCCAGGAGCTGCTGCTGGGTCTGGGATCGACGTTCGGGATCGCGGTCCAGTTCCTGATCCTGTTGCCCTACCTCAAGGCGGCCGGGTTCAGCTACCGGCCGCGTTTCGACTTCCGCGACACCGGGCTGGGCCACACCCTGCGGCTGGGCGCATGGACGCTCGGCTTCGTGATCGTCAACCAGATCGCCTACACCGTGGTGGTCCGGTTGGCCTCGTCCGGAACCCTGGTCGACTTCGCCGACGGCGGCGACTCCGCCACCGGCTACACCGTCTACGCCGGCGCCTACCTGCTGATGATGGCCCCCCATGCCGTGGTCACCGTCTCGTTGGCGACCGCGATCCTGCCGCGGCTGTCGGCCAGCGCCGCCGGCGGCGAGATGGACGGCGTACGCCGCACCCTGTCGGGGACGCTGCGCACCGCGCTGGCGTTCATCGTCCCGGCCGGGGTGCTGCTGCCGTTGCTGGCCTACGACATCGCCGAGATCGTCTGGGGGTACGGCGCGGCCAGCCTCACCGCCAGCAACTATGCGCCGACCCTGGGGTTGTTCGGTCCGGCGCTGGTGCTGTTCACCGTGCACTACATGATGCTGCGCGGCTTCTTCGCCCTGGAGCGCAACCGGACCGCGTTCTGGGTGCAGTGCGTGATCGCCACCGCCAACGTGTCCCTGGCGCTGATCCTGGTGCCGCGCGCCTCGATTGCCGGCACCGCGCCGGCGCTGGCGGTGGCCTGGGGTGGCGCCTATCTGATCGGGGCCTGTGTCTCCTACCTGGTGCTCCGGCGGCTGGTCGGCGGCCTCGAGACCGGCCGGTTGCTGCTCTTCCTGGTCCGCCTGGTCCCGGTCGCGGTGCTCGCGGTGGCGGTGGGCTGGATGGCCGCCCGCGGTCTGGACAGCCTCATCGACACCCACCTGCCCGACGCGGCGATCGCCGCCGGCAAACCGGCATCGCTGCTGGTGCTCGTCACCACGACCATGGTGGCCGGCATCGCGTACCTGCTGCTGGCCCGGATCGCCCGGATCCGCGAGGTGAGCGAGATCGGTGCTCTGGTCACCCGTCGGCTGCCCGGGCGGCGAAGGTCACGATCCGATCGCGGCTCCGGCGTGCCCGAGTGACGCGGGCGTCAGGCGAACTACGATGACTGCGAAGGTCAGGGGGTGAGGATGCCGACTTCAGCGGGCGACGTGCTCGCCGGCCGGTACCGGCTCGCAGACCTACTGAGCGAGAGCCGTGGCGGCCAGTTCTGGCGAGCCCACGATCAGATCCTGGCCCGGCACGTCGCCGTGCACGTGATCCCGTCCGAGGACCCCCGGGCCGACCGACTGCTGGCCGCCGCACGGCGATCGGCCACCGTCACCGACCGGCATCTGCTGCGGGTGCTGGACGCCGACGAGGGCGACGGCCTCTGCTATGTGGTGAACGAGTGGGGGTCCGGGATCTCGTTGGACAACCTGCTCAGCATCGAGGGGCCGCTGGAGCCCAAACGCGCCGCCTGGATCTGTTCGGAGGTGGGCATCGCCATCACCGCCGCGCACGCCGCCGGCGTCACCCACGGCCGCCTGGTGCCGGAGAACGTGCTGGTCGACCTGTCGGGCGCGGTGCGGATCATCGGCTTCGCCGTCGACGCCGCGCTGCACGGTCTCCCCGATGGGCGTGAGTCCGCCGACGTCGTCGACCTGGGCGCGCTGGTGTACGCCGCGCTCACCGGCAAGTGGGCGGGCGTGAGCAGGTCCGTCGTACCCGCCGCTCCCGATGACGCGGGCCGGGTGCTGCGGCCGCGCCGGGTGCGTGCCGGCATCCCGCGGGCGCTCGACTCCCTGTGCGACCGGGTGCTGAACCCGGCCGAGGTGGGGGCGCACGTCCGGGACGGACACGATCTGAAGACTGCGCGTGGGCTCACCGCCTCGCTGCGGGACTTCGTCGGCGACCCGGCGGTGATGGCCGCCCAGGAGGCCACCCGGCCGCACGGCCGGGCCCCCGCCGAGCACGCCGAGCAGGTGGCTGCGGCGCCGGCGCTCGAGGACCCGGTCGAGCACCCACCGGGCACGGTGCCGGAGGGCTCGGTGGACCCCGACGACGCCGCGGACCCCGACGACTCGGACCCCGACACCGCTGCACACTCAGGGCCGGCCGCGGAGCACTCCGAGATGCCCACCCAGGCCGGGCTACCGATCTTCGACGACGCCTCCGAGGACGTCAGTTGGCTCTCCCCGCGCGATGACCGGCCACCACCGCCGCCGCCGTTCGACGACCTCCCGGAGCGCCCGCTGTTCGCACCCGACTCACCCCCCGGCAGTCGGTTGCCGGTGTCCTCGGCAGCCCCGGTGCCTGTCCCCGGCTCACCGGCGCCCGCCGAGTACTGGCCGTTCGACAGCACCGGCGGCGGCTCCCTGCCCGGCGTCCGCACCGGGGAGCAGGACCCCGTGCCCGGCCGGTCCTGGCTGCGGCTGGCGATGCTGATCGCCGCCGTCGTGGCGCTGGTGGTGGCGCTGGCCTTCGCCTACCAGTTGGGGTTGGGTTCGTCGCGCACCGACCCGGAGGAGCCGGGCAACGGCAACGGGAACGGCGGCCCGGTCCCGGCCGAGGCGTTCGAGGTGGCCGGGATCATCGACCTCGATCCCCAGGGCACTCCGCCGGAGGAGAACCGGGACCTGGTCGGCCTGGCCATCGACGGGGACCCGGAGACCGCCTGGCGGACCAAGGTGTACTTCCAGAACTTCGGCCCCGGTGGCCTCAAGTCCGGCCTGGGTCTGGTCCTCGATCTCGGCGAGTCCCGGCTGATCGGGTCGGTGGACGTGCTCTTCCGGGGCAGCCCCACCGAGTTCGAGATCCATGTCGGCGACCAGGAGCCGGCCGACCTCGACGACCTGACGCTGGTCGCGGAGGAGACCGCAGCCGGGGTCGAGCACACGGTGACCTTCGAGGACCGGGTCGAGGGGCGCTACCTGCTGATCTGGCTGACGTCCCTGCCCAGCGTGGACGGGGGCTTCCGTGCCGAGATCGCCGACGTGGTGGTGCATCCGTGAGGGACGATGCGGAGCTGTTGGCTGCGCACGTCGCCGGTGACCACGACGCCTTCGGTGAGCTCTTCGCCCGGCACCGGGACCGGCTCTGGGCGGTCGCGCTGCGGACGATGGGCAACCCCGACGACGCCGCCGACGGCCTTCAGGACGGCCTGATCGCCGCCTACCGCCGGGCGGGCTCGTTCCGCGGCGAGTCCGCGGTGACCACCTGGCTGCATCGCGTCGTCGTCAACGCCTGCCTGGACCGGATCCGCGCCGGCAAGGTGCGCGCCGCTGAGCCGCTGCCCGACGACCTGGATCGGTGGGAGCCCGGCACCGCGGCGGTGCCCGACCCCGCGGACCTGGCCATCCGCAACGAGCGGCGGGCCGCGGTGCTGGCCGGACTGCGACAGCTCCCCGCCGAGCAGCGGGCGGCCCTGGTGCTGGTCGACATGGAGGGCCATCCGATCGCCGAGGCCGCGCAGATGCTCGACTGTGCGGAGGGCACGGTGAAGTCACGGTGTGCCCGTGGTCGGGCCAGACTGGCGACGTGGCTCACAGAGAATGGGCTGCTCCAGGACGGAACCCGTCACCCGACCGGCACGTCCGACTCCTAGGAGGTGAATGCCGTGACCGAAACGCCCGACGAAGAGCTGGTGCGTCGCGCCCTCGCGCAGGCCCGGCATACCGAGCCGATGCCGGCGGAGGTGCTGGCCAGGATGCAGGAGACCCTGACGGGCCTCGGCGCCGAGCCGGTGGCCACCGTCACCGAGTTGCGCGCCCGGCGCCGCCGGCGTACCGCGATGACCGGACTGGTCGCCGCCGCCGCGGTGGTGGTGGCCGGGGTCGGGATCGGATCCCAGTGGGGCTCCCTCTCCGGAGGTGACGGGCTGACCACGGCCGCCGAGGCACCGGCGGCGGAGCGCGATGTCGCCGAGGAGGCCGACGACGGGGCCACGGAGCCGGCCTCGCCGCAGTACTACCAGGCCGCCTGGGTGATCACCGAGGAGTCCTTCGCCGAGGACGCCGCCCGCCTGCGCGGTCAGATCGTGAACCTCTCGTCCGGCCAGGCGCTGGGTTTGGGAGGTTCGCCCTTCGACGAGGGGTACGCCGACCAGCCCGAAGCCGATGAGGATCACACCGCGATCCCAGGCAGCGACGCCGGTCAGCGCACCCTCAGAGAAGGGCGGATGTCCGCGGACGCACTGAAGGCCTGCGCGGACCAGATGCGGGCCGCCGCCCGCGGCGACTCGGTGCCCGTCAGTTGGTACGGCACCCCCGGCTGGTTGTGGTACCTGCCGCCCACCGACGGTGGGCAGGTGGTCAACCTGATCGTCTGCGGGGAGCCGGAGCCGGTGCTGAGCACGGTGCTGCCCGCCCCCTGAGCGGACACCGGCGACCCCGGGAATGCCGCTGACCTACGATCGGTTGTGCCAACGCCACGCCTTTCGTTCGAGGAGCGCTCCATGGGCCACACGGCCGACCGCAACGTCATCATCATCGGCTCCGGACCCTCCGGCTACACCGCTGCGGTGTACGCCGCTCGGGCCAGCCTGGAGCCGCTGGTCTTCACCGGCTCGGTCTCCGCCGGTGGCGCGTTGATGACCACCACCGAGGTGGAGAACTTCCCCGGGTTCCGCGACGGGATCCAGGGCCCCGACCTGATGGACGAGATGCGCGCCCAGGCGGAGCGCTTCGGCGCCGAACTGGTCGCCGACGACGTGATCGAGGTCGACCTGACCGGCGACGTCAAGGTGGTCCGGACCGAGACCGACACCTACACCGCCCGGTCGGTGATCCTGGCGATGGGATCGGGCTACCGCAAGCTGGGTATCGCCGGCGAGGACGAGCTCTCCGGGCACGGTGTCTCCTGGTGCGCCACCTGCGACGGCTTCTTCTTCCGCGACCAGGTGATCGCCGTGGTCGGTGGCGGGGACTCGGCCGTCGAGGAGGCCACCTTCTTGACCCGGTTCGCCTCGAAGGTCTATCTGATCCACCGGCGCGACGAGCTCCGGGCCTCCAAGATCATGGCCGAGCGCGCCTTCGCGGACCCGAAGCTGGAGCTGGTCTGGAACGCCGAGGTCGACGCCATCAACGGTGCCGACAAGCTCGAGTCGGTGACCCTGAAGGACACCGTGACCGGGGAGCGGCGCGACCTGGCCGTCACCGGCCTCTTCATCGCCGTCGGCCACGACCCCCGCTCGGAGCTGTTGACCGGCCAGGTCGACCTCGACGACGAGGGCTACGTGCTGGTCAAGCAGCCGTCGACGGCCACCAACCTGCCCGGCGTCTTCGCCGCCGGCGACCTGGTCGACCACACCTACCGGCAGGCGATCACCGCCGCCGGGACCGGCTGCGCCGCCGCCCTGGACGCCGAGCGCTACCTGGCCGACCTCGACCATCTGGCGGCCACCCAGCCGGACGCCCAGTCGGCCACGCAGGCAGCCACCCAGCCGGTCGGCGCCGCCGCACCGCCGGCCTGATCCACCCGGGGACCCGGGAATCTTGACGATCCACCCGGTGTTTGAACCGGTGTTGCACCCCATCCACCGCACAGGAAGGAATCACCGTGGCGAACCTCGCTGCCGTGTCCGACGCCGACTTCGAGGCGACGGTGCTCAAGTCCGACAAGCCGGTCCTCGTGGACTTCTGGGCCGAATGGTGCGGTCCGTGCCGCCAGGTGGCCCCGATCCTCGACGAGATCGCCGGGGAGCACGGTGACAAGGTCACCTTCGTCAAGATGAACGTCGACGAGAACCCGGTGACCCCCGCGTCCTACCGGATCACCTCGATCCCCACCATCAACGTCTACTCCGGCGGCGAGCTGGTCAAGACGATCGTGGGCGCCAAGCCCAAGTCCGCGATGCTCAAGGAGCTCGCCGAGTACATCTGAGGCCCAGCCGTCACCGGCTGACGCCCTCGGTCAGGGCCGTCGCGCATCAGGCGCGGCGGCCCTTTCCGTTGCCGGAGCGGGCCGCAGACCGGCGAGCAGTCGCTCCAGGGCGTGCTCCACCTCGTCGCGCCAGGCCACCGTGGTCCTCAGGTCCATCCGCATCCGCGGTCGGGTCGGATGGTCACGCTGGGTGCGGAACCCCACCGCGGTCAGGAACCCCAGCGGCAGCACGCAGTGACCGGTGCGGCCGTCATGGTCGGCGAAGGTCTCCACCGCCCGGTGCTGGCGGCGCACCAGATCGCCGGCCATCTGCTGGATCAGCACTCGACCGATCCCGTGTCCGGTCCACTCCGGCTCCACCCGCATCCCGGCCAGCACCACCGCATCCGCCGAGGCCGGCGCCGTCGGGAAGGACGCCATTCCGGGCAGGTACGACGCGGGCGCCCAGATCGCGTAGCCGATCACTGTGTCGTCCATCATCACCAGCCGGCCACACGAACCCCACTCACGCAGCACCTCCGAGACCCAGTGCGCCTTCTCGGCGCCGTGGTCGCCGCAGCGGGCGCGTCGTACCGGGTCCAACTCCCAGACCAGGCAGGTGCGGCAGGCAGCCGGCAGCAACTCCACGGTGTCGGCGGTCAGCCGATGTGTCTGCGCCCGCATCCTCGCTCCTGATGTCCGCTTCGCGGCCCGAGTGGTCGGGATCGGCCCTCATCAGCCATGCTAGGCGGTGCGATGACCGAAAACACCCCACGCGCCTCGGGCACCCACCCGGTGCCCGCCGAGGCCAGCACCCGACTCGACTCCTACGTCGACCGGTATGCCGCGCGCACGCAGGGCATGACCGCGTCGGAGATCCGCGCCCTCTTCTCGGTGGCGTCGCGTCCCGAGGTGGTCTCCCTGGCCGGCGGCATGCCGAACATCACCGGGCTGCCCCTGGACGTGGTCGGCAGCGCGATCAGCGACCTGATCGCCCACGACGGCGCCACCGCGCTGCAGTACGGCTCGGGCCAGGGGATGCCGGCGTTGCGCGAGCAGATCTGCGGCGTGATGCGGCTGGAGGGCATCGATGCGCACCCCGACGACGTGGTGGTGACGGTCGGCTCCCAGCAGGCGGTCGACCTGGTCACCCGGATCTTCTGCGATCCCGGCGACGTGGTGATCTGCGAGGCCCCGTCGTACGTCGGCGCCCTGGGCGTCTTCAAGGCCTACGAGTGCGACGTGGTGCACGCCGCGATGGACGCCGACGGCCTGGTGCCCGAGGCGCTGGAGCAGGCCATCGTGGCCACCAAGGCGTCCGGGCGCACCATCAAGTTCCTGTACACGATCCCGAACTTCCACAACCCGGCCGGTGTCACGCTCAGCGCTGAGCGCCGCCCGCAGATCCTGGACATCTGCCGCCGCCACGACATCCTGGTGCTGGAGGACAACCCCTACGGGCTGCTCGGGTTCGACGCCGAGCCGGTCCGGGCGCTGCGCGCCGACGAGGCCGAGGGCGTCATCTACCTCGGCTCGTTCTCGAAGACGTTCGCCCCCGGCTTCCGGGTCGGGTGGGCGTTGGCGCCGCACGCGGTGCGGGAGAAGCTGGTGCTGGCTCAGGAGTCGGCGACGCTGTGCCCGCCGCAGTTCAGCCAGATGGCCATCTCCGCCTACCTGTCCCGCCACGACTGGCAGGGGCAGGTCAAGCAGTTCCAGGAGATGTACCGCGCCCGCCGGGATGCGATGGTGCAGGCCCTGGATGACCTGATGCCGGCCGCCTGCCAGTGGAACGTGCCCTCCGGCGGCTTCTACGTGTGGCTGACGCTGCCACCTGGGATCGACGCGAAGGCGATGCTGCCTCGCGCGGTCACCGCCCGGGTCGCCTACGTGCCGGGCACCGCCTTCTTCGCCGACGGCTTCGGCTCGAGCTCGATGCGCCTGTCGTTCTGCTACCCCACCCCGGAGCGGATCCGGGAAGGGGTGCGCCGACTGGCCGGGGTGCTCGAGCAGGAGATGGAGTTGCGGGAGACGTTCGGCGCCCTTCCCGGGTCGCTGGAGGCTCCACGCAGCGGCTATGACGCACCCAGCAGTGATCTGACCTGAGGAGATGACCATGGAGGGACGGGTGCTGGTGCTCGCCGGCGGTCTGTCACACGAGCGGGACGTGTCGCTGCGATCCGGGCGACGGGTCGCCGAAGCGCTCCGCTCGGCCGGGTACGCCGTGGAGGAGCGCGACGTGGACGCGTCGCTGCTCGCCGTGCTGGGGGCGGATCGACCGATCTGCGTGGTGCCGATGCTGCACGGGGAGACCGGTGAGGACGGCGCCGTTCGTGAGGTGCTGGAGCTGCTCGACCTGCCCTATGTCGGCTCGGTGCCGGCCGCCTGCCGGACCGCCTTCGACAAGCCGGTGGCCAAGGCGGTGGTGGAGCGCGCCGGACTGCTCACCCCGGCTTCGGTGTGCCTGCCGCACGAGACCTTCCGGGAGTTGGGCGCCGCGGCGGTGATGGAGCTGCTGGTCGCTCGGCTCGGCCTGCCGCTGATGGTGAAGCCGGCCAGGAGCGGGTCCGCACTGGGCTGCACGGTGGTCCGGGACGCGGCGCACCTGCCGGCGGCGATGGTGGCCGCCTTCGCCTACGGGGACGTGGCGTTGCTGGAGCAGTTCGTGGTCGGCCACGAGGTCGCCGTGCCGGTCTTCGACACCGGGGACGGCCCGCGGGCGTTGCCGGTGGTCTCGATCCGTCCCGATGGGGGCGTCTACGACTACACGGCCCGCTACACGGCCGGCTCCACCGAGTTCCGGGTGCCGGCCGACCTTCCGGCCGACGTGCTGACCGCCTGCGCGGACGTGGCGGTCGCCGCACACACCGCGCTCGGCCTGCGACACCTGTCGCGTTCCGATCTGATCGTCGACGATGAGGGCCGGGTCTGGTTCCTCGAGGTGAACGTGGCGCCGGGCTTCACCGAGACCTCGACCGTGCCGCTGTCGGTGGCTGCGGATGGACTCGACCTGGGAGAACTCGTAGGGTCTCTGATCACAGCGGCCGTGTCGCGGCCCTGATCCAGCAAAGGAGCGCCGGTGCCTGACCTCACCTATCCCGTCGTCATCGCTGCCGCGAAGAGTTGGTTCCGCCTCTGGGGCATCGACGTGCGGATGGAGGGCAACGAGCACATTCCGCGGTCGGGCGGTGCGGTGCTCGCCTGCAACCACAGCTCCCACCTGGATTTCGTGATGGCCGGCTACCCGCCGGAGACCCAGGGTCGCTACACCCGGTTCATGGCCAAGCGTGAGGTGTTCGACCACCCGGTCGGCGGTCTGCTGATGCGGTCGTTCAAGCACATCAGTGTCGACCGGGCCGCTGGGGCTGGGTCGTTGCGTGCGGCCGCCGAGGCGTGCCGGCGGGGTGAGCTGGTCGGCATCTACCCCGAGGCCACCATCTCGCGCAGCTTCATGATCAAGGAGCTCAAGTCCGGGGCGGCTCGGATCGCCGCCGACGCGGGGGTGCCGTTGATCCCGATGGTCCACTTCGGGGCGCACCGGATCCAGACCAAGGACCACCCCCGGGACTTCTCCCGGCGCAAGACCATCCTGATCAAGACGGGCGAGCCGCTCTATCCCACCGGCGAGGATCCCGCCGCCGACACCGCCGCGTTGAAGTCCGCGATGGAGGCACTCCTGGACCGGTGCATCGCCGAGTACCCCGAGGACGAGAAGCCTCCGGGTGCCTGGTGGCTGCCGGCGGCGTACGGCGGTTCGGCGCCGACGCCGGAGCAGGCGTTGGAGCTGGACGCGGAGGAGCTGCGTCAGCGGGCCGCCCGCAAGGCGGCGAAGAGGGCCGGCAACACGAAGGGTGGCAAGAAGAAGTAGCGCGACGCTTGTTCGGTGCCCACCCGGGTCGGGTGGGCGCCGAACAAGCCCCCGTCAACCTGCGTTGCCGGCTGGCGCCGTGTCGGCGTCGGCCCGGCGGCCGGTCCCCCCGGATCGGCCTCGCCCCATCATGGCGTGGATCCGGCGTACGGCACAGCGTTCTCGGGGAGAGCCAGCGTCAAGGTTTTCCCGTTGTTCCGTTCCATTCCCAGCGCAGTCCGTGGATGCCGACCCCGGGGTTCAGCAGCACGTGGTGCGCGCTGCCCTCGTCGTCGATGCTGAGGGTGCTCAGGTCGGTCGGGGGCGCGTCCGGAGCCTCCCAGTGGCTGGCGAGCACTCGGTGCGGGGTGCAGTCCGGGTCGAAGGTCACCTGGAGCACCATCTGCTGGGCCGGCTTGCGTAGTCCGCGGCGGAACTCGGGCACCGGGGGGTCGTCGTAGGCCAACGCCACCGAGTAGTCGAACAGGTGCGTCTCGTCCGGGCCCAGCACTTTGGGGAACCTGAGTTCGGCACAGGCCAGGTCGGGGGGTTCCTGCCAGGTTTCGCCGACGCTGCATCCCTGTCCGGCGGTGACCACCGCCCGGTGGCCACCTCCGTCGAGTCCGCTGCGCGGGAGATAGAAGAAGTGGTGGCTGTCCACGCCGGGGCGGGTCGCCCGGATGACCATTCGGCTGTGGTGGCCGACCGGGGTTCGGTCGGAGCCGATCCGATGGTGCTCGTGCAGCCCGAGGATGTCGAAGCCGCCGATCCGGTCCGCACCGACGCGGGCCCGGAGTCGCTGCAGCGCGGGATGGTCCGGCACCAGCGGCCGGTCGAGGTCGTCCTCGGCCACCGGACCCCGGCGGTGGTGCTCGACCAGGGAGCTCAACTCACCGGGTCCGAGGGCCAACAGCAGCTCAAGGTCGGCCAGGGCGAGCAGCGAGGCGATCCTGCGCGGGTGGGCCACCCCCCGCTGCCAGTTGCTCAGCGTGGTGACGCTGACCGTGTGGCCGTGGGCGGCCAGCTTCCTGCTGAGCCGGTCGAGGGTGCTGCCGGAGGCTCGGATAGCGGCCGCCAGGGCAGCGGCGAACGGGGACAGTTGCCGTGCCAGGTGCTGTTCCTGGTGCATCCGTCACCCCCCGCGAGGCTCTTTGTCGACAAAGTTACTTATCGCTTTATGGATAAGTCGTGGTCAGTGCTCCGGCGTCGTCTGGGGATCCATGATGTCGACGATCCGGCGCAGGTCGTCGAGGGAGGCGAACTCCACCGTGATCTTCCCCTTGGACTTGCCCAGGTCCACCTTGACCCTGGTCTCCAACCGGTGCGACAGCCGCTCGGCGAGGTCGTCGAGCCCCGGCGCCTTGGGCCGGTTCCGGGGGCCACGCTGCCCGCCGCTGCCGCGGTGCTCACCGACCGCAACGATCTCCTCGAGACCACGGACGCTGATCCCCTCGGCCACCACCCGCTGGGCCAGCCGGTCCTGCAGGTCTCCGTCCTCGATCGCCAGCAGCGATCGGGCGTGGCCGGCGGACAGGACGCCGGCGGCCACCCGGCGCTGGACGGCGGGGGAGAGCTTGAGCAGCCGCAGCGTGTTGCTGATCTGTGGCCGGGAGCGGCCGATCCGCTGGGCCAGCTCCTCGTGGGTGCAGCCGAAGTCCTCCAGCAGCTGCCCGTACGCCGCGGCTTCTTCGAGCGGGTTCAGCTGGGATCGGTGCAGGTTCTCCAGCAGCGCGTCGCGCAGCAGGTCGTCGTCGTCGGTGGGCCGGACGATCGCCGGGATCATCGTCAGGCCGGCGGCCTGGGTGGCCCGCCAGCGCCGCTCACCCATCACCAGTTCGTAGTCGTCGCCGACCGGGCGCACCACGACCGGTTGCAGCAGCCCGACCTCCGAGATCGAGTGCACCAGCTCCGCCATCGCCTCCTCTTCGAAGACCTGGCGGGGCTGACGCGGGTTGGGCCGGATCGCACCGACGGGGAGCTCGATGAAGAAGGCGCCTCCGGCGGGGGGAGGGGTCACCGGGTCGACGGAGACCGCTGGGCCGCCATTCGCTCCGAGGGGTGCATTCGATTCAGTGGGGCCACTCGGTTCGATGGGGCCACCCGGTTCGAAGTCGGGTGGCGCCGTCGGGATCAGGGCGCCCAGTCCACGACCGAGGCCTCGCTGCTTGTTGCTCACTTGCGCCCTTCCTTGGTCACGATCTCGCGCGCTGCCTCGAGGTAGCTCAGTGCGCCCGGCGAACCCGGGTCGTAGGTCATCACGGTCTGGGCGTACGACGGCGCCTCGGAGACGCGCACCGACCGGGGGATGGTGGTCTTGAGGACCTGATCACCGAAGTGCGAACGCACCTCGTCGGCGACGCCGGCGGCCAGCCGGGTCCGGGCGTCGTACATGGTGACCAGGATGGTGGAGACCCACAACGCCGGGTTCAGGTGCTTGCGGACCATCTCGACCGTCTCGATCAGTTGACCCAGCCCCTCCAGGGCGTAGTACTCGGCCTGGATCGGGATCAGCATCTCCTGGCCGGCCACCAGGGCGTTCAGGGTGAGCAGGCCCAGTGAGGGGGGGCAGTCGATCAGCACGTAGTCGTAGCGATCCTCGCCGGCCTCGGGACCGCCGACGCGTGGATGGGCGACGATGGCCTTGCTCAGTCGGCTCTCCCGGGCCACCACGCTGACGAGTTCGATCTCGGCGCCGGCCAGGTCGATCGTCGAGGGGACCACATCCAGTCCGGGCACATCGGGGCAGGGCTGGATGACCTCGGTCAGAGGCCGCCCGTCCACCAGGAGGTCGTACGTCGAGGGCACTCCGCGTCGGTGCTCGATGGCCAGCGCCGTGGAGGCGTTGCCCTGGGGGTCCAGGTCGATCACCAGAACCCGCTGGCCCAGATGTGCCAGCGCGGCGGCGAGGTTGACCGTGCTCGTGGTCTTCCCGACGCCACCCTTCTGGTTCGCCACCACGAAGACCCGAGTGCGTTCCGGGCGGGGCAGCGGACTGCCACTCTGGAAGCCGCGACGGATCAACACCGAGTGCTCGGCGGCCTGGGCCAGGGGAGTGCTCGCATCGACCAGCGGGGTGGGTTCGTCGGCTCGATCTCCGGCCGTCCGCACGGCCCATGTTTCACGTGAAACCACGTTCAACTCACTCTCACTTGTGTCCAGCCACGTCCTCACACCACCCGCGTCGAGCGCCGCCATCCTGTGGATGAAACCGCCCCACCTGTGGACAACCACGCTCAGAGACCGATTCTCATCGGTGGATAACTCTGGCTACCCCGCACGGATGCAGAGGTACAACCTACCGGCGGGAAGCCTTCCAAGCCACACGAACGGCTGTCGTGGATTCAATCCCGGGATACTCCAACACCACGACCTCGGGCTGCTTCAAGCCCATGCTACGCACCGCCCCCGACGCCTCGGTGATCTCCTCGGGCAGCGACGCGCCCTTCAGAGCCACCAGCGCGCCACCGCGCGCCACCAACGGCATCGACCAGGCGAGCAGTTTGGGCAACCGGGCCACCGCACGCGAGGTGACCACGTCGAAGGTCCGGGCACCGTGCAGCACGTCGGCCCGACCCCGGATCACCTCCACCTGGAGGGAGAGGGCCGAGACCACCTCGTCGAGGAACGTGGTCCGACGCAGCAGCGGCTCGACCAACGTCACTTCGACGTCGGGCCGCAGGATCGCCAGCACCAGACCCGGCAGGCCGGCACCGGAGCCGACGTCACACACCGAAGCACCGGTCGGCACCAGGTCACCGAGCAGGGCGCAGTTGAGGATGTGGCGCTCCCACAGGCGCGGCGTCTCGCGTGGACCGATCAGGCCGCGCTCCACGCCCGGGCCGCTCAGCCACTCGGCGTACTCCACCGCCAGCGGGAGCCGATCGCCGAAGAGCGTCTCGGCCACCGCCGGGGGAGATGTTTCACGTGAAACAGGGGTCATCAAGACTCAGGCGTCGACACTCACGGCACGATGACGACGTGCCGGTTCGGCTCAGCGCCCTCGGACTCCGAGGTCAGGCCTGCGGCCGCCACCACGTCGTGCACCACCTTGCGCTCGAACGGGCTCATCGGCGCCAGCGAGATCCGCTCGCCCTCGGCCCGCGCACGCTCGATGGCCTCCTTGGCCAACTCCTCGAGGGAAGCCCGCTTCTGCGCCCGGTGCCCGGAGATGTCGAGCATCAGCCGGGACCGCTCGCCCGTCTCCCGGTGCACGGCCAGCCGCGCGAGCTCCTGCAGCGCCTCGAGAACCTCGCCGTCGCGCCCGACCAACTGGCTCAGGTCCGCGCCCACGATGGAGACCGATGCGCGGTCGCCGTCCACGTCGATGTCCAGGTCACCGTCGAGGTCGGCGATGTCCAACAACTCTTCGAGGTAGTCAGCGGCGATGTCGCCCTCGCGCTCCAACTGCTGCACCGAATCGGCCTCGACCACGTTCTCCGTCACCGTTCTACTTCTTCCTGTTCTGGGGGTTCTTGCCTGACTTGCCGCCCTTGCGCGCTGCGCGCGGCTGCTTCTTCGGCTGCTGGCGGGCCGGCTTGCTGGCGGCCTCCTCCTCGGCCTTGAGCCGCTCCTCTTCCTCAGCCAGCTCGGCGGGGGTCTTCTTGCCCTTCTTGTGGGCCTTGACCCGGTCCCGGGCCTCCTTGGCAGCCGCCGCGGCGGTGTTCGGAGCGGGGTTGTTCCGGATCACGTAGAACTGCTGGCACATCGTCCACAGGTTCGAGGTGGTCCAGTAGACCAACACGCCGATCGGGAAGGCGACACCACCGACGGCGAAGACCAGCGGCAGCACGTAGAGCAGCATCTTCTGCTGGCGCGCGTACGGCCCGGTCAGTGCGTCCGGGGGCATGTTCTTGCTCATCAGCTGACGCTGGGTGAGGAAGGTGGTGGCGGTCATCGCGAGCACCAGGACCGCGGCCATCACCATCACGCCGATCTGGCCGCCGGCACCGATGAACGTCTGCGAGATCGGTACGCCGAGCAGCTCAGCCTCTTGGAACTGGGTGGCCTGGGCGTCGGTGAGGACTCCCTTGCCGCGGTGGTGCCGGGCGGCCTGGTCGATCATCCGGAACAGCGCGAAGAAGATCGGCATCTGCAGCAGGATCGGCAGGCAGGAGGCGAACGGGTTGGTGCCCGTGTCGCGGTAGAGCTTCATCGTCTCCTGGGCGAGCCGCTCCTTGTCGTGCCCGTACTTCTTCTGCAGCTCCTTGACCCGCGGCTGGATGAGCTGCATGTTCCGCGACGACTTGATCTGCTTCACGAAGAGCGGGATCAACAGCGTACGGATGACGAGCGTCAGGCCGACGATGGCCAGGGTCCAGGAGAGACCGCCGTCCGGGTCCAGTCCCATCACGTCGGTGAGCAGACGGTGGAACAACACCATGATGAACGACACCAGGTAGTACAGCGGCGTCATGATGAACCCGCCGATGGCGCCGAAGAACTCGAACAACGCAGAAGCTCCTTCAGGTGGTGGCGCCACTGGAGCGGCGCGGAGGGACGGGGTCGTAGCCCCCGGGGGCCCACGGATGACAGCGTCCGAGGCGTCGAACGGCGAACCAACCACCACGGAGACTACCGTGCACCTGCACGGCCTCCAGGGCGTACGCCGAACAGGACGGGTGATAGCGGCAGACCTGGCCGTACAGGGGACTGATGAACGCTCGGTAGAGCCGCAGGAAGCCGATCAGCAGATACTTCATGAGGCGGCGCTGCTAGGCCGCACGGGCGACCCCAACCGGTCGATCGCGCGGTCCAGGGCAGAGTCAAGATCCCCGGCCAGTTGCTCCGAGGACATCGCTGCCGAGGCCGGCAACGCCCGGATCACCACCACGATCCCGGCCGGCAGCACCGCCAGTCGGGACGCGACCAGGTGCCGGAGCCGTCGCTTCACGCGGTTGCGGACCACAGATCCGCCGACGGCGCGGCTGACCACGAAACCGATCCGGGCCGGCTCCAGGGCGCTGGGGCTGGCGCCACCTGCGGCCACATGGGCGACCAGTGAATCCGTTCCGGCGCGCTGCCCACGGCGTACGGCGAACGAGAAATCGTCACCGGACACCACGCGGTGTGCACGGGGCAGCACGAGACCGCGTCGACGCCGAGTCAGACAGTCAGCGACTTGCGGCCCTTGCGGCGACGCGAGTTCATGATCGCGCGGCCGGCACGGGTCCGCATCCGGAGACGGAAGCCGTGCACCTTGTGACGACGACGGTTGTTCGGCTGGTACGTACGCTTGCTCACGGCATCCTCGTATTCGATCGGGTTCGAAGTCTGGCGGCCCACCAGCACTCGAATCCGGCGCGGACAGGCGGTGGGCGACCTTGCAACGGTACGCGGTGCCGGCAATCCGGGTCAAACTCACGAAACCTGTGCCAGTGGTCGCAGGCACGCCCTGTGGATGAAGGGTTGATCCACAGGTGCGCCGGGAGTTATGTTTCCGGTTCACCGAGGCTGAACCGGAACCGGCCCACACCGACCGGATCACCCGGAGCAGGGCTCGGGACATACGGTGCCCAATGCCGTGCTGAACTGGGAGAACGTCACGGTCAGCCGGTGTACGGGGGCCAGGTCGCAGCGGGGACCTGACCACCCTCGCGGGTCAGTTCACAACCTGTGGACAAAACTGTGGACACCCACCCGAGGAGGAACAGGCGTGACCGACATTCCAGGCACAGACGAGTCATCGATCGGCATCGCCGAGGCCTGGGACCAGGTGATCGCCGACCTGCAGGCCCATCAGCGCGCCTGGCTGCGCGCCAGCCAGCCGGTGACCCTGCACGAGAGCACCGCGATCATCGCGGTCGCCAACGACTTCACCCGCGGTCAGATCGAGGGTCGGCTGCGCGGCCAGCTCGAGGATGCGCTCTCGGATGCCTTCGGTCGAGAGATCCGGATCGCGGTCACCATCAACCCGGCGCTGGAGCCCGACGCGGCACCCACCCCGCCACCCCCGGCCCCTGTTGTAGATATATCGACAAATCAACAAATTGACTTTACTGGGTTGGGGGAGGACCCGGCCGGAGGCGATCCCGCCGCCAAGGCCAGCGCCCTGGAGACCAGGCTCAACCCGAAGTACACCTTCGAGACCTTCGTCATCGGCTCCTCGAACCGGTTCCCGCACGCCGCGGCCGTCGCCGTCGCCGAGGCGCCCGGCAAGGCCTACAACCCGCTGCTGGTCTACGGCGACTCCGGTCTGGGCAAGACCCACCTGCTGCACGCCATCGGCCACTACGTGCGCTCCCTGTACGCCGGCGCCAAGGTGCGCTACGTCTCCAGCGAGGAGTTCACCAACGAGTTCATCAACGCGATCCGTGACGACCGGCAGGATCGGTTCAAGCGCCGCTACCGCGATGTCGACGTCCTGCTCATCGACGACATCCAGTTCCTGGAGGGCAAGACCCAGACCCAGGAGGAGTTCTTCCACACCTTCAACACGCTGCACAACGCGAACAAGCAGATCGTGCTCACCTCGGACCGGGCACCCAAGCGGCTCGAGGCCCTGGAGGATCGGCTCCGCAACCGGTTCGAGTGGGGTCTGATCACCGACGTCCAGCCTCCCGACCTGGAGACCCGGATCGCGATCCTGCAGAAGAAGGCCGCGATGGACCGGCTCTCGGCCCCGGCCGACGTGCTCGAGTTCATCGCCAGCAAGATCCAGACCAACATCCGCGAGCTCGAGGGGGCGCTGATCCGGGTCACCGCGTTCGCCAACCTGAACCGCCAGGAGGTCGATCTGACGCTGGCCGAGATCGTGCTGAAGGACCTGATCCCCGAGGGCGGCGAGCCGGAGATCACCGCGGCGCTGATCATCGCCCAGACGGCCGCCTACTTCGGCGTCAGCATCGAGGACCTGACCGGCCCGAGCCGCGGCCGGCACCTGGTCCAGGGCCGCCAGATCGCGATGTACCTGTGCCGCGAACTGACCGACCTGTCGCTGCCCAAGATCGGCGCCCAGTTCGGCAACCGGGACCACACCACGGTGATGTACGCCGACCGCAAGATCAACCAGCTGCTGGCCGAACGGCGCTCGGTCTTCAACCAGGTCAGCGAACTGACCAACCGGATCAAGCTGCAGGCCCGCCAGTCCTGACGAACCCCCTGACGAACGCTCAGCTGCGCAGCCGGGCCGCCGAGGCCGGGTCGCCGGTGAGCACCCGGACCGCGAGCGCGGTGGTGGCTTCGACGTTGAGGAACCCGAGCACCCGGCTGACCCGGTCGATGTCGAGCGGCAGCAGCCCGGGGGTGCCGGGGATCTCCGGGGTCAGTCCCAGGTCGAGCTCCTCGTGGCCGCGCATCATCTCCACGTTGAACTCGTAGCGCTCCCGGGCGCCCGGCGCCCGCAGCCGCCGCACCACCGTGGACCCCATCCGGCGTACGCCGTTCTCCTGCGCCAACGCGTCCAGGGCGGCGGTGACCGCGCGTCCCTGGTCGTGCTCGATGTCGGCCCAGACCGCCTGCATGGAGCCGGCGGCTGCGAGCAGCGCGGCCGCGGACTTCTCCCCGAGGCCGGAGACGCCGGGCAGGTTGTCGCTGGCATCGCCGCGCAGCGCGGCGTAGTCGAGGTAGTGGTGCGCGGCGACCCCGTACATCGCGAAGAGACGGGCGGGGTTCAGCAGCGGTGACCCGTTGATGCCGCCGTTGATCAGGCGCAGCACCTGGGTGTGGTCGCTGAGGCAGGCGAATGCGTCCCGGTCGGAGGTGATGATCACGCAGTTCCAGTCGTGCCGGACCGCCCAGGCGGCGCCGGACGCGTTCACGTCGTCAGCCTCCAGCCCCGGCGGGGTGAGCGTGGCCAGGCCGAGCGCGTCGAGCAGGGCGCCGGCGCGCTCGAGCTGGTCGACGAGCGCCGGGTCCTTCTCGGCGCGGCCGGCCTTGTAGTCGGGGTAGCGGTCCCGGCGCACAGACGCGGTGCGGTCGTCGAGCCCGAAGATCACCGCGTCCGGGGCGAACTGCTCGATCGACTCGATGATCTGCCGCAGCATCCCGTGCAGGGCCCAGGCCGGCCTGCCCGAGCGGTCGGTGATCCGAGTGTGCGCCCGGGCGTGGTGGTTGCGGTGCAGCAGCGACGGCGCGTCGACGACGAGGAGGAGTTTGCGGGCATCGGACGTCATGGTGATGGCGTCATCGTAGTTCGCCACACCAGATCGCCCCGCGAATCTGTGGTTCCACCCTGTTCACTCGCCTGTGCATCGGCGGGGGACATCGTGTGGATGACCAGCCACCCGGCGTCGACCGACGACGTGGACCCACATGCCGGCGTCACTCCTCCCACGCTCGACACACACCCCCTGTGCACGAAGAAATCGGCTCTGACCTGCACGGACAGGGGTTGTCCACAGTTTCCACCGTTGCTATGACCACTCATAACCCATCTACAACTCACAAAACTCGTGCAATTCGAACCGGCCCACTCCTGGGGATAACCCGCTCTCGCCCCCCGCACCCCTGTGGTGCGGAGCCGACACGTGGCAGGATGCTCACCCCGGGGCCCGTCCCGGACCAGACTTGAAGTTCACGACCATGGAGGCCACGTGAAGTTCCGCGTCGACCGTGACGTTCTCGCCGATGCTGTCACCTGGGCAGCGCGCACCCTGCCGTTGCGAGCCCCGAGCTCACCGGCGCTGGCCGGCATGCTCATCGAGGCCGGTGATCAGGGCCTGGTGCTGTCCGCCTTCGACTTCGAGACCTCCGCCCGCGCCACGCTGGCCGCCGAGGTCAGCGAGGAGGGCCGCGCCCTGGTCAGCGGCAAGCTGCTCTCCGAGATCTGCCGCAGCCTGCCCGACAAGCCGGTCGAGATGGTGCTCGAGGGTCCCCGCGTCTCGCTGACCTGTGGCTCGGCCCGGTTCAGCCTGCAGACCATCCCGGTCGAGGACTACCCGACGCTGCCGCCGATGCCGGCCGCCACCGGCACCGTGGACAGCCAGCTCTTCGCCCACGCCGTCAGCCAGGCGGTGACCGCCGCGGGCCGCGACGACATGCTGCCGGTGCTGACCGGGGTCCGGATCGAGATCAGCGGCTCCACGATCTCGCTGCTGGCCACCGACCGGTTCCGGTTGTCCCACCGCGAGCTGGAGTGGAACCCGCACTCCCCGGACGAGTCCGCGGCCGCGCTGGTCCCGGCGAAGGTTCTGGAGGGCACCGCCAAGTCGCTCACCTCGGGCAGCGAGGTGACCATCTCGCTGTCCGGAAGCGCCGCGGGCGAGGGCATCATCGGCTTCGAGGGCGCCGGCCCCGGCGGCGTACGTCGTACCACCACCCGCCTGCTGGACGGGGAGTTCCCCAAGGTCCGCAGCCTCTTCCCGGCCGAGCACCTGACCACCGCCCTGGTCGACAAGGCCGCGCTGATCGAGTCGGTCAAGCGCGTCGCGCTGGTCGCCGAACGCAACACCGCGGTCCAGCTCGCCTTCGGTGACGGCGGCGTCACCCTCGATGCCGGCTCCGGTGACCAGGCCCAGGCCACCGAGCAGGTGGCGGCCGACATCAGCGGCGCCGAGTTGACCACCGGCTTCAACCACTCGTTCCTGCTCGAGGGGCTGAACGCGGTTGACGAGCCGGTGGTCGAGCTGGCCTTCACCCAGGCGTCGAAGCCGGTGGTGATGCGCGGCATCCCCAGCGACGGCTCCGAGGATCCGGGGTTCAAGTACTTGCTGATGCCCCGCAGACTGTTGTCCTGACCCCGCCACGGCTCACCTCAGGAGCGCACCTCATGCACATCGGACTCATCGGCTTGGGCAAGATGGGCGGCAACATGGCGGAGCGGCTGCGCCGCGCCGGGCATAGTGTCGTCGGCTTCGACCATGACCCGGAGCTGGCCGATGTCGACTCGCTCGCCGCCCTGGTGGCTGCCCTGCCGGCACCGCGGGTGGTCTGGGTGATGGTGCCCGCCGGTGATCCGACCCGCAGCACGGTCGCCGAGCTCGCCGACCTGCTCGCCGCCGGTGACGTGGTCGTCGACGGCGGCAACTCCCGCTGGACCGACGACCTCGAGCACGCCCGGCTGCTGGCCGAGCGGGAGATCGGCTACGTCGACTGCGGAGTGTCCGGCGGGGTCTGGGGTCTGGAGAACGGCTACGCCCTGATGTACGGCGGCGACGCCGCCGACGTGGCCAAGGTGCAGCCGGCGTTCGACGCCCTCAAGCCCCCCGGCGACCTGGGTGCGGTGCACGCCGGGTCGGTGGGCGCCGGGCACTTCTCCAAGATGGTCCACAACGGCATCGAGTACGCGATGATGCAGGCCTACGCCGAGGGCTGGGAGCTGCTGCAGAAGGTCGACATGGTCGACAACGTGCCCGAGGTCTTCGCCTCCTGGCGGGAGGGGACCGTGATCAGGTCCTGGCTGCTGGATCTCTTCGTCAACGCGCTGGACGCCGAGCCGGATCTGGCCAGCATCCGCGGCTACGCCGAGGACTCGGGCGAGGGTCGGTGGACGGTCGAGGCGGGCATCGAGCATGCGGTGCCGCTGCCCACCATCGCCGCCTCCCTGTTCGCCCGGTTCACCTCCCGGCAGGACGACAGCCCGGCGATGAAGGCGATCGCCGCGATGCGCAACCAGTTCGGTGGCCACGCGGTGCGCACCGAGGGCGACTCGTCGTAGCGCATGCACATCGCGCACCTGACCCTGCACGACTTCCGTTCCTACGGGGACCTCGACCTGGCGCTGGAGCCCGGCCGGTCGGCCTTCCTGGGCCGCAACGGCCAGGGCAAGACCAACCTGGTCGAGGCGATCGACTACCTGTCGCGGCTGGCCTCGCATCGGGTCGCCAGCGATGCGCCTCTGGTGCGTGCCGGTGCCGAGCAGGCGCTGGTGCGCGCCGCCGTGGTCAAGGAGGGCCGGACCGCCACCCTGGAGGTCGAGCTCAACCCGGGGCGCGCCAACCGGGCCCGGATCAACCGGGCCGCGCTGCCTCGGCCACGCGACCTGATCGGCCTGGTCCGCACCGTCGTCTTCGCCCCCGACGACCTGGCCCTGGTCAAGGGCGACCCGTCGATGCGGCGCCGCTTCCTCGACGACCTGTTGGTGCTCCGTACGCCGCGGCTGGCCGGGGTGCGCGCGGACTACGACCGGGTGCTGAAGCAACGCAACTCGCTGCTGCGCAGCGCCCGCAGCAACCGGGCGGCCCGGGAGGCGGCCGAGTCCACCCTGGATCTGTGGAACGAGCATCTGGTGGCGTTCGGTGCCGAACTGACCGCAGCCCGGCTGCAACTGGACGAGGACCTGGCGCCGTACCTGATCGCGGCGTACGCCGACGTGGCCGACGGGGTGCACCGGTCGCAGGCGCGCACCAGCTACCGGCCGTCCTGGGCCGAGGATGAGGCCGAGTCGCCCCGGGAGATCGCCGGCGTGGCCGCGGCGATCCAGGCCGCGCTCGAGGAGCGGCGCCGCGACGAGCTGGATCGGGGCATCACCCTGGTCGGACCGCACCGCGACGAGTGGCTGCTGACCCTGGGCGACGGCCAGCTCGAGCTGCCGGTGAAGGGCTACGCCTCGCACGGAGAGTCGTGGTCGTTCGCGCTCGCGCTGCGGCTGGCCTCCTACGACCTGTTGCGCGATGAGGGCGAAGACCCGATCCTGATCCTGGACGACGTCTTCGCCGAGCTCGACCAGGGCCGGCGGGACCGACTCGCCGACCGTGTGCTCGGCACCGAGCAGGTGCTGGTCACGGCCGCAGTGCCCGACGACGTACCGATGCAGCTGGACGCGGTGCGCTACGAGGTCTCCGCAGGGGAGGTGCGCCGCCAGTGACCGAACCGGAGGAGCCGACCCCGGACGGACTCGACTTCGCCCGCGCCCAGGCCCGCGCTGTGTCCCGGCTCCAGGTCACCTCCCGGGCCCGGGGCCGTCGGGGACGGCGTCGCAGGGCCGCCCCCGCGGAGGCGTCCGGGGCGCATCCGGACGATCGCGACCCGCAGCTGCTCGACAACGTGCTCGGCCGGCTGGTCACCGAGCACGGCTGGACCGTCGACCTGAAAGTGCACGGGGTCTTCGGCCGGTGGGCGGAGCTGGTCGGTGACGACATCGCCACCCACTGCACGCCGGAGTCCTTCGCCGAGGGCCGGTTGTCGGTGCGCACCGACTCCACCGCCTGGGCCACCCAGTTGCGGCTGCTGGCCCCGACGCTGCTCAAGCGCCTCAACACCGAGCTCGGCCACGACACGGTCACCTTCATCGAGGTCCTCGGCCCGCACGGGCCGACCTGGAAGAAGGGCCCCCGGTCGGTGCGCGACGGCCGCGGCCCCCGCGACACCTACGGCTGACGCCTGACGCCTACGGCTGAGACTGCCGCCTACGGCCGACGCCATGCCGAGCACGTTGGTCGCCGGGTGGTGTGGATTCGTTGGTCGAGCTTGTCGAGACCCCGCACCCCCGGCACCCGATCCGCCCCAACGAACACCGTTCACCGCTAGGCTGCAGTGCGGTGACGACACATCTTTGTCATCACTTGACTCGGCAAGACGATCAGGAGGGATCCGATGAGCACCAACGAGCCACCCAACGAGCCCCCGAACCAGCCACCCCCGCCGCCGCCGGGCTACGGGGCGCCGCCGCCCCCGCCGGCCGGGGCACCGGGCCCGAGCGTGGACATCGGTGCGGCGTTCAAGTACGCCTTCGAGAAGTTCCAGGCCAACCTCGGTCCGTTCGTGATCGCGGGCCTGGCCATCTTCGGTGTGCTGGTCTTCGGCGGCATCGTCCAGGCGGTGATCAGCTCGATGAGCAACCCCACGCTGGTCTTCGACATGGAGACCGGCCGCTGGGTGACCAGCGGCGGCCTCGGCTTCATCGCCACGAACCTGGTCAACGGCGTCATCGGACTGGTCGTCAACCTGGTCGCGATGCTGATCATGGCCGGCATGATCCGGTCCGCCCTCGACATCACCGCCGGCCGACCGGTGACGGCGGCCAGCATGTTCCGCACCGACCAGCTCGTGCAGGTCTTCGTGGCCGCGGTGCTGATCGCCATCGGCGGCACCATCGGCCTGCTGCTCTGCGTGCTGCCGGGCATCGTGTTCTACTTCTTCACCTCCTACACCCTGCACTTCGTGGGTGACCGCAACCTGACCGCGGTCGAGGCGATCAAGGCCAGCTTCAACTTCGTCAAGGACAACTTCGTCCAGGTCCTGCTGGTCTACCTGTGCGTGCTGGCGGTCACCATCGTCGGCGCCATCCTGTGCCTGGTGGGCCTGATCGCGGCCATCCCGATCGGCACGCTGTTGACGGCGTACGCGTTCCGCTCACTGCACAACGAGCCGATCGCCGCCTGACTCAGGATGCTCGTGTGGGGTGCAAGGGGCACCCCACACGAGCACCTCGAACGCGCGAAAACGGCCGCAACGGGCCAAATAGAGCTCACAGGGCATGTTTCGACCCTGCCCTGGGGACGCACGAGCGTGTTCTGAGGCCCTCTGCGGGGTATCATGGCCCACGAGGTCGCAACGCGGCATAACCCCCGGTTGCGACCCGTTCCATGTCCGCTGCGCGCTCGTGCGGCGGTACGCCGAGGGAGTAGGACGGAGTGCGCGTGGTCGACGACAATCAGGTGACCGACGAGCAGCCAACGAAGGCCACCGAGCAGGTCGCCTACGACGCGTCAGCGATCCAGGTCCTGGAGGGCCTCGAAGCGGTCCGCAAGCGACCTGGCATGTACATCGGCTCCACCGGCGCCCGTGGCCTGCACCACCTGATCTGGGAGATCGTCGACAACGCTGTCGACGAGGCCCTGGCCGGACACTGCGACCGGATCGTGGTCACCCTCACCGACGACGGTGCGGTCCGGGTCGAGGACAACGGCCGCGGCATCCCCACCGACACCGCTCCCGGCCAGTCCATCCCCGCCGTCACCTTGGCGTTGACCGTCCTGCACGCCGGCGGCAAGTTCGGCGGCGGCGGCTACAAGGTCTCCGGCGGACTGCACGGCGTCGGCGTCTCGGTGGTGAACGCGCTGTCGAGCCGACTGCTCGTCGAGGTGCGCAACCGGGGCCGGCTCTGGCAGCAGAGCTTCTCACTCGGCACCCCCGACGCCGACCTCGAAGAGGTGCGGCCGCTCGCCGAGGGGGAGGGGACCGGCACCACGGTCACCTTCTGGCCCTCGGAGGACATCTTCGAGTCCACCACCTTCTCCCTGGAGACCATCACCACCCGGATCCGGGAGATGGCTTTCCTCAACAAGGGCCTCGAGATCGTCGTACGCGACGAGCGCCAGACCGCCGAGGACGTGGCCGAGGGGCTGGAGCCGGAGGCGGACAACGGCGAGGACCAGGTGCACCCGGCCGAGGGGGTCGGCCTGGAGAGCCGCTACCGCTACGACCGCGGACTGGTCGACTACGTCGAGCACCTGAACCGGCGCAAGGACAAGGCGAACCCGACGGTCATCTCCTTCGAGGACGAGACTCCCGACTCCGTCGAGAACCACATGAGCCTCGAAGTGGCCATGCAGTGGAACACCTCGTTCACCGAGTCGGTGCACACCTTCGCCAACACCATCAACACCCACGAGGGCGGCACCCACGAGGAGGGCTTCCGGGCCGCGCTGACCACCCTGGTGAACCACTGGGGCGAGGAGTGGGGGCTGATCAAGAAGCGCGAGGACCGGGTCTCCGGCGACGACATCCGCGAAGGCCTCACCGCGATCATCTCGATCAAGCTGGCCGAGCCCCAGTTCGAGGGGCAGACCAAGACCAAGCTCGGCAACACCGAGGCCAAGGGCTTCGTGCAACGGCTGGTCAACGACCAGCTCGGCGCCTGGCTGGAGCAGAACCCGGCCGAGGGGCGCGACATCGTCCGGAAGGCTCAGGCGGCGGCGTCGGCCCGGATCGCGGCCCGCAAGGCCCGGGACCTGGCCCGCAACCGCAAGGGCCTGCTCGGCGGCGGCGGACTGCCCGGCAAGCTGTCGGACTGCCAGTCCACGAACCCGGCCGAGTGCGAGGTCTTCATCGTCGAGGGTGACTCCGCCGGCGGCTCCGCCCGGCAGGGCCGCGACCCGCGGGTGCAGGCGATCCTGCCGATCCGCGGCAAGATCCTCAACGTCGAGAAGGCGCGCATCGACAAGGTGCTCGCCAACACCGAGGTGCAGGCGATCATCTCGGCGCTGGGCACCGGCATCCACGAGGAGTTCTCGCTGGAGAAGCTGCGCTACCACAAGGTGGTGCTGATGGCCGACGCCGACGTCGACGGCCACCACATCAACACCCTGCTGCTGACGTTGCTGTTCCGGTTCATGAAGCCGCTGATCGAGCAGGGCTACGTGTACATGGCCCAGCCGCCGCTGTACCGACTGCGGTGGAACAAGCCGCACGAGCACGAGTTCGTCTACTCCGACCCCGAGCGCGACGCGCTCACCCGCGACGGTCTCGCCCAGGGCAAGAAGCTGCCCAAGGAGAACGCGGTGCAGCGGTACAAGGGTCTCGGCGAGATGAACGCCGAGGAGCTGTGGGAGACCACGATGAACCCCGAGCAGCGGCTGATGCTCCAGGTCACCCTCGACGACGCCGCCCAGGCCGACGAGGTCTTCTCGACGCTGATGGGGGAGGACGTCGAGCAGCGCCGCTCCTTCATCCAGCGCAACGCTAAAGACGTCCGCTTCCTCGACATCTGATGAGCCAATCGTCGGTCGAGCTTGTCGAGACCCCGCACGCCGGCGGCGTTCGTCGGTCGAGCTTGTCGAGACCACTCTTCGACATTCCCTAGACTCCGTTAGACATAGGCAGAGAGAGCAATCGTGACCGAGACTCCCAGCGGCGGACGCATCGAACCGATCGAGCTGCAGACCTCCATGCAGCGCGCCTACATCGACTACGCGATGGCGGTCATCGTGGGCCGGGCCCTGCCCGACGTACGCGACGGACTCAAGCCGGTGCACCGCCGGGTGCTCTACGCGATGTACGACGGCGGCTACCGCCCCGACCGCGGCTTCTCCAAGTGCTCGCGCGTCGTCGGCGACGTGATGGGTCAGTACCACCCGCACGGCGACTCGGCGATCTACGACACCCTGGTCCGGCTCGCCCAGCCGTGGGTGATGCGCGCGCCGCTGGTGCAGGGGCAGGGCAACTTCGGTTCGCCGGGCAACGACGCGGCCGCCGCGATGCGATACACCGAGTGCCGGATGGCGCCGCTGGCGCTGGAGATGGTCCGCGACATCGAGCAGGAGACCGTCGACTTCCAGCCCAACTACGACGGTCGCTCCACCGAGCCGACCGTGCTGCCCTCGCGCTACCCGAACCTGCTGGTCAACGGGTCGGCGGGGATCGCGGTCGGGATGGCCACCAACATTCCGCCGCACAACCTGCGCGAGGTCGCCGACGGTGCCCGGTGGGCGCTGGAGCACCCCGACGCCACCCGCGAGGAGCTGCAGGACGCGCTGATCGAGCGGATCAAGGGCCCCGACTTCCCCAACGGCGCGCTGATCGTGGGCCGCCAGGGCATCGAGCAGGCCTACCGCACCGGTCGGGGCTCGGTCACCCAGCGGGCGGTCATCGAGATCGACGAGGACAACAAGGGCCGCACCTGCCTCTCGATCACCGAGCTGCCCTACATGGTCAACCCCGACAACCTGGCCGAGAAGATCGCCATGCTCGTCGACACCGGCAAGGTGCAGGGCATCTCCGACGTCCGCGACGACTCGTCGGGGCGCACCGGCCAGCGACTGGTCGTCGTACTCAAGCGTGACGCGGTCGCCCGGGTGGTGCTGAACAACCTGCTCAAGCACACCGAGCTGCAGACCAACTTCTCCGCCAACATGTTGGCGCTGGTCGACGGGGTGCCGCGCACCCTGACCATCGACCAGTTCATCAGCAGCTGGGTCACCCACCAGCTCGAGGTCATCCAGCGGCGGACCCGCTTCCGGCTACGCCGGGCCGAGGAGGACGCGCACATCCAGCGCGGCCTGGTGAAGGCGCTCGATGCGCTGGATGAGGTGATCGCGCTGATCCGCCGGTCGCCCGACGTGGAGGAGGCCCGCACCGGGCTGATCAACCTGCTCGGCATCGACGAACTCCAGGCCAACGCGATCCTGGAGATGCAGCTGCGCCGGCTGGCGGCCCTGGAGCGGCAGAAGATCATCGACAAGCTCGCCGAGCTGGAGCGGATCATCGCCGACCTCCAGGACATCCTGGCCAGCGAGTCGCGGCAGCGCCGGATCATCGGCGAGGAGCTCAACGAGATCGTCGAGAAGTTCGGCGACGACCGGCGCTCCCAGATCATCCCCGCCGACGGCGACCTGTCCATGGAGGACCTGATCCCGGACGAGGAGATGGTCGTCTCGATCACTCGCGGCGGGTATGCGAAGCGGACCCGCGCCGACTCCTATCGCACCCAGAAGCGGGGCGGCAAGGGGGTGCGCGGCGCCGCGCTGCGCGGCGACGACGTGGTGCAGCACCTGCTGGCCACCAGCAACCATCACTGGCTGCTCTTCTTCACTACCGCCGGACGGGTCTACCGGACCAAGGTCTACAACCTGCCCGAGTCCTCCCGGGACGCCAAGGGCGGTCACGTGGCGGGGCTGCTCTCCTTCCAGCCGGATGAGCAGATCGCTCAGGTGCTGGCGATCCGCGACTACGAGCAGGCTCCCTACCTGGTGCTGGCCACCCGGGACGGGCTGGTCAAGAAGACGCGGTTGGCCGACTACAACTCGCCGCGTCAGGCCGGCGTCATTGCGATCAACTTCCGCTCCGAGACCGATGAGCTGATCGGCGCCGAGCTGGTCTCGGCCGACGACGACATCCTGCTGGTCTCCCGGAAGGGGCAGGCGATCCGCTTCCACGCCGACGACGCGCAGTTGCGGCCGATGGGCCGGGCCACCGGCGGTGTCACGGGGATGAAGTTCCGCAACGAGGACTCGATGCTGTCGATGTCGGTGATCCGGGCCGCGCAGGCGGCTGTCGAGGACGCCGACGAGGACGTGCAGTACGTCTTCACGATGACCGACGGCGGGTTCGCGAAGCGGAGCCGGATCTCGGAGTATCGCCTGCAGTCGCGGGGCGGTCTGGGCATCAAGGCGATGTCGCTGGCCAACACCGAGCGCGGCCAGCTGGTGGGTGCCTTCATCGCCACCGACGGTGACGAGGTGCTCGCCATCACCGCCGCCGGTCAGGTGGTGCGCAGCCCGATCGACGACCAGTTCCGGCCCACCGGTCGGTCCACCCAGGGCGTCAAGTTCGTCTCCCCGAAGAAGGGCGACAGCGTGGCCGTGGTGACCCGGTCGGTGGAGGCCAAGGTCGCCGACGAGGTTGACGAGGAGGTCGCTGGCGAATCTGTCGATTCGGGCGCCGATGCCACAATGGCCGCCGACGACCAGCCACGAGACGAGGAATCATGAGTGACGCACCCGAGGACACCGCGATCCGGTCCGGGTTCGCCAACCGCGTCCAGGAGAAGCTCGCGCAGGCCACCGCGGAGTTGCGTGAGGCCGCCGAGGCCGAGAGGGGTTCAGTGATGGTCGACGGTCCCCGCAAGCAGCGGCGTGCCCGACTCCGGCTGACCAGGATCGACCCCTGGTCGGTGATGAAGACCGCGTTCCTGCTCTCGGTGGCGTTCGCGGTGGTGACCGTGGTGTCGGTCTTCATCGTCTGGTCGGTGCTGGGCGCGGCCGGGGTCTGGGACTCGATCAACGCCGCCGTCCAGGACGTGATCGGCGGCGACGAGGGCGCGAACTTCGACATCGAGTCGTACGTCGGGATGACCCGGGTGCTCGGCTTCACCATGCTGGTGTCGGTGGTGGACGTGATCCTGCTGACCGCGATCGCCACCTTGTCCGCGTTCCTGTACAACATGGCCGCGGCCCTGCTGGGCGGCATCGAAGTCACCCTCGCGGAGGACTGAGTCCTCGCGGCGACCCCGTTTTGTCGCCGCACCGGAACCTGCGGTAATCTTCCCCGTCGGTTCATGCGGGCCTATAGCTCAGACGGTTAGAGCGCTTCCCTGATAAGGAAGAGGTCACAGGTTCAAGTCCTGTTAGGCCCACCAGCACGGGATCCGTCCCGTGGTGCCCCTTCTGCGGGCAACCCACCATCGACGATGGAGTAGAGCCGTGAAGAAGATCATTGTCCTGCTGATCGCGGCCGCCGGTGCCGCTGTGGCCTGGAAGAAGTACGACGAGTCCAAGCGTGAGCAGGCCCTGTGGGCCGAGGCCACCGACAACGTCGACCGGGCCTGACACCCGCCGCCGGCACCCCGTTGCCGGCCCAGGGGCCTTGGCGCAATTGGTAGCGCACCTGCTTTGCAAGCAGGGGGTTAGGGGTTCGAGTCCCCTAGGCTCCACCATGTGATCTCTCAGGAGATACCGGACAGACCGGACCCAGAACTTGGGTCCGGTCTTCTGGTTTTTCCGGGGCGTGGTCCGGGTGGTCGGCCGAGTGGCTGGTAGTTGCGGGTGGGGTCGATGGTGAGCTCGCGCAGCAGTTCGCCGGTGGCGGCGTTGATGATGCGGACGTGGAGTCCGTCGACGAGTTTGAGGACTTGGGTTCGGGCGTGCTTGGTAGGTCGTGGCTGGGGTCGCTCGGTGGGTGAGGGAGCGGTGCGGGCGGTGGTGGTTGAAGGCCACGACGAAGGCGTCGATCGTCGCCTGTAGTTCGCCGATGGTGGTGGGTTGCTCGGGTTGGGCGCTGAGCCAGTTCTTCATCGTTTGTTGATATCGCTCGACCTTGCCGCAGGTCGTGGGGTGGTTGGGTCGGGAGTTCTTCTGGACGATGTCGAGGCGTTGCAGTTCGGACTCCAGGCCGTTGCGGCCGCCTCGGCCGCCGGCGAATCGGGTGGTGTAGACGAGTCCGTTGTCGGTGAGCACGGACCCGGGGTACCCGTGTTGATCTGCGGTTTTGGTGAATGTGTCGAGCACGATCTGGCCGGTGATCCGGTGGTGAGCTGAGACGTGGAGTGCGTAGCGGGAGTGGTCGTCGAGCCAGGTGATGACCTCGGTGTCCTGACCGGGGCCGTTGTCGCCGGCGAGGCAGTAGTGGGTGAAGTCGGACTGCCAGGTCTCGTTGGGTTGTTCGGCTTCGAAACGGATGTAGGAGGATTTGGGTCGCTTCTTCGGCTGTGGTTCGACCAGGCTCTGGCGGGTCAGGGTCCGGGCAACGGTGCTGACCGAGGTTGTGACCTGGTGTCGGTGTTGGAGGTGCCAGGCGATGGTGTCGGGGCCGGCGTCGAGTCCGGACTCGGTTAACTGCTTCCGGATCCGCATGATCAGGTCGACGGTGGCCCGGTCAATCGCTGTGGGCGATGAGTGTGGTCGTCGCGATCTGGGTTCGAACGCGGCGTCGCCTTCGGTGCGGTAGCGGGCGAGGAGTTCGTAGATCCAGGACCGGGACACGGCGTAGGTGTTGGCGACCTCGGTGACGGTTCGTCCTTCGATCTCGACTGCGGTGATGACCAGCCGTGCTTTCGACATGGCCTGAGGCTGCCGGTAGGTGCATGTGCTGCTTGGTCAGTTGTCCGGGATGTCTTGAGAGATGTGTCCGGGATGTCCTGACGGATCACACCCTAGGCTCCACCATGGTGGCGCTACTCAAACATATGGACTGAGTAAGTGCCGCCGAAGAGTTTGATGAGTCAAGAGGCTCGCTGGTTTCACCGGCGGGCCTCTTTGCTTTGGTGAGCAGCGTGTCGAACGGTTCTGCGAGTTCGGCTTCGAGCCGGATGCCGACGCGGTCGTTGTCGTCGGGCAGGACGAGGATCCGTTCGAAGAACGCCTGGTTGAACATGCGCCGGATGTGCTCGGGCGCGCTGAGGTAGGCGGCGTGGCAGTCGGTCGCGAGGTCGAGGGCCATCTGGAGGTTGGTCTCGACGGTGTCCCACTCGGCTTCGGTGGCCTTGAGCTCGCTGGTGATGCTGGCGAGGGCCTTGCTGATGCGGTCCTGCTCCTGGCCGGGGTCTGTCAGGAATTTTGTGTAAGCGCATCGGCGTGATGCCACGGGCTGGGTCCGTGGTCGAAGGAGCATCACGTCATGAGCGAGCACGAGTCTGAGAGTACGACGTTGCCAGCGGTGAGGGAGCCGGACATGGTTCGGCTCGCCGAGGAG
>NZ_JAERJA010000005.1 GCF_016827675.1 Nocardioides limicola | reverse complement strand
GGGGCCGGCGACCACGACCGGACAAGTCCCAGGAAAGGCACGAAGCCAGTCTCGATATGAGTCACAACCGCGGTCACCGACCACAGCCCACCAGCACACGGGCTGCAAGGAAAGACTCACAGTCTCGCTACGTCCGCTCGTTGCTCGCGGACACTCGACAGCCGAGGAGGCCTACTTCAGCAGCCGCGACATCCGCCGGTCGGCCAACGGCTTGCCGCCGGTCTGACAGGTGGCGCAGTACTGCAACGACGAGTCGGCGAAGCTGACCTCGCGGACGGTGTCGCCACAGACGGCACAGGCCTGTCCGGTGCGCCCGTGCACCGCCATCTGCGCCTTCTTCTCGGCTTTCAGTTCGCTGGCCGGGGTGCCCGAGGCGCGCGCCACCGCCGCACCCAGGGTGGCCCGGATCGCGTCGTACAGGAGTTGCCGCTCGCTCTCGTCCAGGCTGTCCGCGGGCTTGAACGGCGACATCCGTGCGGTGTGCAGGATCTCGTCGGAGTAGGCGTTGCCGATCCCGGCGATGGTGCCCTGATGGCGCAGCACTCCCTTGAGCTGCTTGCGGCCGGCGTCGCGGAGGATGCCGGCCAGCACCTCGGGCGTGAACGCGGGCGTGAGCGGGTCCGGGCCCAGCGAGGCGATGCCTGGTACGTCGGCGGGTGAGCGGACGACGTACACGGCCAGGCTCTTCTTGGTGCCGGCCTCGGTGACGTCGAGTCCGGCACCGGAGTCGAGGACGATCCGCGCCGCCAGCGGGGACTTGTTGCTGGGTCGCGGTGGGGCGGCCGGGACCTCGTCGCGCCACCGGATCCAGCCGGCCCGGGCCAGGTGCATCACCAGGTGCAGTCCGGCGGCTTCGATGTCGAGGAACTTCCCGTGCCGTCGTACGCCGTCCACCAGCGCGCCCTCGAGCGCGGACAGCGGCGGGTCGTAGGTCTTGAGTGCGCTGAACGCGGCCAACTGCACGGCCACGATCGCACGGCCATCGAGCCGGTCGGCCAGATCGTCGACCAGCGCCTGCACCTCGGGGAGTTCGGGCACGGGTTCGAGTCTAGGGGCGTCCTCGCTACGACACGCTAGGTCAATCTAGGTTCCGGGCTAGATTGCTCGATATCGTCCGATCGTGGACCCGATCCGGAACCCGTACGCCCCCGGCGCCGGCCAGCGCCCGCCCGAGCTCGCCGGCCGGGATGAGCAGTTGCGCGCCTTCGACGTGGTGTTGGAGCGGGTCGCCCGCGGCCGGCCGGAGCGCTCCTTGGTGCTCACCGGGCTGCGCGGGGTGGGCAAGACGGTGCTGCTGAACACGCTGCGTTCGGCGGCGGTACGCCGGCACTGGGGGACCGGCAAGTTGGAGGCGCGTCCCGACCAGCCGCTGCGCCGGCCACTGTCCAGTGCCCTGCACCAGGCGGTGCGCGAGCTCAGCCACCCCAACCCCGACGAGGTCGACCATGTGCTCGGGGTGATCCGTTCCTTCGCCGAGCGCGACGCCGGGGCGGGCGCGAAACTGCGGGACCGCTGGCAGCCGGGCATCGACGCGCCGGCGGTGAAGGGGCGCGCGGACTCGGGTGACATCGAGATCGATCTGGTCGAACTCTTCACCGACGTGGGTGGGCTGGCGGCCGACGTCGGCAAGGGCATCGGCATCTTCATCGACGAGATGCAGGACCTGGGCGCCGACGACGTCTCCGCGCTGTGCGCGGCCTGCCACGAGCTGAGCCAGTCGGGGCTGCCGGTGATCGTGGTCGGGGCCGGTCTGCCGCATCTGCCCGCCGTGCTCAGCGCCAGCAAGTCCTATTCGGAGCGGCTCTTCTCCTATCAGCGGATCGACCGGCTCTCCCGGGAGGCAGCGGACGCGGCCTTGAGTCGACCCGCGGCGGAGGAGGGCGCGGCGTACACCGACGAGGCGCTGGCTGCGATGTACGAGGCGACCGGGGGATACCCCTACTTCATCCAGGCCTACGGCAAGGCCGCGTGGGATCTGGCGCCGCACTCGCCGATCACCGGCGAGGACATCGCGGTGGCCGCCCCCGAGGCCGAGGCCGAGCTCGCCGTCGGCTTCTTCGGCAGCAGGTACGAGCGGGCCACGCCGGGGGAGCGGGACTACCTGCGGGCGATGGCCGATGCCGCGGTCGAGTACGGCGATGACCCGGTCGGCACGGTCGCCACCGCGGATGTCGCCGGGGTGCTGGAGCGAAAGCCCCAGTCGCTCTCCCCGGCCCGGGACGCGTTGCTGAAGAAGGGCCTGATCTATTCGGCGGAGCGGGGCCGGATCGCGTTCACGGTGCCCCACTTCGGGAGGTATTTGCGTCAGCGGGGGTGAGGTGTCCGCGACGGGCCGGACCCCAAGGGGTGCGGCACCAGGCACCTGGGCAATCTATACAGAAATCTGTACAGTAGGTGCCATGAACGCCGACTGGCTCTCGTCTGGGCCCGCCCTCTCGGTGACCGATGCGGCGGGGCGAGGCGCTGCGCTCTTCAAGGACGCGGAAGACCACGACGTCATCGTCGCTCGACGCGGGCGGCCGGTGGCAGCGGTGGTCAGCATGGAGCGCCTCGAAGCCATCCGGACGCTGGAGGCGGACGTGCGAAGCGCATCCATCGCGCTCAGCCGCCTGCTTGACGACGAGGGCGTTCGCCATTCGCTCGATGACGTGATCGCGGGCATGGGGTTCTCCCGTGCCGAACTGGAGGCCGAACTCGACGCCGACATCGCAGCGGGCCGCGGCTGATTCCCCGTGGAGTTCGAGAAGGGCCGCCTCTCCGAAGCGGCACGAACGGTCGTGCGCCTCGTCGACGGTGCTGTCGACGACTTGGAGACCATGCTCCGCAAGGGCGACCCGCAGGTGGTTCGTTGGGCGCTGAAGAAGCTGCTGCTCCTCGAACGGAACCCCGAAGCGGGTGAGCCACTTCTCGGCGGCCTGATCGGGTGGCGCAAGATCGTGGTCAGCGACCGCCACTGGCGGGTCGTCTGGCGCGTGGGGCACGACTCATCGGGGGCTGTCGTCGTGGACGTCGCCGAGGTGTGGGCTTTCGGCGCGCGCAGCGATTCGGAGGTCTACGCGGAGGTGGAGGCGCGCATCGCAGAGAGCGACACACCAGTTGCCGAGCCGCTGGTGGACGTCCTTCACCGACTCGGCAAGATCGGACGCGGCCTCACGGCAACCCCTGCACCTGATCCCGTTGTGAAGATGCCCGATTGGCTCAGCGATGCCCTGGTGAAGGTCGTGGGGATGCGCAAGGAAGCGGTCGACGAACTCACCCCGACCGAGGCCGAGCAGATCTGGGAGACCTACACGACCACCGGGCAGGCACCTGAGTAGCCCCCGGACCTCACCCGTGTAGAGACCTACGCTCTGCCCCCCAAGCCGGTACCGCGAAGCGGGGTTGTGAGGGCCGTCGGGGTACTGTCGCATTACGACTGCACTCGCCGGGTCGTCGATCGCGGTCACCGCGATGACAAGGACACCGGCGCCAGCAGCAATCAGAGGCGGTGGCGAGATCACCTCGCAACCTCACGGCTCATTGTCCCCGACTCGTTCCCGCATCGGCACCGGCTTCCGCGTGCCGCGTTGATCTCGTTCATCTGGGAGCCGGGCCTGCCCCTGCCGGCCGGCACCGGTGGCTCGGAGAACTACACGATCGGACAGGTTCGCGAGCTGAACCGGCGCGGTCTGGCGGCCCGGGTCGTCACCATCGGGCTCGGCGTCGCCGATGGTCGTGACGAGTTCGTCGGGATCCCCTTCCTGGCGCTGGCGACGGTGGCCGAGGTCAGCGAACTCGACGGAGCGATCGTCTTCGTCACCGAGTTCCCGGCCGTCGCCACCAGGACACCGGCGTACCAGATCCTGCACGTCCCGCCGCCGCTGCGCGAGCACCTGCGCGACGCCGCAGTGGCCGGCACCCGTGACCGCGGCCTGATCGCGACGAGCGGCTTCGCCGCGCAACTGTGGTCGGGGTTCCTCGACGTCGACGTCGCCACGATCCAGGTCGTCTATCCGTTCGCGGAACCTTGCTTCGCCAGCCAGCCGAGGTGGGACCGGGTGTCGGGGGGCATCCGGATCCTGTACGCCGGCAGGCTGAGCCCGGAGAAGGGGATCTACACGTTCCTGGCGATGCTCCACAACGACCTGGTCGCCAAGGACCCCCGACTCACCTTCACCGCGACCACCTCCGGCGACGACAAGCCACAAGGAGCCCTGATCCGCGGGCTTCTCGAGGCGCACCCGGGCGTGGACCTGGTCCCGGCGTGCAAGACCCCGGCCGCGATGGCGGCGCTGATGGCTGAGCACGACATCGTGGTGATGCCGTCGAACAGCCAGTACTGGCATGAGACGTTCGGGATCGTGTCGATCGAGGCCCAGCATGCCGGATGTCGAGTGGTTGCCTCTGACGATGGCGGCCTCCCCGAGACCGACTGTGGTGCGGTCATCCTGGTCCAGCCGGACAACGCCGAGGCGCTGGCCCTGGGCATCCGCGAGGCGATCGCCTTGGGGCCGCTGTCGCCCACCGGCCGCCACAACGCCGGCGGCAACTTCACCGTCGCTCAGTCGGTCGACGAACTGTTGGCCGTGCTCGCCCGGCCGCGCCCGATCACCCCGGCTGCGGTCATCGCCGAGCTCGAAGCGCTGGTCAACGAACCGCCCCGTGAGAAGGTGCCGGCGGGCCTGCGGAGCGAAGCGGTCGCCTAACCCGTGGATCGCCCCGGCGTGAGAGCCCGGACGGCCGCCTCGGTGGCGGCCGCGAGGTTGTCGGCCTCTGCGGGGTCACGGCCGATGGCGACCAGTCCCATCCGGCCGTCGACGGCCAGCCCGCCGAGCATGTGGAGCACCACCCCGGTGCCGGAGCCGCGGTCGAAGGACAGGTCGGCAGCTTCGACGGCGGCGATCACCTGGGCGGGGGTCAGTCCGACCCACTGCGGGTCCTGCAGCCCGTCGGCGGAGTAGTAGCAGCGCGGCTGACCGTCCTGATCCGCGATCCAGCCGACGCCGATCGGGTCGTAGTGGCCCGGCGTGAGGTTCCGCAGCACGGCGTAGGGGTGCGTGGTACCGCCCTTGCGCAGATTGACCTCCAGGGCGTACACCTGCCAACGGCCGCCCTGGTGCACCGCGATGAAGTCGACAGCGAGCCGGCCGATGGCGCCGGCGGCGGCGAACTGCTTGCCGACCGCCAGCGCATGGCGGCCGAGCTCGGCGGAGTACGCCGGGTCGGCGGGGAACCGACAGCCCACGAAGGTCTGGCCCCCCGGTCCGCCGACGATCTGCTCGTGGGTGGACAGGAGGTGGACGTCGCCACCGGGAGCGATCTCCAACTGGGCGCTGGGGCTGGCCGTGCGTCGGCCGGACAGGTACTCCTCGACGACCCCGCCGAGGGCCAGGTCGCGGACGAACCATTCGGGTGCGTCGTCGAGACAGTGCTCGGCCAGCCAGTCCCGCGGGATCCGGTGGCCGGCCTCGTCGCGGGTGGACATCAGCCAGTTCCCGTCGCCGTACCCACTGTTGTCCTGCTTGATCACCACGGGCCCGAGCCGGGGACGCAGTCGTCGCATCTGCGTCACCGCCTCCGCCACATCCGCGGCATCGCGGACACCTTCGCGTCCGCACGGCGTCGGCACTCCGGCGCGGGCGAAGAGTTGCCGCCCGGCGCTCTTGAAGCCCAGCGGCCACAGTTCCGGCGGGGTGCCGTTGACGGGCAGGCCGACCGCGACGGCCACCGCAACCTCGGCCTCGGTGACGTTCCACGGCTCCAGGTGTCCGAGGCGATCGCCGACGAGGTCCCGTAGTCGCCCGAGCAGGTCGGGGCGGTCCAGCAGTTTGGCCGCGACCGAGCGGGGGCTGTCGTCGGGGACCACCAGCAGGTGCAGGCGGCGCCGTACCGCCCCCGGATCGGCCGGGTCGGCCAGCCGGGCGTAGTAGTCCAGCAGCGTCTCGCCGGGAGGCTGGCTGGTGACCAGGATGAACTCCTCCCCGGGGATCCGCGGCAGCATCAACATCGCCAGCAGGAAGCGGTGCTCGAGGGCGCCGAGCAGTGGCCGGTAGTGCTCGAGGATGCTCGGGCCCAGGCTGTACGACGGCAGTCCGACGACCACGTGCTCGTCCTGCGACCCGGGGCGGTTCGTCGCCAGCGCGTCCGCCAGTCGCCCCTGGAGTTCGGCGAACCCGACCATCTGGCCTCCTGCGGGATGGCCCCTGATTCAGGATAGGGCTGTGCGGGAAACGCCGCGAGCAGGTGGTGAGAAGGTGCGGACCTCAGGCGCGGGCCAGGCGGTACCACCGCGGGTTGATGCCTCGCAGCGGCAACGGCAACCTGGCCTGATAGGCCAGCTCATCAACGATTCTCCACCCCGGGAACGCCGCGGCAACGTCCTCGCGCGTCGCACCGGGCGGGAACGGGCCTCGGCGCGCTCGCGACCAGACGAGGAGAACTATCTCGGCATCGGGCTCGGCCACGGCGTCGACCCCGCTGCCCACCGCTGCACGGTCCTCGTCGCTGAGGTGGTTGAAGCACTCGACGTCGACCACGAGGCGATACCCCGTCCCCAGGTCAGCATTGCCGAGTGCGGTCACGCTGCCCTCAACGAACCGCGCGGCGACACCGGCCTCTTCGGCGCGTCGTCTGGCGTCCAGCACCGCCTTGGGGACGACGTCGATGCCGGTGACGTCCCAGCCACGCTCGGCCAGTTCGAGCGACCATCGGCCCCTGCCGCAGCCGAGATCGAGTGCCGCACCGAACGGACGTTCCAAGCCACCCTCAACTCGGTCGATCAGGGTCCGAAACTCCGGTGCCGCGTTCTCTGAGTCTGCTTCCCATGGGGTGAAACCCACGGCGTACAGGATGCGGTAGTAGCGGCTCATCACGCCTCCGGGGCTGTCGAGCTCCGCTTGAGCGGTCGCTCCTACTCACTCTCGACCCTCCCTTGGAGCACGTCAATCCCTCAGTGCGGACGGCGTCCTCGGCGTCAGCCGTCGAACCGCAGCACGAAGTGGGGGTGCGTGGTGCCGCCCTTGCCCCTAGGTGATCACCTCTCCGATCTGCGGGTCGAAGCAGACCAGTCCGTGTCGGCGGGCCGTCTGGGCGATGTAGGCCACTGCCGCGTCGAGCAGCGGTGAGGCCGACATGCAGAAGTAGGCGAATCATCGGCATCGAGCAACGTCGTATGAGCGCAGCGCTGGGAGCTGCCACCCGCCGCCGGAGCAGAGACAATGGCCCCATGACCACGCCCGATCGGCCGCCGACCCGGCTGGCCGCAGCCGACTCCCGCTGGTGGATCAAGCCGGCAGTCATCGCCGTAGCGAATGTCATCGCGGTCGTGATCCTGGTGTCGGTTGTGGTGGGCTGGAGCGCTCCAGTGGCCCTCGTGCTGCTGGTCGGGTTCGCCTGTGGCACGTGGTGGTTCGTCGATCAGCGCCCGCGGCCGGAACGCTGAGACCACAAGGACTAGGAGTAGCGGTGGCTCTTCGCCGCGTGCCCCGACTCGCGGGTGCAGGTGCGTCCGTTCATCGAGCGGTGCCCGCAGAGGGCGTCGGTGGGCTCGGCGGGAACTGGCCCCGGCGATGCTTTCGCAGGTCGATCGGCGGGTCGAACCGCGGTTCGGGCCGGCGTCGACGTCGCAGCCGACCTCGCGTTGTATCGGGCCTCTCGCATCGCCCGCAGGGCTGCTTCTTTGCTCATCGGTCACTCACCCTATGAACCCTAGATGGGAGCACCGACAAGTTCCCTCAGGCGCGGCGGGCGAATCAGCGGAGCGCTGTTGGTACCGGGGTGTGAATCCAGGGCGCAGGCAACCCGTACCGTGCCGCGAAGACGGTGTCGGCCAACGCTCGGCGTTCACGCACCCTCAACTCCCTTGCTTTGAGATCCTCGGGCAGTGAGGCGGGCTCGCCCTTCCTCCCGATCGCCATGGCTGTGATCGGCGCATGCTCGTTGGGGATGTCGAAGGCCAGCCGAGCCTGCCTCGGATCGAACCCCGACATCTGGTGCACGTAGAACCCGGCTGAGAGCGCCTCAACTGTCAGCAGGGCCACTGCTTGGCCGAGGTCATACACCGCTGTGGGGAGGTCACGATCGCCGGCTCGGAGTTGGGCGACGTTCAAGGCCAGGACAGGGGCTGCGCCGGCCCACCTTCGGTTGCCATCGTCGAGGCAGTCGTGGATCACCTGCCAGGTCGCGTCTGGTTGTGAACCGACGATGAAGCGCCACGGCTGGCTGTTGAACGCCGAAGGCGCCCACGCTGCTGCAGAGAACATCGATCTCAGTTGCGTCTTGGTCGGCCCCTGGGGCAGGAATGCCCGCGGACTCCATCGCCTGGTGAGGAGTTCGTGGATGGACACTTCGGGGTGACCGGCGCCCCCCACTGGTCGGACCCTGCTGGTCATGCCGGTTCGAGGGGTTCGACACCTGTGGGTGCCACCTGCATGATCAAGGCACGAAAGTGGCCGGTGTAGGTGACCCGGACGCGCGATCCCATGGGGTAGTGCAGGAGATCGCCAGCGCTCACGAGGAGAACTTCTCCCGTGGACAGGTCCTCCACATGCTCCTCCCCCTCAAGGCAGTAGAGCACTTCTTCGCCCGGCAGTTCGTGTTCGAACGTCCCCTCGGTCGCCTCCCACAACTCAACGATCAGAGAACGGTCGGGCCGGGCAACCAGTTCGTTGGATCGGGCCACCACGTCATGGAATCGCACGTCGGTGAGGGGCAAGTGCGGTAGAGGGAAGAGCTTCATCTTGGGACCTCCGGACTATTGACACGATGCGAGCGTAGTTGCATAGTATCCATTCATAGTCGTAAAAGAAACACTCAGACATGGAGGTACACCGGTGAAGGCAGTCCGCTTCGTCTCTCCCGACGGGTCCACCCGGCTCGGCAGACTCGACGGCGAGGTGGTGACCGATGCGGGGCCGGCGCCCGACGTCGGGTTCGTTCCCACGGCGCAGGCGTGGTCCGACCTTGCCGCAGCCGATGGGCCTCGCCACAACCTGGGGTCGCTTCGATTGCTCGCCCCTCTACGTCCACCGAAGATCCTCGCCATCGGTCTCAACTACGTCAGTCATGCGGAAGAGTCGGAACTTGAGGTTCCCCCTGTGCCGGTCGTCTTCGCGAAGTTGCCGACATCAGTGATCGGTCCTGAGCAGGACATCGTGATTCCTTTGGAGGAGACCCGCCCTGACTTCGAGGGGGAAGTCGCCGTCGTGATCGGTCGCCCCACCTACCGAGCCACCGTCGAACAGGCGTGGGCATCCGTCGGCGCCGTGACGGCGCTGCACGATGTCTCGGGTCGCCGCGCGCAGTTGGAGACGCCGCTTCGGCAGTTCACGCTCGGCAAGAGCTTCGACACGTTCACTCCGCTCGGGCCTTGCCTGGCCTCAGCCGATGGTTTCGACCCCGAGAAGATCACCCTTCGCACCACAGTGTCCGGTGAAGTCATGCAGGACGCGGACACGTCCGAGCTCATCTTCTCCATCGCCTGGCTCATCTCGTACCTCTCCCGTGGGGTCACCCTCGAACCGGGTGACGTGATTGCCACCGGCACTCCCGGTGGGGTCGGCGACTCCAGGGTCCCTCCGCGCTATCTCGTCGAGGGGGATCGAGTCGACGTTGAGGTGGGCGGCGTCGGCACTCTCAGCAATCCGGTCAGGCACGAGCGCATTGCCTCTGTTCCAGTCGAGGAAGGGAAAGCACGATGATCAACCTGAGAAGCATTGGCCCCGTAGCGGTGGCGTGCTTGGCCGCAACAGCGCTGCTGTCGTCCTGTGGAGTGGGATTGGGGTCCACCGGAGGTGACGCGGACCGGGTCACCCTGGCTTTCGCGTCGTTCGGGGGGCCCTACAGCGACGCACAGAAGAAGGCGTGGGTGGACTCCTTCGAGGACGCCAATCCCGGCATCAAGATCGTGATGGATTCGCCGGTAGACACCGCCAAGATCAAGGCGATGGTCGAATCTGGGAATGTGACATGGGACGTGGTCGATGTCGGCGGGGACTTCGGGCTGCAGAGTCACGGCGACCTGCTCGAGAGGATCGACTGCACCGTTGTGACTACGTGCGACGCGCCGGCAGCCGGGATGACCAACAGCGACTACCGGGTGGCACAGAACGTGACGACGTTCGCGGTCGGCTTCAAGAGGGATGCCTTTGCGACTGAGCCGACGTCGCACGCGGACTTCTTCGATGTCACCACTTTCCCGGGCAAGCGCGGCCTATGGAAGCTCGCCTCCGGTGGTGCCCTTGAACTCGCTCTCCTAGCCGACGGAGTCGCCCCAGATCAACTGTTCCCCCTGGACGTCGACCGTGCGCTGGCCAAACTGGACACGATCCGTGACCACACCATCTGGTATGACAGTCCTCCCGGCGGGCAGGACATGTTGTCCACCGGCGAGGCCAGCATGGTCGTCAACTTCGCGGCCCGTCCCTACGACCTGGCGACCAGGCTGGGAAGTCCCGTGGACGTGCTGTGGGATCGCCACATCGTCGCAGGCTCTTACCTGGTAGTGCCGAAGGGCACCAAGCACAAGGCCGAGGCGATGCAGTTCATCGCTTGGATGACCGATCCGGCGCGTAACGCGGACATCTCCAAGCACTACCCGCTCGCCCCCGGCAGCGCCGCAGCCGTCGACAAGGTGGACCCGGGTGTCTCCGAGTGGTTGGCAACCAGCCATCTGGAGGGTGCCGTCAGTCAGGACGACGAGTACTGGGACGAGTACTTCGGATCCGTCAACGACCAGTTCCAAGCATGGTTGACGCAGTAGTCGTAGTCTCGGGGGCCCCGTCCCAGGAGACGGGCCCCCCCGAGGCACGCAAGTCGCGATTCAATGGATGGGCGTGGTTGGTGCTTCCGGGCCTAGTGTTCATCCTCGCTGTGTTCGGCTGGCCCCTGGGCGAGGTAGTTGTGCGCAGCTTTGGCGGCGACGGCGCCGTCCAGAACTACGGGGTCTTCTTCGACTCCCCCATCTACTTCCGGGCACTCAACTCCACCTTGATCACCTCGGCGAGCGTGACCCTCTCCTGCCTGCTGATCGGATACCCGTACGCCTACCTGATGTCTCAGTCACGCCGCACCGAACTGCTCCTCGCCATAGTCCTACTGCCGATCTGGACAAGCTTCCTCGTCCGTACCTACGCGTGGCAGATCTGGCTCCAGGACACCGGGGTCATCAACTCGACCCTCCTCAGGATGGGGGTGATCGACGAACCGCTGAGTCTGATCCGTACGAATCTCGGGGTCGTGATCGGAATGACCGGAATCCTTCTCCCCTTCGCCATCCTGCCCATGTTCACGGTGATGCGGCGCATAGACCGAGAACTCGTGCGAGCCGCGGAGAATCTAGGCGCCAAGCCGCGAATCGCGTTCCGGCGCATCTTCGTCCCCTTGTCACTACCGGGCGTCTACTCCGGCTGTCTCCTGGTGTTCGTGCTGGCCCTGGGCTTCTACATCGCCCCAGCGATCCTCGGCGGCACCAGCAGTCCCACCCTCTCGACTCTGATCATCGACAAAGTCCAGCGGGAGCTCGACTTCCATACGGCGAGTGCCCTCGGCGTGACCCTGCTCCTCATCGCCCTCGTAGCCGTCGCCATCGGTAGCCGCGTCGTACGGATCCGCGATGTGTTCGGGGGTGGCGCCCCATGAACAGCGACACCAGACGGCGCAGTACTCAGCTCTGCCTTGCCATTCCGGCTGCCTTCCTCCTTGTAGCACCCACCCTGGTGGTGGTTCCGATGTCCTTCACCGCCAGTCCTCTGCTCTCATTCCCGCCCACGGGGTTCAGCACCCAGTGGTACGGCAGACTCGCCTCTGACGAGGCATGGCGCTTGGCGACCCTTACCAGTCTGTCGGTCGCCATCCAGGCGACGCTGCTCGCCACGTCGGTGGGCACCTTGACTGCATTCGGTATCGCCCGCGGTCGATTCCCCGGCAAGTCGCTGGTCCAAGCACTCGTGCTCAGTCCGGCGATCGTGCCGATCGTCCTGGTGGCCATCGGCACGTTCTTCGCCTATGGGCGGGTCGGCCTGGTGGGCACCCCGGCTGGACTGGTTCTCGCTCACGGCGCCTTGGCGGTGCCCCTCGTCGTGGTCACGGTAGCGGCCAGCATCGAAACGATGGACCCGCGGCTCGACCTGGCCGCGGCCAGCCTCGGAGCCGGACCGTTCCGAACGTTCTTCCTGGTCACCCTGCCACTGATCCGGCCGGGCGTCCTCGCTGGCGCATTGCTGGCCTTCGTCACCTCGTGGGATGAGCTCGTCGTGTCGCTGTTCCTGACGACACCCGTGCTGCGCACCCTCCCCGTGGAGATGTGGACATCGGTCAGGGAGCAACTGGATCCCACCGTGGCAGCAGCCTCCACCATGCTCGTCGCTCTGTCGACGGCTGGGCTCGTGATCGCTTACGTAATCGGACTTCGACAGGCAAGGCGGAAATCGTGACGACACCGAGAACATCTGACGGCCCCGGCCCCGCCCTTGAGGTCAAGGCGGTGAGCAAGTACTACGCGAAGAGTTGCGTGGTTGACGACGTCAACCTGGCCTCGCAGCCCGGTGAGTTCCTCACCCTGCTCGGACCGTCGGGCTCGGGCAAGACCACGACGCTGCGCATGATCGCCGGTTTCCTGAACTGCGATCGCGGCAGTATCTCGATCCAGGGTCGAGATGTCACCGGCGTGCCAGCACACAAGCGGGGCACCGGAATGGTTTTCCAGCACTATGCCCTGTTCCCCCACCTCACGGCCGAGCAGAACGTGGCCTTCCCGCTTCGGATGCGGGGAATGGGGCGCAGGGAGGCGCGGGCGACGGCTAGGTCCATGCTCGAGCGAATGCACCTTGATGGCAGGGGACAGCACTTGCCGGCTCAACTTTCGGGTGGCCAGCAGCAGCGGGTGGCGCTGGCCCGCGCCCTGGTGTTCGAGCCGACGCTGCTGCTGATGGACGAGCCGCTGGGCGCCCTGGACAAGAAACTACGGGACGCGCTGCAGATCGAGATCGTCAACATCTGCAGGGAGATCGGGGTGACGGTCGTCTACGTGACTCATGATCAGGAGGAGGCACTGGCCATGAGCGATCGGATCGCCATCTACAAGGATGGCAGGATCGCACAGATCGGCACCGGGGAGGAGCTCTACGAGCGGCCGGCCTCCGTGTTCGTTTCCCAGTTCATTGGTAGTTCAAACGTGATCGAAGGGGACTACGACGCGCAACTCGGTGTGCTGCGCAGCAGGGCGGGCTCGGTGCGCGTCGAGGAGTCAGCCGCGGTTGGCACGTCCTGTGCGAAGGGCGGGCCCGCGTCGCTGGTCATTCGCCCCGAGCGGATCGAGGTCTGCTCCGAGGGCACGCCACTCGCTTCTGGGCGTAGCCACCTGACCGGTCTGCTGGAGGAGTCCACATATCTGGGGTCCGTTCACCGATACCAGGTCCAACTCGCCGACGGCACCACCGTGCAGGCACGGATGCCGGCACTCGCCCGGGCCGACGTCTGGGTGGGGGACCGGGTCCAGGTCGTCTGGAACGACCGTGACGCCGTACTGCTCGAGCAGGAGCAATCCACAGTTCAGCCTTCGTCTGACTCAGCTGGGGAGGTGACCTATGTGTCCACCCCGTGACCCCGACCGGCAGGCCGCTGGCCCGGCGACGTACAGCGGCCGCTTCACTGGTGAGGTACAGCTGGAGATGCTCGACGATGCGGCCGAGGCCGCTCATCCCGATATCGCCCGCGTTTCCTTCGGGGGCGATGCGGTGACCTACTGGCATTCCCATCCGGGTGGCCAGCGCCTCCTTGTGCTTGACGGACGGGCGGTCGTGGGCACCGAGGAATCCGAGTCGACGCTGGGGCCCGGCGACTTCGTAGTAACCCCACCGGGAGAGCGGCACTACCACGGGGCTGCGGACAGTCAGGGTTGTCAGATGCTCGCCATCACGTGGGGGACTACCGACTGGGAGTCCTCGGCTCCTCCAATCACAGCCGCCCCGAAACCCGGTGAGACCGGATCAACCGCACCTGCAGAGGAGTCTCCATGACGAACATGAGCAACACGACAATGATTGACGCGGGACTCGAAGGTCGCCGGATCGCGGTGAGCCACTTCGGACTCAGTTGCCTCGACTTCTCGACGATGCTGGACTTCTACACCCGAGTCCTCGGGCTGACGCAGAGCGACGCCGGTGCGATCGAATCGGGCGGGGGAACAGAGATCGCCTTCCTGACCACCGACCCGCGAGAGCACCACCAGTTGGTGCTTGCCTCGAACCGCCGCGACCGCACCATCGAGTCCACACCTGTGGTTGGCGGCAGCATCGGGTCCAATGTCTTCCAGGTTTCCTTCCGAGTGCGGGACCTCGACACGCTGCGCCGGATTGACGCCAGGCTGGAGGCAGAGGGAATCTCTGCCCGCAACGCCATCAGCCACGGAAACGCCTGGTCCCTCTACTGCCGGGACCCTGAGGGCAATGCATTGGAGTTCTTCGTCGATTCACCCTGGTACGTCGCTCAGCCCTGCGCTGAGCCGCTCGACCTGGCCCGCTCGGACGAGGAGATCCTCGAGGAGACCCGCCAGTACTGTTTCGCTCAGTCGGAGGTACTGCCCTACGGCGAATGGGTGACACGGGTCGCCTCGATGATCACAACCGATCAGGCCGAGTTGTGATCGCCGACGGCAGTGAGGTGAGGCCGGCCGGAACCGCAACGGTGAGTCGTGCCGCGGGCGATCCAAGGATCGGGCCGGGCCGGGTCGCGGCGACCTTCGACGAGGACTTCGCCGGACGTCTTGCCGCTGCGGGAGTCCGGGTGATCCGCGTGATCTACGTTGATCTTTTCGGACGTCAACGCGCGAAGCAGGTGTCCGCCGAACGATGGATGTCGCTGGAGGCCGGCATCGCCTTCTCGAAGATGGCGAGCGCCGAGGACCTGTTCGGCGAAGGTGTGCCGGCGGCGCAGTTCACCGGTCTTGCGGCTCATCCTGATCTCCACGCCCGCCTTGACCTGGGCACCGCGAGGATTCCCCCGTGGGAGCCTGACGCCCTCTGGGTCCTGTCCGCGCTCAGCGAGCACGGTGATCGGTCGGCCTTGTGCCCACGCAACCAACTCGCGGAGGCGAGCGACGCCCTCATGGCCAACACTGGATTCCGGGCGGTCGCTGCCGGCGAACCCGAGTTCTACCTGTTTCGCGACGATGGCGACGGGCCGCGACCCTACTCGAGTGACGGTGTCTCGTACACCATCGACAGATATGCCGACCCGGACGGCACCGTCGGGCGGATGCACCGGATGCTCATTGACCTCGGCATCGGGGTCACGGTGGTCAACCGCGAGTTCTCGCCAGGCCAGTTCGAGATCAACCTCGGCCACGGCGACGTCCTCGACGCGGCAGACGACGCGTTCCTGCTCAAGTCAAGCGTCAAAGAACTAGCTGCCCGGGCGGGACTGCGCGCGACCTTCATGGCGAAGCCGCAGTCCGATCTCGCCGGCAGCGGGTTCCACGTCCACGTGTCCCTATGGGACGACGACCGGAACGTGTTCGCCGACGGCCGCGACAAGCTGAGCGTGGTGGGGTTGAGAGCCGTCGCCGGACTTCAGACACATGCGCCCGCGCTCATGGCACTCGGGGCACCCACCGTGAACTCATACCGCCGAGTCCACGGTGAGGCTCTGAGCCCGCGACGCAGCAACTGGGGCCACGACGACCGAAACACCTTCGTCCGGGTCCCACCCGAACTGGGTGACTCGACCCGCCTAGAGTTGAGGCTTGGCGACGCCAGCGCTTCGCCCCACCTCGTGATGGCGGCGATGCTGCACGCGATACGCGATGGCATCGACCGCGAACTGGAGCCGACTGCCGAGGGTGCCTCCTTGCCGTCCAGCCTTGACGAGGCGATCGATGCGCTCGCCAAGGACGAGGTGTTCGTCGAAGGTTTCGGGAGCGAGTTCATCGAGGTCTACTCGGCGCTGAAGGCCCGTGAGGTCCATGCGGGACGCGTCCAGGTAGCCAGTTGGGAGTGGGACCTCTATGCCCAGCATGCGTGAACCCGGGGCTAGACTGTGCCGCCCCATCCGTCCTGTCGGGAGCGAGAACCATGATTCCTGGTGCCGATGCCTTGTCGGCGAACGTGCGCCGGCTCCGGGAGTTGCACGGGTTGTCGCTGGCCCAGCTCAGCGAGCGGTCCGGAATCGCCAAGGCCACCCTCTTCAAGGTGGAGCGTGGCCGGACCAACCCCACGCTCGAGACATTGGTCGGGATAGCCGAGACCTTTCACGTGCCCGTCACCGAGTTGTTGACGGCGGCGGAGCGCACCTCGATCGAGGTGGTGAGGTCCGGTGAAGGTCAAGACATCTCCGATGATGCATCGACGGGGTTCATCCTCAGAACCCAGGAAGTCGGTGCTGGCAGCCTCCAGATCCATGACCAGACGTTCAAGGCTGGGAGGTCCGAGGTCTCGGCCTCTCACGGGGCAGGTGCTCGGGAGCACGTCTTGGTCCGCAAGGGCAGGATCCGAGTCGGGCCCGTGGACGACGAGGTCGAACTGTCCGCTGGTGACTACGCCACCTACGCGGCCGATGTGCCGCACCGATGGTGCGCGGTCGGCCGAGATGCCAGCGTTTGGATCGTCCATACATTCCCGCGCAGCGAGGGCCTCGCAGGACTCTGAGCCGCTCTTCTCGCTGAGCGCCCCCAGGGTCGCGACTTCCGGAGATCGCCAATGAGCCGCGCGATCGATCCGGTGTCGGCAGTCGACTGGCGCACGGCTGCCACCCGGGTGCCCATCCCGTCCGGATTGTGGGTCGGCGGCGAGGAGCGGGAGGCCGCGGGCCGGAGATCGGTGATCACCCCGCGCGACGGCAGCACGCTCAGCAAGGTGGCCTGGGCCGACGCTTCGGATGTCGACGCGGCGGTAGCCGAGGCGCGCACGGCGTTCGACCGAGGACCATGGCCACGCATGTCGGCTCGGGAGCGTGGCGAGGTCCTCCTGCGGTTCGCCGACTTGGTGGAAGGGCACCGTGACGAGATCGCGCTGCTGGTCTCCTTGGAGATGGGCAAACCCATTCGACAGGCCTGGGAGGTCGAACTCCGGGCCGCGGTCCGCTGCCTGAGGTTCTACGGCGGCCTGGCCGACAAACTCGCTGGAGAGATCACTCCCACCGTCGAGGGTGAGTTGTCTCTGGTCACTCGCGAACCAGCCGGTGTCGTGGCCGCGGTGATCCCCTGGAACTTCCCCCTCACCATTGGCTGCTGGAAGTTCGCCCCCGCCCTTGCAGCGGGCTGCACGGTCGTACTCAAGACAGCCGAGCAGTCGCCGCTCTCGATGCTCAAGGTGGCGGCTCTCGGCGCCGAGGCCGGGCTCCCGCCCGGTGTGTTCAACGTCCTGTCGGGGGATGGCATCGTTGTTGGGCGTCGCCTTGGGGAGCATCCCGACGTGGACATAGTGACGTTCACCGGGTCGACCGCGGTCGGTCGGCACTTCCTGCACTACGCCGCTGACAGCAACCTCAAGCGGGTACACCTCGAACTGGGCGGAAAATCGCCCAACATCGTCTTCCCCGATGCGCCCGACCTCGACGAAGCTGCTGACTCGGCTGCCTGGGCCATCTTCTTCAACGCGGGTGAGATGTGCACCGCAGGCTCCCGCCTTGTTGTTCATGAGGACGTGGCCGAACAGATCGTGGACCGGATCGTGGCCACGTCATCCAAGTGGCAGCCGGCCGACCCACTGTTGCCCAGCACCTTGATGGGTCCTCTGGTGGATGAGCGCAGCCTGGGACGCATCCTGGGACAGTTGGAGGAGGGTGTCGGTCAAGGTGCTCGCATTCGGACCGGTGGGTCGCGCACGCTGCAGGAGAGCGGTGGTCCCTATCTCGAGCCCACGGTGGTCACTGATGCCGCCCCAGACAATGTGCTGGTTCGAAATGAGTTGTTCGGGCCGGTGTTGAGCGTTCAGGTCTTCACCGACGAGGACGACGCGGTGCGGGTGGCTTCGGATACCGAGTATGGACTGGCGGCTGCAGTGTGGACCACGGATCTGGGCCGGGCGCACCGAATGTCTCGTGCTCTCCGTGCTGGCACGGTGTGGGTCAATTGCTATGAGGAGGGCGACATGGCGGTGCCCTTCGGTGGCGTCAAACTCTCGGGCAACGGGCGTGACAAGTCCCGTCACGCGCTGGAGGAGTACACGGACCTCAAGACCACGTGGGTGAAGTATGAGTGAGTCGCCGGGACGCCGCCCCCTCATCGTGATCCCGGCGCGGTTCTCAGCCAGCGCATCTGCACTCCGGTACCGAGCCGAAGTAGTGGCAGCACGGCTCGCTGAGGCTGTGTACGCGGCAGGCGGCGAGCCGGTGGTGCTTCACCCCGACACGCCGGCTGGACTTGACGAGGGCGCACTCGACGACTTGGTGCGACGACGGCTCTGGTTCGCCGACGGGGTACTGCTTCCGGGCGGAGGTGACCTGGCTGCGCACTGGTCCGGCCAGGACTCCCACGCCTCCCAGTACGACATCGACGAGGAGCAGGATGCCTTCGACCTGTCCGTTGCGCGGGTAGCCATAGCTGAGCAGCTGCCCTTGCTCGCGATCTGTCGGGGCAACCAGGTCGTGAACGTGGCGCGCGGCGGTGACCTCGTCCAGGATCTCGGGGAGTCGCTCGGCGCCGATCATCAGCATCGGGTTCACATGATCGAGCTCACCGAGGACTCGCCCCTTCGTGACGTGGTGACAGGAGACCAGTTGCTGGTCTCCTGCTACCACCACCAGGGAATCAAACGGCTGGGAAGGGGACTCTCGGCCTCGGCGTACGCCGACGACGGCACCATCGAAGCCGTCGCCCTAGCCAACTACCCGGGTTGGTTCCTCGGTGTCCAATGGCACCCCGAGGACAGTGCAGATCGCGATCCGAGTCAGGCCGGGATCTTCAAGGCACTGGTTCTCGCGGCGAGTGAGCCGTTGGCCGCCCAGGCCGCAGTCTGACCGTGGCCGGTGGAGTTGCCACGTTCTGGAAGATCTAGGCGAGTGACCGGAGGTATCGCCGCCGGTAGAACCGCTGAGCGACCAGCGCGAGCGGATAGATCGCGCGCCAGCGCCCCTTCGGAGGATGGGTCACCGAGCGAAGGGTCAGCCACACCGAACCATCGTCGCGCTGCTCCACGAGGAACAGTTCCTCGCCGCTGACGGGATGGCCGCTGAGCGTGCCGTAGGCGAACCCTTTGCGATCCGCCTCGTCGATCACTCCGACAACTTGGACCGGCTCATGGATCCGCAACGGCCCGATGTGCGCGACCAGCCAGCATCGATCGCCGGCGACGACGGTGTCGCCGCCCTCGACCGTGAAGCCGCTGCGGGTCTTGACTCCCCACCGAAGGATCTCGGCGGCGGCGAACTCCCAGTGCGTCGTACCCGTGCCGATGCGGACACGTCGCTGGTACCCCGCGTGCGTGTCGCCGTGCCAGCGATCCTCATCGAGGGTGACCCCTACAGTGCGGTAGCTGAGCGCCTTCTCCGCCAGGGACGGTCGTGATCGCAGGGCCATGGACACATGATGCGGCACGCCCTCCGGTCGTTCCGCCGGTTCAGCCCGCGGTACGTCGGCAGACCTCGTCCCAGGACGTCGGCTCGAGCCCGAAGGTCGCCGTGATCTCCGAGGAGTCCATGACGTAGGGCGCGGTGAACTGGTAGAGCGTCTCCCGCAGTTCCCGGACGACGGGGACGAACGGCGACGCGATCGTGAGCAGGGCCTGGGGCATCGCCTTCACGGTGACGGGCTTGGCGCCGACGCTCGCCAACACGTCGTTGACCGCCTCGGCCTGGCTGCGCGGCGCGTTGGAGGGTGCGTGCCACACCCGTCCCCAGGCCGACTCCTCGCCTGCCACGGTGGCCAGAGCCCGACCCATGTCCCGCACGTCGGTCCAGGTGTGCGGCTGGTGGGCGCTGCCGAGGACGCTGACCGTCTTGCCCCGCAGGGCCTTCGCGACGACTCGCGGCACGTGGGCGTAGTCACCGGGGCCCGCCCCCATGTAGTCGCTGCCGCGGACCTCGACCGCCCGGATCCGCCCGGCTCGGTGAGCCGCGAAGGCCTCGGCGGTCATCTGCGCCCGGACCTGGGCCTTCGGGCCTGGCGCCGAGTCGGGCATCCCCTCACGCATCTCCCCGCCAGGCACCGGCCCGTACGGGTAGAGGTTGGCCGCAGTGACCAGCACTGCGCCGCTGCGTTCGGCGGACTCGAGGAGCGCTCGGGCGACTGGGGGCCACAGTTCGGGCCATTTGTCGTACGCCGGCGGGTTCACGCAGTTGTACAACGCGACCGCCCCGTCAGCGAGCCGGGCGAGCGCGTCGGGGCTGGTGGCGTCGACCGCAGTCGTCCCGTCGCGTCCCGATCGGCTGGCGAGGACCACCTCGGCGCCGCGCTGCTGGAGAGCTGCTGCGGTCGCGCGGCCGACCGGACCCGCCCCGATGATCACGTGCCTGTCGGACATGCCGACTCCCTTGCCTGGTTCTGGATAGAAACGAGAGCAGTGCTCTCGTTCATCGAGTGTGGCACGTCTCAGCTCCAATAGCAAGAGCACTGCTCTTGTTTGTTGCCACCGCTCTCGAGCTCGGGCAGGATGGCATCATGACGTCGGCTCCGCGAACCGCCCGGGACTTCGCACGCATCGAACTGACCCGCGCCATCCTGTCGGCGGCCCGCACCCAGCTCGCCGCCGTCGGGCCGGGGGAGCTCTCACTGCGCGCGGTCGCACGGGAGTTGGGGATGGCCTCGTCGGCGGTCTACCGGTACTTCCCCAGTCGCGAGCACCTGATCACCGCCCTGCTCGTTGAGTGCTACAACGAGAGCGGTGCCGCGGTCGAGGCAGCCGAGAGCGCCGTGCCGAGGACCCGCTACCGCAAGCGCTGGCTGGCCGCCGCTGGCGCCCTGCGCGACTGGGCGTGCACGAACTCGTTCGAGTACGCACTGCTCTACGGATCACCGGTCCCCGGGTACGCCGCCCCCCAGGACACCATCGGCCCCGCCCAGCGCGTGCCCCAGGTGCTGCTCGGGCTGATGGCCGACGTCGAGGAAGCAGGCATCCCCCTCGGCTCCCCGCCGGTGAGGCTCACGCGCGCCCAGCGAGCCGCGGTGGCGCCGATCTCTGCGTTCGTGGATGGCCGGATCGACGACGAACGGCTCGGGCGTGCGCTGATGGCCTGGGCCACCCTGATCGGGCAGACGTCACTGGAACTGTTCGGTCACCTCCATCAAGGAGTGCTCGACTACGACGTCCACTTCCGTCGCGTGATGGAGAACGTCGCCGACGACCTCGGCCTCCCTCGGTAGGTGGGGAGCCACCAGCTCCCACGACACCGGATCTTCCGAGGGCTCGGGGGTCAGTGGCTCGCTGGGCGCTGTCACCACTGCCGTCGGGCTGGGTGTGGGTGGGGCCGACTGGGGCTGATCCCGGCTGGTGCACCCGACTGCCGACGCGAGGATGAGAAGCACGAAGAGTGCTCCACCGAGAGCGTGACGACGGGCCATGGACCGCGTATCCACCCCAGCCACCACCAGAATGTCCGCGGTGGGCGCCGGAAAGGGAGGAAGATGGGCACCATGGCCAAGAACCCCCCTCCTGACGAGGACCCCACCCCCACACCGCCGACCGGGAGCGACGCCCCGACGGCACCTGAGGCCCCGACGGCACCTGAGGCGCCGCGGTTCACGCGGGCCGGCGCTGCCTGGGTCGCCACCGGGGCCGCACTGGTGCTGCTGATCCTGCTCATCGTCTTCATCCTGCAGAACTCGATGAAGGTCGAAGTCCACTTCCTCGGCATGGCTGCCACCATCCCGCTGGGGATGGCCCTCTTGATCGCCGCCGTCGCCGGTGGCGTGGTGGTGGCGATCGCTGGGATGGCCAGGGTCATCCAGTTGCGCATCGGGGCCCGACGGGCCCGGCGCGGCAACTCGCGCGACTGACGAGCCCGAGGCGATGCGCGTCGACGTGGGCGGCCTGGACATCGCCTACCAGCGCGCAGGAACCGGGCCGCCGGTGGCGCTGGCGCACGGCTTCGTGGGCGACGGGCGTTCGACGTGGGGCAGTCAGATCGACGCCCTCGCCGAGGAGTTCAGTGTGATCGCCTGGGACGCCCCGGGGGCAGGAGAGTCGTCCGACCCACCCGAGGGTTTCGGCATGGACGATTACGCCGCCTGCTTCGCGGCGTTCCTCCAGGAGTTGCGGATCGAGCGTGCCCACCTGGTGGGCCTCTCCTTCGGTGCGGCTCTGGTGCTGTGCACCTTCCGCCGGCACCGCGGCCTCGCATCCTCGCTGGCGCTACTGAGTGGGTACGCCGGGTGGCGGGGCTCGCTGGGGCCCGAGGCAGCGGGGGAGCGGTTGGCCCGGTCTCTGGAGCTCTCGGCCATGCCGCCCGACGAGTTCGCCGACGCGATGGTGCCCTCGATGTTCTCGCCGTCGGTCACGCCCCAGGTGAGGGCGACGTTCCGCGACAGCGTGCGGCGGTTCCGGCCGGTCGGCTTCCGGGCGATGGCCCGCGCCAGTGTCGAGGACCAGAGTCAGATGCTGCCCGAGATCGACGTACCCACCCTGCTGCTCTATGCCGACCACGACGTGCGAGCCCCCGTTGCGGTCGGCGAGGCCATCCACGCCGAGGTGGCCGGGTCGGAACTGGTGGTGCTCCGTGGGCCGGGCCATGTCAGCAGCGTGGAGGCCCCGCACGACGTGACACGCGAGTTGCGTCGCTTCCTGCGTTCGGTCCAGTAGCGAGTGGGTGCGCCCCACGGATCCGCGCCCTCGTGGAACCGCGACGCCGCCGACACCGTCATAGTCGGTGGAGGAGGCCCTCATGTGGCGTGCGATAGGTGTGACGGCAGTGGCAGTGGCAGTGGCAGTGGCGGTGTCTGCCTGTACGGCGGACTCCGCCGTCGACCCGGAGGCGGGCCCCAGCAATGACGCCCCCTTCGTCGTCACGGCCACCGGTGAGGTCGAGGTGTCCTGTGGCGGTCACGGTCCAGGGTGGGCACCTTCGGTGATGCCCGAAGGTGTGCCCGGGGTCCTGACCGACGACGAGGCGACAGGCATCTTCAGCGACATCCTGGACGATCCGAGGACCGGCGAGGAGGCGCAACTGTCCCTTTTCGGCGACGGCGTCGACGTCGAATGGCGAGTGCTGCGCGACGACGGGGACACCCTCACCCTCGGCCTCGGCCACTGGACCGAGCAGGGCCCCACCGGCGCAGGGGACTTCCTGCTGGACCTGGAGCGCGTGGACGGGTCGTGGCGCGCGACCGGCTGGGGCGACTGTCACCTGTCGCCGGTGCTCACCGAGGGTGCCGCGTGGGTGGAGGTGACCGGCGTACGGAGCGACCCCGAGGGCAGCACGCTCACCGCGCAGATCCACGAACGCGAGTGCACCAGCGCTCGGGACCCGGAGCCCTTCCTGCACGACCCCTACCTCGTCGAGACGTCCGATTCGGTGACCCTCTACTGGACCTCCGAACCACTCAATGGCGCGGCGAACTGCCAGGGGAACCCGACCGTGGAGCGGGTGGTCGAACTGCAGGAGCCGTTGGGATCCCGCGTCGTGTACGACGGGTTCCACTACCCGCCGCGCGAGGTCCCGACCAACTGATCGGGAGTCAGGCGACGGTGAGGACGACCTCGATGTTGCCCCGGGTGGCGTTCGAGTAGGGGCAGACCTCGTGGGCGCGGGCGACGACCTTCTCGGCCACCTCACGCTCGGCGCCCGGGAGGGTCACCTCGAGTGCGACGGACAGGCCGAAGGCACCGTTCTCGTGAGCCCCCAGCGACACGTCCGCGACGACCTCGCTGTCGGTGGTGTCGACACCGTCCGCGCTGGCCACCAGCTTGAGCGCCGAGTGGAAGCAGGCGGCGTAGCCGGCCGCGAAGAGCTGCTCGGGGTTGGTCGCCCCGCCGGCGCCACCGAGTTCGACGGGCAGACGCACGTCGGTGTCCAGCAGGCCGTCGGTGGTCTGGACGTGGCCGTTGCGGCCGTCCCCGGTAGCAATGGCGGTGGTCGTGTAAAGAATAGGCATGGGCTCAATATAGTTGTGCGCAATCGAATTGCGCAAGTATGCTCGTCGTGTGTCCCGTCACCCCCAGCTCGACCTCGACGCTCAGCTCTGCTTCCCGCTGTACGCCGCCACCCGTGCGGTCACCCGCGCCTACGGGCCGTTGCTGCGGGAGTTCGGGCTCACCTATCCGCAGTACCTCACGCTCCTCGCCCTCTGGGGCGACGACGAGCCGATGACCGTCGGCGACCTGGGTGGGCGACTCCGGCTCGACTCCGGCACCCTCACCCCTGTCATCAAGCGACTCGAGCAGGCCGGCCTCGTCACCCGGCAACGTGACACGCTCGACGAGCGGCGCGTGCTGGTCACGGTCACCGCCGCCGGACGGGACCTGCAGGACCAGGTCGCTCACATCCCCGCCCGCCTCGTCGAGGCGTTCGGGCTCGACGAGGACGAATCCCGCCAGTTGCATCGACTCCTCGGCAGGCTCCTGGACCGTCTCGACGGAGAGCTCCCCGAGTCGACCACACGCTGAGCGGCCGGGCGTGGACACCTGTGACCGTGGACCCCTGTGTCATCGTCGACAGGACCACCGACCCGAGGAGCGCCATGTCGATCCACGACTTCGAGCGGTATCCGCTCACCTTCGGCCCCAGCCCCGTCCACCACCTCGACAGGCTCACCGCGCATCTGGGCGGGGCGCAGATCTGGGCCAAGCGTGAGGACGTCAGTTCAGGCCTCGCCTACGGCGGCAACAAGATCCGCAAACTCGAGTACATCGTCCCTGACGTGCTCGCCTCGGGCGCTGACACGCTGGTCTCCATCGGCGGCTACCAGTCCAACCACACCCGTCAGGTCGCGGCGGTCGGCGCCAAGCTCGGGCTCAAGGTCAGGCTTGTCCAGGAGCGGTGGGTCGATTGGGACGACCCGGTCAACGACAGGGTCGGCAACATCCTGCTGTCGCGGATCATGGGCGCCGACGTCCGGCTGAACCCGGCCGGCTTCGACATCGGGATCCGCCAGTCCTGGCAGCAGGCCATCGACGAGGTCGAGGCCTCCGGGGGTACGCCGTACCCGATCCCGGCGGGCGCCTCCGAGCACCGGCTCGGCGGACTCGGCTTCGCGAACTGGGCCTATGAGGTGGCAGAGCAGGAGCGACAGCTCGGCGTCTTCTTCGACACCATCGTCGTCTGCACGGTCACCGGCTCCACCCACGCCGGCATGATCGCCGGGTTCGCCGCCCTCGAGGAGGCCGGCGGCCGGCCACGTCGGATCCTCGGCATCGACGCCTCCGCCACCCTCGAGAAGACCCGCTCCCAGGTCGACCGGATCGCCCGGAACTGCGCCGATCTGATCGGCGTACCCCGGGATCTCCGCGACGACGAGATCACCGTGCTCGACGGCTGGGCCGGGGACCTCTACGGCATCCCGGTGGAGTCCACCATCGACGCGATCCGGCTGTCGGGACGCCTCGAGGGGATGATCATCGACCCCGTCTACGAAGGAAAGTCGATGGCCGGGCTGATCGACCTGGTGACCCAGGGGGAGATCGGCAAGGACTCCACCGTCCTCTACGCCCACCTCGGCGGGCAGCCCGCCCTCAACGCCTACAGCGGCATCTTCGGCGACTGACCGCCTCCCTGGCACGGCCGTGGGGAGCGGTGCCTCAGCTGGGCTCGGTGAGCTTCCACCACTCGGCGCCGGGGCGGTCGGTGCTGGCTGGCTGCATCGGCCAGAAGTCCAAGAGGTCGCCGGGCTTCAGACCGAGCGCATGCTCGATGTCGTGGGGAGTGGTCTGCTGCAGGTACGACGACACGTTCAGGGTCAGGTCGCGCCAGTAGCCGCGGAGGGTGGATTCGGACAGGAACAGCTTCGTGCTCATCTCGGCGTACGTCAGACCTCGCGCTCGAGCCGCAAGGACCTGGCGTTGCCGCTCGCCGATGATGGTGATGCAGTTGCGGCGGACCAGGATCTCCATCAGGCTGATGATCGACTGAGGTACGACGACACGGCCGGCGGCCACGTCCCGGAAGCTCTCCTGGACCTCGGCCAGCGGGGCCGACTTGGCGACGATGCCGCCGGCCCCCGCCGCGATGCAGGCGGCCAGCACGAACCGCCGCTCCTCCTGGCTGTAGACGCACACCCGGTAGCCGGCGGCGACGACAGCGCGTACCGCCGCGAGGCCCTGGCGCACCGAGGGTTGGCGCTCATTGACCAGGTGCAGGTCGAGCACCGCGAGGTCGGCGGTCGGTCGCTCGACGAGCAGCCGCTCGACGGTGGCGTATCGACCGACGAATCGGATCTCGGGCATCAGCAGCGGCAGTGACTCACGGATCACCGTGGAGTCGTCGACGGCGACGGCGGAGATGGTCATGGCTGCTCCGAGGGGATCGGTCGGGTGGCGGGCCCGGTCAGCGTCACCGTGGTGCCGACGCCGAGGTGGGACTCGATGGTGGCCTCGATCTGTCGGTTGCGGAGTTGAGCAACGACCAGTTCCCGGAGTCCGATCCCGTAGTTCGCGGGCACGGCGTCGAAGCCTCGCCCATCGTCATGGATGGTGAGCGTCCAGCCGCCCGCGGGTTCGCCGGCGTCGAGGTGCACCACCACCTGATGTGCGTCGGCATGAAGGCGGATGTTGTTCAGGATGCTGTCCATGGCTCGCTGTAGTGCACCGACGTCGGCCGCGGGCAGCTCCACGTCAGCGGTCAGGTCGAGGGCGTGCTCGATGGACAGGTCTCCGAACTGGCCGCAGGTCTGGGCCAACGCCTGCGCGAGGGAGGTCTGGGTGGCGGCGCCCGCTGGAGCATCGACGCGCTCGCCGCGCAGGTAGGACCGCATCCGCCGGGCCTCGACCTTGGCCTGCTCCTGCAGCAGCGTGCGGGTGGCTGGATCGAGCTCGGGGTCGGAGAGCAGACGCATCACCGTGGCGCCATTGTGGAAGGTCGCCTGCGCCAGCCGCTCCTCTTCGCGTCGAGCCAGCTCACTGGCGCGGGCGCGGGCCCGGTCGGCATCGGCGCTGATCCGCCGGACGTAGGAGACCGCGAGTCGCGTCACAAAGGTGAGCACCACGTACGACAGCGCGTTGCCGACCGTGGTGCTGGCCGATGCGGCGGCTGACTCACCCCCACCGCCGACGTACACCAGGTGGCCGCCGATCACGGCGCCGATGCTGGCCACCCACAAGGTTCGCGAGCGGACGAAGGAGGAGGACAACAGCACCGACAGCGCGTAGCCGGGTTGGAACCCCTCCCAGGTGCCCAGCCGGTGGTCGGTGGGAACCACCACGCCACCCAGGATCAGCAATGCCACGGCAACGGTCACGTCGACCGCCACGACCCAGGGGCCTGGCGGACGCCCTCGGCGGACGGCGTACAGACTGATCGCGACGGCTGCCGCGGCCGCTACCACGAAGCTCACCACGTACAAACGTGGATGGGGAGAGACCTCGATCCCGTGGGGCAGCGCGGGCGCCATCTGGATCAAGGTTCCCAGCCGGATCCCGAGAATGAAGATGACCACGGCCATCTCGGCGCCCTGTGCGGTCGTCGGCAGCGGGCCGAGTCTGCCGAATGGCTGCCAACGCGGCCACCGCGGCCACCGCGGCCCATGCGCGTCCGAGTTCGCAGGCATGAGGGCATCCTGCCTGATCGCGACGGCCACCGACGAGATGCCCACCGTTGTCACCGAAGTGTGCGATTTCGTTGGGTCCCCAGGAGGCCTGGCGGTGACAGCATCGGCATGGGCCCCGCCTGTCGCGCACCGTGACGGCGGGGCAACTCGACTCGTGACTACCGAAGGAATACGAAATGCGCCACCTCGCCGCCGCTGCCCTGGCAGCGGCACTTGTTCTGACCGGCTGCAGTGACAGCGACGCCGTCGACTCAGCCGCCGACGAGCCGGTGGCTGAATCGCCCACGACGCCTGACTCGCCGGCCCCGGCCGAGGAGACGGAGCCTGAGGCTGAGCCGGAGCCCGAGGCGGGCGCGCCGGAGAAGGTGGAGCTCTCGGAGGCGTTCGAGGACGAGGAGCTCGGTCACTCGTTCACGATCACCGGTCTGGTCCGCAACTTCCCCGTCCCCGACAATTTCACCTCGCTCCGCGAGAGCGGGGAGTTGGTCCTCGTCGAGGTGGACGTCACGGCCGGGTCGGAGTTCTCCGGCGGGGTCCAGGGCGGGTTCAAGATCACCTCGCCGGACGGCACCGCCAACTCGGCCACCACCATCGCCGCCGACGCGATGGAAGCCGCCGGATTCACGCCGTTCACCGGTGTGAGCCGTGGTGAGAGCGGCATCGGATGGATCGCCTTCCAGGTCAACACCAAGGCCGACACCTACACGCTGAACTACGAGCGGCGGGAGGCCAGCGTGATCGGCCAGGACAGGGTCATCCCAGCCAAGGTGTGGGAGTTCCCGCTCCCAGCCTGACCCCGAGAACGGGCCAGGGGAGGGTCAACGGGGGGCCCTCCCCTGGCTTCGGGTTGGTTCTCAGTCGTCGATCGCCTCGACGCCGCGCTCCTTGAGCTCGGCGAGGTGGTCACGCATCTGCTGCAACACCTCGGGAGGGTGCCCCTCCCAGTCCAGGATCTCGCCGACCACCCGCACCGGCTGCTGGGTGCGGTAGGACCGGGTCGGGTTGCCGGGGAACCTCTTGTCCGTCAGGTTGGGATCGTTCTCGAGGTCACCGGTGGGCTCCACCCGATAGATCCGGCCCGGTCCGTCGCCGACGGCGAGTTCCGCCCCCCAGATGGCTGCATCCATGGTGGCGGTCAGATACACGTGGTTGGCCGTACGCCGGGTCCCGTAGTTGGAGACGAAGCCCGCCTCCAGCACGTCGCCGGGTCTCAGATCGGCCTTGGTGCCGTGGAAGAACGGGCCGGCGTCTTCGATTCGGGGCGACTGGGCGCTCTCCATGGATGCCTCCGTCGATGGTGTCGGTGTGTCCCCCAGCGAACGCGGTAGGAGCGCGGAAGTCACGGTTCGGAAGTCACGGTGCGGAAGTCAGAACCACAGTATCGGCCGTGCAGGTGAAGTCATACTGACGTCATGCCCGGTCACTACATCGAGGAGATCGCGGCCCCTCTCCGGATCGAGCCGGCAGTGTCGCAGGTCGCCTTCGTCGGCCGGGCGCGGCGCGGGCCTCGGCTGCAACCGATCCAGGTCCGCGGGCTGAGCGACTTCGATGCCACCTTCGGGTCGGCCGACACGCCGCTGCGCCGTGCCGTCGCTGCCTACGTCGGCCAGGGAGGCGACGCACTGCTCGTGGTCCGCGCCACCGACGTCGGGCCGGCCCTGGAGGCCCTCGCCGAGGCAGCAGTGACATTGCTCGTGATCGCCCCGCAGTTGCTCCGCGGCCACGAGGCCGACGTCCACGCCTGGTGCCTGGCGCACCGCTGCGTCCTGTTGAGCCATCATGCTGCGGGCACCATCGCGCCAGGCCTCGGCGAGAACGCGGCCGTCTACGCCCCGGGGCTCCGCGACCCCGACGGCAGGCCGGTGTGGACGTCGGCCGCGGTGGCCGGGGTGGTACGCCGTACCGACCTGAGTCGAGGCATCTGGAAGGCCCCCAGCGGCCCAGACGCGACCGTCCTCGGGCTCACCGCTGATCCGCCGCCCCCGCAGCATTCCCGGCTCAACCTGGTGCGCACCTTCCACGCCGGCCCGCCGATCATCTGGGGTTCGCGGACCGCCGCCCCCGAGGGCCACGACTGGAAGTACCTGAGCCTGCGGCGCTGCCACCTGTGGCTCCTCGACTCGATCACCAACGGGCTGCGATGGACCGTCTTCGAGCCCCACGGCGAGCACCTGTGGGCGCGAGCCCGAGGGCTCGTCGAGGATTTCCTGGACGGCCTGTGGCGCGAGGGTGCGCTGGTCGGGAGCAGACCCGACCACGCCTACTTCGTGCGCTGCGACCGGACCACGATGACCCAGGCCGACATTGACCAGGGCCGGCTGATCGTGTTGATCGGCGTCGCGTTCATGAAACCGGGTGAGTTCGTGGTCAGCCGGGTCACCACCCAGACCCTGCGCTAGCCGGCGTCGAGGTTGCTCAGGCCGGTTCGGCGACGAAGACCGGGATCTCCCGGTCCGTCTTCGCCTGATAGTCCGCGTACGAGGGGAAGGCGGCCACGGCCCGCTGCCACCACTCGGCCTTCTCCTCACCGGTGACCACGCGCACGGTCATCTCGACCGGCTCCGGGCCGTCCTGCAGTTCGATGCGGGGATGCTGGATCAGGTTGTGGTACCAGGTCGGGTGCGTGGGTGCGCCGCCCTGGGAGGCCACCAGGGCATAGCGGCCCTCGTGCTCGACGCGCATCAGCGGCGTCTTGCGGATCTTGCCGCTGCGCGCCCCCAGCGACGTCATGATGATCACCGGCATCCCGGTGTCGAGCAGCGTGTTGCCGCGGGTGCCGCCGGAGGATTCGTAGGCCTCCACCTGGTCGCGGACCCATCGGGTGGGGCTCGGCTCGTACTCTCCGTTCAAGGTCATACCCGCCACAACCGAAGCCGTGGGCGACTTTGTTCCGGAGCGGACGGGCGCCGAGTGTCCTTTCCGGTTCCGGCCCTTCCCCGGCGGGACCCGATGAGGCAGCATCGACAGCATGCGCGTCTCCCGACTGATCCATGTCCTCGACGCCCCCGACCTCGAGGCAGAGAGCACCTTCTGGGCGGGGCTGCTCGACGGCACCGTCGACGCCGATGACGACGAGGACTGGCACAGCATCATCGTCGACGGCCAATGGCGACTGGGCATCCAACTCGCCCCCAACCACGTGCCCCCGCAGTGGCCCGACGGGCCGCAACAACAACAGGTCCACCTCGACGTCTGGGTCGACGACCTCGCCGCCGCCCACGACAGGGCGCTCAGCCTGGGCGCGACCCTGCTCAAGGCCGCCGACGATCCGGCCACCACGGGCGAGGTCTTCCAGGTGTACGCCGACCCGGCGGGGCACCCGTTCTGCCTGTGCCGAGGCCCGCTGCCGGGGTAGGTCGCTCACTCGGCGGCAGGCACCGGCCCCGCTCGCCACGTCCACGCGTGCCACACCAACGTGGCCAGCAGTGCTACCTCGACCACACTGCCGAAGATGAAGTAGCCCCACTCGCCGACCGCGCTGCCGAGGATGGTGACGGCGTACACCACCGCGAGGGTGATGTTGGTCGGGCGGTTGATCCGGCGGGGGAGGACCAGGCTGAGGTAGACCATCAGGCTGGGCACCACCACGTACAGCGTGGTGGCGAGAAGGAACACCTCGGTGATGTCGAAGACGAAGAGCCGCCCTGCGTCGAGGTCGGCTCGCACATCGGGGCGATACAGCGAGAACAGGTCGACGTAGGCGAAGACGAACAGGACCGCGGTCCACAGTGCAGCGATCTTGATCCGCGTGTCGATGGGCTGGGTGGGGGTCATGATCCGAGCATCGACCCGGCGGCGCCTCCGCCACCATCGGGATCACCCCTGGTCCGCCCCTGAGAAGGCACCTCACCGGCGTGGGTGTGCCAGAAGGGGGTCAGTCCCGCAGCGCCGCCAACGCGCCGGCGAAGTCGTCGGTGGCCAGCACCAGGCGGGTGTTGGTCGCCAGGTAGGCCAACGAGATGTTGACGCCAGCGTCGCCGACCCGCTGAGCCACCTCACCGACCGCACCCGGTGAGTCATCCAACGGCAGCACCACGACCTCCTGCTCGCCGACGATCTCGATGCCGGCGCCCTCCAGCGCGGCCATCGCCGGGGCAAGCGCATCGACCAGCACATGCACCTCCGCCTTCCCGCCGCCGCTGGTCACCGCGCACAGGCCACCCAGGTTCACGCCGGCGGCGCCGAGCACCCGACCCAGCCGCGCCAGCTCGCCGGGATGGTCGTCCAGGGTGACGGTGACGTTGGTGGGCATACCTTGATCATCATCCCCCAGCGCACAGACGGCAAGGGGGTCGGCGCGCGTGATCCGAACTCGACCCGCCAGTCGCCTCGCACCGCGGCCCCGCAACCTCCATAATCGGCACATGCGACCCCAGGTCGTCGCCCACCGTGGCGCCTCCGACACCATCGCCGAGCACACGCTCGGCGCCTACCTGGCCGCCCTCGATGCGGGTGCCGAGGCACTCGAGTGCGACGTCCGGCTGACGGCCGACGGCCACCTGGTCTGCGTACACGACCGCAGCCTGAAGCGGGTGGCCACCACCAAGCAGGTCATCTCCACGATGGACCTCAAGGACCTGCACGACCTCGATGTCGCCACCTGGAAGAACCCGTGGGCCGATCTGGACGACGAGGCGCCCGACGTGGACGAGGAGCACCACCGGGTGCTCACCCTGCGCAAGCTCCTGGAGACGGTCGCCGACTACCACCGCCCGGTCGAACTCGCGATCGAGACCAAGCACCCCACCCGCTTCGGCGGCCTGGTCGAGAAGCGACTGGTCGAACTGCTCCGCGACTTCGGGTGGGATGGCGCCGACTCCCCGGCCCGGGTGATGAGTTTCTCCTTCTCCGCGCTGCAGCGGGTGCAACGGCTCGCGCCGGAGCTGCGGCTGGTGCAGCTGATGGACAAGGCGCACCAATGGTCGATGCTGCGCCGGGTGGTCGGCTCGGAGTGGATCGTCGGCCCCGGCATCGGCGTACTCCGCGAGCACCCCGGCTTGGGTCGTCGGCTCGCTGAGGCCGGCCGGGAGATCCATGTGTGGACCGTGAACACCGCCGCCGACCTGCAGATCTGCCAGAGCTACGGGGTGCGTGCGGTGATCACCGACAAGCCGGGATACATCCTGAAGCTGCTGGGCGATCAGTGATCGCATAGGTTCAGCTGCCATGGGAAAGCGATCGCGCAGCAAGGGACAGACCACGCCGGGTGAGGTCGGGCCCCGCCAGCCCTGCCCGTGCGGCTCTGGCCGCCGCTACAAGGCCTGCCACGGCGACCCGTCCGCCGTACCGGCCTTCGTCGCCCGGCCCTTCGAGGGGATGCCCAGCGAATGCGACGTGATCGCCTTGCGCGAGCTCGTGCCCGCGGCCACCGCGCCGCTGCCCCTGGTCGCGGAGTACGCCGACCGCACGGTCCGACTCTGCTCGCTGCTGCCTGCTGCCGCACCGGCGATGGTCCGCGACTCCGGTGAGGTCTGGCTCGGTCTGCAGGTTCAGCACAACTACGGCGATCCGGCTCGCGACCTCGGTGCCGTCCTGGTGAAGGCGCTGGCCGCCGAGGTCGGCCCGGTCGGGCTCACCGAGGCCCCCGCCGCCGACGCGCCCCGGATCCAGGACCTGGTCGCCGCCGACCACCTGCAGGTGAGCGTGCTGGACAGCTTCGGCTACTGGATCGACGACCTCACCGACCCACCGGCGGCCGTGGTCGCCGCCATCGAGCAGGCGGACGCCTCGATCACCCCGACCGTCCGGCTGACCGGCGTCACCGCGGCGTACTGGGCCGACGTCTCCACCCGGGAGCATCTGCGCTGGGTCCGCCCCGAACCCGAGGACGCCCTGCTGGACGCGTTGGCGCGGCTGCATGCCGCCGGCGACGACATCCTGGTGCCGGGGGCCAGGTTCGCCGGCATGTTCCGGGCGCACGGCCTGCTGGCGCCGGTCTGGGACCTGCCCTCGGGCACCGGGCACGAGGCCCTCGAGGGGCCGGCGCAGGAGTTCGACGCGAAGCTGGTCGAGGCGCTCGCCGCCGCGGTCCCGCTGACCACCGAGGAACGTTCGGCACGCGCCGGGCTGGCCGGCCGACAGGTCACCATCCGCTGATCCGGGCCTTCGGTCCGGTGGCCCGGGACTTTTTACCGAGCAGTTTTCCCGGACCCGGTGACGCAGGAACTGGCCGTGTCGTAGATTGAATCAAGTCCGACCGCTGTCGTTTCCCCCGTCGATGGCGGTCGGATCTTTTCTGCCCCGATGAGCCCTCAGTTATGCCCTCAGAGGAGCTCGCGGGCGATCGGGCAGGACATGCACCGGGGCCCGCCGCGGCCCGAACCGAGCTCGGAACCGGCGATCCTCAGCACCTCGATGCCGGCGTCCTCCAGCCGGGCGTTGGTGCCCTCGTTGCGCTCGTAGGCGACCGCCACCTTCGGTGCCACCGCCAGGGTGTTGTTGCCGTCGTCCCACTGCTCCCGTTCGGCGGCCACCGGGTCCAGGCCGGTGTCGATCCGGTGCAGTACGTCGATCCCCATCGCGGTCGCGGCCGCCTGCAGGAACGGCGCCGGCCCGGCCACCCGCAACTCCAACTCCGACTCGGTGTCGCTGGGCTCGGCCGCGGTCACCGTCCATGCGGTCAACGAATCCGCCACGTTGGGGTACATCACCAGCGTGTCCACGTCCACCATCGTCAACACCGTGTCCAGGTGCATGGTGGCCCGCTCCTGGGCGATCGGCACGGCCAGCACCGTGTGCGCCAGTCCAGCGTGCAGCAGGTGTCGCGCCAGCCGCTCCACCCCGGCCGGAGTGGTCCGCTCGCCGACCCCCACTGCCACCACGCCCGGGGCCAGCAGCAGTACGTCGCCGCCCTCGACGTGTTCGTGCGCCCAGCCGTGGATCCGGGTCTGGCCGGCGAAGCGGGGGTGCCGACTCCAGATCAGCTCGGTCAACTGGGTCTCGCGGGCCCGGGCCGGCATCGCCAGGCTGGTGACCGCCACCCGGTCGGCGAGCCAGACGCTGGAGTCACGGGTGAACAGCAGGTTCGGCAACGGGTCGATCAGGAAGTCGTCGTGCGCCAGCAGGCTGGTGACCAACCCGAATCCGCCACGCACCTCGTCGTTGCGTACTCCGGCGGTGAGCAGTTCGGTCAGCTCCGCGGGGGTGGCGTCGGCGAGCGCGTCGGCCAAGTAGCGGCGCAGCGTGTCGCCCAGATGCAGCCCGGTCAGCGCCGCGGCGATCGCATGCTCGCGGGCTTCGGCGTCGGCCAGGGTCTCGGTCAGCAGCCCGGTCAGATACAGCACCTCGACGCCCCGGCCGCGCAGAGTCTCCGCGAACGCGTCGTGCTCCTCCTGGGCCCGCTCGATCCAGGGGATGCCGTCGAAGAGCAGCCGGTCGTTGTTGCGGGGAGTGAGCCGCTGCAGCTCCGGGCCCGGTCGGTGCAGCAGCACGCTGCGCAGTTGCCCGACCTCACTGTTCGCACCGTGGTTCATGCCTGTGCAGCCCTCATGCGTGAGCCCTCATGCCTGTGCAGCCCTCATGCCAGAGCAGCCTAGGGCATCGCCGGCTGCCTCAGCCGTTGATCAACTCAGCCACGGTGAGCGCGGCGAGCAGCACGCAGACGCCGGCGCCCAGCCGGTGCAGCAGCGACAGACGTATCCGCTTCAACAACGCCCGGCCGGCCAGCACCGCCAGCCCGGAGACGGTGAGCAGCGCCGCCCAGGCGCCGATGAAGACCGCGACCGGGTCGGCGTACCGGGCCACCAGGGACAGGGTGAGCAACTGCGACAGATCGCCCCATTCGGCCGCGAAGAGCACCAGGAAGCTCATCCCCACGGCCCGGAACCCGTGCGCCGGTCCCGCCTTGACCGCCTTCTCCTCGAAGTCGTGCTCGGTCTCCAGCTCGGCCGCGTCAGCGCCGCGGGCGGCTCGGAACAGGATCACCGCGCCGGTCAGGAAGAGCGCCACCGCGCCCAGCCGCACCCACTCGGCCGGCAGGAACGAGATCGCCGTCCCGAAGGCCACCGCGATCGCGGTCTGCACGGCGAACGCCAGCCCGACTCCGATCCACACCAGCAGCGGCCGGTAGCGGGTGGAGAGGACCAGGGTGGCGATGAAGGTCTTGTCGGGGAGTTCGACCACGAAGATGGTCGCGAACGTCAACACGACGATGAGATGGTCCGGCACAGCAACCATTGTCGCTAGGCTGCTCGACTGTGTCCTACGCAGGCCTGCTGGCCCTCCCGATCGCCCTCGCCGCGCTGGTGATCGCGCTGCGCCGGGCACCGCGATCGTCGGTCTCGGTGGAGGAGGTCCCCGAGGACGTCGCCGGGCTGCGTCGGGAGGTGGCCGCGCTGCGCGCCGAGGGTGCCGATGCGCTCAAGCACCTGGCGGTGGTCCGGTATGACGCCTTCGGCGACATGGGGGGTCACCTGTCCTGGTCGCTGGCGTTGGTGGACGACCTGGGGCACGGTGTGGTGATCACCTCGATCCATGGCCGCAACGAGGCCCGGACCTATGCCAAGAACATCAGCAGTTGGAGCTGTGAGCAGCAGCTCTCGCCCGAAGAGAGCGAGGCGATCGAGCATGCCCGTCCCTAACCCGATGCGGCCGTTGGCGATCCGGATCGGTGCGCTGCCGTGGCTGCACAACTACTCCAGGTACGTCGTCGGCCTGGACAAGGGGATCCGCAAGCTGACCCGCGGCCGGGTCACGCTGCTGTGGTTCGCCGGCCTGCCGGAGATCTTCTTGACCGTTGCCGGCCGCAAGTCGGGTATCCCGCGGACCGTGCCGCTGCTCTGCGTGCCCCATGACGGCGGCTGGCTGGTCGCCGGCTCCAACTGGGGCCACCCCAAGCCACCGGCCTGGGTGGGCAACGTCAAGGCCGCGGCCACCTGTGAGGTGGAACAGCACGGCCGCACCGTGACCGCCGTACCCCGGCTCGTCACCGGCGCCGAGCGCGCCGAGGTGTGGCAGACGATGCTGCGGACCTGGCCGAACTACGCCAAGTACGCCGAGCGCACCGACCGAGAGATCCCCGTCTTCCACCTCGCCCCCCACTAACCGCCGAAGTGGGGTTTGTGGCCCGCCGAAGTGTGAGTTCTGGTCGGCCGAAGTGTCACATCTGGTCGGCCGAGGTGTCACAACTGGCGCGCGGGTGAGGCCGGGTAGACCCCGAGGATCTTCAGCTCGGTAGTGAAGAACTGCAACTCCTCCAGGGCCCGCGCTACGTTCGGCTGGTCCGGATGCCCGTCCACCTCGGCGAGGAACTGGGTGGCGGTGAAGTGCCCATCGACCATGTAACTCTCCAGCTTGGTCATGTTCACCCCGTTGGTCGCGAACCCACCCATCGCCTTGTAGAGCGCGGCCGGAAGGTTCCGGACACTGAAGACGAAGCTGGTCACCACCGGCCCCTGATCGGCCGGGGCCGTCACCGGCTCCCGGGACAGGACCACGAACCGGGTCGTGTTGTGGTCGGCGTCCTCGACCTCGTCACGCAGGATCTCCAAGCCGTAGATCTCCGCGGCCAGCGGCGGCGAGATCGACGCCTGCGTCGGGTCGCCCAGCTCGGCCACCTCCCGCGCCGCCCCGGCGGTGTCGCCGGAGATCACCGGGCGCAGCCCCAGCTCCCGGATCACGTTGCGGCACTGGCCGAGCGCGTGCAGGTGGCTGTGCACCGTGGTGACGTCCTCGAGCCGTGACCCCGGAACGCCCATCAGGGTGAACTGGATCCGCAGGAAGTGCTCACCGATGATGTGCAGCCCCGACGTGGGCAGGAAGTGGTGGATGTCGGCGACGCGACCGGCGAGCGAGTTGTCGATCGGGATCATCGCCAGATCGGCAGCACCGTTCTCGACAGCGGCGAAGACGTCCTCGAACGACGCGCACGGCACCCGCTCCAACTCCGGGTACGCCCGGCGGCACACCAGGTCGGAGTTCGCGCCCGGCTCACCCTGATAGGCGATGGACCGCACCGGCGGCAGAGCGCTGGCGCGTTGGTCGAGCCCCGGCAGCGGGGCGGGCATGTCGTACGACGTCACGCCGGGCATTCTCGCAGGCCCGACGCCCGCGGGCACCCGGGTTGTCGAGGCGTGAACCCAGCCGTCGAGGCGTGACACCTGCCCAGCTGAAGCTGAACCGGCGATTCCTACCAGCCATGAGGCAACCTCGAGCCTCCCCGAACGTCCCACTCAGTGACAGGATGAAAGATCCGAGCCGAAGGGGAGCAGCATGGGCCGCGTGCTGGGTGCCGATGAGGTGGCGCAGCTCTACCTCACCCACCGGACGCGGTTCGTGCGCCTCGCGGTGCTGCTCGTCGACACCACCGCCGAGGCCGAGGATGTCGTCCAGGACGCGTTCGCGCAGCTGATCGGGCGACGCCTGCGGGATCCGGATGCGGCCGTCGGGTACGTCCGCACCGCCGTCGTGAACCGCTGCCGCACGCTGCTGCGCCGCCGGCGTACCGCGCGCAGCGTGGCACCGCCCGCGGACGTGCCGTTCGCCGGCAGCGACGAGGCGGTGCTGCTCGCCGAGGAGCATCGGGAGGTCCTCGACGCGTTGCGCCAGCTGCCGACCCGACAGCGTGAGGTGCTGGTGTTGCGCTACTGGGCCGACCTGTCCGAGGCCCAGATCGCCGAGACGCTGGGCATCAGCCCCGGCACCGTCAAGTCGACCGCCAGCCGCGGACTGGGTGCGCTGGAAAGCCTGCTGGACACCGAGGAGGTGGCCCGATGAACGTCGAAGACCGGTTGCGTGGGGCGCTGGCCGCCCGGGCCGCGTTGGTGACCCCCGAGCTCCCGCCCGCGCCACTGCCCGAGCCCGAAGTCCCGTGGTGGCGCCAAGGGGCCCCGGTGCTGGTCGCCGCCGCCGCGGTGGCGGCGCTGATCCTCGGACTGGTCCTGCTGCCGAGGGGCGCGCCCGATCCGCAGCCGCTGCCGCCGATCGATCGCACCCCGACCGACGAGCCGGTGCCCGGCGTCACCGGCGAACTCACTGGTGACCTGAACGGCGACGGGGCCGACGACGTCGTCACCCTGGTCGGCAACGAGCTCGAGGTGACCCTCGGCAACGGCCAGGTGCTCTCCGCCAGGGTCCGCCGCGCGGAGAGCCTGATGGGCTTCGTCGACCTCGACCAGGAGACCGGAGTGGCCGTCAGCCACCGCAGCGGCGGCGTCGGCGTCTGGGTCCTGCGCACCGGACTGACCCAGCTGCCCCTCGAGTTCTCCTACTTCCTCGCCGTCCAGGACGGCCGACGGATGTGGATCGACCCCGACGGGGCGCTGCTGGACGCGGCGTACGTCGTGGGGGACCCGCCTCCGGTCACGATGGCGGTACGCCGCTGGGTCGCCGCCGGAGACGTGCTGCGCTCGGTGCCGCACCCGATGCACTGCGGTGACCCGGACAGCGATGCGACCCCCACCTCGTGTCGGGACAACCCCGCCGGCAGCGATGCGGAGCTGCCGATGCTGTGGACGGTCGACGGTGGACTGGGCATCGAGGAGGGTGTGCTCACTCCTCCGGGGGGACTGCTCTCCGTGGGTCCGTGGACCTTCTCCGTCGTGGGGGCCCCCGAGGGTGAGGACGCGTCGTACTCCAACGAGCAGGGCGAGCTGGTGATGCGCGGCTCCGGCGTTGAGCGGCGGATCGAGCTGCCGCCCGGCGGGGTCGACGGGATCGTTCACGTGCCCGACAGCGACATCGTCGCTGTGCTGCAGAGCCGCGAGCACCGTGAGCAGTGGACCTTCGTCCAGACGGCCGGGGACCTGGTCTTCCTCACCGAGCCCGAGGACACTCCGATCGACGGCCACTGGGTGGGGTTCTTCGAGCGCACCACCTGGATCACCGAGGACGGGCTGTTCACCCGCGAGACGATGGCCGACTTCGGGATCCATCAGCTGTGGCGGTGGGAGGTGGCCGACGGCGCCCTGGTGCCGATCGAACTGGGGCGACTGTGCCTGGACGACAACGTCCGCCCGACGGCGTACGGCGCCTGCTGACGGGGGTCTTGACAGCCTCGACCAATCATCCGCCTCGACCCCGACGCGTCAGCGGGGGACGCGCACCAGCAGCTTCCCGTGGATGCAGTCGAGCCGCAGTTCCCGCCCCGGACCGATCGGATCCCCGTCCAACTGTCGCGGGGTGTCGTGCGCGGCCCGGATCACCACGGACTGTCCGGTCATCCGGTTGATCGTGTCGTCGGTGTGGGATCGCTTGGCGAGGATCCGCAGTGCCAGCGGCACCCAGGAGAGGAACCGGCGCGGATACAGCAGCACTACGTCGATGGTGCCGTCGTCGATCGCGGCGTCGGGCAGCAACGGCATCCCGGCCTGCAGGTAGCCGACGTTGCCGACCACCACGGTCCGGGCCCGGTGGGTGGTGAACTCGCCGCCGTCGATGGAGACCTCGACCTTGATGGCGGGGAAGAGCAGCGACTTCAAGCCGGACCAGACGTAGGCCAGCCAACCGACCCTGTTCTTGATCTCCTCGTTGACGCCCTCCATGATCGCGGCGTCGAACCCCATCCCGGCCATCACCATGAAGTGGGTGTCCTCGATCCCGTCGCCGCTGACCGCGACCATGTCGATCGCCTGGTCCTGGCCGTTGATGGCCACGTCGACCGCGGCCTGCAGGAAGAGCGGGATGTCCAGGTTCCGGGCCAGCAGGTTCCCGGTGCCGGCCGGCACGATGCCGACCGGGATGCCGGTGCCGGCGAGTTCGGCGCACACCTCGCGGACGGTGCCGTCACCGCCGCAGACCACCACCAGATCGGCGCCGGCCACCGCAGCCGCCTCGGCCATCCCGCCGCCCGGGTCCTCCACGGTGGTGTAGTGCCACAGCGGCTCCGACCAGCCCGCCTCCTTCGCGATCGAGGCGACCACCGAACGGAACGTGGCCAGGTGATCCACCTTCGACGGGTTGACCACCACGTGCAGGCGCCGACCGGTGCCCGGCGCGACCGGCAACGGGTCCGCGTTGGCGGCATGGGAGACCGGCAGCGGTGAATAGAACGCCAGTACGCCGAGCACCACGGTGGCGCCGAGCAGGATCCCGGCGGTCACGTCGGTGTAGTAGTGCCGCCCCAGCAGCAGCCGGTCGACCACCGAGATCAGCACCGGCACCAGCAACAGCGCGGTGACCAGCACCTTCAGGCCCCGTTTGCGCAGGAAGAGCCACGCCAACACGATCGCGACGCCGGCCAGCGCAGTGATCCCGGACGCGTGCCCGGATGGGAACGATCCCTCGGTGAGCAGGGTCCCCTCCGGTTGCCACGCCGGGCGCTCCCGGCCCACCGTCGCCTTCATCACGCTGGTGACCAGGGCGGTCAGCACCATCACCAGCGCGGTGTAGATCGCGGCGCGGGGGTGACTGCGTGCCCACAGCAGGGCGGCGATCGCCACGGTCAGGATGCCCAGGGCGATGGAGTTGAGCGCGATCTCAAGCACCAGCAGCACCGGCTCGACCGAGTCGTGGCGCAGCGCCGCGTCGCGGAAGAGTTCGGTGGTGTCGTCGAAGCCGGCCAGCGGCGCCCAGCCGCCGACCACCAGTGCCGTGACCAGGGTCAACGCGGTCAGGCACACCAGGGCGCCGGCCAGCGGCAGGGAGCGGGAACGGTCGGGCACGGCAGGATTCCTCACGATCGGGGCGGGCACGAGTATGCCCCGCGAATGCCCCGGTCGCCGCACCGACGGACCGTGATCCGGGTCTCCGGATAGCCTTGCCGTCATGATCGACCCACGCCTGCTGCGCGACGAACCCGACCGTGTCCGTACCTCGTTGAAGCGTCGCGGCCAGTCGTCCTCGATCGTCGACGATGCGCTGGAGGCCGACGCCGCCCGTCGGGCCGCGATCGGCGACTACGAGGCCAAGCGCGCCGAGCAGAAGGCACTCGGCAAGGAAGTGGCCCGCGCCCAGGGCGAGGAGAAGCAGGCGCTGCTGGCCCGGACCAAGGAGCTGGCCGCCGGCGTGAAGGCCGCCGAAGCCGCCCAGGTCGCGGCCGAGGCCCGCTGGATCGAGCTGGCCATGCAGATCCCCAACGTCGCGGCCGACGAGGCGCCCGCCGGCGGCGAGGACGACTTCGTGCTCCTGGAGACCGTCGGCACCCCCCGGGACTTCGCCGCCGAGGGGTTCGAACCGCGCGACCACATCGAGTTGGGCAAGCTGCTCGGCGCCATCGACATCGAGCGCGGCGCCAAGGTGTCCGGATCGCGGTTCTACTTCCTCACCGGCGTCGGCGCCGAGTTGGAGTTCGCGCTGATCAACATGGCGATGGACCAGGCTCGGGCCGCCGGCTTCATCCCGGCCATCCCGCCGGCGCTGGTGAAGCCGCGGGCGATGGACGGCACCGGCTTCCTCGGCCAGGCCGCCGACGACGTCTACCGGATCGAGGGTCAGGACCTGTACCTGGTCGGCACCAGCGAGGTGCCGATGGCGGCGTACCACTCCGACGAGATTCTCGACGCGGAGAAGTTGCCGCTGCGCTACGCCGCGTTCAGCCCATGCTTCCGGAAGGAGGCAGGCTCGCATGGCAAGGACACCAAGGGAATCATCCGGGTGCATTGGTTCGACAAGGTGGAGATGTTCGTCTACACGACCCTCGAGGACGCCGAGGCTGAGCACCGGCGGCTGCTCGAGCACGAGAAGGCGTTCCTGGACAAGCTGGAGCTCGCCTACCGGGTGATCGACGTCGCTGCCGGTGACCTCGGTCTCTCCGCGCAACGCAAGTTCGACTGCGAGGCCTGGATCCCCACCCAAGGCAAGTACCGCGAGCTCACCTCGACGTCGAACTGCACCGACTTCCAGGCCCGTCGCCTCGACATCCGCGGCCGTGACGGCGACGGCACCCGACACCTGGCCACCCTCAACGGCACCCTGTGCGCGATGACCCGGACGATCGTGGCGATCCTGGAGACCCACCAGCAGGCCGACGGATCCGTCCGGGTCCCGGCGGCGCTGCGCCCGTACCTGGGCGGCCGCGAGGTCCTGGAGCCGCTCCCGTGACGACGCCGGGCCAGTGGCAGCCCAAGCTGGTCGCCCTGGACATCGACGGGACCCTCCTGCGGTGGACCGACGGGAACTCCGGCAGCGTCGAGGGCACTATCCCGCCCGCGGTGAAGGCAGCGGTACGCCGGGTCGCCGACTCCGGCGCCCACGTGGTGCTGGCCAGCGGCCGGTCGCTGCACGCGATGACCCCGATCGCCGACGAGCTCGGGCTCGGCCGACCCGACGACCCGGTCTGGATCGTCGCTTCCAACGGGGCCGTGGTGCTGCGCTATCCGCCGATCCAGGTGGTGCACGAGGAGACCTTCGACGCCGCCGCCGCGGTCCGCGCAGTGCTGGCCGAGCACCCCTCCGCGCTGGTCGGGGTGGAGGAACGGGGCATCGGCTACCGGGTGAACCGGCCCTTCCCGGAGGGGGAGCTGACCGGCGAGATGATCGTCACCGACGTGGAGGAGATCATCGGCGGCCCGGTCAGCCGTGTGATCATCCGCGACCCGGGGGCGACGGTGGAGGAGTTCACCGCCCTCGCCGAGCGGCTCGGGCTGCACGGCACGGACTATGTGATCGGCTGGACCGCCTGGATGGACCTGGCGCCGGTGGGCATCTCCAAGGCCTCCGGTCTCGCCCACGTGGCCGAGGACCTCGGTGTGCAGCCCGAAGAGACGCTGGCCATCGGCGACGGCCGTAACGACCTGGAGATGTTCGCCTGGGCCGGGCGCAGCGTGGCGATGGGGCAGGCGGTGCTCGAGGTCAAGCAGGCCGCCGACCACGTCACCGCCACCGTCAACGAGGACGGCGCCGCGATCGAACTGGACCGCTGGTTCGGGTGAGCGCCCCGCGTCTGGTCGCCACCGACCTGGACGGCACCCTGCTGAATGCCTCCGGGGAGGTGACCGCGCGCACCCGGCGGGTGCTGGACGCTCTCGATGCCCACGGCATCCCGGTGGTCTTCACCACCGGCCGGCCGGTGCGCTGGATGGAACACCTCTGGGCGGAGGTAGGCGGCCACGGGCTGGCGATCTGCTCCAACGGGGGCATCGTGTACGACGTGGCCGCGGACCGGGTCCGCCACGCGCTCACCATCGACCCGGACACCTGCGTGGAGGTGGGCCGGCGGTTGCGCCGGGCGCTGCCGGGAACCTCGTTCGCGCTGGAGCGCACCGGCGGGTTCGCCCGCGAGGAGCAGTTCATGCCCCGGCTGGCCCAACCCGACGGGATCCCGGTCGGGCCGCTGGACCGGATCGTCGACCACACGGTCGTGAAACTGCTGGCCCGGCACGAGGAGCTCGGCCCGGAGCCGTTCTGGGAGGCCGCCGAGGAGCAGGTGGGCGACCTGGTCACCACCACCTGGTCCTCGACCGGCACCCTGGTCGAGATGAGTGCGCGCGGGGTCACCAAGGGCTCCACACTGGCCCGGCTCTGCGCCGAGCTGGGGGTGGCCCGCGACGAGGTCATCGCGTTCGGGGACATGCCGAACGATCTGCCGCTGCTGAGCTGGGCGGGCACGTCGTACGCGATGGAGAACGCGCACCCCGAGGTCCGTCGTACCGCCGGGCTGGTGGCGCCGCACCACGACGACGACGGGGTCGCCCGGGTGCTTGTCGACGTGTTCGGGTTGACGGACGTGTGGGATGCTCGGTGACGTGATGGAGCGGGTACGACGGGTGCTGCTGGCGGCGATGCTGGCCGGGACGGGGTTGGTGCTGTTCGGCCCTAGCCCGGCGGCGTACGCCTGCTCGTGCGCGCAGGTGCCGCTGGCCGAACGCGCGGAGATGGCTGACGTGGTGGTCTCCGGGGTGCTGGTCGCGGTGGAGGCCGACGGCGTGCCGCTGGATGAGCCTCCTTCGTCGGAGAATCTTCCCGAGGGTCTGCCCAGCACGTTGACCTATCTGGTGGAGCCGGAGCTGGTGTGGGCCGAGCGGCAGATCCCGCGCCCGCTGGAGGTGCTCTCCGCCGCCTCGGGGGCTTCATGCGGGTTGGAGGGGCTGGAGTTGGGCGTGGTCTACGCCTTCTTCCTCACCGACGACGACGGCACGTACCGGACTGGACTGTGCAGCGGCACCCGGCAGTCGGGGGCTGCCTTCGAGCGGCGGCTCAGTGAGGTGCTGGGCGATCCCTTCCCGGTGACCACGGCCCGGTCCGCTCGGCTGACGAAGGTGGGCAGCGACGAACCGACCGCGTTCGTGGATCTGGCCATGCCGGGCGTCATCGGCGTTGGCGTCGGCCTGCTCGGCCTGATCTTCCTGCAGATCCTCCGCCGCCTGCGTTCCTGACCGCCGAGGTGGGGTTTGTGGCCGGCCGAGGTGGGGGTTGTGGCCCGCCGAGGTGGGGGTTGTGGCCCGCCGAGCGCGCTTCCTACAGGTACATGCCCGGGTCGGAGCCGTCCGGACGCTCACCAGTGGTGGGCGTGCCGTGGCCGTGCTCCGGTGCACCCGGCATCAGCCCCGGCGGGAGTGAGCGCCGCATCTGCTCCAGCTGTGCCCGAGCGGCCATCTGCTGCGCGTAGATGGCGGTCTGGATCCCGTGGAAGAGACCCTCCAGCCAGCCAACGAGCTGCGCCTGGGCGATGCGCAACTCAGCCTCACTGGGCGTGCCGTCGGTGAACGGAAGCGAGAGACGCTCCAACTCCTCGATGAGCTCCGGCGCCAAGCCCGCCTCCAACTCCTCGATCGAGGCGTGGTGGATCGCCTTCAATCGGTTGCGGCTGGCCTCGTCCAGGGGAGCTGACTTCACTTCCTCAAGCAGTTGACGGATCATCGAGCCGATCCGCATCACCTTGGCGGGCTGCTCGACGAGTTCGGTGAGGCTGCTGCCATCCTCGCTCGGGGTCTCCGCGCCCAGGTCGGGGGGCGTGATCGAGGTCGGCTGCCCGTCGGGGCCGATGATCACGACTTGTTCCCTTCCGGGCTGGTCACCTGTGTCGCTCATGTCATCACCCTAATAGCAGCGCCCCGAAGGACCGGTCCGGGGCCACAAACCCCACCTCGGCGGGCCACGAACCCCACCTCGCGCGGCCACAAACCCCACTTCGGCGGGCCAGAGACCCCATTTCGTCAGGGGGTGAGGAGGATCTTGCCGACGTGCTCGCCGGCCTCCATGAGTCGGTGCGCCTCGGCGGCCTCAGCCAGCGGCAACGTGGTGTGCACCACCGGCCGGACCTCCCCGGAGGTCACCTTCGGCCACACGTGCTCGGTCACCGCCGCACAGATCGCGGACTTCTCAGTCACGTCCCGGGCGCGCAGCGAGGTGGCGATCACAGCGCCGCGCTTGCCGAGCAGTTTGGCGATGTCCAGCTCCGCCTTCACCCCGCCCTGCATGCCGATGATCACCAGCCGACCCGAGTTCGCCAGCGCGTCGATGTTGCGGTCGAGGTACTTCGCGCCCATGTTGTCCAGAATCACGTCGACCCCCCGGCCTTCGGTGTACGACGACACCTCGGCGACGAAGTCGTCCTCGGAGTAGTCGACCACCAGGTCGGCGCCGAGCTCGGTGCAGCGGGCCACCTTCGCCGGTGAGCCGGCGGTGGCGATCACCTCGGCGCCGTACGCCTTCGCCAACTGGATCGCGAAGGTGCCGATGCCCCCCGCGCCACCGTGCACCAGGAACCGCTCCTCGGGCCGCAGCCCGGCGACCATGAACACGTTCGACCAGACCGTGCACGCCACCTCAGGCAGTGCGGCGGCGGTGACCGGGTCGAGACCCTCGGGGATCGGCATCAGTTGCCCGGCCGGGACGGCCACCCGTTCCGCGTACCCGCCGCCGGACAGCAGCGCGCAGGCGACGTCCCCGACCTGCCAGCCCGAGACCTCCTCGCCGACGGCGAGCACGGTGCCGGTGCACTCGAGGCCGATGATGTCGGTGACCCCGGGCGGCGGCGGATAGAAGCCCCGGCGCTGCAGGGTGTCGGCCCGGTTGATCGCGGTGGCGATCACCTCGAGCAGCACCTCGCCGGGCCCCGGCGTCGGGTCGGGCACCTCGGCGATGGTGAGGACCTCGGGGCCTCCGGGCTGGCTGGCGATCACGGCGCGCATGAACCCCACCCTAGGCGCCGGCCACGACCGGTCAGGCGTCCAGATCGCGCAGGTCGGTCCACGAGTCGATGTCGATGGCCTCGCGGCCGATGCCTGGGACGTCGACCAGATCCAGGTCCGCGAGCAATTTGTGCATCGGCAGGCCGTGGCGGTCCTCGGGGCCAGGACGCACCTGCGCCAACCGGTCGGCGTCGATGACTCCGACGAGCTGGCGGCGCATCGACGACGTCTCGACCAGGAACGCGCCGTCGTGGTCCCGTTTGGCCTCCCGCAGCCGCCGGAACGTCGCCGCCGTCAACAGCGGCATGTCCACCGCCACCACCGCGATCAGCCGCGGCCGCCTCAGGAACGAGTCCACCCCGGTCAGCAGTCCCGCCGCCGGTCCGCCTCGCCGGGGCTCCTCCATCACGAACGTCACCGGTCGGTCGGTCGGCACCTGGTCGCCGACCACCACCACCTCGTCGGCGTCCACCAGGGCCTCGAGCACCCGGTCCAGCATGGTGCGCCCACCCACCTCGACCGAACCCTTGTCCACCCCGCCCATCCGGGCGGCGCCGCCGCCGGCCAGGACGACGGCGCAGAAGCCGGCAGCGGACAGGTCGAAACCGGGGGCGTCGGAGTTCACAACGCCTGAGTCTGACCGGTGCTGGCACTCTTGTCACGTGAGCACCCTCCGCGTCGCCCTCGTCCAGACCGCCGCCGGCCTCGACCCGGCGCAGAACCGGGCCCGGCTCGCCGACCTGGTCCCGGCCGACACCGACCTGGTGGTGCTGCCCGAGGCGTTCGCCCGCGACTTCGGTACGCCGGGCGAGGACGTCAGCGGGTACGCCGAGACCGTCGACGGCCCGTTCGGCCGTGCCCTGTCCCAGGTGGCGGCCGAGCGGGACACCACCGTCATTGCCGGGATGTTCGAGCGATCGACCGACCCGGCCCGGCCCCACAACACGCTGCTGGTGCGGGGCGCGGTCGAGACGTCGTACCGCAAGATCCATCTCTACGACTCCTTCGGCTACCGCGAGTCCGATCGGCTCACCGGCGGGCCGCTGCAGCCCGTTGTCTGCGAGGTCGGGGGCTTCCGGATCGGCCTGATGACCTGCTACGACCTGCGCTTCCCGGAGCTGGCCCGGGCGCTGGTCGACGCCGGGGCCGAGGTGCTCGTGGTGCCCGCGGCCTGGGTGGCCGGGGAACGCAAGGTCGACCACTGGCGCACCCTGGTCCGCGCCCGCGCGATCGAGAACACGGTGTGGGTCCTGGCGGCCGGTCAGCCACCGCCGCGCTACACGGGCCACTCGCTGGCAGTGGACCCGTGGGGGGACGTGCTGGCCGAGGCGGGGGACGAGGCCGATGCCGTGTTGAGGATCACCCTCGACGCGTCGGAGCTGACCCGGGCCCGCGAAACGAACCCGTCGTTGGCGAACCGTCGCTTCACCGCCCCCTAGAATCGCCCGTCGTGTCCCAGTACCGAGGCCGTCGCACGGCACCCAAGCGGTCCCGGTGGCGCGCCTCGACCCCCAGCCCGCCGCGGAACCCGGCCCCGGCCGCTGAGCAGCCGACCTCCACGAACACGCCCGGCCCCACGTCCACCGGCAATTCCACCCGCAAGGCCACCCGCACGCCCAGCCGCACGCCCAGCCCCTCACGCATACAGGTCTGGCGGAGTTGGCTGGCCAGGAACGGCGTGCTCGCGCTCGGGCTGCTGATGGTGACCGCCGGGCTGGTCCTGCTGACCGGTGTCTGGCTCGACCAGGTGCCGGCCGAACTGTCCCTGGCCGGTTCGGTGCTGATCGCGACCGCGTACGTCGGTGCTCTGGCCGCGCGCACCGGCGCCCGCCCCCTGCCCTTGGCAGCGACGGCGCTGGTGGTTACCTCGGCGGTCGGATTCGTGGACTCCGAGCCACTGCGCACCGGCACCGCCGTGCTGACCACCGTGGTCGCCGCGGTACTGGCGGTGATGGTGACCGAGCCCAGCGTGCGGACGCTGCATGCCGTGCGGGAGGTGGTGATCGCGATGTCGGTCGCCGCGATCGGCGGGATGGCGGCGCTCGGGTTCTCACCGCTGCTCTCGCAGACCCGGTACGAGTACGTGACGTTGGCGCTGGCGCTGGTCACCGCTCTGGCGTTCGTGTTCCGGTTGGGGGCCGGCTTCCACGGGCTGGGGCGCCGTGGCTTGGTGATCGTGCTGGTCGGCAGTGCGGTGGTGGCGGTCAGCCTGGCCTACACCGAACTGCTCCGCCGCTACGGCAGCGAGGGGATGCTGGAGCAGGCAGCCACCGCCCTCGGCTGGACCCGGGACGTCTTCGGGGCCGCACCGCGGCCGCTGGAGGTGCTGCTCGGGATCCCGGCGCTGATGTGGGGTGCGCATATGCGGGCCCGGCGGCGTCAGGGCTGGTGGGTGTGCGCCTTCGGGGTGGCGGCCACCACGCCGGTGGGCCACGGCCTGGTCAACCCGGCGTACTCGATGGGGGAGGCGCTGCTGATGCAGGGCTACAGCCTGGCGCTGGGGATGCTGATCGGCTATGCGGTGATCCGCGCCGACCTGGTGCTCACCGGCTCCCGGGGGCGCCGCGCCCGGCGTGCGGAGGAGGCGGCCGCGCTGCGGCCCGAGCCACCGAGGTACCGCCCGCTGCAGTGAGCGGGTCCTACTGGCAGAGGGGGCGGGATTCGAACCCGCGGTAGGTCTCCCTACGACCGCTTTCAAGGCGGTTCCGATAGGCCACTCCGGCACCCCTCCTTGGGCATGTGCCCGGGAGGAGTCTATTCACTCCGACCCACCGAGCTCGATCTCGACGTCGTCATAGGCCAGATCGGTCAGCCGCTGCAGGTGGTGGTTGATGTCGCCGAGCAGCCGCAGGATCTCGGTGCGGACGTCCTCCACATCGGCGTTGTCGAGCACGTCGTGGGCGATCGCGGCGACCCGGGTCAGCAACGCGTTCCGTTCGCGCAGCACGGTCCCTGATCGGGCGGCCAGCCAGCCGTCCTTGGTGGTGGCCCGCTCCAGGGCCAACACGTCGCGGACCTCGGCCAGACGCCGCCGCACGGTCCACCGCCAGTTGCCCAGGGCAGGGCCGTCGGTGCGGGGAGCTTCGAGCGCCGCGCGCAGGCTGGCCAGCGCGGTCTGGGTCTGGGCTGACGTGGGCACGACGGCCTCCTTGGTTGCTGGGTCTCTGAGTGTGGCGCGCAGCACACCGTTCCGGCAAGGGGATCACGGCCCCGGATTGGCGAGGTTGGCGGCGGGTCATGTTCAATCGGGGGGTGGTTTCCGACTACCGACTCTCGCCCGCCCTGGCCGCCCGGATGCTGGGGGTCTCGCTCGTGCTGCTGGGAGTGCTGGTCTTCGTGCTCACCGTGCTCGTCGACCTGTGGGGTCTGTCCGGGAGCCTGGTCCCCGCGATCTTCGCCGCCGGGGTGCTGGCAGTGGCCGGCCTGGGGTTCTGGTTCACCCGGAAGGCGTACGTCGTCCGGTTCACCGACACCGGCTATCGGGTCCGGTTCGTGCGTGGCGCGGGCGTGAAGCAGGGCCGCTGGAAGGACGTCGAGGACGCGGTGACCCGGACCCTGGCCGACTCGCCCGTGGTGGTGCTCCGGCTCCGCAACGGGTCGGCCACCACCATCCCGGTGGAGGTGCTCGGCATCAACCGGGAGAAGTTCGTCCGCGAGCTCCAGGAGCACCTGCAGCGCGGCCACGGACTGCGCCGTCTGAACGGCTGACGCGGGGCGGATTGGGCGGCCGACCGGCCGGGCTTGTAGCCTTGCCTGCGCGAGGAGGCGTCGCCTAGTCCGGTTTATGGCGCCCGCCTGCTAAGCGGGTTGAGGGTAATCCCCTCTCGCGGGTTCAAATCCCGCCGCCTCCGCCATACTGAGTGGCCTCCGGAGATTTCTCCGGGGGCCACTTGGGGTTCTGGGGTACAAGGAGGACGAACCCATGAGTATTCGTCAACGCATGGTCACGGTCGTAGCAGCGGTGCTCTTGGGGTGGGGTCTGGGAGTCCCTGCCTACGGTGCCGAACTGTCGGCTCCGGAGGACTCAGTCGAAGCGCCACTCGTGGTCGCGTCAGACTCTGAGGGCTTCGAGCTGATCGCACCAGACATCCCGCACTTCAGCATCAACGACACCGGTTGGGGCAAAACGAGCTGATCAGTCGTCGCTGCGGCGACGGCCCAGTTCGAAGCCCAGCTGGAAGCGGGTCTCGGTGCCGTGCTCGGCCTTGAGGTCCGCCACATAGCCGGCGTACGTGCGCACGCTCACGCCCATGCGTTTGGCGCTGGTGGAGTCCGAATGCCCTGCCCGGAGCATCCGGATCGTCATCTCACGCTGCTCGTCGGCGATGCTGGGTCGGGTCGGGTCGTCGTCGCCGAGGAAGGGACGGCCGCGCGCCCAGCTGCGGTCGAACATGGAGACGAAGTAGGAGACCAGTGACGGCTCCCGGACCACCATCGCGTTGTTGCGGTCCAGGGCCGGGACGATCGCGATCCGTCGGTCGATGATGATGATCCGGTCGAAGAACTCGTCCAGGGTGCGCACCTGAGCGCCGAGCCGGGTCACCGTGTTCACGTGTTCGACGGTGCTCTGGTGGTGCCGCGCGGCGTGCTGGTAGAGGGTGCGCATGGTCACCCCGCGCTGGATCGCTTCGCCGTCCCGCTTGGCCGCGGCCTTGAGGTGCTTGGGCTCCCGTCCGGCCTGGGGTTGAGCGGTCAGCAGTTCGGTGCTCGCCTCGGCGACGAGGCCGCCGATGTACTGGTTGATCTCCTCGATGCCGCGCACCTCGGCGATGGCGTCGTGCGCATAGCCCGGCGTACGACGCCACAGCTGGCCGAGGTGCTGGAAGGCGGTGGTCCACCGGGCGGACTCCTGAAGGAGTTCGGCTCCCTGGCGGCTCATCGGGGTGACCACCCGTGCCGCCACGATCGCCGGATCGACCGGCAGGTGCCGCCCCGACTCCTCGGTGTGCAGCAGTTCGAGCCTCTGCAGCAGCCCGAAGGCGGCGTGCAACTCACCCCCCGGCAGGATCCGCGGATCGTCGGGTGCCAGTCCGCCGGTGAGCACGGCGGCTTCGAAGAGCCCCGCTGCGGCGGTCTCCAGGAGGTGGCGGTCGTCTGTGGCGTCGATGAGTGGCAGGCTACTTGGTCGGCCGATTTCAGGGCGGCAGCCGGGTCCGCTATTCTCTACAGGTCCTCGTGACGGGCGCCTGTAGCTCAACGGATAGAGCATCTGACTACGGATCAGAAGGTTTGGGGTTCGAATCCCTACAGGCGCGCAAATCGATCAAGCCGCAGGTCAGCCCGCTGACCTGCGGCTTGATCGTTCTCGGGCACAACATCATCGCGACTGCGACGTCGCCGAACGGCGACACCTGCTATTGTCGTCGTATGACGACAGTACGGGTGGAGCGGGCTAGCGATCTCGGCCCTGCGCTGCGCAATGTCCGCGTTGCCGAGGCCATCACGCAATCTGCCCTCGCGAACATCGCGGGCGTGGGCCGCCAGTGGCTCAATGCTTTCGAGATGGGCGACAAGCCAACCGCCCCCCTCGACATGGTCATGCGCGTCGCCGCCGCCCTCGGCGTCAGCGTCAGCCTCACCGCCAGCGCCGCCGACCAGGCTGCTGCCGACACCGCTGACGGCGACCTCGTCGACCTGGACGAACTCCTGGATGACCTTTCATGACCAAGCCCGAAGACGACTACCTCCTGCACGTGGTCATGAACGGCCGCGTCATCGGTGATGTCCAGCGCACCGGCAAGAAGGCCGTCCGGCTGCTCTACTCGACCACCGTCCCGACGCCGTTGTCGGTGTCGATGGCTGACCGGAGGAAGCGGTACCGGAGCAATGCGCTGGAGCCGTGGCTCGACGGACTGCTGCCCGACCGCCCCGAGACACTGCGTCAGTGGCGTCGCCGTTTCAAGATCGCTGATGACAACAGCGCGTTCGCCCTCCTGCGTCACGTCGGCGAGGACGTCGCAGGCGCCGCCCAGTTCGTGCGCCCCGACCGGCTCGACAACGTCCTCACCGGCCACGGCGTCCTCGCGCCACTCGCCGCCTCCGACGTCGCCGAGATGCTGCGCCGCGCCAAGGCCGACCTGCCCGTCAACCTCGACGACAGCACCATCGGAAAGTTCTCACTCGCAGGCGCCCAGGCCAAGATCGCGCTGCACCGCGCCGACGACTGCTGGAGCGATCCGTCCGGCGCCGTCCCGTCCACCCACATCATCAAGCCCGCCATTCCCGGCAGGGACGACCAGGACCTCGTCGAAGCCGTCACGATGCGCACCGCCACCGCCCTCGGTCTGCCCACCGCCCGGGTTGCCGTCGAGGAGTTCGCCGACGAGCGCGCCGTCGTCGTCACCCGCTACGACCGCGTACGCCGCAACGAGCGGTACCTGCGCGTGCACCAGGAAGACATGTGCCAGGCGCTCGCGGAGTGGCCCGGCCGCAGATACGAGACCCAAGGTGGTCCCAATGCGGCCCGCGTCGCCGACCTCATCCGCCGGGTCAGCAGCGACCCCGACGTCGACAACCAGCGGTTCGCGCAGGCACTGGTGTTCAACTGGCTCACCTGCGGCACCGACGCCCACGCTCGCAACTACTCGCTGCTCCTGTCCGGCGACACTGCTCGCCTCGCACCGCTGTACGACCTCAACAGTCACCTCGCGTACGCCGACGGCACCGGCACCGAGTTGTCAATGAGCGTCGAAGGCGCCTTCCGGGCGACCGCCATCAACCTCCGCACCTGGGCCCGTGCCGGGTCGGCCCTGCACGTGGACGCCGACTGGCTCCGTGCCGAGATCGAACGGCAAGCGGCAGGGTTGCCCGCCGCCATCGCCGAGGCGGCCGCGAGCGGGGACGTCGCTCGCTACGACAGTCCCACCGTCGCACGCCTCGTCGACACCACCGCGCAGTGGGTGAAGAAGCGGACCGGCTGAGCGAGCGACAGGCCCGGTTTCTCAATCGGCCGGGGCCCATGCCCGCTGACTACGGATCAGAAGGTTTGGGTTCGAATCCCTACTGGCGCGCAACGTTGGTACCGGAGACTGGGAACAGGAACCGAAGACCACGGACATCGGAGCCTCCCCCGCAACCTGCCGGGCCGCTGACACGCTGCTCGCCCATGAGCCCGCGAATGCGCCGCGCGACGGCTTCCGCCCGCGACTCGGCGTGTAGGTCGGTTGTCATGAGCAGATTCGCAGGGCGCCATGAGTCGCCGGCTCCAGGCCACGCGCCCTTCAACGTCGCTGAACTGCAGACGCTCGCCGCCTTCCTTGACGTGGCGCCCGAGCAGTTGCCCGCCTCAGTATCCCGCCTGGATGCCGCGCGATCCGCTCGATGCCCGCTCAGCTGGGGAGGTCGCGGTCGAAGCCGTCGAGGATGGCGCGCGAAATGTCAGTGAGTTGCTGGACCTGTTGCTCACTGAGTCGGTCGAACACCATCCGCCGCACTTCGCGGGTGTGCGCGGGGACGGCCAGTTGGAGAGCTGCGAGACCCTCGGGGGTGATGGCGCCCAGAGAGCTGCGCCCTTCGCCACTGCGGCGCTCGACCAGGCCACGCTGGCACATCCGGGTCAGGTGATGATGAAGCCGGCTCTTCTCCCACTGCAACCGCTGGGCGAGGTTCACCGCCCGCAGTTGGCCGGTGGGCTCCTCGGAGAGCGCTACCAGCACGGTGTAGTCCGTGCTCGACAGACCACTGTCGGCCTGCAGTTGCTGCTCCATCCGACCTCGCAGCACCTCCTGCATCTCCATGAAGGTCCGCCAGGCAATCATCTCGGACTCGCTCAGCCGTTCTGCGCTCCGTGTCATGCGGGCGACCTTACCAATGGGTGAGTTGACATGTCACCCTGATCGGGTACGCTTGAGGTGACACATCAACTCAAGCGAGGAGAGCCTCCATGTCCACTGTTCAGATCCTGCTCCTGGTGCTCGGTGCCTTGATCGCTCTCCTGCTCCTCGGTGCAGGCATCAGCAAGGTCAGCGGTCAACCTGCGATGCGTGAGTCCGCCGACCACTTCTCGATTGCCTGGAGTCGCTACCGACTCATCGGTTTCGCCGAAGTCGCAGCGGCGATCGGGATCGTCGTCGGCATCTGGGTCAACGGTCTCGGGTTGGCCGCCGGCATAGCCGTGGTCGCCCTGATGCTCGGCGCCGTCGGCTTCCACGTGCGATTCCGTGACGGGGTCAAGGCGACGGTGCCTGCTCTCATCGCGCTGGCGGTCGCCGGCGGGTTCGTCACGGTCCAGGCCGTCGCGATCTGGGGTTGAGTCCTGTCGCTGCCGACCCCTCACCCACCCCATCTCGCCCAGAGGCGAACAACCATGGCAGCAGAGGATAGCCCCACGCGGCGCATCCTGGCCCGCGTCGAGAACGCGACCCACCTAGGTGGCGACGCTCAGGTCGACGATCGCAACGTCGTGATCACCCCGCTGAACCCGACCGCGACCGACCCGTTCCTGCTGCTCAGCGAGGACTGGTTCTCCTCGCCCGGATTCGAGTGGCACCCGCATCGCGGCTTCGAGACCGTCACTCTCGTCCTGGACGGGGTCCTCGAGCACGGTGACAATCTGGGCAATGCTGGGGCACTGACCACGGGCGATGTCCAGTGGATGACTGCCGGGCGTGGGATCATCCATCGCGAGCTGGCCTTCCGCAATGAGCGGGCCCACACCCTGCAACTGTGGGTCAATCTGCCGGGTGAGATGAAGATGGTCGACACCCGCTACCAGGACCTGCCCGCAGGCAGTCGGCCGGTCATCGAACGCGACGGCGTCCGCATCGACCTGGTGGCAGGAGACGTCGAGGGCACCTCCGGTGCTGCGCAGGTCAACTGGCCGATCTCTGGATCGCTGCTCACTCTGGAGCCGAACCGCGGGCACGACTACCTGCTGCCGGGCCGCGACCGAGCCTTCTTCTACGTCCTCTCGGGCCAGGTCACCGTCGGGGGTCGCGCCGTCAGCGCTGGCCAGATCGCCTGGTCCGACCCGGTGCCAGGCGCTCACATCTCGGCGATGGCGCTGGCCACCGGCGATAGCGACCGGCCGAGCGTGGTGATGATCTACAGCGGCGAGCCGATCCGCGAGCCGGTCTCGATGGGCGGGCCGTTCGTCATGAACACGCGCGCTGAGATCGAGCAGGCGTTCCGCGATTTCCACTCCGGCAAGCTCGGCAACGTCCCGCGCCAGGCCCGGCTCGAGCATCTCTGACCGACCCGTCCGCCGGGTCGCAGCCGCTGAGGCCCTGTCAGCTGACGGGGCGACAGCGGGACATTGGGGTGTGGCGGCGGCTACGTCGGCCGCCCATCGACCTCCGGTCTGGCAAGTTCCAGATCAGCTCACCTGATGGATCCGGCGCGCGGGTGAATCGCAACCTCAGGGGTGCTCCTGGGGCCGGGAGAGCCAGAAGGTCAGAGGGCGGCGATGACGTCGTCGGCGGAGGCGACCTCTCCGAGGAGGCCGAAGGAGGCGATGGTGGCATCGTGGGCCTCGGGAGCGGCTGCTGAGCAGGCGTTATCCACGACGACCACGCGGTAGCCGAGGTCGCCGGCCGCGCGGCCGGTGCTCTCCACCGAGAGGTTGGTCGCGACGCCGAACACAACGACGGTGTCGATGCCGGCGGCGCGCAGGCGCTCGTCGAGGTCGCTGGAGGCGAAGGCGCTGACCTTGGGGTTGGTGACGATCCAGTCGTCGATCTCGGGCTTGAGCTCGTCAACGATCTCGGTAGCGGGGGTGTTGTCGAGCAGGCTGCCCTGCTGCGCGACGACGCCCAGCAGCGGGATGTTGGTGACCAGGTCGCTGTGCCCCTCCTGGAACGCGACGCGCGTGTAGACGATCTGGACGCCGGCGGCCCGCGCCTCATCGAGGAGCCGCTTGGCGACCCCGAGCACACCGCGGCGCTCTATCTCCGCGCGGAAGAAGGGCGCGAACGCGCCCTCGGCGCCCACGACGTCGTTCTCGAAGTGGCAGGCGAGGAACGCCGTGGTGGATGTGTTCAGCTCCATGGAGGACTCCTTTGATGACGGGATGACCCAAACTGACCTGCTAGTCTGTCACTGACAATAGCCACATCCTGCGGTCGCCACCACCCCAAACCGCCAATTCAAGGCGAAGTGCGCGCTGTTTGCTCACCTCCGCGAAGGTTGCTTCCGGAGCAACTAGCGTGCTAGTGGTAGTGATGTCGGTCATTTCCGACGTACAGGTCGCTCACGCGCAAGAGAGGTCCTCTGATGAACAACTCGCTTCCGGCCCCGATGTTCGAGCCGTTCCACCGTGACTCGAACGGGTTCGACACCGACGTGGTCGTGGTCGGCCTCGGGCCGGCGGGTGGCGTCGCTGCCACCGCGCTCGCGAGCTACGGAGTCCGGGTGCACGCGGTCACGGTCTTCCCCTGGGTCGCCAACGGCCCGCGTGCCCACATCACCAACCAACGGGCCGTGGAGGTGCTGCGCGACCTCGGGCTCGAGGAGGAGGCCTGCAGCCAGGCCACGCCCTGGGACCAGATGGGCGACACGCTCTTCACAACCAGTCTGGCGGGTGAGGAGATCGTCCGGCTGCAGACCTGGGGCACCGGGGACCTGCGCCACGGCGACTACCTCAAGGGGAGCCCGTGCACCATGCTCGACCTCCCGCAGCCGCAGATGGAGCCCATCCTCATCAACGCGGCCGCCTCACGCGGCGCGGTGATCAGCTTCAACACCGAGTACCTCGACCACGTCCAGGACACCGACGGCGTCACGGTCCGGTTGCGGGACGGCCGCACCGGCCAGGTCTTCACCCAGCGCGCTCGCTATCTCCTCGGGTTCGACGGTGCCCGCTCCCGCATCGTCGAGCAGCTCGGCCTCCCGCTCAAGGGTGAGCTCGCCCGCGCCGGCACCGCCTACATCCGGTTCCGCGCCGACCTGACCCGATACGTTGAGCACCGTCCCAGCGTCCTGTACTGGATCTTCAACTCCAAGGCCGGCTTCGGCGAGATCGGCATGGGCCTGCTGCGCGCGATCCGCCCGTGGGAGGAGTGGATCGCCGGGTGGGGATTCGACATGGCCGCCGGTGAACCGGACCTGTCAGACGAGACGGTGATCGCACAGATCCGCACCCTGGTCGGCGACCCGTCGGTCGAGCCCGAGATCGTGAGCAAGTCCCTGTGGTACGTCAACCAGCAGCACGCCACCCGCTACTCCTTGGGCCGGGTGCTCTGTGGTGGCGACGCCGTCCACCGTCACCCGCCCAGCAGCGGGCTGGGGTCGAACACCTCGATGCAGGACGCTTTCAACCTCGCCTGGAAGGTCGCGTTCGCAGTCAAGGGCTACGCCGGCCCCGGCTTGTTGGAGTCCTACTCGGATGAGCGGGTCCCGGTCGGCAAGCAGGTCGTGGCCCGAGCCAACCAGTCCCGCAAGGACTACGCCGCGCTCCGCGAGTGGTTCGACCACACCGCCGACGATCCGGTCGCCGCCGGACTGGCCAAACTGAAGGCCGCCAGCCCGGAGGGCGTGGCGCTGCGCCAGGGGCTGTACGCGGCGCTGGAGATGAAGGACACTGAGTTCAACGCCCATGGCGTCGAGCTCAACCAGCGCTACGAATCCAGCGCCGTCCTGCCCGACCCGTCCGTGGGAGAGGAAGAGTGGCCCAGACATCGCGGGCTCTACCTCCAGGCCACCACCCGACCGGGCGCCAAGCTTCCGCATGCTTGGCTCGTCGGGCCTGACGGCCGCCGGATCTCCACCCTCGACGTCACCGGCAAGGGCCAGATGACCCTGCTGACCGGCATCGCCGGTGCGGCCTGGAAGCACGCGGCCGGGAAGTCCCGCCTGCCGTTCCTGCGCACTGTCGTGATTGGCGAGCACGGCACGATCGACCCGTACGGCTACTGGGAACGGATCCGCGAGATCCCCGAGGCCGGTGCCCTGCTGGTCCGCCCCGACGGTTACATCGCCTGGCGGCACAACGCCGAGGTCTGGGACGCCGACGAAGCCCTGCAGCTCCTCGAGACCGCGCTGTGCAGAGTCCTTGACCGCCCAAACGGCCTCGCCGATGCCAACGCCGACGACCCCGCCGCCGGCCGACTCGAGTACAGCATCCGTTCGGTCGAGATCCCCGTCCCCATGCACAGCCCTGACACGACCGACGCCTGACCCGCACACCGAGCAGAACAAGACGCCTCAGGAGAACCCCCATGACTACCCCGACGACGATCGCGACCTCGGCGCCGACCCGTCCATACACCAGCGTGTGGAGCGACCTGGCTCAGGTCGAGTTCTCCCAGGGCTACCTGCAGGCTGGTCCCTTCCGCACCCGCTACCTCCACGCCGGCGACGACTCCAAGCCGCTCCTCCTCCTGCTGCACGGCATCACCGGCCATGCCGAGGCCTATGTCCGCAACCTCGCCGCACACGCCGAGCACTTCAACACCTACGCCATCGACTTCATCGGGCATGGCTACTCCACCAAGCCCGACCACCCTTTGGAGATCCCGCACTACATCGAGCAGATCAACCACGTGCTGGAGACCCTCGGCGCCAAGAAGGCCTACCTCAGCGGCGAGTCGCTCGGCGGATGGGTCACCGCTCGGTTCGCCGGACTCCATCCCGAGCGGGTGGAGAAGATCGTGCTCAACACTATGGGCGGCACCATGGCCAACCCCACGGTGATGGAGCGCCTGTACACCCTGTCGATGGAGGCCGCGAAGGATCCCTCTTGGGAGCGGGTCAAGGCACGTCTGGAGTGGCTGATGGCCGACCCGACCATGGTCACTGACGACCTCATCCGCACCCGTCAGGCCATCTTCCAGCAGCCCGACTGGCTCAAGGCTTGCGAGATGAACATGGCGCTGCAGGACCTCGAGACCCGCAGACGCAACATGATCACCGACGACGACCTGCGCGCCATCAAGGCCGACGCCCTGGTCATCTGGACCAGCAAGGACCCCTCCGGCCCCGTCGACGAAGGCCGCCGGATCGCCTCCCTCCTCACCCATGGGCGGCTTGAGGTCATCGAGAACTGCGGCCACTGGCCCCAGTACGAGGACGCCGAGACCTTCAACCGGACCCAACTCGACTTCCTCCTCGGACGGGGCCAGGCGGCGCAGGAGGCGACCTCATGACGCTCGCCCTCCTGGCCACCAGCCACAGTCCCCTGCTGGAGTACGCCGACCTCCCCGAGGACGTCTCCGGCGAGCTGGAGGCGGCGTTCGCCGAGGCCAGGCGGTTCGTCCACGACTTCGACCCAGACCTGGTCGTCAACCTCGGGCCGGACCACTACAACGGGTTCTTCTACCGCCTCATGCCGGCCTTCTGCATCGGATACGCCGCCACCAGCATCGGCGACTACGGCTCCCAGGCCGCCCGTCTCGACGTCCCCGAAGACCTCGCCCGCAACCTCGCAGAGGCCGTCATCGCCGACGGCGTGGACCTCGCCGTCTCCCTGGACATGGAGGTCGACCACGGCGCCGTCCAACCCATGGAGATCCTCTACGGCGACATCACGACCAAACCCCTCATCCCCATCTTCATCAACTCCGTCGCGCCGCCGTTCACCCCCCTCAACCGGGTTCGGCTGCTCGGCGAGGCGGTCGGCCGCCACCTGACCACGCTGGACAAGAAGGTGCTGCTCATCTCCTCCGGCGGCCTCTCCCACGACCCGCCGGTCCCGCGGCTGGCCACCGCCACCAGCGACCAACGCCGCATGCTGCTCGGACAAGCCGGCCCACCCTCGCCCGAGGCACGCGTCGCCCGGCAGCAGCGCGTCATCGACGCCGCCCGCGACTTTGCCGCCGGCACCGCCACCATCCAAGACCTCGCGCCCGAGTGGGACCAAGAGCTGATGCGGATCCTCGCCTCCGGGGACCTCACCCCGCTCGACGCGTGGAGGCCGGAGGAGATGACCCGGATCGCCGGCAACTCGTCCCACGAGGTCCGCACGTGGATCGCCGGCTATGCCGCACTCGGCGCCGCCGGCGAGTACTCCGTCACTTACAGCTACTACCGCCCCATCCGCGAGCTCATCGCCGGATTCGCCCTCACCACCGTCACCCTCGACTGACCCGGCCGCGGGCCGACCAGACCCATCGGAGACACGGATGTCCACCAGTAGCAACCCCGTGTCGAAGCCCGAACCCCGCGGTAGCCCGGGCAGGGCGGTTGCGGCATCTAGACTCGGATCCCTCCCCCGTTCCGAGGAGCCCCCTGTGTCTGAACCCGCCTTCACCGTCCGCTCCGGGCAGCGACTGGGCAAGGTCGTCCTCGACGAGCTCCGCGATCGTCTCCTCTCGGGCCACTACGCGGTCGGGTCTCGGATCTCGATCGAAGAGGTGAAGGCCGAGTTCGGGGTCAGCAAGCAGCCGGTGATGGACGCGATGCGCCGGCTCGAGGCGACCGGCATCGTCGAGATCGTCCCCCAGAGCGGCTGCCGCGTGGCGCACTACTCGGTGCAGGAGATCAAGGACTTCTTCAATCTGTTCGGTCGCTTCGAGGGTGAGATCGCCGCCGCCGCGGCGTCGAGAAGGTCGGAGGACCAGCTCGCCGAGATGGACGCGGCCTGGCAGCGCATCGAGGAGCTCAAGGAGCTCGCTGACCCGAGGGAACGCTCGCGGGGCTACCGGTTCCAGAACCGGGAGTTCCACCTGGTCATCCACCGGATGGCGCACTCGCCGGTGATGGCCGACCTCAGCGAACGCATGTGGGATCTCTCGGATTTCTTCATCAGCACCATCGGGGGTCCGCAGCCCCTGTCGGACTCGCTTCACCACCGCAACCACGACCACGACGTCATCCGCACCGTGATCCGCTCGCGCAACGCAGACATCGCGCGGGTCGCTATGGAGTCCCACATCGTCAGTACCGTGGCGCTGTTCGAAGCCAGCCTCGGCGACACCGGCTGATGCTCAGGAGGAAAAACAAGAAGTGAAGTCACTTCTTGACATCTGGTTCTGGTTCGTCCATGCTCCAGGGCATGACCCAGAGCACAGTCGAGACCGAGTTCCAGACAATCCTCTACTCCGCGCAGGACGGCATCGCGACCATCACCTTGAACCGGCCCGAGGAACTGAACACGATCGTTCCGCCGATGCCGGACGAGGTGGACGCGGCCATCGCGATCGCGACGAAGGATCCCGAGGTATCGGTGATCGTGCTGCGCGGCGCCGGCCGGGCCTTCTGCGGCGGGTACAACTTCGGTGGTGGGTTCCACCACTGGGACGAACACATCACCACCGATGGGGAGTGGGACCCCGGCAAGGACTTCGTCTACTCCACGGCTCCCCAGGTGGCGCCTACCCAGAAGTTCATGTCGGTATGGCGCTCCCCGAAGCCGGTGATCGCCCAGGTGCACGGGTGGTGTGTGGGTGGCGGCAGCGACTTCGCGCTGTCGGCCGACCTGGTGATCATGAGCGACGACGCGGTCATCGGGACGCCGTACAGCCGGATGTGGGGTTCCTACCTCTCCGGCATGTGGCTCTATCGGCTCGGGCTGACCAAGGCCAAGGAGTACGCACTCACCGGAGCGGCGCTCACCGGCGTCGAGGCGGCCGAGATCGGCCTGGTCAACCAGTCGGTCCCCTTCGCCGAACTGGAGGACACCGTCACCGACCTTGCGAACAAACTTGCCAAGATCCCGCTGTCTCAGCTCTCCGCGATGAAGCTGATCGTCAACCAGGCCTACGACAACATGGGCATGGCCTCCACCCAGATCCTGGGCCCGATCCTGGACGGCCTCATGCGCAACACCCCCGAAGCGCGGCGTTTCGTGGAGCTGGCTGAATCCAAAGGTGTTCGCTCCGTGATCACCGAACGCGACGGCCTCTTCGGTGACTACAGCCAGGCCCCTGCCGAGCGGCGGCCGAACCCCGAACACGTGATCACGCCCTAGCCTTAGGCCATGACCGCGAAAACCGACGCGACCACGACCGCGACTGCTCGCGAGCCCGGCGTCACCGCGAAAGGGCGGGCAACCCGCGCCCGCCTCCTCGCCGCAGCCCAGGAGCAGCTCCGCCAGCACGGCACCCTCGAGATTGCCGACGTCGCGGCTGCCGCCGGTGTGGCCCAGAGCGTGATCCACCGGTACTTCGGCAACAAGGCGGGTCTGGTCGAGGCCGTCGTCAGCAGCTTCTACGACGACTACGACCAAGCGGTCTTCCTGGCCGACCTCGCCACGGACGCGGGCTGGTTGGACCGGGAGGCTCTCCGGATCGAGCAGGAGGTCGCGTTCCTCTACGACCATCCGTTGGGAAGGCGGGTGGCGTCTGGCTTGTTGCACGATGCGGCCGCCACTCGGGTCGATGCCGAACGCACCCGTCAGCACGCCGACATGGCGGCCAAGAACATTCGCAAGGGTCAAAGCTCCGGGGAGTTGCCCGACACGGTGAACCCGGATCTGGTCGGCGCGGCCATCATCGGAGCCCTTCGGGCGGTGCTGGCGGCCGCGCTCAGCCTCGACGAGCCGCCCTCCCGCGACGAGGTCGTCGCCACTGTCACGGCGCTGTCTCGACCGCTTCTCCAATCCTGACTGACCCGGCGGAAGCGTGCTCGTGGGGCGACGGATATCTGGACACTCCAGAGTGAGTCTCACATGCCCATCGAGGATCGCTCACCGTCGCCGCGGCTCTGCGGATCCGTCATCGCTCAGTCTGGTGCAGGTCAAGCCAGCCGCCCGATTGCCGAGCTCGACCAGGGCAGACGGGGGTCTTCGCCGGATCCAACCTCCGGCCACTCTGACTGTTCAAGCCCGCCGGGACGGGTGAGCAGGCTGCTGGGGGTGATGCCGTACTCCTTCTTGAACAATCGGCTGAAGTGCGCGGAGTCGCTGAATCCCCAGCGATAGGCGACCTCGGTGACTGTTGCGTGGTGGCCGGCACGAGCCAGGTCTCGGTAGGCGGCGCGCAGTCGCCGTTCGCGGATCAAGCGGGCGACGGTTGTGCCGGAGTCGGCGAACACGAGATGCAGGGTTCGCACTGCGATGCCGTGCGCGGCTGCGATCGAGTTGGCGCAGAGGCCCGGGTCGTCGAGGTTGTGCTCGACGTGTTGGCGGATCCGCCTGAGCAACGCGGAACGCTTGTTCGGGGAGGGTCGCTCAACCACGGGCGACAGGGCGGAATCGAGTGTGTCGAGGAAGCTCTGGGTGGCAATCGCCATCGCTGCCTCGCTCAGGTTGTCCAGCTCGCGTCCGATTGCTCGGAGCTGTTCGGCGGCGATGGCCGCCAAGCCGCAGCCCGACGCAGCATGAACCGCTGAGCGAGTGTGCTCGGCAGCCTCGGCGAGCCGCTGCGGTACCCGGGAGCGGGGGACCAGCACTGTGAGCTCGTGATGCGGGTCGACGGCTTCGAAGCTACGGGCCAGGTCTCCGTGCCAGAGCAGGATCTGGTGTGGCTCGAGCATGATGTCGGTGTCTGAGTGACGGCAGAGGACCCGTCCGGCGAGGTTGACCGAGATGCCGATCATCTCCCCGTCAGACGCCTCCGCGGGCACGCGTTGGCCAGTGAACCCCCCGCCGCGGAAGTCGGTGATGGTCGCGCCGTCGAGCTTGCGGTAGCGCACCTGCGCGCCGAAGCGGTCAGTGGGGAAGGACAGCGACCAGGCGAGATGAAGCTCGGCCATCTTGTCCGTCCACGCGCGCAATGCCCTGGGGGTCGACATTCCCTCGGTCGTCCACGTTGTCGTGCTCGCCATCGGCTCTCAACTCCTGCTTTCCCACAGGTTGAACCTGACGTCGCGTCGTGACAACCCCCGTGCCGCCAGGCGGACCGCCAAGGAGATCCATGAGGCGCTTGCGCAAACCGGCAAGCACCCCTGCACACACGAGCAAGCAACGCCTCGGCGACCGAGGGAACAGTGGCGGTCATCACATCAGAAGTGAGGAGCAAGTCGTGAACGACAAACGTCCGGTTGTGATCTATGGAGCCAGTGGCTCCACCGGCCGCCTGGTGGCCGAGTACCTGCGCGAGTACAGCATCCCGTTCGTGGCGGCGGGCCGGAACAAGGCGAAGCTCCAGGACGTCATGGACAAAGTCCCCGGGATCGAGACCGCCGACTACGAGATCGCCGAGGTCGACGGGTCCGTCGAGTCGCTGACGGCGCTGTTCGAGGGCCGTCAGGTCGTCTGCAACGTGGTCGGACCGTTCCTCCGCTATGCGCCGGCGGTCGTGGAGGCTGCTCACCGCGCCGGGTGTCACTATCTCGACACCGCGGGTGAGCAGAAGCACATGCTGTGGCTGCTCGACGAGTGGGGGCCCAAGTTCGCCGAGTCCGGTCGTGTGGTCTCCTCGGCGATGTCCATCCAGTACGCCCTGCACGACATCCTGGCCCGGATCTGTCTGGAGACACCGGGTATCGACACGCTCGAGCTGGGCAGTTATGCCAACGCGATCCCCACGGTCGGCTCCACCCAGTCGATCTTCGACGTGATCCGGGCAGAGGCGCACTACCTGGAGGACGGAACGCTCAAGAGGTACGACGGCGTCACCCTCCAGGACCTCGTGGTTCCGGGGACGGGATACGTCGTCAAGGGGCTCAACTGGGGCGGCACGGCGATGCCGGTCTTCTTCCGCGACGACCGCCGCGTCCGGAACTGCAAGATGTTCGTGGCGATGCAGAACCAGGAGATCTGGAAGCGAGTCCTCGACGTCGAGCGGCTGTTCAAGGTGGCTCTGCAGTGGATCCCGGACGACCAGCTCTACCCGGTCCTCGACCGGATGGCGGCGGGGCTGACACCGAGTGATCCGCCGCGGGAGAACCGCCAGATCCAGCGGTCCGTCGACTGGTGCTCCGGGCGCGGCAACAACGTGACCAACCGGGTGGTGATCCACAGCAGCACCGGCTACCAGATGACCGGGCTGATGCAGGCGTACGCCGCGATGCGACTGCTGGGCAACACCTACGACGGCACCGGCTTCCGATCGCCCGCCCAACTCCTGGGCCACCGCGAGCTCCTGGGGGTGCTGGAGTCCTACGGCTTCGCCCATGTCACCGAGGAAACCGGCCCATGACTCCTGCCTGGATCGTCGGCGTCGGCATGACCGCCTTCGGCAGACACCCCCAGCACTCGGTCAAGGACCTCACTCGACGAGCGGTGACCGAGGCACTGACCGACGCCGGCCTGGCCCAACGAGACGTGCAGGCTGCCTACTTCGGCAACACCTGCCAAGGGGTCTTCGAGGGGCAGGTCGTGGTGGGCGGCCAGATGGCGCTGCGAAGCATGGGCTTCGAGGCGATCCCGGTGGTGAACGTCGAGAACGCCTGCGCCACCGGTGCCACCGCGCTCCACCAGGCCGTCCTGCACGTGACGTCCGGAGCCGCGGACATCGTGCTGGCCGTCGGCGCCGAGAAGACGAACATCGAGGACAGGCAGAAGATGCTCAGTGTCTTCGACGGCGGCGTCGACGTACACGACCCGGACGGCGTCGCCGATATCCTGCGCCAGCTGGGGGGAGACGCCGATGGCGGCGAGGGGCCTCGCAGCTTCTTCATGGAGATCTACGCCGCTCTGGCGCGGGCGCACATGGACACGTTCGGCACCACCCGGGAGCAACTGGCGTTCGTCTCCTCCAAGAACCACGCCCACGCGGTCCACAATCGGTTGGCCCACTTCCGCGAGGCCATGTCCGTGGAGGAGATCCTCGCCGCTCGCCTGGTCACGGACCCGTTGACCGTCCCGATGTGCGCACCGCTGACCGATGGAGCAGCCGCGGCCGTGGTCTGCAACGAAGCCGGGCTCGCCCGGTTGCAGTCGCGGCGGGCGGTTCGCGTCCTGGCCACGTCGCTGCGGACCGGTTCGGTGAGATCACTGTCGGACTGGGAGGGGTCGGTGAGCCGCGCAGCCGCGCTGGCTGCCTACGACCAGGCAGGAGTGGGGCCGGACGACGTCTCGGTTGCCGAGGTGCACGACGCGTCGGCGTTCGGCGAGATCCTGCAGACAGAGCTGTTGGGACTGTGCGAGATCGGCTCGGGCGGGAAGTTCGCCGAGTCCGGCGCCACGACCCTGGGCGGCAGCATCCCGGTCAACCCGTCCGGCGGCCTGGTGTCGAAGGGACACCCCATGGGGGCCTCTGGACTGGCCCAGATCTACGAGCTCGTCCAGCAGTTGCGGGGCGAATGCGGGGCCCGACAGGTCCCCGACGCACGCATCGCCATCGCTGAGAACGGCGGAGGCATGTACGCCGGCGAGGAAGCCGTCGCCGCCATCACCATCCTGAGCGCCTGAGGCCGCTTCCAATCCGAGAAGGAGAACGACGATGTCCTACACCACCCTGAATCTGACACGCGAAGGTCGGGTTCTCCGTGTCGACTTCGACAACCCGCCGCTGAACCTGCTGACCATCGAGATGGTGAGCGAGCTGTTCGACCTGGCCGGCAAGCTGGTGTTCGACCAGGACACCGCAGTCGTGGTCCTCGGCAGCGCGAACCCGGAGTTCTACATCGCGCACTTCGAACTCAACGACTTGTTCCGCGCGATGAGCGACCCCGACGTCCCGCAGAGCAGGTACGACGACATCAACGTCGTCCAGGCCCTCAGCACCATGTGGCAGACACTCCCGCAGGTGACGATCGGTGTCGTCGACGGCATCTGCCGCGGCGGCGGGCTCGAGTTCCTGCTCGCCACCGACATGCGCTTCGCGACGCCGGACAGCAAGTTCGGCTTCCCGGAGGCGAGCGTCGGCTTCCTTCCGGCTGGCGGAGGCACCGTGCGGCTGGCCATGCAGATCGGACCTGCCCGAGCCCGCGAGGTCATCCTCTCCTCACGGGACTTCACCGGCGAGGAGGCCGCGACGTACGGCCTGGTGAACCGGGCGCTCCCGGCCGACGAACTCAGTGAGTACGTCGACGGCCTCGCGCGCGACATCGCGCAGCGGTCGGCAGGCTCCGTGGCCGCGGTCAGCGACGTGTTCAAGAACATCTTCGACGCCGCGATCGATGCCCAGTTCGCCGGCTTCGCCTCCGAGAACACGGCCATGAAGGCACTGCTGTCCGTGCCTGAGGTGCAGGAGCACCTGGCCGGGCTCGCGAAGCTGCAGACGATCGAGGACGAGCGGGACCTGCCGGGGGCCATCGCGGCTGCCGCGTCCGCCAACTAGGTACGGGAGACTGCCATGACACAGACCGTCGACACTCACTCCGAGAAGAGCGCCCGCCCGGGGATGCCCCACGTCGAGCTCACCGGCTTCGAGGTGCTCAGCGAGGAGGAACGAGCACTTCAGAAGGGGCTCCACAAGTTCGCCCGGGAGGTGATGCGGCCGGCCGGCATCGCGATCGACAAACTCACCGCCGAGGAGTCGGTCGCCGAAGGTTCGCCCTACTGGGAGTTCATGATGACCGCCGCGTCGTCCGGCATCTCCTTCGACGAGACCGACGACTCGGTGCCGCCCGAAGTCCTTGCTCGCGTCCAGGCAGTGGCGGTCGAGGAGCTCGGCTGGGGTGATGCCGGACTGGCGGTGTCATTGGGCGTCGGCGCCTTCCCGGCGATGCTGGCCCAGCGGGCGGGGAGCCAGGAGCTGGTCGACCTGTGCCAGGGCAAGCTCGGCTGCTGGATCGGCACCCAGCCCGACCGCGGCTCCGACGGGCTGATGCTCTACCCCCAGGAGCGCCACGCGTCGGCCGCCCAGGGCAACAAAGGAAACCTGACCGCCCGGGTGCAGGGTGATGACATCGTCATCAACGGCCAGTCCTCCGCCTGGGTGTCGAACGGTCCGGTTGCGCAGGTCGGACTGCTGACGATCGCGGCGGACTACGGTGACGGGTTCTTCGACGCCGAGGGCCACCCCCATGGCGTCGAGGTCATCGTGCCCCTGGATCTGCCGGGCGTGAGTCGTGGCAAGCCTCTGGAGAAGCTGGGCAAGCGGGCCCTCCCGCAGGGTGAGGTGTTCTTCGACAACGTCAAGGTGCCTGTTCGGTTCGCGCTGTCGCGGGAGGCCGGCTACTGGTCCGGGCATGCGTCGACCTGGTCCTCCGCCGGGGTGGCGATGGGCCAGGTCATGACCGGGCTGGCGCGCGCCTCACTGGAGCACGCCGTGGAGTACGTCCACGAACGCCGCCAGGGCGGCGCTCTGCTCGCCGACCACCAACTGGTCCAGTACCGGCTCGGGAACATGGCACGCAAGGTCGAGACCATCCGCGCCGTGGCGCGACGTGCCACCGACTACACGTTCCTGTCGCCGAGCAAGCACCCCTACTTCACCGCGGGGGGGAAGGTCACCTGCACCGATCTGGCGTTCGAGGTGGCCGACGAGGCCGTGCAGCTGTTCGGCGGCTACGGCCTCGCCAAGGAGTACCCGGTCGAGAAGCTGTTCCGCGATGCACGGGCGGCACGGATCGAGGACGGCGAGAACCACCTGCTGTCGATGAAGTTCGGTTATCTGACGTCGCTCCTGCACCGCAACGGCACGACACGGCACTGACTCCCACGCGGAGCATCGAAAGGACGCACTCCATGGCCATCACCGACTTCTTCGACCGCGGTTGGCGTGCCAACCCGGACGGGGTGGCATTCATCAGCGACGACCGCAGTTTCACCTACCAGGAGATCGGCGAGATCTCGTGTCGGGTCGCCCACGCCCTGCACCGCTCGGGCTTCGCGCCCGAGACCAAGGGCGCGGTCCTGGCTCCGAACGACCCCGTCGCCTGGGCGTGTGTCCTGGGCTTGTGGCGTGCCGGTCTGGCCTGGGTGCCGGTGAACCCCGCCAACCCACCGGAGGAGATCCAGCGACTGCTGCACGCATTCGACTGCGAGGTGCTGTTCTGTCACGAGGTCTTCCTGCCCGTGGTGGAGAAGCTGCGGCCGGATCTCGACCAGCTGTCCACGGTCGTCTCGCTCGGGTCGGACCAGCGAGGGGTGGACGTGGTCGACGGGATGACTCTCGGCACGTTCACCGACGGAGTGTCCAGCGACCCTCCTCGGTTCGCTCCGGAGCAGGACGCGGTCGCCGGCATCATGCCGACCGGCGGGACCACCGGACTCCCCAAGGGTGTGATGAACACCCACCGCAGCCTCTCGGTGAGCACAGCCCATCTGATGCTCGCGGCCCCCTACGGCGCTGATGAGCCTCTGGTCAACTTGGTCGCGGCGCCCATGACGCACACCGCCGGCACCCTGACCCTGCCGTGCACAGCCCGAGGCGGAACAGTCGTTGTGATGACCCGCCCGGACCCGTTGCTGCTCCTTGACCTGATCGAGAAGCACAGGGTGACCGAGGTCTTCCTGCCGCCGACGGTGATCTACCGCCTGCTGGAGGTGCCGGGTATCGAATCACGCGACCTCTCCTCCCTGAAGTACCTCATGTACGGCGCCGCCCCGATGTCCACCGAGAAGCTCCGCCGTGCCATCGAGGTGTTCGGACCGGTGCTGTTCCAGGGGTACGGACAGACCGAGGCGCCGTCCGGGATCGCGTTCCTCCGCCCGGAGGAGCACTTCATCGACGGCAGGGTCGCCGACGACGACCGGCTCTCCGCTGCGGGTCGTCCCGCGCCACTCATCCGAGTCGAGATCCTCGACCACCGGGGCGACCCGCTTCCGGTCGGAGAGACCGGCGAGATCTGCGTCCGCGGCGACCTGGTGATGAAGGGCTACTACAAGGCACCTGAGGCGACCGCCGAGACCATCGTCGACGGGTGGCTCCACACCGGCGACGTGGGGTTCCTCGACGCCGAGGGCTTCCTGCACATCACCGACCGCAAGAAGGACATGATCATCACCGGCGGCTTCAACGTGTTCCCCAGTGAGGTAGAGCAGGTGATCTGGACCCACCCTGCCGTCCAGGACTGCGCCGTCATCGGACTTCCCGATGATGAGTGGGGCGAGGCAGTCACCGCTGTCGTCGAGCTCAACCCGGGTGCTGAGCTGACGGACGACGAGCTGATCGCCTACTGCCGCGAGCGCCTCAGCGGCATCAAGACCCCCAAGTCGGTCCTGCTGGTCGAGTCCCTGCCTCGCAGTGCGAACGGCAAGGTTCTCAAGAAGGATCTCCGCGAACCATACTGGCAAGGGAGGACCCGCAATGTCTGAGTCGGAGCAACTGCCCGTCGCGGTAGTCACGGGCGCAGCCAACGGGATCGGACTGGAGTTGACCAGACGCTTGGCCTCCACCCACCGTGTCGCGCTGCTCGACCGGAACGAACAGGCGCTGCTGCAGGCAACGGAGACGATCCAGGGAAGCGTCGGAATCGTCTGCGACATCACCGACCAGGCCTCGGTGCAGGCAGCCGTCGCCGCCGCGGTCGACCGCTTCGGCCGGATCGACGTCGCCATCTCCAATGCAGGCATCGGCGCCGTAGGCGTGGCCCGCCACCTGGACCCCGACGCGCTCGCCCGGCAGCTGGACGTCAACCTGACCGGGAACTGGCGATTCATCCACGCCTGCATCCCCCACCTGATCGAGAGCAAGGGCTACCTGCTCGGGGTCGCTTCAGCGGCGGCCATCATGGCGCCCCCCGGAGAGGGGTTCTACGCAGCCAGCAAGGCTGGGCTCGAGGCACTGCTCGACGTCGTGCGGGTTGAGCTCGCCCATGTCGGGGTCGATGTAGGCGTCGCCTACCTGATGTTCATCGACACGCCGATGGTCCGCACCGGAGAAGCCCAACACCCCGACCTCCTGCACATGCGCACTGGGCTTCCGGGTCCGGTCGGCAAGACCTACTCCGTCGCGGAAGCGGCAGACACTCTTGCCCGTGGCGTCCGGCGACGCAGCGCACGGGTGTTCGTGCCCGGTTCCCTGCGCCTCCAGTACCTCCTCCATGCTGTCGCCCGACCCCTCCTCGACATCTTGTTCCGCCGAGTCGCTCCTGAGGTCGACCGGCTCACCGCCGTCAAGGTGGCCGAACGGGGACCCTTCGACGCAGCGTTCAATACGCAAGACCCGTCGGGTGCGGGAGGCTGACGGTAGATCGAAGGCGGCGGTGCTTCTCCTTCGGGCATGCTAGAGCGAACGAGGTGCGAGAGCGGCACCTGGCGGGCGGGATCCGGTGCCCGATGCCGGCCAGACGGCGCGACCAGGTGGTCCGGAGTCTCGGGGCCCTGAGGTGGCGGCCGGCAGCGTGTGGGGTGCTGAACGGGCTGATCGCCTGTTCGCCGGAGGAGGAGTTCAGGTGGGCGAACGCGGCGCTGCGGTGGAGCGTTATCAGGGCCCGCATCTCGGAGTGAAGAAGTCCAGTCTGTAGCAGACCTCGTTGTCCGGGTTGATGCCGAAGGCGGCGCCGCTTTCCTGCGCCTGCAGCACGGCCGGGAATGAGGGGCCGATGCCGGGCCGCCCGATGTCGATGGCCGGCTGGGGACCTATCTGCTGTCGGGGATCAGGGACCTGGAGATGCTGGAGGCACTCGACCGGCTGGTCGGGGCGGTGCTGACAGCGGTCGCGCAGCCGCGGGCGTGGACGTAGCAGCGCAGCGCGGGCTCGGCGTCGACCATCGGAGCGCCTGCGGCATTGACGAAGGGGAGCACGGTGCTGAGCGACGTTGGCAGTGCCAGCAGGGGCGTGGTGTAGGAGTCCAGCGAGGTCGGGTCGACACCCGGCATGGACAGCCGGGTGCAGGCGCTGGAGTCGGCGCGATCGATCTTGGCCGGGCCGTCGTGGAGCAGCGCATCCATCACCAGCGCGTGAACCGCAGGACTGACGGTGCCCATCAGGAGATGCTCGTACGGATCGAGCGGGCAGAACTCCTGGACGGCGATGTTCGAGATCTCCCCGTCGCCGGTGGTCAGGCCGGAGGACTTCGTGGGCTGGACCACCGCATCGAGCGCGGTGTAGATGTTGGTGTAGGAGATGCCGGCGAAGGTCTCGGCGAGGCTGTTGAGCGCCTCCATGAAGTTCGAGCCCGTGGTCTGCTGCCACACTGCTGGAGGGCAGGTGGTGACCCCTTCGATGCAGTGCATCAGCATCGTGGTGCCGTGGTTGGAGGGCGCCATGCCGATGACGTCGGAGACCAACGGGCGTACGTCGGGCCAGAACCGCAGCGCCCAACGAGGATTCATGCCGCCCTGGCTGTGGCCCAGAATCGCGATCGGCTCACCGGTGTGTTCGTACATCGTCCGGATCGCGTGGACGTGGTACTCGCCGGCAACCTGGATGTCGCCGAAGGTGTTGTACGGCATCCAGACCGCACACCAGTAGCGGCCCTCGTCGGTGAAGACGTTCTGCCAGTTCCAGGAGAAGTTCTCCTTCGGTGTGACGCTGGTGCCCGGGCTGAGCAGTACTGCGCGTGGGCCGCTGCTCGGATCGCCGTGGCACTCCAGTGACGCCTCGAGGTCTGCGGTCGGGACGCTGAGCTCCGGGCCGGGCCGGTCCAGTGGTGCGTACTCGCCGTCCTCGGCCGCTGCCATCGGGGTGGCGGCCAGTGCGAGGCAGAGGAGATGGACAGCCAGCTTCATCGTCGGCTCCCTGGTTCCGTCAGCGTACGGCGGTCGCCTCGACCGGCACGTGCCGCTCGAGGAACTCGATCTGGTCAGCCACGACACGCTCGAACCATTCGCCGACATAGATGTCGAAGTGGTCGGCGTCGTAGCGCTTGACTTCTCCTTGCGGGGCGCGGGAGGCGAGTTGCGCTGTCTTGCGCGCTGGTGTCACCTTGTCCCGCTCACACAGACAGACAAGCAGCGGCGCCTTCACCCCGGATGCCCGACGACCGGGCCGGTAGACGGGCACCTGGAACATGAAGCGTGCGGGAATCTCGGGGATCTCGAACGGTTCCCCCGATGCGTCGAAGATCGCCCGCAACCCGTTCATAGAGTCCGGTGAGGTCATGATTGCCAGATCTCCAGGGGACCCTACGACGGGAACTCGCACCGGCGGCTTCTTCCTCTTCACCGTCCGCCGGTCCTTGACGGCCTCCAGCATCAGCCGTATCCCCGTCTTCTTCGGCATCGCTAGCGCCGCCGTCAGGCCGTCGGAGAACGGGCACTGGGCTATCGCTGCGGCGATGGCGGGGTCTTCTGCGGCCGTGACCATCACATGCCCAGCGGCGAATGAAGTCCCCCACAGGATCACCCGACGCGGATCGATTGCGCTGAGGGTCCGAGCGTGCGCCACGGCGCTGCGGTAGTCCTCCAACTGTGTTCCGACATCGGCGAGCTGTCGAGGTTCGCCGGTGCTCGAGCCGAAGTGGCGGTAGTCGAAGGCCAGGGCGGCGTACCCCCGCTCGGCGAACCGTTGCGCGAACGTGTCGAGCCGCTGGCTCTTGATCCCCGCGAGACCGTGACCCAGCACGACGATCGGCACAGGCGAGTCCGTCGCCGCGCCGGCGGGCAGGAAGAGCCACCCCCCACACTCGCCGTCACCCGATGTGAACCGCACGTCCTGCCGGGATACCGCCGTCTGAGTCATCACGAGCTCCTCTTCGCCGTAGACAGGCTGAGCCGACAGCTGATGGTGTCAGTCACTCAATCGAGCACGACCGATCCGGAGAACCGGGCAGCGGCGTACCGGGCTCCCACGGTGCGGGGTGTGAGGGGCGGGCCGCCCACCCCGTGCCACACAACGGAACACGAGATAGTGCAGACCTGCATTCCGGAGGCCCACCCTGATAGGCGAAGCCGCTGATGCGTCGTCGGAGCGACGTGCAGGGATAGGCAAGTTCGCTTGCGCGCAGCGTCATGCCCCTGCGCGCCCCGACGCCTACCTTCTGGTTCCGAGCGCGCACCGACGCGCGGGTGATCTCAGACGGCATCACTCAGCCACCTTGATACCGCGACGGAGAAGGGATCTGCCGTGAACGGCGACTACGACGCAGACGTGGTCGTCGTCGGCTACGGTCCGACAGGGGTGGTCGCGGCCCTGACGTTGGCCGGCGAGGGGGCGACCACGATCGCCTTCGAGCGTGAGCAGGACGTCTACCAGCGGGCGCGGGCGATGACGGTCAACGACTGGACCGTTCGGATCTTCCAGGCGCTGGGCATCGACCGGAGGGTGGCGCCGACGCTCGAGCCGCAACGCGCCTCGCGGTGGCTGACCTACGACCGCACGGAGATTCACCGCGTCGAGCACCCACCGTCGGTCATGGGTGGTCCCTCGCGGTTCTACAACATCTACCAGCCGGCCCTCGAGAAGGAACTGCGCGCCTGCGCCGCGGAACGTCCCGAGATCGACGTCCGGTTCGGCTACGAGGTGACCGACCTCGAGCAGGACGACGAGGGCGTGACCATCCGGGCGGCCGACCTCGCCAGCGGTCGTGCAACGACGGTGCGCTCGCGCTACGTGGTCGCCGCCGACGGTGGATCATCGAGGACCCGCTCCGTGATCGGCGCGAGCCTGCTGGGCGACACCCTCGACGTGACCTGGGTGGTCATCGACTGCAGAGTCAAGCGCTGGTGGCCCGACCGCGACATTCTGACGTTCTGGTCGGACCAGGAACGGCCCGTCGTCGACGTCGCACTCTCGGCAGGCAACCACCGCTGGGAGATCCCGCTGCGGCCTGACGAGTCACCCGCCGACTACCCGACCAGCGTCGAGGTGTGGCGGCTCCTGCATGCGATCGGCGTCTCCGAGGACGACGTGGAGATCCACCAGCATGCCTTCTACCGCCATCACACGCGGACGGCGGACACCTGGCGAGCGGGCCGGGTGTTCCTGGCGGGCGACGCCGCCCATCTGATGCCTCCGTGGGCGGGCGCCGGAATGCAGTCGGGCGTACGCGATGCCTACGACCTCGGCTGGAAGATGGGCCGGGTCCTGACGGGCTCGCTCGCGCCGGAGTGGCTGGACACGTACGAGGCGGAGCGGCGGCCCAACGTGGCGTACTACACCGACCTGGCCGTGCATCTGGGGCGCATCATCAAGCAGGAGCTCTCCCCGGTCGAGCAGGCGGAGCTGATGCGACGCGCGGACCGGGATCCTGCCGGGGAGCTGGCAACCCCGCGGCTCGCAGCGGGCTGGTTCCGGGGATCGTTCGCTCGCACATCGCTCGTCGGCCGGATGGTCCCGCAGCCGATGGTCACCGACACCCTCGGGCGCCGCCTGTTGCTCGACGACTTCCTCGGCAACGGATTCGTCCTGCTGGGTGCCGACGTCGACCCGTTGGAGGTGCTCAGTCCTGCCGAGAGAGAAGGCTGGGACCGACTCGGTGCGCGCTACGTCCGGGTCTCCCCGACCGCTGCCTACGCGTCGGGCCCGGATGCCTGCGTCGACACCGACCGGATGCTCCTCCCGTGGTTGGAGGGCAGCAGTGCACGCGTCGTGGCGGTGCGCCCCGACCGGTTCGTGGCTGCGACAGACCTCGAGGGCCTGACGGTTCCCCAGTTCCCCGTGCCCGCCGCCCGGGAGGGCCAGCACGGTCCGGAGGGCACGGTCAGCGAAGGCGCTGCCACGCCTCGGTGAGCGTCCGGCGGAGCTCCTGGATCTCTGCGTCGGCATCCCGGCGAGCATTCGTTGCTCGATCGCAGCCGCCGCCCCTTCTGGCGCGTCTTTGCTGTCCGTCCCGAGTGCAGGGATAGGCAAGCGCGATTGCGCGGAGCGTCATGCCCACTGCGGGTCCACACGCCTAGTTTCTGGTTCCAGCACGCACCGACACGTCGTGCTCGCTCAGAAGGTTCACCGCACGATGACAACAGGAGAGATCTCATGACGATCAACCGTCAATGGCTGCTGGCCCGTCGCCCCGTCGGTGCGGTGTCCCGCGACGACTTCCGCTTCCACGAGGCCGCAGTGCCCGAGCCTGCGGACGGCGACGTGCTGGTGCGCACAATGTACTTCGGCTACGACGCCAGTCAGCGGATCTGGCTGACCGACGACGGCGGCTACATGCCCCCCATCCAGATCGGCGAACCGATGCGCACGATGGGCATCGGCCAGGTCGTCGACTCGCGCGACCCCTCGTACGCCGTCGGCGACATCGTCGCAGGCTTCATGAGCTGGCAGGACTACGTCCTCGTCCGCGGGGACGGTCCGATGCCGCTGATGGTGCTGCCCGACGCCGGCTACCCCCTGACGTGGAACCTGGGAATCTTCGGCGTGGGGGGACTCACCGCATACTTCGGCGTGACCGACGGGCTGAAGGTCAAGCCTGGCGACACGGTTGTGGTCTCCGCTGCGACAGGCGCGACTGGATACCTCGCCGGCGGCATCGCGAAGGCGCTCGGCGCGAAGAAGGTGATCGGAACAGCAGGCGGCCCGGAGAAGTGCGACTGGATCGTTGAGCAGGCCGGCTACGACGCCGCGATCGACTACAAGAGTGAGGACATCGGCGCGCGCCTGGCGGAGTTGTGCCCCGAGGGCGTCGATGCCTACTTCGACAACGTCGGGGGAGACATGCTCGACACGCTGCTGCTGCACATGGCGCCGCGAGGTCGCATCCTCATCTGCGGAGCCATGTCATCGGGATACACCGACGTGCAGATGCAGGGCCCGAGGAACTACATGCAGATCTGCACCCAGATGCTCTCAGTCCAGGGCATCCTCCTCCCCTTCTACCGCGACCAGCTCGAAGACGGGGCCAAGCAGCTGGCGGAATGGGTGGTAAACGGAACGCTGCGAGTTGAGGAACAGGTGGTGTCCGGGTTCGACAAGGCACCCGACCTGCTGCCCACGATGTTCAGCGGCAAGGAGCCGGGCAAGCTGATCCTCCACGTGTCGGACCCCGTCTGAGCCACGGCCCGACCCCGCGGACCGCACCGCACGCTTGGCCCGGAGGGCGAGGGCCCAGGGCGCGTGCCGGACAGCGGAACAAGCGCCGCGACACCCGTGTGATGAGCCTCACCATCGGTTCACGCAGCAACGCGTGATCCGAGGGGACAACAATGCTCGAACTCCAGGGTGCCACCGTCAGGTACGGCGAGGGCGCGCCCGCGTTGGACGGTCTGGACCTGACCGCCGAGGCGGGGTCGATCACCGCCGTCGTCGGCGGCAACGGTGCCGGGAAGACTACGCTGATGCGCACCCTGTCCGGGGTCCTGGGCCATCACCGCGGACGGTTGGTCGGGGGAGAAGTGACCTTCGAAGGGCGGTCGCTCGCCGGAGTGCGTGCCGAGGCCATCGTGCGACGCGGCATTGCGCACATTCCAGAGGGCCGGCGCGTGTTCACCGACCTGACGGTCGAGGAGAACCTCGTGGCCGGCGCCGCGACGCGGCGGGGGCGCTCCGATGGCCAGATCAGCCGCATCTATGACATGTTCCCGGTGTTGGCCGAACGCCGCCGCCAGCGCGCGGTGTTGCTGTCCGGGGGAGAGCAACAGATGCTCGCGATCGGCCGCGGCCTGATGAGCGAGCCCATCCTGCTGCTCCTCGACGAGCCGACGCTGGGGCTGGCACCCAAGATCGTCGCCCAGATCGGCGAGATCGTGCAGCACATCCGCGAGGCAGGCACCAGTGTGCTGCTCGTCGAGCAGAACGCCGCCATGGCGCTCGCCATCGCCGACCAGGGCTTCGTGCTCGGGCAGGGCCGGGTCGTGCTCGGCGGCAGCGCCGCCGCGCTCCGCGCCACCAACGAGGTACAGCAGATGTACCTCGGCGGCTCCGCGGGCGACGACGAACAGAGGTTGGACCGCCACGACGGCGTACTCGAGAGGTGGTCGGCATGACCCGTGCCCTGACCGTGGAGGGAGTCACGCTGCAGTTCGGTGGCATTCGCGCCCTCGACGACCTCTCCTTCACCGTTGAGCCCGGCACGGTCCACGCCGTGATCGGCCCCAATGGCGCTGGCAAGTCCTCCACCTTCAACGTCATCAGCGGCCACTACCGGCCCGCCGCCGGCAGCATCCGGTTCGGCGACACCGACCTCACCGAGATGGCGCCGCATCGCATCGCCCGCGAGGGCATCGGCCGCGCCTTCCAGAACATCGCGCTCTCCGGCCACGCCACGGTCGTGGACAACCTGATGGTCGCGCGGCACCGCCTCACTCGCGCCGGCTTCCTCGCCACCGCCCTCGGCCTCCCCGGCGCCCGGCGCGAGGAACGCATCCACCGCGAGCGCGTCCGCGAGATCGCCGACTTCGTCGGGCTGGGGGGCCAGCTCAACGCCAGCGCCGGCACCCTCGCGTACGGCGACCGCAAGCGACTCGAGATCGCCCGGGCCCTGTGCACCGAGCCGGAGATCTTGCTGCTCGACGAGCCGGCCGCCGGAATGCCCGCCTTCGAGAAGTGGGACGTCGCCTCGCTCGTGCTGAGCGTCCGCGAGTCGCTCGGCATCTCGGTGGTCCTTGTCGAGCACGACATGCCCGTGGTGATGGCGATCGCGGACCACATCACCGTCCTGGACTTCGGCCGACTCATCGCTGAGGGGACACCCGAAGAGGTGCAGAGTTCCGAAGCCGTCATCGCGGCGTACCTCGGCGAAACCGCCGCCCACGACCAAGCGGTTACAACTGCGCCATCGACCACGCCGACGGCGTGCTGAGGAGCCCACCGTGAAGATCGTCCAACTGCTGTTCCTGGGGCTGTCACTGGGCTCCATCTACGCCCTGATCGCGCTCGGCTTCGTCGTGATCTACAAGGGGACCAAGGTCATCAACCTGGCCCACGGCTCCTTGATGCTGCTCGGGGCGTACGTCGTGGCCGTGGTCTCCGAGCACTCCAACTTCGGCCTCGGCGTCGCCGCCGGCTTGGTCACCGCCGGCCTCGGTGCCATCGTCGCCGAACGGGTCGTCTCACTCGCCCGCACCCATGACCATCTGGTGCCCACCATCCTCACCATCGGCCTCGATGTGCTGCTTGCCGCCGAGCTGAGCCGCCGGATCGGCACCGAGGTCTTCTCCATGGGCGACCCGTGGGGCGACGCCCGGGTCACGCTGCTCGGCACCGTGCTGCCGCAGGCTCGCATCGCCGCCACCATCGTCGGCATCGCAGTGATCGCCGCGTTCTTCGTCGTGTTCCGGATGACCGACTTCGGCACCCGCATGCGCGCCTCGGCCGAAGATGCCGAGACCGCCGCGCTCATGGGCATCAGCCAGCGCCGCGTTGCGATGGTCTCATGGGCGATGGGCGGCGCCATGGCCTGCATAGCTGGCATCTTCCTCGCCGCCTTCCCCAACGCCGGCCTGGACCACCACTCCGGGATCATCGCGCTCAACGCGATCCCCGCCATCATCATCGGCGGCCTCGACTCCAGCGAGGGCGCCGTGCTCGGCGGCCTCATCGTCGGCATCACCCAGAGCCTGGTGCAGGGGTACGCCGATGCACTCCACTTCCTCGGCGGCAACGCCGCTCCCGTCGCGCCGTACGTCGTGATGCTCGCGGTGCTTATGGTCCGACCGTCCGGCATCTTCGGTTCCAAGGAGCTGGCCCGTGTCTGACCGCGTCGCCCGCCTCCTGCCCTGGCTGCTCGTGCTGCCGCTGCTCGCCATGCCGCTGTACGTCGACGGATCGTGGCTGATCATCGGCATCCTGGGGATGGCCGGCGCCATCGGCGCGATCGGCCTGACCGTGCTCACCGGCACCGCCGGACAGTTGTCCCTCGCCCACGCGTTCTTCCTCGCGGTCGGCGCCTACGGCTACGCCTTCCTCGCGGCCGGCTCCGAGCCCGGCGGCGAGGCCAGCGGGCTCGGCCTGCCGTCCACGGTGGCCGCGCTGGCCGCGGTCCTGCTCGCCGGCCTCGCGGGCCTGGCCTTCAGCCCGGTGGCCGCCCGCGTCAAGGGGCTCTACCTCGGCGTCGCCTCGCTGGCGCTGGTCTTCATCGGCGAGCACGTCCTGCGCAATGCCGCACCGCTGACCGGCGGGTTCAACGGCCGCAGGGTCCCGACCCTCAGCATCGGCGGCTTCGAGCTGACCGGCCGCAACCCCGAGCTCGTCGTACTCGGCATCCCGTTCCTGGAGCGCGAGCGGCTCTGGTATCTCAGCGTTCTGGTGCTGGTCGTCAGCATCGTCGTCGCCACCCGGATCGTGCGGGGCCGGCCCGGCCGCGCGTTGCGGCTGATGCGCGACAGCGCCGCGGCTGCGGGCTCGATGGGCGTGGAGGTGCGCCGCTACCAGGCCTCTGCTTTCGTCTGCTCCTCGATGTTCGCCGGTGTGGCCGGAGTTCTGACCGCGCTCGCCTTCCAGTACATCGTCCCGCAGTACTTCACGCTGCTGCTCTCGGTGACGTTCCTTGCCATGGTCGTCATCGGCGGCCTCGGATCTGTCGGTGGAGCGGTTGCGGGCGGCGTGTTCGTCACTGCGCTACCACTGGTTCTGGAGAAGTTCAGCACCTCCCTGACCTTCCTCGCCGACCCCGGGACCGGTGGCCTCGACGCCACGATGCTCGCGCACCTGATCTTCGGCGCCTCGATCGTCCTCGTCCTCGTCGTCGAGCCCGGAGGGCTGGCCGCACTCGGTGGGCGGCTCCGCACCCTCGTCCGTCGTTCCTGACGGTCCGTCCCACACCCCGATGAAAGGTTCCACCCCCATGAAACCCAGCCTCCGCAGCGGCATGGTCGCCGCCGCCCTCATCATCGCGGTCACCGCGAGTTCGTGCGCCACCCGCGGCGCGGAAGCCGGCGGCGAGAGCGGCGACGTGAAGACCGACTTCGGCGTCACCGCCGACACCATCACGATCGGCGCGATGAGTGACCTCTCCAACGTCTTCGCCGGCCTCGGCCGGACCCTGGTCGACGGCAACCGGCTCTACTTCAACGAGCGCAACGCTGACGGCGGCATCTGCGGCCGCCAGGTCGAGCTGGAGGTCGCTGACCATGCGTACGACGTACAGAAGGCGACCAGCCAGTTCGTCGACCTGGAGAAGGACGTGCTCGGCTTCGTGCAACTGCTTGGTTCCCCGGTGATCGCCGCGCTGTCGCCGCAGATCGCCACCACTGGAGCCATCACGATCCCGGCGACCTGGTCGACTGACTGGATCGGCAAGGAGGGCCTGGTCGTGGTCGGTGCGTCATACCCCGGTGAGATCATCAACGGGCTGGACCACCTGATGCGCGAGGGCCTGATCGCCGAGGGCGACACCATCGGCCACGTCTACTTCGAGGGTGACTTCGGCGGCAACGCGCTGCTGGGCAGCCAGTACGTCGCGAAGGAAGCTGGTTTGGAGCTCGAGGCCATCGCCGTCGACCCGACTGCCACCGACCTCACCGCGCAGGTCAACCAGCTCGCCAACGCCGAGGTGGACGCCATCCTGGTCAGCGCCGGCCCGCGCCAGACCGCGTCGATCGCCGGTGTCGCCGCGGCCTCTGGCCTGGACGTCCCGATCCTCACCAACGGCCCGGGATTCGACCCGGCGCTGCTCGACACGCCGGTTGGTGGTGCGCTGAAGGACAACCTACGGGTGATCACGTCCTACGAGCCGTTTGCCGGTGACTCCGTGACCGCGCAGCAGGTCGCCGAGGCCTACGAGGGCGACGACCCGACGATCTACGTCAACTACGGCTACGCCTCGGCGGCCGTGATGGGCCAGGCGCTCGACCAGGCCTGCGAGAACGGCGACCTCACGCGCGCCGGTGTCGCCTCGGCGCTGCGCAGCCTCGACGCGGTCGACACCGGCCTGATGCCGGTCATGGACCTCACCGACGGGTCGGTGATGCCCACCAACGAGACCTTCGTGTCGGTCGTCGACCCTGACCAGGCCGGTGGCCTCACCGTCGTCGAGGAGCCGTTCGCCTCCGAGCTCGCCGAGGAGTTCGCCGCTCAGTGAGGATCTGCCACGGGAGCCCGTCCCTCGCCTCGTCCGACGAGTGAGGGGCGGGCGTCCTGTGCGGTGGCGCCTTGGTCGCCTTCGGACCATGCCCTCGCCGACAGCCGATGTCGGCGCGACCGACTCAGCCGAAGTGGGCGCGCACCAGCGCGGTGAAGGCTCGGGGCTGCTCCAGGCTGGCCAAGTGGCCGGCACCGTCGAGCAGGTCGAGGCGGGCCTCGGGGATCAGCTCGAGGAGCCGGTCGGCCAGATGCGGCGGGGTGACCTGGTCAGCGGATCCGGCGACGAGCTGGACCGGGACCCGGATGCGGTCGGCCACGGGCTCGGCGAAGGAGCCCAGCGCCTCGCAGGTGACCGCGTAGCCCTCGGGGTCCATGGCCGCGAGCTGCTTGAGCGAGGCCGCGGCAGCCTCGGGCGCCCGCGCGGTGAAGTCCGCGCTGAACCGGCGGAGCGCCGTGGCCTCGACGACCGGGCCGAGCCCGTCACGTCGTACGGCGGCCGCGCGGTCGGTCCAGAAACCGGTGTCGAAGCTCGGAGCGGTGCAAGCGACCACGGCTGCGGTCACGTGCGCGGCATGGTCCGCCGCGAGGACCTGCGCGACCGCGCCACCGAAGGACAGCCCGACCACGCCGAACCGGGTGTGCCCGAGTGCGACCATCAAGTCGGCCACCGTGGCGGCGTACGACGCCACCGTCGGCGGCTGGTCCGGGATCTGCGTACCACCGTGGCCCGGCAGGTCGACCGCGACGACGCGGAAGTCGGGGGAAAGGGCATCGATCTGCGGCCGCCACATCTCCAGCGTGGTGCCGAGCGAGCCGACGCAGACGATCGCCGGCCCCGCAGTGGGGCCGGCGATCTCGTGGTGCAGTTTCACCGCCCGGTGGCGACCGCAAAGCCGGCGATCCACTCCGGGATGGCGCGATAGAACCGCGACTCCAGTGAGTAGTCGACGGTGGCCGCGAGTGAGGCGAACGCGGCGATCCAGGTGCGCACCTCGTGGCCGGAGCCGCCACCCTGTTCGCCCATCCAGTCGACGGTCCAGGAGTCGAACTCGGCGAGGTCGCCGCGCTCGATCAGGTCGAGCAGATGGTTGTCCCACTCGGGGTTGATCGGGATCATCGTGGTCGACCCGGCGGCGTAGTCACGGCCGGCCTGGACGACCCGCTCCTCGCCCTTGGCGCGCTGCTCGGGAGTCGGCTGGTGCCCCTCGATGAGGGCGTCGGCGACCCGCGGCGGGGCGCCCTCGAGCACCGGCACCGGCGGGTCGTGCGACAGGCCACCGGAGCCGAGGAAGAGGACCCGCTTGTCGAGGGTGGCCGCGGCCTGCCCGATGGCAGTGCCCAGCGCGCGGATGCGGCTGACCGGGCCGAGGGGAGTGGCGACGCCGTTGACGAAGACCGGCACCACCGGCATCTGGTCGATGCCGCCGAAGAGGATCTCCAGCGGCTGCACGAACCCGTGGTCCACGGTCATCCGCGCCGAGACGGTGAGGTCCACGCCGCGATCCAGCGCGCCCTGCGCGAGTGCCTTGGCGGCGTCGTTGTCGACCGAGAGTGGTCCGGCCTGGGAGCCGAAGTCGCCTACCGCGTGCGCCTCGGTCGCGAGGCAGAACGGCGGCATCTCCTTGTAGAAGAAGCCGTTGTAGTGGTCGGGTGCGTAGAGCACGACCAGTTCGGGGTCGAACTCCTTCACGAAGGCCTTCGCCTCGTCGATGGCGCCGCCGACGGCAGCGAGTACGTCGGGCGCGGGGTCGTTCTTGCCGATCAGCGGCGAGTGGGAGAGGCCCACGGCGGCGGCGGTCATCTCAGGCTCCTTCGGGTGCGGGTGGGTGGATCACGACCTTGCCGGCGAGGTCGCCGTCGGTCATCAGTTGGAAGCCCTTGTGGATCTCGTCGAGAGGCATGGTGCGGTCGATGACCGGACGTACGCCGGTCGCGGCGATCATGCGCAGCAGGTCGACGAACTCGGTGCGGGTGCAACCGGTGGAGCCGAAGATCCGCTGCTGCTGGTAGAAGATCCGGCCCAGATCGGCGGGCGGGTTCATGCCCGAGGTGGCGCCGGCGATCACCACGGTGCCGCCGGGGCGCAGGCATTTCAACGAGTGGGACCAGGTGGCCTCGCCGACGGTCTCGACGACGACGTCGACCTTCTCCGGGAGCCGGCCGCCGGACTCGACGCCACGCGCACCCCACGACTCGGCCAGCTCGAGCTTCTCCGCCGACCGCGAGGTCGCATAGACCTCGGCCCCGGCGGCAAGCGCCAGCTTGATCGCCGCGGAGGCGACGCCACCCCCGGCGCCCTGCACCAGCACCCGGGTGCCCGGCCTGATCTGCGCCAGTGTGAAGAGCATGCGGTACGCCGTACCCCAAGCGACCGGGAGGCAGGCCGCCTCGTCGAAGGAAAGGTCGGCTGGCTTGGGGATCAGGTTGCGCTCGGGGATGGCGAGGTACTCCGCGAACGCGCCGTCGTGCTTCTCCGACAACAAGGCGCGCTGCGGGTCGAGGGTCTCGTCGCCATGGCCGCGGTCGGTGGAGGCGATGATCGGGTAGACGACGACCGGGTTGCCGTCAGCGTCGTACCCGGCGGCGTCGCATCCCAGCACCCGGGGCAGGTCCTCGGGGGCGTGGCCGACCCCGCGCAGGGTCCACAGGTCGTGCATGTTGAGAGAGGTCGCGACGATGCGGACCAGCGCCCAGCCCGGTCGGACCTCGGGGATAGGGGCATCGGTCAGCACCAGCCCGGACAGGGGATCGGTCGCACTCTGCGACACAGCGGTTGCGGTGAGCATGCCCTCACGGTCGTCGCCGACCACGTCGGGTGCACCTGATGTGCCGTGCTGCGGAACGCCGCTGGATCGCTCCTCGCCGACGTAGTTCGGTAGCAGCATGACCTCGACCATCGAGCCTGCGACGTCCCGGGCAGCGACCACTGCGCCGAGCGGTGCGCTGCGTCGGCCGGACGGGCTGATCCGCAACCTGGACGTCGCCGGCCTGGTGGACGCCGAGGGCGGCCTGCTGGACCGCGCGATCTTCACCGACGAGCAGCTCTACCGCCAGGAGCTGCGGCGGGTGTTCGCCCCGAGCTGGCTGTTCCTCGCGCACACCCACCAGTTCCAGAAGCCGGGCGACTTCTTCACCACCTACATGGGTGAGGACCCGGTCATCGTGACGATGAACAAGGATCGCGAGATCAAGGCGTTCCTCAACTCCTGTCGCCACCGAGGAGCGCGGGTGTGCCGTGCCGACTCCGGCCGGACCAAGAACTTCACCTGCACCTACCACGGCTGGGCCTACGACCTGCAGGGCGGGCTGGTCAGCGTCCCCAACCAGGACGGCTACCCGGAGTCCTTCCGCCGCGAGGACTGGGGCCTGGTCGAGGTGCCCCACGTCGAGACCTACAAGGGCCTGATCTTCGGCACCTGGAACCCCGAGTCGGTCTCGCTGCGCGAGTCGCTGGGCGACATGGCCTGGTACATGGACGCGATGCTCGACCACGATGACGAGGGCACCGAGGTCATCGGCGGCGTCCACAAGTGGGTGCTCGACGGCAACTGGAAGCTGGCGGCCGAGCAGTTCGCCACCGACTGGTACCACGTCAACATGAGCCACGCCTCGGCGCTGCAGGTGATGAGCCCGACCGGCAAGAAGCCCAAGGACGAGATCGTCCACCGCACCGGCCGCCAGTACGTCGACCCCAACGGCCACGGCGCCGGCTTTCCGGTCCATCCCAAGAACCGGTTCGACGCCCCCACCGTCCACGAACACGTCGACTACGACGCGCTGCGCGAGCGGCTCGGCGACGCCCGCGTGGACGGTCCGCTGACCAATGGCCACGCCACGGTCTTCCCCAACTTCTCCTATCTCCCTGTCAACGGTTCGATCCGGATCTGGCACCCCAAGGGCCCGAACCAGATCGAGGTCTGGGCCTGGACCATCGTCGACAGATCCTGGCCGGACGAGGTCAAGGAGGCACAGCGCCGCTACAACCTGCGCACCTTCGGCCCGAGCGGCATCTTCGAGCAGGACGACGGGGAGAACTGGAGCGAGTGCCAGTCCATCGCGCACGGCTTCATCACCAACGGCGTCGCCCTGAACTACCAGATGGGGATCGACTCCGAACGCGAGGACGGCCGCTTCCCCGGCGTGACCAGTGAGCTCTACAGCGACGCCGCAGGGCGGGCGTTCTACGCCCGGTGGCGCACCTTGATGAACACCCCCGCCTGGCACGAGGAGGACCCGTCATGAGCGAAGGCATCCGTGTTGCCTCCCTCGACGATGTCGAGGAGGGGGAAGGCATCGCCATCTCCAAGGAGGTCACCGGCACCGAGGACGACATCGCCATCCTCCGTGACGAGGCCGGCTTCTGCTGGGCGCTCAACGACACCTGCACCCACGAGACCGCCTCGCTGGCCGACGGCTGGGTCGAGGACGGCGACGTGGAGTGCCCGCTGCACGCCTCGAAGTTCAACCTGAAGACCGGTGAGGTCGACGGCCTGCCCGCCACGCAGGACACCGTGGCCCACCGGGTCGAGGTCCGCGACGGCGAGATCTACCTCTTCCCGAATGAGAAGCCGGTGTGATGGTCGCGAGCATCGTCATCGTCGGCGGCGGCATCGCCGGCGTCAGCACCGCGGCGGCGCTCCGCTCCGGTGGGTATGACGGCGACCTCACGCTGGTCGACGCCGGCGAGTTCCCTTACGACCGGCCGCCGCTCAGCAAGGACTACCTGGCCGGCAAGCAGGAGCTTGCCGCTCTCGCCCTGCAGCCCGCGGAGTGGTACGACGACCAGGAGATCCGGCTGGCCAATCGCACCACGGTCGCTGCGCTCCGGCCCGCCGAGGCGGGCGTCGAGTTGAGCGACGGCACCGTGCTGCCGGCCGACCGCGTCGTGCTTGCCACCGGTGCCCACGCCGCACGGCCGCCCATCCCCGGAGCGACCAGCGACCGGGTCCACGTGCTGCGCACCGCCGAGGATGCCGACGGACTCCGCAAGGCGCTGCTGCCCGGCGCCCGCTTGCTGGTCGTGGGTGGCGGCCTGATCGGCGCCGAAGCCGCCTCCACCGCGCTCGGCCTCGGCTGCGAGGTGACGCTGGTTGATCCGCTCACCCCGCCGCTCGCCGCCGCCGTCGGTGAGGAGACCGCGACCTGGCTGCACGACCTGCACGCCGAGCGTGGCATCAGTGTGCTCACCGCGGGCGTGGACGCCTTCGAGGAAACCGCCGGCGGCATCGCCGCGCGATTGAACAGCGAGCACGCCCCACGAGACTTCGACGCAGTGCTGCTCGGTGTCGGCATGCGCGCCGAGACGACCCTCGCCGAGGCCGCCGGCCTCGAGGTCACCGGCGGCATCGTGGTCGATGCCGGCCAGACCACCTCCAATCCCGCGGTACTGGCGGTCGGCGACCCGACGCGACGCCGCGTGGACGGCGTACTCCAGCGTCCCGCGGAGCACTGGGAGGCCGCCCAGCACGACGGCACCCGGGCGGCCGCGACCATCCTCGGCACCCCGCAGCCCGAGCCGACCGCCGCCTGGTTCTGGACCGACCGCCACGGTCTCCACGTCGAGGGCGTGGGCCGGATGGCCGACGCCGGCCACACCGTCGTACGAGGGACGCCCGGCGACGGCCCGTTCTCCGTGTTCGCCATCGACGACGGGCGCGTCGTCGGCGCTGTCGCCGTCGATGACACCAAGGCGGTCCGCGCCAGCCGCCGGATGATCGACGGTCGCCTCGCCGTCGATCTCGATGACCTCGCCGACTCCGGCACCGACCTCCGCAAGCTCCTCCGCGCAGCAAAGGGATGACATGACCCACTCAGTCCTCGACGGCACCCGGGCGGGACAGTTGGCCGACCGCGACATCCACTTCGAGGTCGAGCAGTTCTACTACCGCGAGGCCGAACTGCTCGACGACGGCAGATACGCCGACTGGCTCGAGCTGCTCGCCGACGATCTCGACTACTGGATGCCCACCCGCACCAATCGGCTGCGTCGCCAGCAGGCGCTGTCGATCGCCGCGCGCGGCGAGGCCGGCTTCTACGACGAGACCAAGGAGTCGCTGGCCTGGCGGATCCGGCGCTTCGACTCGGGCATGGCATGGGCGGAGGATCCGCCATCGCGCACCCGTCACCTGGTGACCAACGTCCGCGTGCGCCACGCCAGCCCGGCGGTCGACGAGGGTGTCACCGAGTCTGACCTGGTCGTGAAGAGCAACTTCCTCGTCTACCGGAGTCGGCTGGAGCGTGAGGAGAACGTCTTCGCCGGCCAGCGTGCCGACGTACTGCGTCGGCTCACCGCGCCCGACGGCGTCACCGACGGACGGCTCCAGGTCGCCCGCCGGGAGATCCTCCTCGACGCCAACGTTCTGCAGTCCAAGAACATCTCCACCTTCTTCTGAGAGGAATATCGTGACCGTCGCCGACATCGAGCTCACCCATCACACCGTGGCCACCAGCCGCGGTGACATCGCCGTGGCCATTGCCGACGCTGCGGGCAGCGACGCTCCGGTACTCGTGATGCTGCACGGCGGCGGCCCCGGCGCCTCCGCGATCGCCAACTATCATCAGAACCTCCCAGAGCTTGCCAAGCACTTCCGCGTCGTCTTGCCCGACCAGCCCGGTTTCGGCGGCTCCTACCGCCCCAGTCAGGAGGAGCTGGATGAGAAGTCGATCACCCAGATCGCCGTGGACCAGCTCACCGAGGCTTTCGGCGACCTCGGCGTCGAGCGGTTCCACCTCCTCGGCAACAGTCTCGGCGGCGCCGCCGCGATCGCGTTTGCCCAGCAGCACCCCGACCGCGTCGAGCGGCTGCTGCTGATGGCGCCCGGCGGCGGCTGGCTGCCGTTCGGTCCCACGCCGACCGAGGGTCAGAAGGAGATGTGGAAGTACTACAACGGCGAGGGCCCCACGCTGAAGAAGATGAAGAGCTTCATCGGCGTGATGACCGCGCAGCCGAAGAAGTGGGCCGACACCGCGGAGGCCCGCTACGAGGCTTCGCTGGACGAGAGCCACGTCGAGTTCTACCACCGGCTCAACGCCCACTTCGCGCAGCGGCGCGGCATGGATCCACTCTGGCGTGACCTTCACAAGATCAAGGCTCCGACCCTGCTGCTGTGGGGCCGTGACGACCGCACCATCACCCTCGAGGGCGCCCAGCTGATGCTCAAGCTGATCCGCGACGTCCAGCTCCACGTCTTCGGCAACTGCGGCCACTGGGTCCAGCTGGAGCGCCAGGCGGAGTTCGAGCGGCTGGTCGTCGACTTCGTCGGGGCGCCCTCGTGACCGGCTGGCTCGAGGGGTACGTCGCCCTCGTGACCGGCGGCGGTTCCGGGATCGGTGCCGCGGTCGCGGAGCGATTCGTGGCCGAGGGCGCTTCGGTCGCCGTGATGGGCCGGGACCGGGACAAGCTGGATGCGGTCGTGAAGAGCTCGTCGGACCCGGACCGCATGCTCGCCGTCGCCGGCGACGTCCGCTCCGCCGACGACCTCGCTGGAGCTGTCACCGCGACCCTCGAGCGGTTCGGCAAGCTGGACACCCTCGTCCCGAACGCCGGGATGTGGGACTTCCAACGACAGCTCACCAAGCTCACCGCCGACGAGCTGTCGAACAGCGTGGACGAGGTCTTCGCTGTCAACGTCAAGGGCTATGCGCTGGCTGCGCACGCGGCGTGGCCAGAGTTGGTGAAGACCCGGGGCAGCATCGTGATGACGCTGTCCAACGCGTCCTTCTACGTCAACGGCGGCGGACCGGTCTACACCGCAAGCAAACACGCCTGCCTCGGCCTGATGCGTGAACTCGCCTACGAGCTCGCGCCGAAGGTGCGGGTCAACGGCGTGGCCTGCGGTGCGATGAACACCGACCTGCGAGGACCGGCCTCCCTGGACCTCGTGGACCGGTCGATCGCGACCTCGTTCGCGAAACGGGACGCCAACACCCCACCACCCCCGATCCCTCTGCACGACTCCAGCACCGACCCCCGGGACTTCACCGGCCCGTACGTGCTGCTCGCGTCCCGTGAGCAGTCCGGACCGATCACCGGGCACGCCATCTCCGTCGATGGTGGGATGGGCGTGCGCGGCTTCCGCAGCGACGCCGGTGGCGACCACCTTTGAGGAGATGACATGAGCACCCATCCGACGACGGCCGGGCCAGTAGCCGGGCACCCCGCCAACTCCGGCCACAGCGTCGACATCAGCGTCGCAGCGGCGGTCGCCCGGCATGCCCGGTTCCGGTCGGATGTCACCGCGGTCGTGTACGACGGCGACGACCTCACCTACGGAGAGCTCGAAGACCGTGCCGCCCGACTGGCCACCGTGCTGGCCGACGCCGGGCTGGGCGAAGGGGACCGGGTCGCCTACGTGGGCCTCAACAGCACGTCCTTCCTGCTCACCATGCTGGCCGCCTTCCGGCTCGGCGCGATCCACGTTCCGGTGAACTTCCGGCTCGCCGGCCCGGAACTGCAGTCGGTGCTGGAACGCAGCGGCGCCACGGTCCTGGTCTGCGAGCAAGGGCACCGGGCCGTTGTCGACGAACTCGACCTGCCCGACCTGCGACAGCGGCTGCTCGTCGACGACGACCCCGCGATCCCGGCCGAACCGGTCACCGGGCAGTGGCGGGGCTGGCGTTCGCTGCTGAGTGCCGCGACGCCGTACTCCTCGATCGCGGCGCGCACCTTCGACGACCCGGCCATCCTGATGTTCACCTCCGGCACGACCGGCCTCCCGAAGGGCGTCGTGCTGACCCACGGCAACGCCTGGTGGAACTCGATCAACGTAGAGCTGATGCTCGACAGCCGCCGCGGCGACACCACCCACGCGGCTGCTCCGATCTTCCACATCGGAGCCCTCAACAGCTTCGTTCTCCGGTCGCTGGTGCGCGGCAACCGGATCGTGCTGCGGCGGGCCTTCGACCCGGAGCAGACGCTGCGTGACTACGTCGACTACGAGGTCGCCTCGACTTTCGCGGTCCCCGCCATGCTGCAGGCACTGGCCCGTACGCCCGGCCTCGCCGACGCCGACCTCTCCCATCTGCGGTCGGTCGTGGTCGCGGGCGCGCCGGTGCCGCCGTCGCTGATCAAGGAGTACGCCGCTCTCGGTGTCACCTTGCAACAGGCCTGGGGCCTCACCGAGACCGCACCGTTCGCGACCCACCTCCCCGTGGAGTGGACCGAGGACAAGCTCGGCTCGGCGGGCATCCCGATGCCCTACACCGAAGTGCGGGTGGTGGACGTGGCCTCCAACCAGCCGCTGCCCGCCGGTCAGTCCGGCGAGATCGTGGTGCGCGGGCCCAACGTCACGCCCGGCTACTGGGAGAATCCCGAGGCCACCGCCGCAGCCTTCGACGCCGAGGGCTGGTTCCACTCCGGCGACGTGGGCTACCTCGACGACGACGGCTGCCTCTTCATCGTCGACCGCCTCAAGGACATGATCATCTCCGGCGGCGAGAACGTCTATCCCGCCGAGGTCGAACGCGCGCTCGCTGACCTGCCGGGTGCGACCGACGTGGCGGTGGTCGGCATGCCGGACGAGCAGTGGGGCGAGGCGGTCGTCGCGATGATCACCGCCGAGCCAGGTGCCGACCTCACCCTGGAGAAGGTGCGCGACCACGCTGCCAAGAGCCTGGCGCGGTACAAGCTCCCGACCCGGCTGCACGTCGCGGATGTCGTCCCCCGCAACGCGTCGGGCAAGCTCGACAAGGTCCGGATCCGGCAGATCGTGGAGGCTGACCAGTGAGCACGCCCCTGCCCGACGTCGGTGCCGGCGTCGTGCTCGAACACTGCGTGACCGGCCGGCTCCGCGAGGCCTACCCGGTCAGCGAACGTGACGTCGAGGTGCGGGCGGAGGGCCTGGCACCCACCGCGCTGACCCCGACGCTCGAGCGCGCCGTTGCTGTGGTCGAGGCCGCGGACCCGCAGTGCCGCCGCATCGTCTTCGCCGCGCCCGAGGGCGATGTGTCCGTGCTGGAGGCGGCCGAGGCGGCCGGCTTCCGGTACGTCGTCGACGTGGACCTCCCTGAGGGGCCGGTCAGCCTCGCGGTGGCCGAACCCGGCTGGGTGACCGCGGTCGACATGGACCTCGACCGGGTCCCGCAGACCTGAGACAGCCTGGATCCGTCGACGGCGCCCGTCCACGGATCCAGGCTGAGACCCGGCCGAGGAAGTCAGCGTCAGACCGCGCGGGCGCGGCGGACCGTGGAGCCGACGCCCGACTTCTGCAGGGCCGAGGACGCCGCCCGGGCCACCCGGCGCAGCGGGACGGCTTGGGCGCGCGGATCGTACTCGCCGACCAGGCCGCTGATCGAGAGCGCCGCGAGCGGTCGGCCGTCGGCGCCGAAGACCGGCACCGCGACACAGTTGAGCCGCTCGGCAGCCTCCTGGTCGTCGTACGCGATGCCTGCCCGGCGGGTCCGCATCAGCTGGGCGGCCAGTGCCTCGGGATCGGTGATCGAGTGCCCCGTGAGCCGGGGGAGCGGGGTGCTGATCAAGGCGTCGAATGCGCTGGGGCTGTAGGCCATCAGCACCTTGCCGACGGCGGTGCAGTTGGCCGGCACGCGGGCGCCGACGCGGGAGGGCGACGGCACGCGACGGTGCCCGAACAGCTTGGCGAGGTAGACCACGTCGGTGCCGTGCAACGCGGCGAGGTGCACGGTCTCGTGGGTCATCTCGTAGAGGTCGGCGAGGTAGGGCGTGAGGATCTCGCGCAGCGCCTCATGCTCGGCGGAGTAGACCTTGGTGCCGAGGTCGTACAGCCGTGAGCCGAGGCGGTACTCGCTACCGACTTTCTCCACCACGTCGTTGCGCACCAGCATCCCGAGCACCCGGAACGCCGTCGACTTGCTGAGCTCGGCACGGCGGGCGAGCTCGCTGACGCCGAGTCCGGTGCTGGCCTGCTCACCGAAGGACACCAGGAGGCTCACTGCCTTGTCGATCGCTGCCCGGTCGTCGCGGCTGGCGGTCATGGTGCTCATCTTGGGGTTCTCTCCTCGGGGTGCTTCCCTGTGTTGCCTACATGTGACAGAGTGCATACTAGAAGTGACGGTAGTCAAGAGTTACGCAGTGTCATTTAAAAGTGACGGAGGATGGGTGTCCGGCAACGACGTGGTCGCGCGCAATGTGCGGCGGTTCCGCATCGAGCGCAACCTCTCCCTGGGAGAGGTCGCCCGACGCTCGGGACTGGCCAAGCAGACGGTCTCCAAGGTGGAGCTCGGCACCGGCAACCCGACAGTGGAGACGTTGATGGCGCTGAGTGAGGCGCTCGACGTGCCGGTCCAGCGGCTGCTCACCGAATGGGGCACGCCGGTCTTCGTGCAACGCGCCGGCGAGGCCGAGTGGGAGAACGCCGACGGCGGAGACATACGCGCCCTGGACCAGATCTACGGCTCCGGCTACGTCATCACCCGGCTGGTCCGCCTCGAAGCGGGCGCGGACTCCGGCGCGCTCGACGCTCAACCGCAGGGGACCTTGTATCACGCCTATGTCATCAGCGGCGCGGTACGGATCGGGCCGCTCGCCGACCCGGTCGAGGTCGAAGCCGGCGACTTCGTGCGGTTCCCCGCCGACGTCCCGCACCTGCAGGTCTGCCTCGCGGGGCCGGCCGCACTGCACATTGTCGTGACCATGCCGCAGGTGCGCCAGATCGCACCGCAGGTGCTCAACACCTGAATGGTGTGCCGGTCCCCGGCACGGCCAGCGCGACGGGGCCGCGGGCCCCCTTCACTGGGGGTGACCCAGTGCCCACCCGGAGGACGCGATGCCCTCGACCCCCGCCGCCCCGTCGGTGACCGACGCCGCGATCGCCGATGCCGCCGCCCGGCTTGCCGAAGCCTCCCGCAGCCGCACCCCGTGCCCACCCGTCCGCGACCTGATCGGCACCACCGACATAGCTGCGGCATACGCCGTGCAACAGCGCTTGGTGGCGGACCAGATCGCGAGCGGCCGCACCGTCGTGGGCCGCAAGATCGGGCTCACCTCCGAGGCGGTGCAGCAGCAGCTCGGGGTGGACCGGCCTGACTTCGGCGTACTCCTCGACGACATGGCATACGACGCCGGCGAGCCGATCCCGGTCCGCTGCTTCCTGCAGCCAAAGATCGAGGCCGAGATCGGCTTCGTCCTGAAAGCGGACCTCGACGGCGACATCTCCGACGATGCCGTCGAGGCCGCCGTCGGCGAGGTCTGCGTGGCGCTGGAGATCGTCGACTCTCGGATCAGGAACTGGGACATCAGTTTCGGCGACACCGTGGCCGACAACGCAAGCTCGGGCGGGTACGTGCTCGGAGAACGGCGCGTCTCGCTCGCGGAGTTCACCCCTGTCGAGGCCGCGATGGAACTGACCCGCGACGGCGAGGTGGTTTCCACCGGCACCGGGGCTGCCTGCCTCGGCGACCCCCTCGCCGCGCTGGCCTGGCTGGCCACGACCGCTCGCGACCTGGGCGAGCCGCTGCGCGCCGGCCAGGTCGTGCTCTCCGGTGCGCTCGGGCCCATGGTGCCGGTCGCGGCGGGAGACACCTTCGTCGCCACCGTGCCCGGGCTCGGGTCGGTCACCGCACCGTTCAGCCTCGAGGAGGACGCATGAGCAGGACCAAGGTCGCGATCATCGGATCGGGCAACATCGGCACCGATCTGATGATCAAGGTGCTCCGCCTCTCCGCGACCCTCGAGGTAGCGGCCATGGTGGGCATCGATCCCGAGTCCGACGGACTCGCGCGCGCCGAGCGGTTCGGCGTACCCACCACCCACGAGGGCGTTGACGGTCTCATCGCGATGCCCGGCTTCGATGAGATCCAGATCGTCTTCGACGCCACGTCGGCCGGTGCGCACAAGGCCAATGCCGCCGCGCTCGCTCCGCACGGGAAGCAGTTGGTCGACCTCACCCCGGCCGCGATCGGACCCTTCGTCGTGCCGCCGGTCAACCTCGAGGAGCACCTCGCGGAGTCGGTGGACAACGTCAACATGGTCACGTGCGGTGGCCAGGCCACCATCCCCATGGTTGCCGCCATCGCGTCGGTCGTCCCGGTCCCGTACGCCGAGATCGTCGCCTCGATCGCGAGCAAGTCCGCCGGTCCGGGCACCCGCGCCAACATCGACGAGTTCACCGAGACCACCGCGCACGCGATCGAGGCCGTCGGCGGCGCCACCCGCGGCAAGGCAATCATCATCCTCAACCCGGCCGAGCCCCCGCTGATCATGCGTGACACCGTGCTCGCGCTGGTCGAGGACCCGGACGGCGCGAAAGCCGACGCGATCCGCGCGTCGGTCGAGGAGATGGCGGCCCGGGTGGCTGAGTACGTGCCCGGCTACCGGCTCAAGCAGGAGGTACAGGTGACCCCGATCCCCGAGGGGCAGCCGGTCCACACGCTGACCGGCGGCGCCGCCGCAACCCATCAGGTGACGGTGTTCCTCGAGGTCGAGGGTGCCGCACACTACCTGCCGGCGTACGCCGGCAACCTCGACATCATGACCTCGGCTGCACTCCGTGTCGCCGAGCGGATGGCCGAGCAGCAGGCTGGATCGACCGTGGGGGCAACCCGATGACCGAGATCTTCTTGCAGGACGTCACGCTCCGCGACGGCATGCACGCCATCCGCCACCGGATCCCACCGGGCCGGCTCGGCGAGATCGTCGCTGCGCTGGATGCCGCCGGCGTCGACGCGATCGAAGTCGCGCACGGTGACGGCCTCGCCGGTGGGTCGCTCAACTACGGCCCCGGCTCCCACACGGACTGGGAGTGGCTGGAGGTCGCTGCGGACAACATCAGCAGCGCACGCCTCACCACGCTGCTGCTGCCCGGCATCGGCACCATCGAGGAGCTGAAGCGCGCCTACGACCTGGGCGTGCGGTCGATCCGCATCGCCACCCACTGCACCGAGGCCGACGTCTCCGCGCAGCACATCGCCAAGGCCCGCGAGCTCGGCATGGACGTCGCTGGTTTCCTCATGATGAGCCACATGGCTCCGGCGGGGACTCTGGCAGAGCAGGCGAAGCTGATGGAGTCCTACGGCGCGCATTGCGTCTATGTCACCGACTCCGGCGGACGGCTCACCATGACCGGCGTGCGTGACCGGGTGCGCGCCTACCGCGACGTGCTCGACGAATCCACCGAGATCGGCATCCATGCCCACGAGAACCTCTCGCTGTCGGTCGCCAACTCGGTGGTCGCGGTGGAGGAGGGTGTCTACCGGGTCGACGCCTCGCTCGCCGGTCAGGGTGCCGGGGCGGGCAACTGCCCGATCGAGCCGATGGTCGCCGTCGCCGACCTCTACGAGTGGAAGCACCGCGCGGACCTCTTCGCACTGCAAGACGCTGCGGAGGAACTGGTGCGTCCGCTGCAGGACCGCCCCGTCCGGGTCGATCGGGAGACTCTCACGCTCGGATACGCGGGCGTCTACTCGAGCTTCCTGCGTCACGCTGAGGCTGCCGCCGAGCGGTACGGCCTCGACGTACGCACCATCCTGCTGGAGGTCGGCCGCCGCGGGCTCGTCGGCGGTCAGGAGGACATGATCGTCGACATCGCGCTCGATTTGGCGGGCCCGCCGATTCAGAAAGCGGACTCATAGACGCGCCAGCAGCAGCCGACTGATGGGTATGCGGGGGGCAGTCGCGTAAGCCTCGTTCACCTGCAAGAGGTTCGCGATCCGTTCGATCTGCGACGGAGTGGAGCCGGCGCGCGATCAGTGCGAGTCGGGTCTCGTCTGCTTCCGGGGCGATCCGTTCGATCTGGGTGTCGTTGGTCACATGTCCTCGCCTGCGGCAATGTTACTGATACACCGTGTAGCGGGTATTCAGACTCACTGCCATGACCGCGGGAACGTCGGATCAAGGTGCGAGCGGCGGTCCGAAGCTCAACAGGAGGACGTATGGAAACGTTCGACGTGATCATCGTGGGTGCGCGATGTGCCGGGGCGCCGCTCGCCAAGGCCCTGACCGACCGCGGACTCCGTGTCTGTGTCCTGGATAAGGCGACGTTCCCCAGCGATACCCCGTCGACGAGCGCACTGCAGTCCAACGGCGTCGATGTACTGCGGCGGCTTGGGATGCTCGACCGTGTGCTGGCGGCCGGTCCTCCGGTCATGCGGAGCGTAACGACCGTCAGTCCCCATTCAACTTTCACGCTCGACGTCGATCCGCAGACCTATGGGATGACGTTGGGAGTCACCAGAACCATGCTCGACGCAGCACTCGTGGAGAGCGCAGCGCACGTCGGTGCCGACGTCAGGGTCGGAAGCGCGGTCAAGGGCGTGATCGTCGAAGCAGGCAGGGTCGTTGGCGTGCGCACGGCGTCCGGGGACCTGTACGCGGGACTGGTAGTCGGCGCTGATGGCCGCAACTCGACCGTCGCGGCCAGCGTAGGCGCTTCCGAGTACTGTTCGCGCGCCGCTGGACGGTTGCCGACTTGGTCGATCTATGAGGGCGCCGACATCGAGGCCGGGTTCTTCTTCGGCGCCAGGAGCAGGCCCGGCGGTGGCACCACCGGCTTCCTCGGCACGCCGCTCGATGGCGGTCGGTTCCTCGCCGCGGCAGCCGTGCCCATCGACGTCGGACAGTCCTTTCTCAAGGACCGATACCGCAACTTCGACATCGAGCTCGAACTGTTCCCTGAGCTGGCGGAGGCAACAAGAGACGCAACTCGAGTGGGTCCGCTACGAGTCCTCCAGAGATGGCACAGCTACTTCCGCACATCCGCCGGCCCCGGATGGGTGTTGGTGGGCGACGCCGGCAACTTCAAGGACTACTCGCTCGGCCAAGGCATGTCCGACGCGATGCGACAAGCCGAGACACTCGCTGCCGCCGTCGAGCTGGGTTTCGAGACGAACCGCATCGATGCCCACACGCGGCGATGGTGGCGGTGGCGGGACCAGGATGCGTGGCAGATGTACTGGACCAACTGCCTGATCGGCGAGCCCTACCTCCCCGAAGCGTTAGCCGATGCGATCTTCGAGCCAGGAGCACGGGACCCTGAGGTGGCCCTACGCCTGGCAGGCATCCTCAACAAGACCATCCCACCGCTGCGAGCAGTTCCGACGGGAGCGTTCCTGACGGCGACAGCGCGGACCACCGGCGCCTTGATCGCTGGTTCCGCTCAGCACCCCCGCCACGCCCTGCGCCAAGCTCGTGCCCTGGCGAGCATGGCCCGGTTCACGGCCGGACTGGTGGTGAACCATCCCTCAGGCCCAGTAGGGGCCACACGATACGGGCGTTCCCCTCGATCGGCACCGTCGGTGACCGCTACGACATTGCCCTAGACCCTGCTCAGTTGTCCCTTCTGGTTCCGTTGCCCGGGGCGATGGCCTCTGATCGGTAGGGTGTCGACTCCTGGCATCAAGGAGGCACCACCATGGTCATCACTGGACTCGTCCTCACCGGCATCGCGGCGCTGGTGCACGTCTTCATCTTCTATCTGGAGTCGATCGCGTGGACCAGCCGCCGGGCGCGAGCGGTCTTCGGCACCAGCGCTGAGGAGGCGGAGGCGACGAAGGTGCTGGCGTTCAACCAGGGCTTCTACAACCTCTTCCTCGCGATCGCGGTGTTCCTGGGGATCGGCGTGTACGCCGCCGGCTTCGAAGCGGTCGGCGCGACGCTGGTGTTCACCGGCGCCGGGTCGATGGTCGCCGCCGCAGCGGTGTTGATCCTGTCGAGCCCGGACAAGGCCTCCGCCGCGGTGAAGCAGGGCCTGGTGCCGGCGCTCGGGGTGATCGCCCTGATCGTCGGAGTGTGGCGCTGACGCGCTACTTCCAGGCCTTCACGTAGTCGACGTTCATGGTCGCCGGAGTGAACCCGGCGGAGTCGTCGTAGCCGTTGGCGCCGACGCCGAGCGCCTGAGTGAATGCGATCAGGAACGGCTTGTGGAAGGCCGCATCGGTGGCGGTGTTCAGGCAGGTCCGGCCGTTGACGAGGATCTTGATCCGGGTCGCCGACCACTCCAGCACGTAGGTGTTCCACTCGCCACGGTGGGCGACACAGTCCCACGCGGTGTTGAGCCCGGGCACCGGGCCGAGCACCGCGCTGACCCCCGAATGCAGGAACGGGACGGCCAGGTGTGGGTCCTTGGAGTAGGTCTCCATCACGTCGATCTCACCCGAGGCCGGCCACAGGTGCGTCCACGGGAAGTGTCGGGTGTCCGGCCACAGCCAGAACGCCTCATGCAGCCCCGGGCGATCGAACTCCTGCACCCGCATCCGTGCCTCGAAGCGGCCGTAGGCCTGACTCCAGATCTGGTACGTCGAGACCTGGCCGGCGGCGTACCTGGTCTGCCGCCCATCGGGGCAGGGCACCGGCTCGTCCATCTCCACCACGGACAGGTTCAGCGACCCCCCGGAGACGTCGACCACGGCCGGGTCGTCGATGTAGCAGGCGAACACCGACGCCGTGCCGTTGCTGTGCTGGCGCTGAGGAACCCACAGCGTGCGGTCGAGCTCGGTGCCGGAGAAGTCGTCGGCGAACGTGCACGCCCACGCAGTGCCGTCGCGCTTCAGGATTGTGTCGCCGCAGTCGAACCGGGACGGGTCGGGGTCGGGCGAGGGGTCGGGTGCCGGCCACGGGTCGGGGAGGGGGTTGGGTGTCTGGCCCGGAGGTACGTCGATCAGGCCCAGGTGGCACTGGAGTTGCCGGATCAGGTTCGGGAACCAGTCGAAGCACGTCCCGGTGGGCGCCGGAGCATGGACGACGACCGGTTGGCTGGTGGGCTGCGCGATCGCCGGGGCGCTGGTGCCCGCGGCAACGGCAGCCAACAGCGTCGTGGTGGTCGCAACAGAGAGGATGGTCCGGACGCGCGGTGCCAAGGGGGGTCTCCTGATCCAGGCGTGGGTGACGCGGCCTGACTCTAGGGGACACGGGACTCAACCCGTGCGCCCGACCACATAGTTGAGCATCGTCGGCTCGTCACTGATGACGGAGACCACCACCGTGTACGGCGGCCGCTCAAACGTGGCGCCCAACACGGTCTCCTCGGGCGAACTCAGGTCCATCGATCCCTGTGAGGTGAAGCCGACGGCCTCCAACTGCTCGACCGCCGCCCGGTAGGCGTCGGTGGGGGCGCCGGTGACCTGCAGCGAGACGGTCCAGTGCGCCTCGCCGTCGGCCCCGAGCACTTCAGCTCCGTGCAGCACCTCGCCGGACACCAGGGGGACATCGTCGGGGAAACCCTGCGGCAGCCGGGCGCCCATCTGCACCGACCCGTCCTCGGTGGTGACCGAGAAGTCGCCGGTCTCGAAGTCCACGTCGACGTTCTCGGCGTCGGTGAACTGCTCGAGCAGCCGCTCGGCGCCTCGCTCGCTCAGGCTCTCGCCACATCCCGTGGCCGCGATCAGCAGGGCGGCCGTCACCGCCACCCGGGTGGCCTTGCGTCGCATCCCCATCACGGCGCCGTGTAGGCCCAGCTGCCCGCAACCCAGGCGTTGCCGGAGTTGCCGTTGAACGGCCAGAACACCACGACGCCGTTCCTGCCGTCGGCCCAGGCGTCGTCCGAGTAGATGTAGGGGTTGGCCACCAGGCTGTGCAGCGACGAGTAGATGCACAGCTTCCCGGCGGCCGCCTGACCCGGCCCGGGGCAGTCGGCGGTGTAGGTGGTGCCCCAGACCTGGGCGAGTGCCCCGTTGGGCGCCGGTGCGGCAAGCGGGCGTGGGTACTGGATCACCGCGCTGAGGTAACCGCCGGTGCCATTGTCGAGCTTCGCGCCCGCGGCGGCGATCGGGCCGGACATGGTCTCGCCCGACGCCAGGGGGGTGATCTCGCCGGCGGGACCGCTCGGTCCAGCGGGTCCGGCCGGGCCCTGCTGTCCCTGCAGCTGCTCGCGGGCGGCGGGGGCGAGGTCGCCGTACTTGATCGTCCCCCGCGCGATGTGCCGCGACTTCACGGCGCTCTTGGCGATGTGCTTGGACTTGACCGCGTTCTTGGCGATCTGCTGACTGGTCACCACGGCCGCGGTGGCTCCGGTCGTCGCGGACAGCACCAACGCCAGGCTGGCCACGATCAGGGCCGCCTTCGACGTGGATCGTTCACTCATTGCGTGCTCCTCAGGATGGGTGTCGCGGGCACGCACGCTAGGGGCGGCCGGGCGGTGGCCGCCATGAGGAGAAACTGCCTAGTGGCCTCAGGCCGCCGAGCAGCCGGACCGGATGGCCCGCCCGAGACGGGACCAACGCCCCCTCTGACGAAGGATTCGCGAACTTTCTGTGACGACAACGTGACAAGCCGGTGACTCGTGGGGCAGGATGGGTCTTGCTTCGCCGGTGACCCGAGACACCGGCGAAGCTCTTATGAACGGCTCCGTGTCGCCTCCCCCGTCGACGCGGAGCCGTTCTCTATTTCCGCCTCACCCGGCGGCGGCCGCCTGCAGGGTGATCAGTCGCGCCTTGGTCGGGTGGTACGCCGGCGCCTTGAGCCGCATCCCGGCTTCCTCGGGGGTCCGGTTGCCCTTGCGTTCGTTGCAGTGCCGGCAGGCGGCGACACAGTTCTCCCACGACCACGGCCCGCCGCGGGAGGCGGGCAGCAGGTGGTCGATGGTGGTGGCGGGGGCTCCGCAGTAGCCGCAGGTGCCGCCGTCGCGGATCAGGATGCCGCGCCTCGACCAGCCCGCCGGCCGGTGCAGCCATCGCTGGGAGACGTACCGGACCAGCCGGATCACCTTCGGCCACGGATGCGGGCCGATCATCTTGTCCGCCACCGACTCCTCGACGGTGGCGACGCCGCGGAAGAGCATCCGGACCGCGTGCTTGAACGACACCACGTCGTGGTGCTCATAGGAGGCGTTCAGCAAGGTCACCTGGGTGGCGGTCACCGCAATCACCTCCGGCCGCTTCGAGGAGACGTGACGTGCGTTGAACTCTCGTTGGCAAGAGTAGGCATGCCGACGCGGAACCACCGCATCGGCCCGGCCACTTCGTCGGTGCTCCATGGCAGGCTGTCCGCCGTGCCCGTTCACCTGCACCACGCCCCCAGCACCGACGTGCTGGCCGACGGGCTTGCCCGGCTGCTGAGCGACCCGCTGCCGGATCCCTTCGCCACCGAGGTGGTGGTGGTGCCGACCAGGGGTGTCGAGCGGTGGCTGGCGCAGCGGCTCTCGCACCGTCTCGGCGCCGCACCGGGTCTCGGGGACGGGGTCTGTGCCGGGGTCCGGTTCCTCAACCCGCGCTCCCTGGTCGCGATGGTGACCGGCAGCGAGGACGATGACCCGTGGGACCCGGACCGTCTGGTGTGGCCGCTGCTGGCCACGATCGACGCGCACCTGGATGCCGACTGGTGCCGGCCGCTCGCCCGGCACCTGGGCGAGGGGCGCGACGACACCGAGCGGGACCTGCGCCGGGCCCGTCGTTGGGCCACCGCCCACCGGCTGGCCACCAGGTTCGCGTCGTACGCCGTGCAGCGGCCCGGGCTGCTGGCCGACTGGCGGGCCGGCCAGGACAGCGACGGCGCCGGTGGCCACCTGGCGCCCGACCTGGCCTGGCAGGCGGAGCTGTGGCGACGGTTGCTGGAGGTGGTGCCAGCTGACCCGCCCGAGGTCCGCCACCACGGCGTGCTGGACCAGCTGCGGGAGGCGCCGGGGTCGCTGGACCTGCCCGAGCGGCTCTCCCTCTTCGGGCACACCCGGATCCCGGTCACCGAACTGGAGTTGCTGCAGGCACTCGCCACGCACCGCGAGGTGCACCTGTGGCTGCCCCAGGTCTCCCGGTCTCTCTGGGAGGCCCAGGGGCAACTCGGCGACAGCGTGGTGCCCCGCGACCAGGACCGTTCCGTCGAGCTGGTCGGTCACCCGCTGCTCGCGTCCCTGGGTCGGGACGCCCGGGAGTTGCGCCGGGCGGTGGCGCCGCTGCTGGCCGACGCGACCGCCGAGACGTTGGCCGGTCCGCCGGCCCCGGCCACGCTGCTGGGCTGGCTGCAGGACGATCTGCGCGACAACCACGCCCCCACCCCCGCCGAGCGGGGCGACCGACACCTGGCCGAGGACGACCGTTCCGTGCAGGTGCATGCCTGCCACGGCCCGGCCCGCCAGGTCGAGGTGCTCCGCGAGGTGCTGGTCGGCCTGATGCAGGACCAGCCCGACCTGGAGCCCCGCGACATCGTGGTGATGTGCCCCGACATCGAGAGCTACGCCCCGCTGATCCAGTCCGCGTTCGGCCTCGCGCCCGCCGACACCGACGGGTGGGCCGGGCACCCCGGGCATCGCCTCCGGTTGCGTCTGGCCGACCGGTCGCTGCGCGCCACCAACCCGCTGCTGGCGGTGGCTGGCCACCTGCTGACCCTGGCCGCCGGCCGGGCCACCGCCGCCGAGGTGCTCGACCTGGCCGGTGCCGCACCGTGCCGGATGCGCTTCTCCTTCGACGACGACGGCCTGGAGCGCCTGCACGACTGGGTGGACCGTGCCGCCGTCCGGTGGGGGCTGTCCGCGGAGCTGACCCTGACCAGGTACGGGCTGGGACAGTACGGCGGCAACACCTTCGCCGCCGGGCTGGAACGGATCCTCGCCGGGGTAGCGCTCAGCGACGACGAACGCCGGCCCCTGGGCCGGGCGGTGCCGGTCGATGACATCGGCAGCGATGAACTCGACCTGGCCGGAGACTTCGCCGAGTTCCTGGACCGGCTGGAGCGCTGCCTGGCCGCGCTGGCCCAGTCCCGTAGCGTCGCCGACTGGCTCGCCGCGTTGCGCGACGGCGTACGCGCTCTCACCCGGGTCGCGGCCGCCGACGCCTGGCAGTTGCCGCAACTGGAGCGGGAGTTGGCCGGCATCGGTGCAGCCGCGCAGAACGCCCCCACCGAGCTCAGCCTCCCCGACGTACGAGCGATGCTCGAGCAGCGGCTGGCCGGTCGGCCGACCCGCGCCAACTTCCGCACCGGCGCGATCACGGTGGCGACGTTGACCCCGATGCGGTCCATCCCGCACCGGGTGGTCTGCCTGCTCGGCCTCGACGATCAGGTGTTCCCGCGCGGCACCCTCGCCGACGGTGATGACGTGCTGCTGCGTCGGCCGATGACCGGAGAGCGCGACAGGCGCGGCGAGGACCGGCAACTGCTGCTCGATGCGATCCTGGCCGCCCGCGAGCACCTGGTGGTCACCTACAGCGGCGCCGACGAGCGCAGTGGCGCCGAGCGTCCACCCGCCGTGCCCCTCGCCGAACTCCTGGCCGCCCTGGACCGAACCACCGCGGACCCGGTTGCCGGACGAGTGCTCACCCGGCACCCCCTGCAAGCCCACGACCGACGCAACTTCGCGGGTCGGAGTTTCGACGCCGCGGCCCGCGACGGCGCAGCCGCAGCGGCCGCCGAGCGGACCCCGCCCCCGGAGCTGCTGGCCGCACCACTGACCGCACTGCCCGCTGCCGACGTCACCGTCGAGGAGTTGAGGGCGTTCCTCACCCATCCGGTTCGGACGTTCTTCAAGGAGCGGCTCGACGTCGGTGCCCCGTTGACCCACAACGAACTCCCCGACGCGATCCCGATCGAGTTGGACCATCTCGCCACCTGGCAGATCGGCGACCGGCTGCTTGCGGAGCTGCTGGCCGGCGGCGAGCCCGGCGCGCTGCTCACCCTCGAGCAGTTGCGTGGCACGCTGCCCCCGGGCGCGTTGGCCGCAGCCACCCTGGAGCCCCTGGTGCGCGACTGTCAGGCACTGTGGCAGGCGTCGGCGCGGTTCCGCAGCGCCCAACCGGCCACCATCGACGTCGACGTGGACCTCGGCGGTGGCCGCCGCCTCATCGGCACGGTCGCCGGCGTGCACGACGTCACGGTGCTGTCGATGCGCTGGGGACGGGTCAAGGCCGCGCAACGGTTGGGCCTGTGGGTCGACCTGCTCGCGTTGGCCGCCAGCCGACCGGACACGGCCTGGCTCGGCTGTGCCGTCGGCAAGGCCGGCGGCCGCTCCGCCACGAAGGTGGCCGTCGCCCGGGGACTGCGCGCCGATGTCGTCGACCCCGTCGAGACCCTCCGCGACCTGGTCGCGCTGCGCGACCTGGGATTGACCACGCCCGTCGCCTGCCCCGTCGAGACCGGGGCCGCCTGGGCGGAACGAGCCCGCCGCCATCGCGACTCCGCCGGCCAGGCCGCCGCCCGGGAGTGGACGACCGACCGGTTCAACGGCTACCCCAAGGAGGACGCCGACCCCTATCACGCCCTCGCGTTCGGGGTGGGCGCCGACGTCGACGTGCTGCTCGGACGTACGCCCGCTGCGGCGGCCCTGCCCGCCGCGGCCGAGCGGATCTGGTCGCCGCTGCTGGCCTCGGAGTGGGAGGTGGCGATGTGACCACCTTCCGGATCGCAGACCCGCTGCCGGGCCGAGGCACCACGGTCCTCGAGGCGAGCGCCGGCACCGGCAAGACGTGGGCGATCGCCGCGCTGGTGACCCGCTACGTCGCCGAGGGTGTCGACCTGGAGCGGATCCTGGTGATCACCTTCGGCCGCGCAGCCACCTCGGAACTGCGCAGCCGGGTCCGCGAACAGCTCGAGGAGGCGCGCAGCCTGCTCGCCGGGGAGGCCGTCGGGGACGCCGACTCCGAGCTCACCGACTGGCTGCTCGACGCCGACCCGGACACCCGGACCGTCGTACTCGCTCGCCTCACCGCCGCGCTGGCCCGCTTCGACGCGGCCACCATCACCACCACCCACGGCTTCTGCTCGCTGGTCCTGGACTCCCTCGGCGTCGCCGGCGACAGCGACCCGCGCGCGGTGCTGGTCGAGGAGGTCGACGACCTGGTCCGGGAGGTGGTCGACGACTTCTACCTTCGTCGCTTCGCCGACGGCAGCGAACAGCACGGCTTCGATCACGCCACCGCGCTCTCCCTCGCCACCCGCGTGATCAAGGACCCGCTGGCCCGGCTGGTGCCCGACCCGGCCGCCGAGACCGACCCCGCCGCTGCGCTGCGGGCACGCTTCGGGTTCGCGGTCCGCGACGAGGTCGAACGACGTAAACGGCGCCAGGGGATCCTCACCTACGACGACCTGCTCAGCCAACTGGCCGCCGTCCTCGCCGAACCCGACGCCCCGGCGGCCACGCGGATGCGGGATCGGTGGCAGTACGTCCTGGTCGACGAGTTCCAGGACACCGACCCCCACCAGTGGCAGGTGCTCGACCGGGCCTTCGGTGGTGAGGCGACGATGGTGCTGATCGGTGACCCCAAGCAGGCCATCTATGCGTTCCGCGGCGGCGACGTGCACACCTACCTGACCGCGTCGGTCAGCGCCCATGTCACCGCGCAGAAGAGCCTGGACAGCAACTGGCGCAGCGACGCGCCGCTGGTCGACCGTCTCCAGGGGCTGTTGCGCGGCCTGCCGCTGGGCCACGACCGGATCCGGGTCTCCGAGGTGAGCAGCCAGCGTCCCGGCAGTCGCCTTCACGGCGCTCCCGAGTCCGCGCCGTTCCGGTTGCGGTACCTGCGACGGGACGACCTGCCCGGCGCCCAGGAGAACCCGCCCGTCGCGCCGGTGCGGGCCTACATCGCCCGGGACGTCGCCCTGGACATCAGCCGCCTGCTGGGCTCCGGCGCCAGTTATGACGGGCGGCCGCTGGTCGCCAGTGATGTCGCGGTGATCGCCCACAAGCACGCCGAGCTCGATGCGATCCAGCAGGAGTTGCGCGCGCTCGGCATTGCCGCGGTCAGGTCCGGCGGCAGCGTCTTCGACACGCCCGCCGCCTCGGAGTGGGTGCGGCTGCTGGAGGGTCTCGAGCAACCGCACCGGAGCCCCCGGGTCCGGTCCGCGGCCCTGACCAGCTTCTTCGGGCACACGGCGGTCGAGTTGGACGAGCGCGGCGACGAGTTGACCGAGCAGGTCGCCGAGACGCTGCGAGAGTGGGCGCTGCTGCTCGCCGATGGTGGCTGCGCCGCGGTGCTCGAAGCGGCCCGGGTGGGTGGGTTGCCGGCCCGGGTGCTCGGCCGCACCGGCGGGGAGCGCACGCTGACCGACCTCGAGCACCTCGGTGAACTGCTGCACCAGCTCGGGCACGCCGAGGGTCGCGGCGTGGTGGGCCTGCTGGCCTGGCTGCGGGAGCGGGTCGCCGACACCGCCGCCGACGCGCACGAACGCAGCCGCCGACTGGACTCCGACGCCGCGGCCGTCCAACTGGTCACCATCCACGGCTGCAAGGGGCTGCAGTACCCGGTCGTCCATCTGCCGACCCTGTGGGACCGGTACATCACGCAACCCGATCTGCCCCTCTTCCACGACGAGGACGGCCAGCGGTGCCTCGACATCGGCGGCAACAGTGGCTCGGCACGCCGCGAACACCTGCGTCGCTGGCGGGAGGAGTCCGACGGGGAGTGGTTGCGGCTGCTCTACGTCGCGCTGACCCGGGCCCAGTCCCAGGTGGTGTGCTGGTGGGCACCGACCGCGAAGAGCACCGCCGCCTCTCCGCTGCACCGGGTGCTGCTGCGGGATCCCGGCCAGCCGGACCAGGTCGCCCAGATCGCCGACCTGCCTGGCGACAACGACCTCGCGGCGGTGTTCGGGCGGTGGGGGATAGCCGTCGAGCATGCGGTGCACGCCCCGGCCGGTCGGCCCCCCGCAGAGCCGCCGCCGGCCGAGCTGCGGCTGCGACGCTTCACCCGCCGGGTGGATCACTGGTGGCGACGTACGTCGTACACCGCGCTGAGCCGGGTCGGCCACGAGGCCCCTGGCGTCACCAGTGAACCCGAGTCCCCGCTGATTGAATCTCCTGTGGTCGAGCCGCAGTCCTCGGCGGTCGAGCCGGAGTCCTCGGCGGTCGGGTCGGAGTCCTCGGCGGTCGGGTCGGAGTCCTCGGCGGTCGAGCCTGTCGAGACCCCCCTCAGCCCGATGGCCGACCTGCCCTCCGGGGCCACCTTCGGCTCCCTGGTGCACGCCGTCCTCGAACACGCCGACCCGCAGGCGGACGACCTGGCGGCAGAGCTACGCCGCCACATCCTCGACCAGCAGCTCTGGTGGCCGGTCGACCTGGACACCGACACCCTGGTCGACGCGCTGGTCGCGGTCTGCGACACGCCGCTGGGCCCGCTGGCCGGTGACGCCACGCTGCGCGACATCGGCACCGGTGACCGACTCTGCGAGGTCGAGTTCGAGGTGCCCCTGGACGGCGGCGACCACCATCACGGCACCGAGGTCACGCTGGGGGACCTGGCGCCGCTGCTGCGCCAGCACCTGCCTCCCGGCGACCCGGTCCGGTGGTACGCCGACCGGCTGACCGGAGAGTTGGCCGCGCAGCCGCTGCGCGGCTACCTCACCGGGTCGATCGACGTGGCCATGCGGGTCGGCCACGGTGACGACGCCCGCTACCTGGTGGTCGACTACAAGACCAACTGGCTCGGCGACCTCGACTCGCCGCTGACCGCGGACGCCTATCGCCCCGAGGCCCTCGAGGAAGCGATGGCGCACTCGGACTACCCACTCCAGGCGCTGCTCTACGCCTGTGTGCTGCACCGGTTCCTGCGGTGGCGGCTGACCGACCGCTACCGCCCCGAGCAGCACCTCGGTGGCGTCCTCTACCTCTACCTGCGCGGCATGTGTGGCCCCGACACGCCCCGGTACGACGGCCAGCCGGCCGGTGTCTTCGGGTGGCAGCCACCGATCGAGCTGGTGGCGGCCGTCTCCGACCTGCTGGACGGGAGCCTGCGATGACCGAGCTCTGGCAGGGCGACGACGCCTACGACCGCCGGCTGGCGCTCGCCGCCACCGGCCCGCTGGCCGACTGGAACGCCGCCGGTGTGCTGACCGCCGGCGACGTGCACGTGGCCCGCACGATCGGCCGACTGGCCGGCGAGGCCGACGAAGCGGCCCTGCTGGTGACCGCACTGACCGTGCGGGCGGTGCGGCACGGCTCGGTCTGTCTGGACCTGGCCACCATCGCAGACCGGCTGCCCGAAGGGCTGACTGCTGCGCCAGACCCGCCGCCAGCCACGTCACCGCTGGTCCGGGACCGCATCCTGCACGTCGAGGCCGGCCTGGTGTACCTGGACCGCTACCACCTGCTGGAGAGGCAGGTCGCCGACCAGCTGAGCACACGGATCGGTGCCGTCGACGGCATCGACCAGGCCCGGGCAACGGCCCTGGCCGACACGCTCGACGGCCACTTCAGCCCCGAGCAGCAGCGGGCGGCCCTCGCGGCACTCACCCGGCGTACCGTCGTCCTCACCGGGGGGCCCGGCACCGGCAAGACCACGACGGTCGCGCGGATGTTGCTGCTCCTGGCCGACCAACACGCCGGGCAACGGCTCCGGGTGGTGCTGGCCGCCCCGACCGGCAAGGCGGCGGCCAGACTCACCGAGGCGGTCAACAGCGAGCTCGCGCTGGCCGCAAGCACGGACCAGACCCGTGCCGCTGTGCGTCTGCTGTCCCCGCTGGCCGGGGTCACCCTGCATCGACTGCTCGGCTGGCGCCCGGACAACCGGACCCGGTTCGCCCATCACCGCGGCAACAGGCTCGGAGCGGACCTGGTGGTCGTCGACGAATCGTCCATGGTGGACCTGACGATGATGGCGCGACTCCTCGAAGCACTGCGGCCCGACACCAGGCTGCTGCTGGTCGGCGACCCGGACCAGTTGACCTCGGTGGGCGCGGGGGCGGTGCTCGCCGACATCGTCGCCGGCTGTGCCGGGACACCGGACTCGCCGGTGCTGGCGCTGACCGAGAACTTCCGAGCCACCCGCGACATCCAGGGGTTGGCGGATGCCTTGCGCAGCGGCGACCCGGACTTGGTCCTGGACCGGTTGCGCACCTCGTCCACCCAGATCACCTTCGTCGAGACCGACGACCCGGCGGCCGTCGAGGCGGCGGTGCGCGCGGACTGCCTGCCCGCCGCCGAAGCGGCGCACGCCGCCGCAGTCGAGGGCGACGCCGACTCCGCGCTGGCCGCCCTCCGGGGGCACCGACTGCTCTGCGCTCATCGGGAGGGTCCGCACGGTGTCCGGCGCTGGAACAGCCAGGTGGAGCAGTGGCTGGCCGAGGAGACCGGCGAGGACATGGCCCGGGTCTGGTATCCAGGTCGGCCGCTGCTGGTCACCCGCAACGATCGGGCCCTGGACCTCTACAACGGCGAAACCGGGGTCGTGGTGCAGCACGGCAGCCGGCTGCGCGCCCACATCGAGGGCGGCGACCGGACCCGCGACTTCGCGCCGGTGCGGCTCGACGCCGTGCAGACGATGCACGCGCTGACCATTCACAAGGCGCAGGGCAGCGAGGCCGATCAGATCACCGTGCTGCTGCCGGAGGCCGACTCGCGGCTGTTGACCCGCGAACTCTTCTACACCGCGTTGACCAGGGCCCGCCACCACGTCCGGATCATCGGCAGTGAGGAGGCGGTCCGGGCAGCGGTGCTCACCCGGGCCAGTCGCGCGACCGGCCTGGCCGGCCGCCTCTCCGGTCAGTCGCCGGTCCGGTAGCGCTCCTGGTGCAGCACCGAGTCCAACGGGGACCGGTGACGCCAGCCGAACCGTTCCAGGTCCGGCACCTCGGGCAGGTTGGCCACCGAACCCAGGCACAGCCAGGCCACCGGTCGGGCCCCCTCGGGCAGGTCGACGAGGTCGGCCAGGAACTCCTCCCGATAGAAGCTCACCCAACCCACGCCCAGACCCTCGGCGGTCGCCGCCAGCCACAGGTTCTGGATGGCCAGGCAGACCGAGTAGAGGCCGGCGTCGGCGATCGCGTGCCGACCGAGGACCGCCGGGCCACCGCGCCCCGCGTCATAGCTGACCACCACCCCGAGCCCGGACTCCCGGATCCCCTCGATCTTGATCCGGGAGAACGTCTCGGCACGCTCACCGCTCAACGAGGCGGCGAAGACGTCACGCTCCTGGGCCACGTGCGCGGCGAACCGGTCCAGGGTCGACGGGTCCCGCACCAGCACGAAGTCCCACGGTTGACTCATGCCGACGCTGGGGGCGGCGTGGGCGGCGCCGAACACGCGGCGCAGCACCGCCTCGTCGACCGGTTCCCCGGTGAACTCGGCGCGGGTGTCGCGGCGGCGGTTGATCGCGTCGTACAGGTCCATGGCCGCGCCAACCTACCGGCTCGCCCGGGCACGGGGGCGGGGTGCCCGCCGGTCGAGCCTCGGGATCCGCCCCAGAGGGGACCGAAACAGTCCAGCAATGTGAGCCGAGTATGGTCGTGAGGTCACCAGAATCGACCAGGAGAAGACATGCCCTTCCTGCTCCGCGTGGAGCTGCCCGACGTCCCCGGATCGCTCGGCCGCGTCGCCACCGCCATCGGTGAGGCCGGTGGCGACATCGAGGCGATCGAGATCGTCGAGCACCGCGGCAACGGCACCGCGGTCGACGACGTGCTGCTGGAGACCGCGGCCGGAGTCCTCCCCGATTCGCTCGTGTCCGCCTGCAACCGGCTGGACGGGGTGAAGGTGCTCTGGATCTCCCGGTACGCCGCCGGCGGCAACATCTTCCTCGACCTCGAAGCGGTGGAGGAGCTCACCGCCAACCCGGCCGAGGCGCTGAACAGGTTCGTCGACCTGCTCCCGATCACCTTCCGTGCCGACTGGGGCGCCCGGGTGCGACGAGGCGCCGACGGTCCGGTGATCGTGCATCGGACCCCGGCTGCTCCCGAGCAGTGCCAGTGGGTCGACCTGACGCGTCCGAAGCGGCTGGACGGCGACGACATGTACGAGCTCGCCGGTGCCCCGTTGGGTCCCGACGAGGTGGTGATCATCGGTCGCCGGGGTGGGCCGGAGATCCTGGACTCAGAGATCGCCCGGCTCGGTCACATGGCCGGCCTCGCCGTCTCGATCGCCAGCTGACCTCTCATTGCCCCAGGACGGCGGTCACCTCTCCAGCAGGGCTGCTACCTCGTCGGAGGACCAGAACGGCGCCAACCGGCTGCGGATCGCGTCCTCGAGCACGCCCGCCCGATGCAGCGCGGCAGCGGTGGTGCCCACCACGGCGGTGAGGTCCTCGATGAGATCGTCCCGGGTCACCTCCAACTCCTCCAGCAGCGTGGCCAGCGGATGCTCGCCGTACACATGGAAGAAGCCGGCGACCAGGGCCTCGACCAGGTCGCCGGCCGGTCCGGAGGCGGCGGCGGTGGCCACCGCTTCGTGCAGGACGCCGGCGAACCGCAGCACGTCCTCCTCGGCCACGTGTTCACTCGGCAGCGGCAGCGGCTTGTCGGCGAACATGTCCCACACCTCCATCACGGCGGCGCGGGTGGTCGGGTCCTGCAGCGTCTCCAGCAGGATCTTGTTGAGTCGGCGCGCCGCGAAGGTGGCGCCCTTGCCGCTGGCGCCGCCGATCAGCGCCTCGAACTGCTTGTCGGCCGCCCCCATCACCATCGAGGCCGCCGACGTGCCGAACGACATCAACTGACCCAGCCCGGGCACCTTGTCGGCCACCGCGCGGTTGGCTTGGAGCACCTCGCCGACCAGTCGGCCGACGAACCGTGAGGCGACGGTGGCCATCAGCGGGCTCCGGGCCAGGTCGTCGAGTGCCTTCTCTGCCAGTCGGCTGCCCTGCAGCACCTCGCCGACGAGTGCCTCGACCTGGTCGCGGGCCAGCACCTGGTCGGCGGAGAACCGCTCCTCGGGTCCGGCGTACAGGATCTCGACGGTACGACGGACCAGCGCATCGGCAGCGACCGTGCTGGGGACGCCGGCGACCAGTCGTCGGACCACCGGAGCGACCTGGTCGACGTCCACCAGGTCGGCCAGCGGCAGATCGCCGGCGATGGCCAGCACGCGGTCGACGTCGGCGGCCACGGTCTCGGCGAGCCGGTCGCCGAGGACCTGGTCGAGGATCCAGGCGACCTGGGCGTCGAGGAGTTGCTTGGTGAGGGTCACCGGATCAGGGTACGGGCGAGGATCGGTAGCCTTCGCTTCCATGAGTGCCATTGCGGGTGTCAGCGAGATCTTCGACCCGGCCGACTGGGACGAGGTGCCCGGCTTCGCCGATCTGACCGACCTCACCTATCACCGGGCGAAGGAGCACGGCACTGTCCGGATCGCGTTCGATCGACCCGACGTCCTCAACGCCTTCCGGCCGCACACGGTTGACGAACTACTGCGCACCCTGGAGCACGCGCGCCAGTCGGCCGACGTGGGGTGCGTGATCCTGACCGGGAACGGGCCGAGCGCGAAGAACGGCAAGTGGGCGTTCTGCACCGGCGGTGACCAGCGGATCCGCGGCAAGGCCGGCTACCAGTACGAGGACAAGACGATCGGCGCCGGCGACACCGGCGCCGAGGAACCGTCGGTGATCGACAAGGCCAAGTTGGCTCGGCTGCACATCCTGGAGTGCCAGCGGCTGATCCGGTTCATGCCCAAGGTGGTCATCTGCGTGGTGCCGGGCTGGGCGGCCGGCGGTGGCCATTCGCTGCACGTGGTCTGCGACCTGACCCTGGCCAGCAAGGAGCACGCGCGGTTCAAGCAGACCGACGCCGACGTGGGCTCTTTCGACGGCGGCTACGGGTCGGCGTACCTGGCCAAAATGGTCGGCCAGAAGTTCGCCCGCGAGATCTTCTTCCTCGCCGAGGAGTACGACGCCGACGAGATGCACGCGATGGGTGCGGTGAACCGGGTCGTCGAGCACGCGCGGTTGGAGAAGGTGGCCCTGGACTGGGGCCGCAAGATCAACGGCAAGTCCCCGACTGCGCAGCGGATGCTGAAGTACTCCTTCAACCTCCTCGACGACGGCCTGGTCGGCCAGCAACTCTTCGCCGGTGAGACCACCCGACTCGCCTACATGACCGACGAGGCCCAGGAGGGCCGCGACCAGTTCCTGGAGAAGCGCGAGCCCGACTGGTCGCCGTACCCCTGGTACTACTGATTCATCGGTGGTCGAGCCTGTCGAGACCCGCAGGTCAGAGGCCTGATGAGGTTTCAGATGTGGCAGAACTGTGGCAAGAATTCGGATCGAGCCGCGCGTCTGTGCCGTCGGCTAGCCTGACTTGCATGTCGGTGCGCGATTCGGAGTGCTTCGAGGACGCGGCGGAGAAGTGGCTACGCGGTGAGGCGGTCGCGGCGTACGACGCGCTGAAGGCCGATCCATCGCGGGCGATCACCGCTGATGAGGTGAGGGCACGGTTCGACCTCAAGTGGCGCTCAGCGCAGACGTCGACTGGGACCTCGGCGTAGAGTTGTGTCATGACCGTCGGAATCGATGAGATCATGCAGTTGGCGCTGACGCTCCCGGTGGATCAGCGCGCTCAGGTGGCCAATGCGCTGCTGGCCAGTCTCGACGACCCGGCCGATTCGACCGAGGTCCACGAGGCGTGGACGGCAGAGATCACGTCCCGGGTCGACGACATCACCAGCGGTCGCGTGCAGACCATCTCCCATGACGAGGTCAAGGCCAAGCTCGCGGAGGACCGTGCCGCGAGGCAGTAGCGGTGACGCTCAACATTCGATGAGTGCACGACCGGCAAGTCTGTGTCCACCAATCATCTCCTGCCCATCGACTGGACTGGAAGCGCCTGAGCGGCGAGAAGGCGGTCGCCTGGCGCCGCGAAATGGAGCAGATGGTCGTCGGGTTGATCGCGGTGTCCCTCAAGAGTGGCCACCTGGCGTGAATGACCCGAGCGCCTCACGCATCAGATCGCTCGCGGCTGCTCGCGTCCGGTCCTCGGCGGTCGGCCACAGGTGGCTGTAGGTGTTCGGAGTCGCCGGTGGTCGAGCCTGTCGAGACCGCAGGTCATTCGGGAGTTTCGTGCGCCCACCCTGCACCGCAGTGGCTTGTGACCGGCATCGAACCGCTCACAGGCCTACGATTCCCTCATGCTGCTCGACCGGGACTCAGAGCTCGCGTCGTTCGCCGGTTGGGTGACCGACGCAGGCGCCGGCCAGAGTTCGATCGTCCTCGTCCAGGGTGAGGCCGGCTCCGGCAAGACGAGTCTCGTCCGCAGTGCTACCAGCGACGTCGAATCCTGGTGGGGGTGGTGCGACCCCCTCGCGACGCCCCGCCCCCTGGGTCCCCTGCTCGATCTGGCACCAGCTGCCGGCTTGACAGTTGGAAAAGACCCTTTCGAGGCGTACGACGCGCTGCTCGCGGTGCTGCGCGACCGGACCACTCCGGTCGCGGTGGTGCTGGAGGACCTCCATTGGGCAGACGACGCCACGCTCACGATGCTGCAGTTCCTCGGCCGTCGGCTCGAGGGCTGCCGAGCGTTGGTGGTCGCGACCTATCGGGGTGACGAGATGGGACCCGCGCTCCAGCGGGTGCTGGGCGACCTTGCCCGACTCGGAGATCGCGTCCATCGGGTCGAGGTCGGACCGCTGTCGTCGGCGGCCGTGGCCGTCCTGTCCGAGGGCGCGGGACTCGACCCGGTTGAAGTCCTGGCGGCCACCCAGGGCAACCCCTTCTTCGTGACCGAGCTCGTGGCCGGAGGGGGTGGGATCACCGAGACGGTGGCAGACGCGGTGCTCGCGCGCGTGCACGCGCTCCCGGAAGGCACCCGCGAGATCCTGGAGTGGGTCTCGGTGGAGCCGGGCGGATTGGAGCTGTGGGCGGTCGCGCAGCCTGAGCGGGCCCACGGCCTCTTGGTGGAGAGCGGCGACCGGATCACCTTCCGCCACGAGCTCGCCCGGCTGGCCGTCTATGACAGCCTGCCGCTCGTCCGCCGCAGGGAGCTGCATCGACGCCTCCTCGAGAAGTTGGCCGGCTCCACTGACCTGGCACGAATGGCTCACCACGCAGTGGGGACCGGGGATCCGTCCACCGTCGTCACGCACTGCCGACCTGCTGCCGAGGAGGCCGTCGAGCGAGGCGCCAATCGCCAGGCCGCCGGCTTCCTGACCGCACTGGTCGACCAGGAATCGAAACTGTCCCCGCACGACCGCGTCGAAGTACACGACCGGCTGGGTGTCGTACTGGGTGCGCTCGACCGCCATGCGGATGCGGTCGGTCATCTGCAGAAGGCACTGCAGGAGACCGAGAGGATCGGCGACGACACACTGCGTGGTCGGGTGCTGTGTCACCTTGCGGCTGCACAGTGGCGCGCCGGTGACGTCGCCGCGGCCGCCGTCCTCCGTGAGCACGCCGTGGAGGTGCTCCGGCCACTCGGGCCCACGTCGGAGCTGGCAGCCGCCTTGACGTACTCCGCGCGCGGTCGGATGCTGGCCCGCCACCACGTGCCGGCCCTCGAGAGTGTCGCCGAGGCTGAATCCGTCGCAGCCGAGATCGGAGACGAGACGGCCGCCGCGGCCGCGAGACTGATGCTGGGCACGATCGAACTGGTGACCGGCGACCCTGACGTCGGCATCGCGCACCTCACCAGTCTGCTATCCCAGACTCGGGCACGCAGAGATCCGATTCTGGAGATGGACGCGCTCCGCATGCTCGGCAGCGGAGGCGGCGAGGTGCGGCGGTACGACGACGCCTTCGAGTGGGCGCAGCAACTGGTCGACAGCTCGCTCAGTCGGGACAACGACTACGACGTCGCCTACGCCCGGGCATGGCAGGCCCGGATCCGCTTCGAGCAGGGGCGATGGGACGAGGCCGCTCAGCTGGCGGCCGCGGTGAACATTGACCACGGTGCGCCGATCAACAAGTCCACGGTCCTGGGCGTTGTCGGTCGGTTGCGGGTACGCCGTGGTGATCCACGGCCGCTCGAACCGTTGGCAGAGGTTCAGCGGCTCGAGGGTCTGGAGCTGCAGCACCGGTGGTCGGGGCTGTGCGGCGCGGCGGAGCAGCACTGGCTCTCGGGTGACCACCCATCCGGCGTCGCGGTTCTCCAACGGCCCTACCAGCAGGCACTCGAGACCGACAGCCGTTGGGCGCAGGGCGAGATCGGCTACTGGCTGTGGCGCAACGGCGGTCTCGACGAGCCCGCCCCGCGGGCGGCGGAGCCTTTCGCAGCGCACATGCGAGGGGACTGGACGGCAGCGGCGGAGGCTTGGGAGCGGATCGGCTGCCCCTACGAACGGGCCCTCGCGCTGGTGGACGGTGATGCCGACGCGGCCGCCGAAGGGTTGGCTATCCTCGACCGGTTGGGTGCCCGGCCGGCCGCAGCCTGGTCAAGACGCCGACTTGCCTCCCGTGGCCTGCCGGTGCCACGCCCAGCTCGTTCGCGGACGCTGGAGAACCCATGGGGGATGACCGAGCGTGAGGCCGAGATCCATGAGCTGCTCCTCGACGGCCTGGACAACCCGGCCATCGCTTCCCGGCTGTTCATCTCCCGGCGCACCGTCGAGCACCATGTCTCCGCGGTGCTCCGCAAGCGCGGTGTCACCCGGCGCGACGAACTCCTGGGTGAGTCCGGGTCCCAATCTGGGTGAGGTTCACGGAGGCGCCTGCAGTGCCACGGTCCCTACGGTGAGGTTGAACGGGCCAACACACATCGAAGGAGACAGCCAATGCCCAGATATCTCATTGAACGCACCTTCCCCGACGGTCTCGCGATCCCGCAGGACGACAGCGGCGCGAAGGCGTGCCTGAACGTTGTCGACGGGAACGCCGGTCACGGCGTCACCTGGGTTCACTCGTACGTGTCACCGGACAAGACGAAGACGTTCTGCATCTACGACGGTCCCTCGCCGGAGGCGATCAGGTCCGCTGCTGCGGACACCGGGCTTCCGATCGACACGATCACCGAGGTTTCGGTCCTCGACCCCTACTTCTACAGAGTCTGACCCTGCCACCTCCGCCGGTGAGTCCGGGACGACGGCCGCGGCTCACCGGCACCCACGCCCGCGTGGGACCACGGCGGCCCTGTCCGTCGAGTCACGTCGTACCCTCGCGGCATGCGCTCACCGATCCCGGACTACCTGGCCGAAGTGCTCGACGACTGCCGCGGTGGTGACGGCGGAGCGGTCGCCGACTACATCCCCGAACTCGCCCGCGCGAACCCCGAACGGTTGGCCATCGCGCTGACCACCCCGGACGGAGCGACGTACTGCGCAGGCGACGCGGACGCGGAGTTCTCGATCCAGTCGATGTCGAAGCCCTTCGCCTACGGCATCGCCCTGCTCGACGCCGGCTTCGACGCCGTCCTCGCCAAGATCGGCGTCGAGCCGTCCGGCGAGGCCTTCAACGAGATCTCCTTGGAGGAGGGCTCGGGCCGGCCCCGCAACCCGATGATCAACGCCGGCGCGATCGCCGCGCACTCCCTGATCGACGGTCGCAACGCTGAGGAGCGGACCGAGCGCTTCCGGGAGCGGATGAGCCTGGCCGCCGACCGGGAACTCCACTACGACGAGGCGGTCTACACCTCCGAACTGGAGACGGCGTACCGCAACATCGCCATCGGCTACATGCTGCGCAACCACGGCATCCTGGACGGCGACCCCGAGGACGTCGTCCGCGGCTACATCCGACAGTGCTCGCTGAGCGTGACGACCCGGGACCTGTCGATGATGGCGGCGACGCTCGCCAACGGGGGCGTCCAGTCGGCAACCGGTCGGCGGCTGTCGGGGGACCGGGCGGTCCGCCAGACGCTCAGCGTGATGATGACCTGTGGCATGTACGACGCCGCCGGTGACTGGATGACCGCCGTCGGCATCCCCGCCAAGTCCGGGGTGGCCGGCGGGATCCTCGGCGTGCTGCCCGGGCAGGTGGGCATCGCCGTCTTCTCCCCACGACTCGACGCGCACGGCAACTCCACCCGCGGCGTGAAGCTCTTCGAACGACTCAGCGACGACATGGGGCTGCACCTGATGGAGGTCCCCCCGGTCGGCCGCTCGGTGCTGCGCGGTCACGACCAGCGCGGGGACACGCATGTCTTCGGGCTCCAGGGGGTGATCCGGTTCGCCGGCGCTGAAGCGGTGGTCCGGGAGGTGGTCGAGGCGGACCTGCCGCATCGCGAGGTGGTCCTCGACCTGACCCGCGTGCACGGCGTCAGCGACGTGGCCCGGCGCGTCCTCCTCGAAGCGGTGCGTCGGCTCACCCTGCACGACGACAAACAGGTGACCCTGGTCGACCCGGAGGGGATCCTCGACGACCCCGACGCCGGCGACGGCGTACGCCCCCGGGTGATCGCCAGCCTGGACGAGGATCGGGGCACCCCCGCGGACTGACAAGTACGCTCGCGGCATGGACCGACGACGGGCAGCGGCAACCGTCGTCACCGCCATCGTCGGTGCCATCCTGCTCGGGGTCTCCCTGCGGGCCGAGCCCGGGAGCGCCGCCTTCTATGTCGGCAGCGTCGCTCTGGCGGCCGTGTGGGCGGGAGGCGCCGTCGCTTCCGGCCCGCTGCACCTCGGGCGCACCCGAGACCGGCGACCGGTGATCCCCGCGCTGCTCGTGGGCGGGCTGCTGTCGGGCTTCTTCATCGTCGGGGCCCTGGTGGTGCGCGAGATCCCCTGGCTCGCCGAGCGTGTCGTCGACGTGATGACGTACGCCGTGGTGGGGGTCGGTCCGCTGGTGGTGGTCATCGCCCTGGTCAACGGGGTCGCCGAGGAGATGTACTTCCGGGGCGCGTTGTACGACGCGGTGCCGCGTCACCCGGTGCTGGTCACGACCCTGGTCTACACCCTGGCCACGCTGGTCACCGGGAACCCGCTGCTGGCCTTCGCGGCCTTCCTGCTGGGCCTCGTCGTGGGTCAGCAGCGGAAGATCTCGGGCGGTCTGCTGGCGCCGGCGATCACCCACGTGACCTGGTCGATGACGATGCTCTTCGTGCTGCCCGCGCTGTTCGGTCTGTGACCCGGCCAGCTCAGCTGACGCTGGTACGCCGTTCCTCGAGGGCGCGTCGTACCGCCTCGGCGTAGGACAGCGGCTCCCCGGGAACGATCTCGCGGATCCGGTTGTCGGTGGCGATGACCTCGGTGCCCATCGAGTCGATCAGGTGACGGCCGGTCGCGACGTCGACGTCGGTGACCAGGGCCAGCCAGTACGACGACAGGCGTGGGGTGAGCACGGGGACCCGGACGATCGGCAACGGGTAGCCAGCGTTGACCTCGGCGGCGATCTGCAGCATCTCCAGGTAGGTCATCTGCTCGGGGCCGCCCACCTCGAACACCTGGCCCAGCGCCCGCGGTTCGTCGACGACGCCCACCAGGTAGCGGACCACGTCGTCGACCGCGATCGGCTGGGTGCGGGTGGTCACCCAGCGGGGCACCACCATCGCCGGGAGGTTCTTGACCAGTTGTCGGGTGATCTCCCAGGAGATGCCTCCGTGGCCCACCACGATGGCGGCCCGCAGCACCGTCACGGGCACGCCGGCGACGCCGAGCAGTCCCTCGACCTCACGCCGGGAACGCAGATGGGCCGAGAGTTCGCCGTCGTCCTCGCCCAGTCCGCCCAGATAGATGATCTGGCGTACGCCGGCCGCTGCGGCTGCCTCGCCGAACGCGCGAGCGGCGGCCGCATCGCGCTCCTCGAAGTCGGCGGCATCCAGGGAGTGCACGAGATAGAACGCGACGTCGACACCATCGAGGGGCTCGGTGAGGGTCTCGGGCCTGGTGACGTCGCCGCCGACGGGACGCCCGGGGCCGTCGTACTCGCCCGGGCGGCGGGTCATCGCCACCACGTCGTGCCCCTGCTCGATGAGCGCGCTGCCCAACCTGCGGCCGACGAACCCGGAGGCCCCGGTCAGCAGGATGCGGGTCGGCCGATCGCTGGTCATCGTGAGTCCCTTCGAAGGCTGCTGGGGATTCGCTGCGCCGGGTCGGTGGCCACGACCTCACGGTATCCCTCCCCGGAAGCGGCGAGGCGCCAGCGGGCACGGTCGTGACCCGCGAACCGCTCCTCCGGACCCGCGCCGCGTGGTACTACTGACTCATGCCGAACCGTCGCGAACGGCGACGTGAACAGTCACCGACGACGCGTCGCGTCCTCGCCGGTGTTCCGTTGCTGGGTGTCGGGCTGCTCGCCGTGGCCTGTCAGGCCTCCGCCGAAGCGATGACCGCGGAGGAGTTGGAGGCACGGCTGCTTGCGGACCTGGCCGATCTCAGCGTGGTCGCGGTCACCTGTCCCGAGGGCCTCGAGCCCGAGGTCGGGGAGAGTCGCGACTGCGTGGCCACGACCCCCGGCGGTGAAGTCGGGGTCAGCGTCGTGGTCACCGGTGTGCAGGGACGCACGGTCACTTTCACCATCGAGGTCGATCCGCAACCGTCGTGACGATGACCTAGGGTGAGGCGTTGACGCGCCGTCCACCCAGGACGGCTGACGATGGAAGGAAATCGCATGGCACGGATCTCGGGCGTCCTCGCCGGGCTGGGCGCGGCCGCACTCGTGGCTGGCTGCTCGTTCACCAGCAGTGGCTTCTCGCTGAGCCAGGACCAGGTGGAGGAGCAGGTCACCCAGCAACTCACCGAGATCGTCGGGGTCGCCCCCGACAAGATCGAGTGCCCGGGCGACCTGCGTGGATCCATCGACACCGAGATGCGCTGCGTGCTCACCCATGAGGGTACGAGCTACGGGGTGACCGTCAAGGTGACCGGCGTGGAAGGCACCACCATCAACTACGACATCCAGGTGGACGACCAGCCGATGTCCTGACCTCAGCCGGTGGCGACCGCGATCTGGGTGTGCATCGGCACCGCGATGTGGTCGCCGACCCGATGCGTGTCCACCAGGTCGCGGGTCGCCTCGGCGACCCGGCGGGCGTACTCGGTGAACGCCGCGGGGTCGGCGCCGAAGGCCGGTACGACGGCCACGTAGGCGAAGACCTGCCGTTCGATGAAGCGGTCCGCGTCGGCGAAGTGGGCGGTGATCGAGGCCGGTTCGACCTCGACCGTCGAGCAGCCGTTGGCCGTCAACAGGTCCCCGAGTGCGTCGGCGTCGCCGAAGCTGAACGGGGCGAGCAGATCGTCCGGTGTCGCCGACAGGCCGACCTCGGCCAGCAGCGGCGCCTCCACCTCGGCGAGTGCCTGGAAGAACGGGTGCCGCTCCGGACTCTGCCAGGTGGCCACCACCAGGCGCCCGGAGTCCCGCAGCAGGTGCCGCATCCGTTGCACCGCCTCAGCCCTGTCAGCGAAGAACTGCAGCCCCTGCTGGCAGATCACCGCGTCGAAGCCCGGACCCGGCAGGTCGAGCGCGGTGGCGTCGGCGACCACGAACTCCGGGGCGCCGGGCCCGTGGCCGCTCACCTCCCGGGCGACCTCGATCATGGCGGGGTTCAGGTCGGCGCCGAGGACTCGTCCGCCCGCGCCGACCAGGGGCGCGGCCAGTCGGGCGATGATGCCGGTCCCACACGCCAGGTCGAGGACCTGTTCGCCGGGGGTCAGCGCAGCCCGGCGCAGCGTGTGCGCGGACAGCGGATCGAAGATGGCCGGGACGAAGTACTCCTCGTAGGCGCGGGCAGGGTTGCCCTGCAACTGTCCGGTGCTCATCGCACACCGTCCGAGACCGCCGGGCGCCACATCGGCCACAACGGCGGCGAGTCCGCCACCCGGATCTCGCCCTGCACCTGGAACCCGTGCCGCTCATAGAGCGCCCGGTTCCCTTCGCTGGAGGCCTCCAGATAGGCGCCGACCCCGTCCCCGTCGACCCTGGCCAGCGCCGTGCGCAGCAGCGCCGACCCGACGCCACGCCCCTGGTGCCGGGGGTCGACTCCGATGAAGGGTAGGTACCAGTGCGGGGTGGTCGGGTGGAACTCGTCGACCTGACCCAGGAAGGCGAACATGACCTCGAGGCGCTCCGGGGCCACGCTGCGGGCCAGCAACTCGCCGGCAGCCTCGGGGTCCGCGGGCGAGTTCGGCGGCACCCACAGCGCGGCGCCGCTGCCGTCCGAGGTGTGGTCGACGGTGCCGGCCTCGAACGCCGCCGCCCCGAGCAGGGTGGCGACCTCCGGGAAGTGGGCGAGGTAGCGGCCGGCGTCGGGGTAGATCCACCGGATCACCGGGTCGTTGGTGAAGGCGAGCACCAACGTCCGCACCGCTGGATGCTCGGTGCGTGGCGGGGCAGGCGCCTCGGAAAGTCGGGTGTTCATCGCTGTCTCCGATCGTGGGATGGTCACCGACCATGCGGCGTCGGTGGACTTCGACGCTACGGCGACTGACGTCGTACGACATGGGTGCTGGCACCCAACCCGCCACCCAACTCATCACTCAGTTCGGCCACTCGACGCGGCCACTCGACCGGGTCACTCAGCCCAGCCACTCAGCGGGTCTCGATCAGCCCCTCGCGGTGCGCGAACGACGCCGCCGCCGCGCGGGCGCTCCGACCGCTGACCCCGAGCTTCTGATAGACCATCGCCAGGTGGCGCTCCACGGTCCGCACGCTCAGCACCAGGACGTCGGCGATCTCCTGGTTGCTGCGCCCCCCGGCCACCAGGCAGACGACTTCGGCCTCCCGGGGCGTGAGGCCACCGGGCAACGGCGCGCCGTCCTGGGCCGACGGGTCGCCGAGCTCATGGTGCAGCACCCTGGCCGCCGCCCGCTCCCGGCCGGCGGCCTCCGGATCCCCGACCAGCTCATAACTGCGGGCCAACCCCAGCCTGGCCTGCTCCACCCGAGCCCGCGCCTTCACCGACTGCCAGCTCTGCAACGCCTGACGGAACAGCGGCAGCGCCGCGGCCCCCTCGTCCTCGGCGAGCCGGACCAACCCCAGGGCGTAGGCACTGGCGGCCTCGAACCCCGGGGTGGGGAACGCGACCGCCACGGCGGCGAGCTCGTCGCTGAACCCGCGGGCCGCCCCCAGATCGTCAGCCGCCAGCGCGATCTCGACGGCGGCAGAGAGCAGTCGTCCCCGGGCGGCGGCGTCGCCGGAGCAGCTCTCGAGCGCGGATCCGATCGACACGTTCGCCCGGGCGGTATCGCCGCGGTCCGCCTGCAGCAGGGCCACCCCCGGCTGCGGGTCACGACCCAGGGCGTGCGCGGCGGTGAACTCCCGGTCGGCCCCGGCCAGGTCGCCGCGCTGCCGCGACAGTTCACCGAGCAGGTAGTGCGCCTCGGCGACGATGGAGACCACGAACGCATGGTCGCGGTCGATCACCAGTCGGGCTTCCCGCTCCGCCTTCGACCAGTCCCCCTGCAGGTAGTGGAGATGCGCGCGATGCACCCGGCAGATCCCCATGAACGGTCCCGACCCGGCGGGCATGCTGTCGCACCAGCGTGCCGTGGCGGCCGTCCACTCCCCGGCCCGCTGCAGGTCGGCGATCTCCTCGCACACCGCCATCAGGTTGCAGTAGATATTGCCCGCCCAGTCCGGGGGAAGATCGTCGGAGAGCGCGGCCACCATCGCCTCGTCCAGAAGCGCCAGACCCCGCCCGAGTTCGCCGCGGCGGATCAGCACCCGGCCCTCGGCCAGCACCCCCAACGCGGCGAGTGTCGGTTCCCGATGGCGGTCACCGGCGGTCTGAATGCTGCGGGCAAGGGTGGCGGCCTGCTCGAGCTCGTTGCCGCCGAGGGCGGACTCGAACTCGATGTAGCGCAGGTAGCCGTTCACGGCATCCTCGGGATCCTCGCCGGCACATCGGTAGGCGCGACTCATCCAGCCCGACGCCTGGGCGGATTCGTCGATCATCTGCAGGGTGTACGCGATGTCGAGAGCGATCCGGCCGGCCGGACCTGGCTGGGCCGTGGCGGCCGCCTGACGGTAGGCCTCCTGCAGCAGCGGCACCGAGGCGGGCAGCTCGCCCAGCCACCAGTGACAGTTGCCGGCGGCGTACAGGTCGTCGAGGTCCAGTGGGGTCAGGCTGTGGGCCCGCTGGTAGGCGTCCCGGGCCGCGACCCAGTCGCGACGCTGGTACGCCGCTCGGGCGTCGGCGAGATCGACGCCGGCCTCGGGACTGACCATCCCCCCATGGTGCCAACTCGCGGCCCCGGATGCAGCCGGTCGGGCAGAACCGGAGCGGAGCGCCGGTCGAGATGTCCTAGGGTTGGCCGGGAGGTCCTCTGCGGAAGGGAACGTGATGGCCCAGCTCTCGGGAGTTGCCTACGAGTTCGAGCGTCGGGTGCGCGACGCCTTCGCGGGCACGCCGTACCAGGTGACGTCGACGGATCAGGGGTTCGACGTCCGGATCGATGTTGCCGACGCGACCTGGTACGGCATCTTGAACAAGGCCGGCCTGAAGTACGCCGTGGACCATCGGGTGACGGTCGGCGACGGCTGGTTCCGGGTGCTCGATGTGGAGAAGCGGGTCGAGTGGGTGGCGGGCATCCCCCGGATCGCCGGCTCGGCCGAGGTGGTCAAGGGCCGGGTGATCCGATCCGGATTCGAGAAGACCTGGGCCTTCAACGAGCGGGGTGAGTTCACCCGGGTGGTCGACTACACCTTCCACTCCGAGGAGGGGCGTCGCGTGGTCACCGACATCGGCAAGCACCTGGGGCTGCGCTACCGGATGAGTGGCTACGCCAAGCTCGGTCTGGTGTTCGCGCTGATCGGCGGCGTTGGAGCCCTGATCTCGGCCGTCGTGCTGATCCTGGCGTTCTCGCTCGGCTGGTTCGACTGACGGACTCCGGGGTCAACCCTGCTGCTCGGGGAACGGTCGGGTGGAGGCGAGGAACTCCTGGAACTCCCCCGACATCTGGGCGAGCTGGTCGGCGGTGCAGCTGAGCGTGTAGATCAGCACCACCCGCTTGGTCGGGTCGTCCTGATCGATCAGGGCCATCAGGATCTGCCCCTGCCGCAGGTCGAAGTGCGTCCCGTCGATGGGGGCGCTCATGCCGATCAGCTGGCTGATCCCGGGAGCCTCGGCCGAGCCGATGTCCTGGCGTTGCAACAGCCGGAGCTGGTCGACCTGGCCCTGGTACTTCGCGACCGCCTCGTCGGCGATGTCGGACAGCGTCGCCTCGTCGAGTCGGTAGTCGCCGCTGATCGTGATCGTCGGCGAGTACGCCGGGTCGAGGTTGCGACGCACCGCGAGGAAGGCGGCGTACTCAACCCCGAGTGTCTCGGGCACCATCGGCTCCCAGTGCTCGTTCGGCAGCCGGAACTCCAACGGGACAGGCAGTTGCTTCATGTCTCCACCCTCACACATTCACCAGATCTTGAGTTTCTCAGCGCCGCTCGAGACCCAACCGCCGACCGTGTCCGCAGCACTGGACACGGTGTCGGTGACCTTGCCGACGTCGACAGTGAGGTTGAGCTCCACCTTGCCGCCCACTCCGAGCGCCAGACCGCCTGACCCGCCGATGGTGAACTTGCCGTCGCTGTATCCGAGGTCGACATGGCCGCTGGCGCCGACTCCTGCCCAGGCCTCGGCGCCACCCTTGGCCCCCACGCCACCGACGTCCACGGTGGCCTCCGCGCCGGCCCGGGCGCCGGCGAAGAGTTCACCGTTGGCGTGCACCCCGGTGGGGCCGACGTGCAGGTTCCCCGACGCCTCGGCGCCGACCTGCGCGTAGCCGCTGGCACCCGCCTCGACGATGCCCCACTCAGCACCGACCGAGCCCTCGGCTCTGAGCAGGTTGAACTGGGCATTGGCGGAGGCCTGCAGACCGTTGCCGTCGATGCCGAACGACGCCTTCGCCGAGCCCTGGATGAGTTGGATCGAGCCGTCGGCATTGACCTTGACCGACCCGTGGTAGTTCTCGTAGGAGCCGTTGATGTTGACGACGCTGCCCTCGGCCTCGAAGGTGGCCAGGTCGATCTTCCACGAGCTCTCCGGGGCACCGGTCTCGTAGCCGGAGGAACCGTGCTTGGGGTCGCCGAACTTGCTGTCCCATAGCTCCCAGTCGATGCTCGGCCCCGACCACTCGGTGCTCCCACTACCCACGTCGACGCCGCCCTCGGTCCGCCCACCGGGGGTGTTGCCAAGCTTCACCGTCGCGGTCCGAGCCGCAGCCGCCAGGTCGGCACGGGCCTGGGCGAGCATCTCCTGGGCCTCCCGCCGCTTGGCCTCGCCCGGGTCGACGAACTGGCCGGGGTGAGCAGGCCCCATCGCCGGCGGCGCGCCCGGCGCCTGGCAGGCGGTGGAGGAGATGAAGGTGTTGTACGCCGCGACGGACGCGTTGTAGGCCTGGATCGCCTCCTCGGATTCGCCGACACCCTCGTTCCACAGCTGCAGAGCCTCACGGGCCTCCACCTGGGCCTGGGACAGGTCGTCGGCATAGCTGGTCAGCGCCTGCTCGGCGATGTCCAGCACCTTCACGTATTCCTGCCACCGTTCAACCTGAAGGTTGAGGTTGTTCTCGAAGAGCCATCCGGGGACACCGCCCCAACTGGGCGTGCGGATCCGCTTGATGCCGTCGAGTATCTCCTCCATGCTGGCCCGCTCGTTGCCGAAGCGGGTGGCGTTGCTCTGCACCGTGGTCACGCTGCCGGGGATCAGCATCAAGTGGTCGTCGGTCTGTCCGAGCTCGGCCCGGGTCAGCGTCCAGCTCACAGTGGTCCTCCCATGGTCGGCGGCAGGAGTCGGGTGAACTGGTCGGCTTCCCGTGCGTCGGTGTCGCGGTAGTCGGCGGCCTGAGCGACCAGGTCCTCGGCCATCCGGGCGGCTGCCGCGTGCAGGAGCGCTCCGGCTTGCTGGCAGTTGCCGAAGACGGCGTCGACCCAGGCGGCCAGCTCGGGGTCGCCGAAGTTCTGACCCGTGACCCGGGTGCCGGTGAACTCGTAGCCGTCCGGCTCGCCGGTCAGGTCGCGCAGCAGGCGGGCTGCGTCGTCGAGCTCGTCGGGATCCACTTCCACTGGCTGCCTCCTCCGCCGATGCGTCAAGGGAGGTTCTACCCACTGGCCGATCGGTTCAAACCACCCGAGACGTGAATCTTCTTCACTAGGCTCCCTCCATGAAGGTCGTGGTGCTCACCGGAGCAGGCATCTCTGCGGAGAGTGGGGTGTCCACCTTCCGCGACGCCGGCGGCCTCTGGGAGGGGCATTCGGTTGCCGACGTGGCCACCCCGGAGGGTTTCGAGCGTGACCCTGCGCTGGTGCACGCCTTCTATGACGCTCGGCGTGCCCAACTCGAACTGGTGACGCCGAATCCGGCCCACCTGGCCCTGGCCGAACTCGAGGAGACGCTGGGTGACGATCTGTTGCTGGTCACCCAGAACGTGGACGACCTGCACGAGCGGGCCGGTTCACGGCGACTGGTGCACATGCACGGCCAGCTGCGCTCGGCCTGGTGTACGTCGTGTGACGGGCGGTGCCCGTGGACGGCCCCCCTTGCCGACGGTCCGCCGTGCCCGGGATGCGGTGCCGCGTCGCTGCGGCCCGACATCGTCTGGTTCGGGGAGGTGCCCCGGCAGATGGACCGGATCGAAGCCGCACTGGCGGCGGCGGACCTCTTCGTGTCCATCGGCACGTCCGGGGCGGTGTATCCGGCCGCCGGCTTCGTCCAACTGGCCCGGCTGTGGGGCGCCCATACTGTCGAGCTCAACCTCGAGCCGAGTCAGGGCACGGTGTGGTTCCGCGATGCCCGGCACGGTCCGGCGTCGATGCTGGTGCCGGCCTGGGTCGCCGAGCTGACCGCGCGTCGGCTCAGTCGGTGAAGCCCAGCGAGTCCAGGGTCAGCTTCACGTAGACGTCGAAGAGCAGTTCCGGCTCGTCGATGACATCGCCGGCGTGACCGAACAGTTCCGAGGAGACGATGCCGTGCAGTGCGGCGGTGGCGGCGACCAGCAACCCGGCGTACCGCGCATCGAGGTCCTCGCCCAGATCGAGCCACGTCTGCGCGGGTGCCGCCAGGCGAAGCTCCGTGGGCATCTGCTCGGTCCGGCGCAGGTTGAGCTTGCCTTCGCGTGCTGCGGCGACGCAGACATCCCGCAGGGGCAGCAGCAGGAGCCGGTTGAGCACGTGCGGGGAATGGTCAGCGTCGTCGTCGCCGGGTTGGTTGACCCCGACGATCAAGGAGTACTCGGCCGGGTGCCGCAGCGCCCACGACCGGTAGCTCGCCGCCAGCCGTTCGACACGTTCGCGATGGCTCGTGGCGCCGGCCAGGGCTTGCTCGAACTCCCCGAGAGCCCGGCGACAGGCCTCCTCGGCCAGTGCCTGCGCGAGCGCCTGCCGGGAGTCGAAGTACCGATAGATCGCCGACGGCGCCATCCCCATCCCACGAGCCACCGCCCTCAGCGAGAACCCTCCGTCCGGGGCGCTCTCCAGCAGCCCGCGGGCGGTCTCGAGGATCTCTTCGGTGGCCTCTTTGCGGAGTCGTTCGCGACGACCCATGGGTGGGTTCACGGTCTCGGGGTTCCCTCCGGACTCAGGCCGGCGGTGCGGGCGCGGGGGGTGCGTGATGGACATGACGCTTCCTGCACGCTCCTGCGGAACCACCGGCATTCACTCTCCGTGTCGTGTTGGCGTCTGAATCGCTCCCCACGATCAGCCACCACTGTCCCCGTGAACTTGGTGTTCATCCAGCCTACCCCCAGCAGGAGCGAACGATGTCGGGCCACACGCGCCGATCTCCGGAATTGCGACCTACGTCACACTGCCCGGTTCGCTGGCTCGGGACGGGGGCTGTGGGCCGGTGGTTCTGCGCGGTCCGTGGGGCGCGACCTGGTCGTTACCGACGGGTAGTATGGGCGGCATGAAGCGCGACATCTACGACGCCGACCACGAGTCCTTCCGCGAGTCGGTGCGCACCTGGCTCGAACGCTCCGTGATCCCCCACAGCGAGCAGTACATCGCCGACAAGGCCCTGCCGCGCGAGTTCTGGCTCGAGGCGGGTGCGCAGGGATTCCTGGGTCTGGCGATCCCCGAGGAGTACGGCGGCGCCGGGGCCGACGACTTCCGCTTCAACGCGATCCTTGAGGAGGAGTTGGCCAAGGTCAACGCCGCGCTGCCGACCTGTGTGGGCATCCACGCCGACATCACTGCGCCGTACCTGGTCGAACTCGGCACCGAGGCGCAGAAGCAGAAGTACCTGCCCAAGGTCGCCTCGGGTGAGTGCCTGCTGGCGATCGGGATGACCGAGCCGTCCGGCGGCTCCGACCTGGCCGCGTTGAAGACCACCGCGGTCCGCGACGGGGATGAGTGGGTCATCAACGGCTCCAAGACCTTCATCACCAACGGCTTCTCCTGCGACATGGTGGTGACCGCGGTCCGCACCGACCCGGAGAAGGGGCCCAAGGGGATCACCCTGTTCGCCATCGATGCGGACAAGGAGGGCTTCAGTCGGGGTCGCAAGCTGGACAAGGTCGGCATGGAGGAGTCCGACACCGCGGAGCTCTTCTTCGAGAGCGTGCGCTGCACCGACGACGACATCGTCGGCGAGCTGAACATGGGCTTCGTCCACATGATGCAGAAGCTGCCCCAGGAGCGGATCGCCTGCGCCATCGCGAACACCGCGCACGCCAAGCAGATCCTCGAGGAGACCATCCAGTACGCCAAAGAACGGCAGGCGTTCGGCCAGCCCATCGGCAAGTTCCAGCACATCAAGTTCCTGCTCGCTGAACTGGTCACCAAGGTCGAGGTCTGTGAGGCCTACATGGACAAGTGCGTGGCCGCGCACTCGGTCGGCGAACTGTCCGCGGTCGAGGCGGCGAAGGCGAAGTGGTGGTCCTCGGACACCCAGGGTGAGGTCCTCGACCACTGCGTGCAGATCTATGGCGGCTACGGCTTCATGAACGAGTACCGCGTCGCTCGTGCCTGGCGCGACGCCCGGGTCACCAAGATCTGGGCCGGCTCCAACGAGATCATGAAGGAGCTCATCGGCCGCGAGCTCGGCTTCTGAGCCGCGCCCGGTCAGGACCCGTCGTACAACACCTCGAACCGTTCGAGGACCACCGGCATGGTGGGGGAGAAGCCGCGGTCGTGGGCGGCGTGCTCGGTGAAGAAGCGTTGGTGGACCTCGCTCCAGTGCTCGAGCGTGCGGTCCCCTTCGCCTTCGGCCCGGGCGTGGTCGGCGTCGACCTCGTCGAACGGCACCACGGACACCGCGCTGGTCACGATCAGCGCGCGCGGGCGGCTCGAACCGTCCAGGAGGATGGAGAGCCCGCCCCGCTCGGGCATCGGTTCGTCGGGGTCAGCCTCGATGTCCCACAGGGCCGTCGAGGTGGCGGTCTTGGTGCCAGCGAGGACCAGCGCCAGCAGCTCGTCGGCGTGCTCGGGGGTCGCGCCGAAGGCCCAGGCGGGTGGCGTGATCGCATCGAGGGGCTGCGGCCCGGTGTAGATCGAGAGTCGGTTGAGGTTCGCGCGGACACGCGCGACCTGCCAGAAGGAGTCGATCAGGTCCTGGGTCATGCCGGGAACGCTAGCCGACACCCGGATACTCAGGTGTTCCCGACGGGATTGAACTGGCGTCGCGAGCCCGATGCCTGCAGGTCCCCGGCAGTCAGCCGTAGTTCAGCCCGCGCGCTGGCGGGCACCTGCTCGCCGTGGGCGCTCACCACCAACGCCCAGGCGGGTTCGTGCTGTGGGCCGGGCACCAGCATGGCGGCGCAGGCAACGCCGTCACGAAACTCCCCATGCTCCTCGACCAGGGTCCCGACCTCGGTGCGGGCCAGCAGCCTGGCCAGACGCTCCACATCGGTAGCCGTGTTGGCGGTGAACTGGCGCATCCCCTGGCGCCGCAGTAGGGCGCGGCGCTCTCGCCCAGGAAGCGTCAGAAGCAGGGCCTTGCCCAAGGCTGTGGCATGGGCTGAGACATCCAGGCCACGCTCGAAGTCCTCCAGATAGGGCGACCCAGGACCTTCCACGTAGTCGACGACCACCACGGCGTCCCCATGGAGTCGGCCGAGGTAGGCGCTCAGGCCGGTCTGCCCGACGAGGTGTCGCATGGCCTCCCGCGCAGTCGGTGGCTTCGGACACGATTCCAGGAGGTCGTAGAACCTGCGGGCCACCTCGCGCCCGCAACTGTAGGTCCCGTCGGTAGCTCTGTGCAGGTAGCCCTCGTAGGCCAGGGTGCGCACCAAGTGGTAGGTGGTGGAGAGGTTGAGGTCACAGCGTCGCGCGATGGCCTTCACCGGCAACGACGAGGAGGCGCTGACAACTTCGAGGATACGCAGCGCACGCCCAACGCTCTGAACGAAGTCTTCGGGAGGCGGAGACGGGTCGTTGCGGGGCATCACTCACTCCTTCGATGATCACCATCGTAGTTGTCGCTGTGAGCAGCGCCACAGCGTTTCGTGATGGGAAATCCAGGGGGGTTCCGGCGTCTGGGCCGCCGCACTTGACTTGTGCGCATCGCACAAGGAGGTGTTGCGCATGACCCAGCAGACGCTGGCTGAGGCGACCAAGGACGGGGCGCCGACAGTGGATCCAAGGATCCGTGACGTGCTGACAGGGGTCTTCGATCCCTGTTGTCGCGATAAGGGGATCTCCGTGGTGGACATGGGGCTGCTGCACCGGGCGGAGATCAGCGGATCCCGAGCGCGGGTGGAGTTGCTGTTGACGTCCGGCTGGTGCCCGTTCGCCTCACAGGTCCTCACTGACATAGAGGCAGCCGTGGTCGGACTCGAGGACGTCGCGGAGGCGGCGGTGGAGATCGTCTGGGACGAGGTGTGGGGATCCGAGCGCCTTAGCGCCTCGGCGCGCAGCAAACTCACATTCCTGCCCGAGCCCGCTGCGGTGCCCGACCCAACAAACTATGTGGCTGCCAACTGGCCGAACCATGAAGGAGAGCAGCGATGATCGGCGATGCATTCGTGTTCGACGGGGTGGCCCACCCCTTCAACTTCGAACAGGGGAACGCCTTCGGCAAGGAAGGGGAGATGTTCTCCAACCACCTCTACGCCTTCCACGCCACCTTGACTCCCGAGGGTGAGGAGGTGATGCCTGCCGAGGAGTGGTTGCACAAGTGGTCCATCGAGGAGATCCGCGAGATGGTCTATGCCAACTCTGACACCGACATGCTGGTGGCGATGCCGCTGCCGCTGACCGACCTCTACCGGGACGGGCTGTCGCCGTGGCAGGAGTGCGCCAAGCTGGCGCAGGCCGATCCCGACCGGACAGTCCTTTGGGGCACGGTGAATCCGTTGGAGGGCAAGAAGGCTCTGGACGATGTGACGCGCCAGGTCGAGGAGTACGGCGCCCGTGGCTTCAAGTTCTACAACGTCCGGTACGAGGACGGAGGCATGGTGCCCTGGCGGATGGACGACCCGAAAGTCGCCTTCCCGGTCTTCGAGAGGCTCCAGGAGCTTGGGATCGACCTGGTCGGTGTACACAAGGGAGTGCCGCTGGGTCCCCAGCCGGTCGAGTTCACGCAGACGTGGGACATGGACGGGGCAGCTGCGTCCTTCCCAGACATCAACTTCGTGATCTACCACGTCGGGCTCCCGTTCATCGATGAGACCTGCTGGCAATTGATCCGCTACCCGAACCTGTACGCCTCGCTGGCCGCCTCGATCAACTTTGTGGTGCGGGCGCCACGGTTGTTCGCTGAGCTGCTCGGGAAGCTGCTCTTCTGGTGCGGAGAGGACAAGATCGTCTACGGATCCGAGGCACCGATCTGGCAGCCGCAATGGGCCCTCCAGGCGTTCTGGGACTTCGAGATCCCCCAAGACCTTTGCGACGGGTACGGATACCCACAGCTCACCGCTCAGGCGAAGCGCAAGATCCTGGGTGAGAACATGCTGCGGCTCCACGGCATGGACGTGGAGGAGACCATTGCGAGGGTCGGGCGGCGAGATCGCATGCTCGCCTGAATCCCGGGCGACCGTGGTGGCCGCCGATGGGCAGCCACCACGGGTCGACTCGCGGAGTGCCGCGCCCGGTCCTGCTATCGGTTGAGTTCCTCGCCGACCAGGGCGAGGAGCTCCTCGGCGCGCTCGGTGAGGCCCAGTGGGGTCAGCAGGTTCGCGATCATGTCCCGGAACATCACCCCGGATTCGATCAGTCGCGGGTCGATGTGGCCGAAGACCTCGAGGGTGACCACGCCGTACAGGGCGGCCCATACCCGCATGAACACCCACAGCAGCCCACGGTTCTCGTCCGTGAGCCGGTCGAGGTCGACGGGCATCACCGGGTCCACGACGGTTTCCAGTACGCCGGGGGGTAGCTCGTCGCGGGTCGGGTGCGGGATCGGATGACGTTCATGCAGATCGATCAGCAAGTCGTTCATGAACCGGCACGAGTGCGAGATCGTGATCAGGTCGCGGCGCAGGCAGGCGCTCTCGGCCACGGGGTTCGCGAAGACGAGCCCGAACTCCCGGGGGTTCTCCTGGCCCCAACGACGGAAGGCCACCGCCGCGGCCATGGCACTCGCCGCCGGATCGCCGCGGTGCCGGTCGGCGGCCGCGCGGAACAGGTCGGTGGCCGCCTTGTCGATCTCGAAGGCGACCAGGTCGACGAGCTCCTGGTAGTTCGCCACATAGCGATAGAGCGCCGGCGCCGTCATCCCCATCCGAGCCGCGATCGCGCGCAGGGACAACTCCTCGCCGGCCGCCAGGAGGTCCCGGGAGGTGGACACGATCTCCTCGAAGGTCGCTTCTCGCTGACGCTCTCGCCGGGTGGCCGTCGGCACTCGTGCCTCCTGTGTTCGGGGGTTGACGTGGCGAGTTTACACCGTTTACGGTAAACCCCGTTAACACTACTGATCACACTTCACTGGAGTCGACATGATCGAGACCTTGGGCCGTTTCGTGGTCCGTCGGGCGCTGCCCGTCCTGATGGTGGGGCTGTTCGTCGCACTCGGCGCGGCCTGGTACGGCACCGGGGTCTTCGGGGCGCTGTCCAATGGTGGGTACGACGACCCGGCGAGCGACTCCGCCCGGCAACTCGAACTCGAGCGCGACACCTTCGGCAACCTCGGCGTCGACGTGGTCGCCATCTACTCCTCCGAGGACCTCACTGCCGACGACCCGACGTTCCGGGGGGCGGTGCAACAGTCGCTGGCCACCCTGCCCGCCGAGCATGTCAGCGCAGTCGTGCCCTGGTACGCCGTCGACGAGCCCGCCATGGTGACCGAGGACGGTCACGCCGCGCAGGTGATCATCTCTCTCGGTGGCGACGACCAGGACCAGATGGGCCATGCCTACGAGGAGATCGCCCCCCTCCTGGAGGCGGACAGCCTCACCCTGCACCTGGCAGGCATCTGGTCGACGTACGCCAACCTCAACGACCTCAGCCAGGAGGACCTCGAGCGGGCCGAGCTGATCGCCCTCCCGATCGTCCTGCTGCTGTCGCTGATCATCTTCCGCAGCGTGGTGGCCGCGCTGATGCCGTTCATGGTCGGCGTGCTGGCGATGATCGGAGCCCTGGCCGCGGTGCGACTGCTCACCGAGGTGACCGAGGTGTCGGTCTTCGCGGTCAACGTCGTCACGCTGCTCGGGATGGGGCTGGCGATCGACTACGCGCTCTTCGTGGTCAGCCGCTACCGGGAGGAGTTGACCCGCCGCTCGGTGAACGACGCCCTGGTCGCGACGATGGCGACCGCCGGGCGGACCATCGCCTTCTCCGGACTGATCGTGGCCGCCGCGATGAGTTCACTGCTCCTCTTCCCCCAGGCCTTCCTCCGATCGCTCGGCTACGGGGGCATCGCTGCGGTGCTGGTGGCGATGGTCGCCTCGCTGACCGTGCTGCCCGCCGTACTGGCACTCCTCGGACGCCGCATCGATGCCGGCCGACTGCCGTGGGGCCGTGCCCCGCGTGACCCGCACGACTTCGGCTTCTGGGGGCGGACGGCGCGTGCCGTGATGCGCCGCCCGATCGCAGTCGTCACGCTGCTCACCGCGGCACTGATCGGACTTGGTCTGCCCTTCCTCGGCGCGAGTTGGGGCGATTTCGACCACCGGGTGCTGCCGGCGCACGCCCCAGCCCACCAGGCGACCGAGAAACTGGCCGAGTTCGGCCCCGAGCAGGCGACCGCCAACGTGACGCTGGCCGGTGCCGACCAGGCCGGGGTCAACGAGTACCTGACCGCGGTCAACGGCATCGACGGCCTCGACGCGGCGGTGATCGCCGCTGACACCGACCTCACCGTCATCCGGGCGATCTGGCAGGCCAGCGCCCAGTCGGGAGAGTCCCAGGAGATGGTGCGCGCGCTGCGTGCCGTCGAGGCGCCGACCGGTGCCGAGGCGCTGGTCGGTGGGCTGTCCGCCGACACCGTCGACCTGCTCAGCTCCATCGCCGAGCGGCTGCCCTGGATGGGTGTGTTCGTGGTCGTGGTGATGCTGGTGCTGCTCTTCCTCGCCTTCGGGTCGATCGTGCTGCCGATCAAGGCGGTGTTGATGAACCTGCTCTCGATCTCGGCCGCGTTCGGGATCGTCGCCTGGATCTTCGCCGACGGCAACCTCGAAGGGCTGCTGGACTTCACCAGCCCGGGCTACCTCTACGCGACCCCGCCGATCCTGATGCTGGCCATCGTCTTCGGGCTGTCCATGGACTATGAGGTGTTCCTGCTGTCGCGGGTGCGTGAGGCGTGGGACGCCACCGGCGACAACGTGCTGGCGGTGGCCACCGGCGTGGAGCGCACCGGCCGGATCATCACCTCCGCCGCGGTGCTCCTCGGTGTCGTCATCGGTGCCTTCGCGCTGTCGGGCATCGTCTTCATGAAGATCCTCGGCGTCGGCATGCTGATCGCGCTGCTGATCGACGCCACCGTGATCCGCGGACTGCTGGTCCCGGCCACCATGAAGCTGCTGGGCCGCTGGAACTGGTGGGCGCCGGGACCGATGCGCCGGTGGTGGCTGCGGCACGGCTTCCGGGAGGAGTCGGGCGCCGGGCAGGATCCCGAGCCCGGTTCCACGCCCGAGCCGGCGCTGGTGGGCCGCTGACACGCGGCCGGATGAGACGGAACAGGGGCGGTGACCCGACCGGGTCACCGCCCCTGCGCGTTCCTACGCCGGTGCGCTCAGCGTCCGGCGGGCTGCATGGCGCCGAGGTGGTGGATGATGTCCTCCACCCGGTCCTTGGCATCGCCGAAGAGCATCCGGGTGTTCTCGCGGAAGAACAGCGGGTTCTGGACGCCGGCGTACCCGGTGGCCATCGACCGCTTGAAGACGATCACCTCGCGGGCGTTCCAGACCTCCAGCACCGGCATGCCGGCGATCGGGCTGGCCGGGTCCTCGGCGGCCGACGGGTTGACGGTGTCGTTGGCGCCGATCACCAGCACCACGTCGGTGTCGGAGAGGTCGTCGTTGATCTCGTCCATCTCCAGCACGATGTCGTAGGGGACCTTCGCCTCGGCGAGCAGCACGTTCATGTGGCCGGGCAGTCGACCTGCCACCGGGTGGATCCCGAAGCGGACGTTGACGCCCCGCTCGCGCAGCTTGGCGGTCACCTCGGCGACCGGGTACTGCGCCTGGGCCACGGCCATCCCGTAGCCCGGCGTGATGACGACCGAGGTGGCGTGGGCCAGGATCTCGGCGACCTCGTCGGCCAGGACCTCGCGGTGCTCGCCGTAGTCGGTGTCGCCCGAGGGGGCGGCCTCGATGCCGAAACCGCCGGCGATGACCGAGATGAAGGAGCGGTTCATGCCCTTGCACATGATGTAGGACAGGAACGCACCCGAGGAGCCGACCAGGGCGCCGACGATGATCAGCAGGTCGTTGAGCAGCAGGAAGCCGAGTGCGGCCGCGGCCCACCCGGAGTAGCTGTTCAGCATCGAGACGACGACCGGCATGTCGCCGCCGCCGATGGAGGCGACCAGGTGCCAGCCCAGCGCCAGCGCCAGCACGGTGATCAGGATCAGCATCCACAGTTGCGGGTCGATGACGAACCAGGCGGTCATCGCCACGAAGGCGACCACGGCGCCGATGTTGAGGACGTTCTTGCCCGGCAACACCATCGGGGTGGACTTCATCCGCTCCGACAATTTGAGGAACGCCACGATCGACCCGGTCAGGGTGACCGCGCCGATGAAGACGCTGATCGTCACCTCGGCGGCGTGGATGCCGAGCAGGCCGAGCAGGTCCAGCTCCTGGGCGGCCGCACCGTCGGGGTCGGCCTCGACCTTGAAGTAGCGGTTCCAGCCGACCATCACCGCGGCGGCACCGATGAAGCTGTGCAGCAGGGCGATCAGTTCGGGCATCCCGGTCATCTCCACGACCCGGGCGCGCCACAGGCCGATCGCGGCACCGATCAGGACCGCGACGATGAGCAGCACCAGGCCGGTGTTGTCCATGCCGTGGCCGAAGGCCAGCGCCAGCGTGGCTGCCAGGGCGACACCCATGCCGAGGGCGCCGAAGGTGTTGCCGGCGCGGGCGGTCTCGTGCTTGGACAACCCGGCCAGGGCCAGGATGAACAGCAGTGCGGCGACGATGTACGCCGCGTATGCGGCAGTGTCAGTGGTGAACAACCGTCTCAGCTCCTGGAGAACATGGCGAGCATGCGGCGAGTCACCGCGAAGCCACCGAAGATGTTGATGCTGGCCAACAGCACCGCCACGAATGCGAAGGCGGTGATCAGGGGCTTGCCCGTGCCGATCTGCAGCAGGGCGCCGACGATGATGATGCTCGAGATCGCGTTGGTGACCGACATCAGCGGGGTGTGCAGAGCGTGCGCCACGTTGCCGATCACATAGATCCCGACGACCACCGCGAGCGCGAAGATCAGTAGGTGGCTGTGCAGGGCCGGCGGCGCGATGGCGACCAGCCCGAACAGCACCGCGCCCATTGCTGCCACGGTGACGATCCGGCCGCGCTCACTGAGCTTGGTCGGCTGCTTGGCCGGCGCGGAGGGCTGCACCTTCGCAGGCTGGCCCGGGGCGGCCGAGACCTGCACCGGCGGCGGCGGCCACATGGTCTCGCCGTCCCGGGTCACGGTGATGCCGCGCTGGACCACGTCGTCCATGTCCAAGGTGAGCTGACCGTCCTTCTCGGGGGTCAGCAGCTTGAGCAGGTTGACGATGTTGGTGCCGTAGAGCTGACTGGTCTGCGCGGCCAGTCGGCTGGACAGGTCCGTGTAGCCGAGGATCGTCACGCCGTTGTCGGAGACGGTGCGCTCGTCGGTGACCGTGAGGTCGCAGTTGCCGCCGTTGGCCGCCGCCATGTCGACGATCACGCTGCCGTTGGCCATCGCGGCCACCGTCTCGGCGCGGATCAACTTCGGGGCGGGACGGCCGGGGATCAGCGCGGTGGTGATGACGATGTCGGCGTTGCGCGCCTCCTCGTCGTACATCGCCGCGGTGGCCGCCTCCTGCTCGGCGGTCATCTCCTTGGCGTAGCCGTCGGAGGAGACCTCGGACTCCATCTCCACGGAGACGAACTCGGCACCCATCGAGCGCACCTGCTCGGCCACCTCGGGGCGTACGTCGAAGGCGCGGACGATGGCGCCCATCGCCGACGCGGCGCCGATCGCGGCCAGTCCGGCGACGCCGGCGCCGACCACGAAGACGCGGGCCGGGGGGATCTTGCCGGCGGCGGTGACCTGGCCGGTGAACTGGCGCCCGAACTCGTGGGCGGCCTCGACCACGGCGCGGTAGCCGGCGACGTTGGCCATCGAGGACAGCACGTCCATCGACTGCGCCCGCGAGATCCGCGGCACGGCGTCCATCGCCAGGGCGGTCACCCCGGCCTGGGACAGCCGGTCCACCAACTCGGGGTTGCGGGCCGGGGCCATCATCGAGATCACCGTCGCGCCGGGACGCAGTCGAGCGATCTCGTCGTCGGTCGGGGCGTTGATCTTGACGACGATGTCGGCGGCCCAGACCTCGTCAGCGGTGCCGACGCGCGCTTCTGCGTCCACGAACGCGCCGTCCGCCTGGTCGGCGCCGTTGCCTGCGCCGGACTCGACGACGACGTCGTAGCCGAGTTTGCGCAGCTGGGATGTGGTCTTCGCCGTCGCGGCGACCAGGGTCTCTCCCGGTTTCGATTCCCGGGGAATGCCGATCAGCACGAGGGCCTCCTGCCTGTCGAGTGCACAGCGTGCGACAACCTACCCATGTACTGGCGAGTTGTGATCCCCCATGCGGTGGATGAGACGCTGAGATGTCAGTCACACCCCGGTGGTGGTGGGGGCTCTCTGGCAGCATCGGTGGTATGCCCGGGCTCCCGTCGACGTTGCGGATGTTCGCCGCGGTGCGTCCTTCCGAGGAGGCGGTGGCTCACCTGGATGCGTTCTTGGAGGTACGACGCGACGCGGCGCCGTTCCGGTGGTCGGACCCGGACCATTTCCACCTGACCTGCGCCTTCTATCCGGCGGTGCCGGAGCGCAAGCTGGACGATCTGATCGAGCGGTTGGAGCGCGCCGCGGCGAAACGAACCGCCTTCGAGGCGCGGCTGTCCGGGGGTGGGGCGTTCCCGCATCCGGCCGGCGCACGGGTGCTGTGGGTGGGGGTGGCTCTGGACGAGGTCGGCGAGGTCGAGTTGCCTCGGCTGGCAATGGGCTGCCGGGCCGCCGGGACCCGGGCCGGTGCGCCAGCCGAGGGACAACGCTTCACCCCGCATCTGACGGTCGCCCGGCTCGGTCGGCCCGCCGAGGTCAGCAACTGGGTGCGGCTGCTGGAGACCTATCAGGGTCCGGCCTGGTCGGCGGACACGCTCACGCTGGTGGCGTCGTACCTGGGACAGGGTCGGCGCGGACGACCCCGCTACGAGATCGTCGCCGAGTCCCCCCTGACGAAGTAGCCCATCTCGTTCGCCGAGGTGTCACACCTCGGCGGACGAGATGGGCTACTTCGTTCAGACGACGCCGTAGAGGCGGTCGCCGGCGTCACCGAGGCCCGGGACGATGTAGCCGCGGTCGTTGAGCTTCTCGTCCACAGCCGCGGTGACCACGGTGACCGGTACGTCGAGCCCGGCCAGGCCCGCTTCCAGCCGGGCGCAGCCTTCGGGGGCGGCGAGCAGGCAGATCGCGGTGATGTCGTTGGCTCCGCGCTCGACCAGGAACCGGATCGCCGCCGCCAGCGTGCCGCCGGTGGCCAGCATCGGGTCGAGCACGTAGCACTGGCGACCGGCGAGATCGTCGGGCAGTCGCTCGGCGTACGTGGACGCCTCGAGGGTCTCCTCGTTGCGGATCATGCCCAGGAAGCCGACCTCGGCGGTGGGCAGCAACCGCATCATCCCGTCGAGCATCCCCAGTCCGGCGCGCAGGATCGGCACCACCAGCGGCTTGGGTGCGGCGAGTTTGACCCCCGTGGCCGGGGAGACCGGGGTCTGGATCTGCACCGGGGCCACTCGGACCTCGCGGGTGGCCTCGTAGGCCAGCAGCATCACGAGTTCCTGGGTGAGCATCCGGAAGGTCGGCGAGTCGGTCTCCACCGAGCGCAGGGTGGTGAGCTTGTGCGAGACCAGCGGGTGGTCGACGACGTGGGTGCGCATGCGGTGCACGATAGCCCGTGCGGACGGTTCGCAGCGGCGCGCGTCCTTGTCTTAACAGGCTTGTTGGGGTGCTGCATCTCTGTCACAGTGGTGCACGAAGGCGTTGGGCGTTGCCTAGGAGTCGAGGGGTGGGTGCAGTGGCCGGTCAGACCGACAGCATTGACTTCGCCTTGGCTGCCTACCGTGAGGAAGGCCAGTGGCAGGTCGCCGAGATCGCCGAGCACTTCTGTGAGGAACTCGGGGCCGTGGTCACCGGGCTGCGTCGGTTCCCCGGTGACGGTGGTGCGCTCGGCCTGATCGGCATCGACGAGGACTTCTTCCTGTTGGTGCGGGTGACCGGCAGTCAGGTCCACGTGTTGTTGTCCGACGTCACCGCCGCCGAGGAGTGGGAGTTGGCCCGCGAAGCGGTCCAGTTGCTCGACCTGCCGATGCCCGAGGACGAGGACGAGCAGGCCCCCGCCGGCGACCTCGGCATCCTCGCCGACGCCGGGGTGACCGCGATCGACATGGGCGTGCTGCTGGACGACTACGACCTCTACCCCGACGAGGCGCTCTCCGAGATCGCCCGGCGGGTCGGGTTCGGCGACCTCTTCGATGACGCGGTCGGGCTCACCTCGGCCTGATGGTGGGTGACGCATGGGTCGACGCGATGCACGTCGCTCTGGCCGAGGCGCGGATCGCCGCCGACACCGATGACGTGCCGGTCGGGGCCGTGGTCCTCGACGCCGACGGGGCGGTGATCGGGCGCGGCCGGAACGTCCGTGAGGAGCAGGCCGACCCGACCGGCCATGCCGAAGTGGTGGCGCTGCGCGAGGCTGCTTCGGTCCGCGGCGAGTGGCGGCTCGAGGGCTGCACACTGGTGGTCACCCTGGAGCCGTGCACGATGTGTGCGGGGGCTGCGGTGCTGGCCCGGGTGGCCCGGGTGGTCTTCGGTGCGTACGACGATAAGGCCGGCGCCGTCGGATCGCTCTGGGACGTGGTCCGGGACCGACGCCTCAACCACCGGCCCGAAGTCATCTCTGGTGTGCTGGCGGCGGAGTCGACCGCGCTGCTGGAGGAGTTCTTCGCCCGGCACCGCGGAGGGTGAACCGCTTCCCCGCCCGGCGTACTCGCCCGATTCCCCCTGAGGGGGGCTCCTCTTGTAGCCTTTCCCGCGGTGGCGTGTCCGAGCGGCCTAAGGAGAACGCCTCGAAAGCGTTTGTGGGTGCAAGCCCACCGAGGGTTCAAATCCCTCCGCCACCGCCAAGTGACACATGCTGGAACCCTCGGTGAGCGAAAGCTCGCCGGGGGTTCTTGCGTGTACCGCCCCGGCGGTGGCCAGGACGGCGCCGACGACCGGCGCCAGGGGGGCGCGGACGACGGCGGGGATGGTGGCGCCGTCGTCGGACAGGCTGTCGACCTCGAAGGGGCCGAAGACGGCCTTGTTGAGGATGGTGCGGGCCTCGTCGCCCACGGTGGCGTAGAGCTTCTCGGCGCGGGTCAGCAGTGAGATGACCTGCTCCAGTCGGGCGTAGACGATCGGATGTCGGCGCGCCGGATCCAAGGCAGCGCGGAGTCCGTGTCGGACAGCACCCGCAGACGGGGAGCGCGGAGTGTCCTCCCAGGCAAATCGGCTGCCGCCGCTCCGGCGGCTGAGTCGTGTCACGACCGCGGAGGCCCCTCGCCGTGAGAGATTTGGGCGGGACGCTTGCGCGTCGGATTCCATGGTGGATGAGAGGGAAAGGGGTTCGGTCTTGAGGTTCCGTCACAGCGTCCTTGTCGGCGGACTAACGGTGGTGTTAGTCCTCTCCGGCAGCTTCTGGTTTGGTGCTCTCGTAGGGATCGTCTCAACCCACCTGCTACTGATCCTGGTGGTTCTTGGGACGCTCATGGCGCTTGTTGCCCCCTGGTACATGTCGGATGGGATGTACCCAGGGCCGGCTGTGCTCTCGGCGGCGCTTGTCATTGCAATCGGCACATTCCTAGCCCTGCATACTCTAGAAGTCTGGTCGCTCTTCGAGCTTCTCCGGTCACGGGGCATCAACGCCTGGCTGTTCGTGGGGGCCGTGGTCGCTGGGGCCTTCGTGACCGCGGTAACTTTTTGGTTCAGGGATGATCTCAGTATAGAGGAAATGCTTTGGCTCGTACTTCCCGCACTTACCCTGCTGGTTATAGGCCTTGTTTTGTACGTGGGCGGCACGCGATTGGTCGACTGGGCGGGAATCGATATTCGGCTCGTGAGCCTCCGAGATCATTGGCAGCCCGTTGCTCTCGTCGTGTCGACTCTGGCCTTGCTCCTACGGCTCCGATGGCTTCTTGATCCCTATCGAACTACTGAAGAAGATGACGATGATCTCGAGTGGATCGGTATTCGCTTCCGGGAACACGAAGCCGAGGACGCATCGAAGCAACAAGAGAGCAACTGGGCGAACCGCTTAGTCAGATTGATTCGACGGACGGGGCTCCGATTTGTGGATCTGCTACTCGTCGGTGGGACTGCCGCGTTGTTTGGCGCTACATTCTTGTACTACCTGCCGACACTTCTCGTCGATATCGAGGGTCTAACGCCAGAGCAGGTCTCCCAAGCCTATACGAATGAGAGAAGAACTATCCTGGCAGTCTTGGCCGGCCTCGGTGCGGCACTGACTTTGGTCTATACGCATCTAAGACATCAGCTTGATCGAGATGCCAACTCGACCGGTCGATATAGCGAAGCTGTCCGACAGTTGAGTAGCGATCATTTGAGTATGAACCTCGGAGGCGTATACGCCCTGGCAAGGGTTGCGCGCGACTCACCTCGGGACCGTGACACAATCTGCGAAGTCCTGGCGGCCTATGCGAGGGAGTCGACCTGGAAGCGATCTGAAAGCCCTGAAGACACCCCTCTTCCGCGGCATACTTTACCTACTCTGAAAGTCCTAAGTGATCTGCCGCGCGGTGCCAACTACCCTGACCTGCGCGGGATCAACTTGAGTTACTCGTCCTTCCGGATGGGGTCGCTCCCAAGAGGTGCGATACTGGACTCTGCTGATCTCCGCCATTCGGTGCTGGAGAATGTGAAACTGCGTGACGTGGACCTTACTCGCGCCAAGCTCTCTTTTGGGCATCTCAAATCAGTCACAGCCGAGCGGTGCTCTTTTGATGGCCTCGACCTCGAAGGATGCGATGTTGTCGAATCCACTTTCGTTGATTTGTCGACAGATTCCGCTCCCATTCAAGCGTCCAGCGCGAAATTTGGATCAACCCAGTTCCAGAGATTGGACTTCTCGGAAGCCGGACTCAAGGATGCGTCTTTCAATGACTCGTACTTCGACAGCGTCCAACTTGACCGGGCTGATCTGCGAGGTGTATCTGTCAGTGGCGGCGAATGGAAGAATATGCGCATCGACGGCGCAGATATGAGGGGGGCCGTTCTCCAGGATGTGAGGTTTCGGGACGTTTCTCTGTATCGGTGCGACCTTCGTGAATGCGATCTCAGTGGCGTGAAAGGGCTCAAGGAAGATAATCTTGAACGTATAATGTGCGATGATTCAACGCGCTGGCCGGACGGCTTTGAGCCTCCGCGTCATTCGTTCCGTTAGCAACCACGGATCTCCGGAGGCAGCATCGCATGTTTCCACGTACCGTGGACGCCTTCATCCGGCTCATCCCAATCGAGGGTGTAGCGGTTGCGGTCTGAAGCCGCCGGTCTCGAGCAGCGACTGGCGATGTAGTTGGTGAGGTTGCGGAACCCGAGCGCGCTGTCGCGGAGGTGTTCGAGCCGGCCGTTGAGTGCTTCGGTCGGTCCGTTGCTGGTGCCCGGTCGGTCGAAGTAGGCGAGTGCGTCGGCGGCGCGCTTCTTGTGGGTCTGGCCGAGCGTGATGATCTCGGTGAGGGCCTTCGGGACGCCGCTGCTGATCGACTCGATCAGCTTGACCATGGACTTGCGGCCCTGGGTGCGGTCGGGCTCGCGGTAGGCGGCAACCATGCGCTGGTAGATCCACCAGGTTACCTCGACCTCTGCGTGTGCATCGTTTGCGAACAGCACGGTGAGCCGGCCCTTCTGGCGGTCGGTGAGCAGTCCGGCGCCGGTGTGCAGGGTGCGGCGCGCCTTGTAGAGCGGGTCGTCCTTGAATCCGCGGTGGCCATGGACCTGGAGCTGGACCCGACGACGGCACTTGTCCAGGGCGTCGCCGGCCAACCTCACGACGTGGAAGGGATCCATGACCGCGACCGCGTCGGGGACCTCCTCGGCGGCGGCGCTCTTGAAGCCGGTGAAGCCGTCCATCGCGACCACCTCGATCCCGTCGCCCAGGCCTGGGGTCGCTCGGCGAGCCAGGTCTTGAACGTCTGCTTCGAGCGGCCCTCGACCATGTCGAGCAGCCGGGCGGGGCCGGTGCCGTCACGCACCGGGGTGAGGTCGATGATCACGGTGACGGACTTGTCGCCGCGCCTTGTATGGCGCCACACGTGCTCATCGAGCCCGAGGACCCGGACGCCGTCGAAGCGGTGCTCGTCATCGAGCAGGACCCGCTTCCCTTCGGCCAGAACGGCGTTGTTCGCGGTGTCCCACGCGACCCCGAGCCCTTCGGCCACGCGGGCGCCGGTCAGGTGCTGGACCACGATCCCTTCCAGGGCCCAGCGCAGCCCGCCGCGCGAGACCTTGGCGCGTGGCTCCGCGGCGAGCGTGGTGTCTTGGCGCCACACGTGATCACACTCGGCACAGCGGTAGCGGCGCACCGTGACCTCGAGTGTGGTCGGGCGCCAGCCCAGCGGCTCGTGCGCCAACCGCCGCACCACCGTGTCTCGTGCCGTGCCCTCGCAGCCGCAGCGGTGGCACCACTGGTCGGGTTCGACGACCAAGCACGCCAGCACCGCACGGTCGGGCTCGAGTCGCTGCCCGACCACGGCCAAGCCGAGGCCATCAAGTCGAGCGAAGGCGGTCAGATCAGCGCAGGCGAAGCCGGCCGGAGGGGTAGCGTCAGGCACGTCGAGGTCTTCCAGATGTCAGGCGTAGGAACCTTCATCTTCGGGAGACCTCGACCTCTATCCCGGCACCGACGCGCCGCCACGTCATCACAACCCGGCTACACCCTCATCTGGGAAGAGCCAATCCCCCGCGAGTCCGCCCCGCATACTCCCTCGCGGATCACCTTCGTCCCCTATCGGCGTGACCTAACCAGGTCTCCTCGGTGAGCCCCAGGTGGACGGCGCGCAACTGTCCGGAGCGCATGCAGTGCACCTCGACAGCCCATGCACGTGACGATCGAACAGCCATCGGATCAAGGACTCAGCTGTCGTCATTGCACTAGGTGGTGTCGCTGTTGAGGGTCACGGCTCTCGTCACTTCGGGCCGGTCGCCACCCGTCTCCACTGAGGAGGCCGTAGAGCCGCAGGATCAGTGACGCGGAGCCGAGCAGAATGCGCTTCGCCATTCCGCGGCTCTTCCGGTATGTGAGCTTGTCGAAGGCCTGAATGGCCGCGGGCAGCATCACGATCAGAAAGAGCAAGGCGATCCTGATCTCCGACAGAGGGATGTTGTCGAGGTCGGCGCGGGCATCGACAAGGCCAGCCACCTGGACGGACAGCATGGTCACGCACGCCAGGGTCGTGGCACCGAGCGCTCCGCGGCCAGTGACGGGGAGCAATGCGATCAGGCAGGGAATGACCGCCCACGCCCAAGTGTAGGTGGCGGGGAGACCGACCGCGACCGGGGCATGCCATCCGGTGGTGGCTAGGAAGGCCGCGGCGGCGAGCCGCCACGGCGGTGGCTTCCAGCGTCGCTGGGTGTAACGCAGAATCGGAACCTCACCGCCGTCACCCGGCTTGGAAAAGCCACGGATGGGGGAGCCCGGAGGCAGGCCAGCCGAGACCAGGACCGGGAGGAGGTGCGGCTTGCGACGCAACGAGGCCAAGCTAGTCGCAATGGGCGTAGCGACGCCGTCGGCGTCGTAGTAGTGGTGATCGGCCGCCTCGAGCCCCCAGGTCAGCGCGACGAATTGAATGCCAACCAGCCAGAAGCCGGCAACGAGCCACCCGAAGCCGTCGGTGACCCCGTCGGGCTGGACAGCGAACCAGCCGATGGTGAACCGCACTGGGTAGCCGAGACCTACGGCTGCGAGCAGGGCGTACATGCCGAGCTTCGAACAGTCCTCCCTGTGTCGCAGCCACGCACGGAGGGACTCGTAGATGATCGCCGTAGCGGCGGTCGCGGCCACGGCGATCAAGAGCGCGCGGTCGACTGCGAGCTGCAAGCTACCGGGGCTCCAGTCGATGGTGACGATGACGATGACGAGGTATAGGCGAAGCAGGATGACCAACCAGGAGGCGTGATGGGCGCCGGGGGACTCTGGCAGCCGACCGCGGGTGCTCGCCGTCGGCGCCACCCAGTCCTCGCTGCGGCCGACTATGTCATTCCACTGGTAGCGGGCTTGGTAGATGAGTACCTCGACCGCGACCCACAGAGCCGCGACCTGGAGCAGATCGCGGCCAAGGTCTGCGGCGTCCGTTGGCGGCGCATTGCCGCTGGCCAGGTTGGCGGCAATCACTCCGCCGAACAGAAACGCACCCTTAACAAGATCATCGGGCCGGGGGAGCACGAGGTAGGAGACGAGGGAGCGGCGGTTGTCGTCGCTGGACTAGACGGTATGGAGTGTCCACTCAGTAGCCCCGAGCGCTCACTCCATACCGTCTAGTTCAGGTCCGGCTCGGAGACAGGCATCGATATCGACTGACTCCACGCTGCTAAGCCGCTCCTCACCGACGCTCCAGGAACCGCATCGTCACCTCCATGGACTCGGGGAACGCCGGCCCGAAGGCGTGCCCGTCGTCCCACCAGCGCAGCCGCGAGTCGACGCCGGCCGCCCGCATCGCCCGCTGGGTGGCGGTGGCCCAGCGTGGTGGGCAGACGTCGTCGGAGCGGCCGTGGTGGGACAGTACGGGTTCGCTGATTCGGTCGAAGTAGTTGATCGGCGACAGTGCCTCCGCGAACGCTGCGGGGTCCGTCAGTCCGTGGTGGTCCATCGCCTCGTCCCAGAACGATTCGCCCCTGAAGTGCGAGACGTACTCCCAGGCATCCGACGACACCGACGCGAAGACCACGCCCGCCTGCACCAGCCCCGGCGACATCACCAGCGCCTGCTGGACCACCGACCCGCCCATCGACCGGCCGATCATCGCGACCCGCTCCGGATCCACAGCCACCTGATCACTGTCGAGCAACGCATGGACCGCGTTGATCACGTCGATCGCATAGCCCAGCCGGAAGGTCCCCAGCGGGCCGGGATCGCGGTCGGAATCCGCGTGGTTGCGATAGTCCACATGCAGCGCCACATAGCCGCGCTGCGCCAGCACGGTCCGCTCCCGCGTCATCCCCTGCCCGCGCACATAGACAGCCGGGTCGATGTAGCCGTGCGCCAGCACCACCGCCGGGAACGGCCCCGGCCCCGCCGGCACGTTGAGCACCCCGGAGATGGTCAGGTCCTCACTGCGATAGGTCACGTCGTACGACGTGTAGCGCGATGTCCGCTCCCGGACCGCGCCCAGCCGCAGGTCCCCGCCGGAGAACTCGTGGTCGAAGAAGGCGGGCAGGGTGTGGGGCATCGGTGCTTCGGCGGGGGGCTCGGTCGGCGGGGAGTCCGGGGGCGTCGCCGACGGTGACGCGGGCGGGGCGCCGGGAGGTGCGACCGGCTCCGTGGAGCAGCCCGCGAGCAGCAGCACCAGTGCTGTCGCGGCAAGGAACCGACCTGCCATCTGCTGCCTCCGGCGCTCGCTGTCAACGCAGTCGACAGTAGCCAGCCGGTCCACACCCAGCCAGTCCACCCAGCCAGTGCTCAGCGACTCGATTCGAACCGGCGTCAGTCGCCCAGGCGCCGTCGGGCCAGGTCCTCCTGGGCGAGGCGGCGTAGGGCGAGCAGGACCGGTTCGACGAGCAGGGTGCCGACCACGGCGTGGGCGGTCGCTGCCGCGGCGGTGCCGCCGACCCCGGCCAGATCGGTGCTCGCGATCCTTCCCGCGGCATCGGCGTACTCGGCCAACGCGGTCTCACTCAGGGTCAGGCCGGCGGCGTCGAGCCGGTCCAGGGCGGCGGCGAGGGCGACCGCGTGGCTGCTGGTGGGCTCCGGCAGCCACCCGCGTTCGCTGAGCAGGGCGGCGACGCGGGACTGAGCTGCCGTCGTGGGCGGGTGCGGCGGGGCGGGGGAAAGGAGTCGGTGGGCGGCACCGATGGCGTGGGCGCGATCGGTGGAGTCGTCGATCGCGGCGAGGATGTCACGCACCTGGTCGAGCCTCAGCCCGGCCACCTCCACCAGTGCCCGGATCAGCCGCAGCCGGTCGACGTGCGCGGCGACGTAGCGACTGCGGGTGGCCCCGGCTGCCTCCCCGGGCGGCAGCAGGCCCTCGCGCAGGTAGTACTTGATCGTCGGCACCGGAGTCCCGCTCCGCTCGGCCAGCTCACTCATCCACACCGAGCCATCTTGACACTTGGATAGTTGACTATCCACTATTAGATAGTCAACTATCCAAGGAGTCGTGATGCTGTCCACCGAGAGTCAGATCCTGGCCGGGATCCTGCTGCTGTCCCTGGTCACCGTGGAGACCGGCGGCCTCTACCTGGTCCGGATCACCACCGGCCGGGAGCAGGTGACCGCCTTCCAGGAGAAGTTCGCCCGCGCCGGACATGCCCACGCCGGCGTCCTGCTGCTGCTCGCCCTGGTCGTCCAGCCCTACGCCGACGCGGCCGGGATGGACGGACCGCTCGGCTGGCTCGGCCGCGCCGGGGTGGCCGCAGCCGCGCTGCTGATGCCCGCAGGCTTCTTCTTCGCCTCGCTGGGCCAGGGGCGGGAGCGCCCGAGCCGATGGATCGTGCTGGTCTTCGTCGGTGCCGCAGTGCTGGCCGCGTCGCTGACCACGCTCGGACTCGGGCTGCTCCTCTGACCCGCTCAGCCGGCCAGTGTCGCCTTGACCACGTCGGCCAGTGGCGTGGCAGGACGGCCGATCAGCGCCTCCAGGGCGGTCGGCTCTACGAAGAGTTCGCCCTCGCGTACCCCGCGGTCGCCGTCGGCGAACACGGCCGCCACGGCCTCGGGGAGGCCGACCCCGACCAGCACCTGCGCGTAGGCGTCGGTGTCCAGGTCGGTGTAGCTGACCTGCTGGCCCGAGGCGACCGACAGTGCGGCGGCGTACTCGGTGAGCGTGAACGCCGCTCCGCCGAGCTCGTGCACCGAGCCGGCCGCGTCGTCGCTGAGCAGCACCGCAGCCGCAGCGGCAGCGAAGTCGGCCCGCGGGGCCGCGCTGACCCGCCCGTCACCGGCGGCGCCCACCACTCCGTGCTCGAGCTGGACGGCGAGCTGGCCGGTCCAGTTCTCGGTGTACCAGCCGTTGCGCAGCAGTGCGTGCGGTACGCCGGAGGTGGCCAGGTAGGCCTCGGTCTCCTGGTGCTCGGCGGCCAGCAGCAGCCGGGAGGTGGGGGCGTTGAGGATGCTGGTGTAGGCCAGCAGCGAGACCCCTGCGCGCTTGGCGGCGTCGATGACGTTGCGGTGCTGGGCTGCGCGCTGGCCGATCTCGCTGGAGGAGACAAGCAGCGCTCGGTCCACGCCGGCGAAGGCGGCATCGAGGGAGGCGGGGTCGCTGTAGTCTGCGCGCCGGGTCTGCACGCCGCGGGCGGCCAGGTCGCCGATCGACTCGGTGGTGCGGGCGGTGGCGACGATGTCGGCGGCGGGTACGCCGCGCTCCAGCAGCGCTTCGACGACGAGGCGGCCGAGGTGGCCCGAGGTGCCGGTGACGAGAATGCTCATGGTCGCAAGACCTTTCATCAGTGGGGTGTGTCGATCACCTCAACTGCGCGGTCGTCCGCATACTTCCCATGAGCGAGTACCCACTTTGAAGTAAGGTACTTCCATGGTGGTAAGTGATCGCATCTTCCCGGGCGGCGTCTTCCCGGCGAACTGCCCCAGCCGCACGGTGCTCGACCACGTGACCAGCAAATGGGGGGTGCTGGTGCTGCTCGCCCTGGCCGAGGAGGAGCCGCTGCGCTGGAGCGACCTGCGCCGGCGAGTCGAAGGTGTCAGCGAGAAGATGCTCGCCCAGACGCTGCGGACCCTGGGTGAGGACGGACTGGTGGCCCGGCTGGCGCACCCGGTGGTGCCGCCGCATGTGGAGTACTCACTCACCGAGCGTGGCCGTGAACTGGCAGCGCTGCTGCAGCCGTTGATGCGCTGGATCGCCGCCAACGCCGAGGAGATCCTCGGCTGAAGGCTCCGCGGGCGGCGTGACTCGGCCGGCCCGTTCCTGGTGTAGCCGAGCTGGGGCGATCTGGGAGGATACGCGCCGTGATCACCTTTCGGCCCGCGCGCGGCTCCTTGTCGCGCACCACTCTCGCCACCGGCGAGATCATGGTCGGAGTCACCCTGGCGCACACCTGGGCAGGAGGGGCGCTGCCCAGCGCCGGCTGGCTGATCGCGCTCACCGGCCTGGTCTTCGGCGCCTCGTGGCTCGTCGTCCCGGGCCGGACGTCGATGGTGCCGATGCTGCTCGGCCTCGGGGTGGCCCAGTTCGGCATCCATGCGCTGCTGATGCTGGCCGCCGGCCACGGCGCCCACCTCCTCCAGGTGTCGACGCCGATGCTGACCGCGCATGCGGTGAGCGCCCTGCTCACTGCGGCGGTCTGGCGGCTGCGCCGACGGATGCTGGCCAGCATCATTGACTGGCCGGCGCTCGGCCCTGTCCCCGTGCGGACCACGCTCGCCGTACCGCTGCCCGCACCGACCCTCCCGCGCTCACAGCAGGTCCTCACGGCCGCACCCCGTCGGGGTCCACCGGCAGCGCTCTGCCGCGCCTGATCCATCCGCTCCCGGTGAGCGGCCGGTTCGGGTGCGCGGCGTACGCCTGCCCAGAACCCAGATGATCAGTAGAGGAATCCCATGCACCTGCGAACCATGCACCTGCGACCCATGCCCGTGAGAAGCATGCTCGCCGCCACCGCTGTGGCCGGCCTCGCGGCTGTCGCGCTGGCCGGCCCGGCCGCCGCCCACGTGACCGTCGACCCCACCACCACCGACGCCAACTCCTACGCCGTGCTCACCGTGAGCGTCCCGCATGGCTGCGACGGCTCGGCCACCACCGAGGTAGCGATCCGCATCCCCGAGCAGATCACCTCGGTGACCGCGACCCGGCACCCGCTCTGGGACGTCCGAGTGGAGACCGAGACTCTCGACGAGCCGATCACCGACGCTCATGGGAACACCGTCACCGAGCGCGACGCGATGGTGGTCTACCGCACCGACAGCCCACTGCCCGACGGTCAACGCGACGCCTTCGAACTCTCGGTGCGGCTCCCGGATGCCGCCGATGACACCTTGGTCTTCCCGACGGTGCAGACCTGCGAGCGCGGTGAGGCCGCCTGGATCCAGGTGCCCGCCGACGGCCAGGACGCTCACGACCTCGACTACCCGGCCCCCTCGTTCGTCCTCACCGAGGCGGCCGGTCACGGGCACGGTGACGACGGGCCCGCGACCGACGAGCACGCGACCGACGAGCAAGGGACCGACGAGGCGAGTGCCGCGGTGACCACCGGTGGCGCGCTGCCGTGGCTGGGGCTCGGCGCCGGGCTGCTCGGGATGATCGCCGGCGGTGCCGCGCTGCTCCGGGTTCGGCGCCCGTCCTGATGATCCACCCCGGACTCGGGACGTGGGGGCGGCGGGCCCTGTGGCTCGCCGCCACCACGGCGGTCGTGGCCGCCGTGCTGGCCGCCTTCGCGATCCCCGCCCACGCCCACGCCAGCGTGATCGACTCCGACCCGGCGCATCACCAGGTGCTGACCGAGGCGCCGCGCTCGCTGACCCTCACCTACAACGAACCGGTCACCCTGGTCCCGGACCAGGTGGTGCTGTACGACGCCACCGCCACCGTGGTGCCGTCCCAGGCGCGGACCGAAGGGGCGCGGCTGATCGTCGACGTCGACCAGGAACTGGCCGACGGTACCTACGTGCTGACCTGGCGGATCATCTCCGCCGACACCCATCCGGTGGGCGGTGCATTGACCTTCTCGGTGGGGGAGCCGAGTCCGAGTGTCGCCCCGATCGGGGGCTCCGCCGAGGCGTCCACGGTGGGTCTTTCGGTGTGGGGGTTCATCGGATACCTCGGCCTCTTCCTGGCGATCGGCACCGCGATCTTCACGACCTGGCTGCTGCCGCGGCTCAGTCGGTTCGACGAGGCGGCCCGGAGGATCCGGCAGCTCACCCTGGCCGGATCGGCGGTGGCCGTGCTGGCCGGCCTGGCCGGGCTGCAGTTGACGGTGGGCAACCAGCTCGGCAGCAGCGTCGGGCTGGTCGAGGCCTGGCGAGGCGCTTCAGCGGATCTGCGCTGGTCGCTGGTGCTGCTGGCGCTCGGTCTGGGGGCGGTCACGGCCGGGGTGATGTGCCGCCCCCACCCGGCCCGACCGCTGGTCGGCGCCGGGACGGTGCTGGCCACGATCTCCCCTGCACTGACCGGCCACAGTCGGCTCGAACTGGTCAGCACCGCTGCGGACGCGGTGCACGTGCTCGCCGGCGGTGTGTGGCTCGGCGGGCTGATCGCGCTGGCCATCTCGCTGCCCGCGGCGACCAGCCGAGCCGAACTGGCGGCCCAACTGCTGTCCCGGTTCTCGACCGTCGCAGCGGCGGTGCTGAGCATCCTGGTGCTGACCGGGCTGCTCCTGGCGTGGCGGATAGTGCCGAGCCCCGAGGCCTTGATCGACACCGGCTACGGACGGCTGCTGCTGACCAAGACGGGTCTGGTGCTGATCGTGGTGGCGCTGGCGGCGTGGAACCGGTTCGTGCTGCTGCCCAGGACCCGCCGGGCGACCGGCAGCGCACGGGTCGCCACCACCGGCACGGTACGACGTACCGTCGCGGCCGAAGCGGCGGTGCTGGTCGGGGTGCTGGCGGTCACCGGATTCCTGGTCAATCAGCCGCCGGCCGGACGGGAGCAGCCGCCGCTGGTGCAGACCGCGGTGCTGGCGGACCAGCACCCGATCGAGCTCGAGGTCACCCCGGCCCGGACCGGCAGCAACAGGATCCGAGTGCGCCTGCTGGATCCGGGAGGCGGTCGCGCCACGGTGTCGCCGGTGCTCCGGGTGACCAAGGGGGACCTGAACCTGGGGGAGATCAGGCTGATCCACGCCTCCGGTGGCGGACATCTGGGCGACGTGATCATCCCGGAGACGGGCACCTGGACCTTCACCGTCTCCGCACGACTCGACCGGTTCTCCGAACCGGCGGTCACGTTCGAGGTCGAGGTGGGCCGACGGCGGGGCTGAGGAGCGGCGAGCCGAGGTTTGGCCACCCGGGCCGGAACACTGTTACCATCTAGAACGTGTTCTAGTCTGGGAGTGGCCTGTGTATGACTTCGACGAATCCTCCGACGCCGCCGCGGCCGGCCCGCCGCGCGCGCTGCTGTTCCTGGAGTTCCCCCGCTGGCTCGGTGAGTACACCGCCTCGCGGGCCGGGGATCTGCTGATCCCGCCCCGGGAGACCGGCCAGGGACGGCCGGTGCTGGTGCTGCCCGGCTTCTCCGCCGACGATGCGATGACCGGGCGACTCCGCGGCCACCTCAAGCACCAGGGCTTCCGGGTGCACGGCTGGCAGCAGGGCCGCAACATCGGCCTCACCGACCGCAAGATCGACGGCCTGGTGACCCGGTTCGGCGAGATCGCCGCCCAGTACGACGAGCCGGTGAGCGTGGTCGGCTGGAGCTTCGGCGGCCTGCTTGCCCGCTGGCTGGCCCACACCCACCCCGACCAGGTGCGCCAGGTGATCTGCCTGGGCTCTCCGTGGCGGGCCGAGGGGGAACGCACCCGGGCCACCGCCATGTTCGAACGCTCCCGCCGCAAGCACGGCGTCTCCGAGCGGGCTCGCGACATCATCGACGAGCTCCGCGGTCCGGTGCCGGTCCCGGTCACCGCGATCTGGTCGCGCACCGACGGGATCGTGCCGTGGCGTGGCTGTCGCGTCGACGAGTCCCGCGACCCGATCGCCGAGAACGTCGAGGTGCCCAGCAGCCACGTCGGGATGGTCGCCAACCCGCTGGTGCAGGCGGCGGTGGTGGACCGGCTCAGCCAGGACCTCGACGACTGGCAGCCCTTCGGCTGGCGCCGTGCCCTCGCCGGCCGACTGCGTGGCCAGCAACCCTTGCTTCAGGCGGTCGGGAAGTGAGCGCCGAACTGACCCCGGAGGAGATGCTCGCCGAGCGGGACCCGGGCTACGTGGCCACGCTGATCCCGCTGCTTCGGCTGGCGATGAAGGTCTGGTTCCGCTCCGAGGTCCGCGGACTGGAGAACGTCCCCGACGGTGGCGCACTGCTGGTGGCCAACCACTCCGGCGGCATGCTGGCGATGGACGTGCCGGTGATCGCGGTGGACTTCTTCAGCCACTTCGGCGCCGACCGGCCGCTCTACTGTCTCGGCCACGACATCATGTTCACCGGCCCCGCCGGCCCGTTCTTCCGACGCTGGGGCTTCCTGCCTGCCCACAAGGAGAACGCCCAGGCGCTGCTGGAGGCCGGTGGCGTCACCATCGTCTTCCCCGGTGGCGACTACGACGTGATCCGGCCCTGGCACAAGCGGCACGTGATCGACTTCAACGGCCGCACCGGCTACGTGCGCACCGCACTGGACGCCGGCGTACCCATCGTCCCCGCGGTCAGCATCGGTGGCCACGAGGCCCAACTCTTCCTCACCCGCGGCGAGATGATCGGGCGGCTGCTGCGCCTGGACAAGGTGATCCGGTCCGGCTACTTCCCGCTGTCGATCGGCTTCCCCTTCGGACTGACCGGCGCCTTCCCGCCGAACATCCCGCTGCCGACCAAGATCGTCACCCAGGTGCTGGAGCCGATCGACATCGAGGCCGAGTTCGGTCCGGATCCCGACATCGCCGAGGTGGACGCCGAGGTACGCCGGCGGATGCAGGAGGCCCTGGACGGACTCGCCCGCAAGCGCCGATTCCCGGTGCTGGGATGAGGGAGCTGGGATGAGGGTGTGGGGATGAGGACGGTGCTGGGCGTGCTCGCCGGGATCTGGCGGCAGCTGTGGGCGTTCTCGATGCTGCTGCGCAGCGGCATGATCGCGCCGATGCGCCCGGACAAGTACCTGCGCATGGCGCAGATCCTGCGCCGCTACGGCCCGCATGCCACCACCGGCTTCGCGCTCGCCGCGAACCGCAACCCGCACGGGGTCGGGCTGATCGACGAGCGAGGCTCCCTCACCTGGCGCGAACTCGTCGACCGCGGCGACGCGCTGGCCATCGGGCTGGCCGGACTCACCGAACCGACCTCGGTCGCCATCCTCTGCCGCAACCACCGCGGCTTCGTCGACGCGCTGCTCGCCTCCGCCCGGCTCGGCGTCCCCGCGCTGCTGTTGAACACCGGCTTCTCCGCGCCCCAGTTGGCCGAGGTGATGGTCCGCGAGCGTGCCGGCCTGATCGTCTTCGACGAGGAGTTCGCCGGCCTGATCGCCGAGGCCCGCGCCACCATCCCGGAGCTCACCGAGGTCGTCGCCTGGACCGACGACCCCTCCCGTCATCGGGTCACCACCGACGCCCTCATCAGCGAACACCTGGGCCAGCATCCGGCGCCGGTCAAGCCGGGCCGGGTGGTGCTGCTCACCTCCGGCACCACCGGCACCCCCAAGGGCGCCAACCGCTCCGGCGGCGGCGCCGACGAGATGGCCGCCATGCTGGAGCGGATCCCGTGGCGCGCGGAGGAGACCGTGGTGGTGGCTGCCCCCACCTTCCACGCCTGGGGGTTCGGCCAGCTCGCCATCGCCGCCACGATGACCTGCACGGTGGTGCTGCGCCGCAGGTTCGACCCCGAGGCGACCCTGGAGCTGGCGCAGCGGCATCACGCCGAAGCGATCGCCGTGGTGCCGGTGATGCTGGAGCGGATCGTCGAACTGCCCGCTGAGGTGCTGGATCGCTACGCACTGCCGAGCCTCCGGTTCGTCTCCGCCAGCGGCTCCCGGATGCGGTCCGAGGCGGTGCTCGCCTTCATGGACCGCTTCGGTGAGGTGGTGCACAACAGCTACAACGCCACCGAGGCCGGCCAGATCAGCGTCGCCGGACCCGCCGATCTCCGGCAGGCTCCGGACACCGCCGGTCGGCCGGTGCGCGGCACCCAGGTCCGTCTCGTCGACGACACCGGGACGCCGGTGCCGGTCGGTGAGGTGGGACGGATCGTGCTCCGTGGCGCCTCGGAGTTCGACGGCTACACGCACGGCGGCGGCAAGGAGTCGCTGGACGGCTGGATGGTGTCGGGTGACGTCGGCCGGTTCGACGCGGCCGGTCGTCTCTTCGTCGTGGGCCGCGACGACGACATGATCGTCTCCGGCGGGGAGAACGTCCATCCGATCGAGGTCGAACGCGCCATCGGCCAACTCGCCAGCGTTCGCGAGGTGGTCGTGGTCGGCGTCGACGACGAGGCGTTCGGACAACGACTCGCGGCGTACGTCGTCCCCACCGCGGCGGAGCTGCTCGACCCCGACGACATCCGCGACCATGTCCGCAGCCAGCTGGCCGGCTACAAGGTGCCCCGCGACGTGGTGCTCCTCGACGAGTTGCCCCGGAACGCCTCGGGCAAGGTGCTGGTCCGGGACCTGCCGGGGAGCACGACGTGACCCGCCGACTGACCCGGATGCGTGGCGCCGACGCCAGCTTCCTCTACCTCGAGACGCCGGCGATGCACATGCACACGCTGAAGGTCGCCGTCATCGAGCCCAGCCCGGAGATGACGTTCGACAACCTGGTCCCGGCGATGCTCACCCGGCTCCGGCGGATGCCGGCGTTGCGTCGTCGGGTGGTGCCGATCCCGTTCCGGCTCAACCACCCGGTGCTGATCACCCAGCGCCGGATCGACCCGGACCGGCACTTCTTCCGTCACCAGGTCGGCGGCACCGGCAGCCGGGCGGACCTCGAGGAGCTGATCGGCGAGATCGCCAGCACCCCGCTGGACAGGTCCGTGCCGTTGTGGGAGGTGCACCTGTGCACCGGCCTGGCCGGGGGCCAGGTGGCGGTGGTCGCCAAGATCCACCACGCAGTCGCCGACGGCGTGGCCGCCAACTCGATGCTGGCCAACCTCGTCGACGTCAGCTCGGCCGACCGGCGTCCGGTCGTCTACGACGACGCCGTCGACGATGAGGCGATCCCCTCGGATCGGCACCTGGTCCGCGAGGCCCTCACCGATGCGTTCCTGCAGTTGGCGTTGCTGCCGCGGCTGCTGCTGCGCACCGTACGGATCCTGGCCTCGGTGGTCCGGTTCAAGCGGGACAACCCGACCCGCACCCCGATGCCGATCCGCGACGCCCCACGGGTCTCCTTCAATGGGCCGCTGACTCCGCGGCGCAGCTTCACCACCGTCACCCTGCGTCTCGACGAGTTCAAGGCGGTACGCCGCGACCACCCGGGCGTCACCCTCAACGATGTGGTGTTGGCCGTGGTCTCCGGGGCGCTGCGGCGTTGGCTGGCGCTCCATGGGGAGCGCCCGTCGATGTCGTTGACCGCCGGCGTCCCGGTCGCCCTCGACCATCGTGACGCCGAGCCGAGACTGTTCGGCAACAACGTGTCCAACCTGTTCACCACGCTGGCCACCGACATTGACGACCCCACCCAGCGGCTGGCGATGATCGCCAGGACCACGCGGGACGCGAAGGCGATCAACGAACGGCTCGGCAGCTCCGCGGTGGACTGGTCGCAGTTCCTGCCTCCCGCGCCGACGATGGCCGCGGTGCGCGCCTACAGCGGCAACCGCGCGGCCCGCTGGCATCCGGCCCCGTTCTCGGTGATCGTCTCGAACGTCCCCGGTCCCCGGGAGCGCGTGAAGATCGGCGGCGCCAGCTTCTCCGACGTGTTCAGCGTCGGCCCCCTGGTCGAGGGCATCGGCCTCAATGTCACCGTCTGGTCCTACGTGGACCGGATGAACTTCACCCTCCTCGCCTGCCCCGATCTGCTCCCCGATGCCGACACGCTCGCCTCGTTCCTCCCTGAGGCGCTGGCCGAGTTGCGCACCGGTCCGGGCGGGGCCGGGCACGGCGAAACCACCTCTGGACGGGAGTCCGCATGACCTTCCGGACAGCGGCACAGCACACCTGGCGGGCGACTCGGACCGCCGCGTCGGTCACCGGCCGGGTCGGTGGCCCGGCGGCCTCCTGGGCGGTACGCCGGGCGGTCGGCGACCGGGACATCCCCCCGGTCGGCACCCTGCCGGCCGGTCAGGTGGTCGACCTGCCCGGCCGGGGCTCGACGCTGATCGTGGATGTGCCCGGGGAGCGCCCCGACGCCCCGCCACTGCTGCTGATGCATGGGATCGGCACCACCGGGATGCTGACCTGGTTCACCGTGCTGCAGGCGCTGCGTCCGCACTATCGGGTCATCCTGTTCGACCAGCGGTGGCACGGGCGAGGGATCTGTTCGGACCGGTTCAGCATCGCCGACTGTGCCGACGACGCGGCCGCGGTGCTGGACGTCCTCGGCCTGGATCAGGTGCTGGTGGCCGGCTACTCGATGGGCGGCGCCACCGCCCAGATGCTCTGGCGTCGGCACCCTGACCGGGTGGCCGGCAAGGTGCTCTGCTCGACTGCGGCCCGGTGGGCCGGGAACCCCGGGGAGCGCCTCTTCTACCCCACCCTGCGGGTGGTCAACCGCAGCTACCACGGCACCGCCAAGCAGCGGGTCCAGGCCCGGCGCACCCGATTGGATCTGACGCCGCCTCCGGGCACCGACGACCTGCGGGCCTGGGCGATGGCGGAGCTGGGCAGCACCAGCCCCTGGGCCTATCCGATGGTCCTCGGCGAGTTGGGCCGGTTCGACTCCCGGGGCTGGCTGGCTGAGGTCGACGTCCCCACTGCGGTGGTGATCACCGGCAAGGACCGGGCGATCCCGACGGTCCGGCAGCGGGAGATGGCCGCGCTGATCCCGGGGGTGCGGACCTTCGAACTGCTCGGCGGACATGCCTCGTTGATCTTCCGCCGCGACGAGTGGTTGCCGCTGTTCCTCTCTGCGCTGGAGACTGTCGCGCCGTCGCCGCAGGTCGAAGCCGCCGACGGTTGAGCGGCTCAGCCCCGGCTCAGGCCCGGCTCAGCCCGGCCGATCGAGCGGGGAGTTTCTGGCTCAGTCGGGCCGGTTGAGCGGGGAGTTCCGGTGGGAGACCATCTCGAAGCGCTGCTGGGGCGTCAGGGCGAGGAACGGCTCCAGCATCTCCAGCCCGTAGCCGCTGACCTCGGGCCCGTCGGTGGCCGGCACGACCGAGTGCACCACCCGATCGTCGTACAGGTGCAGCATGGTGAAGGACTGGTGGGCATCGACGGCGGACAGCAGCCGCTGGTCCGGGGCGAGCTCGGAGGTGTAGCAGGTCGCGGAGGCGACCGAGACCGGTACGCCGGCGAAGGTGGACCACGACGTGAAGTGGAAGTGTCCCCCGAGGATGCCGCGCACGTCGGTCCCGGCGAGGACCTCGGCGAGACGCGGTTGGTCGTGCAACTCGATCAGCTCGGCCAGGCGGAGCATCGGCACCGGAATCGGCGGATGGTGCAGGGCGAGCAGGGTCCCGTGCGGAGCCGGCTCGGCGAGGACGTCGCGAAGCCAGTCGAGCTGGTCGTCGGAGAGTTCGCCGTGGTGCCAGTGCGGGACGCTGGTGTCGAGCGCGACGATCCGCAGACCGGCGACGTCATGGACCCGGTCCTGGGGCGCCTCGGTGTCGACGCCGAACAGGCCCTGCGCGTAGGCCCGCCGGTCGTCGTGGTTGCCCATCACCCAGACGACCTCGGCGCCGATCTGTGCAGCCACCGGCTCCACGATCTCCCGGAGCTTCGCGTACGCCGCCGGCTCGGCCTTGTCCGCCAGGTCCCCGGTGAAGATGAGCGCCTGGGGCGGGGTGGGCAGGCGGCCGAGGCGGGTGAGCGCCCGCTCCAGGTGCGCGGCGGTGTCGATGGCGCCGTACTGCAGGCTGTCGGCGAGCAGATGCGGGTCGCTGAGGTGAGCCACCACATGGGTGGGATCGGGGTACTGGCCGAGCGGTTCCACACCCTGAGCCTACGGCGACCAGCCGAGAACGGATGCGACAGGACTTAGTCCACCGAACTTAGTTTGCTATCCTCGAGATCATGACGACCGTCAATGTGCACGAGGCGAAGACCAACCTCTCGCGACTGCTGGCGCGCGTCGAGGCGGGGGAGGAGATCGTGATCGCTCGCGGCGGCACGCCCATCGCTCGACTGGAGCCCTACACGCAGCCGCGCGTCGAGATCGGATTCCTCGACCTGCCCGAGATCCCCGCAGAGTTCTTCGCCCCCATGACCGATCACGAACTGGCGGAGATGGGTCTGTGAGTGGGGCGGCCAACCGCGGGGACCTCCTGCTCGACACGCATGCCTTCTACTGGTGCGTGGCCCGCGGCGCCACCGTTCCGGCTCACGTTCTCACCGCCCTCGAGTCGTCCCCGCGACGGTTCGTGTCGGCGGGGTCGGCCTTCGAGGTGTCCCTCAAGGTCAGGCTGGGCAAGTACACGGGCGCCGCGGCCCTGTGCGGTTCCTGGTCCGAGGCGAGGGGAGGGTTGCGAGCGCTCGAACTGGCCGTCACGACAGACGACGCGTTGCTCGCCGGCACGTTGGACTGGGACCACAAGGACCCGTTCGACCGACTGCTGGCCGCCCAGGCGCTGAACCATGAACTCACCCTGGTGACCGCCGACCCCGCCTTCGACGGGGTCGCCGATCTTGCCGTGCTGCGCTGGTGACCGCCCCCGATCACCGGCAAACCCTAGGGTGTCTCCATGACAGTTCGCATCGACCGCGACGGGCCGGTCACCGTCATCACCATCGACCGGCCGGACGCCCGCAATGCCGTTGACGGCCCCACCGCTGCCGCCCTGTACGAGGCGTTCGCGGCCTTCGACTCCGACGAGGATGCCGCGGTCGCCGTGCTCACCGGTGCCGGCGGCACCTTCTGCGCCGGTGCCGACCTGAAGAAGGTCGGCACCGACCAGGGCAACCGGGCCGATCCCGACGGACCCGGGCCGATGGGGCCGACCCGGATGCAGTTGGGCAAGCCGGTGATCGCTGCCATCGAGGGGTACGCCGTCGCCGGAGGTCTCGAGTTGGCGTGCTGGGCCGACCTGCGAGTGGCCGCCGAGGACGCCGTACTGGGCGTCTTCTGTCGCCGCTGGGGGGTGCCGCTGATCGACGGTGGCACGGTCCGGCTGCCCCGGCTGATCGGCGCCAGCCGGGCGATGGACCTGATCCTCACCGGCCGGGAGGTGGGCGCCGCCGAGGCCCGGGACCTGGGCCTGGTGAACCGCGTGGTGCCCCGAGGCACCGCGCTGGTCCGCGCCGTCGAACTCGCCGAGCAGTTGGCGACGCTGCCGCAGACCTGCCTGCGGCGCGATCGGCTCTCGGTGCTCGACGGTGAGGGGCTGACCGAGCCGGAGGCACTGGCTGTGGAGTTCGCGCACGGCATGGTGTCGCTGCACAGCGACGCGTTGGCCGGTGCGGCCCGGTTCGCCGGCGGCGAGGGCCGACACGGGGCTGCGGCCCCGATTCCCGGGTAGGGTCGCAGTCATGGGAATCATCTCGTTCATCATCGTCGGTCTGTTGATCGGTGCCGTTGCTCGACTTCTCAAGTCCGGGAAGCAGGATCTCGGTCTGCTCGCCACCATCGGTCTCGGCTGTGTCGCGGCGCTGATCGCCGGCACCATCGCCAGCCTCTTCGGTGATCGGCCGATCACCGACTTCACCTTCACCCGCTTCGTGATCGCGGTGATCGCTGCGGTGCTGCTGGTCGGCACCGCCGAGGGACTGGTCGGCCGCAAGGCCCGCAGCTGACGGCCGGCCGCACGGCCCGCAGCTGACGTCCGGCAGTAGGGTCGGCCGGGTGACCTGGTTCTCCTCGCCGACCGATGCGACCCGCCGACTCGCCGATGTCGGCTACCTGACCGACGACGCCACCGCCACCATCGGCTACCTGGCCGGCGCGTTGGGCAAGCCCCTGCTGATCGAGGGGCCGGCTGGCGTCGGCAAGACCGAGCTGGCCAAGGCGGTCACCGCCGCCTGCGGCGCCGACCTGGTGCGGCTGCAGTGCTACGAGGGCCTGGACGAGGCCCGGGCACTGTACGAGTGGAACTACAAGAAGCAACTGCTCCGCATCCAGGCCGCCGCCAGTGACGACTCCACCGACATCGGGAACGTCTGGGACGACGAGATCTTCACCGAGGAGTTCCTGCTCACCCGGCCGCTGCTGACCGCGATCCGGCGCACCGAACCCACGGTGCTGCTGGTCGACGAGGTCGACAAGACCGATGTCGAGTTCGAGGGACTGCTGCTGGAGATCCTGTCCGACTTCCAGGTCACCATCCCTGAGTTGGGCACCATCGCCGCGGCGGCGCGTCCCTTCGTCGTACTGACCTCGAACGCCACCCGCGAGCTGTCGGAGGCCTTGAAGCGACGGTGCCTCTACCTGCACCTGGACTATCCCGAGGCGGACCGGGAGCGCGAGATCATCACCTCGAAGGTGCCTGACCTGGATCAGCGGCTGGCCACCCAGCTCGTCGACGTGGTCGCCCGGTTGCGGGAACTGGAGCTCAAGAAGGCACCGTCGATCGCCGAGTCGATCGACTGGGCGCGCACCCTGATCGCCCTGGAGATCCGAGACCTGGACAACGACGCGATCACCAGCACCCTCGGCGCCGTGCTCAAGCACGCCTCCGACGCCGAGCGCGCCATCCGGGAACTGCGACTGCGGACCCGCTGATGCCCCGGTTCCGCAGCCGACCACCGGTGCCGCCCGGACTGCTGGACCGGCACCTCGAGTTCCTGGCCGCCCTGCGCAAGGCCGGGCTGTCGGTGTCGCTGGCCGAGGGTCTGGACGCGGTCGCGGGGCTCGGCCGGGTCGGCTGGGGTGAGCGCGAGACGGTGCGCGCCGTGTACGCCGCCACCCTGGTCAAACGCCACGACCACCGGACCACCTTCGACACCGTCTTCGACCTGTGGTTCCCCGCGCTGGTCGGCGACGGGGTCGGGGACGAGGGTCTCGACCACCCCGACCACCTCGACCACGGGCCCGACCGGATCGACCTCGATCAGCAGGCGCTGCACCGCCGCCGGCAGGACGGGCCCGAAGCCCTGGCGGAGTACCAGTCGCGCCTCGAGGCCGCCCTGGCCGCGGCGGACGACCCGGAGCTGGGCCGGCTGGCCGTCGAGGGCACGGCCCGGTTCGGGGCGATGCCGGGCCGCGGGGAGGGCATGTCGTCGTGGTCCGCCCACCAGGCGATGAACCGGATCCGACCCGGCGAACTCGCCGACCGGATCGCCGCCGCCCTGGTCGCCGCCGGCGAGGACACCGAACGCGCCGAGACCCTGACCGCCTCCCGGATCGCCGACTTCACCCGCCGGGTCGAGGACGACGCCCGGCGACGGATCGCGGAGCAGAAGGGGCCCGAGCATGTCGCCGACGTGACGGTGCGGCCGAGTATCGATCGCCTCGACTTCCTCGCCGCCCGACGCACCGACCTGGATGAGATGCGCCGGCTCCTCTATCCGCTGTCGCGGCGGCTGGCCACCCGGTTGGCCCAGGAGCAGCACGCCCGGCGCCGGGGCCCGCTGGACTTCCGGCGTACCGTCCGGGCCTCGCTGTCCACCGGTGGGGTGCCGCTGACCACCCACCACCGGCCACGCCGGCCGCACCGCACCGAGCTGGTCGTGCTCTGTGACGTGAGCGGGTCGGTGGCCCACTTCGCCTCGTTCACGCTGCTGCTGGTGCACGCCCTGCGTGAGCAGTTCAGCAAGGTGCGCGCCTTCACCTTCATCGACCACGTGCACGAGGTCACCGACCACTTCCGGCCGGGCCGCGACATCGTCGAGACGATGGAGGAGCTCTCCGCCAGCACCGCCCATGCGGCTTTGTGGGGGCGGACGAACTATGGCCGGGCGTTCACCAAGTTCGCCGAACTGCATGCCGACGCGCTGGGCCCGCGGACCTCCCTGCTGATCCTCGGAGATGCCCGCTCCAACTGGAGCGATCTCGGCCTCGACGCCCTCACCACGATCAAGGCGCAGACCCGGCACGCGTGGTGGCTCAACCCCGAGGCCCGTCGGAACTGGGACACCGGTGACTCCGCGGCGACCGCCTACGGGGAGGTGGTGCCGATGGTGGAGTGCCGCAACCTCACCCAGCTGACCGACTTCGTGCACGACATCGTCTGAGCCATGCAGATCACCTCACTGTCGGACCTCAAGGCTCACCTGTCCGAGTTCGCCGATCGCGCCGAGCGCGAGCATGAGCGGTACACGATCACGCGCAACGCGGAACCGCTGGTCGCACCCATCTTCGGCAGCCGCACCCTCACTGTGGTCGAGGTCGGTCACCGCAACTCGGTCCATCGGGCCCGCTGATTCGGCCAGGGGCGATCAGCCGGCCAGGTAACCCAACTCCCGGATCCGCTGGATCTCGGCGCGCAACGCCGGGTGATCCGCGGCGTCCGCGGCCCGCCCGCCAGCCGCCCAACCGGTGTCGTCGCTGCTGTAGATGACCGTCACCCGGTTGTCGCTGCCGTGGTTGATCAACGATCCGAGCAGCGCCACCGGGTCCGCGTCATCTTCCAGCGACAGCATCCGCACCGATGCGGGCAGGCGCGGCACGTGCGCTGCCGGGGCGCCGGCGGTGACCACCTGGTCGACCGTGAACGGGGTGGCTGCCGCGGCCACCTCGGCCGCCAGGGCGCCGGCCCGGCCGCCACCGACCAGCATCACCCGGGCGCCGGGGCCGGTGATCTCGGCGATCGCCGCCACGGTCCGGCCTACTTCGGGGCCGGCGCCGACCAGCCTGAGCCGGGCCGACGGGGCGCTGGCTTCGGAGAGGTAGGCGATCCACCGGTCGTCGCCGACGCGGCTGACCAGCACCGGTTCCGCGTTCTGCTCGACGGCGGCCAGCAGGTCGGCGAGGGTCGCCGGTGCGGCGCCGGAGCCGGCATCGACGGCAGCCTCGGGCCCGGCGGACTCCAGTCCGGCGACGTCGCGCAGCGCTGCGGCGGCACTCGTCTCCACGTCGCTGATGCCGATCGCCCGCCGGCCGCCGCGGGCGGCCGCCGCGCTGTCAGGGCCAGCGAGCACCGGGCTGGTCAACAGTGAGCGCATCTGCAGGGCGTCGATCAGCCCGCCGCCACCGCTGGTGACGTGGTCCATCAACTCGGGATGGGATTCGGCCAACTCGCCGAGGTAGGCCGCCACATGGTCGCGATCCAGGGCGTCGGTCTCGATCAGCCCAGCGGAGACGATGGCGCCGCCGAGCTCGACCTCGGGAGCGAGATAGCCCAAGGCGCGACCGGCGATCGTGCCGAACGACGCCTGGGCGGCGGCTGTCAGTGCGTCGATCCACTGGTAGGTGTGCACGGTGGCCCGGACCACCAGCGCGTCGGCGTCCAACTCCAGGGATCGCGACAGCAGGCCGTGGCCACCGGTGGTCGCCGCCCGCACGTCGCGCTCCACCGCCTCGAAGGTGCGCGGCGACAGCGGAGCGGAGTCGCTGACGTCGGGGTCGGTGAGGATCTCCTGACCCAGGCGGGCGCGGTGGCGCAACTCCTCGGCGGCGTTGCCGAAGGACTCCGCCAGCCGGAGCATCTCGATGTAGCGGTCGTCGTTCATGCGCGCACCTCCGTCAGCACCGGCGCCAGTTCTGCGGCGAGGTCGGCAGGCTCCACCGACCGCACCTCCACCTGCAGGTCGTCCCCGGCACCGTGCGGCCGCAGCGCCCGCCAGCCGTCACCGACCAGCAGCCAGCTCACCACCCCGATCCGGGTCGTCTCGTCGGCCACCCGGGCCGCCAGCACCCGGAGTCGGCCACGTGCCTCCGTGTGCAGGGCGGTGGCGGCACCGGCCAACTGGGCGTCCCCGGAGGTCAACGTGGTCACCACATCACCCCGTCCGGTGGCCATCGCCTCGCCGACCGCGTCGGCGACGGAGTAGGGCATCACCAGGTGAGTGGGGACCTGGGAGTCGGTCAGGGTCAGGTCCTCGGGGAGCACCGCCACCCGGGCCAGCTCATCGGCCCAATGCCTGGCCGCGCACCAGGCGAGCTCGAAGACGATCCCGTCGACCGTGCCCAGCATCGCCACCGCTCCGGCACGTTGCCGGTGCCACGCCCGGGCCTGGCCGGAGGCGACAGCCACCTCGATGTCAAGGGCGAGCTCGGGAGCCGCCAGCAGACCGATCGCCCCCACCGCGCCGGCATCGGGGGTGTCGTCGACGAGCAACCCGCGTCGCTGCAGTGACTCACGGGGATCGTGCAGGGCGGCCACGGCGCGCTCGTGGGCGGCACGGTCGCCGCCCTGGGGGCTGTCGCCGAGCCGCCCCTCGAGAGGGTTCGTGGCCGGCACGTCGGCCAGATCGAACGGCAGCGGGGCGCCGCCGGCGAACTCGGCGAGCAACTGCAGTTCGGGCAGGGTCAGGCCGACCCGGCGAGGCAACTCGCCGAAGGGTCCGGCGGCAGCAGCCGCGGCTCTGGAGGTCAGGTCGATCGTGGTCATCTCAGTCCCGGAAGGTCGAGGTCGAGCCAGTCGCGGTGGCCCGCCGGCGGTGGGGTGAAGGTGAGCAGGGCGGCGTCGGAGGGGTCGTCGGTGCCGGCCTCGGCGCGGGCCCTGGCCTCGGTGAGCAGGGCACCTGCTCGTCGTTCGATCCCGGTGATGGTGTCCCGGGTGTCCTCGACGGTGGTGAGGTGGTGGGCCAGTGTGTCCGCAGCCGTGTCGTGGTCTCCGGCGCTGGCGCGGAGCAGGGCCGCCCGGTCCCGGACCCGGCCGCGCAGGGACTCCCCGGCCCGCCCGGTCCAGTTGCTGCCGTCGACCCGGGCCACCAACTGGTCGGCCAGCGAGCGCAGGTCGGTGCCCTGCTCACGCAGCTGTCCGATCCGGTGCCGGATCACGTCGTCGTCGCCGTACATGAAACCTCCTCGATGAGGGTCCTACCCACTCAGCTGCCGGTCAAACCTTCCGAACCCAGAAAAGTTCCGGGCTTCTCAACCGATCACCTCGGCGAGCCGCTCGAGGCCGCGCTCCAGGTCCTCACCCGGCCCCGCGAAACTGAACCGGACGAACCGGTGACCGTTCACGACGTCGAAGTCGACGCCCGGCGCCACGGCGACGCCGGTGCGCGCCAGCAGCGCCAGCGACCAGGCCATCGAGTCGTCGGTCAGGTCGCCGATGTCGGCGTAGGCGTAGAAGGCGCCGTCGGCGGGGGCCAGTCCGGTGATCCCGAGGTCGGCCAGGCCGGCCAGCAGCACGGCCCGGTTGTCGGCGTACCGGGCGACGTGACCGTCCAGCTCCGTGCGCGCCTCGGGCGTGAACGCGGCGATGGCGGCGTGCTGGCTCAGCACCGGCGGACAGATGGTGAAGTTGCCGGTCAGGACGTCGACCGCGCGGCGCAGGCGTGCCGGCACCAGCATCCAGCCGATCCGCCAGCCGGTCATCGAGAAGTACTTGGAGAAGCTGTTGAAGACGATCGCCTCCCGGCTGCTCTGCCAGGCGGAGCGGGCCAGGTGCGGGGCGGCGTACTCGATGCCGTGGTAGATCTCGTCGCTGATCAGCTGTACGCCGCGTCCCTCGCACCAGGTCGCCAGCGCCGCCAACTCCTCGGGCAGCAGCATCGTGCCGGTCGGGTTCGCCGGACTGGCCAGGATCAGGCCGTGCACCGGCGTGTCGAGCGCCTCCAACTGAGCGACCGTCGGCTGGTAGCGGGTCGCCGGTCCGCAGTCGAGCTCGACGACCTCGCAGCCCAGCGCGGTCAGCACGTTGCGGTAGCAGGGGTAGCCGGGCCGGGCCATCGCCACCCGCATCCCCGGCTCGAAGGCGGCCAGGAACGCCAGCAGGAAGCCGCCCGAGGAGCCGGTGGTGACGATCACGTCCGCCGCGTCCACGCTCAGACCGTGCTGGTCGAGGTGGTACGCCGCGATGGCCTCGCGCAGTTCCGGGATGCCGCTGGCGACGGTGTAGCCGAGCGGGTCGGGGCCGGCCAGTAGCCGCCTCGCCTCGGCCCGGACCGCGGCGGGTGCCCCGGTGCTCGGTTGGCCGGCGACCAGATTCACCAGATCTCCGTGGCTGCGCTGCCGTTCCGCGGCCCGGGCCAACAGGTCCATCACGTGGAACGGCGGCACGTTCGCACGACTCGCGATCTGCCAGCGGTCGGTCATGACCGCTCAGTCTGTCAGGTGTCGCCAGGTCCGGAGCGCAGGGTGTCCGGAGCGCAGGGTGTCCGGAGCGCTGGGTGTCCGGAGCGCTGGGTGTCAGGAGCGCTGCGCCGCGTGTCGGCCGGCGCGGCGGCCGAAGAAGGAGCCCTCGCCGAGCTGGGTGCCCGAGGCGTACCCCTTGCCGTCCTGGGCGATGTTGGACGCGCAGGCGCCGGCGGCGTACAGGCCGGCGATCACCGACCCGTCGGGGCGGCGCACCTCGCCGTCGACCGTGGTCACCAGACCGCCGAGGGTGAAGCCGGCGTACAACGCCTTGCCCAGGGTCAGGTCGTAGGCGCCCCAGGGGCCGGTCGCCTGCGGGGCCAGCCAGTCGGGGTGCTTGCCGAAGTCGGGGTCCTCGCCGCGGGCGGCGTGCTCGTTGTAGCGGTCCAGGGTCTTGGCCAGCGACCCGGTGGGCAGGCCGAGGCCCTCCTCCATCTCCTCCACCGTCTCCCAGCCGTCGATGAACGGTGCCAGCGGGAAGGCCGGGTGCTCGATGTGCTCGGAGTCGACGATGAGGTACGCCGCGGAGTCGGGTTGCTCCATCACGAAGCCGCAGGTGCGGGAGTGGTAGGAGTCCTCGGCGACGAACCTCTCGCCGCGCTTGTTCACCAGGATCCCCTTGACCAGGGACGAGGGCGGATAGAAGGGGGCGGTGATGAACGGCTCGTCCATGAACGCCGTCGCCGCGCCTACCGACTCGCCGAGCCGGATGCCCAGCCCGTCGTCGTAGGTGGAGCCGAGCACGAACGGCTTCTCGGCGAGCTTGGGGGTGTACTTGGCCACCATGTCCGCGTTCATCACGAAGCCGCCGGCGGCCAACACCACCGATCGGGTGGCGATCACGCCGGTCTCGGTGAAGCGCTTCCAGGCGACGCCGACCACCTCGCCGTCCGAGCCCTCGCCGGTCGAGTCGGTCGAGTCGGTCGGGGCCCCGCCCTGGGCCAGCACCAGGTTCGTCGCCCCGGTCTCGAACCGGACGTCCACGCCCGCCTCCTCGACCCGGGTGCGCAGCAGGTCCATGATCACCCGGGTCCCCTCGGTGTCCCCGGGCACCGGCACCTTGTGGCCGCGGGGGGCTGGCTTCGCCTGGTCGCGGAAGGGGTGCACCTTCTCGTTGCCGGTGAACATCAGACCCTCGGTGCCGGGCTGGATCACGGCCTTCTCCGGGTAGTAGGACCGCTCGAACTCGAAGCCGAGGTCCTCGAGCCAGTCGAAGTGCTCGACCGAGCCGTCGCAGTAGGCCCGGACCTTCTCCGCGTCGGGCTCCTTCATCACCGCCATCAGGTAGCGGAACATCTCCTCGGGGGAGTCGTCGTGGCCGGTGGCCCGCTGCACCGCCGTACCGCCGCCGAGGTAGAAGTGTCCGCCGCTCATCGACGACGTGCCGCCGTGGACTGCTGCGCGCTCCAGCAGCACCACCTTGGCCCCGGCCCGGGCCGCCTCCAGGGCGGCACATCCGCCGGCGATGCCGAAGCCGACCACCACCACATCGGCGATGTCGGTGTTGCCGTCGACGACAGAGGCGGGCAGTGTGGCGGGCAGGGCAGTTCCGGCGGTCTCGACCATGACGCAATACTAGAACAGGTTCTAATCGCTGACCACCTCCCGTCGGTGGCCGATAGGATTCGTGGCCACCGACCGGAAAGGCCGCCGTGAGCTTCGACGTCCAGCAGCTCAACATGTTCGTGCTGGTCGGCGCCACGGTCACCCTGCTGGCGATCCTGGCGGTGCGCATCTCGTTCTCGGCGGGTCTGCCCAGCCTGCTGCTCTACCTGCTGATGGGCGTCGCGCTCGGCGAGGCGGGACTCGGGATCAGCTTCTCCGACGCCGATCTGGCTCAAGCGCTGGGCTTCGGGGCCCTGGTCATCATCCTGGCCGAAGGTGGCCTCTCCACCGACTGGGACCGGGTCCGCCCCGGGATGCGGATGGGCGTCGCGCTGGCCACGCTGGGCACCGCGGCCTCGGTGACCGTGGTCGCGGTGGCCGCCCACTACATCCTCGGCATGCCCTGGGAGCTCGCGGTACTGCTGGCCGCGATCACCGCCCCCACCGACGCCGCCGCGGTCTTCTCGGTGCTCCGGGTGGTGCCCCTGCCGCAGCGACTCACCGGCACCTTGGAGGCCGAGTCCGGACTCAACGACGCCCCCACCATCGTGCTGGTCACCCTGATCACCTCCGGCGCCGCCATCGAGCACGGCTTCGGCGGGACAGCCGCGATCATCGTCTTCCAACTGCTCGGTGGCGCGCTGCTCGGCTACGGGGTCGGACTCGGCGGGGCGATGCTGATGCGCCGGGTGGCGCTGCCGTCCTCGGGTCTCTACCCGCTGGCGATCTTCACCCTGACCCTGCTCGGCTATGCCGTCGCGTCGGTGGCCTGGACCTCCGGCTTCGCCGCCGTCTACGTCGCGGCGCTGGTGCTCGGCAACACCGCGCTGCCGCACCGGGCCGCCACCCGCTCCTTCGTGGAAGGGCTGGCCTGGCTGGCCCAGATCGGCCTGTTCGTGATGCTCGGCCTGCTGCTCTCACCGAGCCGGCTCACCTGGGAGGTCGTCGGCATCGCGCTGCTGGCCGGCCTCATCCTCACACTGGTCGCCCGGCCCGTGTCGGTGCTGGTCTGTGCGGCGGTCCAGCCGATGCCCTGGCGCGACCTCGGCTTCCTGTCCTGGGCAGGGTTGCGCGGGGCGGTGCCGATCGTCCTCGCCACCATCCCCCTCGCTGCCGGCGCCGACGATGCGCAACGCCTCTTCGACATCGTCTTCGTGATGGTGGTCGTCTTCACCCTGGTCACCGGGCCGACCCTGCCGGTGGCGGCCAGACTGCTCAAGGTCTCCCGCCGGGCCGAGCCGCGGGGCTTCGACCTCGAAGCCGCCCCCCTCGGCCGGGTCGACGCCGAAGTGCTCCAGGTGACCATCGCGCCGAGCTCGAAGCTGCACGGGGTCGAGATCCGCGAGCTTCGGCTCCCCGTCGGCGCGGTGATCGCCCTGATCGTCCGGGACGGCAAGACGAGGGTGCCGGACCCACACGCGGTGCTCAAACGCGGCGACGACCTGCTCGTGGTCACCCCACGTGCCGTCCGCGAGGCCACCGAGCGCAGGCTCAGAGCGGTGTCCCAGCGCGGTCGCCTGGCGCGCTGGCTGGAGTAGTGGCCGGGGTACGGCGCGTCAGGGGCCGCAGACCAGCGCGTCGAACCGGGCCGGCACCGATGCCGGACCGTCCTCGACTCCGGCGAACTCCGCGCCCACCAGCACGATCACGCCCGGAGTGTCGAGACCCTCGTTGGGTCGGACCACCGGGTTGCCCAGATGCCGGGCCACCAGGCGCACCGCCGGGTGCTGCGGGTCCTCGGCCCAGATCCGGACGAAGCGCACCTCCACACCGGGAGGCGCGTTGCCTGTCCGGCCGGGGGCGAACCCGGCCTCCACCAGTGCCTCCAGCGTGGAGTTGGCCAGCCCGGCACGACCGCTGGCGTTGTAGACACTGACGGTCACCTGGTCGGGCGTGACCCGGTCGCCGGTCGCCACCGCACGGTCCACACACAGGGGCGGCGGGCCGGTCTCCACGACCTCCTCGCGCACCGGCGCGGTCACCGCCTGCCACCCCCAGACGGCGGCCAGCAGCACCAGCACCGACAGCACCGCCAAGGTGGCCGCCGACCGCATCGCGTTGCTCATTCGTCGCCCACCTCGAACACCCGGGCATGCAACACCAGACGCTGCTGCAGTGCAGCCCGGACCGCCCGATGCAGGCCGTCCTCCAGATAGAGGTCACCCCGCCACCGGACCACATGCGCGAACAGGTCGCCGTAGAACGTGGAGTCCGCATCCAGCAGGCTCTCCAGATTGAGCATCGCCTTGGTGGTGACCAGGTCGTCGAGTCGCACCTGACGGGGTGGCACCTGCGCCCAACCACGCGAGCTCAGCCCATGGTCGGGGTAGGGGCGCCCGTCGCCCACCCGCTTGAAGATCACCGCTGGATCATAGAGGAGACGGGCCGGGCCGCCGCTGGCCGCAGCCGAAGCGGCGCCTCGACACGTCCAGAAACCGGTTGGGTTCCCAGCCGGACGGTGACATGGTGGGGGCACCGAAGCAGGAGGTTGTGGAGATGACCGGAAAGCGCGACAACGACGCGAACGCCGACCTGAAGGCCAAGATGCGCGAGGCCCTGGATCGCAAGAACAACCAGCACCACGAGGCCCATCACGACAGCGAGGCCCCGGAGAAGGTGCATGGCCCCGAGGTCATCGGCGGAGCGCCGAAGATGCATCGCCGCAAGGCGGGTGGCGGAGGGTCCTGACCCGGGCGGCTACCGTGCCACCTCATGAGCACCGCCCGAGCCGTTGGCCTGTTGCTGGGCTTCGGCCTCGACGCGACGCTCGGTGACCCGCGCAGAGGGCATCCGGTCGCCGGGTTCGGCACCGCGGCCCGCGCCCTGGAGCGGCGCCGGTATCGGCCCGACCGCGCTGCTGGCACGGCGTACGTCGGGGTGCTGGTCGGCGCAGTGACCCTCGGCGGGGTCGCCATCGAGCGACTGGCCCGCCGCGGCGGGCCAGCCACCGAGACAGCGGTCGTGGCCGCGGCCACCTATGTGGTGCTGGGGGGCACCTCACTGCTGCGCGAAGGGGCCGAGATGTCGGCGCGCCTCGAGCGCGGCGACCTGGGCGCGGCACGGGAGCGACTCAGCCACCTGTGCGCCCGCGATCCGTCCAGGCTGGGCGAGGACGAACTCGCCCGGGCGACGGTGGAGTCGCTGGCGGAGAACACCTCCGACGCGGTCGTCGCGCCGCTGTTGTGGGGCGCGGTGGCCGGGGTCCCCGGCCTGCTCGGCTACCGGGCGGTCAACACCCTCGATGCGATGGTCGGCTACCGCAACGACCGGTACGCCGACTTCGGCTGGGCGGCCGCCCGACTCGACGACGCCGCCAACTGGCTGCCGGCGCGGGCCACCGCCCTGGTCACCGTCGGGATCGGTCCGGACCGGGCTGGCGCGTGGCGGATCTGGCGGCGCGATGCCGACCTCCACCCCTCCCCGAACGCCGGACCGGTCGAGGCCGCCTTCGCCGGGGCGCTCGGGATTCGGCTGGGCGGTGAGAACCGCTACCACGGCATCACCGAGAATCGAGGCGTGATGGGTGACGGACGCGCGGTGACGGTCCCCGACGTGGCTGCCGTCGGCCGGCTGTCGCGTCGGGTCGGAGTGGCCGCCCTGGTGGTCGCCGTGGCCGCCGCGCTGCTGCGGAGCCGACGATGAGCCGGGGGCTGCTGGTCGCCGGCACCACCTCGGACGCCGGGAAGAGCCTGGTCACCGCCGGGATCTGCCGACTGCTGGCCCGCCGCGGAGTCTCGGTGGCGCCGTTCAAGTCCCAGAACATGTCCAACAACTCCCACGTCTGCCTGGCCGCCGACGGTGACGGTGCGGAGATCGGGCGAGCCCAGTGGCTGCAGGCGATCGCGGCCCGGGTCACTCCGGAGCCGGCGATGAACCCGGTGCTGCTCAAGCCCGGCTCGGACCGGCGCTCACACATCGTGATGATGGGCCGCCCCGCCGGGACCCTGGACGCCGGAGAGTTCGCCACCGGCCGACGACACCTCGCCGAGGCCGCCTTCGCCGCCTACCGCGACCTGGCCAGCCGCTACGACGTGATCGTCGCCGAGGGCGCCGGGTCGCCCGCCGAGGTCAACCTGCGCGGCGGCGACTACGTCAACCTCGGCCTGGCCCGCGAGGTCGACCTGCCGGTGGTGGTGGTCGGCGACATCGACCGCGGCGGCGTGCTGGCTGCGATGTACGGCACCCACGGCATCCTCGACCCCGCCGACGCGGCCCTGCTGCGTGGCTGGATCGTCAACAAGTTCCGGGGCGACGTGACGCTGCTGACCCCCGGGCTGCGCACCCTCGAGCAACGCACCGGGCTGCCGGTGCTGGGCGTGCTGCCCTGGCTCGACGACGTCTGGCTCGACTCCGAGGACGCCCTGGCGCTGGCCGCGATCCCCGACTCCGGGGCCTCCGAACTGCGGGTGGCGGTGCTCCGGTTCCCCCGGATCTCCAACGCCACCGACATCGACGCCCTGGCCGCCGAGCCGGGTGTCTCGGTCACCCTGACCAGCCGGGCCGGTGATCTGGCCGAGGCCGATCTGGTGGTGCTGCCCGGCTCCCGGGCCACCATGAACGACCTGACCTGGCTGCGCGAACGCGGCCTCGACGAGGTGCTGCGCCGCCGGGTCGCCGCCGGTGGGACGGTGCTGGGGATCTGTGGCGGCCACCAGATGCTCGCCGAGCTGATCAGCGACCCGGCCGGGGTCGAGGGTGGCGGCGAGGTCGCCGGGCTGGGGCTGTTGCCGACCCGGGTGGAGTTCGGCGCCGAGAAGGTCCTCGGGCTGCCCGCGGGAGCCTGGCGCGGACATCGAGTGACGGCGTACGAGATCCATCACGGGGTGGCTGGCCTCGTCGACGGCGCGACCGCTGAGGCGTTCCTGGACGGCTGGTCGCGGGGGCCGGTCTTCGGCACCACCTGGCATGGCGCCTTCGAGAACGACGACTTCCGCCGGGCGTTCCTGGGCGACGTGGCAGCGCGGTCGGGTGCGGCCTGGGAACCGCGGCCGGGGGTGTCCTACGCCGACCGGCGGGAGGCGATGCTGGACCGGCTCGCGGACGCGGTCGAGGAGCATGTCGGGTACGACGCGTTGATGCGCATCGTCGACGCCGGCGTTGCCCCCGTTGGTCGAGACCCGCTCCCGGTCGGTCGAGCTGGTCGAGACCCCCTCCCGGTGATCGGCATCGGTGCCGACGGCTGGTCGGGCCTCGGTGACCTGGCCAGGGCGCTGCTCGTCGAGGCCGAGGTGGTGCTCGGTGCCCGCCGCCAACTCGACCTGCTGCCCGGCGACGTGACCGCCGAGCGAACGCTGTGGCCGAGCCCGTTCGACCCGACCGAGGCGATCGCTGCCCAGGCAGGTCGCCGGGTCGTGGTACTCGCCTCCGGCGACCCGATGACCCATGGTCTGGGACGCACCCTCGCCGCTGCGCTCGGCCCCGAGTCGCTGCGGGTGATCCCCGCGGTCTCGTCGGTCTCCCTGGCCTGTGCCCGGCTGGGCTGGCCGACCGAACACACCCCGGTGGTCTCCACGTTGACCGGCGACGCGCACGCGCTGCTGCGGCACGCGGGTGGCCGGGCGCTGGTGCTCTCGGTCGACGGCGGTACGCCGGCTGAGGTCGGTCGGATCCTGGTCGAGCACGGCTGGGGGGAGTCGGAGTTGACGGTGCTCGGGGACCTCGGTACGGCGACGGAGTCGTCGCACCGGGTGCGCGCGGACGCGGTCGCCGGGCCCTATCCGCGGCTCAACGTGGTCGCCGTCGAGTTTGCCGGGAGAGTGTCCTGGCCAGAGGTCGCCGGGCTTCCCGACGAGGCGTTCGAGCACGACGGCCAGCTGACCAAGCGCGAGGTCCGGGCGGTCACCCTGAGCACGCTGGCACCGCGGCCCGGCGAGGCGCTGTGGGACATCGGCGGCGGGTCCGGGAGCATCGGCATCGAATGGATGCGGGCCGGCGGCGCGGCCGCGATCTCGATCGAGCGTGACGCCGAGCGGGCCGCGAGGATCGAGCGCAACGCCCGCGCACTCGGCGTACCGCAGCTGCGGGTGGTGGTCGGCACCGCACCCGAGGCGCTGGCCGGACTGGCCGCCCCGGACGCGGTCTTCATCGGCGGCGGGCTGACCGGTGCCGGGGTGGTGGACGCGGCCTGGGCGGCGCTGCGACCCGGCGGCCGGCTGGTCGCCAACGCGGTCACCCTGGAGTCGGCCGCCGACCTGGTCACGTGGCGGGAGAAGCTGGGCGGCACACTGACCCGGCTGGAGGTCGCCCGCGCGGGAGATGTCGGCGCCTTCACCGGCTGGCGCGCCGCGCTGCCGGTGGTGCAGTGGATCGCGATCAAACCCGAGGAGAGTCCATGACGGTGCGTTTCGTCGGTGCCGGACCCGGCGCACCGGACCTGATCACCGTGCGTGGTCAGCGGTTGCTCCGCGAGGCCGCGGTGGTGTTGTACGCCGGGTCGCTGGTGCCTGCTGAACTGCTCGCCGAGTGTCGCGCCGACGCCCGGCTGGTGGACACCCAGGGCTTGGACCTGGACGCCATCGAGGCCGAGTTCGTGGCCGCCGATGCTGGGGGCCTGGATGTGGTCCGGCTGCACTCGGGGGATCTGTCGATCTACTCCGCGGTGGCCGAGCAGCTCCGCAGGCTGGAGGCGCGCGGCATCGACCACGAGCTGGTGCCCGGCGTGCCGGCCTTCGCCGCGGCCGCGGCCGCGCTGGGCCGTGAGCTGACCGTGCCGGAGGTGAACCAGTCGGTGGTGCTCACCCGGCTGGCCCGGGAGGCGTCCGCGATGCCGCCCCGGGAGACCCTGGACAACCTGGGCCGGGCTGGCGCGCTGATCGTGCTGCACCTGGCCACCCACCTGGTCGATGAGGTGGTCGCCGAGTTGCTGCCCAACTATGGATCGGACTGTCCGGCCGCGGTGGTCGCCTACGCCTCCCAGCCCGGCGAGGTGGTGCTCCGCGGCACGCTGGCCACCATCGCCGCGCAGGTCACCGAGGCCGGGCTGCGTCGTACCGCGGTGATCCTGGTCGGTCGTTCCTTGGCCGCCGAGGGTTTCCGCGACTCCCACCTCTACAGCTGCACCCGCCCCCGCTGACGAGGTGGGGTTTGTGGCCCGCCGAGGTGGGCGTTGTGGCCGCTCAGCGACGCCGCGGCTGACTCCGCCCCACGGTCTTGCCATCCCGGTCGATGCCGTGGTTAGCCTCGCTTGGGAGCTAGTGTCCTCCTTGCCGTCACGGCACTGGCGAAAGGGACCCTGTGACTTCTCGCGAACAGGACAAGTCATCCGATGACCACCTATGGCCTTGGTTTGCCTTCCAGTCTCCTGCGCTGAGGGAGGGCGATCGCACCCAGGTGGTTCGGGTGGTCCGGCGTGGCTTCTGGGTGGTCCCTAGGGGTGGCTTCCTGTTGGAGCACGAACTGGTCGCCTGGGTGGTGACCTTCCTCGTGCTGATTCCCGTTCAGTGGATGATCTCGCGGCTCTTTCGGGGCCAGCACGTCGTCGCCCTTGTGTCTTGGAAGACCGATGCGCTGGCGGAGGTCGAGCGGCTTGAGAGGCGAACAGTTGCTCCGGAACGTGAGTCCGCGATTGCGGTAGCGAACGAGTGGTTGGCGAGCCTGCAGAAGCCAACGCCATGAGCCTGTGATCGGTTGCGTGTGTCACGCTCAACGCGACCGCGGCTGACTCCGCCCCACGACCTCCCCGGCCCGATCGATGCAGATGACGTCGACGGTGACCGGCGCCTCGCGTAGGACGCCGAGGGCGGTGTCGGTGGCGCGCTCCGCGACCAGATCGCCGAGCGGTACGCCGGCCGCTTGCGCGCGGTGCAGTGCCTCCAGGCCGGTGTTCGCGTCGGTGAGCTCGAGCGGCGTACCGGCCTCGGTGGCGAGGGCGCTGAGGAACCCCAGGTCCACCTGGGACCGCCCCGAGTGCAGGTCCAGGTGACCCGCAGCCAGCTTGGAGAGTTTCGCGAAGCCTCCGACGATGCTGAGCCGGGGGACCGGGTGCCGGCGTAGGTACTTGAGCACCGCGCCGGCGAAGTCCCCCATGTCCAACAGCGCGTCCTCGGGAAGCGCGTAGGTCTGCACCGCCACCCGCTCCGAGGTCGACCCGGTGCAGCCGGCGACGTGGCTGTGGCCGGCGGCCCGGGCCACGTCGATGCCGCGTCGGATCGAGTCGATCCATGCGCTGCAGGAGTACGGGACGACCACGCCGGTCGTGCCCAGGATGGAGAGGCCGCCGAGGATGCCGAGCCGGGGGTTCCAGGTGGAGCGCGCGATCTCCTCACCGTGGTCGACCGAGATCTCCACGACCAGGTCGCCGGCGTCCCCGTGGGTCACAGCCAGGCGTTGCACGTGGTCGGTGATGAACTCACGAGGCTTGGGATTGATCGCCGGCTCACCGACCGCCAGGGGCAGTCCCGGCTTGGTCACCGTGCCGACCCCTGGTCCGGCCACGAACGTGACCCCGCTGCCCGGCGCGCCACGTCGTACCGTGACCCGGACCAGCGCCCCATGGGTGACGTCCGGGTCGTCGCCGGCGTCCTTCACGATCCCGGCCATCGCGTGACCGGCGGCCAACTCCTCGACCGCGAGCGCGAACGCCGGCTCATGGGCGGGCAGCCGGATGGTGACAGGGTCGGGAAACTCGCCGGTGAGCAGCGCCTGGTACGCCGCCGTGGTCGCCGCAGTGGCGCAGGCGCCGGTGGTCCAGCCGCTGCGCAGCCCGGTGCGCGCCAGTTGCGCCCCGCGACCGCTCACCGGCTCTTGTTCGCTCACCGCACCATCATCCACCGACCCCGAGGTAGCCACGGAGCAGCCCACCAGTCGGCCACAACCCCCACCTCGGCGGGCCACAACCCCCACCTCGCGCGGCCATGAAGTACATCTCGTGGGGGAGGATGAGCCGCATGGCGAGGGTGTTGATTCTGGGAGGGACCGCGGAGGCGCGGGCGCTGGCGGGCGTCCTGATCTCTGCCGGCCACAACGTCACCTCGTCGCTGGCCGGGCGGGTGACCGATCCGCTGCTGCCGCCGGGCGCGGTCCGGGTCGGTGGGTTCGGTGGCGCCGGCGGACTGGCGGCCCACCTGGCCGAGGTCGGGTACGACGCACTCGTGGACGCCACCCACCCCTATGCCGCCACGATCACCGCCAACGCCGTCACCGCCGCGGCGATGACCGGCACCCACCACGTCGTGCTCCGCCGGCCGGCGTGGTCGGACCGACCCGGCTGGACCAGGGTCGCTGATCATGCGGCCGCAGCCGCGGTCGCCGCCGGACGGGTGTTCCTCACCATCGGTCGGCAGGAGGTCGCGGCGTACGCGAACTCACCGGCATGGTTCCTGATCAGAGCCATCGAGCCACCCGACCCGCCGCTGCCCGAGCACCACGAACTGCTGCTCGCCCGCGGCCCGTTCACCCTGGATGACGAACGCACCCTGCTACGCGACCACGAGATCACCATGCTGGTCACCAAGGACTCGGGCTCCCCCGCGACCGAGGCCAAGCTCACCGCAGCCGAGGAGCTCGGTGTCACGGTGGTGGTGGTGGACCGCCCGCCGCTCCCCGACGGGATCGCCCACGTGCGCGACGTGGACGGCGTACTGGACTGGTTGGGCTAAGCGCCCAACCCCCAGGCCTGGGCCAGCAACTCCACCGACCGCAGCCGCGCCTCAAGGCCGGGCACCGAGTGCACGGTGATCACCTCGTCGGCCCCGCTGTGCGTCACGAACTCACCCATCCACGCCGCCACCGTCTCCGGCGACCCGACCGCGGAGTAGTGCAGCATCTGCGCCACCTGCTGACCCTGCGGGGTCTCCAGCAGCGTGTCGACCTGCTCGTCGCTCAAATCGCCCAGCCCGCTGCGTCCCAGGAAGCGTCGCGCCCGCGACCGCCGCACGATCCGGAACCAGTCGGCGGCCTCCTCGTCGGTGTCGCAGGCGATCACGTTCGCGCCGGCGATCACGTACGGCTCGGCCAACTGCTCCGACGGCTGGAACTCGGCTCGATACAGCGCCACCGCCTGCTGGAGCGCCGCGGGCGCGAAGTGCGACGCGAACGCGTACGGCAGGCCGAACTCCGCGGCCAGTTGGGCGCCGTACGTCGACGACCCGAGCACGTAGATCGGCACCTTGGTGCCCGTCCCCGGGATGGCCCGTACGCCGTCCACGTCGGTGTCGAGGAAGGCCTGCAGTTCGCGCACATCGCCGGGGAAGGAGTGCGCGGCGCCCGCGTCGCGGCGCAACGCCCGCACCGTCTGCATGTCGGTGCCCGGCGCCCGGCCGATGCCCAGATCGATCCGGTCCGGGTGCAGGGTGGCCAGGGTGCCGAACTGCTCGGCGATCACCAGCGGCGGATGGTTGGGCAGCATCACCCCGCCGGAGCCGAGCCGGATGGTCGACGTGTGGTTGGCGATGTGGGCGATCAGCACCGCGGTGGCCGACGAGGCGATCGAGGGCATGTTGTGGTGCTCGGCGTACCAGACCCGCGCGTATCCGTGCCGTTCCGCGGCCCGGGCCAGCGCCACACTCGCCTCGAACGCCTCGGCAGGAGTGGAGTCGCGGGCGACGGTGGCCAGGTCGAGGATCGAGAGTGGGGTGGGCACGGTCATCACCAACCTCGGGGGTCGGGGCGCTATTCCGGGAGGCGGCGCAGATCGGGCAGGAGCGGATAGTGTGGCGCGGTGCACTCGACTGCCGCTCGGGCGCACCGGTACTCCCGCTATTACCCACGGAGAGGCACATGGTGACCAGCGATCCGTTCTCGGCCCCGGCCACCGACCCCTACTCGTCGTGGCTCCTTGACCGACTGCTGGGTCCGTTGGTGCGCAGCCTCGCTCAGCCGGGGGAGCCTTTCGAGGTGGCGGTTCTGGTGGGGCGGAATCCGGTGGATGGAGTGTCGTGGGCGCTGATCGAGAGCTGGTTCGAGGCGGCGACCGAACGCACCTACGAGTCCGTCATGGAGGTCGCCTTCGGGGAGTTCCCGGGTCATCCCGCCAACGACGACGAGTTCTCCGGTGCGGGGGAGGTCGACGCGTCCAAGGGCTACTTCCGACTCGGACCTGACGGCGACGATGCCCCCGACGAGCTGCGATGGGCGTGCGTGCGGGCCTTCGGCGAGCGGTTCGACTATGCCTTGGCCGAGCCGGAGATGGACGCGGCGCAGTTGAATGCCGCCGCTGCCGACTACGTCGAGGAACTCGCAGCGTGGCTCGCCGAGAGCGGCGGAGCCTGGGGAGAGTGGCGCGCGGGCACCTTCACCCCGATCACCGATGAGGAGCTCTTCGCGATACGACGCCGGTGACTTACTCCGGGTAGCGCCGCGGCGTCCACACCACGGTGTCCCCGCCAGCGCGGTCCACCCGCTGGGTCTGCGAGGAGCCGACCAGGATCAGGGTGCGCATGTCCACCACATCCGGGTCGAGGGTGGCCAGGTCGACGATCCGGATCTGTTCGGTGGGCCCGCCGACATCGCGGGCGAGCACCACCGGGGTGTCGGGCTTGCGGATCTCCATCAGCAACTCGGCGAGCGCCTCGACCTGCCAGCGCCGCTCCGAGGAGGCGGGGTTGTAGATGGCCAGCACCAGGTCGGCCTCGGCGGCGGCCCGGATCCGCTGGGCGATCACGTCCCACGGCTTGAGCCGGTCCGACAGCGAGATGGTCGCGTAATCGTGCCCCAGCGGGGCGCCGACCCGGGCGGCGGCGGCGTGCGCGGCGGTCATCCCCGGCAGCACCTGCACCGGTACGCCGGCGTACCGCGGCTCGCAAGCGACCTCCAGCACCGCGGTGGCCATCGCGAAGACGCCCGGGTCGCCGCTGGAGACCACCACCACCCGGCGCCCCTGCGAAGCCAGCGAGAGCGCGAACTCGGCGCGCTCGGACTCGACCTTGTTGTCCGACAGGTGCCGGACCTGGCCGGGACGCTCGGGCACCCGCTTCACGTACGTCGTGTACCCGACGATGTCGTCGGCGGTCGCCAGCGCGCCCTTGACCTCGGGGGTGAGCCACATCGGTCCGGCCGGGCCGGTGCCGACCACGGTCACCGAGCCGGCGGCCGTCCCGGAGGCTTCGGTCTCGACAGGCTCGACCAGCGACTCGTTGAGCGACTCGCCGTCGACGGTGCCGATCCTCGGCGTCATCCCGGCGACCTTCGAGGGGAGCACCGCCATCGAGAAATACGGCACCTCGTCCGGATCCACCTCGGCCAACCGCGCGATCCGTTGCTCGTCCATGGTGGCCCGCTCCACGAACCAGGCGTCCTCGAGTCGCCCGGCGCGCGCCAACGCCTCCCGCACCGACCCGAAGGTGCGGCCCAGCTTGAGCACCACCGCGGAGTCGGTGGAGGCCAGCCGGGCGGCCAGTTCCTCGGTGGGGAGCGTGCCCGGAAGCACGGTGAGTACCTCGTCGGCCTCGGTCAGCGGCACCCCCAGTGCAGCCACGGACGCCGAGATCGAACTGACCGCAGGCACGGTCTCGGTCTGATAGCGATGCGCCAGCCGCTTGTGCATGTGCTGGTAGGAGGAGTAGATCAGCGGGTCACCCTCCGACAGCACGGCCACGTCGCGGCCGGCGTCCAGGTGCGCGGCGAGCCGGGCGGCGGCTTCGGTGTAGAACTCCTCGATGGCGCCGCGATACCCACCCGGGTGGTCGGTGGTCTCGGTGGTCAGCGGATAGACCAGGTGCTCCTCGATGTGGTCGGCGCGGATGTGCGCGGACGCGATCCGCCGTGCGTGCGAGCGCCCATGGCGGGCGGAGTGATAGGCGACCACGTCGACCTGATCGATCACCTCGACCGCTCGCAGCGTCAACAGCTTGGGGTCGCCGGTGCCCAGCCCGACGCCGTACAAACGTCCCGGACGGGTGGGTCGGGAGGTCTCGATGGCCGTCACTGAACGGTCTCCGTTCGTACGTCGGTGTGGTTGAAGTCGTCGCCGGTGTGCAGCAGCGGCAGCCCGCTGTCCCTGGCCAGCGCGTAGGTGAAGCAGTCCCCGTAGTTCAGGCCGGCCGGATGCCCCGAGCCCTTGCCGAAGTCACGGTAGGCCTCCCGCCCGAGCCGGGCCTGGTCCGGGGATACCTCGACGATCTCCAGGCCGAGGGCTTCGAGGAGCTCGTCGAGCCGGCGGGAGAGCACCGGGTCGCCGCGGCGATCGATGACGGCGGCGGTCTCCAGGTAGGTGGCTGCCGACATCAGCAGCCGCTCGGCGGCCAGCATCGCGTCAAGCAGTCGCGGACGGAGGGGTTCGGCCGCCAACACGGCGATCAGGGCTGAACTGTCGACGATCACGCGGGCAACCCGGCGTCGTCGTACAGTTCGTCGGTGCTGAGCCCGGGCCCATCCCCGAGCCTGGCGTCGACATCGGCAAGGATCAGGTCGACGCGGGCCCGCCGCGCCGAGCGCTGCTGAGGCTCGTCGAGACCGGCGAGGTACTGCTCGAGCGCAGCCTCGATGGCGCCGGTCTGGGTGGTCCCGGTGCGCTGGGCGGCCAGGCGGGCGAGCTGGTGAACATGCTCGTTCTTGATGTTCAGACCCATGCGTCTACCCTCTCTACCATCAGAAGGTACCACTCTACCACTAGCGGATGATCTCCTGCTCGGTGGCCAGGGCGTTGAGGGCGGCTGCGGTGATCGCAGAGCCGCCGCGGCGGCCGTGTACGACGAGCCACTCCAGACCCAGGTCGCTCTCGGCCAGCGCCTGCTTGGACTCCACCGCGCCCACGAAGCCGACCGGGATGCCGACCACGGCAGCGGGCCTGGGTGCGCCGGCAGCGATCATCTCCAGCAAGTGGAACAGTGCAGTGGGGGCGTTGCCGATCGCGACCACGGCGCCGTCGAGTCGGTCGCGCCACAGCTCTAGGGCGGCGGCGGAGCGGGTGGTGCCGAGCTCGACGGCCAGCGCCGGGACTCGTTCGTCGCGCAACGTGCAGATCACCTCGTTGTCGGCCGGCAGCCGGGTTCGGGTGACCCCTGAGGCGACCATGTGGGCGTCGCACAGGATCGGCGCCCCGGCGGCCAGGGCGGTGCGGGCGGCGGTGACCAGTCCGGGGGTGTGCGCCACGTCGGCAGCCAGGTCGACCTGACCGCAGGCGTGGATCATCCGCACCACCACCTGGGCGGTGTCGGCGTCGAACCGACCCAGGTCGGCCTCGCGGCGGATGGTCGCGAAGGACTCCTCATAGATGGCGTTGCCGTCCTTCTCGTACTGCATCAGTGCTCTCCTACCTGGTACCCGTCGCTGGTCGCGACCGCCTCCAGATGATCCCCGATCGGGTGCCCGCACCTGCGGGCGCACCCGCTCACATGCAGTCGGCGGCCGGGATTCGCGCTGGCCAGGCCGGCGGCATCGGCGCGTACGTCGGCCAGTGACTTGGCGCAGCCGGGGGCCCCGATGCAGGCGCTGGTGAGCGCCTGAGGTGAGTCGGCGGCGAACCCCCAGTCGGGCAGGGCCGTGTGGGCCTCGGCTGGTGTCACGCCGCGCAGCACCACGCTCCGCCACGGCGTCAGCACCAACTGCGCCTGCGCCAGTTGTTCCCGCACCAGCGAGGCCACGACCCGCCACTGCGACGTCACCGCGCTCCCCAACGGCATCCACCCCTCCGCCGAAGTGGGGTTTGTGGCCCGCCGAGATGGGGTTTGTGGCCCGCCGAGGTGGGGTTTGTGGCCCGTCGAGGTGGGGCCTGTGGCCGCTGTGTCACCGCGGAGGGCGGCGAGTTCGGGTGCGGGCAGGTCCGTGACCCGCCAGGCTCCGTCGGGACGTACGTCGAGGAACGCGGCGGCTGCCCGGAGCAGCGGCGGCACCGGGTCGTCGTACAGGCCTGTGGGCACCCCGGCCACCCACAACTGAAACCTCGTCGGCCCATTTGTGACACTTCGTCGCTGGGTGGCGAGGTCGGGGGCGAGGGCAAGGATCTCCCCGGAGCCGTCGTCGAGGCCGAACAGGAACCGCCCCGACAGCGCGGTCAGCCGTGGATCCGCACACAGGGCCGCATCGAACTCGGCCAGTACGCCGTCCAGGTCCGGCGCCGGGGAGGCGACGACGTTGCGGACCCGGTCGTGGGCCAGCGACGGGAGCAGACCGGCCGCGGACAGCCGGGTCGCCAGCGCGGGCCCGACGTCGCCAGCAAGCCCCCGCACCTGCACATTGCCCCGCGACGTCAGATGCAGGCAGCCGTCCCCCAGGTCGTCGGCGAGATCGCAGAGGGCCACCAACTGCCGCGCCGTGAGCCGCCCGCCGGGCACCCGGATCCGAGCGACGTGCCCGTCGTCGGCCTGATGCAGACGCAGCGCGCCGGGGCAGCGGTCGCCGTCGACGGACTCTGGCTGCTCGATCACGGGATAGGAGCCTACGCGCGCACCGGCTCGGTGCCGTAGGTGGCAGGATTCGCGGAATGGAGGACTGGGTCGAAGCGGTGCGCCGCCACCTGGCCAATGCCTTCGGCGCAGACCCGCGGGTCCGCATCGAGGTGGCTCCTGGGCCGAGCGTCGAGGTCACCGCCACCCAGGACAGCGACCACCACTGCACGGTCGTCGTGTACGACGTCGACGGCGGTGCCCGGTACCGCGTCGGGTCGGTGCAGATCGACGAGGAGGCCCCAGGAGGTGCCGATCTTGAGATGGTGCTGCGGGGAGTAGTGGGGTGGATCCATCATGCCCGTGACGGCTGGATCGTCGAGACGCTGCGGCACAAAGGAGACCGGGTCGTCGCCGCCCGGGTCCAGGCCGGTGATCTCACCGCCTCGTGGTCCCGATTGCATCTTCCCTGGGGTTGCGCCACCGAAACTGTCCGCTACGAGAGCTATCGGTGATTTGGTGGCAGGATCGGTGCGGGTGATCACACCGGTCTCGCGGGGTCAGTTCGGTTTGGGGAGGTGCAGAGGTGAGTGAGTTCGTCCGCTTCATCTCCCCTGGTGAGCTCGGTGACGTCCATGCCCAGTGTCTGCGTGAGCAGGGTTTCGAGGCACGGTCGGATGGGTTCTCGGGCTACCACCTCGGCGACACCCCACTGGAGCGGGCGGGGGACCTTGACGCGGCAGTCCTGCTCTGTGAGCGCCGATACCCGCTGCATCCGCGCTACCGGCGGCGTCGTGGCGAGTCCGAACTGCGTCGCCTTCACCAGTACCTCGCCGAGACGCTGACGCCCGCGCTGCGGCAACTCGGTTACCTGATCGGCGATCCCCCCGAGGTCAGTGCCTTCCTGACCGCAGGGCACAACACCTGGCACCCCTACAACGAGTTGCCGCCGTTGTCCGAGTCGGAGTTGAGCGCCTTGCTGCTCGCTCACCCGCCCTATCCGCCGGAGTGGGATGAGGGCCACGGCGAGGGATCCTGAAACCGTCATCCGCCCCTGACAGCGCAGACCAGTCGACCGCCGTACCGGCACAGCCGTGGCGACCGGGCGGCTGGCCTGTCCGCCCACACCCGGCGGCGGATATGCTCGGCCTCGGTGCGTCCACCCGGACGCGCCGCCACCGTGGGCGACACAGCGGAGGAAGCCGGTGAGACTCCGGCACGGTCCCGCCACTGTGTACGACGTACCCGTCGTCAAGTCAGGAACTCCTGTCGCCCGCATGACCCCCGGGGCGAGGACACCCCAGGAAGGCCGATCCCCATGCTTTTGCTCCTGTCGACCTCCGACACGGACCTGATGAGCGCCCGCGCTGCCAACACCGATGCCCCGGTGTCGTGGCGTTACGCCAACCCCGCGCGGACCACCCTTGCCGACCTCGACGCACTGGTGGAGGGCACCGACCTGGTCGTGGTTCGGCTCCTCGGCGGTCGGCAGGCCTGGGCTGAGGGACTCGACCGGCTGCTCGCCGGGCCCCGGCCCGTCGTCGTACTCACCGGCGAGCAGGCCCCCGACGCCGAACTGATGGGCCATTCGACCGTGCCCGCCGGAGTCGCCGCGCAGGCGCACGCCTACCTGGCGCACGGCGGACCGGCCAACCTCGAGCACCTGGCACGGTTCCTCTCCGACACGGTGCTGCTGACGGGCGAGGGCTTCGACGCTCCTGCGGCGGCGCCGGCGTGGGGTCGGCCGGAGCGTCTCGATACGCCGACGCTCGTGCCTCGCGACGGCTACTCGACCGGCGAGGAGGGTGCGCCGGCGGCCGCGCCTCGCGACGGCTACTCGACCGGCGAGCGGCCCAAGGTGGCGGTGCTGTACTACCGCGCCCACCAGATGTCCGGCAACACCTCGTTCGTCGAGGTACTCAGCGACGCCATCGAGGCCAAGGGCGGAATCGCGCTGCCGATCTGGTGCGCCAGCCTCCGCGACGCCCAACCCGACCTGCTCGCGGCGCTCGGTGAGGCCGACGCGATCGTCACCACCGTCCTCGCCGCCGGCGGCACCACCCCCGCCAAGGCCCAGGCCGGCGGGGAGGACGAATCCTGGGACACCGGCGCGCTCGCCGACCTCGACCGCCCCATCCTGCAGGCGCTCTGCCTCACCTCCACCCGCGCGGACTGGGAAGCCAACGACGAGGGCGTCTCACCGTTCGATGCCGCCACCCAGGTCGCGGTGCCGGAGTTCGACGGCCGGCTGATCACCGTGCCCTTCAGCTTCAAGGAGTTCGACACCGACGGACTTCCGGCGTACGTCGCGGACCCCGAGCGTGCGCTTCGGGTCGCCGGCCTCGCGGTCAGCCACGGGCGGCTGCGGTACGTCGACCCGGCACAGCACCGCGTCGCGGTGGTGCTGTCGGCGTACCCCACCAAGCACGCCCGGATCGGCAACGCCGTCGGCCTGGACACCGGCGCCTCGGCGGTGGCGCTGCTGCGGCGGCTCGCGGCCGAGGGCTGGGTTGGTGCAGAGGAGCTCCCCGGCGTCGCGTCCGGCAACGGCGACGAGCTGATCCATGCGCTGATCGAGGCGGGCGGGTACGACGAGAACTGGCTCACCGAAGCCCAACTCAACGCGAACACCAACCGGATCCCGGCCGAGGTCTACCGCGGCTGGTTCGAGACGGTGCCCGAGGGGCTCAGGGGCGACATGGTCGAGCACTGGGGTGAGGCCCCGGGCAGCCTGTTCGTCGACAACGGCGACATCGTGCTGGCCGCGATCCAGTCCGGCAACGTGGTGGTGATGGTGCAGCCGCCGCGAGGCTTCGGGGAGAACCCGATCGCGATCTATCACGACCCCGATCTGCCGCCCAGCCACCACTACCTGGCCGCCTACCGCTGGCTGGCCGCCTCGCCGACCGACGGCGGCTGGGGTGCGGATGCGGTGATCCACCTCGGCAAGCACGGCAACCTCGAATGGATGCCGGGCAAGAACGCCGGCCTGTCCGCCGACTGCGCCCCCGACGCCGTACTCGGCGACCTGCCGCTGATCTATCCGTTCCTGGTCAACGACCCCGGCGAAGGCACCCAGGCCAAGCGCCGCGCGCACGCCACCCTGGTCGACCATCTGGTGCCGCCGATGGCGCGCGCCGAGTCGTACGGCGACATCGCCCGGCTCGAGCAACTGCTCGACGAGTACGGGAACGTCGCCACGATGGATCCGGCCAAGCTGCCCAGCCTGCGCGGCAAGATCTGGACCCTGCTGCAGGCCGCGAAGATGGACCGTGAGCTCGGGCTGATCGACAAGCCCGACGACGAACGCTTCGACGACATCATCATGGAGATCGACGGCTGGCTCTGCGAGATCAAGGACTCCCAGATCCGCGACGGCCTGCACGTGCTCGGCCAGGCGCCGGCCGGTGAGGCCAAGATCGACCTGGTGCTCGCGGTGCTGCGGGCCCGGCAGATCTGGGGCGGCAGCGCCCACGTGCCGGGGTTGCGGGAGGCGCTCGGCCTGGACGAGTCCGCGCGGGACCGGGGTGGCTCGGACCGGATCGAGGCGGTGGCCCGCGAGCTGATCGCCGTACTCGACGGTGGCGGTTGGGCGGAGGCCGCGATCGACAAGGCGCTGTCGGTGTTGGAGGGTGGTCTCGATACACCGCCTCGTCCCTCGGCGGCACTCGACCGAAGAGAGAGCTCGGCACTCGACCAGCGAGAGGGACTCGACCGACGAGGCGCGATCGACCAGCGAGCGGTACGCCGGGTGCTGGAGTTCGCCGTCGCCGAGGTGGCGCCCCGGATGGACGCCACCACCGACGAGCTCGACCACCTCGTCCGTGCGCTGCGCGGCGGGTTCGTGCCGCCGGGCCCGTCCGGGTCGCCGCTGCGGGGGCTGGTCAACGTGCTGCCGACCGGGCGCAACTTCTACTCCGTCGACCCCAAGGCGATCCCGAGCCAACTCGCCTGGGAGACCGGACAGCTGCTGGCCGACTCGCTGCTGGAGCGGCACAAGGCCGAGACCGGCGACTATCCGGCCAGCGTCGGGCTCTCGATGTGGGGGACCTCGGCGATGCGGACCGCGGGCGACGACATCGCCGAATGCCTGGCCCTGCTGGGGATCCGCCCGGTCTGGGACGAGGCGTCGCGTCGCGTCACGCACCTCGAACCGATCAGCCTCGAGGAGCTGGGTCGCCCGCGGATCGACGTCACCATGCGGATCTCCGGCTTCTTCCGGGATGCCTTCCCGCACGTCGTGGCGCTGCTTGACGACGCCGTCAAGATGGCCGCCGCCCAGGACGAGCCGGCCGAGCAGAACTACGTCCGCGCGCACGTGGCCGCAGACGGCAACTCCACGCGGATCTTCGGTTCCCGTCCGGGCACCTATGGTGCCGGGCTGTTGCAGTTGATCGACTCCAAGGACTGGCGCACCGACGCCGACCTGGCCGAGGTCTACACGGTCTGGGGCGGCTACGCCTACGGTCGCGACCGGCACGGTGAGCCGGCGCGTGAGGAGATGGAGACGGCGTACCGGCGGATCGCGGTGGCCGCCAAGAACACCGACACCCGCGAGCACGACATCGCCGACTCCGACGACTACTTCCAGTACCACGGCGGCATGGTCGCCACCGTCCGCGCGCTCACCGGTGAGGCCCCGGCGGCGTACATCGGGGACTCCACCCGACCCGAGACCGTCCGCACCCGCACCTTGGTCGAGGAGACCTCGCGGGTGTTCCGGGCCCGGGTGGTCAACCCGCGCTGGATCGAGGCGATGCGCCGGCACGGCTACAAGGGCGCCTTCGAGATGGCCGCGACGGTGGACTACCTGTTCGGGTACGACGCGACCACGGGGGTGATCGCGGACTGGATGTACGAGAAGCTCACCGAGGCCTACGTGATCGACGCCGACAACCGGGCGTTCCTGGAGCAGGCGAACCCATGGGCGCTGCACGGGATGGCCGAACGGCTGCTCGAAGCCCAGTCGCGTGGCCTGTGGGAGGCGCCGCCTGCGGAGATGACCCAGGCGCTGACCGAGGTGTTGCTGGAGACCGAGGGCCAGATCGAAGGGGCCCAGGAGTGAACGGCATCTTCCCGTTCTCCGCGGTCGTCGGGCAGGACGACCTCGGACTGGCGCTCTGCCTGGCCGTGGTGAGCCCCGAGATCGGTGGCGTCCTGGTGCGCGGGGAGAAGGGCACCGCCAAATCCACGATGGTCCGCGGCCTGGCCTCGGTGCTGCCGCCGATCGAGGTCGTCGACGGCGACCGGTTCGGCTGTGACCCGGCCGATCCGGACCCCAGTTGCCCCGACCTGGCCGTACACGATCGAGCCCCGGTCTCCCGGCCGGTGTCGCTGGTGGAGTTGCCGGTCGGTGCCACCGAGGACCGGGTCGTCGGTGCGCTGCACCTGGACCGACTGGTCGGCACCGGTGAGGTCGCCTTCGAGCCCGGGTTGTTGGCCCGGGCGCATCGCGGACTGCTCTACGTCGACGAGGTCAACCTGCTGCCCGACCACCTGGTCGACTCGCTGCTGGACGCGGCGGCGATGGGCCGAGCCCGGGTGGAGCGGGAGGCGGTCTCGGTGACCCACGCCGCCCGGTTCGTGCTGGTGGGCACGATGAACCCCGAAGAGGGCGAGCTGCGTCCCCAGTTGCTGGACCGGTTCGGTCTGGCCGTCGACGTGACCGCCTCCCGCGACCCGGAGCTGAGGGTCGAGGTGATCCGCAGTCGGCTGGCCTTCGAGGCCGACCCGGCCTCGTTCGTCGCCAAGCACGAGACCGCCGACCGGGACATCGCCGCCCGGATCACCGCCGCCCAGGCGTTGCTCGACTCGATCAGGCTGCCCGACGCGGTGCTGGTGCAGATCGCCACCTTGTGTGCGGCGTACGACGTGGACGGGCTTCGTGGCGACCTGGTCACGGCCAGAACGGCGATCGCGCACGCGGCGTGGTGCGGCCGTGCCGAGGTGACGAGTGAGGACGTGCGGGTCGCGGCGCGGCTGGCGCTGCCGCACCGGCGTCGGCGGAACCCGTTCGATGACCACGACTCCGGCACGGACCTGGAGCGGCTGCTCGACGAGCATGCGCCGGATGATCCGGAGGATGACCCGGACGGCGGTCCCGATGGTGGGCCGGACGGCCGGCCGGACGGCGGGTCGGACTCCGGGCCGGACGGCGGGTCGGAGAACGGACCTGAGCAGAACGGCGGGGAGGAGACCGGCGGACCTGAGTCGACCGGCGGGCCCCCGCCACCCCCGGATCCGTCGGAGGCTCAAGTCGACGCGGATAAGGCCCAACTCGGCGCGGATGGGGCCCAAGTCGGCGCGGATAAGGCCCAACTCGACGCGGATGGGGCCCAAGTCGACGGGGAGGGGACCCGGGTCGAGGCGGGCACCCCGTACGCGGCCCGGCTGCTTCAGGTCGACCGGGTGGGGCAGGGCGTCACCGGGCGCCGGTCCACCGCCCAGACCGTCGTCGGCCGACACCTGCGCGCCGTACCCCTGGACCATCCGCAAGGCCAGGGCATCCACGCCATCAGCACCGTGCTGGCCGCCGCCGCAGACCGCGCCCGGCGGGACCCTGCCGTCACTCCCGCCGGTCAAGACCAGTTCGCCGATCGAGCTCGTCGAGACCCGCTCAGCCTCCAAGCCCAGCACCTGCGCCGCAGCCTGCGCCAGGGCAAAGAGGGCAACCTGGTCGTCTTCGTGGTGGACACCTCCGGCTCGATGGGTGCGGCGCGCCGGGTCCGCGAGGTGAAGACCGCCGTGGTCAGCCTGTTGCTGGACGCCTATCAGCGCCGCGACAAGGTCGCCGTGGTGACGTTCTCCGGGGCCCGCGCGACCGTGGCCCTGGAGCCCACCTCCAGCGTGGACCGCGCCGAACGGATGCTCGCCGAGGTCCCCACCGGCGGACGGACCCCGCTCGCCGAAGCGCTGGTGGCCGCCGACGCGGTGGTACGCCGGGAACGCGCCCGCGATCCACAGCGCCGCCCGCTGGTGGTGCTGATCACCGACGGCCGCGCGACCGCCGGGCCGGGAGCCCTGGCCCGGGCCCGTCGTACCGCCGGTGCGCTCGCCGACCATCCGGCCAGTTGGGTGGTCGTGGACGCCGAAGCCGGCGCCGTCCGCCTCGGCCTGGCCCGGGACCTGGCCGTCCGCCTGGGTGCCGAGCACCTGCCGATGGGCGACGTGGGCGCCGCGACCATCGCCGGCCTGGTCCGGGACCGGGTGGTCGCACCCGGCGCGACCAGTGGACCCGGTACGACCGGAAGCAGTTCGACCCACCGACGAGGAGTGGCCTGATGCCCCAGGGAGTCCCCGCTGTCGTCCCCGACGACGGCCTCACCACCCGGCAGCGTCGCAACCGTCCGCTGTTGATCGTGCACACCGGAGTCCAGAAGGGGAAGTCCACCGCCGCGTTCGGGCTCGGGCTGCGCGGCTGGAACCAGGGCTGGGACATCGCGGTGTTCCAGTTCGTGAAGTCCGCCAAGTGGCGCGTCGGCGAGGAAGCGGCGTACAAGGCGCTCGGCCAACTGCACGCCGACACCGGCCAGGGCGGGCCGGTCGAGTGGCACAAGATGGGCGAGGGCTGGTCCTGGTCCCGCAAGCAGGGCAGCGACGAGGACCATGCCGCGGCTGCCCGCGACGGGTGGGCCGAGATCAAGCAGCGGCTGGCCGACCAGCGTCACGATCTGTACATCCTCGACGAGTTCACCTATCCGATGAAGTGGGGCTGGGTCGACGTCGAGGACGTGGTGGAGACGCTGACCGGTCGCCCGGGGCATCAGCATGTGGTGATCACCGGCCGCGACGCGGCGCCGGCGCTGGTCGAGGCTGCCGATCTGGTCACCGAGATGACCAAGATCAAGCACCCGATGGACGCCGGCCAGAAGGGGCAGAGGGGCATCGAGTGGTGAGTGTTGCGCTGCCGCGGTTCGTCGTCGCCGCCCCCGGCTCCGGGCACGGCAAGACGATGATCGCCACCGGGCTGATGGCGGCGCTGCGCGCCCGTGGCCTGGCGGTCTCCCCGCACAAGGTGGGGCCGGACTACATCGACCCCAGCTATCACGGGCTGGCGGCTGGGCGGGTCGGTCGCAACCTCGACCCCTACCTGGTCGGCGAGGAACTGATCGCGCCGCTGCTGCTGCACGGCGCGCACACGCCGACCCGTGCCGACGTGGCCGTGGTCGAGGGGGTGATGGGCCTCTTCGACGGGCAGTTGGGCGGGGAGGGGTTCTCCTCCACCGCACACGTGGCCACCCTGCTCGCCGCCCCGGTGCTGCTGGTCGTCGACTGTGCGGCTGCGTCCCGGTCGGTCGGCGCGCTGGTGCACGGGTTCACCAGCTATGACCCGGAACTCCAGGTGGCCGGGGTGATCCTGAACAACGTCGCCTCCCCTCGTCACGAGGCCGAGGCTCGGGCCTCCATCCGGGGCATCGACGTGGTCGGGGTGGTGCCGCGGCTCCCCGAGATCGTGGTGCCGTCGCGGCACCTCGGGCTGGTGCCGGTCGCCGAACGTCGCCCCGAGGCCGTCGCCGCGGTCGAGGCGCTGGCCGAACTGATCACCACCCACGTGGACCTTGACGCGATCCTGGCGCTGGCCGCCTCCGCCCCGGCCCTCTCCGTCACCCCCTGGTCCCCGACCCCCGCCGACGTGCCAGCCCCCGCCGACGTGCCAGTTCTGGGCGGTCGAGGTGTCACATCTCGTCCGCGGATCGCCGTCTTCGGGGGTCCGGCCTTCTCGTTCACCTACGCCGAGGACATCGAACTCCTCGAGGCCGCCGGCGCCGACGTCATCCGAGTCGACCCGCTCGCCGGCGACCGACTGCCCGAGGACACGGCCGCCGTAGTGATCGGCGGCGGCTTCCCGGAGATGCACGTGGAGCGGCTGGCGGCCAACGCGGCGCTGAGCTCCGACGTACGACGGTTCGCTGAGGCCGGCGGGCCGGTGGTCGCCGAATGCGCCGGCCTCCTCTATCTGGGCCGCACCCTCGACGGGGTCCCGATGGCTGATGTCGTACCCATGAGTTCGCAGATGACCAAGCGGCTCACCCTCGGCTACCGACAGGCCGTCGCGCTCGCGGACTCACCCCTCACTCGGGTGGGCGAGCAGGTGCGGGGGCACGAGTTCCACCGGACGGTCGCGGCGTACCACAAACCCCACCTCGACCGGCCACAAACCCCACCTCGGCCGGCCACAAACCCCACTTCGGCGTGGGAGTGGGGGGTGTACGGCGGGGGGCGGGTCACCGAAGGGTGGGCCACTGCCACCGTGCATGCGTCGTACCTGCATGTGCACTGGGCGGGGCATCCCGAGCATGCGCGCCGGCTGGTCGAGGCCGCCCGAACCTTCGCGGCTGGAGGCCCCGCCGCTAGCGCCGAGGCCGGCACCGGGACCCTCGCCGTCAAGCCGCAGGCGCCGGTCACCCGCGAGGTCGCGACGCCGTGAGCGAGTACCTGCTCGGCGTCGGGGGCCGCCCGGAGGCCGACGCGGGAGAGCTGCGCGAGCTGGCCGGGAAACTGCTGGCCGACCACGGCGTCAACGCCGACCAGGTCACTGCGGTGGCCACCCTCGACCGGCGCGCGGACCATCCCGGGATCCGGCATCTCGCAGCCACGCTGGCAGCCGCCGTACGCAGCCACACCGCCGCCGAACTCGCCCGCCAACCCGTCGCCGCGCCGAGCGCCCGCACCCGGGCCGCGGTGGGCACCCCCAGTGTCGCGGAGGCGGCCGTTCGGGCAGCCGGCGCCGACCTGCTCGGAGCCACCCGACGCAGCACGCACTGGACCGTCGCGCTGGGGCGGGTGGTGGACCTGGACCATCACGGTGACACCGAGGTCGGTGGCGGGCTGGTCGACTTCGCCGTCAACGTGCACGGCACCGCACCGCCGCCCTTCCTCAGCGCCGCGGTGACCGACGCGATCGCCGAACTGGCCGCCTACCCCGACCCGCACCGCGGCCGGGCGGCGGTGGCCGCAGCCCACGGCGTGCCGGCCGAGTCGGTGCTGCTCACCCATGGCGCCGCCGAGGCGTTCACGCTGATCGCCCAGCAGCCGTGGCGCTCTCCGCTGCTGGTGCACCCCCAGTTCACCGAACCAGAGGCGGCGCTGCGGGCCGCCGGCCACGCCCCGGCCCGACTCCTGCTGACCAGCGGCACCGGGTTCCGGATCACCACCGAACCCGAGACCGACCCCGACCTGGTGATGGTCGGCAACCCGACCAACCCCACCAGCCGGCTGCACACGCACGCGGAGCTCGCCCGACTTAGAACCCCGGGCCGGCTTCTCGTGGTCGACGAGGCGTTCATGGACGCGGTCGAGGGCATCGACACCCCCCGACACAGCCTCGCCCCGAAGGCCGCCGCCGACCCCGACCTGCTGGTGGTCCGCAGCCTCACCAAGACCTACGCGCTGGCCGGACTCCGGGTCGGCTACCTGATCGGCCACCCGGACCGGCTCGCCACGCTGACCCGACGTCGTACGCCGTGGCCAGTGGGCACCCTCGCCGCCGCCGCCGCTGAGGCGTGCGTCGGCGAAGAGGGCCGGGAGTACGCCGCCCAGGTGCGCGCCGACCTGCCGGCCCGGCTGCATCGCCTCACCCAGACGCTGATCGACCGCGGATTCGAGGTGACACCGGACGCGGCGGCACCGTTCCTGTTGGCCCGGCGCGCCGATGCGGCCGAGCTCCGGACCCGGTTGCGCGATCGCGGCATCGCGGTGCGCCGCGGGGACACCTTCCCCGGGCTCGACGACACCTGGCTGCGGTTCGCGGCCCGCGGTGCTGATGAGGTCGCGACGCTGCGGACCGAGCTGGACGCCGCGCTGCCCTGAGGTGCCGCGGCGCGTCGTACTCTCGGAGGGGGAGTCGGTACCCGAGGTGGATGCTCACCCCGCAGCCCTCGGCAAGAGTGGAAGACATGACACAGACACAGATGATCGAAGCCGTCCCGCCGCAACCCGGACAAGCGATCGTGCAGCCCGAGGAGTGGCGCCGCTGGATCCCCGAAGGCGTCGCGGCAGGCGTGGTGCTGATGATCGGCCTGGTCGAGTTCTGGGTCGGGGTGTTCACCTTCACCGGGCACTGGCTGACGATCCTGTTCGCCTTCGGAGCGGCCGCGGCCGTGCTGCTCTGCCGGAGGCGACCCGCCCTCGCGCTGGGAGTGGCGGTGCTGCTCGGCGCCGCTCATGTGGTGTTGGGGGTCGGCGTCCTGCTGGTCGACTTCGCGGTCCTGGCGGTCTTCTTCGGAGCCGCCCGATGGGGCAGGCCGCTCACCTCGTTCGCTGCGTTCGCAGCGGCGGTGGTGCTGCCGCTGTTGTTGGCGCTCTACGTGGTGGGAACGGCAGTGGTCACCGGCTACCCGCAGCTGCCTGCGTTCTTCAACCACGTCGGCGTCGGCCTGGCACCGCCTCTGCTCGTGATCGCCGCCTGGGTGGCCGGACTGGTGGTCCGGCTAGCCAGCCGGGCCTCGGACTCCGAGGCGGCACAGGCCGTTGCCCAACAGCAGGCGGCCGAGGCCGAGCAGGCCGCCGCCGGCGCCCGGCGCGCCGCCCAGCAGGCCCAGGAGATTGCCCGGCTCAAGGACGAGCAGGCTCGGCTGGCCCGGGACGTGCACGACGTGGTCGGCCATTCGCTGGCGGTGATCCTGGCCCAGGCCGAGTCGGCGCAGTACCTCGACGACCCCGAGCAGTTGAAGCGGACCGTGGCCACCATCGCCACCTCGGCCCGCACCTCGCTGCAGGACGTCAGACACGTCCTGGACCCGAAGTCGGCGCCCAGCGAGGGCGACCTCGACGCACTGATCCGTCGCATCGAGACCGGCGGCCACGTGGTCGAGTCGACGGTCCTCGGTGAACCGCAGCCGCTGCCGCCGGAGTTGCAGGCGGTCGCCTTCCGGGTGCTCCAGGAGATGCTCACCAACGCCATCCGGCACGGCCATCGCGACCACCCGGTGCGGGTGGAGCGGCATTGGCCCGAGCCGGGCTGGGGAGACACGCTGCGGCTCGAGGTCAGCAACACCGTCGCCGACCCCGCACCCGAAGGCAGCGACCCAGGCAGCGAACCCACACTGGCGCTGGGCAACGGCATCGAGGGGATGCGACGCCGCCTCGAGGCGGTCGGTGGCCGTCTCGACGTACGCCGGCGCACCGACGCCGACCAGGTCACCTTCACCGCCACCGCCTGGGTGCCGGTGCGCGACCACCGAGGCGAGGGCGACCGGTGATCGGTGTCCTTCTCGTCGACGACCAGGAACTCTTCCGGGAAGGTGTCCGGATCATCGTCGACGCCCAGCAGGGGATGGAGGTGGTGGGCACTGCAGCGGACGGTCGCGAGGCGGTGCGGCGCGCCGACGACCTGCAACCGGACGTGGTGCTGATGGATATCCGGATGCCGGAGATGGACGGGGTGGAGGCCACCCGGCAACTCTTCGCACCCGCCCGGGTCGCGGCTCGGGAGAAGCCGCTGCGAGTGATCGTGCTGACCACGTTCAACCTCGACGACCGGGCCGCCACCGCGATCCGGCACGGGGCCAGTGGCTTCGTGCTCAAGGACGCCACCCCGACCCAGCTGCGCGATGCCATCCGCACCGTGCACGCCGGCAACGCGGTGCTGGCGCCGGCGGATCTGACCGCCCTTCTCGACGGCCAACACCTGGCCGCCGTGCCCCCGCCGCCGGCGTACCGGACCCTCACCGAGAAGGAGCGGGAGGTGTTCGCGACGGTGGCGAAGGGACTGAGCAACACCGAGATCGCCGGCGAGATCTTCGCCAGCGAGTCGACCGTGAAGACCCACGTCGGCGCGATCCTGCGCAAACTGGCACTGCGGGACCGGGTGCAGATCGTGGTGTACGCCTACGAGCACGGACTCGCCCCCACCGACCCTCGCTGACCCTCGCCGCTTCGTCATAGGCTGCCCGCCATGACCCAGAGCGAGCAGCACCCGATCGCCGACGCAGTGCGTTCCGGCTACGACTTCGATGGACCGGCCCTGGAACTCGGCGGCCTGATGGTCGATGCGGACACCGCAGGCGGAGTGGACATCCGCATCCCGCTGCGGATGCTGAACCGGCACGGACTGGTCGCGGGCGCCACCGGCACCGGCAAGACCGTCACCCTGCAACTGCTCGCCGAACAGCTCAGCAGCCACGGGGTGCCCGTCTTCGCCGCCGACATCAAGGGCGACCTGTCGGGGGTGATGACCGCCGGTGAGGGCGGCGAGAAGCTGATCAGGCGGTGCGAGTCGATCGGTCAGGACTGGCAGGGCCGCGGCTTCCCGACCGAGTTCTACGCGCTCGGCGGCGACGGGATCGGCATCCCGTTGCGGGTCACCATCAGTTCCTTCGGCCCGGTCCTGCTGAGCAAGGTGCTCGGTCTCAACGCCACCCAGGAGTCCAGCCTCGGGCTGGTCTTCCATTACGCGGACAAGGCCGGTCTGCCGCTGCTGGATCTCAAGGACCTGCAGGCCGTGGTCAAGCACCTGATCTCCGACGAGGGCAAGGCCGACCTGAAGGACCTCGGCGGCCTGGCCACCTCCACCGCTGGGGTGATCCTGCGCTCGCTGATCACCTTCGCCGACGCCGGCGCCGAGGCGTTCTTCGGCGAGCCGGAGTTCGACGCCGGTGACCTGCTCCAGGTCGCCGAGGACGGTCGCGGCCTGATCAGCCTGGTCGAACTGCCCACCCTGGCCAGCAAGCCGGCCGTCTTCTCGACGTTCCTGATGTGGCTGCTCGCGGACCTGTTCCAGCACCTGCCCGAGATCGGTGACGCCGACAAGCCCAAGCTGGTCTTCTTCTTCGACGAGGCACACCTGCTCTTCCGGGACGCCTCGAAGGCCTTCCTGGAGCAGATCGCGCAGACCGTGCGGCTGATCCGGTCCAAGGGTGTCGGCGTCTTCTTCGTCACCCAGACGCCCACCGACGTGCCCGACGAGGTGCTGGCCCAGCTCGGCTCCCGGATCCAGCACCAGCTCCGCGCGCACACCCCGAACGACGCCAAGTCGCTGCGGGCCACGGTCAGCACCTACCCGCACTCGGCGTACGACGACCTGGGTCAGGTGATCACCACGCTCGGGATCGGTGAGGCGGTGGTGACGGTGATGAACGAGAAGGGTGCGCCCACCCCGGTGGCCTGGACCAAGCTTCGTGCCCCCGAGTCACGGATGGGTCCGGCGGAGGAGGCCGAGATGAAGGCGGTCGTCACCGCGAGCCCCCGGCACGACAAGTACGCCGAGGCGATCGATCGCGACTCGGCCCACGAGATGCTGGCCCGGGCGTTGGAGGAGGGTGCCGCGCAGGCGGCCCTGGAGCAGGAGCGGGCCGCGCTGGAGGCCGAGCGCACCCAGTTGCAGAAGGAGGCGGACCGGCTCGCCAAGAAGTCCGGCTCGACCACCCGGCGTACCACCCGCAAGGAGCCGGGCATCCTGGACAATCCGGCGGTCAAGGAGTTCACCCGGGTGGCCGCCCGTGAGGTGGCGAGGAGTCTCTTCGGCTCCGGCCGCCGGCGCTGACACGAAACGAACCGCCGGGGTGGCGCTGCAGCAGCGCGCCACCCCGGCGGTCTCCAGCCGGCCCGGCAACCCCCTGCCCCGGGCCGTGTGCTGGCCTCCCCCGGGTCTCAGGTCAGGCGGTCCAGCGGACCGCGTCGCGGAAGTGCTCCGCCATGGCGGAGATCCCTTCCAGGTCGTGACGTGAGTCCAGCAGCGCGGCTGCTTCGCGGGTACGGCGGGCCTGGGCCTCCTCGCGCTTCGTGTGCAGTGAGCTGATCTCGTTCTCCATGGCGTTCCTCCTTCGGATGGTCGACCCCGTGTCGATCTGAGGACAACTGTGCAGGTGATGTGAGACCGGCAGGTGCACGGACGGTTAAGCGCATGTATCAGCGGTTGTGATGCCGAACACGCTCGGTGGTTGTAACCTGCAGCAATGAGCGATGTGGAGCAGATCTGCCAACTCAAGTACCGCTACCTGCGGACCCTGGACACCAAGGAGTGGGACGCGTTCGGAGCCACCCTCACCGAGGACGTGGAGGGCAGGTACGCCGGACTGGACCTCGACGGGCGCGACACCCTGGTGGACTACATGCGCCAGAACCTTGGCCCGCAGGTGGTCACCCTGCACCAGTGCCACCACCCGGAGATCGAGGTCGACGGGGACACCGCGACCGGCCGCTGGTACCTGCAGGACAAGGTGATCGCCCCCGACTTCGACTACGTCCTCGAGGGTGCGGGGATCTACGCCGACCGCTACCGGCGCGTCGACGGTGAGTGGCTGATCGCGGCCACCGGCTACGCGCGCACCTACGAGCTGACCTGGTCGCTGAAGGACCTGCCCAGCGCCAAGGTCACCCTCGCGCCACGCCACGACCCGGTGTGAACTCCGCCCGCCACACCACTCAGGCGATCGGCTCCTGCCACGCCGTCTGAACGACCTCGACGCCGCCGCTGCGGGTGATCAGCCGGCCCCGACCTGCCGGTCCCTTGGCGGGTTTGACGTTCCCGATCAGGGCCCCTTCGTCGGGGTTGCCCGAGAGGACCAGACCGGGCATCGCCAGATCCCGCATCGACTGGATGATCGGCTCATAGAGCGCCCGCGAGGCGCCACCGGAGCGGCGAGCCACCACCACATGCAGTCCGACGTCGCGGGCCTGAGCCATCAACGGCTGCAACGACTGCACCGGTGAGGAGCTCTGGGTGGCCACCAGGTCGTAGTCGTCGACGACCACGAAGACCTCGGCCCCGGTCCACCAGGACCGGTTCCGCAACTGGTCTGCGGTCACCTCGGTGCCCGGGATCCGGGTCTGCAGATAGGTGGCCAACTCGGCCAGGCCGGGCGTCGCCTGGTTGGCGTTGGTGTTGTACTGCAACAGGTACTCGTCGGGGACCTCACCGAGGAGGCTGCGCCGATAGTCCACGACCGCGATCTGGGCCTCCTTGGGAGACCGGGTCCGCATCAGCTCGTGCAGGTAGCCGCGCAGGACGGCGCTCTTGCCGGACTCACCGTCACCGAAGATCAACAGGTGCGGCTCGGCGTCGACGTCCAGGCTGACTGGGGCCAGGTCGCGCTCATTGATCCCGACCAGCAGCCGGCGAGCACTGGAGTCCCCGGCCATCCGGCGTACCTCGTCGAAGGTGATCCGCTCCGGCAGCAGCCGCAGCTTGGGTCCGCGCGGACCCTGCCAGGCGTCGCGGCTGCGAGCGATCAGATCCTCGACGCCGTCACCGAGGGTGGCGTCGCTGTGGTCGCCGTCGATACGGGGCAGCGCACCCAGGAAGTGGAGCTTGCCAGGGACGAGTCCGCGACCCGGCCGACCGGTCGGCACCAGTCCCGCGATCTTGCGGTCGATGTCGGACTCCATCGGGTCGCCCAGGCGCAGCTCCAGTTTGGTGCCGAACACGTCGCGCATCGACGAACGGAAGTCGGCCCAGCGGGCGGCGCCGACGAGCAGGTGCAGACCGAAGGTCAGGGCCCGGCCGGCCAACTGCTGCAACTGCATCTCGATGTCGTCGAAGTCGGCGCGCAGGGTGCTCCAGCCGTCCACGACCAGGTACACATCGCCGTACCCATCGTCGGCCCGGCCCTGGGCCCGCCGTGACCGGTAGGTCTCGATCGAGTCGATGCCCTGGGCGCGGAAGTACTGCTCCCGGCGGTCCACGATCCCGTTCACCTCGGCCACGATGCGGCGCACCACGTCGGGCTCCGAACGGGTGCCGACACCCGCCACGTGCGGCAGTTGGGCGAGCGGCGCGAAGGTGCCGCCGCCGAAGTCCAGGACATAGAACTGCGACTCCACCGGAGTGGTGCACAGCGAGATCGAGGCGACCATGGTGCGCAGCAGCGTGGACTTTCCGGTGCGCGCGCCACCGACGACCGCGGCGTGGCCAGCGGCGCCGGCCAGGTCCACGGTCAGGACGTCACGACGCTGCTCGCGGGGACGGTCGACGGTGCCCAACGGCACCAGCAGGCCGCCGTGGCCGCGCCACCGGGGACTGACCAGACCCAACTGCGGGTCGACCCGCAGGTCCCCCATCAGCTCGTCGAGGGTGTCCGGAACGTCCAGCGGCGGCAGCCACACCTGGTGCGCCTCGGGTCCCTTGCCGGTCATCCGCTGGACGGCGATGTCCAGCAGGGAGGGCTGCTCGCCCTCCTGCTTGACCGGCGCCGGCGCCTCCTCGACCTCCTCGACGACCGTCCGGTCGGCCAGCACCTCGGTGATGGTGAACGGCATGATGCCGAGCAGTTGGCCGCCGGAGTCGCGTTGCACCCGGGCCCGGGTGGACGGCGGCCCGGAGACGTAGGCGGCCTTGAATTTCAGCAGCGTCGACTGGTCGGGCTTGAGGTAGCCCAGGCCGGGCACCGGCGGCAACTCGTAGGCGTCCGGTACGCCGATCACGGTGCGCGATTCGGCGGCGGAGAAGGTCCGCAGGCCGACTCGGTAGGACAGGTGCGACTCCAGCCCGCGGAGCCGGCCCTCCTCCAGCCGCTGCGAGGCGAGCAGCAGATGCAACCCGAGCGAACGGCCGAGCCGGCCGATCGCCACGAAGAGGTCGATGAACTCGGGTTTGGCGCTGAGCATCTCGGAGAACTCGTCGACGCAGATGAACAGCGACGGCAACGGCGCCAGCGGTTCCCCGGCCGCGCGTGCCTTCTCGTAGTCCTTCAGTGACGCGTAGTTGCCGGCCGCCCGCAGCAGCTCCTGACGGCGCACCATCTCCCCGGAGAGGGCATCCTGCATCCGGTCGACCAGGGTCAGCTCGCCCTCCAGGTTGGTGATCACCGCGGAGACGTGCGGCATCCCCGACATGCCGGCGAAGGTGGCGCCACCCTTGAAGTCGACCAGCACCATGTTGAGCTGCTCGGAGGAGTGCGTCATCGCCAGGCCGAGCACCAGGGTGCGCAGGAACTCGGACTTGCCCGAGCCCGTCGCACCGATCACCAGACCGTGCGGTCCCATTCCCTGCTGGGCGGACTCCTTGATGTCCAGGTGCACCAGGGTGCCGCCCTCGCCGGCGCCGATCGGCACCCGCAGCTGGTCGCGCGCCGGACGGGGACGCCAGGCGGCGGCCGGGTCGAAGGTGTGCACGTCACCCATCCCGAGGGTGTCCATGAAGTCGACGCTGCCGGCGATCTCGCCCGACGCGGACCCGGGGTCGGCCGCGCTCTCGGAGCCGGTGTCACGCAGCGGCGCCAGCCGCCGCGCGAACGCCTCGGCGACCGCGAGACTGCACTGGTCCGCCTTCGCCTCGACCGGCTCGTCCCGGTAGCGCACCGCTTCGATCATCGGATGCCCGCCGGATTCGCCGATGAACTCCAGTCGCAGCCGGGTGGCGTCCTCCAGGGCATGCCAGCGACGCGGTATGTCGATCAGGGTGACGCCGTGCAGGCCATCGGGAGGGATCACGTGGTTGCCCGGCGGCAGCGTGACGTCGTCGAGGATGAGCATCACCTGGGTGCCGGGCTGCCGGTCGTCGGCGCCGAAACGGGCCCGGTCGGCGAGGTCGGCCGGCAGCAGGTCTGCGAGCTCGTCGAGGCTGGTGGTGACCATCCGTCGCGGACCGACGGCGTCGGTGAGTCGGCTGCTCAGGTTGTGCGGCAGCCACTTCAGCCAGTCCCAGTGCTCGAGGTTGCGCTCGGTGGTGAGCACCGCGACGACCAGGTGCTCCGGGCTGGCGAAGGCCGTCGCCTGACAGACCAGGGCCCGGACCAGGGACCGGGCCGGCTCCTCCTCGCCGCACACCTCGATCCGGTCGAAGGCCCTCAGGTCCAGCGAAGCGGGCAGGTCCGGTTGCAGACGGTGCACCACCAGCAGCCGATGCAGCGCCGAGGCGGCCGCCGGGTCCACCTGGTCGGCGGGAGCCTGCTCGGGGGGGACCAGCTTCATCGACAGCGGCTGCGCGCAGAGGCCGTAGCGGACCTGCAGGTGCTGAGGATCGGACGGGCCACGCTCCCACAGCCGGGTGCGGTCCTCCGCGATCGCCGGCAGGCTCTGCGGGTCGGGATGGTGCCAGTGCAGCGCGCGGCGCTGCTGGGTGGCAGCGTCGCGGATGGTGCGTCGTACGCCGCGCAGGTAGCGCAGATACTCGGTCCGGGAGCCGGTGACCTGCTGGCTCTTCTGCTTCCGCTGCCGGTCGATCTGCACGACGATGAATCCCAGCGTGGCGAAGAGGAACATGCCGGCCGCGATCAGACTGCGCCCACCGGTGGCGCTGCCCATGGTGGCCACCAGCACGATCGAGCCGAGGCTGCCCAGCATCGGGATCGCGTTCATCATCACGCCTGCGGCGCCCTCGTGGTCCTGAAGCTCCGGAGGGGGTTGCAGCGCGATCTCGCCGGTGGGGAGGTCGGGCTCCTCCAGCTTCTGCCCACGGCGGAGGCTGGTGCTCACCTGATGCTCCCCTCAGGGCCCCCTTGGGCCGCATAGATGACGCCCCGGGTCTGGCACCCGGAGCCGACTCGAAGATGATGATAGGCGTGGTGCGGCAGGGCGGACTACCCTGCCAACCGGACCGGGGAACGCAGGGAAGGACGACACGGTGGTCGCAGACCAACACTCGGGTGTGGTCGCACTGAGCGTGCACGGACCCCTGGGGGTGCTGGACCTGACCGTCCCCACCGTGGCCTCGGCGGGCGACGTGGCCGCCGCCTACGCCGCGCAGGTCGGCCTCCGTCAGGCCTTGAGCGTGCACACCCCGGACGGGGCCCTGCTGCCCTGGGACCGGCCGCTGCTGGGGCTCGGCGTGCAGTCGGGCGCCCTGCTGGTGGTCACCGAGCAGGGCCGGGTCGCCGCGTCGCGGCCAGGTCAGTCGCCCGTCGCGGCGGCTGCGGGCGGAGGTAGTGGCGGCTGGTCGTCGCTGGTGGCCGGTCTGCTGGCCTCCGGTGCTGCGGTCGCTGCGATCGCGACCGGCGATTCGGTCGCCCAACTGACCGGCGGGCTGTTGTGGGCTGCGGCGCTGGTGGGCGTGCTGCCCTTCGGTCGCGGCGCGGGCGCCCGCGCGCTGGCTGCCCCGGTCTTCTCGGCCGCGGCCACCGTCGTGTGGATGTGGGATCCGGCCTGGGAACGGTTGCCGATGCTGCTCGGGCTGGCGGCGATCGCCGCCGCAGTGACCGCGGCGGTGGCACGCAGCCTGGCCCCGGTCCGTGACGAGGCGCTGACCGTGTGGATGTACGCCGGCGGGCTGGTCTTCGTGATCACCGGGGTGGCGTCGGTGCTGGGAGCGCCCCCCGGCACGGTGTGGCCGGTGCTGTTGCTGTTGGTGGCGCTGGCCGCCAGGTACGTGCCGCAGTTCGCGATCGACGTACCCGACGATGCGCTGATCGACCTGCAGCGACTCGCGATCACCGCCTGGTCGGCTCGCGACGGGCGCCCCGCGACCCGGGCCCGGATCGCGGTCAGGGAAGCGCAGGTGGCCACCATCGCTGCCCGGGGGACGCGGATGGTGGTGGCGTCCGCGGCCGCGCTGCTGCTGTTGAGCGCCGTGGTGGCGCCGATGGCGGTGGCCTCGGTGACGCTGCCGATCGATCGGATCGGCGTCCGGGTGTTGGTCTTCTGCACGGGCGCGAGCCTGCTCTTCGCGGCTCGCAGCCACCGGCATCCCCAGGCGCGGGTGCTGCTACGAGCCGCAGGGCTGGTCTGCTGGACGGTGCTGACGGTGACCCTGTTGCCTTCCTGGACGGTCGATGGCAGCCTGTGGGTGACAGGTGTCGCGGTCGGGTCCGCGGCCCTGCTCGTGATCGCCGCGGTGGCCACGGGTCGGGGTTGGCGTTCGCTGTGGTGGTCGCGACGTGCCGAGATCGGTGAGGCACTCAGCGGCGCGTTCGCGCTTGCCGCGATGGTGGTCTCGACCGGTCTGGTCAGAAATCTTTGGGAATTTTCATCATCGAGGTTTGGGTCCTGACCACAGTGGGTAGGACTCAGGGTGCCGGGCATGGTGTCCGGTTCCGAGTGAAGGGAGTTGGGGGATGTCTCAGGGCTTCTCTGCAGCGGATCGGGCTTTGACCAGGGCCGCTGAGAAGGTGGCGGGTTGCAAGGGTGACCTGGATGGTTTGGCGAAGCAGATGGATGGCGAGATGGAGGCGTTGCGTGCTCGTTGGGGTGGGCAGGGTGCGGTGGCGTTTCAGCGGTTGAAGACGGCGTGGTTGGAGAACCAGCGGCGGATCACGGCTGCGTTGGATGGGTTTGAGTCGTCGTTGATTGAGACGGAGAAGGACAACGTGGCCACTGATGAGGCGGCTTCTGCGGTGATGACCAATATCTCGTCGCGGTTGTCGTGACGGTCTTTGACGGTTCTGTGAAGGGGTGTGTGTGATGTCGTTTGACGGGATCAAGGTTGATCACGGTGGTCTTGAGGGTGCTGCGGCGCAGTTGATGTCGACGGCGCAGAAGATTGGTGGCCGGTTGGATCAGCTTGATGGTGAGTTGGCGCCGTTGAAGAGTGATTGGGACGGTAACGCGAAGGCTCAGTATCAGGTGGCGAAGACTGAGTGGGATGGGGCGATGAAGGACATGATGTTGCTGCTCCAGGATGTGTCGCGGGCGGTGTCGTCGTCCAATGATGAGTATCGGGCTGCTGATCAGCGGGGTGCTGGCCGTTTCGGTGGCTGAAGGTTGCTGTGTGTTGGTGTGCTGGTGCCGGGTCGTCCCCTGTGTGGGGCGGGCCCGGCATTGGCCGTTGTTGTGAGGGGGTGGCGTGGTGAGTGGGTTTGAGCGGTTGTTCACGGATTTGTTCGGTCCGGATGGGTTGTTTGTGGTGCCGGCGGGGTCGGGGTCGGGGTCGGGGTCGGGGTCGGAGTTTGTGGTCGACTTCGATGGGGTGGAGAAGCTTGCGGGTGAGTGTGAGGAGAAGTCGGGGGAGTTGACTGAGATGCGGGGCCCGGATTGGGGTGTGGTGGGTCGGTCGACTGCGTTCGGGTTGACGGGTGGGGGTCAGCGGGTGGTGTCGATGTTGGCGGCGGCGCAGCGGTCGTCGGATCGGCGGTTGGGGGATGCGGCTGCTGATTTGGAGTCGTTTGCGGAGGCGTTTGAGTTGTTGGTGCGGGAGACGCGTGAGGTTGATGAGCGTCTGGAGTTCGATATGAATCGGTTTGAGGAGAAGTTGCCGGATCAGCCGCGTTCGGCTGACCCGGTCGAGCCGGGTCTGCCGGTGGAGTCGGGTCCGCCGGTCGAGTCTGGGACTGGGTCTGGGTCTGGGGACTCTGGGTCTGAGGGTGAGGAGTCGTGGTGAGTCAGGGGCCGAACGAGCAGCGGTTGCGGGCCAGTCTGGATGAGTTTGATTCCTCCGACACGGCGAGTGCGTCGTATGACTGGCAGCAGCGGCGGTCGCGGTTGCAGTCGGTGGTCGACGAGCTGGAGAAGATGGCCAAGTCGCTGGAAGCCGACAGCGGTGGGGGTTCGGGGGCCCGCAGTGGGGGCCTCGGGGGAGGTCCACTAGAGGGGGCAGCTAACCGCGAGGCTTATCCGCGGTTCAAGGCGTTGCAGGAGGCGTTGGCGCGGCGGGTTGAGGATATGGATGCGGCGCGTGTGGCGGTGGGGGAGGCGCGGGGTGCGGTGCGTGGTGCGGAGTCGCGTTACAAGCAGGAGGTGACTGATCGGGATTGGTCGGTGTCTGAGGCGATGTCGGGTCCTCGGCCGGTGATGCGGGATTGGTTGGATCCGCGGGATGAGGATCCGGTGGGGACGGCGCAGCGGGAACATCGGTTGGCGGTGGAGCGGTGGGAGCAGCGGGTGGCCGCGTTGGAGGCGGAGCGGGCTGCTGAGCGGGAGGCGTTGTGTGCGGAGATTCTTGGTGAGATGGATGAGGGGTTGCAGGAGTCTGCGGACAAGCTTGCGTTGCTTGCTGATGAGGAGGATCTTCCTGCGACGCCTGTGAGTGGGGGTGCCGGTGGTGTCCCTGGTGGTGTGGGGGGTTCGGTGCCTGGGGGTGTGGCTGGGCCGGTGTCTGCGGGTCCCGCGCTTGGATCGGGTACTGGTCCTGGGGTGTCTGGTCCGGGTGCCGGTGCGGGGTCTGGTCAGCCGGTGACTGGGCCTGGTGTGGTGCCGGTGGGTGGGTTGCCGCCGGTGGCGTCGTTGCCTGATGGGTCGTGGAATGGTGATGAGCCGGGTTCGTATGGGCCGCCGGTGTTGGGTGGGGCGGTGCCGGCGCCTGGTGGTGTGGGGGGTTCTGCTGCGGGGTTGATTGGTGGCCTGGTGGGTGGTGCGGCTGCGCTGGCTGGTGGTGCGGCGGCGTTGAAGGGTGGTGTGGCTGCGGGTGGTCAGGGTGTGCGTGGGGCTGGGGCTGGGGCTGGGGCGTCGAAGGGTGCTGGTGGTGTGTCGCCGCGGGGGTTGTTGACGAATGCGCCTGCTGCGGGTCGTGGCACGGGTGCTGGTGGGGTGCGTGGGGGTGTGGGTGCTGCGGGTGCGGGACGTTCCGGTGCCGCGGGTGCTGCGGGTGGTCGTGGCGGTGCCGCGGGTGGTCGTGGTGGCGCGGCGGGGGCTGCGGGTGGCCGCGGCGGCGCGGCGGGGGCTGCGGGTGGTCGTGGTGCTGGGGGGAAGCGGGGTCGGGATCGCAAGGATGCTGGGTCTGGTGGGGCTTGGGATGAGTGGTTCGAGGACTATGACGACAAGGGTGGCCCGCCGGTGTTGAAGTGAGCCCCGGGGTGGGGGGTGGCAGACTTCGGGTTCTTGTTTCCCTTCTCTCCTCGGGAGTGTTGATGCGGGTACGTGGTGCGGTCGCGCTGGCTGGTCTGATGTTGGTGTTGGCTGCCTGCACTGGTGGTGGGGTGGCGGAGCCGACTGGTTCCCCGGCTCCCACGACGGAGCCAGCTCCGACGGCCTCGCCGGTCGAGGCTCCGGTGGATCCGTGTGAGTTGTTGGATCCTGAGGATTACGAGCAGTGGCGCACCGGGGACCAGGAACCGCGGGTGTCGCTGTTCGGTCCTCCTGCCTCGGCGGTGTGTCTGATGCCGTCGCAGTGGGGGATCGGGTCCGATGTGCTGATCGGATACACGATGGTGCCCGGTGACCAGTTCGAGGATGAGCGTGAGCGGCTGGAGGAGAACCTCAGTTTCGCTGAGTTGGTGGCCTGGGATGGGATCGGTGATGCGGCGTTCGGGCATACCGAGCGGTTGCCGGTGCGGGTGGCCTACCACACTCCGGCTGGTCACACGATGGGCGCGGCGCGGGTGGGGGAGCACACGGTGTGGGTGCGGGTGAATCGGAGTCTGGTGCCGTTGGAGGATGTGCGGCCGTTGCTGGAGAAGGTGGTCGAGCGGGTTTCCCCGGCGATGCATGAGCATCCGATCGTGCTGCCCGAGGAGTGCCCTCCGGTGGATCATCCGGTCCTCACGCGTGTGTTGGGTGAGGTTGAGTACGCCCGTGGTGATGCGGGGTGGGAGTGTGCCTACATCTCCTCGCGAGGACTGACTTTGCGGACGAGAGGCTACGCGTTGAGTCCGGAGGCACTCAAGCAGGAGAACGAGAGTTTTGGCCGTTCACTAGCGCAGGGAACGGTGCGTCGGTTGCCGGCGCCAGCGGGGATGTCGCGGCTCCGTGGCACTGATGATCGTGACTGGGGTGACTACGTGACGGTCGATGCCACGCGACAGATGCTGGAGGTGAACTTCCGGGATGCGGAGTCGGGGTCGCGTCCTGCAGGTGTGTCGGAGGCGGACTTTGATGAGTTGATGGATGTGTTGATCCAGGCGTGGCGGGATGCGGTGGGTTGATGCGGGGTCTTCTCGGGGTGGCGGTGGTGGTCGGCGTGTTGTTGGCTGGCTGCACGGGTGGTGGGACGTCGGAGCCGACGGGTGCCCCGGCGCCCACGACTGAGCCCACCATTGAGCCCGCCCCGCCGGTCGAGCCTGTCGAGGCCCCGGTGGATCCGTGCGATCTGTTGGATCCTGAGGATTATGCGGAGTGGCGGACCGGGGATCGGCCTGGAACGCGGACCTTGTACGCGTCGGATTTGGAGGCGGCGTGCGTGTGGCGGCCGCATTGGGGGATCGGTGTGGAGGTGTTGGTCGG
>NZ_JAERJA010000004.1 GCF_016827675.1 Nocardioides limicola | reverse complement strand
GATCGGGGCCCCGGCGACCAGGGTCAAACCGGTCAGCGCCGCAGCGACCAGCACCAGCCCGAGCCCGGTCCAGGTGAGCGCAATGACAGCGAGGTGGTCGCGATCCAAGCCCACCCGCGCCGCGACGAACGCGGCAAGCCAACAGAGGCCTCCGAGGAGGCCGCACCAGACTGCTGGCAATCGAGGACTCAACGTCATCACTCCCGGGACACGGCACTAGGCAACCGTCTGTGAGTATGCCGTAGGACGTGCAAGACTGCTCAGATGCAGACGATCGGGCTCATCGGCGGGATGAGTTGGGAAAGCAGCGCCGAGTACTACCGTCTCCTCAACCAGCGGGTGGAGAGTCGCCTGGGAGGTCTCTCCTCGGCCCGCACCGCGATGGTGTCGGTGGACTTCGCCGAGGTCACCGCCCTCCAGGAGGAGGAGCGCTGGGACGAGGTGGCCGAGATCCTGGCCGCCGCCGGCCGCTCGGTGGAGCAAGCCGGGGCCGACTTCCTGATGTTGTGCACGACCACCTTCCACCGGGTCGCGGAGCAGGTGGCGGACGCGGTCCAGATCCCGCTCCTGCACCTGGGCGACGTGGTGGCCGAGGCCGCCACCGAGCATCGGATCGACACCGTCGCCCTGATCGGCACCACCTTCGCGATGAGCCGCCGGTTCTTCACCGACCGGATCGCCTCCCACGGACTCAAGGTGGTGGTCCCCGAGGAGCAGGAGCACCCGGAGATCAACCGGATCATCTACGACGAACTGGTCCACGGGCACGTCACCGATGCCTCCCGGCGCACCGTGGTCAAGCTGATCGAGCGACTGTGGGAGGGCGGCGCCGGCGGCGTGATCCTCGGCTGCACCGAGTTGGAGTTGCTGGTCGGACAGTCCGACGTGGAGGTCCCGGTGTTCCCCTGCACCACCTTGCACGTCGAAGCAGCGTTGGACCGGGCGCTGGGCTGACGAGGACGCGCTACGCGTCGGGCGCAGTCGCGCTTGTGACTGAGCACGAGGCGAGCTGTCCCTGCCAGCCGCCTCAGTTGACCCGGTCGGTGCCGGCGTACAGGTTCAGGTCGCCGTCACGGACCATGCCGGCCAGCAGCAGCCCGTGTTCGCGAGCCAGGTCCACCGCCAGCGACGACGGCGCCGAGACCGCGACGATGCCGGCGACCCCGGCGGCGACCGCCTTCTGCACGATCTCGAACGAGACCCGGCCGCTGGTCACCAGCAGCAGATCCGAGCCTGGCAGTCGGCCGTCCAGGAGGGCCCGGCCGACGACCTTGTCCACGGCGTTGTGGCGCCCCACATCCTCGAAGACCCCGATCAACTCCCCGCCGAAGGTCGCCAACGCCGCCGCGTGCACACCGCCGGTGCGGTCGAACGTCCGCTGCCGGGCCCGCAGCGCGTCCGGCAGCCCGGTGAGTACGTCGGCGGGCACCGTCCAGTCCGGCGTCGGCGCCGCCCCCCGCAACGGGGCAAGATCCAGCAGGTCCGCCGAGCACACCCCACAGGCGGCCGTCGTCAGATAGGCGCGCGGCCGAGGCGGCCGCACCCCCGCAGCAAGGGTGAGGTGCACCCGGTCCAAGTCGTCCTCACGGCAGGCCCGCAGTTCGACGATGTCGGTGGCGCGGCGTACCCCCGACTCGACACAGAGCCAGCCCGCAGCCAACTCGAGGTCATGTCCCGGAGTGCGCATCAAGGTGGCGACCGTGACCCCGTCCAGGGCCAACAGCAGGGGCGCCTCCACGGCCAGGTCGTCGGTGGTCGGCCGACCCCGCCGCACGATCGCCCGCCGGGTGCTCGTCACGGCCATCGCTGCACCAGCGGGGTCTGATCGGCGGCTGCGGTGAGCCGGATGATCACCGACTTCGACGTCGGCGTCTGACTGCCCAACGCCACCGACTCCAGGGGCACCAACGGGTTGGTCTCGGGGTAGTAGGCGGCCGCGCAGCCGCGGGGCTGCTGGTAGGAGACGATCCGGAAGGACGGCGCGCTGCGTTCGCTGCCGTCGAGCCACTCCGAGGTGAGGTCGACCAGGTCGCCGTCGGCGAAGCCGAGGGCGGTGACGTCGTCGGGGTGCACGAAGATCACCCGGCGGCCGCCCTTGACGCCGCGGTAACGGTCGTCGAGACCATAGATGGTGGTGTTGAACTGGTCGTGGGAACGCAGCGTCTGCAGCAGCAGCCGCCCCTCGGGCACGTCCAGGATCTCCACCGGGCTGGCGGTGAAGACCGCCTTGCCGAGCGCGGTCGGGAAGGTGCGGGTGTCCCGCGGCGGATGCGGCATCACGAAGCCACCGGGGACGTCCACCTTCTCCGCGTACGCCGCAGCGCCCGGGACCACCCGGCCGATGCTCTGCCGGATCCGGGAGTAGTCGGCACGGAACTGTGACCACGGCAGCGACGAGTCGTCGCCCAGGGTCGCCTCGGCGATCGAGCAGACGATGTCGACCTCGGACCGCAGGTGCGGCGAGGCCGGCGTCAGCGGACCCCTGGACGCGTGCACCGCCGACATCGAATCCTCGACGGTGACCCGCTGCTCCCGACCTCCGGTGAGGTCCCGCTCGCTGCGCCCCAGGGCGGGCAGGATCAGCGCGGTCCGGCCGGTGACCACGTGCGACCGGTTCAGCTTGGTCGAGACATGCACGGTCAGGTCGGCCCGAGCCATCGCGGCCTCGGTGGCGACGGTGTCCGGGGCGGCGGCGACGAAGTTGCCGCCCATCCCGATGAAGACGCGCGCCCGGTCGTCACGCAGCGCCGCGATCGCCTCCACGGTCGAGTACCCATGCTCGCGCGGGGGCTCGATGCCGAACTCGGCGGCCAACGCGTCCAGGAACGCGGCCGGTGGCCGCTCCCAGATGCCCATCGTCCGATCCCCCTGGACGTTGGAATGGCCACGCACCGGGCAGAGCCCGGCACCGGGCTTGCCGATGTTGCCCTGCAGCAGCGCCAGATTCACCACCTCGGCGATCACCGCCACCGAGTTGCGGTGCTGGGTCAGCCCCATCGCCCAGCACAGCACCGTGGCCTTGGAGTCGCGGAAGAACTCGGCCACCTCGGTGATCTGCTCGACGCTCAACCCCGAGCCACGCTCCAGCTCGGCCCAGTCCACGGCCCGCAGCAACTCGGCGTACTCGTCGAAACCGTGGGTGTGGGTGTCGATGAACGCACGGTCCAGCGCGTCCCACTCCAGCAGTCGGGCCGCGATGCCCCGGAACAGTGCCAGATCCCCGTTGACCCGGACCGGCACGTGCAGATCCGCCAGCACGGTGCCCCGACCGACGACGCCGCGGGGGTGCTGCGGGTTCTTGAACCGGACCAGTCCGGCTTCGCGGAGCGGGTTGATCGAGACGATCCGGGCGCCGTTGCGTTTGGCCTGCTCCAGCGCGCTGAGCATCCGCGGATGGTTGGTGCCGGGGTTCTGGCCGGCGACCACGATCAGTTCGGCGGTGTGCACGTCCTCCAGGCTCACCGACCCCTTGCCGATGCCGATCGTCTCGCCGAGGGCGACCGAGGTGGACTCATGACACATGTTCGAGCAGTCGGGGAGGTTGTTGGTGCCGAAGGCCCGGGCGAAGAGCTGATAGCAGAAGGCCGCCTCGTTGGATGTCTTGCCGGAGGTGTAGAAGATCGCCTCGTCCGGCGAGGCCAGCCCGCGCAACTCCTCCCCGATCAACGCGAAGGCGTCGTCCCAGGTGATCGGCGTGTAGTGGCTCTCCCCCGGCCGCAGCACCATCGGCTCGGCCACCCGGCCCTGCTGTCCGAGCCAGTGGTCGGTGCGGGTGCGCAGCGACTCCAGCGGATGTGCGGCGAAGAACTCGGCGCCGATCAAGCGCCCGGTGGCCTCCTCGGCCACCGCCTTGGCGCCGTTCTCGCAGAACTCGGCCTTGTGCCGGTGCTCGGGGTCGGGCCAGGCGCAGCCCTGGCAGTCGAACCCGTCGACCTGGTTCAGCGCGGTCAGCGCCCTCGTGGCCCGAGCCGGACCCATCTGGGTAGCGGCCCGTTTCAGAGCGATGGCCACCGCCTTCGGACCGGCCACGTGGTCGGTCGGCTGGCCCACCACCAGGTCGGCCTCGTCGATGTCGGTCTCCGGCGCTCCGGTCACTGCTGACTCCTGTGTGTGGAGGCGGCGCTCAGAAGAGTGCCGGCTCGTCCTCGAACGGCCCCGGCTCGGGGGTACGGCCGGCCTGAGCAGGGTGGGACCGGGGCTGTGCGGGCCGGGCTCCCGGCCAGCCCGGTCCAGCGAGCAGGGCGGCGCCGTCGCGGAACGAGACGGCGGCGGCATTGGCCAGTCGGTCGGCGGCCTCGTTCAGCGGATGCCCGGCGTGCCCCTTGACCCACTCGAAGCTGACCCGACGGCCGACCATCGCGGCATCCAGCGCCTGGACGATGTCGAGGTTGGCCACCGGCTTCTTGTCCGCCTTGCGCCAGCCACGGCGCTTCCAGCCCGGCATCCACTCGGTGATCGTCTTGATCGCATAGGTGCTGTCGCAGATGACGTGCAGGTCCTCGTCCAGGTGCGCGGTCTGCTGCAACAGGTCGAGTACGCCGGTCAGCTCACCCATGTTGTTGGTGCCGTGTGGCCAGCCACCGGCAGCCCACCGCTCGTCGTCGGCGTACCAGGCCCATCCGGCCGGGCCGGGGTTGCCGAGAGCGGATCCGTCAGCAGCAGCGATGATCGTCACCCGACCATCCTGCCACCCGCCTCAGCGAGGGAACCAGGCCACCGCTCCGTCGACCCGGATCGCCACCTCACTGGCCTCGGGGAGCGCACCCTGGATCCGGCACACCAACTCCACCGCGTCCACCATCGGCGGCGAGACGCTCAGGTGCACGGTGGTGTCGTGGCCGTGGAAGACCGCGCGCTGCACCGTGGCCGGGATGCCGTCACCGACCTTGACGAGGTGCACCTGCTCGGGGCGGATCATCACCTGACCGGTGGCCCCCCGTTCGGCGCTGCCGCGCAGCTTCAGCTCACCCAACGCCGTCGAGGCCATCGACGCGTCGCCGCGCGCCTCCAGCACGATCGCCTCGCCGACGAAGCGGGCCACCGCCAGGTCTGCGGGCTCGAGATACACCTGCTCGGGGGTGCCGTGCTGGACCACCAGCCCGTCCCGCATCACCGCCACCTCGTCGGCGATGCTCAGCGCCTCCTCCTGGTCGTGGGTGACCAGCAGGGCGGTGGCGCCGACCTCGTGCAGGGCGTCGCGCACGTCGTCGCGGACGGCGTGCCGCAACCCGGCATCCAGGGCGCTGAACGGTTCGTCCAGGAGCACCACCTCCGGGCCGGGGAGCAGGGCCCGGGCCAGCGCGACCCGCTGCTGCTGGCCGCCGGAGAGTTCATGGGGGCGGCGCTGCTCGAAGCCGGCCAGACCGACCAGCTCGAGCAGTGTGCTGATCCGGGTGGCCCGTCCCGGCGCCCTGCGGGACGCCCCGAAGCCGACGTTCTCGGCCACACTCAGGTGCGGGAAGAGGCTGCCCTCCTGCGGCACCACACCCACCCGGCGCTTCTCCGGGGGCACCGTGCGGCCCCTGCCGCACACCTCGACGTCGCCGAGCCGGACCGACCCGGCATCCGGTCGTTCGAAGCCCGCGATCACCCGCAGCAGAGTGGTCTTGCCGCACCCGGACGGGCCCAGCACCGCGGTCAGCGACCCCTGGGCGACCGACAGGTCGACACCGCGCAGCACCGGAGTGTCGCCGAAGGCCTTGTACAGGCCGGTGACACGCAGTTCGCTCACGTGGATGCCTCCTCGGGACGGGGGGCGCGGGGCCCTCGGACGGGGCGCAGGCCGATCTGCTCCCGGGCCAGCATCAACGTCGGGATCACCGCAAGCACCACCAGCACGGCAGCGTACGGTGCCGCTGCGGCGTACTCGGCAACGGCCGTGTGCGTCCACAGCCGGGTGGCCAGGGTGTCCATCCCGGTGGGCCGCAGCAGCAGCGTCGCCGGCAGCTCCTTCATGCAGGTCAGCATCACCAACGCAGCGCCGGCGCCGATGCCGGGCGCGGCCAGCGGGATGGTGACGCTGCGCAGCACCCCGAGTTGGGACTTGCCCAGCGATCGGGCCATCTCCTCGGTGCGCGGGCTGGACAGGGCCACCGAGGCGCGGACCACCCCGACGGCCGCCGGCAGGAAGAGGATCGCGTAGGTGATCACCAGCAGCGGCACCTGCTGATAGATGCCCGGCACCACCCGGATGCCGAAGAAGACCATCGCCAGCGCCACCACCAGGCCGGGCAGCGCGTGGCCGGCATAGGTCGCGTGCTCGGTGACCCGCACCAGCCGGTGCCGGGACCGGGCCGCGAGGATGCCGACCGGCAGCGCCATCAGCACCGCGACCAGCGCCCCGAGCGCGGAGACGTAGAGCGTCGACCCGGCGGCCGGCACCAGTCGCCCGACGTCGATGCCGGCACTCTGGCCGCGCAACAGCCAGCCGGTCAGCACCACCGCGGGGAAGCCGAGCGCCAGCCCGGCCACCACACCGACTCCGGCGAGCGCGGCGACCCGTTGCCTCAACGACAGCGTGGCCATGGTCGGTGGTCGGTTCACGCCGGCCCCGACCCGAGCCTGCTCGGCACGGCCACGGCTGCGGGACTCGGCCACCGTGATGGCGACGGTGATCACCACCAGCAGCAGGGCCAGCACGGCGGCGGGGGTGCGATCGAAGCTTGCCCGGTAGGAGGTGTAGATCACCCGGGTGAACACGTCGTACCGCAGCAGCGAGACGGCACCGAAGTCACTGAGGGTGTAGAGCGCGACCAGCAGTGAACCGGCGGCCATCGCCGGCCGGGCCTGGCGCAGGGTGACGGTGAAGAAGGTGCGCGGCCCCGACCGGCCGAGCGAACGGGCCACCTCCTCCAGGCCGGTGTCGGTGCGGCGGAGCACCGCCGCGACCGGGAGGAACACGTAGGGGTAGGTGCACAGGGTGAGCACCAGCAGCGCCCCCCAGTAGCCGGCGCTCTGACTGAAGGTGGAGATCCAGGCATAGGCGGCGACGTAGCTGGGGACGGCCAGCGGCAGCGCGGCCAGGACGGTGATGCTGCGACGGAACGGCAGGTCGGTGCGGGTGACCAGGGCGGCCAGGCCGACCCCGATCACCAGGCAGCAGAAGGTCACCGAGAAGGTCAGCCACAGGCTGCGCAGCACCAGGTCCAGCGTCCGTTCCCGCCACAGGATCTCGAAGGCCCGGGCCCAGCCGGCGTCGCCGGCGCGGATCACCAGGTAGGCGACCGGGATCAGCGCGAACAGCGCCACCAGCACCGCGGGCAGCACCAGGATCGGGTGTGGGAGCGGGGCACGACGGCCACGGCGGCTCGGCGGGGCCGTCGCGGCCGGCACTGCCGAGAGCTCGGGGGTCGCAGACATCGTGACTCCATACTAAGGCCAGCCTTGCCTCAGCCCACATCCCGCCCAGGGGCGGGCGGGTGCCGGGGCCGGTGTCAGGTGGGTGCCGGGGCCGGTGTCAGGTCGGTGCCGGGCCGGCGACAGGCCCGGCGTCAGGTCACCAGGCGCCGCCGAAGGCGGCGAAGGTGTTCGCCTCCACGGCCGCGCAGAGCTCGGTCAGATCCTGGGTGCGCAGGTCGGCGAGGAGCCGCAGCGTGTGCGGCATCAGGTACGACGCGTTGGGGCGGCCGCGGTAGGGCATCGGCGTCAGGAACGGCGCGTCCGTCTCCACCAGGAGCCGATCTCCGGGCGTCACCGCGGCGGCCTCACGCAGGTCGGGGGCGTTCTTGAAGGTGACCGTGCCGGCGAAGCTGAGGTACGCGCCCGCATCGAGGCAGCGTCGGGCGAAGTCCGCGTCCCCGGAGAAGCAGTGCATCACCCACCGGTCGGGAGCTCCCTCCTCGTTGACCACCCGGAGCACGTCCTCGTGGGCGTCGCGGTCGTGGATGACCAGGGTCTTGTCGAGGCGCTTGGCCAGCTCGATGTGCCGCCGGAAGCTCTCCTCCTGGGCGGCGCGTCCGTCCTCGCCGGTGCGGAAGGTGTCCAGGCCGGTCTCCCCGACTGCCCGGACCCCGGCGGCGGTGGCGAGCTGCTCGATCTCGGCGAACGCCTCCTCGAAGTCGCCGGCGGCGGCATGCTTGGGCGCTTCGTTGGGGTGCAGAGCGACGCCGGCGACGATCTCCGGGTGGGCCTGGGCAGCAGTCACCGACCAGCGGGAGGAGACCAGGTCGTAGCCGATCTGGACCACCCGGGTGACGTTGACCCGGGCAGCCTCGTCCAGGGCGGCGCGAGTGTCCAGCCACCCGTCGGCCGGACCGTCGGCGATGTCGAGGTGGCAATGGTTGTCGATCACCGGGTGCGGCAGCGGCTCGGGAGCCGGCGGTCGGGACCGATCCCGGCTGCTGCCGCTCTTCTCCTCAGTGGCCGCGCGGGCTCGGGTGGGCTGGTCGTTCACCCACCCACCGTATCCACCGACTTGGGCCCCATCCGCGCCGACATGGGCCCCATCCGCGCCGACTTGGGCCGTATCCGCGCCGAGTTGGGCCGTAACGGTTCAGTCCTCGAAGCAGCAGAAGGGATGCCCTGCCGGATCGATGAGCACCCTGACTCCGGCTTGAGGCTGCCACCGCGCCAACCGGGCCCCACAGGCCACCGCGTGCGCCACCGCTGCTTCGAGGTCGTCGACGAGGAGGTCCAGGTGCATCTGCATCTGGGGTTCGCCGGCCGCTGCCGGCCACACCGGGGGAACGTAATCCGCCTCAGCCTGACAGGAGATGCCGGTGTGACCCTCGGGATCTCGCAGCAGCACCCAGTGCGGCTCGGTGCGGGTGATCGGCCAGCCGAGGAACGCGGACCAGAACCTCCCCAACTCGTGCGCATCGGCGCAGTTGAGGCACACAGTGGCCAGCGAGACTCGGGGCCGCATGAGAGCACGGTACGACGGGTCAGGCGGAGTCGACCACCGTCAGGGCGACTTCGACCCGATCGCCGACATCGATCCCCTCGGCACGGCGTACCGCCTTCTTGACCGGGAGCAGAAAGCCGTGCTCCTTGTCCGGAAAGACCGAGGTCCGCCAACTGGTCGCGCCTACGTTCACCTCAACCCGCACCGATCCGAATCCGCGGGGTGGCCCGGCGAGCATCCGGATCTCCTCACCGACGTCACCTGGCACGGTGAGGAACACCCAGGCCGCTTCGCCGTCCCAGAGCCAGAGGTCTGCGTCGAAGATGAGGGGTTCCACGGCTGCGATCCTGCCGCACAAGGCCCAACTCGACACGTTCAAGGCCCAACTCGACGCGGATACGGCCCAATTCGACGCGGATGGGGCCCAACTCAGCGGTGGACGGCGTCGTACACCTCACGCTTGGGCAGCCCGGCCCGCCTCGCCACGTCCCTGATCGCCTGCTTCCGCTCCACTCCGGTCGCCTCCAACGCGGCCACCGCGGCCCGCAACGAGTCCGGGTCGGAGTCGACCGTCGGCGCCCCGTCGGCCCCGGCGACCACCAAGGTCACCTCACCGCGGACCCCCTCGGACGCCCAGGCCACCAACTCCGCCAAGCCGCCGCGGCGCACCTCTTCGTGGGTCTTGGTCAGCTCCCGGCACACGGCCGCGGCCCGATCGGCTCCGAACGCCTCGACCATCGCCGTCAACGCCGCCTCCGTCCGGTGCGGCGCCTCGAAGAAGACCATCGTGCGGGCTTCGTTCGCCAGGTCGGCCAACCGCCGCGACCGCTCACCGGCCTTGCGCGGCAGGAACCCCTCGAAGCAGAACCGGTCCGAGGCCAGCCCGGAGACAGCCAACGCGGTCAGCACCGCTGAGGGGCCCGGCACCGCGGTCACCCGGATCCCGGCCGCCACCGCAGCCGCCACGATCCGGTACCCCGGGTCCGAGACGCTCGGCATCCCGGCGTCGGTCACCAGCAGCACCCGCTCCCCCGCCTGCAGCGCCGCCAGCAGGTCCGGTGTCCGGGCCTCCTCGTTGCCCTCGAAGTACGACACCACCCGCCCAGACAAGGTGACGCCCAGGTCACCGAGCAACCGCCGGAGCCGCCGGGTGTCCTCGGCCGCCACCACGTCCGCCGTCGCCAACTCATCGGCGAGCCGGGCCGGCGCATCGGCGGTCCGTCCGATCGGAGTGGCCGCCAGCACCAGGACACCGGTTGTCTGCATGGGCCGATCATCGCAGTCGTAGGGTGGCGCTCGTGAGCGCCGTACGCAGTTGGTCCGCCGCCGCGGCAGTGGGCCTGCTCGCGTTGGCGCTGCGTCTGAAGGACCTCGGCACGCCGGCGTCGTTCTCGTTCGACGAGACGTACTACGCCAAGGACGCCTGGTCGATGCTCAACCACGGCTGGTCACGCCGGTACGTCGACGACGCCAACGAGCTGATCCTGCACGGGATCACCACCGGCACCGGGCCGGACGGGGTCTGGACGGACACGCCGACGATGGTGGTGCACCCCGAGGTCGGCAAGTGGATGATCGCGTGGGGCGAGTGGGCCTTCGGGATGACGCCCTTCGGCTGGCGGATCAGCGCGGCGATCACTGGGGCGCTGATGGTGGTGGTGATGGTCCGGCTGGCCCGCCGCCTCACCGGGTCGGACTGGTTCGGGGTCTTCGCCGGGCTGCTGCTCTGCTTCGACGGACTCCATCTGGTGCTGTCCCGGCTCGCGCTGCTGGACATCTTCGCGGCGTTCTGGCTGCTGTGCGGCGTGCACTGTGTGGTCGCGGACCGGCAACGCACCCGGGCCCGACTCGCCGTCCGGGTGGCCGCCCGCGAGCTCGACACCCCCTGGCGGATGGGTCCGCTGGCCGGCGAGTGGTTCCGCCCCTGGCTGCTCCTCGGTGGCGTCGCCTTCGGTCTGGCGGTGGGCACCAAGTGGAGCGCGTTGGTGCCGTTGGCCGGCTTCGGCCTCCTGGTCTGGGCATGGGACTCGGGTGCTCAGCGTGCGATCGGAGTGCGATGGGCGATCTGGAAGAGCGCGGTGGTCGGCGGCGTACCCGCGTTCGTCCAACTCGTCGGCGTCGCCTTCGTCGTGTACGTCGCGTCCTGGGGTGGCTGGTTGGCGCACGCGGAGAAGTACGAGGACGCCTATTCGGCGACCCAGTACGCCACCTTCCAGGACCGGGAGCCCTGGCCGACCGCCGACCTGCCGCCGGCTGAGGGCGTCGAGCGGCTGGCCAGGTCGCTACGCTCGCTGGCCTACTACCACCGGGACGTGTACACGTTCCATGCGCACTTCCTCGACGACTCCGAGCACACCTACCAGTCCCATCCGGCGGGGTGGTTGATCCTGGAGCGGCCGGTGGGCGTGGAGGTGCATCTCGACATCCAGCCCGGCGAGCAGGGCTGCTCGGCAGCGGCCGAATCGACCTGCCTGCGCCAAGTGCTGCTGATCGGCACACCGGTGCTGTGGTGGGTGGGGGTGGGGGCTCTGCTCTTCGCCGTGGTCTGGTGGGCGGCGCGCCGCGATTGGCGGTTCGCGGTGCCGGTGGTGGGGCTGGCCACCACCTGGCTGCCCTGGTTCGGGTACGACGACCGGCCGATCTTCTACTTCTACGCCATCACGATCCTGCCGTTCACCGTGATCGCATTGACGCTCGCGGCAGGGGTGCTCATCGGGCCCGCCCGGGGGCCGAGTCTTCGACGTACGGCGGGCACGGTCGCGGTCGGCACGTTCTTGGTGCTGGTGGTGATCAACTTCGCGTGGTTCTGGCCGATCTGGACCAACGGACTGCTCACCCACAGCCAGTGGCTGGAGCGGATCTGGTTCCGGGGCTGGATCTGAATTCTCACACCTCGACCGCCCAGATGTGACACCTCGGCGGACAAGATCTCACACCTCGACCGACCAGATGTGAGACCTCGTCAGGTGAGGTGATCGCGGAGGCGGCCGTCGGGGCCGAAGAGTTCAGTGCGCCACCGCTCCACCAGTTCGGTGTTGTCGAAGTCGTCGGGGTGGAAGCCGTCACGGGTGTAGGCCCGCAACTGCTCCCGCACATCCCTGGCCAGGAACGGTGAGCGCCGCAGCGCCCACAGGCTCCGCAACAACCGGACCGGGTTGTAGGAAGCACGGTCGGTGAACGCCATGGACAACTTGGTGGCCCCGATCACCAGCCCGATCAGCCCCACGGACATGATCCGGAAGCCCCACCGGCGCATCCGCTCGGTGCCGCCGACCGCCCGGTAGACGTCGAAGGCGACCGCCTTGTGCTCGGACTCCTCCAGGGCGTGCCAGAGCAGGATGTTGCGGACCTCGGTGTCGCCGAGCAGCCGCTGCGCCTCGGGCTTGCTGAGCAGGCACTCGGCGATCGTTGCGGTGTAGTGCTCCAAGGCGGCGGTGTAGGCCAGGCAGAGCCGGCCCGGCACCCGCTTCTCGGCATCCTCGAGCGCCCACTTCACGAACGCGGAGACCTTCCGGGTGGGGTAGCCCATCTCCTGCAGCCGCTCGTTGAGCTCCACATGCTCGCGGCCGTGGGTGACCTCCTGGCCGATGAAGCCGCGCACCTGCGCCTGCAGTTCCGGGTCGGTGACCCGGTCGGCGTACCGGCGTACCGACCGGACGAAGAAGTCCTCCCCCGGCGGGAAGGTCGCTGACAGCACTGCCACCACGTGGCTCATCACCAGGTCACCGTCGACGTAGTGACGGCGCAGCGAACCGGCCGGATAGGTGAACCGGATCCGGCGGGTGTGTACGTCGCGGTGTGGGACCTCCATGGATCGAATCTAGGCTGCCGAGTCCCGCCGCGCCAGCCTCAGTCGGACAAGCCCTGGGCGCGCGCCTTGATCTCGCTCCACTTCGGGAAGCGTTGCCGCAGGGTGGCGCCACTGGGCACGCCTTCGCGGCCCTTCGCCCAGGCGGAGTAGCCCGCGAAGCTGCCACTGCCTTCTGACCAGGCCAGGTACTCCGCCACCAGGTCGACCAGGTCCTCGTCGGACCAGCGCCGCGTGGTGGAGCGGGTCTTGTTGGTGGCCACACCGGCAGCGGCGCAGGCGGCGTTCCAGGAGCCGAAGCGGCGGATCAGCAGCGCCGGCGAGGCGGCTGCCCGCGGCCGCTGCCACGCGTCGTACGCCGTGCTGGTGAGCGGTTCTCCCAGCTCGGCGGCGGCTGCGCTGAGCCCGTCGAGCAGTTGTTGTTCGCTGAAGTCCGGCGTCCGCACGGCCACCACGCTACGCCCAGCGGCCGGTGTCGTCGTACTCGGCCAACTGCGCCAGGTGAGGGCCGATGTCGATGCCGTGCGCCCGCAGCCAGTCGTCGTCGTAGTAGGTGGAGGCGTAGCGCTCTCCCCCGTCGCAGATCAGGCTGATCACGCTGCCGCTCTCGCCACGGCTGCGCATCTGCTCGATCACCCCGAGCGCGGCCCACACGTTGGTGCCGGTGGAGCCGCCGACACTGCGACCGAGCCGGCCGCTCACCCAGCGCATGGTGGCGATCGAGGCGGCGTCGGGGACGCGGACCATGTCGTCGACCACGCCGGCAACGAAGGACGGTTCGACCCGTGGCCGGCCGATCCCCTCGATCCTGGAGTCGGTGTCGAGGTGGACGTCGGTCGAGTCGGTCAGCCAGCCGTCCAGGAACGCCGATCCCTCCGGGTCGGCGACCAGCAGCCGGGTGGGGTGCCGGCGGTAGCGCAGGTAGCGGCCGATGGTGGCGGCGGTGCCGCCGGTGCCTGCCGAGACCACGATCCAGGTGGGCACCGGGTGCGGTTCGGCGCGCAACTGTTCGAAGATGGACTCGGCGATGTTGTTGTTGCCCCGCCAGTCGGTGGCCCGCTCGGCGTAGGTGAACTGGTCCAGGTAGTGCCCGCCGCAGTCGGCGGCGAGTCGGCGGGCCTCGTCGTACACCTGCCCGGCGTGGTCGACGAAGTGGCAGCGGCCGCCGTGCCACTCGATGAGCGCCACCTTCTCCGGGCTGGTGGTGCGCGGCATCACCGCCACGAAGGGCAGCCCGATCAGTCGGGCGAAGTAGGCCTCGGAGACTGCCGTGGAGCCGCTGGAGGCCTCGACCACCACCGAGTCCGCGTGCAACCAGCCGTTGCACAGGGAGTAGAGGAAGAGCGAGCGGGCGAGCCGGTGTTTGAGGCTGCCGGTGGGGTGCACCGACTCGTCCTTGAGATAGAGCTGGACGCCCGGCTCGCCGGGCAGGGGTACGACGTGCAGGTGCGTGTCGGCGGACCGTTGCGCGTCCGCCTCCACCCGGCGTACCGCCTCGTCGATCCAGGCCCGGTGGGCTGCGCTCTGGTGCGGCATGCCGCAAGAGTAGGCGCTGCGCACCCGTGGGGCGTTGCTCAGCGGATCCGCCGGTCGGCCAATCGACCGCCGGCGATCAGGTGCCCGGTGACGAGCCGGTCGGTCTCGGCCGCCTCCATCCGGCCGTACCAGGTGTCGTCGGGGTGCACGCTGACCACCGGCGCGTGGTTGCAGGGGAACTGGCAGCCCGTCTGGGTGACCAGCACGTCGTCGTCGCCGAGGCCGTGGCGGATCAGGGCCGACGTCAACGCGGCGGCCGTCTCCCCGGCCCCGCGGGCGGCACACCGGGGCCCTCGACAGACGAAGACCTGATGCCGGAAGCCGGGCACCTCCTCCCAGGCGGGGTTGGTCAGTCCGGGCGCGTCGTCGGTCAGTGGCCGGGTCCGGGTGAGCGCCGCGGCGAGCTGTTCGGGGTCGGCGTCGGTGAGCACATCCACGGCCATCGCGACTTCGGGGAGCGGGCCGTCGTACTCACGCAGCCAGTGGCTGGCCACCCGCCGCAGCCACGACCGCAACGACTGCCCGGACGCGGTGAACCCGACCAGCACGACCCGCTCGGCGCCGGTGTCCGCGAGCTCGGTGAGCACGTCGACCAGCGCGGGTCTGGCCAGTTGCAGGAACGCGACGTGCCCGTCGAGTCGCCGCAACGCCGACGCGTGCACCGGGTCCGAGACGGCGAGCCCGACCACGACCACCTCAGTCATCGACGCCTCCGGGGTGCCAGCAGATCTGCGGCCTGCCGGTGTGCGGATGCGCCTGCACGGTGGCTCGTACGCCGTAGACGTCGGCGAGCAGCTCCGGGGTGAGCACCGCGGCGACGTCACCGTCGGCGACGATCCGGCCGGCCTGGAGCACCACCAGCCGGTCGCAGTAGGCCGCAGCCAGATCCAGATCGTGGAGCGCGGCGATGGTGGTGATGCCGAGCCCGCGGACACAGGCCAGGAAGTCGAGCTGGTGACCCAGATCGAGGTGGTTGGTGGGTTCGTCGAGCAGCAGCACCTGCGGCTGCTGGGCCAGCGCCCGGGCCAGGTGGGTCCGTTGCCGTTCGCCGCCGCTGAGGGTCTGCCAGCTCCGGTCCGCCAACTCGCCGACCCGGGCCAACTTCATCGCTTCGGCGACGATGCCGGCGTTGTCGATCCCGCGACCCGCGTGCGGCACCCGGCCGAGCTCGACGACCTGCCGCACCGTCAACTCCAGGCCGGTGGCGGCGTGCTGCTCGACGAGGGCGATCCGGCGGGCACGCTCGCGGGGTCGCAGCCGGTGCAGGTCGTCGTCGCCGAGGCGCACCGTGCCGCGGGTGGGGCGGCGTAGCCCGCTGACCACGCTGAGCAGGCTGGACTTCCCCGATCCGTTGGGGCCGAGCAGGCCGGTGAACGAGCCCGGCGCGACGTCCAGGTCGACCCCGTCGATGATCATCCGGCCGCCGTGACGGCCCGGGAGTTGCCAGCTGAGGCTGCTGGCTCGGAGCCTCATGAGAGCCTCGCCTGGCGACGCAGCAGGATCGCGAAGATCGGCGCTCCGACTGCGGCGGTGACGACGCCGATCGGGATCTCCTGGCCGGCGACGACGCTGCGGGCGAGCGTGTCCGCCCAGACCAGCAGCACCGCACCGGCCAGTGCGGCGACCGGGATCAGCCGCTGGTGCAGCGGTCCGCAGATGATCCGGACCACGTGCGGCACCACCAGTCCGACGAAGCCGATGGCGCCGGTGTAGGCGACCAGGCAGGCGGTGACCAGGGCGGTGCCGACCAGCAGCAGCCAGCGCAGCCGCTCGGTGGCGACCCCCAGTGACCGGGCCGAGGAGTCCCCGAACGCGAACGCGTCCAACTGTCGGGCACTGGACCGGATCACCAGCACCGCGAGCACCGCGACGACGGCCAGGAAGATCGCCGAGGGCCAGCGCAGGCCGGCCATGGAGCCCAGCGTCCAGGAGAGCACGCGGCGTGCTGCGTCGCCCTGGCCGGAGGCGATCACGATGAATGCGGTGGCGGCGGCGCAGATCTGGCCGACCACCACGCCGGCGAGCACCGTCCGGGTCGGCGGCAGCGATCCGGACCGTCCGGTCGCGAGCGCGACCACCACGACCAGCGCGGCGATCGCGCCGATGAAGGCACCCACGGTCAGCATCGCGCCACCGGCCAGCCCGGCGATCGAGAAGCCGAGGATGAGCACTGCCACCGCTCCGACGGTCGCTCCGCTGGAGACGCCGAGCAGGAACGGGTCGGCCAGGTCGTTGCGGGTCAGGGACTGCAGCACCGCACCGACCACCGCGAGCCCGGCGCCGGTCGCGGCCGCGCCGAGCACCCGCGGCATCCGCAACTGCCAGACGATCTGGTCCTCGAGCACGGTGACGGCGTCGAAGGAGCCGAGCCCGAGCCGGCGGGCCACGACCGAGAAGACGGTGTCGAGGGGGATCGAGACTGCGCCGACTCCGGCGGCGACGGCCATGCTGAGCAGCAACGCGCCGGTGAGGACGACCACGGCTGCCGTCGTACTCACCTCGCGACGAGCCCGGCGTACCTGGGCGAGGGAGGTCATCGGCCCAGGTCGGCCAGTTGCGCGGCGACTCGCTCGACGCCTTGCAGCATCCGGGCGCCCGGGACCGTCTCGGAGAACGGCACGATCACGAAGGCACCCGCCTCGACGGCCCGCAACTGGGAGAGCACCGGGTCGTTCCCGAGGTGCGTGATCTTGTCCTGCGCCGAGGACCAACCGGCGTCGGCGAGCACGATCACATCGGGGTCGGCGGCGACGACCCGCTCCCAGGAGACGTCGGCCCAACTGCCGGGCACGTCGGCGAAGATGTTGGTCCCTCCGACGGCGTCGATGATGATCTGCGGGCCGCCGTCGCCGGTGCCGGCGTACGCCGACTTGTCCCCGGAGTCGTACCAGAACATGTTGAGGCCCGCGCCCGGCGCCTGGTCGGCCAGTCGTGCCAGGGCGTCCTGCTGGTCGGCCTTGAGCTGCTCCGCCCGCTCGGGTACCCCGAGGGCGGTGGCGATGTCGGCGATCTCGGCCCAGACGCTGTCGAAGTTCACTGCGGCCCGGGCGTCGGGGTCCTCGCAGCTGAACGGGGACAGGTAGGAGGCGATCCCGCTGTCGCGCAGCGCCTCGCGGCTGCCGGCCGCCTCGTCGCTGAAGGCACTGATCCAGGAGCCGATGACCAGGTCGGCGCCGGCGGCAAGGATGGTCTCGGAGTCGGCGTACTGGTCCGCGAGCACCGGCACCGCGTCGTAGGCCTCCTGCCACTGCTCGGCGATCTCGTCGTCGAGGTAGGCGGTGCCGGCCAGTTGATCGGCGGCGTCGAGGGCCAGGACGATCTCGGTGGCGGTCTGATTCATCGTGACCACCGCGGTGGGCGGGCTCGGCAGCGTCACGGTGAAGCCGCACGAACTCAGCTCGTGCGGGAACCCGCTGGCCTCGATGCTAGCCGCGGCGGGGCGCTCGGGCGCTCCTGCGCATCCGGCCAGCACGGCGGCGACGGTGACCGAGACGACGGCATGCAGGGGTCGACTGCGCAATTTCTTCTCCAAACCCTCGTGGATGTGCATTCCGTCGTGATCGGTCTCCTGGCTCCCGCGTCATCACCCTCCGACCGGCCTTCCCAGGTCTGCACCCAGTGGCCCCGCTGCCTTTTCAGCACCGGTGAGGTCGTCGGACTCGGCGGTCACAGTGGCGAGGGCCGCGCCGGCTTTGCACCGGCTTCCCGTCACCACGACGTGCGGGGAGGCTATCAGCACCCTCCCCGACCTGCCCGGCGAGGACGGAGCACTCGGCGCCCTGGAGAAGAAGCCTGCCTACCCCCCCGGGTGGCGACGCCACCCAACTCGATGCGAACAAGACCCAACTCGGCGCGGATAAGGCCCAACTCGGCGGGGAAATGGGGAAGGGCCCGTGACGCGTGCTGGCGCACGCGTCACGGGCCCTTCCCCATTTCTCAGGTGAGGTCGTAGCGGTCCAGGTCCATCACCTTGGCCCAGGCGGCGACGAAGTCGGCCACGAACTTCTCGGAGGCGTCGTCGCTGGCGTAGACCTCGGCGAGTGCCCGCAGCTCGGAGTTCGAGCCGAAGACCAGGTCGACCCGGCTGCCGGTCCACAGGGTGGCGCCGGTGGCGTCGTCGGTGCACTCGTAACGGGTCGCGTCAGACCCTGCACCGTCGACCGGCTTCCAGGTGCGCCCCAGGTCGAGCAGGTTCACGAAGAAGTCGTTGGTCAACGTGCCCGGACGGTCGGTCAGTACGCCGGTGTCGGAGCCGTCGTAGTTGGCCCCGAGCACCCGCAGCCCGCCGACCAGGGCGGTCATCTCCGGGGCGCTCAGCGACAACAGGTTGGCCCGGTCGACGAGGTGGTACTCGGCCGGCAGGTCGGCGTGCTTGCCGACGTAGTTGCGGAACCCGTCGGCCACCGGCTCCAGGTAGGCGAACGACTCCACGTCGGTCTGCTCCTGGCTGGCGTCGACCCGGCCCGGGGTGAACGGGACGGTGACGGCGTGGCCGGCGTCACCGGCAGCCTTCTCGATGGCCGCAGCACCGCCGAGGACGATCAGGTCCGCCAGCGACACCGGCTTGCCGAAGCCCTCCTGGATGCCCGTGAGGGCGTTCAGCACGGTGGCGAGCTGGGCCGGGTTGTTGACCTCCCAGCCCCGCTGCGGCTCGAGGGCGATCCGAGCGCCGTTGGCACCGCCACGCATGTCGCTGACCCGGTGCGTGGACGCGGAGGCCCAGGCGACCGAGACCAGCTGCGACACCGTCAGGCCCGAAGCCAGGATCTGCTCCTTGAGGGCAGCCACGTCGGCGTCGGTGAGCGTGTAGTCGCCGGCCTCGGGGAGCGGGTCCTGCCACAGCAGCACCTCGTCGGGCACCTCGGGGCCGAGGTAGCGCTGGATCGGGCCCATGTCGCGGTGGGTCAGCTTGAACCAGGCCCGGGCGAACGCGTCGGCGAGCTCTTCGGGGTGGTCGAGCCAGCGTCGGGTGATCTCGCCGTAGGCGGGGTCGAACCGCAGCGACAGGTCGGTGGTCAGCATCGTCGGCAGGTTCATCTTGCCGGGCACGTGGGCGTCCGGGATGGTCGCCTCGGCGTCCTTGGCCACCCACTGGTTGGCGCCGGCCGGGCTCTCGGTGAGCTCCCACTCGTAGCCGTAGAGGTTCTCCAGGAAGCCGTTGCTCCACTGGGTCGGCGTAGTGGTCCAGGTGACCTCCAGCCCGCTGCTCACCGTGTCCGCGCCGTGGCCGGTGCCGTAGCCGTTGGCCCACCCGAAGCCCTGGGCCTCCAGGGGTGCGCCCTCCGGCTCGACGCCGACCTTGTCGTCGGGGTGCGCGCCGTGCGCCTTGCCGAAGGTGTGGCCGCCGACGATGAGTGCCGCGGTCTCCTCGTCGTTCATCGCCATCCGGGCGAAGGCGGTGCGGATGTCGTGGGCTGCGGCGAGCGGGTCCGGGTTGCCCTCGGGGCCCTCGGGGTTCACGTAGATGAGACCCATGTGGTGGGCGCCGAGCGGCGCCTCCAGGTCGCGCTCCTCGTTGAGGATGCGCTTGCCGCTGCCGAGCCATTCGGTCTCGGCACCCCAGTAGACGCCCTCGGGCTCCCAGACGTCCTCGCGACCACCGGCGAAGCCGAACGTCTCGAAGCCCATCGACTCCAGGGCCACGTTGCCGGCGAGGATGAACAGGTCGGCCCAGGAGAGCTTCTTGCCGTACTTCTTCTTGACCGGCCACAGCAGTCGGCGGGCCTTGTCGAGGTTGACGTTGTCGGGCCAGGAGTTCAGCGGCGCGAAGCGCTGCTGGCCGGTGTTGCCGCCGCCGCGACCATCGGTGACTCGGTAGGTGCCGGCGGCGTGCCAGGTCATCCGGATCATGAACGGGCCGTAGTGGCCGAAGTCGGCGGGCCACCAGTCCTGGGAGGTGGTGAGCACCTCCTCGATGTCCTGCTTCACCGCCGCCAGGTCCAGGCTGCTGAACTCGGCGGCGTAGTCGAAGTCCTCGCCCATCGGGTCGCCCACCGCGGGGTTGGCGGCCAGCGGCTTCAGGTTGAGTCGGTTCGGCCACCAGTGGCTGTTGGCGTCACCCTGGGTCGGGTGCGGCAGGGCATGGGCGACGGGGCAGCCGCCGCCCGCGTTGGGCTCGTTGACCTCGAGGGCTTCTGTGTTCTCGGACATGGTTCCTTCCGGTTGGGCGCTGATCGGTTCGGACGATGGGGGTCAGGTGGGCGGGTGTGTCGCACAGCGGGGGCACAGCCCCCAATAGACGACCTCGGCCTCGTCGAGGCTGAAGCCGTGGTCGTCGGAGGCGGTCAGGCAGGGGGCATGACCGACGGCGCAGTCGACGTCGGCGATCGCACCGCAGGCGCGGCAGACCACGTGGTGGTGGTTGTCACCGGTCCGCGACTCGTAGCGGGCCACCGACCCGGACGGCTGGATCCGGCGTACCAGACCAGCCGCGGTCAGCGTGCGCAACGAGTCGTAGACGGCCTGGTGGGAGACCTCGGGGAGGTCGGCCCGGACCACTTTGATGATCGCGTCGGTGTCGGCGTGTGGGTGACTGTGTACGGCGGTCAGCACCGCGACCCGGGGCCTCGTCACCCGCAGCGCGGCACCGCGCAGCATCTCGGTGAGGTCGGGGGTCTCGGCCATGCCCCCACCCTAGCCCTTTTCTTGAACGAGTCAAGAAAAGCCTTAGGCGTGTCGTGGCCGGCCAGCGCGACACCCGCGTCGAATAGGCCGACCCATCGGTAACCCCTAACGTCCTCGACGTGATCTACCGTGCCCTGCACTCCGTGGTTCCACCCGTGGCCAAGGCTCTCTGGCGGCCGCGGGTCACTGGCCTGCACCACCTGCCGCGGACGGGTCCGGTGATCCTGGCCAGCAACCACCTCAGCTTCGTCGACTCGGTGGTGATCCCGATCGTGGTGCCACGCAAGGTGGCCTTCCTGGCCAAGTCCGACTACTTCACCGGAACCGGAGTCAAGGGAGCCCTGTCGCGCGCCTGGTTCGAGGGACTGGGCATGCTGCCGGTCGATAGGGCGGACTCGGCGGCGGCGATGGAGTCGCTGCAGACCGCGTTGCAGGTGCTCGACCGCGGCGAGGCGTTCGGCATCTACCCCGAGGGCACCCGCTCCCGAGACGGCCGGCTCTACCGGGGCCGCACCGGCGTCGGGCACCTCGCGCTGACCTCGGGCGCACCCGTCGTCCCCGTCGGCCTGGTCGGCACCGAGAAGCTGCAGCCGATCGGTTCGCGGCTGCCGCGCCTGGTCAAGGTGTCGATCAGCTTCGGTGCGCCGATCACGGTCAGCGAGGAGCACCGCGCCCTCCCGCGTGGCCGGGCCCGCCGCGAGCTCACCGACCAGATCATGGCCTCGATCCACGAACTCACCGGGCAGGAGTGGGCCGGGGTCTACAACGACCTCCCGATGGAGGTGTAGCCCACCGGTGCCGTGTCGTCACCGGTGGCTGGTCAGCTGAAGAACCTGCGCAGCCGGCGATGCCGGTGACCGAACAGCGCGCTGATCACCCGAGCCATCAAGGCCCCCGTGCCGGGGATCCGTGGCGCGAAGGTGAGCCGGTCACTGACCAGCGTTACGGGACCCTCGGGAGCCAGGCTCCGCTCATGCTCCCAATGCCGCATGCTGAGCATCGTCGACCGCTCGTGGAAACTGCGGCCCGGCTCGATGGCGACGATGGTCAGGTCGTCGTAGTCGAAGGGGATCAGCCCGAAGAGCCGAAGCCAGGCGCGGCCCAGGGGCCGGCCCACTACGACGGTGTCGATGTTGACCCCTTCGGAACCACGGGGCATGCCCATCGTCATCACCGGCCGGAGTTCGTCGTTGATCCCCTCCGGAGTCACCACCCGGGCCCAGACCGCCTCGATCGGAGCATCGACCCGGGTCTGCCTTTCGACGACCCTCATCGCCACTCCCCCGGCAACCTCGGTCCACGTCGCACGCCCCTCATGGCGGCGACGATAGCGCCTCGTCCTCCCGCCACGACGTTGACGTTGTCGGCCGACTCTCCCCTGACTGTTGTACGTTGCGCCCAAGGAGGTCGCCGTGGCGGAGACGACGGAGTTGAGCCGACGGGTGCAGGAGTTCGTGGCCCGGGAGTCGCAGGCAGGCTCAGTGGACTCGTGGGTCGACGGCATCGCCACCGCAGTGCTGGCACAGAGCCCGGAGGTGGCCGACGACGCGGCGTTGGCCCAAGCGGTGCACGCCGCGGTCCGGGCGCACTGGGTGGCCTTCCTGAACAGCCTGGGCGAACCGCCCCGCGAGGTGCACCTGGTCCAGGCGGCGATCGACCTGGCCTCGGAGCTGGCGCATCGGGGGCACGAACTGACCCTGCTGTTCCGGGTGTACCGGATCGCACAGCAGGCCGTCTGGGACTACATCGCCTCGAACGTGGGTCGGGCCGGGGAGCAGAGTCAGGACGATGCGAGATTCCTGGTCCTCTTCTGGAGTCGCGCCAGCGCGTGGCTCGACGCCTCGATCGAGGCTTCGGTGGGGGTGTTCCAGACCGAACGGGACCGGATCCGCCAGGGCGCGGCCGCCCAACGCCTCGACGCGGTGCGCGCGATCCTCGCCGGCAGTGACAAGGAGCCGCGTGAACTCTCGGCGATGCTCGGCGGGCACCCGCTCTCGTCCTACAACACCGCGCTGCTGCTCCACGTCGAGCACGTGGAGCACATCGCCGACCTTCGCGAATCAGCGAACCGGGTGGCCCGCGCCGTGGGCGCCAAGAACCCGCTGATCGTGAGCCCGGGCGGCCGCGACCTGTGGTGTTGGCTGGCCACCAGGTCCGCCCCGGATCTCTCCCGGGTGCACGGGTGTGCCTCCTGGTTGGCCGAGGCGGGCATGAGCGTGGCGGTCGGCACGCCACTGGCCGGAATCGACGGCTTCCGGGTCAGCCATCAGGAGGCCCAGCAGGCGCAGAAGGTCGCGTTCCGGGCCGCGAGCATCCGGTCCGTGGCGTTGTACTCGGAGGTGGAGCTGCTGTGTCTGCTGGCCGAGTCGGGAGAGGAGACGCGCCGATTCGTGCTGCGCACCCTGGGCGACCTCGCCGGCGAAGGTGAGGGACCCGCCCGGTTGAGGCAGACCCTGCACGCCCTGCTGTCCACCGGCAGCGTCGACGGGGCCTCGAAGTTGCTGATGGTGCACAAGAACACGGTGCGGTACCGGGTGAACCAGGCCGAGGAACTCCTCGGCCACCCGGCCGGCCGCGCGCCGACGGAGCTGGAGTTGGCGTTGCGGTACTACGACGCGTTCCTGGCTCCGCCGACGGGCGGGTGAGGCGTCACACGGCTGCGCTGGACAGCGGGACGAAGTCGACCTTCTCCCGCACTCCGCAGTCGGGGCAGCACCAGTCGCCGGGGATCTCGGCCCAGGCGGTGCCGGCCGCGAATCCCTCCAACTCGTTGCCGACCTCGACCTGGTAGGTGTAGCCGCAGCCGGGGCAGCGGGCGGCAAGCACCTCACTGGTGAAGGTGTGTGCGGTCGGGTCGTCGGTGAGGTCGAGTTCGCGGTGCCGGGCGGGCGGAGGGAACCTCCGCTGCAACTTCTCCAGCTTGCCGGGCTGCACGTTGGCCAGCGTCAGGTCGCCGTCGTAGTGGGCGACCACCCGCTTGTCCATGATCCGGCGGAACCAGAACGGGAAGAGCGCGACCACGATCATGCCGGTGTAGCCGGTGGGCAGCACAGGGGCCTCGGGGAAGTCACGCAGCGTCTGGTAGCGCCTCGTGGGATTGGCGTGGTGGTCGCTGTGCCGCTGCAGGTGGTAGAGCAACACGTTGGTGGCCACGTTGTTGGAGTTCCAGCTGTGGCTGGGGTTCACCCGCTCGTAGCGCTGCCGGCCCTCGGGGCCGACCTTCTGCCGGAGCATCCCGTAGTGCTCCATGTAGTTGACCACTTCGAGCAGGGAGAAGCCGACGAACGCCTGGATCAGCAGGTAGGGCAGCACCCCGGGGCCCAGCCAGACCACCAGCGCACCCCACAGCAGCACCGACATCAGCCAGGCATTCAGCACGTTGTTGCCGAACCGGAACGGGTGTTGGCCAGCCCGCTTGAAGCGCTTGGCCTCCGACTCCCAGGCGCTGACCAGGGAGCCCTTCACGGTGCGCGGCCAGAACCGGTAGAGGCTCTCCCCGATCCGGGACGAGGCCGGGTCCTCGGGGGTGGCCACCCGGACATGGTGGCCGCGGTTGTGCTCGATGTAGAAGTGCCCGTAGAAGCTCTGCGCCAACGCGATCTTGGAGAACCAGCGCTCGTGACTCTCCCTCTTGTGTCCGAGTTCGTGGGCGGTGTTGATGGCGACGCCGGCCACGGTGCCGATGGAGACGGCCAGGCCCACCTTGGCCACCAGACTCAGGTCGGCGGTGGCCAGGTACCACATCGCGACCACGAAACCGCCGTACTGGACCGGCAGGTAGGCGTAGGTCACCCAGCGGTAGTAGCGGTCCTGCTCGAGGGCGTCGATGACCTCGTCCGGCGGGTTGGTGTCGTCGTACCCGGCGATCAGGTCGAGCAGCGGGATCAGGCCGAGGAAGACGACCGGTGTGAGCCACAGCCACACGCTCAGTCCCGTGCCCTGGTGGAGCGCCATCCCGGTCAGCGGAAGCAATGGGACCACCAGTCCCAGCACCCACAGGTAGCGCTTCTTGTCCCTCCACCTCGGTGCGGCGTGTGCCGCCTCACGCACTGTCTCCATGGCTCCTCCTGATGATGGGAACGGGCCACCGGCTCATGGCCACCCCTAGAGGTTCCTCCAAACGAAGGCACCGAATCTTGCCCTCGTGGGCCAACATCGGCCGAGAGTGTTGTGCGATCATCCAGTCCGGAACTGGTCAGCTCGGCGGCGGAGGCAGCGAGTCGGTGGATTCGAGCTGATCCATCCCGGTGAGCAGCAGCAGATCGACGACCACCGACCGCAGTTGTGCCAACACCACCTCGGCGCTCATCTCCTCGGCTCGCTCCACCGACCCGGTGGCCTCGCCGACGGTGAGCAGCACGGTTCGGGCCGCGGTGGCCATCCGTTCGGGGGATGACTCGGCGACCACGAGCTCGGCGGCGACCAGGTCGGCAGCGTCCGCGAGGTCCCGGGCCAACCGGGCGTAGCTGGCCGGCACCTCGCGGTGGTGGTAGGCCGCGACCGCGGTCTGCCGGACCAGCACCCGAGTGCTGCGCAGCGCCCGGTCCAGCGGTTCGATCAGGTCGCCCATCCGCCTGATCGCGGGCGCGTGCCGGATCCGGAACGGGGACGAACGAACCACCGCCATGCCTTCGGCGGCAGCGTCCTGGAGTTCGCGGATCAGCGGGTCGGTGGCCCGCGCCTCGGCGAGCAGATCCAACCCCTGCTCGGCCTCCGCCTCGACCATCACCTCGGCCGCGCCCCGCAGCAGCGCAGCGATCTTGCGGACCACCACGGCGGCCTGCTCCCGTGGCCGACGCAACGGGGCGGCGGGCACCACGGTCGCCGCGACCAGGGCCACCGCCCCACCGATCACCGCGTCGGTCCACCGGATCAACGCATCACCGGGCGCGGGCACCAGCGCGGCGACCACGATCGACTGGACCGCCGCCTGGATGACGAAGAGCTGGCCGCCGTTGAGCAGGAAGGCGGCCGACATCGCCAGCCCCACGATCAGGCCGAGCTGCCACCATCCCGACCCGAGTTGCAGCACCAGCAGGTCGGCACAGAAGACACCGATCGCCACCCCACACGTCACTTCCAGCACCCGGCGCAGCCGCTGGCCGTACGACGTACCCAGGCTGACCACTGCTGCCACCGGCGCGAAGAACGGCGTCGGGTGACCGAGCAGGTCCGCGGCGATGAGCCAGGCCACGCCGGCCGCGACCGCGCACTGGAGGATCAGCCACCCCTTCGACCGCAGCCGGGTCACCCGGGTGTGGAGCGAGTCGCGCCCCCGTGCCCGGGCCTGCTCCAGCGAGCTCAGGTCCATGGCCTGATCCTCTCAGAGCGAGGCGGCGAGTGACCGCGGCCGGGGTCGAGGGTGCCGAGCGGGTCGACACGCGTGCACGTGGCGCCCCAGTGGCCGGAATAGTCGATCCCCCTAGGGGGTTATGTCGTCACCCGATCGTCGAACCAGGAGGACCGCATGACCCTCAACCTGACCTCAGAGAACTTCGAGCAGACCATCGCCGAGCACGAACTGGTGCTGGTGGACTTCTGGGCCGCGTGGTGTGGCCCCTGCCGCGCCTTCGCCCCGATCTTCGAGGCAGCCGCGGAGCGACACCCCTCGATCGTCTTCGGCAAGGTCGACACCGAGGCCGAGCGTTCGCTCGCCGCAGCGGCCCAGATCACGTCGATCCCGACCCTGATGGCCTTCAAGAAGGGTCACCTGGTGTTCAGTCAGCCCGGCGCCCTGCCCCCGGCCGCACTCGAGCAGCTCGTCAACGGTCTGGTCGATCTCGACATCGACGCGGCGCTGGCCGAGGCGACCGGAGCAGGCGACGCCGTGAGGGGCTGACTCAGGCGCCGACGATCTCTGCATGCTCCATCGAGACGAACTCGGTGATCAGGGCGAGGTAGGCGGCCGCTTCGGGCATCTGCGGCAGCCCCTCGGCGGCAGCCCCTGCCTCCTCCATCGAGGCCCAGACAACCTCGTCGGCCAGGACATCCCCGTCGAAGCGGACGAGTCGACTCGACAGGAAGCCGGGGTAGGTCCTCGCAACGGCCGCCATCGCCTGGGTGCGGGCCGCAATGAACTCCGCGGTCACCTCGGCCTTGAACTTGGCGATCTCCAGCACGGTCATGCTCACTCCTTCGGTGGTGGGTTCCTCTGTAGCTCCGACCCTAGAGACGAATACGACACTATTCGTCGTATTCGTGTGCCAGGGTGTGCGCATGGGCCGGAGCACCGTCGACCGCGTCGGGCGGCTCGATGCGCTCAAGGCACTCCTCGCCGAGCGGGACTCCGTCACGGCGGCAGACCTGGCGCGCGAGCTCGACGTGAGCATTCGCACCATCGGGCGCGACCTTGTCGCGCTGCGCTCTCTCGGCGTACCGATCGAGGGGGACCGCGGCGCAGGCGGAGGACTCCGCCTGGAGCAGGGCTGGTCCCTGGGACGGGTGCACCTGACCGAGAGCGAGGCGATCGGGATGCTGCTGAGCCTCGCGATCGCCGAGAAGGTCGGCTCACCCCTGCTGCTCGGCGACATCCGCTCCATCACCCGGAAGGTGCAGGCTGCCTTCGCACCTGCCCAGGCCAGACGCATCCGCACTCTCAGGAACCGCATCCTGATCGGGGATGCCGCCGCCGGACCAGCACCCTCCGACCATCAGAAGGCAGCCGACAGCATCACGGATCACACCCTCCAAGGGTTCGCGCAACAGCGCCTCCTGCAGATCCACTATCGGGATCGCGCGGGAACCAGCACCGACCGCCGGATCGAACCCCACTACCTCTTCTACAGCCTGCCGGTGTGGTACGTGCTCGCCTGGGACCACCTGCGCGTCGGTGCCCGCGCGTTCCGACTCGACCGGATCACCGCGGTCGAGGTCCTCGACGACAGGTTCCGCCTCAGACCGGCGAAGCACTTCATGACCGACGGCACCCCGACCGCTCGACTCCTCTAGGCGCGATGCGCAGCCGGGTAGGGGGCCCACCCTTCGACCCTCGGCCCCGGCACGGCCCGGCACCTGCTTCTATGGACAGGTGCGCCCCCTGCCCGAACAACCCGCGGCCCCTGCGGCCGACGCGAATCCGGCACGCCCGCTGCTCCCCCGCGAGGACCCGTTCCTGGAGGCTCCGAAGAAGCTCCGCCTGCTGGCCCCGGGCACGATCATCCGATCCCGCGAGGTGGAGTTGGCCTTCCTCGGCCTGATCCCGCAACAGGTGTCGGCCTGGCAGGTGGTCTACCGAAGCACCGATCTCAACGGGGAACCCGAAGCAGCCACCACCACCGTGGTGCTGCCCTCTGGCGCCGACCCCTCCGAGCCACGACCGTTGCTGGCCTACCAGTGCGCCATCGACTCCCTCTCCGACCGGGCGTTCCCGTCGTACGCCCTGCGCCGCGGGTCCCGCTCGTGGGGCTCCATCCCATCCCTGGAGTTCGCGTTGCTGGCCGGGATGCTGCGCAAGGGGTGGGCGCTCTCGATCGCCGACCACGAGGGCCTGCTCGGCCGGTTCGGTGCCGCGCGCGAACCCGGCCACCGGGTGCTGGACGGCATCCGGGCCGCGCTGGCCTTCGAGCCGCTGGGACTCCGACCTTCGACCCCCGTCGGGATCATGGGCTATTCCGGCGGCGGGATGGCCTCGTCCTGGGCCGCCGAGATGGCGCCCGGCTACGCCCCCGAACTGAACATCGTGGGCGCTGCCCTCGGTGCGCCGGTCGGCGACCCCGGGGAGACCTTCATCCGGCTCAACGGCACCTTCTTCGCCGGCCTGCCGGCGATGGTGGTCAGCGGACTGCGCAGCGGCTACCCCGGGCTGGCCCGCGTCGTCCACGAGCACGCATCCTTCGAGGGCAGGAGGCGACTGGAGCGCCTGGAGGAGTTCAGCACGGTGATGGCCGTCATCCGGCACCGCGGCGACGACTTCGACGACTTCCTGGACGCCCCACTCGCCGACGTGCTGGCCACCCCCGAGATCCTCCACGTCTTCGAGGACCTACGTCTGGGGCAGCATGTGCCGACCTGCCCGATCCTGATGACCCAGGCCACCCACGACCAGATCATCCACATCGAGGACGTCGACGCCCAGCATCGTCGCTACCTCGAGGGCGGGGCAACGGTCCACTACATCCGGGACCGGACCAGCGAGCACCTCACCCTGCACCCGCTGGCACTCCCGGTGATGATCGACTGGATGGCCGACCGCTTCGCCGGCCGACCCGCCCCCAGCGGCACCCACACAGTGACCTCGGTGGCGTTGTCACTGCGCACCCTGTGGGGGTACGTCTCGATGGCGACCGCCGCCGCCCGCACCGTCGCCGGCCGAGCGCTGACCGAGCGCTGACCGGCCTCGCCCAGGACGCCGCCGAGTTGACGGCGTACGACGAATTGATGCTGGTTCAGGAGGCTATGTCCGGCGTCTCGCCACTGTCGGACCGGGCGGCTGAGCGCGCGCGGTGCTCCGCGCGGCGCTCGACGAAGCGGGACGCCTGGGCGTCGAGCCCCTCGAGGAAGGTCGCGAGTTCGTCGCGGGCCTGGTCGCCGACCCCACCGAAGTTGGTGCGATCGAAGACGTCCCAATGCCGCAGGATCGGCATGATCACGTCATCGTGGTGAAGCCGCAGGTCATAGATGCCTGCCTTGGCGATCATCATTGAGTTGCGACGGAAGCCGGCCATCGTGGCGCCGGGCATCTCGAAGCCGATGACCTCATCGGCGATCGCACGCATGGTCTCGTCGGGGGCGATCTCCAGCGCAGCCGCCACGATGTTGCGGTAGAAGACCATGTGCAGGTTCTCGTCCTTGGAGATCCGGGCGAGCATCCGATCGGCGATGGGGTCATGGGTGACCTTGCCCGTGTTGCGGTGCGAGACGCGGGTGGCGAGCTCCTGGAAGGACACATACGTGACCGCCTCCAGCGATGTCTTGTCGCCGGAGTCGTAGCCGGACGTCATGTAGTCCATCCGGGCACGCTCGAGCTCGACCGGGTCCACCCCGCGGGTGACGACCAGATAGTCGCGCATCGCGATGCCGTGGCGATTCTCCTCGGCGGTCCAGCGCCCCACCCAGGTGCCCCAGGCGCCGTCACGACCGAACCGGGTGGCGATCTCGCGGTGGTAGGACGGCAGGTTGTCCTCGGTCAGCAGGTTGGTGATCATCGCTGCCTTGGCGGTCTCAGAGAGCCGTGACTGCTCGGGAGACCAGTCCTCGCCGCCCAACAACGCGAAGTCTCGGCCCTCGCTCCACGGGATGTAGTCGTGGGGATGCCACTCCTGCGCCAGCCCGAGGTGGCGATCGAGGTTCTCGGCAACAACCGGCTCCAGCTCTTCCAGCAGATGGTTCGCAGTACTCACGGGTACTCCCTTGCTCGGTTGTTAGCGAGCGTACGCCTCCGTCCGGAACAGTCACTTCCGTCCCCGAAATGCCGATGAGCCCCGGCCGCGTGTGCGGCCGGGGCTCATCGAAAGTCACATCAGGAGACGCGGACGTTCTCTGCCTGGGGACCCTTGGGGCCCTGGGCGAGGTCGAACTCGACCTTCTGGTTCTCGTCGAGCGACTTGTAGCCGCCGGACTGGATAGCGGAGAAGTGCACGAACACGTCCTCACCGCCACCATCCTGCGCGATGAAGCCGAAGCCCTTGTCAGCGTTGAACCACTTGACGGTGCCCTGAGCCATGATCTGTTCCTTTGTTCGGTGCTGAGAGCACTGTGCCCTCACACTGCTGAAGACATCCACCTGTGCTGATGTCCAGCGAACCGAAAACCAGGAGTACGAGATACAAGCCGCAACTTCTTGTGCGGCGAGGACGGCTTACAGAGCCGTCCCTTCAACACCACTACGGTAGCGCATCAATGCCGCAGACGCCGCTTCGCCGAGCCTGCGCCGGCGTGCATGACCCCCCGACAGCGTCTCCGCGACCCGTCCGGGACAGCCCCTCGACCCGACCGGAACACCCTTAGAGCACCTTGGTGCCGTACATCTCTCCCAGCTGGTCGGCGATCAGTTCGACCCTGGCGCCGTTGGGGTCCCTGAAGTACATCGACGTGCCACTCTCGAGCTGGTACTCCACGCCTGCCTCGTCGAGTCGACCCTTGAGTCGCTGCCACTGCTGCGGCTCCACCGAGATCGCGATGTGGTGCAGCCCGCCCACCACCTCGGCGTACTCGGCCAGCTCCAGACCGGGGAAGTCGAAGAAGGCCAGCAGGTTGCCGTGGCCGATGTCGAAGAAGAAGTGGCTCGACCCCTGGTAGTCGCGGTTCTCGAAGATCTCCGTCAGCGGGAACTCGAGCACCCCCTGATAGAACCTGACCGTCTCCTCGACATCCCGGGCGACCACCGCGACGTGGTGCAGGCCGCGGGCGCTCGACGGCGGGCGGCCCTCGTCGGACTGCAGGTACGTCGTACGGATGCGCTCACGGTCGGCTGCCAACGCGGCCTGGTCGATCGGTGTCATGCTCGCCTCAGTTCCTGAAGGGGACCACCCTCCCAGTGTTCCAGGTGGGTCAGCTCCGCGACCTCGGCCCGCCCCAGCCTGGTCAGTTGTTTCACCGGCTTGCCCAGTGGCACCACCGCCGCCACGGCGTACTGGTCGGGGATGCCGAGCAACTCCTTCAACGCCGGCTCCTGCGCGACGGCCATCGTGGTGATCGTCCCGCCGAACCCTTCGTTGCGTGCCGCAAGCAGGACGTTCCACACGAACGGATAGACCGAGGCTCCGGCAACGACCCCGACCCGGTCCAGGTCCTTGTCCAAAGCGGCCACCGCGCTGAGGTCGACGCACATCACCAGCACCACCGCGGCCTTGCGGATCGGCTCGGTGACCGCGGCCGGGACCGGGGTCACCGCAACCTCCTCGTCGGTGACGCGGCTGGGGACCAGAGCACTCCAGGGCGTCTCGCCGACACGCTTCTGCGCGTGATAGCGACGCGCACCCGGCTCGGTGATCTCCACGAGCCGCGCCCGGGTCGCGGCGTCGCGGACGATCACCACCCGGGTGCCCTGCCGGTTGCCGCCGCTGGGGGCGAAACGGGCGTTGTCGAGGATGGTGTGCAGCACGCTGTCGGGCAGTGGGTCGTCAGTGAACTCACGCACTGCCGCAGTGGTCCGCATGACGTCGTACAGGTCCATGACCTGACCCTACGCGCGGGATCTCCGAGGGACCGGCGTCGAACGCCTCACGGGCAGCTCCCCGGCTGACGCCGCGGAGGCACAACAGGGCCACCTCCGCTGTCACCAGGGTGTGCCTGGACCCGTCGGTCGACGAGGTGACGCGGGAGTCGGCTACCGACAACGGAGTCGTCGCCCTCGACCAGCAGATCGATCACGATCGTCGTACCACTCTCGTCGACGACGGTCACTTCCCCACCGCCGAACTCCATCGCGACGGCCGCACCCAGCGCCCGCAGGCTGTCCTGAGGGCCGACGCCGGACACGTCGGCGGTCCGATCCTCCGCCTCACCGAGGTAGGCGAGGTAGGCGGTGTTCACCCACCCCGAGACTTCCTGGTGCTCGATCTCCACCCAGATACCGGAGTCGACCGCCCGACTGTGGCCGGTCGAGACGACCCCCTCGGCCAGCGGCAGAGAGATCGAGCCGCGCGTGTCGGCCCCCGGGTCGGGCAGACGCCGCACATTGAGAACGTCGCCTGCGGCGACGCCGACCACGACCAGTTCAGCGCCCTGGGGCCAGAAGAGGTCGAGCCGCTCACCAGGAACCTCGGACTCATCGACGGCGCCGGCCGGAACCCAGGGAGAGGACCAGGAGCGCGGCAGCGGAGACGAGCGGGGTACGACGAAGCGTGCTGGATCACCATCGAGTGCGCGTACTGCCACCGCCGGCCGGCGGCTCCTACCCCAAGAGTTTGTCGAGCAGCCCCTTGAGTTGGCCACGTTCGGAGGGCGTGAGCCTGGCGACAAGCATCGAACCTTCAACCAGCGCCTCGGCCAAGCGCTCTCGGCGGCGACGGCCCTCGTCGGTGAGTTCGAGCAGCGTGACCCGCCGGTCGCGTGGGTCGGGGACTCGAACGATCAGGCCGAGTCGTTCGAGGCGGTCGGCGAGGCCGGTGACGTTCGAGGGTCCACAGGTCATCGCCCCGGCGACCTCGCTCATGCTCTGGGGTTCGGCCAGCGTCAACAGGGTCCTCGCCTGGAGGTCGGTGAGGCCGTGCTGACCGGCAACGGTGTCGAAGTCAGCCCGCAACTGCTCGCTGACACCCATCACCTTGCCGGCCAGATCACCGACGTCTTCTACGCGGACCACAGTCCCGATGATAGTCCTCGAACTCAATAGTTGAGGAGCTGGAATATCTGGCAAGGCCTGGACGATTACTTCATATCATCAACTATTGAGGAGCCCGAACACATGACGACATCCATCGCCACCCCGACCACCACCTTGACTGCCCGCCGCGCGCTACGCACCGGCGGCATCGTCCTCGCCATCTCCGTCCTGGCCAACGTGACAGCCTGGGGGATCGCCCGGATGGCCGGCGTCAGCCTCCTCGTCACCGAGCCCGGAGCTACCTCGCCCACCGCCATCGGTCTCCCGGCTGTCGTCGCCGCCACCGTCATCCCACTCATCTTCGGCACGCTCGCACTGACCATCGCCTCCCGATGGGGCCACACCGCCTGGTCGGCATTGGCCTGGCTCGGACTCGCACTCGGCGTAGTCACCGTGTTCATGCCGTTCACGGTCGACACCGACTCCGCGACCGCCGCCGTTCTGGCCGCCATGCACGTCGTACTCGGCGTGGTCTGGTTCACCACGATCCGACGCGAAGTCACCGAGGCCGCCTGAGTCGAAACTCCACACCCGGCCTGGGACCGGTCCCGGTCAACCAGTGACCTTCTCCCGTGGGAGCACGGCGCGATTCCGCCTAGCGTTGACCACGTTCCCTCGCACGTCCCACTCCGAGGCCCCGATGACATTGCTGCCACCGACCGTCGATGACCTGCTCGATCTCACCGGACGGACCGCGATCGTCACCGGGGGCGCTCTGGGGATCGGACGGGGCATCGTCGAACGTCTCGCCGCCGGCGGCGCCTCCGTGGTCATCGCCGACACCGACCTTGCCACCGCCCAGGCGTTGGCAGACACAGTGATGGCCGAGGGCCATCAGGCGCTGGCCAGCCACTGTGACGTGAGCGACGAGGACGACGTACACCGACTGATCGCCGATGCGATCGGCTGGCGCGGCCGAATCGACATCCTGGTCAACAATGCCGGCATCTTCCCCGTCGTGAACGTCTTGGAGATGAGCGCAGCCGACTTCGACCGGGTGATCGCGGTGAACCTGCGCGGCGCCTTCCTATGCAGTCGGGAGGCTGCCAAGCGGATGCGCGACGGCGGGGGCGGCCGGATCATCAACATCACCTCGATCGACGCCCTGCACCCCTCGATGACCGGTCTCGCCCACTACGACGCGTCCAAGCACGGCCTGTGGGGATTCACCAAGAACCTCGCGCTGGAGTTGGCGCCGCACCGTATCTGGGTCAACGCGATCGCGCCCGGGGCCATCGCCACCCCCGGGGTGGCCGCCATGCAGGAGCCGGGCAACGAGCAACCGAATGACACGCTCGAGCAGTTCGTCAACAGCATCCCGATGCACCGGATCGGCACACCCGACGACATCGCCCGGGTGGCTCTCTTCCTGGCCAGCGACCTGTCGTCGTACCTGACCGGATCCCAGATCGTCGTCGACGGCGGCGCGCTGCTCACCTAGGAGGACGCATGCACGACCTGATCCGCTATCACAGTCAGCGCCGCGCCCTGATCGAGGAGCGACTGCCCGCCTGCGAACGGCTGGCGCACCGTCGGCTGGACGCCCTGATCGACGCGTGACCACCGGGTGACACCCCCAGACCAAGGCAAAGTGGAGCGGTTCCACCAGACCCAGACCACCCACCGGCAACGACATCGTCGAGCACCACCGCCTGCGTCTCGCCTGCCGCAGCAGACGGTAGACGTCGTGGGCATCCTTGTTGTCCTGCCTCGACGGGGTCTCAAGCCGGTCGTGGATCTTGTGAAGCTTGGCCCTACGCCCTTCAAGTACTCACATCATCAGGCCACTGCGCAATCGCAAGGCGAACACCCCGGAACTGTCACCGATGTCCTGACACAGAACTGTCACCAATGTCCTGCGAGATAACAAGATCAGTCTGGGACACCCCTCGAACTGCACATGGGCACCGCTTCCGGCTTCGGGGGCCAGGCCCTCAACATCACCGCCACTCGGGGTGTGTGCGCTTGGGTGACCTGTCAGGATGCGTCGCAGACACCCGATCCGAAGGAACTCGTCGATGCACCGTCGCCTCGCCCACCTGATCACGGCGCCACTTCTGGTGATCGCCGCGGCCTGCACCGGCGAAGGGCCGGGCGGCACGCCATCGCGCGCCGATGGGGACGCTTCAGGTGGAGGTTCTCTCGACGATGCGCTAGGTATGACTGGGGGCGGCAGCCGGATCGCCGGCATCGGGGCGTGCTCCGAGATCGAGCAGGCGGTCAGGCCGCTCCTGACCGCCGAGCACACTTTGTACGGCGAGGAGGTCAACGATCTCTCCTATCCCCCGGGTCCCTACTCGTTCACCTGTTCGTGGGGCGTCGAGGATGCCACCGACACGATCACCGTGAATGCCCACGCCGACTGGGAACAGGAAACACCCCAGCAGATCCGAGCACAGTGGGCCGAGGAGCGTGAACTCGAGGCCGCCGCGTTCGCCCAGGGCAACGCGACGAACACGCTGGTGTTCGAGAACAGCCACAACACCGCATTGAACGGCTCCTACACACTGGTGATCATCTCGCCCAACCTGCCGAACAGCGGCCTTACCGGACAGATCCATGTCGGCTACTCGTACGGCGGTGGCTCCTTCAACAGCGACGGGACACCCGCGAACGGCATCACTCAGCAACAGGTCGACGCCTCACGGGGTGTCCCATCCGACAACGCCGTTCTCGAGACGTTGTACGGACTCCTCGAGGACGCCGACGAACGCTGACGCCTCTGGGCTCGACGTGCGCGACGTGGAGTGCCGGAGGCACTGGGTGCACTGGGCCTCAACGGGATCGCTCACCTGCCAGGACTGCCTCGCAGCGAGCCAGCACCTCGACCACGTCACGGCCAAGGCGTACGTCGCATCGGTGCTGGGTGACCCCGGCGCGGATGCAGTCGGCGAACTCCGACACCGCCTGCGCATAGGCGGCCCCGGCCGGCCGGCCGGGAACCTCCGGGCGAGCCCAGGTGCGGTGGCCGTCCCCGAACTCGACGGCCTCGTCTCGGGCCCCGTCGGCGGCGGTCAGGCTGAGTGACATCCGGCTGGTTGAGCCGTCGGCGTGGGTGAGGTCAAGATCAACGAAATCCCCCTCCCCCGCACGTCCGGAGACGTCACGGACGGGGCCGAGCACCGGCAGCAGGGAGGCGAGCGCATGCGGCCCGAGGTCCCACAACGCGCCTCGCTGCTGACGCCACAACGAATCGCCGTTGGGACCGTCGGGGTCGAGGTAGGCGAGCCAGTCGACCCGGCCGCTGCGGGGACGGTGGTCAGGCATGCCCATCAACCAGTCCTCCCACTGCGGGATGAACCGGTCGGTGAAGAAGACCAGACTGGTCACCCCGGCCGCTGCCTCAGCCAGCTCGGTCGCAGCGGCGAGATCCGTCGCGATCGGCTTCTCCAGCAGCAGGTGCTTCCCGGCAGCGGCGGCTCGCAACGCCAGCGGCGCCTGGACGTCGGGTGGCACCGCGAAGGTGAGGGCGTCCACCCGCTCCATCAGGTCGTCGACGTCGTCGTACGCCGGGATCCCGAACTCGGCGGCCACCCCCGCGGTCCGCGCCGTGTCCCTGCCCCAGACACCGGCGAGTTCGACGCCGTCGTGGGCCAGCACACCGGGTCCGTGCACGGTGCGGGCCCAGTGACCGGTGCCGACCAGGCCGATCCGGATCGCGCCCATCTCTCCCCCTTCGTGGTGCTGTTCAGACTGACGGAAGGCGAGGCCGCACTACTCGCCGGCCGGCGGTAGTCCACGTCCTTGCCGGCCGCCCACGCTCTCGATCATCTCCTCGATCGCGGCGCGACGGCCCGATCCACCTTCGGTCGCGAGGCCCTGGGCCCCCTCGACGGTGTAGCTGACCTGCCACAGGAACTTCTGCATCACGCCTCCATGCGCTGGGGTGCCTGCGGCCACTCTGCCGCAGCCGGGAGGTCAGGTAAAGCAACAGCCCGATGACGCGAAGTCAGATCCCGAGCCCCTCGGGGACGATGTCCAGGGTGTTAGGCAACCCCAGGCGGTACTGGGCCTGGTCCAACTGTCGGGCGAGCATGAGCTCCTTCGGCTTCCACAGTTCGTGGATGACGGCCGGGCTCTGCAACGACCATGACGCCTCCAGGATGCCGTTGACTGCGGCCCGGCCGGCCTCGTTCGCACCCTCCATCGTGGCCAGGTCGATGCCGGTGCGCACGTAGTCCGAGGCGAGGAACAGGTTGCCGATGCCGGTGACCGCCTCGGGCCGATCGACCCAGGAGTTGGCGGTGTTGATCAGCAGTGGCTCACTGTTGGCGGCGCGACGGTGCGGTCCGTCGGGCCAGTGGATGGCCGGGTCCAGGAAGTACCGCACCAGCATGTCGTCGGTGAGGATCTCCTGATCGACGTTGAGGCCGAGCTTCATCTGCTCCCAGGTCTCCCGGGCGATCTCCTCGGGCGTGCAGTCGGCCGCGGGCTTGCCGTAGAGGATGCCGGGGGTGAACCAGTCTGAGATGTCGACGGAGTAGACGTCGGCGACCCCGCCATCGCCGTAGGTGCTGGCGATCTCGGTGCGCCAGAAGGCGCCCTGGTCGATCGCGGTGATGGCCCAAGGGCTGTCCAGGAAGGCGACATGTCCGGGGATGACGATGTTGGGCGGACGGTTGAGGAAGTACTGGATGCCGTTCATCCAGTCGGTCTGCAGCTTGCCGATCCGGCCCAACTGCGGGTCGGCGCCGACCACGTCCGGCGTCAGGAGCTTGGTCATCTGCTCGGCCGGCATCGCGCAGATGAACCAGTCCGAGGTGACGTTGAGAGTCCCCTGACCGTTGGGGAAGCCGCCGTCGCCAGTGGTCTCCAGGACGACGGACTCGATCGACTTGTTCCGGACCCGCAGTTGCTTCGCCCGATAGCCGGAGACGAACCTGACCCCCCTGGCTCGCAGGTAGTCCAACCACGGGTCGATCCAGGCCTCGTTCGTCGGCAGGTCGAGAAGCCGGTCGGCGGCCCCGTAGCCGCTCTCGTGCCGGATGTAGCCGTTGTTCTCACCGAGCAGGGCATAGATGAAGTGCTCCCCCATCAAGGCCACCGTCCGAGCCGAGGCGTACTCCCCCTTGGCCGCGACCAGGGTCTTGGTGAGCCCGGAGCCCAGCACCTGCTGGTACATCGGCGAGAAGTTGTCGGCGTTGGTGAACTGCGTCCACGACATCTTCTCCCATTGGCCGAGGCGGCGCTCGTCGCAACTGGTGATGAAGACCAGCATCTTGCGGACGAAGTACTCGATCTCGTTGGGCGGGATCCCGGCGGCGATCCCCATCAGCGTGAGCAGGCTGCGGAAGCCCTGGATGAGCCCATCTTCGTTCGGCGACGGCAGGTACCACAACTGTCCTTGCCCGGGCATGCACAGCAGTTGCTGATGGGCGTCGACGAGGTGGTCCATCACGCTGCTGGAACCGCCGACGGTCGGGATCCGGGAGAAGGTGTCCGGACTGCTCTTGTAGAAGCCCGGGAAGAAGCGGAAGCCGTGCTCGCCGGGCAGATCCTGACGTCCGCCATGGCCGGTGCCGGCGACCGGGATGCTGCGCGCCTTCCCACCCCAGGCCTTGGGCTCGATCACGGTGACCTCGAAGCCCCGCTCGATCAGTTCGTGGGCTGCGGTCAGACCTCCCACGCCACCACCGAGGATGGTGACCCGTCGACGTTGGCGCAACAACGCGGCTGCGGGCGCCGAGGATGCCAACACCAGGCCGCTCGCCGCGGTGGCACCCGCTGCGAGCCCGAGGAAGCCACGCCTACTGGTCGGCAGATCGCTCACGTCAGCACATCCTTAACTTTGACACCGCTCGGGGTCACATTTGACACAGCCGACCGTAGAATATGACCCTGATCAGTGTCAACAACGAGTCCGCGAGGAGGCCAGCATGACCACCCGGCCCTATCGCGGCGTACCCGCGGACGAACGTCGTACGGCGCGACGCGAGCAGTTCCTCGAAGCCGGCCTCGAACTCTTCGGCACCCGGGGCCCGGCCGGCACCCGGCTCGACGACCTCTGTGCGGAGGCCGGCCTGACCAAGCGCTACTTCTACGAGAGCTTCGCCTCGATGGACGACCTGCTGGAGGCCGTCTTCGACCAGGCGATCGCAGACCTGGCCGAAGCCTGCCTGCCCGCGATCGCCGCCGGCGGCTGGCGCAATCCCGGCCCCGCGCTTGACATCATCACCAGGCGGATCGTTGCCGACCCGCGGCTGGTGCATCTGCTGCTGATCGAGACCCAGGCCCCGCCGCTGCTCACCAAACGCCGCCAACTCCTCGACCTCGCCGTCGACACCTGGCTCGGCGTCGACCCGCACGTCGAGAAGGACCCCCGCTTCATCGCCGAGCAGCGATTCCTGGCCCACGCGATGGCCGGCGCGTGGGGCGAGACGGTGGCTGCGTGGACCACCGGCCGGATCGAGTTCAGCGTCGACGACCTGGTCGGGCAACTGGTCCGGATCTTCGAGCGGATCACGCCACGAAGGCGCTACTCCGCAGGGGAGAGCGCCGAGCCGCGGTCCTGAATCACAGTGGACGACTGACGAGCACTCTCGCACAACACTTGAGAACACCAGACCGCCTTCACCGCTCCCAACCCCGGCATCCGCCCCCTTGCAATCAGTAGGACGCCAGTCCTAAAGTACGGCCCTAGGACGATTGTCCTACCTAGTCACTGACCACCAGTAAGAGGTTCTTCGTGGGCACTCGTGAGCGCATCATCGATACGGCCAACCGGTTGTTCTATGAACAGGGGTACGAGCAGACGTCGTTCGCATCGATCGCTCAGGCCGTGGGTATCTCGCGGGGGAACTTCTACTACCACTTCAAGACCAAGGACGAGATCCTCGACGCGGTGATCGAGGCCCGGCTCTCCAGTACACGCGAGATGCTCACCACCTGGAGCGACGAGTCTCCGGACCCGCTGGAGCGGGTGCGCCGATTCGTCGAGATCGTGATCACGAACCAGCGCGATATCGAGAACTACGGATGCCCGGTCGGGACGCTCACGAACGAGCTGGCCAAGTTGGATCATCCTTCCCGCGAGCACGCGGTGGGCGTCTTCGACGTGTTCCGCACCTGGCTGGGAGGGCAGTTCGAACTGCTTGGGGCACCAGATGAGGCCGACGCGCTCGCCATGCATGTGCTGTCGTTCAGCCAAGGAGTGGCGGCCGTCTCGAATGCGTTCCATGACCGCGACTTCGTGGAGCGAGAGGTCGCCCGCATGAACACCTGGCTCACCGAGCAACTGCGGCAGAGCAGCTCTCCCACCCGATGACTTCTACCCACCCGACCGATCGGAGAGTCCCGTTGTACGTCATCCTGCTCCGCTTCTCGTCGAACAAGGCCCGCGCCGCCGACCACATGGCCGGCCATCAAGAGTGGATCAGCGCAGGCGTCGATGAAGGAGTCTTCCACCTCGTCGGCAGTATTCGACCCGACCTCGGTGGCGCCGTGATCGCTTCCGGCGTCAGTCCTGAAGACCTCCAGGCACGAGTCGACGCGGACCCCTTCGTCGTCCATGACGTCGTCACCGCCGAGATCATCGATATCGCTCCGAACCTGACCGATTCACACATGTCCTTCCTCACCCACTGACACCCGCGGAGGCACCAGTGCAGACGTTCATCGCCCCCGACGGCCAACCTCGCTGCCACTGGGCAGGCGCAGCCCCCGAGTTCCTCAACTACCACGACACCGAGTGGGGCTTCCCCGTCACCGACGACCAGAGACTCTTCGAGAAGCTCAGCCTGGAAGGGTTCCAATCCGGGCTCAGCTGGCGCACCATCCTGGCCAAGCGAGACAACTTCCGGAATGCCTTCGCCGGATTCGACTTCCACGCCGTCGCCGCGTACGACGACAGCGACATCGAACGCCTACTCACCGACACCGGCATCGTCCGGCACCGCGGCAAGATCGAGGCGGTCGTCAACAACGCCCGTCGAGCGATCGAGATGCAGCACACCGAGGGGTCACTCGCCGCCTTCTTCTGGCGCTACGAACCACCCAGCGACCAACTGGATCCACCACAATCCGTGTCCACCTCCCCCGCCTCGGCAGCGATGTCGAAGGAACTGAAGAGGCGCGGCTGGCGATTCGTCGGCCCCACCACCGCGTTCGCGTTCATGCAAGCGATGGGCCTCATCAACGACCATGTCTATGGCTGTACCACTCGTCCCGAGGTTGCGGCCAGCCGCGAAGCATTCACGAGGCCCTAGACACACCCGTACGGGAGCCGACGAATGCGCGGGGCCGCGCCGAACACGCATGAACCAGCCGGGGGGTACCGGCAGCCCGCAAAACGCACACATGCACCGCTCGCAGGGGCGGATCAGGCTGGGGCACCCCTCGAACTGCACATGTGCACCGTTTCGGGCGGCGGGCGACCCCCAGAAACACGCTGAGGCGGGCCGATTGGGCCCGCCTCAGGAGTGGTTCGAACATCGAACCTTTGGTGGAGCTGAGGGGACTCGAACCCCTGGCCTTCTCATTGCGAACGAGACGCGCTACCAACTGCGCCACAGCCCCAAGCGTGCGTGGAAACGTTAGCACCCGCCGCCGGGCGGGTCGTAATCGAGGTTCAGGCCCCGGTCGCGCGGGAGCGGCGCTCGTCGGCGTCGCGGCGGGCCTTGCGGTCGGCCTCCGCCTGCCGAGCCAGGTCGGCGTCCTCGTCGGTGCGTGCCGAACTCCACACCCCGGTGGCATCCAGGTCGATGGTGCGCACCGTGCGCGACGCCTGATCCTTCGTGACGTACGTCGGCAGGGTGGTCGGCACCGGGTCCCAGCCACCGACAGCGGTCTCGGCCATCGGCGACGGCTCGTCGAAGCCCTGCGGGTTCCGGACGACGTCGTACTCGTCGGGGGCCTCGACCGGCGAACGGTCAGGGGTCCCGAGCGGACCGTCGACGGGCTCGGCCTCGGAAGGGGCAACCGACTCAGCCAACGAGGACGGGGAGCCGAGCAGGCGAGCATCGTCGCGCAACTCGCCCTTGACCATCACCCGGCAGAGCACCAGCCAGACGACGACCAGGCCGGCGGGGATGGCGAGGTACCACCAGGAGAAACTCCAGTACGCGGCCGCGCCGGCGGTGGCGCCCACCGCGGTGAGCAGCGTGAGCAGCACCCGACGTCGCCGCCGGGCAGCCACCCGGGCTGCGGCGCGGCGCGCCCGGATCTGAGCCGGAGTCGGGCCGGGACGCTTGCCGGTCACCACCGGGGCGCTCGCCTCGCGGGCGGGCGTCAGCACCACCCGCTCGTCCAGCCGGGCCCCCGGCTCGCGCCGGGAGAGCACCCGCATGGTGTGCGAGAAGCGGTCTACCGAGCGGCTCTTGGCGACCTCTTCGTGATGCTTGACCGCCTTGGGAAGCAGATAGGCCGCCCACGCGATCGCAAGAGCGGCGAAGATCAGCCCAGACACGTCCACGAGTCAGAGCCTAGGATCCGGCACCGCTCCCGTGGCGCATGTCGTCTGGTGTGTCGCAGAACTACTCGTGTGACTGAAGGAGTCGGTCGACCATCGACACCGGGCACTCCTCGACGGTGACCGCGAAGAGGCGGTGGTCGCGCCACGCCCCATCGATGTGCAGGAACCGCGGCGCCAGCCCGATCTCCCGCATCCCCAGCTTCTCCACCACCCGCAGCGAGTTCGAGTTCTCCGGCCGGATGGCGATCTCGATCCGATGCAGCCCCACCGTCGAGAAGCAGTGGTCGATCACCATCGCCACCGCCAGCGGCACCACGCCACGGCCGGCATGCCGCTGATCCAGCCAGTAGCCGATGGACCCGAACTGCGCCGATCCCCGCACCACGTTGCTGACCGTCACCTGGCCGGCGAACTCGCCGTCGACCTCGATCACGAACGGCAGCGCCTCACCCCGACGCGCCGCCCTGACCAGTCGCCTGGCCAACTGCCGCAACGTGGTCGGCGAGTACGTCGACTCACTCGCCGGCAGCGACGCCTCCCAAGGGCTGAGCCAGAGCCGGTTCTGCTCCCGGACCCGATCCCAGGTCGGCGCATCCCGGGTGGTCAACGGCCGCAGACGCACGTTCCCGTGACTGAGCCGGGCCGGCCAGCCCGGTCTCAATGGTCGCTCCCCACGATCTGCTCCACCGCATGCACCAGCAGCGGCTCCAGCACCGCCAGCCCGTCCTTCACCCCACCACCGGACCCGGGCAGATTCACCACCAGTGCCTCACCGCACACCCCGGCCAGCCCACGCGACAGCGCCGCGGTCGGCACCCCCTTCGCGGCGCCGTGGGCGCGGATCGCCTCGGCGATGCCGGGCACCTCCCGGTCCAACAGTGGCCGGGTCACCTCCGGGGTGCGGTCGGTGGGGGTGAGCCCGGTGCCGCCGGTGGTGAGCACCACCCGGGCGCCGTCGCCCACCGCCGCCCGGATCGCCTCGGCCACCGGGTCACCGTCGGGGACGACCATCGGCGCGGGGGTGTCGAAGCCGAGCCGGGTCAGCGCGGCGACCATCAGCGGGCCACAGGTGTCGTCGTACACACCGGCCGCGGCCCGGTTGGAGGCGACCACCACCGCGGCCTTCATCGGGTCCAGTCCCCCGACTTGCCCCCGGACTTGGCCTGCACGCAGATGTCGCTGATCACCGCGCGCTTGTCGACGGCCTTGACCATGTCCACCACGGTCAGCGCCGCCACCGACACCGCGGTGAGTGCTTCCATCTCCACGCCGGTCCGGTCCGCGGTGCGCACTGTCGCGGTGATCTCCACGGCGTCATCGAGCACTGTCAGGTCGACCTCGACCCCGGACACCGCCAGCGGGTGGCACAGCGGGATCAGCGCCGGGGTCTGCTTGGCACCCATGATCCCGGCGATCCGGGCCACCGCGAGGGCATCCCCCTTGGGCACCCCCTCGCCGCGCAGCAGCGCGACCACCTCGGCCGAGACCAGCACCCGGCCGGTCGCGGTCGCGGTCCGGGCGGTGACCTCCTTGCCGGTGACATCGACCATCCGGGCCGCCCCGGACTCGTCCACATGGGTCAACCTGTCCGCCATCAGAACTCCTCGTCCAGCGCCAGCACCGCGACCCGGTCACCGGCAGCGAGTGCGGCCGTCTCCTCGGCGACCACGATCAGCGCGTTCGCCGCCGCCAGGTCACCGAGCAGGTGCGACCCGACGCCGCCGACGGGCCGCACCGTCGGACCGTCCAGGCCCAGCTCGTAGTGGCCACGCAGGAACTGCCGCCGTCCCACCGCGGAGCTGATCGGCTCCGTCAGCCGGGCCCGGCGCACCGGCCGGGTGTGCGGTGTCTTGCCCATCATCTTCCGCAGCGCCGGCAGCACGAACGTCTCGAAGGAGACGTACGACGACACCGGGTTGCCGGGCAGCGTGAAGATCGGGATCCGGTCGTCGCCGACCAGGCCGAACCCCTGCGGCTTGCCGGGCTGCATCGCCACCGGCCCGAACCAGACCGAGCCGAGTCCGCTCAGCGTCTCCTTGACGACGTCGTAGTCGCCCTGGCTGACGCCGCCGCTGGTGACCACCAGATCGGCCCGCACCAGCTGGTCCTCCAGCGTCTCGGCGAACTGCCGCGGGTCATCGGGCACCACGCCGACCCGATAGACCACCGCCCCGGCCCGGCGGGCAGCCGCGGCGAGCAGGTGCGAGTTGGCGTCATAGATCGAGTCCCGGCCCAGCGGGGTGCCGGGCTCCCGCAGCTCGGTGCCGGTGGAGATCACCACCACCCGCGGGCGCGGCCGGATCAGCACCGTCGCCCGGCCGACACCGGCGAGCAGACCGATCTGTCGCGGGCCGAGCACGGTCCCCGCGGCGATCACCCGCTCCCCTGCGGCGACGTCCTCGCCGGCGCGGCGGATGTGCTGCCCCTGGCTCGGCTGGCCCTCGACCCGGACCCGGGCCACCCCACGGTCGGTCCACTCGTAGGGCACCACCGCGTCGGCCCCCTGGGGCACCGGCGCGCCGGTCATGATCTTGGTGGCCGTCCCCGGCGACAGCGCCAGGTGGTGGGACCGGCCGGCGCTGATCTCGCCGACCACCGGCAGCGTCACCGGCGCCTCGGCGGTGGCACCGGCCAGATCGGCGCGGTGTACGGCGTACCCGTCCATCGCGGAGTTGTCGAAGCCGGGCAGCGAGATCGTCGCGGTGACGTCCTCGGCCACCGCCTGGCCGAGCGCCTCAGCGAGCGGCTGCGGCAGTGGGGCCAGCGGGGTGACGGTGTCGAGGATCCGGGCCAGGTGCTCGTCGACGCTGATCGGGTCGGCCACTAGTCGGCTCCCAGCACCGTGCCCGGAGCGACCCGCTCGGCGGCCGCGGCCGGGTCGAGTTCGACGTCGCCGACCACGGCGACGTCCCGGCCGAAGGTCCAGTCACCGTTGACCCGCAACGACCGGGCCCGGCGCATCGACGGGACCCCCTCGGGGAACCGCTGATCGAAGTCGTTGACCAGTTTGAAGTGGCTGGTGTCCAGGTCGACGAACGGGATCTCGTCGGTGGTCTGGCCGAGCCTGAAGTCCTCGGCCAGGTCGTACACGTCCGAGCGGAGCACCAGCAGGTCGTTGGTGGTCTTCACCGGGATGAACCGGTCCCGGTCCACCTCGATGGTGGTGGCCTCCTCGAAGAGCTCGATCGCCGCACCCATCGCGCACTCGATCTGCACCACCTCGGGGGTGCTCGGATCGGTCGGGTCCACAGTCTTGACGTTGCGGATCAGGGGCAGGCCGAGGATGCCGCGGCGGGCCTCGAGCACCTCGGCCATCGCCACCAGGTCGAACCAGAGGTTATTGGTGGAGGTGTAGCGGTGCCGGTCCAGGTCGGCCAGCGCCGCCAGGTCCTCCGGCGGGGTCTGCGCGGTCTCCCGGAGCACGATCCGGCCGTCGGACCTGCGCCGGGCGAAGTGCCCGCCCTTGCGGTCGGAGGGGGTACGCCGGACCGCCTCGATCGCGAACGGGGCACCGGAGCCGGCGAACCAGCCGGCCACCCGCGGCGTCGGCACGGCACCGAGGTTGTCGGCGTTGGAGACGAACGCGTACCGGAAGCCGGCATCGATCAGTTGCCGCAGCAGCCCGGAGGCGTGCAGCACCGTGTAGAGGTCGCCGTGTCCGGGCGGGCACCACTCCAACTCCGGGTCGGCGGGGTGGCTGATCGGCTCCAGGGTGGTCGCGTCGAGCTTGGGCTCCTTGTTCTGCAGGAACTCCAACGGCAGCCCGTCGACCGGCAGGTCGGCGTACCGCTGCAGCGCGGCCATCGTGTCCGCGGAGGTGCGGAAACTGTTCATGAACAGCAGCGGCAGGCGCACCTGATGGGTCTGCCGCAGGTGCAGCACCTGCCGGGCGATCACGTCCAGGAAGGAGAGCCCGCGGCGGACGCAGAGCAGCGACTTGGCCCGCTCCATCCCCATCGACGTGCCCAGGCCACCGTTGAGCTTGATCGCCACCGTGGCGGCGAGCGCCCGGCTCGCCACCTCGTCATCGACGTCGACGGCGGCCAGTGACTCCATGTCGTGCGGATCGATGCTCTCCTCGCCGATCATCCCGGTCTCGCCGTGCTCGACCTGGCGGTAGTAGTGGGCGAACACCTCGATCGCGGTGGCGTCGACATCGGCGTCGACCATCTTCTGGCGTGCCTTGGCAAGTCCCTCAGCAGACATGCAAGTGATCGTAGGCTGGACCGGTGACGTCGGCACAGCACCCCCCGTCCCCGGACATCCCAGGGGGCCCGACTGCGGCCAAGCAGGCGCTGCGGCGTCGGCTGCTCGACCAGCGGCGGCAGATGGGCGTCGCCCAACGCAGACAGGGGAACGACTCCTTGGCCGCGGCGTTGCTCGCCGCCGAGGAGGTACGCCGGGCGGCCCAGGTCGCGGCGTACGTGCCGGTGGGTGGGGAGCCGGGCAGCCTGGACCTGCTCGCCGCGCTGACCACGCCCAGCCGCCGGGTGCTGCTGCCGGTGCTGCTGCCCGACGACGACCTGGACTGGGCGGAGTTCACCGGGCTCGCGTCGCTGGCACGGACCGGTCGTGGCCTGTGGGAGCCGACCGGACCGCGTCTCGGCCCGGGGGCGGTCGCCGCCGCGGAGGTGGTGCTGGCGCCGGGGCTGGCCGTGGACCGGACCGGTGCCCGGCTGGGTCGCGGCGGCGGCTCGTACGACCGGACCCTGGCCCGGGTCACCGGCTGGACCTGCCTGCTGCTGTGGGAGCACGAGGTGCTCGACGAGGTGCCCACCGAGCCTCACGACCTGGCCGTGGCGGCGGTCGCGACGCCGTCGGGCGTGCAGCGCTTCGGGTGACCGCCGTACTCAGTCGGCCGGCAGCAGCCGCAGCTCAGCGGCGGCAGCCTCATGGACCGCCTCGGCGGTGAACGGCCACGGCAGTGTCTCCCCGGCCAGCCACAGGTCGATCTGGTCGTCGTAGTGCGGGGAGGCGGGGTGTCCCGACACCCCGGTCAGGTTGATCCACCGGGACGAGTCCCAGTCGCCGGGGGCGACCACCATCCGCATCGACGGTGCCGCGGTGACCCGGTAGGACTCGGCGGCGTTCCAGCTGGTGGCGTTGACCAGCGAGGTGCCGCCGGCTGCCCAGAACGGGCCACGGTTCAGCAGCCACTCGGCGACCGGGTTGCCCGAGGAGCCCAGCGTGGAGTCCTGGAGTTCCAGCCGGTGCAGCCGCCCCCACTGCCACTCGGCCGGGTCGACCGAGAGCCGTCGGGTGAGCTCGTCGCGGGCCAGCCGCAGCGCCTCGGCCAGCACCTCGTCGCGGGTCTCGATGTGGTCGACGGTCTCCGGGTCGTCCCACCAGGCGTTGGCCGGCTCGCCGAGGAGTCGCTCCATCACTGCGAACCAGCGTTGGCCACCGTCGGGCTGCTGCCCCTCGGGGAGCCGGTCACCGAAGACCAGTTCCAGCAGGTTGCTCCAGACGGCGTTGAAGTAGGCCGCCGCAGCCGAATCGGCCGGCTGCCGGAAGTCCCAGTCGGCGAGGAGCTCCTGCCCGGCCGCGTAGTAGCCGCCCGGGAGCCGGATGTCGAGCAGGTGCGGCACCAGCACCGGGGCGAACGGATGGAAGTCGTCGGTCTGCATGGCGGCCAGGTCGTCGATGCTGAACCGCACCCCGGACTCGATCAGGTTCCGGATCCGCTGCGAGCGGTAGCCCCGGTCCCAGTCGTCGGTCAGGTGCTCGACGTAGTCGGGGCCGATCACCGCCTGGTTCGCGGTCACGATGAACCCGGACTCGGGGTTGTAGGCCCACGGCATCGCGTCGAACCCGATCACGTCGGGGGTCCAGTCGTTCTCCGACTGCCAGCCCGCGGCCGGCATCCGGCCGTCGTTCCCCGACTTGCGGATCGGGATCCGGCCGGGCGCCTGGTAGCCGATGTTGCCGTCGACGTCGGCATAGATGAGGTTCTGGGCGGGCACTGCGAAAAGCCGCGCCGCCCGACGGAACTCGGCGAAGTCCGACGCGGTGTTCAGCGCCATGATCGCGTCCGCGGTGGGGGCCGGTTCGAGCGCGGTCCAGGCCAGCGACACGCCGTACTGCTCCCCCGATCCGGACGTCTCCGGGTCGAGGACGTCGGCCCCGAAGTCGGCGTACCGGTCGGCGGCGTCGGAGAGCAGCGGCCCGTGGCTGGTCTCCCGGACCCGGATCGTCACGTCGTCGCCGCCGTGCACCCGGATCGTCTCCTCACGGATCTCGAGGTCGAGCCATTCGCCGTCGTAGAGCCACTGGTCGCCCTCGACCCGCTCCAGGTAGAGGTCGGTGACGTCGGCGCCGAGGTTGGTGAATCCCCAGGCGATGTCGGCGTTGTGGCCGATCACCACGCCGGGGAGGCCGGCGAAGGTGAAGCCGGAGACGTGCAGTGGGCAGTCCTCGTCGACGGTCCGGCACTGCAGACCCATCTGCATCCAGATGCCGGGCATCGACACCCCCAGGTGCGGGTCGTTGGCCAGCAGCGCCGCCCCGGTGGCGGAGTGCTCGGCCGAGATCACCCAACTGTTGGAGCCGATCCCGTCCCCGCGGCGGCCGCTGCCGGCGCCGAGGAACTCCGGCGTCGCGTGCAACGCGTCGCGGACCCGGCTGAGTGCGGCGACCTGGTCCGCGGTGTACGGCGCCCGAGTGGGGCGCCGGGTGCCCGCCTCACTGGCGAGTGGCTCGAAGGCGCCGTCGATCACGGCGCCCTCCTCGACGATCGGGGCGCGCCGGTCGAACTCGTACGCCGGGTGCAGTTGGTCGACGAAACCGGGGCCGATCTCGGCGGCGATCAACGCCCGGTCGATCTCCTCCTCGAGGTTCGCCCGCAGGTCCCAGGCCATCGCCTTGAGCCAGGCGAGTGAGTCGACCGGGGTCCACGGCTCGGGGTGGTACTCCAGGCCGGTGAGCCGCAGCAGCGTGTACTGGACCCCGAGGTCGGCGCCGTCGTGGGTGTCCAGCCAGGCGTTCACCCCGTCGGCGTACGCCTCCAGGGCGGCACGGGTGGCGGGCGTCAGCAGTGCCAGCTCCCGCTCGGCGACCCGTCGCCAGCCCAGGGTCCGGACGAAGGTGTCGGTCTCGACGGCCGCCTCGCCGAACAGTTCGGCCAGCCGGCCGGCGGTGACGTGCCGACGTACGTCCATCTCGAAGAACCGCTCCTGGGCGTGCACGTAGCCCTGGGCGCGGAGCAGGTCGGTCTGGGAGTCCCCGATCAGGGTGGGGATGCCGTGGGCGTCGCGGATCACGTGCACGGCGGCGTCGAGTCCCGGCACCTGCACCTCGCCGGCGGTCTGCGGCAGGGGTTGGCGAGCGATCCGGGTGGCGGTGATCGCGCCGGCCATCACCAGCAGCACCACCAGGACAAGCGTGTACGCCGTGAACCGGGCGAAGCGGTGGGACGGGGCGGCGGGGGCGGTCATGGTCCGCCCATTGTGCCGTAGAATTGGCAGTCGTCCCCGACGAGTGCCAGCGCGAGTCGCAGCGCGAGTCGGGACCAGAGTCACTTCGATCATGACGGAGGAGCCGCGTGCCCACGTATCAGTACGCCTGCACCGAATGCGGCCATGGGTTCGAGCAGGTGCAGAGTTTCCATGACGACGCGCTGACCCACTGCCCCGAGTGCGACGGTCGACTGCGCAAGGTGTTCAACGCCGTCGGTGTGGTGTTCAAGGGTTCGGGGTTCTATCGGACCGACAACCGGGCGTCGTCCGGGGCGAAGTCGGCCGACTCGTCCGGGACCAAGTCCGCCGACTCATCGAGTTCGAGCACCTCCTCGGACTCGGGCGCCGCGTCGTCGGGCTCGAAGTCAGGCTCCTCGTCGTCGGGCTCGTCGTCGGGGTCCTCATCCTCGGGCTCGAAGTCTGGCTCCTCCTCGTCGGGCTCGAAGTCCTCGGGGTCCCCCACCCCCGCCTGACCGGGCCGGTTGTCGCCCACACCTCGATCGCGGGTGGGCGGCTGTGGAGAGACCGGGCGGGCCACGACTCCCGCAGCTAACGTCGCCGAGGTGCATCAGCGTGCGGCGGGCTCGGGGCCCGGGTCGGGGGCAGCGCCCAGGGTCGGTCAGTGGCGACGACGCCTGCGAGCCGCGCGTCGTACCGTCCTGCTGCGCCGTCGCTGGCTGGCGGCGCTGCTGGCCGGGGTCGCTGCCTGGGCGGCGGTGCAGGCGGCCGGGCCTGGACCGGGCGTACAGATCTGGGTGGCCGCGACCGACCTGCCGGCCGGCGCGGAGGTCGGCCCGGACGACCTGCGCGCCGTCCATTGGCCATCGCCGCTGGTGCCAGCGGGCGCCCTGTCGGCCGAGGAGATCGGCGATCGTCGACTGGCCTCGGCGATCCGGGCAGGGGAGCCGCTCACCGACGTACGACTGGTCTCTCCGGCGCTGCTGGAGGGCCGAGCGGGGGAGGTCGCGGTGCCGGTCCGGATCCCCGATGGTGCGGTGGTGGCACTGCTGCGGCCCGGGGACCTGATCGACCTGATCGCCGCCGACCCGACCGGCGCCGCACCGGCCCGGCGGCTGGCTGCCGGGGTGGTGGTGCTGGCCGTGCCGCCGCCCGACGCCTCGGGCGCTTCGGCGATCGGTGGTCGACTCGTGCTGCTGGCGTTGTCACCCGACGCCGCCCGCTCGGTCGCCGAGACGGCCGTGACCAGCGTCATCTCGGTGACTCTCGCAGCTCAGCCGGCAGCGGCGGATCCCTGACCCGCCCCGGTCGGTCGCAGTGCCGGGACCAGCCATCGGTGCAGGAAGCGCCGCACGTCCGCCTCGGCACGCGGCGGTTCGGCAGGGTTCTGCAGCATCGAGATCAACAGCCGCATGATCACCTCCGCGAGCCCGTCCAGGTCCTCGTCGCCGATCCCGGCGCTGGCCCAGTCCACCGGGAAGCGGCGCAGCATCAACGCGCCGTACTCCAAGGTGGCGTGTGAGGTGGCTGCCCGGCCGAAGGTGCCGGTGTCGCCGGTCTGCAGCAGCAGGCTCAGCCGGGGATCCCCGGGCACGGTGCTCAGGCAGAACAGGAAGCCTTCGACCACCGCGTCGGCGGGGGTGTCGATGCCGTCGAGGTGGGCGACCAGCCGATCCACGAACGCCTCGGCGCCCTGGGCGGCGACCTCGCTGACGATGTCGCCGACCCGGTCGAAGTGCCGGTACACCGTCTGCCTGGTCACGCCCAACTCGGTGGCGACGTCGGACAGGGTGGTCTTGGCGGCGCCGTACCGGTCGATGCAGCGGGCCGCCGCGTCGACGATCCGCTGGCGTGCCTGCTCGTCGGAGGTCGGCGGATCCCCCGCCCAGCCGTGCTTCGCCATGGGCTCAGGTTGTCACAGTCACCGCGGCCCCGCTGGCCACCCGGGTGGCCCGGCGGGCCGCGACCACGAACCAGGCGGAACCGAGGATGCAGGCGATCGCGTACCACCCGCTGCCGATCGGCGCCCCGTCCGCGGTGACCCCGTCGGTGGCAGCCCGGAACGCCGGCAGTGCCGCCAACCAGAGCAGCACGTGCACCCCGAGATAGATGCCCGGGTAGACACGCACGAAGCCGGGTGACGGCACCCCCTCGCGGCGTCCGTGCCAGGTGGCCCTGGTCGCCTCGGCGAGCAGGGCCAGGCCGACCAGCCAGAGCGCGGCGAGCAGCACGATCACCAGGGTGCGCTGCACGGTGATGTCCCCGCCGGCTTCGACGCCGACCCGGGTGGGCGCCGCAAGCACGACCATCAGGATCGGGGTGAGCACCCCGGCGATCACGGTGCGTACGGCGACCTGCCTGCCGGACAGCGGTCCCCGGCCGGGGCGATCGCCGACCAGCCGGACCACCAGCCAGGCCAGGACGCCGAACGAGACCGAGGCGAAGACCCACATGCTGTTCATCGGGACGGAGGCGAACATCGGCTGGTTCACGGTGTTGTCGGGATTCCACGCCCACCACCGCAGTTGCGGGCCCAGGTGATCGAAGGTCTCGTAGAAGACCTGGCTGGCGAAGGCGACCGCGACCGCGCCGACGAACGCGCCGCGTCGCTCGAAGATGCCCAGAGCCCGCACCACCTCGTAGCTGACCTGGGTGATCACCGTGTAGAAGGCGACGATGTAGAGCGGCAGCCGGTCGAACATCAGCTGCACCGTGAACACGTTGTGGGAGAAGATGAAGCCGACGTGCTCCTCCAGGCCGAACCAGCCGGGGAAGTAGAGCGGCGGCTCGATCACCGCGAGGTAGACGATCGCCCCGACCCACAGGGTGAGGTTGATGGGGTCGCCGTCGCGTCGCCAACGACGCCAGGCGTGCACGAACGCGAAGACGGCACCGGCGATGATCAACAGCTCCAGGATCGGGAGCGTCCAGTTCTCCAGGCCCAGTGGGTTCCGGAGCGTGATGATCGGGTTGGCCCCGTCGCAGGTGAAGCCGAGGTCCTCGGCGACCTTGCGGGCCTCGGGGTCACAGGTGTAGCTCATCTGACGCTCCTCACGCTTCGGCCGGCGCGGCGGTCGTGGCCGGCTCGCGGGGCTGGTCGGGATCGGTGTAGTCGGTGGCCGGCGGCAGTTGGTCGATGTCGAAGCCGGAAGGAACCTTGGTGCGGCCCAGCATTGAGCGGACCCGGTGCCGCGCGAGCCCGTAGAGGAAGCGCGGGTCGGTCATCATCTCCTTCAGCGACCGGTCCAGGTTGAAGACCGCGGTGAAGAGTTCGTCGACGTAGGGGTCCTCGGCGGCCGCGGCGGTGATCGCGTTGAAGACCGGCCAGCTCGCCTTCGCGGCCAGCTTGCGGCGCCACGGCGCGACGACCTCGGTGCCGGTGGCGAAGTCGTAGGCCTGATCACGGGCCATCGCCAGCATCCAGGGGACGTCGAGGGACTCCTTCTGGCCGGCCAGGAAGTCTCGATGGAAGGCGGCGTCGAGGCTGTCGTGGCGCTCCAGCATCGCCGCCAACACCAGCGCCGAACGCGCCGCCGAACTCATTCCCTGCGCGTAGAAGGGGTTGAACGCGCAGATCGAGTCACCGATGGCCACCAGGCCGAGCGGCGGCTGGGCCAGTTCGTCGTACCGTCGCCACTTGTTGCCGGTGGAGCGGGTCAGGTGAACCTCCGACAACGGAGTGCAGGCCCGCGTCGCCTCGCCGAACACGGGGGTCCGCACCCGATCCGCGGCAGCCTCGAACTCCTGCGGCTTGCGCGGCATCTCCAGCCCCCACGAGCCCATGCAGACGATGACCCGATTGCCTTCGATGGGGAAGAAGTTGCTGAGGTAGTCGTGCTCGTCGGGATGCGGACCGGTGTCCTGGGTGGGGGTGATCACCAGGTGCTGCCACCACCACGAGGCGGGGCGGTCCTCGGCGGAGGGGAGGTCGTACCAACGCGACGTGTAGGTCACCTTCGCGTCCAGGGTCCGCTCGGAGGGGGCCTCCCAGCCGGCCGCGGCGAGCCAGTCGGCGACCGAGGAGCCGCGACCCAGGGCGTCGACCACGAAGCCGGCCGCGAGCGTCCCACTCTCCTCGCCGTCGCGGTACTCGACGCCGGTGACCCGGCCGGTCGGCGTACCACCACCGTCGGTAACCAGGCCGGTGACGGTGACGCCCTCGCGGATGACGATGTTGTCGACCTCGCGCACCTTGTCCCGCAGCACCCGTTCGATGAGCACTCGGGAGCTGTAGATCATGGTCATGCTGCTGGACTTGCGCGCCGCCCAGCCGGCCTTCTCGCAGTAGGCCGCATCCATCGAGGGCATCAACAGCATCCCGCCGGCGGCGAGCAGGGCCTCCTCGAAGCCCGGGAAGATCTCGCCGATCGCCCGGCGGCCCGAGTTGAGGACGAAGTGTGGGTGCTTGCTCTGCGGCACCCCGCGGCGGTGCTCGGCTCCGGGCGGGAGCTGGTCACGCTCGAGCACGATGACTTCCTCGAAGTGCCGGGCCAGCACGCCGGCCGCACACAACCCGGCCACGCTGCCCCCGAGGACCACCGCTGTCGATCTCCGCATCACCACTCCATTCATTCATACATTGCTCGGATGAATGTATGGTTTGGCGGGTGAGTGCGTCAAGGGATCGGCGGCCGAAACGTCCGCGGCGAGCCCCTGTCCAGGGCCTTCTGCGTTCTAGACTCCCGACTCGACAACGAAATCCATCGGTCTTCGGGGACCGGGAGAAGGAGAGTGCTCATGAGCGGTTTCAAGGCGTTCCTGCTGCGTGGGAACCTGATCGAGATCGCAGTGGCCTTCATCATGGCCGCCGCCTTCGCCAAGGTCGTCGACACCTTCGTCGCCTGGCTGACCGACTACCTGCCACTGCCCGAGGCGGATGAGGGTGCGGCCCTGTCGACCCAGTTCATCAACGCCGTCATCGCCTTCGTGATCCTGGCCGCGGTCGTCTACTTCTTCATCGTGGTGCCCTACACCAAGGCCCGGGACCGCTACTTCCCCGCTCCCGAGGCCGGTGAGGACGCGCAGGTCGTGCTGCTCCGCGAGATCCGCGACGCCGTCTCCGCGAGGAACTGACCCTCACCTCACGCCGTCACGTCCCCATTCCCGTGCGTTCGGCACCCAAATTTCGCGTTTCGGGTGCCGAATGCACGGGAATCGGGGTACGACGTCGGTCAGGAGCCGTGGTGGGGCGGGACCTGGGCCTTGAGCCACTCGTCAGTCCCGGAGCCGCGCTCGTCCTCGTCGCTCTCGCCGCGCTCGTCCGAGGTGGTCTCGGGCAGCACCTCCCCGAACACCTTGGCCAAGCGCGCACGACGCTGAGCGGGAGTCTCGGGTCCAGTCATGCACAGAGTCCGTATCTCCGGGCGAGTTCCTCGGGCGAGACCTCATCGAACTCCTCCTCGACCTGAGCCGGGTCGGTGGCCTGGGTGGCCCCGGCAGTCGGTGTCGGTGTCGGTGTCACGGTGGGCGAGGGGGTCCCGGTGGCGTCGGCCTCTGCCGGGGCAGAGCTGCCCGGCGGCTTCGCCGGAGTGAGCCGCTCCCGGGTCAGCGCCCGCGGCAACGGGGTGTCGTTGCGCATCGCCTCCCAGACCAGTTCTGCGTCCTCGGTCCAGATCACCCGGTTGCGGTTGACCGACCACAACTCCATCGGCACAGTGATGAACGAGACGTTCTCGAGGCCGATGCCTCGGACCTCCAGGCCCAACTCGGCCAGCTTGGTCAGAGATCCCAGGCCAGGGTCCAGGGTGAGCGACTTGGTGGCCGCATCGAGGAACTTGAACAGGCGCTCGGGGCGGGCCAGGGTGCCGGCCGAGACGACCTTGTTGGCCATCGAGGAGATGAACGCCTGCTGCCGCTTCATCCGGCCGATGTCACCGTTGGGGGACAGTTTGTGTCGCTCCCGGACGTAGTTCAGCGCCTCCCGACCGCGGACCTCCCGGGTGCCGGCCTTGAGTGCGATGCCGTGCCGGGGGTCGATGGCGTCGAAGGGGATGCAGACCTCGACCCCGCCGATGGCGTCCACCATGTCGACGAAGCCGCGGAAGTCGACCACCACGAAATGGTCGATCCGGACATCGGTGTTGTGTTCGACGGTGGCGATCGTGCAGGCGGGTCCGCCGACGGTGTAGGCGTTGTTGAACATCTCCAGGCCGGAACTGGCCGGGATCACGGTGCCGTCCTCGCGGCGGCACTCGGGCCGCTCGACCATCGAGTCGCGCGGGATGCTGACTCCGAAGGCACGGGTCCGATCTGCGGACAGGTGCACCAAGATGGCGGTGTCGGAGCGCTCACCGCCCCCAGTGAGGCCGTCGATGTTGTTGCCGTCCCCGTCACGGGCGTCCGAGCCGAGGGCCAGCACTGTCAACGGCTCCCGGGGCCCGTCTACGGCCACCTTGTCCGGTCGGTCCCCGAGTAGCCCGGTGAGGTCGCGGATGTTCAGGTTGGCGTTGAGGTGCCGGAAGGTGTAGATCGCACCCAGGCCGGTCACCAGCGCGAGCACCACCATCGACGAGGTGATCACGCGCATCACGGTGTGCTTACGCGAGGTACGCCGACGTGCGCCGGTGCGGCGAGCACTGCTGCGGGACACGACCTGACGACTTCCTCTCACCCGGCCACTTGCCTTGGCGTGGACGAAACTACGGGCAACCCTCAAATTGTGCGACCTCAGTCACTCTCCGCCAAACTGGCGACCGGTTCCCTGGCCCCTCCGCCCCGGTGAGAGGATGGCCGCGACTCGGCCCCAGTAGCTCAGCGGATAGAGCAGCCGCCTCCTAAGCGAAAGGTCGCAGGTTCGACTCCTGCCTGGGGCACCCATCGATCACCGGGGTCATGCGGATGGGCGTGCCGTCCGTGAGCGCGTCGTGCCTGAACGTGGCCTGGTCCCCGGCGGGACCCACATCCCCGCCGGCAACGCGGTGTCGCTCCTGCTGAGCGCACGGCCAACCCTGCACTCAGCGACCATCTGAATCCCTCAGCGTCAGCACCAAGCAAAGTCATCCGACCGTGGTGATCCCCCTCGAAGGCCCTGGTCACACGATGACGTTGGCCCCTGGGTCGCCCCCCATGGACAGGGCGAGGATGAGGTGACTGATCGGAGGTGAACGATGTGGTGGAACGGTGAGTACACATGGATGTGGCCGATGATGATCGGCATGCTCGGGTTCTGGCTGCTGGCACTGGCCGTGGTGATCGTCGGAGTCCGCAGCGTGCAGCGCCCTGAATCCCGCCCGAGTGCCCGCCAGATCCTGGATACTCGACTGGCCAGTGGCGACATCGACCAGCAGCAACACCGAGAGTTAGTCGCCGCGCTGACGAAGCAATGATCAGCCGACGTGGCGTCGTACTCGGGTCACTGCTCTCGGTGGCCGCGGTTGGCTGCACCCGGCGCTCAGAGAGCCCGCGCTTGATAGGCCCCGACTCAAGCGAGGTCTTCGCCCGCGAACGGGCCCGTCAACCCGCCCGCCAGGCAGTCGTCAATGCCCGGCTCCAAGCAACTCCGGCGACCGTCGACCTTGGTGAACGGGTCGTCGAGACGTGGACCTACAACGGCGATCTGCCCGGCCCGACGATCCGGGCAACGGCCGGGGACCTGCTCCGGGTCGACGTCACCAACGACCTCCCCGCCCAGACCAGCATCCACTGGCATGGCATCGCGCTGCGCAACGACATGGACGGCGTGCCGGGGCTGACTCAGGACCCGATCGACCCCGAAGAGTCGTTCCGCTACGAGTTCACCGTCCCCGACGCCGGCACCTACTTCTTCCACTCGCACAGCGGCGTCCAACTCGACCGCGGCCTGTACGGCACCCTGATCGTGGAGGATCCAGACGAGCCCGGCGGGTATGACGACGAGTGGGTGGTCGTCCTCGATGACTGGCTCGACGGGACCGGCCGCACCCCCGATGACACCCTGGCGACATTGCTGGCTCAGGGCGATCACGCGCACCGGATGCCGGGAATGGGCGGGGCCCGTACGTCGGTCTTGGGACCAGGCGGGGATGTCGACTATCCGTACTACCTGATCAACGGCCGCACCTCTGGGACCCCGGCCACCTTCACCGGCAAGCCAGGCGCCCGCATTCGACTTCGGATCGTCAATGCCGCCGCGGACACCGCCTTCCGGGTGGCCCTGGGCGGGCACCGACTCACCGTGACCCACTCCGACGGCTTTCCGGTCAGCCCGGTGACCACAGAGGCACTGGTGGTGGGGATGGGAGAGCGCTTCGACGCTCTGGTTGATCTCGGCGACGGGCAGTTCCCACTGGTGGCGGCCGCGGAAGGGAAGACCGGGGCCGCACGGGCGGTCGTGTCCACCGCCGCCGGGGACGCCTCGGATGGGCCCGTGAACGAACTGTCCGGACGCGTGCTGCTGGGCACCGGTCTCGTCGGCACCGAGGGCTCACGGCTTGCCAGCCGTGCCATCGACAGGACTCTCGACATCCGTCTGGGGGGCGGGATGCACGACTACCGCTGGACGCTCAACGGAGCCTCCTTTCCCGACTCCGAGCCGCTGCTGATCACCGCAGGGGAACGGGTCCGCCTCAGGTTCCGTAACCAGACGATGATGTTCCACCCGATGCATCTGCACGGCCATACGGTCGGGCTGGCGTCCACCGGCGCCCGCAAGGACACTGTGACGATGGGGCCGATGAGCACCCTGGAGGTGGACGTCGAGGCCGACAACCCTGGCCAGTGGGCACTGCACTGCCACAACGCCTACCATGCCGAAGCAGGCATGATGATGGTTCTCGGCTATCGCCGCTAGGGTGCGGCGGAGGACCCCGCGAGCATCCGTTCGGTCACCACGCCAGGCCGCAGATCGAGCCGCCGGAGCAGTTGGGCGTTGAGCGCGACCACCACGGTGGAGGCTGACATCAGCAGCGCCCCCACGCTCATCGGCAGCACGAACCCGGCGGGCGCCAGGATCCCCGCAGCGAGCGGGACTGCGACCATGTTGTAGCCGGCCGCCCACCACAGGTTCTGCTTCATCTTGCGGAACCCTGACCGCGACAACTCGATCACCGACAGCACCGACCGCGGGTCCGAACTTGCCAGGATGACGCCCGCGGACCCGATCGCCACGTCAGTGCCGGCGCCGATGGCGATACCGACGTCGGCCTGAGCAAGAGCCGGCGCATCGTTGACCCCGTCACCCACCATCGCGACCGTCCGCCCCTCTGCCTGGAGCTCGGCGACCTTGGCCGCCTTGTCCTCGGGACGTACGCCGGCGAACACCCGGTCGATGCCCAGTTCGCCGGCAACCGTGTCAGCCACGGCCTGGGCGTCACCGGTGATCATCACCACCTGCACTCCGAGCGCGTGCAGCGCCTGGACCGCTGCCGTCGATTCCGGGCGGATCTCGTCGGCGAGTCGCAGCGCCCCGATCACCTCGCCGCCCCTCATCACATGCAGGATGATGGCCCCTTCGGCGCGCCACTCCTCGGCGACCGTCAACTCGTCGACCTGATGCTCACTGAGCAGGTGCGGCCCGCCGACGCGGATCACCTCACCATCGACGGTCGCCTGCACACCCACTGCCGGTGACGAACTGAACGCGGAAGGCTCGCCCACCCGCAGCCCTCGCTCCCGGGCAGCTTCCACGATCGCTCGGGCCAGCGGATGCTCGCTCATCGACTCCGCAGCGGCAGCGAGTGCAAGCACCTGATCCGGTGTCCGGTTGCCCACCGGGTGCACTCCGGTGACCGTGGGTTCACCCTTGGTCAGAGTTCCGGTCTTGTCGAACAGCACCGAATCCACGCCTCGCATCGACTCCAGCGCGAGCCGGTCCTTGATCAGCACGCCACCCCGAGCTGCCCGCTCGGTCGCGATCGACACGACCAGCGGGATCGCCAGTCCGAGTGCGTGCGGGCAGGCGATCACGAGCACGGTCACGGACCTCACCACCGCGGCAGCCGGGAAGCCCAGCAGTATCCACACCAGCATGGTGACTGCGGCGGCGGCCAGGGCGAACCAGAACAGCAGCGCTGCGGCACGGTCAGCGATCCGCTGGGCTCGGGAGGAGGAGGCCTGCGCCTCGGCGACCAGGCGCTGGATCCCGGCGAGCGCGGTGTCGTCCCCGGTCGCCGTCACCCGCACCCGCAGCCCGGAGTCGGCAGCCACGGTGCCGGCGACCACCTGATCCCCGACCGTGCGCGACACCAGAACCGACTCGCCGGTGATCATCGACTCGTCCATGCTCGTGGTGCCGTCGATGACCTCGCCGTCCGCGGGCACCGAGGCTCCGGGACGGACGATCACCACGTCTCCGACCTGCAACTGGCCCGGCGGCACAGTGACGACCTGGCCGTCGACCAACTTCTCCGCCTCGTCGGGGAGCAGGGCCGCCAAGGAGTCCAGGGCAGAGGTGGTGCGGGCGAGGGACCGCATCTCGATCCAGTGCCCCAGCAGCATCACGGCCACCAGCAGGGCCAGTTCCCACCAGAAGTTGAGTTCGGGATCGAGCACTCCCAGGCTGGCACCCCAGGAGGCGAAGAACGCCACCGTGATCGCGAGTCCGATCAGGAGCATCATGCCCGGCTGCCGGGTGCGGATCTCCTGCACCGCTCCGGTCAGGAACGGCCACCCTCCCCACAGATAGATGACCGAGCCGAGCACCGGGGAGATCGTCCACAGCCAGGCCACGTCGGGGAGGTGGTACCCGATGAGGTGGGCGAACATCTCGTTGAAACCCACCACCGGTATGGCCAGCGCGAGAACCACGAGGAATCGGTCACGGAACTGCGCCTCGTGGCCGCCGTGCCCGCCACCATGACCACCTGCTCCAGGGTCACCCGTCGGCGTGTGGCCGGGCGCATGCGTGTCGTGGTGTGCGTGTGCGTGTGCGTCACCCATGTGCGCGATAATATACCCCCAGGGGGTATCTGTCGAGGGTAGAGCAGACCCCTCAGTCGCGGGTCTCGAACCGGATACCGGCGGCCTGCAACCGAGGCAGCAGCGCATCACCCATCGCCGCCGCGGGCGTCAGCACACCGGCCAGCGGCGGGTTGTCGTCCGAGGCCAGGCACATGGCCGCCTCGGCGAGCATCTTGGCGGTCTCGGTGTAGCCGGGGTCACCCCCACTGACCCGGGTGCGCACCGTCTGATCGCCGGCCTCGGCGACGAAGTCGACGGTGAACCACGACTTGGCGCGGCGGGCCTCGTCCGGCCCCTCGCCCTGCGGAACCTTCGAGGCCAGGAAGCGGCGCAGCGGACCTACTTGGGCGGCCGCGCCGATCGCGGCCACCCCGGCCACGCCCATTCCGGCGTACCGCAGGGTCTTGGTGCCGGCGAAGTGCGAGTAGCGGAACTTCGGGCCGTACGCCGGCAGGGCGGCGCCGCTGCGGGCCACCACCATCGGGTCGCAGGTGGGCAGCGGGAGCAGCCAGTAGCCGAGCAGCCGGTCCCGGTGCGGTTTGCCTGCCACGGCACGGGAACTGCGCCCCTGCGGCCTTGGCTCGGCCTGACGGCGGGCCACCATCGCCTCACGCATCTGCTTGGGCCGCGACATCGCGTGCAGCGTGGACGCGAACGTGCCCCCCGAGGGGGTGCCGCCGGCGCGGACCACACCGCGCACTGTGATCGGCACGTCGTCGGGCAACTGGGTCACGGTGAAGTAGACACCCAGGTCGTGCGGGATCGAGTCGAAGCCGCAGGCGTGCACGATCCGGGCACCCGACTCCACAGCGGTCTGGTGGTGAGCGACGTACATCCGGTCCATGAACTCGGGCTCGCCGGTGATGTCGAGGTAGTCGGTGCCGGCCTTGGCGCAGGCAGCGACCACCGGTTCGCCGTACTCGAGATAGGGGCCCACCGTGGTGGCCAACACCCGCGTCGAGGCGGCCAACGTCTCGGCCTGGGCGGGGTCGGAGATGTCGGCGACCAGCAGCGGCAGATCGGTGTACATCGGGTGGATCTCGACCAACCGGGCCCGGACCCGCTCGAGCTTGACGAGGGACCTGCCCGCCAGCGCCCAACGCAGATCGGTGGGCGCGTGACGAGCCAGATACTCGGCGGTCAGTCCGCCGGTGAAGCCGGTGGCACCCAGGAGCACCAGGTCGTGATCGCGATCAGTGGCCATGACCCCCACTCTTCCATGCCGTCCGCGGTGATTGCAGCCGGCAGGCACCCCACCTGCGTGAGGTGCCTGCCGGCGTGCGGAGACGGAGGCCGGGGCCGCCGCCGTGGCTTCAGTCGAGCAGGTAGCTCTGCCCGTCGAAGATGGCGAACAGCCCGCCGCTGGCCTCGAGGAGTTCGAGCCCGATCATCTCGGCGCTGCCACCACCCTGCGGGCAGTTGATCGCGCCCCCGGTCACCACCGGGTCACCGACGTAGCCGGTCAGGTTGAAGCCGGTGAACTGCTTCTGTCCCTTCACCTGGCGCGGGTCTCCGGCAACGCTGCCGGCCACCCCCTGGGACTTCTTGTTCGTCACCGTGTGCTTGATGATGTTGCCCTGCCCGGTGGTCGTCTCCCAGTAGCAGGTGACCTCGTAGGTCTCGGAGGAGTCATAGGAGAAGCCGACGGCGGCAGCGTTGGCCTGCAACTGCGCGTTGCTCCACCCCAAAGCAAGCTGCACATCGCCCTTGCCCACGAACCCGGTGCCGTCATCGGCGTTGAAGGTGACCGCGGCCAGGGCCTGACCGGCCGAGGAGAGCATCAGACCTGTGACCACCAGCGCAAGCAAAGACTTCTTCATGTGAACCTCCATCGATGATCACGTACCCCGTAGTTCACGTGTACGCCGGTAACCCCGCGACAAGAACGCTAGTGCTCCGGGCGCGCGGGCACCCGGAGCGAAGGACCCCTCATGACTGGTCCGTTCGGCCTAGGGAGCCCGGCCTGGGACGAGGCGGCACGGGCACCGGGAAACTTATCCAACCGTGCCTCTCAAAGCGCTGCGCGCCAGGACCTTGGTCCCTACCGTGGGCAGGTGGGAGCGGGGAGGGGCATCACGGCCAACAGGAGACCTGCAATGACACACATCAAACGGGGCGGACGGACGACCGGAGTGCTGGTCGCCATCGTGGCGCTCTTCGGATTCATGGCAGCGGGAGCATTCGCGGCGGATGACTTCGTCCCCGATGAGGATCAGGTGGAGATCGCTCAGGCGGCCACCTATGACGTCCCCATCACGCTGGTCGCCGGTGTCTTCAACCCCGGGCAGGACGACCAGTGTCAACTCCAGGGAGGCGGCCACTACGTCGAGGCCTCGGTGACCTCGTCCGACGAGGGCGTGGCCACGGTCTCGCCGTCCGCACTGAAATTCGACAACTGCGGGGACACTCGCACCATCACTATCACTGCGGTCGACTGCGGCGAAGCCGTGATCACCATCAAGGCCGTGAAATGGACCGCCCGTACCGGCTTCAACGCTGAGTTCAGTGACGGCGAGATCCGCGTCACCGTCACCAACTGCGACAACGGTGGCGGCGACCTCGAGGTCTGCGCCAAGCCAGCCGCACCGGCCTGGGCCAACGCGATCCTGCAGGCACACAACGGCTCCGTGCCGAAGAACCAGCAGATCAAGGCCAAGGCCTACGGAGACGCGGTCTCCGCCGTCGCCAAGGCCATGGAGAACGGTGCCACGTTCAACGGTGTGGCCAAGTCCGACCAGGACAACTACGCCCACGAGGTGTGGGAGTTCCTCGAGGACTACACCGGCAAGTCCCTGCCGCACCCGAGCGACCCCGGCGTCGCTCGACCGGGCTGGGCCTGCGTCAACGGCTGACCGATCGCACCTGAGGTGGCCCGTCCCGCAAGGGGCGGGCCGCCTCGCATCTGCGAACCGCCCCCTCGCATGACGGGACCTTGGTCCCAAGGTAGTTGTCTTTGCAATAGTCTTTACTTTCGTGGAGCGGGAGGGCAGCGAGCGAGAGGCCACGGCGTTCGTCCCCGGCCAGCGTGAGGCCCGATCCACGGCCCAGCCCGCACCGGCCGGCGGGAGGCGCTCGGCCCGCAGCAGGGAGCACTACCTCGACGTCGCGGTAGGACTCGCCAACCGATTCGCACAGCGCGGCCCCGGCACGGTCGCCGCGTTGGAGCACGTGTCCATCTCGTCAGTCGCCCAGGCAGCGGGGGTCACCCGCAGTGCGATCTATCACCTGTGGCCCTCACGGCAGGACTACTACGACGAGCTGCTGCGGTTCATGGTCGACTCAGACTGGACACTCCCCGGGGGCCCTACCTCGCCCGACTCGGGGAGCTTCGACGGGGACCTTGCCGCAGCCGTCAGCTGCCCCGCCACGATCTACGACGGCGTCCACACCGTGCTGCTCTCGGACCGCTCGTGCCTGCTGGAAACGGCCCTGGTCGGCCACGCCGGGCAGAAGAGGCCCCGACGGCAACTGGCTGCACGCCGACGCCGGCGGCAGCTGCGCTTCGCCTCACAGCTGCGCGACCTGCTCTCCACCACCGGACACCGCTGTGTGGACGGAATCGGCATCGGATCCCTCGCCGCCGCGCTGACGATCGCCGGCCAAGGCATCGGGGTCACCGGGCGTCTGGTCGACCGTCGCCATCTCCACTTCGACAGCGCCGCCTATGAGTCAGCCGACGACGCCGGACGGACCATGTTCGGACTCCACCAGTTCGCCATCGGCCGACTGCTCCTCCAAGACGGCGCCGGCAGCACCAGCGACGAGCACGCCTGGATCGCCCTGCCCGACCCGAGCACCCCGGCAGTCAGCCCGACCGGACGGCGCCGGCACTACCTTGAGCTCGGCGCCGCCGCGGCACACCGGACTGGCTATGACCACGCCGGCATCGGGCAAGCGCTCGGCTACGTCACCGCGGAGAGTCTCGCCAGGGCTGCGGGGGTCTCCCGCCGGACACTGGCCAACCACTGGCCCGACCAGGCCAGCCTGCGACTCGACCTGCTCCTCCACCTCCTCCGTCAGGATCGCCGAGGGCTGATCCAGGCGATCCGCGCCTGTCCGGACCGGGTGGACCCTCACCAGGCGCACACGCTGCTGCTTGATCTCGGCGACCGCCTCCACGCCCACCTGCTCAGACACCGCAACCAGGTCAGCTTCCTGGCCTTCGCCCCGCACTTCGACGAGTGCCGGGTCACCGAGCCGTTGCACCGCGAGCACGAGTCGCTCTTGCACCACCTGCACAGGGCGCTCGACTCGGTGCTGTGGAGGATCGGTCGCCGCCGGCGGCCAGGTGTCTCCGGCGAGCAACTGGCCACCGCGGTGCTGATCCTGGTCGACGGAGCGAACCGGATGCTGCGCACCGATCCGTCGCTGCTGCGGCCCTTGGTGACCTGGGGTGGTCGACGGCGTTCGCTCACCGCCGTGAGCCTGATGGCGATCATCGAGGCCCTGTGCGACACGGTGGATGTCGGACCCCCGGTGGCCGGCTATGCGGCGCTGATCAGCTGAGCCCAGCCGGCCACCGTGGGACTACCCCAACGACGGGCGCCGCCTCGAACCACCAGCGAACCCCACCATCAGCAGACCCAGGCCGACGAGGGCGGCAGCCAGCAGGGCCGGCAGCCACGAAGGGCCACCGACGTCCGGCAGTGCCCCAGCCGCGGCGACTCTGTCGGTGAGGTCGTGGGTGGTCGCGCACCCGGTGTTGCCGTCCTCGGCCGGCGCACAGACAGACCGTTCATCGGCACTGGTCACCACGTTCCGCAACTCTCGGTCGCCCCCCTCGGTGACCGTCACCGAATAGGTGAGTGTGACCACCTCGCCGACGCCCAGGTCGCCCGTCCACGTCAACGAGGTCCCGGCGAGCGTGGCAGACCCATTCGTCGCGTCGACGTCGTCATTCCAGACAGCGTCGTCGAGAACCTCGGTCAGGTCGTCGGTGATCGTCGCGCCCGGTACTGCACCGACGGTCGCGGCGATGCGGACCGTGTAGGTGATCACGTCGCCGACGTGCACCTCGCTCCCGGGGGCGGGGTCAGCGGTTTTGGAGAACTCATACCGCCCCGCCGAATGGGTCGTCGTACAGTGCTCGGGCATCCGGCAACCCGGCGAGGCCACCACGTTGGTGAGCACAGCGTCGCCGTCGGCCTGCAGGTCCTCCAACTCCTTGACGGTGACCGAGTACGTGATCGTCGCGGTGCCACCTACCGGCACCTCCCCTTCCCAGGTGAGCATGTCGCCGGAGAGAGCCACCGTGCCGAGATCGGCAGCCACGTCGTCGTTGTAGACCGCGTCGTCCAAGACCGCCGACAGGTCATCGGAGAGCACCGCTCCCGCCGGTACGTCGCCGACCTGGGTCACCGTGATCGTGTAGGTGATGACGTCGCCGGGGTTGACCACCGAACCCGATTCGGGGTCGGAGCTCTTCACCACGTGATAGTCGGTGACCACCAGCGGTGCCGAGGTCCGCATCACCAGTTCGGTGTGCTCGGCCCGGGCCTGGGCCCGGTTCCAGTAGACGTCCTGAGGCTGGGCACCCTCGGTGGTGATGACCACCCCGAAGGCGAACGACTCACCCGGAGCCAACTCGGCGCCGATCACCCTGATCGCCGTCGGTGAGGCAGGGGGCGTCGTGGTCCAGCCCACCGTGTTCCCGGACGGGTCGCCGGCGGAGCCGTTGGCAGGATCGGCCGGATCGTCGGTCAGGGTCGCCGGGTCGGCGTCGGTGTAGTAGACGATCCCCCCATCCGGCAGCACCACCTCGTCGAGTGCGTAGCTTCCGGAGAACGACGTCCCCCGACCGTCACCGTTGTACGGCAGGATGTCGATGGTGTCGGTGAACGCCTGCGGGAGCGGATCGAACGAATCGATGCGGATCGTCCACGAGCCGGTCCCGACCCCGTCGCCCATCCGGTTGGGGATGTAGTCGACGTCGGCGGTCTTCAGGATCAGCGTGTGCCCGTTGGTGGTCAAGGAAACCGTGGCGCTCGCCAGCCGGGAGTCCGCACCGTCGTAGCTCGCGTAGGCCACGTTGGTCAGGCGGCTGCCCGGCTCGACGCTGCTGTCGGCCACCGCCGCATAGGTCAGGGAGAGTCCGGAGACGTTGGTCGGCACGCCGTCGAGGGTCCAGGTCAGCACCTGCTGGCCCATGCTCTCCGACACCACCGGCTCGGGGTCGGCCGAGCCCGGCTCGTAGGTCATGCCGAGCGGCAGCGTGTCGATGATCTGGAAGCCGTCGACGGTGGGCGGGAGCATGGCCGAGCCGGTGGCGGCATAGGTCAGCGTGAACTCGGCCGGAACGCCCGGTGTCACCGTCGCCTGCGCAGCCGACTTGACGATCGTCGGCTGGACGCTGACCGTGCGCAGGATGTCGCGGCGCCCGGTCGTGTTCGGATAGCGGGCGTCCGGAGTCGAGGTGATCGCATTCCCGGAGGCGGGCCCGGCCCACTGACCGTCGCCCTGAAGCACCCCGCCGAACATCCACACGTCCTGACCGGTCGGCAGGGTCGGGTCGACCTCGAACTGGACCCACACCCCGAGCCGGACGAAGCTGTCGATCGAGTACCGGGAGTAGTCCCAGGTGGCGCGAACCGCGTGCACGGTGGTCGGGTCGGCCGGCTCGGCACTCACCCATCCAGCGGCGCCCTGGCAACTGAACTGGTCGGGGTCAGCGGGTTGCGGCCCGACGTACCACTGCATCGTGTCGTACGGGGCGGTGTCGAGTTCGTGGAAGGCGTGCGGAGCTGCGGCATCCTGGCCCATCACCACGGCGGAGCCGGGCACGTACGTGCCGAATGCGGTGTCGAGGGTGACGCAGGAGCCGTAGGCGCCGCTCTCGGTCCCACCACGGAACGTATTGAGGGACTGCGCCTGGACTACGGTGCCCGACGGCACCCGGTAGGTGTCGTCCCACTGCGTGCCTCCGGAGCCGGTGAACCCCCGGCGCCACGAGGCCGCCCAACTGCCCGGCAGTGTGTAGGACTTGTTCGTGGTGTTGTTGGCGGCGATATCGGTGAACTCCAGCCCGGTGACCGAGGTGTAGGTCGGCGCGCTCGACACCAGGTTGATCGAGCCCGCTGCATCGGTGTCGACCTCGAAGAAGAGGGAACCTGCGGCCACGTACACCCAATCGGGGTCGAGCGAGGTGTTGGCCGAATCCCGCGCAAGGGCGGGCAGGAGCGAGTAGTCGATGCCGGTCAGGGTGAGCGCGAAGGTGCTCGGGCCGGTCTGGGTGAGCGTGCACGTGTCGACGAAGTTGGCGTTGCGGGCAGGGAGGTCCGGACGAGCGGAGAACGGGTGGCCCTCTGCGCCCCCGAAAGCGTGCGGGGTGCAGCCGCCGGTGAAGTCACCCTCCAGGCCGAGGTCATCGACGATGTCCTGTCGCCACTCCGAGCCGATACTCACCGGGGATCCGTCCGCGGCGGTCACGTTCAGCGAGTAGGTCACTGAGTCCGGCCCGACGTCCGAGCCGGTCCCGAGCCTCAGCGTCCACTGGATGTCCACGGTCGACGCCGTCGGGTCGACGATGTCGGGGGTCCAGTTCTGTCGGTTGGTGTTCTGGCCGTAGTAGATGTCCATCCGGAAGTCGTTCAGGATCTCGATCGGCGGCAGTGCCACCGTCTGGCCGTCGATGGTGCCGTCGTGGGTGATCTGGTCACCGGTAGCACCGTCGGCGACGACCGGGGTCTGCACCACCACGGCAGTGCCCATGGCGACGGTGCCGAGGTTGCACACCAGCGTCCGACCGTCGTTGGTGATCGAGGAGACCGGTTCGACGTCCGTGGTACGGCAGATGTCCGGGATGCTGTCGAACAGGGCGTGGGTGAGGGTGAACTCGACCGTGACGTTCTCGACCGGCTCGTTGGCGGGCGGCTCCGCCGAGTCGTTCACGTTGACACGCCACTCGGCGACGACGGGCTCACCCCGACCGATGGTGGTCGGCGCGTTCAGCCAACTACCAGTGATCTCGTAGACCGGCGGCCCAGCCTGCTGGGCGGCCAACTCCAGAGCTCTCGCGTCGGCATCGGCCTCGGCCGTGGCGTCGGTATCAACGGCCGCCTCACCGGTGGAGGTCTCGACCTCTGCGATCACGGCTGCACCCTCGACCTCGGCCTCGATCGCAGCTTCGTCTTCGGCCCCGATCTGGGCATCGGCTTCGGAGACGGCTTCCTCACCTGCGGCATCGGCGACCTCAGTGGGGTCGACCTCAGCTCCGGCGGCAGCCAACTCGACGGAGGCCTCGGTGGGCTCCTCGGCCGCATTGGCCGTCCCCGCGGGCAGCAGTGCAGCCAGGAGCAGCAATGACAGCAGCCAGAGCACCGACTGCGGCGCCTTCCGCCTCGTTCGCGTTGACGTGTGTCGTCGGTGGGTCTGGGTCACCATGCCGGTTGCCTCCGTCGTGTCCGCACCACCCGTCCGAGCCCAGGCGCCGCGCAACCGAGCCGAGATCCGGGAGTGGCAATGTCGAATCAGCGCGACCTGAGAACTCCGCGCCACTCGGAATCTCCCAGAGCCTCGACCACCACCGCTAGCGGACACCATGGGAAAAGAACCCGGACAGGGGTGTTGGTCGCCCACTCGGGAACCGAACACGCATCGCGCGCGTCCCACCCCTGACCACGGGAGGCACCGATGTCCAAGATCACCGTCGCCACGGCGACCACACTCGCCGTTGCGGCCGCGTTCACGGCCGGGATGGTCATCGGCGGGCAGCCGCAGGAGGAACCGGGTGCGTCCGGCCCAACCAGTCCCGGGGTGGCTGGGCCGGACGTCTCCTCCGATCCGATCCGGCTCACCGGCAGCGGCCGCGTGCTGGCCCCGACCGGCGACTGCGACCACCTGCTCGCGGTGTACGTGGACAAGGGGGTCGAACAGGTCGGCCCTGCGGGGTGGGGGAACTACTGGGGGCCGGCGTGGGGGCTGAGATCGGGCATGCCCGCCACCAACCTGGTGGAGGACTCCCGCGCCGTCGCCGCCGACAGGGCCCAGCCGTTGATGAGCGGGCAGTCCAACAGCGCGACCGGCACCAACGTGCAGGAGGCCGGCGTCGACGAGCCCGACCACGTCAAGACCGACGGGGAGCGACTCTTCCGCATCACCCGTGGCCGGATCACGGCGTACGACGTCACCGGCGCGGCGCCCGTCGAGGTCGGCGAACTGAAGGTCACAGCGCTTCCGGCGGCCGAACTGTTGCTGGTCGGCGACCGGCTGGTGGTCATCGGCGAGGCCAGCGGGAACCGCTGGGAGAGGCAGGGCACCGCGGTCACGGTGCTCGACGTGACCGATCCGGCCTCGATGACGGTGATCTCCGAGCAGACCTGGTCGGCGACCCTGGTCACCGCCCGACAACACGGCCACAGCGTCCGACTGCTGGCCCAGGCCGGCTTGCCGGAGCTGGACTTCCGGCAGCCACGCCGCCAGCGCGGCTATGCCGCAGCACTGGAGCACAACCGGGACCTGATCCGGGCAACCACCATCGACGACTGGTTGCCCACCGTCACCACCCGGCACCCCGACGGCACCGAGACCACCGAACGACTCGTCGACTGCGACGAGGTGTCAGTGCCCGACGACGACTCCGGCCTGGACACCCTCGTGGTCGCCGCCTTCGACGCCCTGGACCCCGACACCGTCACACGGTCCGGGCTGGTCACCGGCTCGGATCTGGCCTACTTCTCGCACGACCGGATGTACCTGGCCACCGGCGGATGGTGGCGAGCACCCGTATGGCCGATCGACGTGGTCGGGCGCGGCCGGATCGCCCCACAGTTCTGGGACGACCACGGCCGCACCTACCTGCACGCCTTCACCCTGGATGGTCTGTCCACCCGCTACCTGGCCAGCGGCGAGGTGAAGGGCCGAGTCGCCGACCGCTGGTCGATGGATGCCGCCGACGGGGTGCTGCGGGTGGCTGTGGGAGCCACCGAGGAGACCGGCAACTTCAACTCGGTGATCACCTTGACCGAGGACGGAGCCGAACTGGTCGAGGTCGGTCGGGTGGACAAACTCGGCGTCAACGAGGACATCAAGTCGGTGCGCTGGTTCGACGAGATGGCGGTGCTGGTGACCTTCCGCACCGTGGACCCGCTCTACGTCATCGACCTGCGCGACGCCACGGCACCGGTGCTGCTGGGTGAGCTGAAGATCCCCGGCTTCTCCGAGTACCTGCACCCCCTCGGTGGGCGACGGATCATCGGCGTCGGCCAGGACGCCAACGAGCGCAACGGCCGACTGCGCGGCGCCCAGGTGGCGCTCTTCGACCTCGCCGACATGACCGACCCCAAGCGGGTCTCCACGATCAAGTACGACCGGGGCACCCAGGCCGGAGCGGGACGCGATCCGCGCCAGTTCACCTGGCTGCCCGGCCGGCGTACCGCGCTGACGGTGATCTCCGACGGGTGGCGGGGTCGCACCGGCTGGGTGTCGGTGCTCGAGGTGCGCGGCGGCCGGTTGCACGACCGGCTGGTCGAGGTCGAGTACGGCCGCGACATCGACCGCGTCCGGCTGATGCCGGTCAACAACGGCCAGGTGGTGCTGGTGACCGGCGACGAGGTGGCCTTCCTGGACCTGTGAGAGCGGCCGAGCCTCAGCGCCAACGACGAAGGCGCTGCACCTGCGGGAGCGCCACACGCTGCGTACCCTGAAGGCATGTGCCGCAACATCCGCCCGCTCCACAACTTCGAACCCCCGGCCACCGACGACGAGGTCGCCGCCGCGGCGCTGCAGTTCGTCCGCAAGGTCAGCGGCAGCACCAAACCCTCGCTGGCCAACCAGGCGGCCTTCGATGCCGCCGTCGCCGAGATCACCGCCGCCACCCGACGGCTGGTCGACTCCCTGGTGACCAGCGCACCACCGAAGGACCGGGAGGTCGAGGCCGAGAAGGCGCGCGCCCGGGCCGCGGTGCGCTACGCCCGATGACCACGGCCGCGTCGACGTCGCTGACCACTACCCTGGCGGCGTTGGCCGACCGCCGGCTGGTGGTGCTGACCGGCGCCGGAGTGAGCACCGACTCCGGGATCCCCGACTACCGCGGCCCCGGGGCGCCGGATCGACGACCGATGACCTTCCAGGAGTTCGTCTCCTCACCGGCCGCCCAGCAGCGGTACTGGGCGCGCAGCCACCTGGGCTACCAGCGGATCGGGCACGCCACACCCAACGCCGGCCACCGGGCGCTGGCCGCGACCCCGGCGATCGACCTCCTGATCACCCAGAACGTCGACGGCCTGCACGAGGCCAGTGGGCAGCAGCCGATGGTCGCCCTGCACGGCCGGGTCTCCGACGTGGTCTGCCTCGACTGCCGGGCCTCCTCCCCGCGGGCCCGACTTCAGGACCGGCTCACCGCAGCCAACCCCGACTTCCTCACCATTCACGCGGCGGCACCCGCGCGACCCGACGGGGACGTGGAGCTGGCCGCCACCGCGAGCTTCGTCGTACCCGGCTGTGAGGCGTGTGGAGGGCGCCTCAAACCCGATGTGGTCTTCTTCGGTGAGAACGTCCCCCGTGGCCGGGTGCAGCGTTGCCTGGAGGCCGTCGATGCGCTCGCCACCAACGGCGGTGCGCTGCTGGTGGTCGGCTCGTCGTTGACGGTGATGAGCGGGCTGCGCTTCGTGAAACGGGCCGCCGCCGCCGGTGTGGACGTGGTCATCGTCAACCGTGGCGCCACCCGGGGCGACGCCGCCGCCACCCTGCGGCTGGGGGCAGGATGCAGCGAGTTCCTCACCCTGCTGGCCGCGCATCGGCGGGCACCGGCCCGCGTCTGAGAACGCGCGCGTGCGAACGCCTCAGGTACGGCGTACGAAGATGTGCTCGGCCGCCTCGGGGACGATCTCGGCGGTCTCGCCGCCCGAGCCGACCAGGACGCCCTCGTCGGTGGCCACCACGGTCACCGACTTGTCCGGCGTGGCACCGACGCGGTGCAGCGCGCTCATCAGGTCCTCGTCCTTCTGCATCTCCTCGGAGATGCGCCGGACCCGGACCCTGGCCTCGGTGGGCCCGGCCACCTGAGCGAGCGACTCAACGCCCTCCATGAAGTCCTCGCCGCGGTCCTGACCCAGCTCCTCCAGACCCGGGATCGGGTTGCCGTACGGCGACTCGGTGGGGTGGTCGAGCAACTCGATCAGGCGGCGTTCCACCGCCTCACTCATCACGTGCTCCCAGCGGCACGCCTCCGCGTGCACGTGCTCCCAGTCCAGGCCGATGACATCGGTCAGCAGCCGCTCGGCGAGCCGGTGCTTGCGCATCACCCGAGTGGCCAGCCGGCGACCCTCCTCGGTGAACTCCAGGTGCCGGTCGCCCTCGACCGTCAGCAAGCCGTCGCGCTCCATCCGGGCCACCGTCTGGGAGACGGTCGGCCCCGATTGGTGCAGGCGCTCGGCGATCCGCGCCCGCAACGGGACGATTCCCTCCTCGACCAGTTCATAGATGGTCCGGAGGTACATCTCGGTGGTGTCGATGAGATCGCTCACGCCCCCATTGTGTCCCATCGTCCCTCCCGGCACGGCCGGTGGGCCGAAGGTCCCGGAACGTTGTCCGTTCGGCTCACTTTGACAGGGAACGATGCCGGTCCGACCCAACGTCGCGACGGAGCGTCGCTGGATCAGACACAATGGCCGGATGATCCGCATCTTCCTGCTCGACGACCACGAGGTCGTGCGACGTGGCCTGCGCGACCTGATGGAGTCCGAGGACGACATCGAGGTGGTCGGCGAGGCCGGGGTGGTCGAGGGCACTGCCGAGCAGATCCTCGCCCTGGCCCCGGACGTGGCGGTCCTCGACGGGCGCCTGCCCGACGGCAGCGGTGTCGACGTGTGTCGCGACGTACGCTCGGCCAACCCCGACATCCGGGCGCTGATCCTCACCTCCTACGACGACGACGAGGCACTCTTCGCGGCGATCCTGGCTGGTGCGGCCGGCTACCTGCTCAAGCAGATCGACGGTCCGGCGCTGCTGGACTCGGTCCGCCGGGTGGCCGCGGGCCAGTCCACCATCGACCCCTCACTCACCGCGCGGGTGATCGCCCGGGTCCGCGACGGGGAGCCTGAGCAGCCGGCCGAACTGGCCGCCCTGAACCAGCGTGAGCGGCAGATCCTCGAGCTGATCGCCGAGGGGCTGACCAACCGCCAGATCGGCGAGAAACTGTTCCTGGCCGAGAAGACGGTCAAGAACAACGTGTCCGGCCTGCTGGCGAAGTTGGGCCTACAGCGACGCACCCAGGCCGCGGTGCTGGCCTCCAAACTGCTCAGCTGAACGCTCAGGCATCCACCGGGATCCGCCAGGTCAGGCGAGCCCCGCCACTGGTCCCGGCCCCCAGAGTCAAGGTGCCACCCGCCTCGACGGCACGGGTCCGAGCGTTGCGCAGCCCGCTCTCCTGACGCTCCGGAGGCAGCCCGACCCCGTCGTCGGTGACCAGCAACTGCAACCAGTGCTCGTCGGCCGAGACCTCGATCTCGCAACTGCCCGCACGAGCGTGCCGGGCCACGTTGGACAGCGCCTCGCGCAGCACCGTCATCAACTGCGCCGCCGCGGTCGGGGTCACGTTGAGGTCCAGCGGACCCACGGTGCGCAGGGTGGGCACGAAACCCAGGGTCGCGGCGTACTCACGGGCCAGCGAGGTGAGGTCGGTGCGCAGCGACGCCTGCTGCCGGTTCTGCAACTCGAAGATGCTGGCCCGGATCTCCCGGATGGTCACATCGAGCTCGTTGACCGCGCCGTCGAGTCGGCTGATCACGTCCGGGTCGGCGGTGAGCCGGCGGGCCCCCTGGAGTTGCAGTCCGGTGGCGAAGAGCCGCTGGATCACCACATCGTGAAGGTCGCGGGCGATCCGCTCCCGATCGGCGGTCAGCAGCAACTCGCGGCGGTCCACCAGGGCCTGGGCGCGGTCCAGGGACAGCGACGCCTGATCGCCGTACGCGGTGAGCACCTCCAGTTCACCGTCGTCGATCCGGTGTGTCGGGTCGACGGCCAGGACCAGAACTCCGGGGTGGGCCAGGTGGGCGCGCAGCGGCACCAGCACCCAGGTGTCACGACCCCGGACCACGATGCGCGCGCCGGAGCCCGGCTCGCGCAGTTGGGCCTCGTCGGCGTCGAGCAGTGCCCTGATCTGCTGCATCGCGGGCCCGCCACCGGCAGCGATCTGGACACCGTCGGGGAGCAGGTGCACGACTGCGGCGGCTATGGCGCCGGTGAGCACTCGGGCGCCGAGCACCACCTGGCCGAAGGCCTCGTCGAGGCGGACCGGCGGTTGCAGCGCTTCGGCGACCAGCGTGGTCGCCTCGAGCAGTCGGCGGCGCTGCTCGCTCAGCGCATAGGCGCGGGCGTGGCCGAGAATGACGCCGGCAGTCCCGGCGAGCGTGTCCAGGACCACCCGGTCGTGGTCGGTGAAGCCGGTCGACCTGCCCCAGACCCGGAGCTCACCCTGGACGGCGCCGCGCACCCGCACGTCGGCCACTGACCCGGCGGCCTCGGTGCCGTGTGACCGTAGGCCACGCCGGTGTTTCGGGTCAGCGGTGACGGTGCGGTGGGTGATCGCCCCGCTCAGGGCCCCGTCGGCGTGGTGGAGCGCCAACTCGCCGGCGCTGGCCCCGGTCAGGGTGCAGGCAGACACCACGATCCCGCGGAGCACCTCACGCAGCTCGGAGTCGGCGTCCCCCACCCCACTGGACTCCCCCACCCCACTGGACTCCCCCACCCCGCCGCTCGTCGACCCGCTCCCTGCCACCCCGGCACCGTACCCCGCCGAAGTGGGGTTTGTGGCCGGCCGAGGTGGGGTTTCTGGACGCGCGACGTGGGGTTTGTGGCCAGCCGAGGTGGGGTTTCTGGCCACGCCGGAAAAGCCGTTGATCCAGCCGCTCGCCACCTCTACCGTGGGAGTCCACACGGGAAAGGAGGTGGTCCGAAGCGTGAATTTCTATCGGACGCGTGAGGTGGTTGCCCGCTGACGCGCAACTGCGCCAGCAGCAATCCAAGGGCGACTACCCGGCCCGCAGGTGCTCCGCCGACGTCCAGCGGAGAGCGTCGTACGACGCACACCTGCGGGTTGTCCCATTTCCGGGGCCGTGGCGGCCACAAACCACACCTCGGCTGGCCACAAACCCCACTTCGCGCGGCCACAAACCCCACTTCGTCAGGGGGCGAGGCGTTCGATGGTCCAGGTGGGGGTGGGGGGCGTGTGGGTGGGGGGCGTGTGGGTGGGGGGCGTGTGGGTGGGGGTCGTGGGGGTGGGGGGCGTGCGGAGGTAGCGGAGTCGGTCGTGCATCCGACCGGGGCGGCCCTGCCAGAACTCGACGGCGTGCGGCTCCACGACGTACCCGCCCCAGTGGTCGGGCACCGGCAGCGGCTCGACGCCCGCGAACCGCTCCGCGACCGCCTGGTACGACGTGTCCAACGCCGCCCGGTCGGCGACCACGTCGCTCTGGGGAGACGCCCACGCCCCCACCTGGGCGCCCCTGGGACGACCGGCGAAGTAGTCCGCGACCTCCTCGCGCGACAGCTGGCTGGCGGTGCCGGTGATCCGCACCTGCCGTTCCAACGGATGCCACGGGAACAGCAGCGCGCAGGCAGGGTTGCCGGCCAGGTCGTGACCCTTCGCTGACTCCAGGTTGGTGAAGAAGCCCCAGCCGCGCTCGTCGAAGACCTTCAACAACACCATCCGCGAGGAGGGCTCCCCGGTGGCTGAGACGGTGGACACCACCATCGCGTTGGGCTCATGAAGACCGGCGGCGCGGGCCTCGTCGAACCAGCGTCGGAACATCACGAACGGGTCGCCGGCCAGCGCGGTCTCATCCAGCCCGGCGTCGGCGTACTCGCGCCGCAGCGCGGCGATCTCCTCGGCCCTCGACATGGTGGCGACCCTAGCCCTGGTATGTCCGGTGGCTGAACCCCTGCATGTGCGCCCGGGCCGATCTCGGGGCAGAATGCCGGGGGCGGCGAGGTTGCCGCCAGCCGGTCCGACAACCCCCGGGCTGGTGACCGGAGTGCAAAGGAGCCCCACCCATGGCCGAGATCCAGCACGGTTTGGAAGGCGTAGTCGCGTTCGAGACCCAGATCGCGGAGCCCGACAAGGAAGGGTCAGCGCTGCGTTACCGCGGCGTCGACATCGAGGAGTTGGCCGGCCGGGTCCCGTTCGAGAAGGTCTGGGGGCTGCTGATCGACGGCGGCTATGACCCCGGGCTGCCGCCCGCCGAGGCGGTCACCCTCCCCGTGCACACCGGTGACGTCCGTGTCGACGTCCAGGCCGCGATCGCGATGCTGGCCCCGATGCTCGGCTTCGGTCAGACCTATGACATCAGCGACGAGCAGGCCCGCGAGGACCTGTCCCGGGTCGCGGTGATGGTGCTCTCCTATGCCGCCCAGTCCGCGCGCGGCATCGACAAGCCGGTGGTGTCGCAGAAGGTCGTCGACGAGGGCAGCACGCTGGCCGAGAAGTTCTTGATCCGCTGGAAGGGCGAGTCCGACCCCAAGCACGCGCACGCCATCGACGCCTACTGGTCCAGCGCTGCCGAGCACGGCATGAACGCCTCCACCTTCACCGCCCGGGTGATCACCTCCACCGGCGCCGACGTGGCTGCTGCCTTCTCCGGAGCCATCGGCGCGATGAGTGGCCCGCTGCACGGCGGCGCCCCGTCCCGGGTGCTGGGCATGATCGAAGACGTGGAGAAGTCCGGCGACGCGACCGGCTACGTCAAGCAGCTCCTGGACTCCGGTGAGCGGCTGATGGGCTTCGGGCACCGCGTCTACCGCGCCGAGGACCCCCGCGCGCGGGTGCTGCGTCGTACCGCCAAGGAGCTCGGTGCCCCCCGCTACGAGGTCGCCGAGGCGCTGGAGAAGGCCGCCTTGGAGGAACTGCGGGCCCGCCGCCCTGACCGGGTCCTGGAGACCAACGTCGAGTTCTGGGCGGCGATCGTGCTGGACTTCGCCGAGGTCCCGGCCCACATGTTCACCTCGATGTTCACCTGCGCCCGTACCGGGGGCTGGTCGGCGCACATCCTGGAGCAGAAGAAGACCGGCCGCCTGATCCGCCCCTCGGCGATCTATACCGGACCGGGCACCCGACCCGCCTCCGAGATCGCCGGCTGGAACCCCGACTGGGCTACCGTCTGAGTCCCACCCCACACCAAGGCAGGCGGATGGACGGCACCGAGACCAGCAGCGGTCGGTCGACTGCTGCGCCGGCGACCCGCCGCCGGCTGCTCGGGCAGACCGAGCTCGTCGCCATCATCCTGATGGGGACGCTGCTGTCCCAGCGCTGGCTGATCGACCTGCTGGACTTCCGTCCGCTGCAGGCCTGGAGCACCATGTTCGTCGCGATCGTGGTGCAGGCGCTGCCGTTCCTGGTCGGTGGGGTGTTGCTGGCCAGCTTCATCTCCGTGCTGCTGTCCGAGCGGGTGCTGGCCGCCGTGGTCCCCAAACGTTCCGGGCTGGCAGTGCCGGTGGCCGGCCTCTCCGGGATGGCGCTGCCCGGCTGCGAGTGCGCCTCGGTGCCGATCTCGGGCAGCCTGATCCGCCGTGGCGTCCCCCCGGCGGCGGCGCTCACCTTCCTGCTGTCCGCGCCCGCCATCAACCCGATCGTGCTTGTCTCCACTGCGGTCGCCTTCCCGGGTCAGCCGGAGATGGTGCTGGCCCGCTTCGTCGCCTCACTCTCGGTGGCCCTGGTGATGGGGTGGCTGTGGCTGACGTTGGGCGGCAAGGTGCCGATGCGACTGCCGAAACTCCCCCCGGACGCCGGCCAACCGAAGCTGGTCCGGTTCCTCGGCTCGGCGCAGCACGACTTCCTCCATGCCGGTGGCTTCCTGGTGCTGGGCGCGATGATCGCCGCCAGCATCAACGTGCTGGTCCCCCGCCAGGTGGTCGACAGCGTCGCCGAGTCGTTCTGGCTCGGCATCTTGGTGATGGCGCTCTTCGCGTTCCTGATCGCGATCTGCTCCGAGGCCGACGCCTTCGTCGCGGCGAGCATGTCGAGTTTCTCCCCCACCGCACAGTTGGCCTTCATGGTGGTCGGGCCGGCCATCGACGTGAAGCTGGCGGCGATGCAGTCGGGCACCTTCGGCCGTGCCTTCGCGGTCCGGTTCGCGCCGCTGACGTTCGCGGTGGCTGTCATCTCTGCCGTGCTGGTGGGATGGTGGTTGCTGTGAACCGGACAACACAGACGCTGGTGGTCACGGTGATCGGCGCGTTCGTGCTCAAGATCTGTCTGGAGGGCGCGCACGTCCGTTTCGTCAAGGATTGGATGTTCTGGCCGCTGCTGGTCTGCGGCACCTTCCTGCTGGTCGTTCCGCTGCTGCTGGCCTGGGCGCAACGACGCAACCAGGAGGAGCACCACCAGCACGGGGTGCCGGCCGCGACCTGGCTGATGCTGGCCCCGGTGGCGGTCGCGTTCGCGATCAGCCCGCCGGCGCTGGGCTCGTACGTCGCGGAGCGTTCCGGCGGGCAGACACCGCAGGCCAGCGGAGTGATGGCTCCGCTGCTCGACGAGGACCCGCTGCCGTTGACGCTGGGGATGTTCCTCAGCTACGCCGACTACGACCCGGATCGGTCACTGGCGGACCGCCGAGTGCTGCTGGAGGGCTTCGTCAGCCACCGCGAGGACGGCTGGTCGGTCAGCCGGATCACGATGAGCTGCTGCGCCGCCGACGCGTATGCGCTCACCGTGCAGGTGCACGCCGACGGCCCCCGCCCCGCCCGGGACACCTGGGTCCAGGTGATCGGCACCTGGGTCGAGCCCGACCCCGCCCAGGACCCGCTCACCGTGGTGCAGGCGGTGCGCGCCGAACGAGTCTCCGAGATCGCCGAGCCGCCGCAGCCCTACGAGTACTGAGGGTCCCCCGCAGCGCTCTGCTGGTCCCCCGCCGCGCTCTGCTGATCCTCGGCCACGCTCTGCTGGTCCTCGGCCGGACGTGGCGCCGGCACCTGCGGCAGCAGTCGCTTGCCGAAGCAGCGCGACTCCGGTGAGTCCCGGTAGTGGCCGTAGCCGTCGATCGGGACATAGCCGCTGGCCGTGTACAGCCCGATCGCCTCGGGTTGACGGATGCCGGTCTCCAGGATCACCACGTCGCCGCCGGCGGTGCGGATCTCCTGCTCCAGCAGCGCCAGCATCCGTCGGCCGAAGCCTCGCCGCTGGACGTCGGGGACGACATACATCCGCTTGATCTCACCGGCGGTGCGACCCTCCAGCGCGGTCACGTCGTCACGCAGCCGCCACCCTCCGGTGGCCACCGGCACCCCGTCGCAGTAGCCCAGGTGGAAGCCACCGCGCGGGCCGACGAACTCCGCCTCGTCGATGGGGCTCTCGTCGGGTCCGCCGTAGCGCCGGGTGTACTCCTCCTGCACCTGCGCGATCAGCCGCTGCGCGTCGCGGTGGCCGATCGGCACCGCAACCACCTGCCAGTCCGTCGGCGCCGCTGCCGGTGCGTCCGTCGGCGCCGCTGCCGCTGCCGCCGCCGCCCCCAGTGCCGCCCCCAGTGCCGTCGGCGGCGCAGGTGGCGACGCGATCCGGCCGGCCAGCAACAGGCCCAGAGTCAGCGCCACCAGACCCGAAGCGGCGGGCACCAGCCCGACCCGCGCGGCGCCCGGCGCCTGGTCGAGGTGACCGACGTACTCACCCAATCCGAGGCCGAGCAGCAGCAACCCGGCAGCAGCCAGCAGTACGCCGGCAAGCCGGGCGGTGGCGCGGAGCCAGGAGGGGGTCATCGTCAGCGTCGTCTCGTCGTACATGCGGTTCGGTCGTGTGTGCCCCCGGGTGACACAATAGGCCCCGGCTGACAGCGGCGTCACCGTCCCACCCACCTCGACACTCGAGAGGTTCCACGTGACCGACCAGCTCACCATCCCCACCGACCTGCTTCCCGCCGACGGCCGGTTCGGCGCCGGCCCGTCGAAGATCCAGACCTCCCACCTCGACGCGCTGGCCGCGACCGGCGACTCGCTGATGGGCACCTCGCACCGGCAGGCGCCGGTGAAGGAGACGGTCGGCCGGGTCCGCGAGGGGCTGCGGGAGTTGTTCGCGATCCCCGAGGGGCATCAGGTCGTGCTGGGCAACGGCGGCGCGACCGCGTTCTGGGACATCGCCACCTTCGGCCTCATCCGCTCCAAGAGCCAGCACCTGAGCTTCGGCGAGTTCTCGTCGAAGTTCGCCAAGGCCGCCCAAGCGGCGCCGTTCCTGGCCGACCCCAGCGTGATCACCAGCGAGCCCGGCAGCCGGCCCACTCCGGTCGCCGAGGCCGATGTGGACGTCTATGCCTGGGCCCAGAACGAGACCTCGACCGCGGTGATGGCGCCGGTGCAGCGGGTCGACGGAGCCGCAGCCGACGCCCTGGTCCTTGTCGACGCCACCTCAGGCGCCGGCGGTCTGCCGGTGGACCTCACCCAGGTGGACGCCTACTACTTCGCTCCGCAGAAGTGCTTCGCCTCCGACGGCGGCCTGTGGATCTCGATCATGTCGCCGGCCGCGCTGGAGCGCGCCGCGGAGATCGCCGCCAGCGGACGCTGGGTGCCGGCCTTCTTCGACCTGCCGACCGCGATCGACAACTCGGCGAAGAACCAGACCTACAACACCCCGTCGGTGGCCACCCTGTTCCTGATGGCCGAGCAGTTGGACTGGATGAACTCCCTGGGCGGCATCGACGCGATGGTGGCCCGCACCACCGCGTCCTCGGACGCCCTCTACGGCTGGGCCGAGAAGACGTCGTACACCACCCCGTACGTCGTCGATGCGGCGCACCGTTCGCTGGTGATCGGCACCATCGACTTCGATGACAGCATCGACGCTGCCGCGATCGCGAAGACACTGCGGGCCAACGGGATCGTGGACACCGAGCCGTACCGCAAGCTCGGCCGCAACCAGCTGCGGATCGCCATGTACCCCGCGATCGACCCGGCCGACGTGGAGGCCCTCACCGGCTGCATCGACTACATCGTCGAACGCCTCTGAGCCGAGCGGTCAGACGTCGTCGAGGGCGGCCCTCAGGGCCGTCTCGGCGGCGTGATTGAAGGCGACCAGGCGCGTCTCGACGACGTCGCTCGGGGTCCGGCGCAGCGTCTCCACCGCCGCGCGCGCGGCGTCGTCGATCGGCCACCCGTAGACACCGGCGCTGATCAGGGGCACGGCCAGGGTGGCCACCTCGAGCTGGTCCGCGACGGCGAGCGCGTTGGCGTAGCACGAGGTCAACAGTCCGCGGTCGGTCTGCCCGGCATGCCGGTTGGGGCCGACCACATGGATCACCCAGCGCGCCGGCAGCTCCCCGGCGGTGGTCCAGCCCGCCTGCCCGGTCGGCAGCCCGTCGGGGAAACGAGCGACGCAGTCGGCCAGGATCGCCGGCCCACCCGCGGCGTGGATGGCTCCGTCGACGCCGCCACCGCCGCGCATCCGCGAGTTGGCGGCGTTGACCACCGCGTCGACCCGCTGCACGGTGATGTCCCCGGTGATCAGAGTGATCTGCACGGCGCCTCTCCCCTCGGCGATCAGCCCTCGGCGGCGGAGGTGCAGCAGGTGTCGGCGCTGCTCGCGGCCACCGCCTCCGCGCCATCGTACGCCGGGGCTCCGGCGCAGCCGCAGCCCTCGCCGCGCCACGCCCCGAGCCCTTCGCGCACGGCGACCGCGGCGATCACCAGGCCCGCGACCGGGTCCGCCCAGGTCCACCCCAACGTGGCATTGAGCACCAGGCCGAGCAGGAGCACAGCCGACAGGTAGGTGCACAGCAGGGTCTGCGTGGAGTCCGCGACGACGGCGTCGGAGCCGAGGCTGCGACCGGTGCGGCGCTGTGCCCAGGAGAGGAACGGCATGATCAGCAGCGAGGCCGTTGCCAGCCCGATCCCGACCCCGGACGGTTCCGGCTCATGTCCCGAAGCCAGGCCGCGCACGGCCTCGAAGGCCACATAGCCGGCGAGCGCGAAGAAGGAGAGTGCCATCAGCCGCAGCGCCCGGCGTTCACGCGACTCGGGAATCGGATGGCGGAACTGCCAGAGGATGATCAGGCCGCTGCTGACCTCGACGATGGAGTCGAGACCGAACCCGACCAGTGCGATCGACCCGGCCACCAGGCCGGCGCTGATGGCGACCACGGCCTCGACCGCGTTGTAGGACACCGAGGCCGCCGCCAGCAGTTGAGCACGCCGGCCGAGTTGCCGACGGCGCGCGGGCGTGAGCGTCGGTGCGGCAGCGGTGGTCCGCGAGCTCACCGGGCTCCGTCGCCGTAGGTGGCGCACAGGACCACGGCGTCCCCGGTGGCGGCGAGGAGCCCCTCGGCGGCGGCGAACACCTGCTGCACCGCCGCCGGGTGCGTCACGGAGAAGACCGAGGAGCGCCCGAGAGGACGGGAGTCCACGAGTCCGCAGTCACGCAGGCAGGCCAGGTGCTTCGAGACCGTCGACTGGGCCAGGCCGAGGTGCGTGGTCAGCTCGACCACGTTGTGCTCGCCGAGCAGCAGCTGCTGCAGGATCGCCACCCGCGAGGGGTCGCTCATCCCCCGGAACAGGCAGGCCGCCGCTCTGCTCGCGGCCTGCTCATCGATTCCCGCGTCCAGCCCCTGGAGTTTCATCGCCATATGACGATGATATCGCTATCTCGGAGTGATTGCGCAAGGCTATGTGGGCAGCCGCCGTCAACGCGGGCGCAGGGAGCGGATCAGGATCAACAGCGCGACGAGCCCGACCAGTCCCCCGGCGATCCAGGGCCAGATCTCGGGACGCCACGGGTTGCCGTCGGCGTCGACGAACCCATCGCCGGGTGGCTCGGTCGGCGCTGGGTCGGTCGGCGCCGGCTCGGTGGGCGCTGGGTCGGTCGGCGTCACCGGCGCGCCCACGTCCGGTGCGCCCACGTCCGGCGTGGTCTCGACCGGAGGGTTGGGCTCGGCACCGGTCAGCCCGGAGACCCGGACCCGCAGGGCGCCCGGCAGCACGATCCGCAGCAGTGGCTGCCGCAGCCCTTCCGAGGAGAGGTACACCTCCCCGTCCGGCGCGACCGCGATCCCCTCGCCCTGCTGCTGGTCAGGCAGCACCAGCGACCCGACCGCCTGGAACTCGGGGTAGGCATAGACGACGGCCCGCCCGTAGTTGCGGATGATCAGATGCCGCCCATCGGGGAAGAACGCCGCGTCGGTGGCCAGCCCGATCACCCGCCCGACCTCGGTGAGCTCGTTGGGCCAGCGCGGGTCGAGCCGCTCCGGGAGCGCCAGCACCCGGCTGCCGAAGACCTCCTTGGTGACCACGTAGAGCTGCCCCGACACGGGGTGGGCGAGCAGGCTCTCGGCGTCGACGGCCGCCCCCGGGTGGACGACCTGGTAGCGCTCCGGGGTGACCGTGCGATCCCCGCGCCCGAACGGCACCCGGAGCAGTTCCAGCGAGCTCCGCACCCCCCGGTTGTCGCCGATGTCGGCGACCCACACATGCCGCGGCCCGGCCGGGGCCAGCGCCTCCACGTCGCGGGGGTCGGGGCTCCAGCGGGTCACACCGACGGTCTGACCGGTGGCCAGGTCGACGGTGAAGATCCGACCACTGTCGCCGGAGTCGTTGACGGTCACCACCAGGTCGTCGGTGACCACCAGCCCGGAGGACTCGACGATCTCGGTGTCGGCGAAGCGCCACACCTCGTCGTACTCCACGTCGACGGCAGGCCCGGCCGCCAGCGCGAGAACGCCGGCCAGCAGCACTGCCGCCGCGGGCATCACGGACCCGCCGACCCGGCGACATCCCCCAACAGTTCGGCGAGCCGGGGCCGGACCTGCCAACTGCCGACCAGGTCGTCGTACTCCCGGCGGGCGGCCTCGTCCCCGACCGCGCCGGAGGTGCGCACCGCACGCAGCATCGTGTTGCGCGGCGTGTGCTCACTGCCGACGAACTCGACCACGTCCACGCGGAAACCCCGCAGTCGCAGCAGCGATGCCCGGAACGCGTCGGTGAGGGTGTCGGCGAAGCGTTCCCGGAGGATGCCGTGCCGGGTCAGCATCGCGTACGGCGCCGGGGTCGGCGCGCGGCGCAGTTGCGCGGCGACGTCGTGGTGGCAGCAGGGCGCGGCCAGCACCACCGTCGCCCCCCAGTCGACCGCCCGGGCCAGGGCGTCGTCGGTGGCGGTGTCGCAGGCATGCAGCGCCAGCACCACCTCGGGCGGCTCGTCGAGTTGGACGTCGGCGATGCTCCCGACGACGAAGTCGGCGGCGATGCCCAGGTCCGCGGCGACCGACTCGTTGTGCCGCCGGGACTGCTCCTTCACATCGACACCGACCAGGTGCACGGGCAGGCCGCGGGTCCCACTGAGGTGGCGATGGGCCGCGAAGGTGAGGTAGGCGTTGCCGCAGCCCAGGTCAACGATCCGCAGCGGCTCCTCGGCGCTCGGGCGGCGCAGGTGCCCAGTGTCCAGGGCGTCGGTGAGGGTGGCGTCGAGCAGCCGCAGGAACTCCTCGACCTGGCGGTACTTGGCCCGCCGGGTGGGTTTCACCCGGCCCTGGGCGTCGGAGATCCCCAGCACGGTCAGCACCGGGTCGTCCTCGGCGAGCAGTCGCGCCTTGTCCCGGTCGTGCCCACGGTCGGGGGCGAGCTCCTCGGTGCGTTCGCTCTGGTGCAGCAGCGCCGCGCCCTTCTTGGTGACGCGCAGCTGCAGTTGGCTGCCGGCGGTGTCGACGTGCCAGTTCCCGAACGGCAGGTCCAGCAGTTCGGCCACGGCCGCGCGGGCGGGGTCGCCGACCCGGTGGTTGGCGGTGTGCGCCTGAGTGTCGTCGTACGACGTGACCTGGAGGTGTCGTCCGGCCTTGAGGTCGACGTAGCGGCACTCCAGCCGTCGCCAGGGGGGTGCCTCCTGGCCCTTGCGGCGGCCGGACGCGACCGCGCGGACCAGGGTGGCGTCGTCGAGCAGCATGGCCCGGACCTTGTCCAGGGCGCCCGGCAGCGGCTCGGCCATCAGCGCACGGCGGCGATGAGGACGATGAGCAGCAGCCCCACCAGCGCGACGGGGATGATCAGTCGGCGGTGGCGGGGGTTCATGGTGACGATTCTACGGAGGTGTCGGCCACCGCAGCATCATCGCCGGTGGGTGCCTGCCCCTGGTCAGGGGACCGCGGGCGGCTCGACCGTCGGGATCTCGACCCCGATCTCGCTGGCTGGCACCATCTCCGCCTCCACCTCGTGGGGGCGGATCTCGCCGGACTCGATCTCCTCGACCCAGTGGCAGGCCACCCGATGTCCCGGCCGCACCTCGATCAGGGCGGGGATCTCGTCGTGGCAGCGGGTCGACTGAGCCCACGGGCAGCGACTGCTGAAGCGGCAGCCGGCCGGCGGGTTCGCCGGTGAGGGCAGGTCGCCGGTGAGCAGGATCCGCTCCCGCTGCGCCTCGACCTCGGGGTCGGGCACCGGGATCGCCGACATCAGTGCCTTCGTGTAGGGGTGCAGCGGCTCGGCGTAGAGATCGTCGGCTGCCGCCTCCTCCATGATGTGTCCCAGATACATCACACCCACGGTGTCGCTGATGTGACGCACCACCGCCAGGTCGTGGGCGATCACCACGTAGGCCACTCCGGTCTGTTCCTGGATCTCCTCCAACAGGTTGAGCACCTGGGCCTGCACCGAGACGTCCAGCGCCGAGACCGGCTCGTCGCAGATGATCACGTCCGGCTGCAGCACCAGCGCCCTGGCAATGCCGATGCGCTGGCGCTGACCGCCGGAGAACTCGTGCGGGTAGCGGGCGAGGGCATTGGCGGAGAGACCGACCGCGTCGAGCGCGTCGATCAACGTCTTCCGTCGCTCCCTGCGGGACCCGCCCATGCCGTGGGCGGCCAGTCCTTCACCGAGGATGCTCTCGATGTTCTGACGCGGGTCCAGGGAGCCCATCGGATCCTGGAAGATCATCTGCAGCCGGTGCCGCTGCCGGCGCATCGCGCCGGTGCTGAGGCCGGCCAGGTCGGTGCCGTCGAGCCTCACCTCCCCGGCGGTGATGTCGTTGAGTCGCAGGATCGCCCGCCCCACCGTCGACTTGCCGCAGCCGGACTCACCGACCAGTCCATAGGTCTGGCCGCGATCCACCGACAGCGAGACCCCGTCGACGGCCTGCACATAGCCGACGATGCGGCGCAGCAGGATCCCCTTCCGGATCGGGAAGTGGACCTTCAGGTCACGGACCTCCAACAGGCTCATCGGACCACCGCCGGCGTCCCGGGCGGGTTGACGCACCGGTGCTCGTGGTCGACGCCGGGCAGCTCGGTGACCGCCGGCGTCCCGGCCAGGCATTCGAGTTCGTAGCGGTCGCACCGCGGCGCGAAGGCACAACCGTCGGCCCAGGCGACCAGGTCGTTCACCGAACCGCGGATCGGGTTCAACGGCACTCCTCGGTCGCCGTCCATCCGCGGAATCGACCGCAGCAGGCCGGTGGTGTAGGGGTGGACGGGGTTGCCGAAGAGTTCGTGGCGCGGGGCCGCCTCCACCACCCGGCCGGCGTAGAGCACGTTGACCCGGTCGCAGAGCCCGGCGACCACCCCCAGGTCGTGGGTGATCATCAGCAGCGCGGTGCCCTCGGTCTCGACGAGGTCCTTGAGCAGCTCCAACACCTGGGCCTGGATGGTGACGTCGAGGGCGGTGGTGGGCTCGTCGGCGATCAGCAGCCGCGGCCCGCAGGAGACCGCCATCGCGATCATCGCCCGCTGCCGCATCCCGCCAGACATCTGGTGTGGGTACTCCTTGAGCCGCCGCTCGGGATCGGGGATCCCGACCCTGCCCAGCAACTGCACGGCCTCCGCGTCGGCGTCGCGGCCCCGCAGCCCCCGGTGCCGGGACAGCATCTCGGTGATCTGGCGACCCACCGGGACCACCGGGTTCAGCGCCGAGAGCGGGTCCTGGAAGATCATCGCGAGGTCGGCGCCACGCAGGTCACGCATCCGTTTGCGTGGCAGCCCGAGCAGCTCGGTGCCGGCGTAGGCGATGCGGCCGCCGATCTCGACGTTGCGGTCCGCGAGCAGGCCCATCACCGCCAACGCGGTGACGGACTTCCCGCACCCGGATTCACCGACTAGGCCGACCACCTCGCCGGCTCCGATCTCGAAGGAGACCCGGTCGACCGCGCGCGTCGGCGCCGCACCGCGCTGGGTGAAGGTGATCGAGAGATCCTCCACCGTCAGCACCGGTGTCGCGGGCTCACGCCGCACAGTCATCGCGACCTCACTTCTTCAGCTTCGGGTCGAGGGCTTCCCGCATCGCCTCGCCCAACAGGGTGAAGCCGAGCGCGGTGATGATGATCGCCACCGCCGGGAAGAGGGCCATGTGCGGCGCCGAACCGAGGAACCGCTGCGCATCGGCGAGCATGCCGCCCCACTCGGGACGGGAGATGTCGGGTGAGCCGAGACCGAGGTAGGAGAGGGCAGCCGCTTCGATGATCGCGGTCGCCAGCGTCAACGTTCCCTGCACCAGGACCGGTCCGAGCGAGTTGGGCAGCACGTGGCTGACCACGACCTTGGGGCGTCGTACCCCCAGGGCGATCGAGGCGGTCACGAAGTCGCTGCGTGACTGGGCGAGCATCGAACCTCGCAGCAGCCGGGCGAAGATCGGCACCTGGGCGGCCCCTACGGCGATCATCAGCGTGGTCAGGCTGGGTCCCAGCAGCGCCGCCACCGAGATCGCGATCAGCAACGCCGGGATCGAGAGCAGCATGTCGACGAAGCGCATCAGCACGCTGTCCACGGCGCGGCCCAGTCGGCGGCCCATGCCGGCCGCCGCACCCGAGACGCCACCGATCAGGGCGCCCACCGACAGGCCGATCAGGGTGGCGACCACACCCACCATCAGCGACTGGCGCGCCCCCACCAGCATCCGGGAGAGCAGGTCGCGCCCGGCGTGGTCGAGGCCGAGCGGGTTCTCCGCGCGGGGTCCGACGAAGATGCTGCGGTTGGGGAAGACGTCTCCGCGCCACAGTTGCGCGGTGGGGTCGTGGGGGGCCAGCAGCGGCGCCGCCACCGCCACGATCACGAAGGCTGACACGATGACGGCGCCGACGATCGCCATCGGGCTGCGCCGCAGGCGGCTGAAGGCCTCCAGCCACAGGCTCCGACCGCGTACGTCGGAGGAGGAGACGCTCAGCTCGGCGAGACGGTCGATCTTCGCCGCCTTGGTGGCGGTTCCCGGCAGATTCATCGGTCCACCGTCACTCTCGGGTCGAGGACGGTGTAGAGCAGGTCCACCACCAGGTTGACCACCACGAAGACGGTGGCGATCAGCAGCACGGTGCCCATGATCGCGGCATAGTCCCGGCTCTGCGTCGCCTGGAAGAGGAACGAGCCGATGCCGCCGAAGGCGAAGACCGATTCGGTCAACACCGCCCCCGCCAGCAGCGCCCCGGTGAGCAGTCCGATCGCCGTCACCACCGGGAGCATCGCGTTGCGCAGCACGTGGCGGAACTGGATCACCCGTGCGGTCAGGCCCTTGGACTCGGCGGTGCGCACGAAGTCCTCGCCCAGGGTCTCCATCACGCTGGCGCGGGTCATCCGGGTGACCACCGCCAACGGGATCGAGGCCAGCGCGAGCGCGGGCAGGATGAGATGGACGACGGCATCCCAGGCGACGTGGAACTCACCGGTGATGATCCCGTCGACCACCCGGAGTCCGGTGATGTCGGTGTACGACGTGCCCGGGGTAAGCCGGGAGCTCGACGGGAGCCAGCCGAGACGGACCGCGAAGATCTCCTTGAGGATGAAGGCCAGGAAGAAGACCGGCGTGCAGATGCCGATCAGGGATCCGCCCACCGCGGACACGTCCAGGAAGCGGCCGCGGTTGCGGGCGGCGAGGTAGCCGAGCGGGATGCCGACCACGACCGCGATCAGCATCGCCACGAAGGCGAGTTCGATGGTGGCCGGGAAGCGTTCGGCCAACTCGGTGCTGACTGCCCGGCCGCGCAGCGTGTGGCCGAAGTCGAGCTGCGCGAGCCGGGCCAGGAAGGCGGCGTACTGGACCCAGATCGGGTCGTTGAGGCCGAGATCCTGGCGCAGCCGCTCCCGGTCGGCGGCGGTGGCGTTCTCGGGAAGCAGCGCGGTGTCGGGTCCACCCGGCAGCGCGCGGACCCAGATGAACAGCAGCACCGACAGCCCGAACAGGGTCGGGATCAGCTGCAGGAGCCGTGTGACGACGTAACGAACCATGACCCCATCCGCCGGTCAGGAGGTCGCCCGGGGAACACTGGGGTCCACCCGGGCGACCTGGGAGCGAGGACTACCGGAAGGAGACCTCGTCGAACTTCTCCTGCGTCAACGGCGAGACGTTGGGCGGGTTCACCTCGGCCGAGAAGACGATCGACGGCGGGCTGGAGGAGATCGGCAGGCCCGGCAGTTCGTCCATGATCATCTCGCTCGCCTCGGCCAGCAGCGCTGCCCGGGCGTCGGGGTCACCCTCACGGGCGGCCCGCTGCATCACCGCGAAGATGTCGTCGCGGTTCATGCCGAACTCATCGGTGTGGTTGGCGAACCAGGTGCCGAGGAAGTTGTAGCCCTCGTTGAAGTCACCGGTCCAGCCGAGGATGTAGAGCGGGCATTCTCCACTGGCTGCCGCCGGGATGTAGTTGGCCCACTCCATCGGCTTCTCCTGCACCGTGACGCCGACGGCCTCCAGGTCGGCCTTGATCGACTCGAAGATGTCCCGCGGTGAGGGCATGTAGGGCCGGGAGACGTTGGTCGGCCAGCAGAACTCCATCGTCCTGCCCTCGAGGACCGGGCGGGCGGCGTCCGGGTCGTAGCTGTAGGTGGTCACGTTGTCGGAGTGCCCGGCGACGGTGTCGGGCATGAACTGGGTGGCCACCACGCCGCCCTCGGGCAGCAGCGAGTCGACGATGTTCTGCCGGTCGACGGCTGCCGCGAGCGCCTGACGGACCTCCAGGTCGGCCAACTGTTCGTCGGTCTCCTGCTGGAAGGCGAGGTAGAGGATGTTGAAGACGCCTCGGGTCGGCACCTGGAAGCCAGCCGCCTCGAGTTCGGCGACGTGCGCCGGCGCGACCAGGTCGTAGCCGTGGATCTCACTGGCCTCGAGGGCCTGCTTGAGTGCGGTCTCGTCGTCGTACGCCTTGAAGACGATCCGGGAAACCCCGGCGGGGTCACCCCAGTAGTCGTCGAAGCGGGTGAGCGTCAACTCGTCCTGGGCGTGGTTCCAACTGTCCAACTGGAAGGGGCCGGTGCCCGCGAGGATGCCGGTGACGTCCTGGGTGTAGTCGGGCAGCCCGTCGTCGATCCCGGTGAAGGCGCCGTCGTCGATCTGCTCGAGCGAGCCGGGGCTGAGGATCGCCGTGGTGGCCATCGAGAAGGCGCCGGGGAAGTTCGCCGACGTCTCCTTGAGTTGGATCGTCACGGTGAGCCCGTCCGCCGAGCACCCCACGAGGAAGTCATTGCCGGTGGAGCTCTCACCGTCGGTGAAGCTGCCGAACAGGTTGTTGTAGTAGTAGGCGACCGTGGTGTTGTGGAACGGCTCGGGCAGGTTCATCCACCGGTCGAAGTTCGCGCAGACGGCGGCTGCGTCCAGCGTCTCACCGTCGTGGAACTCGACCCCGTCGCGCAGGTTGAAGGTCCAGGTCAGGCCATCGTCACTGACGTCCCAGGTCTCCGCCAGGCCGCCGACCATCTCGTTGCCACCGGACTCGTGGTCCAACAGGGTGTCGAAGACCTGGCGGGTCACCCGGAAGGTCTCGCCGTCGTTGGCGAAGATCGGGTCCAGGGACCGTGGCAGGTTGGGTACGCCGAAGATGAAGGTCTGGTCGTCGCCACCGTCGTCTCCGACCCCGCCGCAGGCGGTGAGCAGGAGTGCTGCCGTGGCGGCCAGCGCAGTGGTTGTCCTGAATCGTCGCAGTTGCATCGCTGGTCCTTCCTGACCGCAGCGGACCGCCCGGGAAGCCGGCCCTGCCTTGCGACGCTAGACCCGGCCCACATCGATGACCATGGAGGAACGGTTCCACTGCGGTAACGATCCGGTCACGAGCAACCGGTGGCTGAGGAGCGCGCCGGGCAGGCGCCGCCGACGCGGGTCCTTCGTGCTGGTTCCGCGTGCGGGTGCGCCGTGCTGAGCCGGCTCAGGGTCAGGGGAAGAGGATGCCGATCAGGTCGCCGATCAGGCCGCCCGAACTGCAGCCGGACTTCCACTTGTCGTCGTGCCCGGTCAGCCAGTCGTCCAACTCCTGGTCACCCCCGGCGTTCAGGCAGCCGTTGGGCGCCACTGCGAGCGCCTCCAGGTTGTCGGCCACCGAGAGCGGCTTCGCCCAGCCGGACAGGTCACCACTGAGCTGGTTGCCGCCGAGGGTGAGCTCGACGAGCGTGTCCAGGTCTCCCAGTGTGTCCGGGACCGACGTCAGCTGGTTGTAGTACAGGTGCAGGGTGTCCAGCACGGGCAGGTCACCGATCTGTTCCGGCACGCCGGTCAGCTCGTTGCCGCCCATCGAGAGGATCTCCAGCTCGCTCAGGTCGCCGAGCTGGGCGGGCAGGTCGCCGGCGAGCCCGTTCCAGTCCAGGGAGAGGGCCCATACGCTGCGGCTCTCGGGGTCCCCCTGACACCACACGCCGTACCAGGCGCAGACAGCGGCGCCCTCGAGCCAGCCGTCGTTGACCCGCCAGTCGGGGCCATTGGTGGCGTCGTACAGCGCGACCAGCGCCTCACACTCGGCTTCGGAGACGTCCACGACGTCCACGCAGTCTTCGAAGGGGATCGGGTCCGGCCCGGGGGCCGGCTCGGAGCCGTCACACTCGTCCCAGCCCTCGTCATGGCCGTCGAGCCAGTCCTGCAGGTCAGTGTCCTCCCCGACGGTGAGGCAGTCGTTGAAGCCGGGGCCGTCGGCCAGGACCAGCCAGTCCACCGCGTCGATGACCGACAGTGGCTCCGCCCAGCCGGAGATGTCGCCGGTGAGCTGGTTCCCGGCCAGGATCAGCTCCTTGAGGTTCGCCAGATCACCCACCTCGTCGGGTAGTTCGGTGAGGTCGTTCCAGTAGAGATGCAGCCACACCAGCTGGGCCAGTTCGCCGATCTCGGCCGGCACCGTGGTGAGCGCGTTGCCGCTCGCCTGCAGCAGCATCAGGTGCGGCAGATCCGCGATCTGCGCCGGCAGCGACCCGGTCAGTCCGTTGCCGTCCAGGTACAGCCCACGGACCAATATCTGCTCGGCGTCCTCGTCGAAGTGGCACCAGACGCCGTACCAGGTGCAGACCTCGGGGCTGTCGGCCCAGCCGGTGTTGTCGGTCCAGTCGGCGCCCCCGGTGGCGGCGAAGATGGCCAGCAGAGCCTCGCACTCGGCCTCGGCCACGTCGGTCTGCTCCTGGCAGAAGGTGGGGTCGGGGTCCGGGTCAGGTCCGGGGCCGGGGTCCGGGTCGGTCTCGCATTCGTTCCAGTCGGGGTCGTGCCCGGTCAGCCACGCCTCCAGCGCGGCGTCGTCGGCCACGGTAAGGCAGTTGTTGAAGCCGGGACCGTCGGCGAGGCCCAGGGTCTTGATCGTGTCGGTCACCGAGAGTGGCTTGGCCCAACCGGTGATGTCGCCGGTCAGTTGGTTGCCACCAAGGACCAGTTGCTCAACGCTGGCCAGGTTGCCCAACTCAGCCGGCAGTTCGGTGAGGTTGTTCCAGTACAGGTGCAGCAGCCGCAGCTCGGCCAAGGCGCCGATCTCGGCCGGCACAGCCGTGAGGTCGTTGCTGCTGAGTTGCAGCGTCAGCAGGCGGGGCAGATCAGCAATCTCGGTCGGCAGCGCGCCAGTCAGACCGTTGCCATCCAGGAAGAGTCCCCGGACCAGGTTCCGAGCTGCATCGTCGTCCGGGTGACACCAGACCCCGTACCACGCGCACACGTTCGGGTCGGTGCCCCAACCCCTCCGGTCGGTCCAGGCCGGGCCGTTGGTGGCGGCGTACACGGCGAGCAGCGCGCCACACTCGCTGGCCGACACCGCGACCTGATCGGCACACGTGGTGAAGGTCGGGGCTGGGGCGGGGGCCGCACAGACCGAGGCAGCGTGCGCGTTGGCGGCATCGCGAGCGGCCGTGGCCTCGGCCAACCGGTCGCGCGCCGTGGCCAGGCGTGCCCGCACCTTCCGCAGCGTGCCGCGCACCTTCTTCAGCCGCTTGCGCAGCTCCTGGACCCGGGTGGTGTTGCCGGCGGCCTTGGCCCGCTCGATCTTGGCTCGGAACGACTTGACCCGCTTCTTGAGCTTCTTGACCCGCTCGCGCAGCTCGCGCACCCGCTCCTGGGCCTGCGCCCGGCGCTCGTCGGCCACGGCGGCCGCCACCCGGGCGTCAGCGCACTCCTGGGTGACGGTCTGCTGGACGAACTGGGTCGCAGCGGCCGACGACGGCACCCCCGCGAGCAGGGACACCCCCAACACCCAGGCAGCAGCGAGCGCAACAGAGCGGAACAACAAGACGAGCACCCCCGTCAATCGGGACCAAAGTCCCGCTCACCGTAGAGTAGGTAAAGCCTTCAGCGCCAGGGTTTCGGTGAACTGTGTTTCCACATCGGTTTCCACGCCGACTCACTCAGAACCCGGGGCCGCCTCCTCCAGCGGGATCATCGCCCGCACCATCATCCGGCGTACCACCGGTCGAGCGAGGTAGTAGCCGCCGACGATCCCGGTCAGGTGCAGCGCCAGCGCGAGCGCGAAGTGGAGCTCGAGAATGTAGGCCACACCGACCGCGAGCGACACCGGAGGCACCCACAGACCCAGGGCCACGAACCCCACTCCGACCGGGAACCGGGCGAAATGTGGGGGTCGGTAGCGCTCCATATCCTCACTATTCCATCTGTGGTCAGTCTCGGGTGGCGTACCCCGCCTCCCGCGCCTTGACGATCAGCTGGGCACGGTCTCGAGCATGCAACTTGACCAGGATGGTGGCCAGATAGTTGCGCACCGTCTTCTCGGTGAGGCCGAGGTTGAGCGCAATCTCACGGTTGTTGCGGCCTTGGGTCACCTCGGCAAGCAGATCGTGTTCGCGAGCCGTGAGCTCGGGGAAGGGAGGGTCGTGCATCGAGCCCGGTCTGGTCAACTGCCGGTGCACTCGCTCGGCCGCCTCGGGAGCCAGTACCGATTGCCCATGAGCGACAGCCACAATCGCGCGGACCACGTCGTCGACCTGTGCGTCCTTGAGCAGGTAGCCGCGCGCGCCCGCGCGCAGCGCCGCCAGCACCGAGTCGTCATCGATCATGGTCAGCACCAGCACTGCTACCGCGGGACAGGCCGCCGCCAACTGTCTGGTGGCTGCGATCCCACCGATGCCCGGCATCCGCAGATCCATCAGCACCACGTCAGGATCCAACTCGGCAGCCATCGATACCGCCTGTTCGCCGCTGCATGCCTCGCCCACCACCGTGACCTCGTCCGAGCGCACCGCCAGCAGCGTTTTGATGCCCTCGCGGTAGAAGACGTGATCGTCGACGACCAGCACCCGCACCGGCGCACTCATCCGGCCAGCCCCCATGGCAGCACGGCATGGACCCGGGTGCCGCCCCCTGGAAGGCGACTCACCCGGCAACTGCCGCCCAGGTCATCCGCCCGTTCGCGCATCGATCGCAGACCCGTCCCCGCTTCCGCAGTGGCGGAGACGCCGCAGCCGTCGTCGGTCACCGTGACGCTCAAGTGGTGATCGCTGGCCTCGATGCGCACCGTCGCCGCCTGGGCGCCGGCGTGACGGGCCACGTTGGTCAGCGCTTCGGTGGCGATCCGGTAGGCGGCGATCTCGGTCACGGCCGGGACCGTGACCGGGTCGGCCACCACTCGGACCATGAGGTTCGGGAACCGACCGGCCGCCGCCTCGACGGCCCCGGCGAGTCCCAGTTCGTCCAACTCCGGGGGATGCAGCGCCCGGACCAGGTCGCGGATCTGATCGATCACAGCTCTGGTCTGCGTCCCTACGTCATCGAGGAGTCTGGCCGCTGCGCTCGGATCTCGATCGAGCAACGAGCGGGCGGTGTCGACGCGCTGGTAGAGGCTCGCCAGTGTCGGCGCGAGACCGTCGTGGAGGTCCCGCTGCAGCCGTCGCCGTTCGTCTTCACGGGCGACCAGGATGCGTTCTCGGGAACGGCGCAGTTCATCGTTGAGGCTGGCGGCCTTGACTGCGGCGCCCGCCCGACGGGCCAGCGTGTCCAACAGGTCTCGATCAGCCGCGCGCAGACCGTCACCACGAGCAGCGACCACGGTGAGTTCGCCGAACACCTCCTCACCCGAGCGCAGCGGGAAGACCTCGCGGCGCCCCGGCGGCATCTCGGCACCCGGCGGATGCACCACCGTCGTCGCGGAGTGGCTGGCAGCGGCGTACGGGAGTCTGAGGACCGTGCCCACCTGGCGCACCAGCGTCGCGAGCACCCGGTCCGGCGGAAGCACCGACTCGAACTGGCGGCCGAGCGCGGTCAGTACGGCGTACGGCTCCCGGCGCCGCCCGTAGACGACCCGGTCCACAGTGCGCTGTACCCGGAGGCGGAGCGGGTGGAACACGACCGCGACCACGATCACCGCCAACACCGCGCTGGCCTGACTGTCACCCGGCCAGACCACGCCGCCCAGGGCCGCGACCATGCCGTACACCAGGACCACCAGCCCGGTCAGCAACCCATAGACCAGCGCCCGGTTGACCCAGACATCCACGTCGTACAGGCGGTAGCGGAGGACGGCCACGGCGACCGCCGCGGGAACCAGAGTGACGATCGCATGGGAGACGAGCGCCGTCGCCGCGCCGACAAGCAGACCACGAGCTCCGACCTCCGCAGTCAGCGCCAGCAACGGCGACCCGAGCAGCACCGCGATGTAGGTGAGCCAGAGCACCAGCGCAGCGACCACACCTCGCAGTTGCCGCCGTTGCTCGGGGTCCGCCTTCCAGTAGCGGTGAACGGCCGCGTAGGCGGCGGTGGCCCACAGCAGCACCAACGGCACGACGGCGGCGGGGCTGTCCTGGTCCGAGAACCCCCACTGCGCTATCAGCCAGGAGTACGGCAGGTAGGCCGCCCACGCGACCACCGCCCACCGGGTCCACCGAGGGACGAAGCGTCCGTCGGGGAAGACGTAGACCAGCGCGAACAGACCGACCCAGGCGACCCCCTGCAGTCCGGCGACAGCCTGTCCGAGGACCCCACCGGCCACCTCGTCGTACACCGTCGGGATGGCGCTGTTGAGCGTCCCGAACAGGGCCAGCGCCACCGCCAGGTAGCAGCGGAACCACTCGGTGGCGCCGCGGAGGACGAGCAGAGCCGCCACGAGGCCGACAGCCGCCGGGGCCACGGTGAGCGCCATGAAGTACGCCGTCACCGTGGACAGTGGCACACCCAGTTCCGCGGCGGCCCGTTCCAACCCCTGATCCGACCAGGAGTCCGGCAGCAGCCACAGCGCAACGACGCTCTGCCCGTCCCGTGCCCAGAGCAGCAGGCCGCCGAGGTAGATGCCCGCGCACGCGAGCACCATGCCTCGTGCGACCATCCGGCCGACCGGCCAGCTCATACCTCTGAAGGTACGCGCCTGAGCAGGCCGCCACCGAGGATCGCCCAGAACACGGCCACGACGATGGGAGGCAGCCCGATCGCCTCGTCAAGCCTCGTCTCGCTGACCATCGCGGGCAGGTAGGCAACCAGGTCGAATACCAGGTAGAGACCGCACAGGGCCGCCACCACCCCGGCAACCCTGGGGACGACCCGGTGACGGATCAACTCGACACAGGTCGCGATCGTCGCCAGGACCGCGGCCCAGAACCCGACCAGGCTGAGCGCCAGACCCACGGTGTACACCGAACTGTCCCCCACCGTGGGACCGTCGGCGCCGAGCAACGCCACCTGGGCGAGGAGGTAGCCGACCATCACCACAACCGCGACCGGCGCAAGCACCCTCGCGATACCCGCGAACCTCCCCGGCGCCCCTCCGGCCAGGACGAACACCCCGAGGGCGCCCAGGACGACCGGGGCCGCCCAGAGCAGATGCATCAGGATCCAGGCCGGCCGCATCTGGGCGAGTTGCGCGGTCGCCAGGGCCGCGCTCGACGACTCCGAGTCGGGAAGTCGTGGGACCAATGACGTCACCGTGACGATGACGAATCCGACAACCGGGGGCAGCGAAGCCAGCAGCAGCCAGGCGGGCCGCCTCCGGGTGCGAGGTTGGGTGATGGGAGACATGGTGGGCGTCCTTTCCTCGGGAACCATCCCCACCCTCGGCCACCCGGAGTCCCGGGCACCAGGGACATCGGCGAGGGGAACCGAGGCAACTGCCTCCGCTGTGCGCCGGGAGCTCAGCCCCGGGTGGAGTAGCGCTGCGGCTCACCGGGGTCGAAGAGCTCGGCCAGATGCAGCGCCCGCACGTCGGCCAGGTCCGCGAGCTGGTGTCGGCAGGAGAACCCGTCGGCCAGCACGACACCATCGACCAGGTCCCGGACCGCCGGCAGCAGGGAGGTCTCCGCGACCGCCACCGACACCTCGTAATGACCCGCTTCCATCCCGAACGCGCCGGCCAGGCCGCAGCAGCCATCGACCTTGCGGACCTCGGCGCCGGCGGCCTTCAGCAACGCCTCGTCGGCGGCCCACCCGAGCACCGACGCGTGGTGGCAATGCGGTTGGGCCACGACTGTCTCGCCGGTCAGGTCCGGCGGCGACCACGCCCCCGCCTCGAGCCGCTCGGTCAGCACCTCGGCCAGGGTCCGCACCCCCGCCGCCACCTCAGCGGCCCGCGGATCGTCGAGGAGCCGGACCGCGTCCTCCCGCATCGTCGCGGTGCACGACGGCTCCAGCCCGACCACCGGGGTGCCGGCGGCGACCAGCGGGTGCAGGTCGTCGACCGCCGCCCTCATCCGGGCCCGTGCCTGGTCGAGCTGCCCGGTGGCCACCCAGGTCAGCCCACAGCATGCCTGCGGCCCGACCACGCCGACCCGCAGCCCGGCCGAACGCAGCACCCGCACCGCGGCATGCACGGCCTGCGGGGTCATCCCGGCAGTGATCGAGTCGGCCCACACCCAGACCTCGGGGTCGGAATCGCCCACCGGCAGCCGTCCGCGACCCAGCGCCGGCAGTCCACGCTGGGGGTCGATGCCGGCCGACGCCTTCGCCACCCGGGCCAGGAACGGCACCCGGATCGCCGCGTTGACCAGCGGCGCCACCGGCCTGGCCAGGCGCAGCCAGCGCGGCAGCGCGCCGAGGGTGCGGTGGGTGCGTGGTCGCCGTACCCCGGCCACGTCGTGGACCTGATGCAGCACCTCGGACTTCCAGGTGGCCACATCGACGCCCGTCGGGCAGTCGCTGGCGCACCCCTTGCAGGCCAGACACAGATCCAGCGCCTCGGTCACCGCCGGGTCGGTCAGCCCGTCGACCAGCGAGCCGTCCAGCGCCTCCTGGAGGACCCGGGCCCGGCCGCGCGTGGAGTCCTTCTCCTGCCCCGTGGCCAGGTACGACGGACACATCACCCCACGAGGGTCCGGGGCCACGCACTTGCCGACGCCGGTGCACCGATGCGCCTGGTCGGTCAGCGGCTCCATCCGCAGGCCCAGCGCCGGCTCCTGCCGGGGCCGAGGCGCACGCAGGTCCTCGTCGAACGGATCGGGATCGACCAGCACCCCCGGGTTGAGCAGGTTGTCCGGATCGCAGATCGCCTTCACCCGGCCGAACAGCGACAGCGAGGTGTCGTCGTACATCAGCGGCAGCAGGGAGGAGCGGGCTCGGCCGTCGCCGTGCTCACCGGAGAGACTGCCCCCGTAGTCGGCCAGCCGTTCCGCGCAGGCGCGCATGAAGTCACCGAAGAGTTCGACGCCACCGGGGTCGCGCAGCGGGAAGTCGATCCGGGCGTGCACGCAGCCGTCGCCGAAGTGGCCGTACGGCAGCCCTCGCAGTCCATGGTCGGCGAGCAGGGAGTCGAAGTCCCGCAACCAGGCGCCCAGGTTCTCCGGCGGCACCGCGGCGTCCTCCCAGCCCGAGTACGCCGGCGAGTCCAGGCTGACCGCGGCCAGGCCGGCGCCGTCCTCGCGCACCCGCCACAGGGCGGCCTGAGCGGCCCGATCGGTGATGACCCGCTGGTCCAGGGCGCCGGCCGCGGCAGCGACCCGCGTCAGCACGTCGGAGGCGTCGGCGCCGGCTGCCTCGACATAGAGGTAGCCCTCGCCGCGAGGCAGCTCCGGCACCGCCGATCGGCGCCGGGCCAGGTCCACGATCGCGGCGTCCAGGCCCTCACAGGCGACCAGCCGACCCTCGCCGGCGGCCAGGATCGCGGGCACCGCGTCGGCGGCCTCCGGCATCGTCGGATACCCCAGCACCAGCAGGTGTCGCACGGGTTCGTCGGGCACCAGTCGCACGCGTGCGCCCAGGACGATCCCGAGCGTGCCCTCGGAGCCGACCAGGAACCGGTCCAGCCGCTGCTGCTCCGGCAGCAGGTGCTCCAGGGAGTAGCCGCTGACCTGCCGGGAGAACCGGCCGAAGCCGGTGCGGATGTGGGCCAGGTGCTCGGCCGCGAGGCCGGTGAGCGCGGCCCCGGCCGGACCGTCGTACGACGCGTCGAGAACCGCCCGCTCGCCGGTGCCGAAGAGCACGTCGAGCCGCTCCACGTTGTCGCTGGTGCGGCCGTAGCCGAGCGCCCGCGAGCCGCAGGCGTTGTTGCCGATCATCCCCCCGATCGTGCACCGGGTGTGGGTGGAGGGGTCCGGGCCGAAGCGCAGTCCGTGCGCGGCGGCGGCCTTCTGGAGTCGGGCGTGCACGACCCCGGGCTCCACCTGGGCGGTGCGGCTGTCGGGATCGATGGTGAACCGGGCCAGGTCACGGGTGTCCACGACGATGCCCGGGCCGATGGCGTTGCCGGCGATCGAGGTGCCGGCGCCGCGCATGGTGACCGGCACGCCGAGGACGGTGGCGGCGTCCAGGATGACCGGCAGTTCGTCGACGTGCGCCGGTCGGGCCACCACCTGGGGGAGCACCCGGTGCAGGGAGGCGTCGGCGGAGTAGAGCGCCCGGGCCAGCGTCGAGTCGTCGACGCCGCTGACTCCGCGGCGGGTCAGTTCGGCGGCGAGGTCGCTCGCATCGTGGGGGCTCACGGCTGTCCTGCACTCTCGTTCGCGAGGCCGAGGGCGAACTCGACCAACGGCACTATCGGGCGTTGGCCCACCTCGGAGATCGGCACCCACTCGACGGCGTCGGTGGTCCCGTCGGACTCCACCACACGGGGTGTAGCGCCGTCGACGGTGGCGGCGAAGATCAGGCCGATGCCGTGGAAGTCCTCCTCCCGGCCGGTGGGCGCGACGCCGGTGAAATGATGATGGTGCACCCCGAGCAGGCCGGTCGGGGACCCGGTCAGCCCGGTCTCCTCCGCGATCTCACGGATCAGCGCGGCCTCGGGCGGCTCGCCATGGTCGATGCCACCGCCGGGCAACGTCCAGGCGCCACGACCCGGGCCCTTGCTGGAGATCCGGGTGAGCAGCACCCGGCCGTCGCGTTCGATCCAGGCGTAGACGGCGAGTCGTTGCCGCTGGGCGATACGGTGCTCGGCCAGGGCGCGTCGTACCAGCGGAACGGTCGGCACCTCGCCCGAAAGCACCTCGGCCACCGGGATCCAGCGGGACTCGACGGTCGACCCGTCGACCTCCTGCACCTGCGGCTCGGGCGCGTCCGGGGCCACCCAGCCCTCGTAGACGATGCGCAGCGCGTGCGCGTCGACCTGCCTGCCGTCACGCCAGGTCTCGGGCATGTGCACCGAATGCAGGTGGGCGGAGTCGGTCACCGTGACCCGCAGCCCGGTCTCCTCCCGCACCTCCCGGACCACGGCGTCGCGGGGGTGTTCACCGTGCTCGAGGCCACCACCGGGCAGGGTCCATCGCTCGGTCGGAGTGACCCGTGGAGCCAGCCTGGACAGCAGGATCCGGTCGCCGCGCAGGATGACGGCGTACGCCGCGACCCGTTGGAAGCGAGGCAGGTGGCTCATGGCTGACGAGCCTAGCCTCCCGGCCGCTGACTCCACCCGCCGCCGGTACCAGACCCAACTCGATGCGGATGGGGCCCAACTCGATGCGGATGGGGCCCAACTCGGCGGGGCAGGGGTCAGGCGAACGGGGGCCGGGCGTCGCGGGCGACCGACCGGCGGCCCGCCCAGCGCCACACCCGGGCCGCACGGTCCCGGTCCTCGTCGGTGACCAGGTTGCCCATCCAGCGCAGCGCCAGCGTCATCAACCACTCCGAACGCATCCCGGCCGGGCCCAGCGCAGCCACGATCTTGGGGTTGGTGGCGATGCCGGCCACCCGGCGGGCGATCGAGAACGACTCGCCGTAGTGATCGCGCAACAGTGCCGGCCAGACCCGGTCCAGCTCGGTCTGCTCGGTCAGCAGTTCCGCAACCAGTCGGCCGGTCTCGAGTCCGTAGTCGATGCCTTCCCCGTTGAGGGGGTTCACGCAGGCGGCGGCGTCGCCGATCAGCGCCCAGTTGGGGCCGGCGACGTTCGACACCGCACCGCCCATCGGCAGCAGCGCGGAGGTGGGGGCGCGCAACTCCTCACCGAGGCCGAACTCGGCCCGGCGCTGATCCGCGTAGAGGCTCATCAGGGGGCGCACCGCCAGGTCGGCGGGACGCTTGGCCGAGGCCAGGGTGCCGACGCCGAGGTTGACCTCACCGGAGTCCGCGCCGAGCGGGAAGATCCAGCCGTAGCCGCTCAACACCGCACCCTCGGCGTCACGGAGCTCCAGGTGTGAGCTGATCCACGGGTCGTCGGCGCGGGTGGAGGTCACATAGCTGCGTCCGGCGACGCCGTACACGGTGTCGCGGTGCCACTCACGACCCAGGACCTTGCCCAACGGTGAGCGGACGCCGTCGGCGACCACCAGCCGCTGGCAGCCGATCTCGACGGTCTCGGTATCGCCGTCCGCGTTGGTACGCCGGAACCGGACCGCCCGCACCCGGCCGTCGACGAGCACCGCGTCGACGGCCCGCAGCCCGTCCAGCGCGGCAGCACCGGACTTGATCGCACCCGAGCGGAGGTGGTCGTCGAGTTCGGTGCGCGCGACCGCCGACCCCCAGGACGGCAGGTGGCCGCCCGGCCAGGGCAACTCGAGGGTCTGACCGAAACCTTGCGCCCGTAGCCCCTGGTTGACCGCATGGGCTCGCAACCAGTCCGCCAGTCCGAGCCGGTCCAGCTCACCGATCGCGCGAGGCGTGAGCCCGTCGCCGCAGGTCTTGTCGCGAGGGAAGACCGCGGCGTCCACCAGCAGCACCTCGATGCCCAGCCGCGCCGCCCACGCCGCCGCTGCGGAGCCGGCGGGGCCGGCGCCGACGACGAGCAGGTCGGTCTGGGTCAGGGTCGCCTCGGTCACCCGCCGATTCTCTCAGGCACCCCCGCTCCCCCGACTTGGGCCCCATCCGCGCCGACTTGGGCCCCATCGACATCGACTTGGGCCCCATCCGGGCGGAATGGTGACTCCGACTTGACATGCGAAGTTTCTTATATAAGAATCTTCGCATGAGTGGCGACGTCGACTATGGGCCCGTCACCGAGTTCTTCAAGGCCCTCGCATCGCCAGTGCGAGCCGCCATCGTCCATCTACTCACCCAGCGACCGCACACGGTGACCGAGCTCAGCGACACTCTCGCGCTCTCCCAGCCGCTGGTCTCCCAACACCTCAAGGTGCTCCGCGATCACGCCTTGGTGATCACCGAACGGCAAGGCCGGCACACCGCCTATCGACTCGCCGACGAGCACGTCAGCCACGTCTTCCTCGACGCCCTACAGCACTCCCAGGAGGCACCACGATGAGCACGCACACGATGGCCGAAGGCCACGCCCACACCCACGGACCCGGCTGCGGGCACCTTGCCGTGGTGCACGGCGACCACGTCGACTACCTGCACGACGGCCACGTCCACCGTGAGCACGACGGCCACTACGACGAATGCGACACCTGCGCCTGCGCCGACTGCAACGACAGTTGCGCGGTCTGCGAATGCAACGACTGCACCTGTCCCACCTGCAACCACAATCTCTGCACGTGCGCCCACTGCGGCGGCGAGCCCTGCCGCTCCTGCGTGTGCAGCGACTGCACCTGCAGCACCTGCACGCACGCCGCCTGACCAGCCCCGCCCGCCAACGCGCCCCTTCGCCCGACGTACCCCTTCACCCAATGCGCCCAGCGCGCCGGCCGAACACCCTGATATCAGGGACTGCCGAACGTTGTCAGGGGTTGCAACACCTGACAACGTGACGAACACCCTGACATCAGGGTGTTCCGCCCAGGCGAGGGGCGCGACGGGCGGGCGATGACGGGCTGGGCATGATGGGCCCGTGACACGAGTACCGGTGGTGGCGCTGACGGGGCATCTGGGCGCCGGCAAGACGACACTGCTCAACCACCTGCTCCGCCAGCCCGGAGCCCGGGTGGGGGTCGTCGTCAACGACTTCGGCGAGATCAACGTCGACGCCGGCCTGGTGACCGGTCAGGTCGACGAGCCAGCCTCGATCGCCGGCGGCTGCATCTGCTGCCTCCCGGACGCCGGCGGCCTCGACGAGGCACTGGAGAAACTCACCCACCCCCGACTGGGACTGGACGTCGTCCTGGTGGAAGCCAGCGGGATCGCCGAGCCGGTGACCCTGGCCAGGCTGATCCGGTTCTCCGGGGTCGAACGGGTCCGCCCCGGCGGCGTGATCGAGGTGATCGATGCGGTGCAGTACTTCGACACCCTCGACACCGGCTCCGGCGACCCGCCAGCCCGCTTCGAGGTCACCACCCTGGTGATCCTCAACAAGTGCGACCTGCTGCCGGCCGACAGCCGGGAGCAGACGCTGACCGCCATCGAGGAGCGGATCCGGCTCCGCAACCCCTACGTCACCGTGCTGCGCACTTCGGGCTGCCGGATCGACCCCACTCTGGTGTACGACGCTGCCCTCACCGAGGACCCACCGGACCAGTTGCCGATCGGTGCGCTGCTGCGTGAGGCCGCGCCCGCGCACCACGTGCACGCCCAGGCTGTGTCCGCCCGGAGCCCCGGGCCGGTCGACCCGGGGCGACTGCTGGACCTGCTCGAGGATCCACCGACCGGCGCGTACCGGATCAAGGGCACCGTCGCGGTCCGCAGCGCCGGTCGGGTCCGCGGCTATCTGGTCAACGTGGTCGGTCGCTCGATCCATGTCAGCAGCCATCCCACGGTCGACGCCAGTGAACTGGTCGCGATCGGAACCCACCTGGACGGCGATGCTGTCCGGGCCCGCCTCGATCAGACCCTCCGCCCGGCCGGCGACGCCAACCCCGACGGCTTCCGGCGACTACAGCGGCGCCGCCGCCTCAGCCTCTGATCCTCCTCGCCGGCGAGCGTGGACCACGAGGTACGCCGCGTCCACGTACACCCTGCCCGTGGCATCGGCGTACCGCGCCAGGAACTCCTCAACCGCATCCATCATCGCCTCGGCCTGCTCCCCCGCCACGGCTTTCGCGGCGATGTGGGCCGGGGACACCCGCTCCAGCCACGCCCGGCCCCTGGCAGCCGACGGGAACGCCCAGGGCAGGGACACCTCCACGATGTCCACCTCGGCGAACACCGGCGCGAGCGTCTCCCGGAGGAACGCGGCAGATCCCCAGGGATTGTTCGGACGGCCCTCGACAGGCGGCAGGAAGGGCGCCATGGCCCGGGCCATCCCATCGATGTAGCCGCCCTCGGGCCAGGCCGTGAGTACGAGCTCACCGTCGGAGCGGAGCACCCGTGCGACCTCGGCCATCAGGGCAGGCACATCGGGGGCGAAGATCATCCCGAACGACGACGCGACCAGATCGATCGAGCCCGCATCCACCGGCTGGTCAGCCAGGTCGGCGACCGCCCACTCCACATCGTGACCGGCCGCAGCGGTGCCGGCCTGACCACGTGCCACCATCTGCTCGGCACCATCCGTGGCGGTGACCTGCCAGCCGCGCTCAGCCAGGCACAGTGCGACCGACCCGGTGCCGGCCGCGATGTCGAGGGCGCGGCGACTGCGGCCCGGACCCGCCGCGGCCGCCAGGGCTGCGGCAGCGGGCTGCAGCTTGCCGGCCAGCGCCGCATAGTCGCCCTGGTCCCACGGGTTCGACTGGCTCATGAGTCACTCCTCGCTGTGGCGGTCACCGCTGGAGCCGGACGTGGTGGTGGTCCCGGCTCGCTTCACCTGCGGGTCATCACGGTAGACCACCCAAGCTCGTGTGATCCGCGGCCCCAAATGCACGACGGGCCCCGGTCTCCCGGGGCCCGTCGTGTCAGCTTCTGCGTCAGTTCGAGAACGTGCCGCCGAAGTCGTAGTCGTCCAGGGCGACCGCCTCACCCGAGGGGGTGCCGAACTCGTACGAGTCGTAGGAGTCGTAGCCGGTGACCGAGTACGCCGCAGCGCGGGCCTCCTCGGTCGGCTCCACCCGGATGTTGCGGTACCGCTCCAGGCCGGTGCCGGCCGGGATCAGCTTGCCGATGATCACGTTCTCCTTCAGACCACGCAGCGAGTCCGAACGGCCGTTGATGGCCGCATCGGTCAGCACCCGGGTGGTCTCCTGGAACGAGGCGGCCGACAGCCACGAGTCGGTGGCCAGCGACGCCTTGGTGATGCCCATCAGCACCGGCCGACCCGAAGCGGGGGTGCCGCCCTCGGAGACGACCCGACGGTTCTCCTCCTCGAAGCGACCCCGGTCCACCAGGTCCGACGGCAGCAGGTTCGTGTCGCCCGACTCGATCACCGTGACCCGGCGCAGCATCTGCCGGACGATGATCTCGATGTGCTTGTCGTGGATGGCCACACCCTGGCTGCGGTACACCGCCTGGACCTCGTCCACCAGGTGCTCCTGGGCCCGACGCACACCGAGAACCCGGAGCACGTCCTGCGGGTCCGGCGTACCGACGGTGAGCAGGTGCCCCACCCCGATGTGGTCGCCGTCGGCGACGTTGAGCCGGGACCGCTTGGAGACCGGGTACTCGACCACGTCGGAACCGTCGTCCGGGGTGACCAGGACGGTCCGGGCCTTGTCGGTCTCATCGATCTCGACCCGACCGGCGACCTCACAGATCGGCGCCATGCCCTTGGGCGTGCGAGCCTCGAAGAGCTCCACCACACGAGGCAGACCCTGGGTGATGTCATCCGCGGAGGCGACACCACCGGTGTGGAAGGTACGCATCGTCAGCTGGGTGCCGGGCTCACCGATCGACTGCGCCGCGATGATGCCCACCGCCTCGCCGATGTCGACCAACTTGCCGGTGGCCAGCGAACGGCCGTAGCACTTGGCACACGTGCCGGTCTTGGCCTCACAGGTCAGGACCGAACGGACCTTGACCTCTTCGATCCCGGCGCTGATGAGCTCCTCAATCTTGACGTCGCCGATGTCATCACCAGCGCCGACCAGCCGCTCACCCGTGTCCGGGTGCTCGATGTCGACCGCCGCAGCCCGCGCGTACGCCGCGCTCTCGGCGTTCTCGTACTTGGTGACGAGGCCGGAGGCGTCCCGGACACCGATCCGCTTCGGCAGACCGCGCTCGGTGCCGCAGTCGTCCTCGCGGATGATGACGTCCTGGGACACGTCCACCAGACGACGGGTCAGGTACCCCGAGTCGGCGGTACGCAGCGCGGTGTCGGCCAGACCCTTGCGGGCACCGTGGGTGGCGATGAAGTACTCCAGGACGGTCAGGCCCTCCCGGAAGTTCGACTTGATCGGCCGCGGGATGATCTCGCCCTTCGGGTTGGCCACCAGACCACGCATCGCAGCAACCTGCCGGATCTGGTTCATGTTGCCCGACGCACCGGAGTCGACCATCAGGTAGATCGAGTTGGCGCGGTCGAAGGTCTCTTCCATCGCCTTCCCGACCTCGCTGGCGGCCTGGGTCCAGATCTCGATGAGCTCCTGGCGCCGCTCGTCGTCGGTCACCAGACCTCGCTCGAACTGCTTCTGGACCTTCTCCGCCTGCTTCTCGTAGCCGGCGAGGATCTCCGCCTTGGCCGGCGGCGTGGTGACGTCATCGATGGAGACGGTGACCCCGGACCAGGTGGCCCAGTGGAAACCGGCGTCCTTGAGGGCGTCCAGCGAGGTGGCCACGTCGACCTTGGAGTACCGCTCCGCGAGGTCGTTGATGATCGCGCCGAGGCGCTTCTTGCCGACCTCCTCGTTGACGTAGCGGAAGTTCGCCGGCAGCGCGTCGTTGAAGTGCACCCGACCGAGCGTGGTGTTCAGCAGCAGCGGGTCGCCCGGCTGCCAACCTTCGGGCAGTACGGCGTCCTTGGGAGGCACGATGTCGGCGAACCGGATGTTCACCTTCGACTGCACACTGATCTCGCCACGGTCGAAGGCCATGATCGCCTCGGCCGCCGAGGAGAACGTGCGACCCTCGCCGGGCTCACCCTCACGGTCGGTGGTGAGGAAGAACAGACCCACGATCATGTCCTGCGACGGCATCGTCACCGGACGGCCGTCGGACGGCTTCAGGATGTTGTTCGTCGACAGCATCAGGATCCGCGCCTCGGCCTGGGCCTCGGCGGACAGCGGCAGGTGCACCGCCATCTGGTCACCGTCGAAGTCGGCGTTGAAGGCGCCACACACCAACGGGTGGATCTGGATCGCCTTGCCCTCGATCAGCTGCGGCTCGAAGGCCTGGATGCCGAGTCGGTGCAGCGTGGGGGCACGGTTCAGCAGCACCGGGTGCTCGGTGATGACCTCTTCGAGGACATCCCACACGACCGGTCGAGCGCGCTCCACCATCCGCTTGGCGGACTTGATGTTCTGCGCGTGCGACAGGTCGACGAGGCGCTTCATCACGAACGGCTTGAAGAGCTCCAAGGCCATCTGCTTGGGCAGACCACACTGGTGCAGCTTCAACTGCGGGCCGGAGATGATGACCGAACGTCCCGAGTAGTCGACGCGCTTGCCGAGCAGGTTCTGACGGAACCGGCCCTGCTTGCCCTTGAGCATGTCGGAGATCGACTTCAGCGGGCGGTTGCCCGGACCGGTGACCGGTCGACCACGACGACCGTTGTCGAACAGCGAGTCGACGGCCTCCTGGAGCATCCGCTTCTCGTTGTTGACGATGATCTCCGGGGCGCCGAGGTCGAGCAGTCGCTTGAGTCGGTTGTTCCGGTTGATCACCCGTCGGTACAGGTCGTTCAGGTCGGAGGTGGCGAACCGGCCACCGTCGAGCTGGACCATCGGGCGCAGCTCGGGCGGGATGACCGGGACAGCGTCCAGGACCATGCCGATCGGCTGGTTGCCGGTCTTGCGGAACGCGTCCACGACCTTGAGGCGCTTCAGGGCCCGGACCTTGCGCTGACCCTTGCCGGTGGCGATGGTCTCGCGCAGGCTCTCGACCTCGGCGTCCACGTCGAAGTCCTGCAGGCGCTTCTGGATCGCGGTGGCGCCCATGTGGCCTTCGAAATACTTGCCGAACCACATCTTCATGTCGCGGTAGAGCAGTTCGTCGCCCATCAGGTCCTGGACCTTCAGGTTCTTGAACGTGTCCCAGACCTCGTCCAGGCGCGCGATCTCGTTCTCCGAGCGCTTGCGCAGCTGCGCCATCTCACGCTCGGCGCCGTCCTTGACCTTGCGCTTGGCGTCGGCCTTGGCGCCCTCGGCCTCGAGTGCCGCGACGTCCTCTTCGAGCTTCTTCGCACGCTCTTCGATCTGTCCGTCGCGACGCTTCTCCAGGCGCTCCCGCTCCATGCCGACCTTCGCCTCGAGCGAGGACAGGTCCCGGTGCCGGGCGTCCTCGTCGACGGAGGTGATCATGTGCGCCGCGAAGTAGATGACCTTCTCCAGGTCCTTCGGGGCCAGGTCGAGCAGGTAGCCGAGCCGGCTCGGCACGCCCTTGAAGTACCAGATGTGGGTGACCGGAGCCGCGAGCTCGATGTGGCCCATCCGGTCCCGACGCACCTTGGAACGGGTCACCTCGACGCCGCAGCGCTCACAGATGATGCCCTTGAACCGGACGCGCTTGTACTTGCCGCAGTAGCACTCCCAGTCCCGGGTGGGGCCGAAGATCTTCTCGCAGAAGAGGCCGTCACGTTCGGGCTTGAGGGTTCGGTAGTTGATGGTCTCCGGCTTCTTGACCTCGCCGTGGCTCCAGTTGCGGATCTCGTCCGCGGTGGCCAGGCCGATCTTGAGCTGGTCGAAGAAGTTGACGTCGAGCACTTCTATGTTCCTCTTCCTTCTCAGACTTCTTCGACGGTGTTGGGCTCACGGCGGGACAGGTCGATGCCCAGCTCTTCAGCGGCACGGAACACGTCCTCCTCCGCATCGCGCATCTCGATGGTGGAGCCGTCAGCCGACAGCACCTCCACGTTGAGGCTCAAGGACTGCATCTCCTTGACCAACACCTTGAACGACTCGGGAATCCCGGAGTCGGGGATGTTCTCGCCCTTCACGATCGCCTCGTAGACCTTCACCCGGCCCGACACATCGTCGGACTTGATGGTGAGCAGTTCCTGGAGTGCGTAGGCGGCGCCGTACGCCTCCATGGCCCACACCTCCATCTCACCGAACCGCTGGCCACCGAACTGGGCCTTACCGCCCAGGGGCTGCTGCGTGATCATCGAGTACGGGCCAGTGCTGCGCGCGTGGATCTTGTCGTCCACCAGGTGGTGCAGCTTGAGGATGTACATGTACCCGACCGAGACCGGCGCCGGGAACGGCTCACCGGAACGGCCGTCGTACAGGTTCGCCTTGCCGTCGGAACCGACCATCCGGTTGCCGTCGCGGTTGGGCAGGCTGGCACCCAGCAGGCCGGTGATCTCGTCCTCGCGGGCACCGTCGAACACCGGGGTGGCGATCCGGGTGTTCGGCTCGGCGGTCTCCGCGTGGATCTTGATCAGCCGCTGCTTCCACTCCGAGCTCTCGGGGTCGCCGGAGAGGTTGAGGTCCCAACCCTGCTTGGCCAACCAGCCGGTGTGCAGCTCCAGCACCTGACCGATGTTCATCCGTCGCGGCACACCGAGCGGGTTCAGGATCACGTCGACCGGGGTGCCGTCCTCCATGAACGGCATGTCCTCGATCGGCAGGATCTTGGCGATGACACCCTTGTTGCCGTGCCGGCCGGCGAGCTTGTCACCGATCGAGATCTTGCGCTTCTGGGCCACGTAGACCCGGACCAGCTGGTTCACGCCGGGCGGCAGTTCGTCGCCGTCCTCGCGGTTGAACTCGCGGACCCCGATCACGGTCCCGGTCTCGCCGTGCGGCACCTTCATCGAGGTGTCGCGGACCTCGCGGGCCTTCTCACCGAAGATCGCGCGGAGCAGCCGCTCCTCGGGCGTCAACTCGGTCTCCCCCTTGGGGGTCACCTTGCCGACCAGGATGTCGCCGGTGGTCACCTCGGCGCCGACGCGGATGATGCCGCGCTCGTCGAGGTTGGCGAGCAGTTCGTCACCGACGTTGGGAATGTCCCGAGTGATCTCCTCGGGGCCCAACTTGGTGTCGCGCGCGTCGACCTCGTGCTCCTCGATGTGGATCGAGGTGAGCACGTCCTCCTGCACCAGGCGCTGGGACAGGATGATCGCGTCCTCGTAGTTGTGGCCCTGCCACGACATGAAGGCGACGAGCAGGTTGGTGCCCAGGGCCATCTCGGCCTGGTCGGTGGACGGGCCGTCGGCGATCGGCGTACCGACCTCGACCCGGTCACCGGTGTTCACCAGCGGGCGCTGGTTGATGCAGGTGCCTTGGTTGGAGCGACGGAACTTGGCCAGCCGGTAGGTCTGGTAGGTGCCGTCGTCGTTCATCACGTCGACCGAGTCCGCAGTCACCTGCTGGACGACGCCGGCGTTCTTGGCCAGCACCACATCTCCGGCGTCCACCGCGGCGCGGTACTCGATGCCGGTGCCGACCAGCGGCGAGTCGGGCCGCACCAGCGGCACCGCCTGACGCTGCATGTTGGCACCCATCAGGGCGCGGTTGGCGTCGTCGTGCTCCAGGAACGGGATCAGCGCGGTCGCCACCGACACCATCTGGCGCGGCGAGACGTCCATGTAGTCGACCTCGTCGCCGGGGACCTCGGAGACCTCGCCGTCGCGCTGCCGGACCAGGACCCGGTCCTCAGAGAAGCGGCCGGTCTCGTCGAGCAGCGCGTTCGCCTGGGCGATGACGAAGCGGTCCTCGTCGTCAGCGGTCAGGTAGTCGACCTGGGTGGTGACGACACCGTCGACGACCTTGCGGTACGGCGTCTCCACGAAGCCGAACGGGTTGATCCGTCCGTACGACGCGAGCGAACCGATCAGGCCGATGTTCGGGCCTTCCGGGGTCTCGATCGGGCACATCCGGCCGTAGTGCGACGGGTGGACGTCACGGACCTCCATGCCGGCGCGGTCACGGGACAGACCACCGGGACCCAGTGCCGAGAGCCGCCGCTTGTGGGTCAGACCGGCGATCGGGTTGGTCTGGTCCATGAACTGCGACAGTTGCGAGGTGCCGAAGAACTCCTTCAGCGCCGCGACCACGGGTCGGATGTTGATCAGGGTCTGCGGCGTGATCGCCTCGACGTCCTGAGTGGTCATCCGCTCGCGGACGACGCGCTCCATCCGGGCCAGACCGGTGCGCAGCTGGTTCTGGATCAGCTCGCCCACGGTGCGCAGGCGACGGTTGCCGAAGTGGTCGATGTCATCGGCGGAGAGCTGGATCGTGCCGACCGGCGCCTCGAGCTCGGTGCGGCCGTCGTGCAGCGCGACCACGTAACGGATGGTGGCGACCACGTCGGCGATGGTCAGCGTTTGCTGGTCGAACGCCTCGTTCAGGCCGAGCTTCTTGTTCACCTTGTAGCGACCGACCTTGGCCAGGTCGTAGCGCTTGGGGTTGAAGTAGTAGTTCTTCAACAGGGTGAGCGCGGCCTCGCGGGTGGGCGGTTCGCCGGGACGGAGCTTGCGGTAGATGTCCAGCAGCGCCTCGTCGGGGCCGGCGGTGTGGTCCTTCTCCTCGGTCAGCTGGATCGACTCGTACTCACGGAACTCGGCCATCACGGCCTCGTAGTCGTAGTCCTCGCCCAGGTCCTCGGCGACGGCGGCGAGCGCCTTGAGCAGCACGGTGACGTTCTGCTTGCGCTTGCGGTCGAGACGAACGCCGACCAGGTCGCGCTTGTCGATCTCGAACTCCAGCCACGCACCGCGCGACGGGATCACCTTGGTGGTGTAGATGTCCTTGTCGGAGGTCTTGTCCGGGGTGCGCTCGAAGTAGACGCCCGGGGAGCGGACCAGCTGCGAGACGACGACGCGCTCGGTGCCGTTGATGATGAAGGTGCCCTTGGTGGTCATCATCGGGAAGTCACCCATGAAGACCGTCTGACCCTTGATCTCACCGGTCTCGTTGTTGGTGAACTCCGCGGTCACGTAGAGCGGCCGGGAGAAGGTGAAGTCCTTCTCCTTGCACTCGTCCTCGGTGTACTTGGGGTCGACGAAGACCGGGTTCTCGAAGGCCAGAGACATGGTCTCGGAGAAGTCCTCGATCGGAGAGATCTCTTCGAAGATCTCCTCGAGGCCGGACTTGGGACTGACGTCCTCGCCTGCCTCGATTCGGGACTGGACCTGGGCGTCCCACTCATCTCCACCGACGAGCCACTCGAAACTCCGCGTCTGGAGGTCGAGCAACTGGGGGATTTCGAGTGGTTCTTCGATCTTTGCAAAGGAAATTCGGCGGGAGTTGCCAGAATTGGTGGGCGAGGCCAAGACCTGTCCTTGTCGATGATCGTGCGAACGGCAGGCGACTGCCAACCACCGCATCGATCATCCGGGCAGGCCGACGGGCATCTGAGGACAGGCGCAAAGATGCACGATAGCCCACATCCGGGCAGCACGCAAACTGCGGGTCTGAACCGCCCCATGATCATGAACGGCCAGGCCGCTCAGGTCAAGCGTCAGGGCCGCTTCAGCGGGCAGCGACCTGCTCGGCGCAGTGCCCTCACTCGCTCCCGGTGCTCATCTGGTCGACCCGCCAGGCGTCGCCAACCCGCTCCAGGGAGACCGTCACGTGGTCACGGAAGATCCGCGGCTCCGGGTCGCTCCGACTGGTCACCGCACGATCGAGGAGCACGAAGACCTGCGCCGTGGTCGAGGAGATGCGGATCAGCCCTGAGCCGAGCACCACCGACTCCACCCTCGCCCCCAGCTCCGGCGCGTTCTGGGCGACGATCCCGTCGAAGAGTCGGTCGTACTCGCGCGCGAAATCCTCGGTCAGGTACTCCTTCGCCGCGGCCCGATCGTCGTCGAGGCGGGTGGCGTCGTAGGAGAGGACCACGGCCATCGCCTGCTCGGCGGAGCGCTGCGCCTCCGCAGCAGCGGTGTCCGGGTCGCCCCCGTCGCGGGTGAACCAGAGCGCCGCAGCCGCAATGAACATCACCGCGGCCGCCGCGAACAGCCCGACCACCAGCCACCGGGGAAGCGTCCTTCCAGTCCTCGCCGCGGCGACGGCTGCGTCCTGGTCGGCCTCAGCCGCAGCGGCGTCTGCGGCCATGAGGGGGCCGTCAGCCGGGGACTCGGGTGCTGGCTCGGGTTCGCTGGGGACCAGGGTGGCGTCGTACGCAGCCCGGCGATCGGGGTCCAGCAGCACCTCGGCGGCCGCGTTGGCGGCACGGAAGCGGCCGTCGGTCGGCTCCAGGTCCGCGATCATGGCCTTCCACGCGTCCCGGATGGTCTGGGCGTCGGCGTCGGCGTCGACTCCCAGTACGTCGTACCAGCTCGGGGTCACGGCTGCTCCCCCTCGTCCTCGGGGGCCTCGTCCTCGGGTGCCTCGTCCTCGGGGGCCTCGTCCTCAGGCGCCTCATCCTCGGGAGTCTCGTCGTCAGGGTCCTCGGGGTCGCCGTCCGGCTCGTCGCCCGGTCCCGGCTCCTCGGGCTGCTCGGGCGCGGGGCGGCGCCATGTCGACCCGGTGATCGGCTCGAAGTCGTCCACCAGCCACACGCCGCCGATCTTGACCAGAGTCACCTGCAGCCGGAACGCGGACGGGGCCAACGCCTCGCCGTCGCCGTAGGAGTCGGTGAAGGCGCCGGCGACCACGGCCACTGCGGTGTCCTCATCCAGCCGGGAGACACCGGCACCGAAGACCTCGGCGGTGCGCGACTGCTCGGCCTGGACGACCAACTGCTCCACCACGGCCGCCTGCTCGGCGAACTCGGCGGCGAACTTGGAGGTGAGGAGTTCGGAGACGGCGCGACGGTACTCCGGCATCTCGCCGGCCTCGTTGACCTGGTCGGGTCCGTAACTGCCCATCAGCAGCAGGAACTCTTCGGCGCGGGCGATGACGGCATCGCGCTCATCCTGGAGCTCGACCGCAGCACTGCCGCGAGAGGCATCGACGACTCGCACCGTGGTCACCCCGATCAGGGTGGCCAAGGCCAGCCCGAAGGTGGCCACGGCGACGACCACGAGGGTGGCGGCGCCGCGGGCACTACGGGTCGGCGTGGTGGGGTCCTCACTCACTCCTGCGCGCTGAGCAGGGGCTGGAGGTACAACCACTTCCACGACTCCTCTCCCAGTGACCGTGGGGCCAACCTAGCGGAAGGGTCCTGAGCCGACTCGTGGATGGTCACCTCGCCGGTGATCGGGTCGTAGTGTCCGAAGACCGGAGCTCGGGGGGCGTGCTGGGCGCCACGCGGGTTCGACTTCGAGGCCGGCTCGGTGCAGCGCGCGTCCTCGTTCATCGGCCGGTTCCCGCCGTTCTGCGGAGGCCGCCGGTCGGTGCCCTCATAGCCTTCGTGGCAGATGTGCGGGTTCTCGGTGAGGATCATTCCGAAGTTCGCGTTCATCAAGCCGGTGTCCACCTCGGGGTCCACCACTGAGAAGCTGCCCTCGACCACCATCGGGTAGAGGATCAGGATCTGCTGGATGCCGTCGAGGTGCCGAACCACGACCTCGCCGGTGGTGACCAGGTTGTGGATGAGTTCGCCGAGGTTCTCCTCGTTGTCCTCGATCAGGGCGTTCAGCGCATTCGCCATGCCGCTGCCGCGGTTGATCACCCGGCGCAGGTCGTCGTCGGAGGCGACCAAGGAGCCGGTGAACAGGTTGAGGTCGCGGGCGAAGCTGCGGATCGCGCTGGCCGAGTCGACCTGGCCGCGAAGCACCACGTTGCTGTCCCGGATCAGGTCGCGGGTCAGCTCGAAGTTGTCGTTCGCCGTCTCGATGAACGAGTTGCCGGTGGTGATGATCTGTCGCAGCGACTCGCCGGCACCGCCGAACGCCAGGCCCAGTTCGCTGACGCTGGTGCGCAACGCGTCCTGGTCGACCGAGCTGACCGTGGTGGAGATGTTGGTGAGCAAGGTGGTGGTGCTGATCGGGATCTGCGTGTTGGCCCGGGCGATCGTGGACCCGTTCTCGAGGTACGGGCCGGTGTCGACACGAGGCTGCAGCTCCACGTAGTGCTCACCGACGGCCGACCTGTTGCCGACCAGGGCACGGGTGTCTGCGGGGATGTCGCGGTACTTCTTCTCGATGTCGAGGCGCACGTCGACCCCGTCGGCGGTCAGCTCCATGTGGCCGACCTTGCCGATCCGGACGCCGCGGTAGGTCACTTCGGCGTTCGGGAAGATGCCGCCGGAGTCGGCGAAGTGGGCGGTGACGCGGTAGTCGCTGTCGTAGAAGTACCGGTCCAACTTGGCGTAGCGAGCTCCGACGAAGCTGACACCGAGCAACGTGATGGCCACGAAGATCAGCAGTTGGATCTTGGTGCGTCGGCTGATCATCGGACCGCCTCCTCAGTGACCAGGGTGGGCACGAACAGACTGACCAGACCGGGGTGGTAGTGGCTCATCAGTTGTCCGTACGTCGGTCCGCGTTCGGGATGGATCGCACCGAAGCCGGCCCGTGGCAAGAGGTTCAGGATCGGATCGAGCAGTCCTCCCCCGGTGTCCCCGTTGCTGCTGCCGCCCAGGATCGGGTCGAGCAGACCACCGTTGCCGCCCGTGGGGCAGAGCCCGGGCAGCGGCACCGAGGCGCAGACCTGGTTGATCACCGCGTTGGGCAGGCCGGCGCAGGCGTCGACGGTGCGTTGCTGCAGGCAGGCGCTGATGGCGTTGAGGGCGTCCTCGCAGAGTTCTTCGAGGTTGGGCAGCGGTCCGTCGCTGGGGAGGTCGGCCAACTGGTGGCACTCGTCGGTGGGCAGTCCCGGCAGCGTCGGCAGGCCGTTGCGGAAGTCGAGGTCCAGCTGCACCGAGAGGTTGGTGTAGTCACCCATGTGCAGGTTGCGCGCCACCTGCGGGTCGCGGCCGACCACCTCGTCCACGAACGGATAGGCGTAGAAGACGTGGAAGACGTCGATGAAGTCGTCTCCCGCCTTGGCGAACTGACTCAGCACGGGGGTGAGCAACTCCAAGCTGCGCACCGTGTCCTGCTTGGTCACCTGGATGACCTCGACGCCGACATCGCTGAGCTCGTTGAGGGCGTCCAACATCTGGATGAGCGCCTCGCGCTGGGAGTCCAGGGAGCGCAGCGCGCTCGGCAACTCGGCCAGCGCCGCATCGATGGTGTCGACCTGGCTGCTCACCTGCAGCGAGAGGCGGTTCAGCGCCTCGATGGCGTGCACGATGTCGTCCTTGTTGCGGTCCAGGGTGCCCATGAACTCGTCGATCTGTCGGAGCACCGAACGCACCGAACCCTCGCGGCCCTCCAGGGCCAGGTTCAACTCGTGGGAGATCGTCTTCAGTTGGGCGACCCCGCCACCGTTGAGCAGCAGGCTCAGCGCGCCGAAGACCTCTTCGACCTCGGGGTTGCGGCCGCTGCGGTCGAGCGGAATGTGGTCACCGTCGGCCAACTCCCCGCTGGGCGCGGTCACCGGCGCCCCGAGGGAGACGAACTTCTCACCGAGCAGGCTGGTCATCCGGATCTCAGCGATGGCGTTCGCGGGCAGGCCGACATCGTTGCGGAGGGTCAACTCCAGTTCGGCGGTGTTGCCGACCAGGCGTACGTCGCTGACCCGACCCACCGAGATGTCGTTGACCTTGACCGAGGACTGCGGCACCAGGTCCAGCACGTCCGCGAACTCGACGGTGATCACCATCGGGTCCTTGCCGACGTCGGCTCCACCGGGCAGCGGCATCTTGTAGACATCGAAGCCACAGGCGCCCAGCAGCATGGCCAGCAGCGGCAGCAGGGCCAACTTGCGGAGGTTCGTCATCTCAGTTCCCCTCCACGAATCCGCCGAGCGTCAGGTCGAACGGCTGCTCGGGCTCCCAGCGGTACTCGCCGAAGGATCCGTCCCGGGGCAGGATCTGCTGGAGCAGGTCGCAAGCGGCTCCACTGGTGTCGGCCTGGTTGACCAGACCGCACAGGAAGATCCCCGGGTTGCTGGTGATCTCGTGGACCAGGTTGCCGACGTTGGCCCGGGTGTCCAGGGTGCCGGTCATCGGGTTGTAGGTGTGCGCCAGGTTGGTCAGCGCCAACGGTGCCACATGCAGGGTCTCGTCGAGGGCGTCGCGCTGCTTGACCAGGATCCTGGCGATCTTGTTGATCCCGTCGATGTTCTTTCCGAGGAGTTCACGGTTCTCTGCGACGAAGTCGGTCACGTGTCGCATAGCGACCGACAGGTTCCGCAGCGCCTGGGAGAGTTCATCGCGTTCTCCGGCCAGCATCGCCGACACCTGGGCAAGCGAAGTGTTGAAGTCCCGCACCGTCTGGTCGTTCTCCGCGAGGGTGGCGATGAACTGGTGCAGTTCGCTGGCCGCCCCGAAGAGCTCGTCCTTGTTGTTGTCAAGGGTGCCGCTGAAGGTGCCGAGGTCGTGGAGCATCTGGTTGAACTTCTCGCCCTCGCCCTCGAAGTTCGCTGCCGTGGTCTCCAGCAGCCGGGTGAGGGAACCGTCGCGGTTGGCGCCGTCGGGACCGAGGGCCACGACCAGGTGGTCGAGGCTCTGGTAGATCTCGTCGAGCTCCAGGGGGGTCCCGGTCCGGCTGGTGTCGAGCACCGCGCCGTCGGGGAGCACGTCCCCGCCGGTGTAGGGCGGAATCAGCTGCACGTACCGGTCACCGACGATCGACGGAGCGACGATGATCGCCTCGGCGTCGGCCGGGATCTGCACGTCGGCGTCGTACCGCATGGTCACCTCGACGGTGGTCCCGCTGGGCACCACCTTCTCCACGGTGCCAATGGCCACACCGAGCACCGCCACGTCGGATCCCTCGTAGACCGAGACGGTCCGGGGGAAGCTGGCGGTGACGGTCTTGGATTTGCTGCCGCCCAGGATCAGGATCCCGGCGGTGACCACCAGGACCAGCAGCACGCCGGGGACGAGTAGCTTCTTGAAGGTCTCCATCATCATCCGATCTGCGGCACGAATGGCCAGTTCTGGATGTAGGTGTCGAACCACGGCCCGTTGCCCAGCGTGTTGGCGAAGACCCGGTAGAAGGGACCCATCAACCTGAGGCTGTTGTCCAGGTTGTCCTGGTTCTTGAGCAGCACCTCGACCACGTTGTCCAGGTGGGTCAGTGCGGGCTTGAGATCCTCACGGCTGTCACGCACCAGCGAGGTGAGCTCACGGGAGAGTTGGCTGGTGGCGACCAGCAGGTTGTGGATGGAGTCGCGCCGAGCCACCAGGGCCCGGAACAGCACGTCCGCGTCCTCCATCAGGCCGATGATGTCCTGGTCGCGCTCGTGCAGGACCCCGGACACGATCCGCAGGTTCTTCAGCAGCGTGTTGATCTCGGCATCCTTGGCGGCGATGTTCTGGGAGAGCCGGGAGACGCCGTCCAGGGCCGCTCGGAACTCGGCCGGGGTGTTCTCGGTCAGATCGGCCAGCGTGTGTAGTGCCGCCGCCAACTGGTCGGTGTCGATCTCCTCGGCCACCTCGGCGAAACCGGTGAACGCCTGCACCACGTCGTAGGACGAGGTGGTCCTCTCCACCGGGATCACCGCGCCCTTGGCGAGCTGACCGTCACCGGCCGGCTCCAGCGCCATGTACATCTGACCGAGGATCGTGTTCACCTTGATCGCGGCGCGGGACTCGGTGCCGAAGTCGGACTTGGTGCGGATCCGGAAGCCGACCATCACCTGGTCGCCGTCGAGTTCGATCTCGGAGACCTTGCCGACCCGGACGCCGGCGATGCGGACCGTGTCGTCGACTTTGAGCCCGCCGGCCTCGGAGAACGCGGCGTAGTAGGTGTCGCCGCCGCCGATCACCGGCAGATCGTCAGCACGGAAGGCGGCCAGCATCAAGGTGCTCAGGACGGCGATGCTGGCCGCGCCGACCAGGATCGGGTTGCGTTCGCGGAAGGGTTTCATCCCAGATCACACCTGTCCGAGCCCGTGGCGTAGTCGACCGGAACGGTCAGTCCGGGCAACCTCACGCGGCCCTTGAAGTCGCAGAGGTAGAAGTTGAAGTAGGAGCCGTAGATCGCCGTGCGACCGACCTTCTCCAACTTGATCGGCATCACCTGCAGGGCCCGGTCCAGCTCGTCGGACTTGCGGTCGATGTTGCCGGCCAGCTTCCGCAACTCCCGGATGTCGTTGATGAACGGGTCCTTGATCTCGGTGACCAGATCGGCGGTCTCCACGGCGAGGATGCTGATGTCGTCGAGGGCGCCGAGGATGGCCTCCCGGTCATCCTTCAGGCCACTGACCAGTTCCCGGAAGGCGAGGATCAGATCGGTGAGCTCCTCGTCCCGGTCGGCGACGATGATCAGCACCTCGTTCAGGTTCACGATCAGGTCCGAGATGATCTGGTCACGGTCGGCCAGGGTCGAGGTCACCGACGCCGTGTGCCCGAGCAGCGACTGCAGGGTGCCGCCCTCGCCCTGGAAGACCTGGACGATCTCGTAGGACAGCTTGTTGATGTCGGCCGGCGACAGAGCCTCGAAGAGCGGCTTGAAGCCGTTGAAGAGGAGGGTCAGGTCGAGCGCCGGCTGGGTCTGGGTGATCGGGATCGTGTCGCCCTCCACCAACTCGGTGGTCTCGCCGGTCCCTGGGTTCAGGGAGATGTAGCGCTGACCGACCAGGTTGCGGTACCTGATCTGGGCCTCGGTGGCCCGGGTCACCGGTGCGTGCTCGGCGGCGGTGAATGTCACCAGCGCCCGGTTGCGCTCGTGGATCTCGATGTCCCTGACCACACCGACCTTGACCCCGGCCACCCGGACGTCGTCGCCCTTGACCACTCCGGTGGCGTCGGAGAACACGGCCTGATAGGTGCGGGTCCGCTCGAACGTCAGGTTGCCGATGACGATCACCAGCAGGCTGGTGGCCAGCACGGTGACGGTGATGAAGGCGACCAGGCGGACCAGGTCGCCGACGGTGCGCTTGTCGAGAACCCTCATCGCAGGTTCACCTCCGCTCCGCGAGCCATCGGGGCGAGCAGCAGCAGGCCCAGGTCAGGAACGTCCGCCGAGCCGACCCCGAGCACCGGGGAGAGGATGCTGCGGAGCAGTTCCGCCTCGGCCTCGCTGCCGACGAAGCCGGCCGCACTGTCCAGCAGCGCCGCGTCGAAGCCGGTGGGAACGCGGATGCTCCCCTTGCCGGTCGGCCGGTCGATGCCGTCGTCGAAGTTGCCGGGCCACGGAGCCTTGTTCTGCTGGTTGTACGGCGGGTTGGGCAGCGTGAGGCAGTCCGGTCCGTTCCGGGCTCCGTAGCGGGGAGCGTCATCGGGGGTGTAGCCGCGCGGCTGGACGGGCAACAGTTGCAGGTTGATGTGCAAGGTGTAGTTCCGGAAGGCCTCGGCGTTGTTGGCGGCGGAGGTCACCAGACCCTCCAGCAGGCAGGGGTAGATGGGCGAGTAGCGCTCCAGCAACCGAAGTTGCTGGACGCCGAGCCGGCCCAGCCGCACCATGTTGTCCCGGTTGTCGTCCAGGAACCTCTCCGCGGTGCCGGAGAAGGCGGCCACGTCGGTGAACAGCGTGTTGAGGCGCTGTTCACGCTCCTCGAGGGTGCCGAGGGTGACGATCTGGTTGCGCAGGATCTGGGCGATCTCGGGGAAGACGTCGGCGTACAGGTCAGCCATCTCGGCGGTGAGCCGAAGGTCCTCCACGAGCGGGTCGACCTGGGGGTTCATCCGCTTGAGGTAGCTGTCCAGCGTCTCCAGGTTGTCGCCGAGGTCGTTGCCCTGGCCCTCAAGAGCGGTGGCGATGGCGTTGAGCATCAGGTTGAGGTCGGCGGGCTGCACCGCGCGCAGCAGGGGGAAGAGGTCGTTGAGGACCTGCTCCACCTCGATCGCCACCTCGGTCCTGGTGATCACGTCGCCATCCTGCAACGCGGAACTGCTGGGGTCGCTGGGGATCACCAGGTTGACGTACTTCTCACCGAAGAGCGTCTTCGGTTCGATGGAGCCGGTGACGTTGCTCGGGATGGTGTCGATGTGCTCGGGGAAGATGCCGAGGCCGATCACGGCGCCGTTCTCCTCGGTGGTGACATCGAGGACCTCGCCCACGATCACCCCGCGCACCTTGATGTCGGCTCGCGAGGGCAACTGGAGGCCGACCTTGGAGGTCTCCAGGCTGACCCGTTCGAACGAGGCGAACTTGTTTGTGAACTGGGCCCAGACCAAGCCGCCGCCGATCAGCAGCAGCGCACAGAAGACCAGTCCGAGGGCATGGTGTTTGTTGAGTTTCATCGCGTCATCCCGCCAACCGCACCGTGGTGCTGGTGCCCCAGATCGCCATGGACAGGAAGAGGTCGATCACGTTGATCGCCACGATGCTGGTCCGCACCGCGTGACCGACGGCCACACCCACGCCGGCTGGTCCGCCGGAGGCCGTGTAGCCGTGGTAGCAGTGGATCAGGATCACCGTGACAGCGAAGACCAGCACCTTGCCGAAGGACCACAGCACGTCCTCGGGCAGCAGGAACTGGTTGAAGTAGTGGTCATAGGTGCCGGTGCTCTGTCCGAACGCCTGGGTGACCACGAGTCTGGTGGCGAAGTACGACGACAGCAGGCCGACGACGTAGAGCGGCACGATGGCGATCAGGCCACCGATGATCCGGGTGGTGACCAGGAACGGCAGTGACGGGATCGCCATCACCTCGAGGGCGTCGATCTCCTCGGAGATCCGCATCGCGCCCAGTTGGGCGGTGAAGCCACAGCCGACGGTCGCGGCGAGTGCGATGCCGGCCACCAGCGGGGCGATCTCGCGGGTGTTGAAGTAGGCCGAGACGAAGCCGGAGAACGCGGCGGTGCCGAGCTGGTCGAGGGCCGCGTAGCCCTGCAGCCCCACCTCGGTGCCGGTGAAGAAGCACATGGCGGTGATCACGCCGACCGTGCCACCGATGATCGCCAGGGAGCCGGAGCCGAGGGTGACCTCGGCCAGGATCCTCAGGATCTCCTTCTTGTAGCGGCGCAGCGTCCGCGGCGTCCAGGCGAGCGCCTTGACGTAGAAGGCGAGCTCCTCGCCGAGCCGGTCCAGGAGGCCGAGGGGCTTCTCGTAGACGCCCTTCATCGAGTTCATCGTCGACATGGCGTCAACCCCCTGTCTTCTGTGGCACGAGCTGGAAGTACAGGGCACTCATCACGAAATTGACCACGAACAGCAACAAGAACGTGATGACGACGGACTGGTTCACCGCATCACCGACACCCTTGGGTCCACCTCCGGCGTTCATCCCCATATAACAGGCCACGATCGCCGCGATCATGCCGAACACCAGGGCTTTCAGTAGCCCTTGCCAGATATCGGCCAGTTGCGCGAGCGCGGTGAAACTGGCCAGATAGGCGCCCGGTGTGCCGTCCTGGAGGACCACGTTGAAGAAGTAGCCGCCGGCGACGCCGACCACCGAGACCAAGCCGTTGAGGAAGACCGCCACCAGCATGCAGGCGAGCACCCGGGGCACCACCAACCGCTGGATCGGGTCGATGCCGAGCACCATCATGGCGTCCAGCTCTTCACGGATCTTGCGGGCACCGAGGTCAGCAGCGATCGCCGAACCGCCGGCACCGGCAACCAGCAGCGCGGTCGCGATCGGGCCGGCGTTGCGGACCACCGCGAGCACGGAGGCAGAGCCGGTGAACGACTCGGCGCCGAACTGCTTGATCAGTCCTCCGACCTGGAGGGCGATCACCGCACCGAAGGGGATTGCCACCAGGGCGGTGGGGATGATCGTCACCGAGGCGATGAACCAGGACTGCTGGAGGAACTCACGCAGCTGGAACGGACGCTTGAAGAGCGCGCGGATGACGTCGAGTGCGAAGGCAAAGAGCTTCCCGGCGGTGCCGATCGGTGCCAGTGCCTTGGCGGGGGTGAGGGTAGCCATTGTGGCAGTCAGGACCCCGGAGCCAGTCCGGCGTTCTGGCTCATGAAGGAGCCCGGGGGCGGCGTGATCCCGTTGAGGCGGCACCACTCACCCGGCGGACGCTGGGCGCGACGCGGAATGCCGTTCGACGGGGCGAGCTGGAGCGGGATCGGCGGCAGCGGCGGCAGTTCCTGGTCGGACTCGGCGGCGAGCTCGTCGGCGTCCTTCTCCTCCGACATGCCGATCGGGCCGACCCGCTGCGCGTTGAGGAACTGGCGGACCACCGGCTCCTCGGAGCTGAGCAGCATCTCCCGGGGACCGAACATGGCGAGGTGCTTGTGGTACAGCAGGCCAATGTTGTCCGGCACGGTGCGGCAGCTGTTCACGTCGTGGGTGACGATCACGAAGGTGGCGTCGATCTGCGCGTTCAGGTCGACGATGAGCTGGTTCAGGAACGACGTACGCACCGGGTCGAGGCCCGAGTCCGGCTCGTCGAAGAGGACGATCTCGGGGTCCAGCACCAGGGCCCGGGCCAGACCGGCGCGCTTGCGCATACCGCCGGAGATCTCACCGGGGAGCTTGTACTCCGCACCGATCAGACCGACCAGGTCCATCTTCTCCATGACGATCTTGCGGATGTCGGACTCAGACTTCTTGGTGTGCTCGCGCAGCGGGAAGGCGACGTTGTCGTAGAGGTTCATCGAGCCGAACATGGCGCCGTCCTGGAACAGCACACCGAACAGCTTGCGGATCTCGTAGAGGTCCTTCTCCGAACAGTTGGCGATGTCGACACCCTCGATGATGACCGACCCCTCGTTGGGCTTGAGCAGCCCGATCAGGGTCTTGAGGAGGACCGACTTGCCGGTGCCCGAGGGACCGAGCATCACACAGATCTCACCGGCGGGCACGGTGAGCGTCACGCCCTTCCAGATCAGATCCTTGCCGAAGCTCTTCGTCAGGTTCTCGATCTTGATCTCAACGCCCATGGCGCGGACTCCCTACCTTCGCTGTTGCGCGGTTGCGTACGCGGCTCGTGCTGGCCGTCCGAACACCGATCCGGAGCACCGGGAGTGTCGACAGGCAGCACCGCTACCACTGGGTAAACGGCTGGCCATGGGTGAGGTTACGCACAAATGCGGCGTACGTCACGCCCCGTCCCACGATCGTGTCGCCCCAGGAAATGCGAACGGGCGGCCCATCCCACTCGGGGATGGACCGCCCGTCGGCCGACGGATCGGCGTACTGCCTCAGGCAGTAGGGGTCACTTGACGCTGACGCTGGCGCCGGCGCCCTCGAGGGCTTCCTTGGCCTTCTCGGCAGCTTCCTTGTTGACCTTCTCCAGGATCGCCTTCGGAGCGGACTCCACCAGCTCCTTGGCCTCCTTGAGGCCCAGCGAGGTGAGAGCGCGCACCTCCTTGATCACGTTGATCTTCTTGTCGCCGGCCGACTCGAGAACGACGTCGAACTCGTCCTGCTCGGCAGCAGCAGCGTCGCCGCCGCCACCAGCGGGAGCAGCGGCAGCTGCCACGGCAACCGGAGCCGCGGCGGTGACGCCGAAGGTCTCCTCGAACTGCTTCACGAACTCGCTGAGCTCGATCAGGGTCATCTCCTTGAACGCGTCAAGGAGCTCGTCGGTGCTGAGCTTCGCCATGGTGGCGTGTCCTTCCTAGTGTGGTCGTCGTCTGCGTCAAGCCGACGACCGGGTTGTGGGTGTCTCGTCTCGGCCCGCTCAGGCCTCGGCGGGTGCTTCCTGCTCGAGCTTCGCCGCCAGCGCGCCGGCGAGCCGGGCGGTCTGGGAGGCGGGGGCGTTGAACAGCTGGGCGGCTTGGGTGAGCGTCGCGAGCATGCCGCCCGCGAGCTTGCCCAGCAGCACCTCGCGCGACTCGAGGTCGGCCAGCTTGGCCACCTCGGACGCGTCCAATGCCGCACCGTCCAGGAGACCGCCCTTGATCACGAGGGCGGGGTTTGCCTTGGCAAAGTCACGCAGCCCCTTGGCCGCCTCGACCACGTCGCCCGAGATGAAGGCGATAGCGGTCGGCCCCGTCAGCAGGTCGTCGAATCCTTCGACACCCGCCTCCTGGGCAGCGATCTTGGTAAGCGTGTTCTTGACCACGGCGTAGGTGGCGTGCTCGCCGAGGGAGCGCCGCAGGTCCTGCAGCTGCTTCACGGTGAGACCGCGGTACTCGGTCAGCACCGCGCCGGAGGACTCGTTGAACTGGTCAACGAGCTCCGCGACGGCTGCTGCCTTGTCTGGCCGCGCCATGGGTCTCCTTCCGGGTCATCCGGCATACGCCGGCTGGTCGGACCACCGGTGCCCGGCCCCGGAACGACGAACGCCCCGAGCACAAGTGCTCAGGGCGTAGTACCGCTCTGGTCACCTGCGCAGGCCGTCCGCTGTCGCGGAACCTTCGGTCGGTGCGCCGGGGCGCAGCCGATAAACCGGCGGTCTTTGGTTCTGGACGACGATAGGCCACGGAGTGGCGTGCGACCAAATTGCCGAACGGCGCCCGCCACCGTGTGGCGGGCGCCGTTGTCGGCGACGGCGAGGCTCAGGCCTCGTCGGTCTCCGCCACGTTCTTGGTGCGGTTCGGGTCCACCTGAATGCCGGGGCCCATCGTGGTCGAGACGGTGATCTTCTTGATGTAGCGACCCTTCGAGCTGGCCGGCTTCAACCGGAGCACCTCGTCGAGGGCGGCGGCGTAGTTCTCCGCGAGCTGAACCTCGGCGAAGGAGGCCTTGCCGATGATGAAGTGCAGGTTGGCGTGCCGGTCGACCCGGAACTCGATCTTGCCGCCCTTGATGTCGGTGACGGCCTTGGCCGGGTCCGGGGTGACGGTGCCGGTCTTCGGGTTCGGCATCAGACCGCGGGGGCCGAGGACGCGGCCGAGGCGACCGACCTTGCCCATCATGTCCGGGGTGGCCACCACGGCGTCGAAGTCGAGCCAGCCGCCGGCCACCTTGTCGATCAGCTCGTCGCCACCGACGATGTCGGCGCCGGCCTCACGGGCGGCGTCGGCCTTCTCGGCGTTCGCGAACACGAGGACCCGGGCCGTCTTGCCGGTGCCGTGCGGGAGGTTGACGGTGCCGCGGACCATCTGGTCGGCCTTGCGCGGGTCGACACCCAGGCGCATCACGACGTCGAGGGTCTCGTCGAACTTCTTCTTGCTGGACTCCTTGGCGAGCTTGATCGCCGCCAGCGGGGCGTAGAGCTCGTCGGCGTTGATCTTCTCGGCTGCCGCCCGGTAGGTCTTGCTGCGCTGCATGTCTGGTTCTCGTTTCTCTTAGTCTGCCAGTTGTGGTCGGACGGGCCAGCGCGGCCCTGCCACAGGGGATGGGTCTGCGAAGGGGTCAGTCGGTGGTGACGCCCATGGAGCGGGCGGTGCCTTCGACGATCTTCATGGCCGACTCGACGTCGTTGGCGTTGAGGTCGGGCATCTTGGTCTCGGCGATCTCGCGGATCTGGTCCTTGGTCAGCTTGCCGACCTTGTCCTTGTGCGGGACCGAGGAGCCCTTCTGCAGACCGGCGGCCTTCTTGATCAGCTCAGCGGCCGGCGGGGTCTTGGTGATGAAGGTGAAGCTGCGGTCCTCGTAGATGGTGATCTCGACGGGGATCACGTTGCCGCGCATGGACTCGGTCTGCGCGTTGTACGCCTTGCAGAACTCCATGATGTTGACACCGTGCGGACCGAGGGCGGTACCGACCGGCGGGGCCGGGGTGGCGGCACCGGCCTGCAACTGCACCTTGACCAGGGCAGCGATCTTCTTCTTCGGGGGCATCTCGTTGTCTCTTTCTCTGTTGTGGTCATGACGGGGCGGACCCCTGCCACTCTGCTTCCCCCCGGGCACCGCCCGGAGGTCTCGATGCGCCCGGCTCCGACCTCGCACGCTCGGTCGGACGGGCTACTCGACCTTTGATCCTTTCACGGCCTCGCGAACTCGGCCGTGAGGATCAAACCTTCTGGATCTGGTTGAACGACAGCTCGACCGGAGTCTCCCGGCCGAAGATCTCGACGAGGGCCTTGACCCTCTGGGACTCGGCGTTGATCTCGGTGATCGTCGCGTGCAGCGTCGCGAACGGGCCGTCCACCACCATCACCGAGTCGCTCACCGAGAAGTCCACGACCTCGACCGGGCGCGACGCGGCGGCGCCCGAGCTCGGCTTGCTTGCCGAGGCCTCACCCTCGCCGGCGGCGGCAGCAGCAGCGGCCATCGACGGCGCGAGCATGCCCTCCACCTCATCCAAGGTGAGCGGGATCGGCTGGTGACTGTGGCCGATGAAGCCGGTCACTGAGGGCGTGTGCCGCACCGCGGACCAGGACTCGTCGGTGAGGTCCATCCGGACCAGGACGTAACCGGGGAGGACGGTGCGCTCGACGAGCTTGCGCTGACCGTTCTTGATCTCGGCGACCTGCTCGGTGGGGACCACGATCTCGTGGATGTAGTCCTCCATGTTCAGCGAGACGATCCGGTTCTCCAGGTTCGCCTTGACCCGCTTCTCCATGCCGGAGTAGGTGTGCACGACGAACCACTCACCGAACTGGGACTCGAGCTCGCGACGGAACTCCGTTCGCGGGTCGAGGACCTCGTCCTCGACGGCCTCGTCCTCGACGGCCTCGTCCTCGGGTGTCTCGTCGGCGGTCGGCTCGTCCGACCCCTCGACCGGCGCCTCGGGGTCGACGGCAGGGTCGACCTCCGCTTCGAGGTCGACCGACTCGGTCTCGAACTGATCCGACACGTGGTGCTCCGATTCTTGCTGGTGGTTGCAGGCGTCAGGCGTTGCCGCCGGTGAAGATCCAATACGCCAAGCGCCCGAACCCGAGGTCCAGGGCGGAGATGATCGCCATCATGATCAGCACGAACACCATCACCACGATGAAGTACGTGATCAGCTGCTGCTGGGTGGGCCAGACCACCTTGCGCAGCTCGGCGACCACCTGACGCAGGAAGGCGATCGGGTTGGCCCATCCGGCCGACCCCGTCGTCGGGGTGGCAGGGCGACCGCCATCATCGGCGGTGTTGGTGTCCGACACCCGACTTCTCCTTCACAATCTAGATCCGCGTCCGGCTTTGCAGGGCACGAGGGACTTGAACCCCCAACCTTCGGTTTTGGAGACCGATGCTCTGCCAGTTGAGCTAGTGCCCTCCGGGTGATCCATCACCGATCCGGCCCCCGTGAGGGCATGCCAAAACAGACTGATGATTCACCGGTGGAGCAAGTCTAGGGGGTAGGCGGTCGCCATGCCTAACCGGCCGTGGCTGCGTACCCCCCGGAGCCGTGACGCCGGGAGGCGCGGTTGACCGGCGTGACCCCCCAGGTGGGAGCATGGTCGCTGTGACCGACCAGAGCACCCACCCGCAACCCCTGGCCGACCGCTCCCCGGCGGAGCTCGACACGTTCCTCGCCGAGCAGCGCAGCGCCTACGAAGCGCTGGCAGCCCGGGGACTCACGCTGGATCTGACCCGCGGCAAGCCCGCCACCGAACAGCTGGATCTGGCCGACCGGCTGCTCCAGCTGCCCGGCAGGGCCACCGACTCCTCCGGCGCCGACACCCGCAACTACGGCGGGCTGCACGGCGGCGCCGACCTGCGCGCCATCTTCGGCGAACTGCTCGGCGTGCCGACGAACCAGATCGTCGCGCAGGGCAACTCCAGCCTGATGATGATGCGCGAGGTGCTCAGCTACCTCTGGCTCAAGGGCGGTGTGACCAGCGAGCGCCCGTGGGCCGCCGAGGAGAGGGTCACCTTCATCTGCCCGGTGCCCGGCTATGACCGGCACTTCACCCTCACCGACTGGTTCGGCATCGAGATGGTGACCGTGCCGATGCACGCCGACGGCCCGGACGCCGACGCGATCGCCGAACTCGTGGCCACCGACGCCTCGATCAAGGGCATGTGGCTGGTGCCGACGTACGCGAACCCCACCGGGTCGGTGACCTCCACCGAGGTGGCCCGCAAGCTCGCCAGCATGCCCACCGCGGCTCCGGACTTCACGATCATGTGGGACAACGCCTACGCCTGGCACCACCTGACCGCGACCGAGACCCCCAGCGCCGACATCATCGGGCTGTGCGCGGAGGCCGGCAACCCCCACCGCGCCGTGGTCTTCGCGTCCACCTCCAAGATCACCTATGCCGGCGCCGGTGTCGGCTTCCTGGCCGGCTCGAGCGAGACCGTCGACTGGTACGTCGACCACCTGGGTCAGGGCGCGATCGGCCCCGACAAGGTCAACCACCTGCGGCACGCGGAGTTCTTCGGCTCGGCGCAGGGCGTCCGGGACCACATGGCGCGGCACCGCGAGGTGCTGGCACCGAAGTTCGCGGCCGTCCAGGAGGTGCTCACCGGTCGCCTCGGCGGGCTCGGTGTCGCCGAATGGTCCGAACCCGCGGGCGGCTACTTCGTCAACCTCGACGTGCTCGACGGCACCGCCTCGCGGGTGGTGCAGTTGGCCAAGGAGGCGGGCATCGCCCTGACGCCGGCCGGCTCGTCGTTCCCGCACCGCGACGACCCCCGGGACCGGAACATCCGACTGGCTCCGTCCTTCCCGGTGCTCGACGAGGTGACCGAGGCGATGGAGGCGGTGGCCACCTGCGTGCTGCTGGCGGCCGCGGAGAAGCTGCACGGCTGACCGCCCGCGATGCACCGCCCGCTGACGGAGCTGCCCAAGGCGCACCTGCACCTGCACTTCACCGGGGCGATGCGGCACTCGACGCTGCTTGAGCTCGCGGCCCGCGACGGCATCCACCTGCCCGAGGCACTGGTGTCGGCATGGCCGCCGAAACTGACGGCGGCCGACGAGAAGGGCTGGTTCCGGTTCCAGCGGTTGTACGACGTGGCCCGCTCGGTGCTGCGGACCGAGGGTGACATCCGGCGCCTGGTCCGAGAGGCAGCCGAGGACGACGTCATCGACGGCGGCCGGTGGTTGGAGATCCAGGTCGGCCCGGACGGCTACGCGGCCCGGTTCGGCGGCATCACCGCCTTCACCGACCTGGTCCTCGACGCCGCCCGTGAGGCGACGGCGAACACCGGACTGCCGATCGCGGTGGTGATCGCCGCGAACCGGACCCGGCATCCCCTCGACGCCCGGATGCTGGCCCGACTGGCCGCCCAGTACGCCGGTCGGGGGGTGGTCGGCTTCGGCCTCTCCAACGACGAGCGGCGAGGGGTGACCGAGGAGTTCGGGCCCGCCTTCCGGATCGCCCGGCGGGCGGATCTGCTGCTGGTCCCGCACGGCGGCGAACTGGTCGGCCCGGCCAACATCGAGGCTTGTCTGGACCTGTTGCATGCGGACCGTCTCGGGCACGGCGTACGCGTGGTGGAGGATCCTGCGCTGCTGGACCGGGTCGCCGCTGCCGGGACCACGTTGGAGGTCTGTCCGACGTCCAACGTGGCGCTCGGGGTCTACTCCGACCTCACCTCGGTGCCACTCCCCCAACTGCTGGCAGCCGGCGTCAACGTCGCCCTCGGCGCCGACGACCCGCTGCTCTTCGGCTCCCGGCTGGCCAGCCAGTACGCCACCATGCGGGCCGCCCATGACCTGTCCGACGCCCAGTTGGCCGAACTGGCCCGGATGTCGGTGCGCGGCTCCCGAGCCCCGGAGTCGGTGCGGGCCCAGATCCTGACCGACATCGACACCTGGCTGGCCGCCCCGCCCTCCGAGTGAACAGCGTGTCAGGATGTCGCCCATGACCACCACGCCGCCACCAGGACAGCCGTCCTGGGCGGGTGTCCCCAGTCAACGCGCACACCCGAAGTCGAACCTCGCGCTACTGCTCGGCATCGGGTCGATGTTCGGCAGCTGCCTCGGCGGTCTCCCTGGCCTGCTGGGCATCGTGGCCGTGCTGCTCGGTCTCCGTGCCATCCGTGAGATCGATGCCGACCCGGCCACCTGGACGGGGCGCGAGTCGGCGGTCGCCGGGATGATCACCGGCGTCATCGGCACGGTGTTGGCCGTGGCTGCACTCGGATTCCTCGCCGTCCTACTCTCGCTACGCCTGACCTGAATGGAGCTCTCGTGACCACCCCTCCCCCCGAATCCCCCGACGAGTACCTGCGCAGGCTCCAGGAGGGCAGTGCTGCCCCCGGCAGCCAGCCCGGCGGCCAACCCGAGAGCCAGCCCGGCTGGGGTGCGCCGCAGCCGAACCCGTACCAGCCCGCTGGTCAGCAGCAGCCGGGGTGGGCCGGCCAGCAGGGCTGGGCCGCCGCACCCCCACCGCACCCGCAGGCGAACACCGCACTGATCCTCGGCCTGGTCTCCCTGATCGGAGGCTGGATGTGTCTGCTTCCGTTCGCGCTCGGCCCGTTCGCCTGGGTGACCGGTCGCCGGGTGATGCGTGAGATCGATGCGGCGCCCGGGCAGTACGGCGGTCGGGGCAACGCCCAGGCCGGGATGATCACCGGCATCATCAGCACCGTTCTGCTGGTGCTGGGTCTGTTCGCGATGGTCGCTTTCGTCGGGATCTTCGTGATCGCCGCGAGCACCGGCTACTGAAATCAACTAGAACCTGTTTCAGTTTCCGCGATCTTCTGGGAGACTGAGGGTCCCCGCACGCCCAGGAGGATCCGTTGCCCGGATTCGAGTTGACCGACATCCCCACCGCCGAGATCGACCGCGCCGAGGCAGAGATCCAGCCGCTGGTGGACACCCTGCGCGAGGTCGTCGACGCGACCATCCGCACCTGCGTCGGCGCCGACCAGCTCCAGTTGGCCCAGCAGGAACTGGAGTCGGCGCTCGCCCGGCTGCAGGCCGATCAGTTCGACGGACCGGCCGGGGTCAAGTTCAACTCCGAGGGCCGCTCCTGGAACTGGGGCAACACGGTGGTGGGTCAACGCAACGCGATGGCGCCGCCGTTGCGGATCACCCATGTCCGGCCGGGGCTGGCCCACGCCAAGGCTGACCTGGGTGCGGTGTACGAGGGTCCGCCGGGCCTGGTGCATGGCGGGGTGACCGCGCTGTTGCTGGATCACCTGATGGGTGAGACCGCCTCCGCCGGCCACACCCGAGTGACGCTGACCGGCACGCTGAGCCTGCGCTACGTCAAGGGAGCAAGACTCGGGCCGGTCCGCCTCGACGCGCACATCGACCGCGAGGACGGCCGCAAGGTCTACGTGCTCGCCAGGCTCTCGGACGCCGAGGGCGTCTGCACCGAGGCCGACGGCGTCTTCATCGTGCCTCGCTGGTTCGCCGAGAGCCAGTAGCGGCTCAGAGCTCGACGCCGACCAGCACCGGCTCGTTCACCAGCCGCACCCCGAACCGGGCCTCGACCCCGTCCCTGACCTCCCGCGCCAGCGCCACCAGGTCCTCGGTGGTCGCGTCGCCGCGATTGGTCAGCGCCAGCGTGTGCTTGGTGGAGAGGCCGACCCGGCCCCCCGGGCCGGGGTGACCCTTGCCGAACCCGGCCTGCTCGATCAGCCAGGCCGCGCTGGTCTTCACGGTGCCATCCCCCTGCGGCCACCGGGGAGCGTCGTCGGGGAGCAGGTCGGCGTCGGCCAGGATCGGGTTGGTGAAGAACGAGCCCGCGCTCCAGGTGTCGTGGTCGGCCGCGTCCAGGACCATCCCCTTGCCGGCCCGCAACCCCAGGACGGTACGACGGACCTCGGCCAGAGGCGCGGGAGTCCCGACCTCGACCCCCAGATGCCGGGCGAGCTCGGCGTACCGGATCGGTTCCCCGAGCTCACCGCGGCCCAGCCGGAAGGTCACCGACAGCACCACATGCCGGCCCGGGTCGGCCTTGAACCGGCTGTGCCGATAGCCGAACCCGCACTCGTCCCCGGCGAAGGTCCGCACCCCTCGCAGCACCCGGTCGAAGACCCGCACGGCGACCACGGTGTCGGCGACCTCCTGGCCGTAGGCGCCGACGTTCTGGATCGGCGTGGCCCCCACCGAGCCGGGGATCCCCGACAGTGCCTCGATGCCGACCCAGCCGGCCGACACCGCGGTGGCCACCAGGTCGTCCCACGGCTCGCCGGCGGCGACCGTGACCTCGACCCGGTCACCGGCCTCGGCCGCGTCGATCCCGGTGGTGGCGACCTTGACCACGGTGCCCTCGACACCGGCGTCGGCGATCACCAGGTTGCTGCCGCCGCCGAGCACCAGCACCGATCGTCGGGCGGTGTCGGCCTCGGCCACCGCCGCGACCAGCTCCTCCTCGGTGGCGGCGGTGCGGAAGTCGGCAGCCGGGCCGCCGAGCCGCAGCGTCGTGTGGTCGGCGAGCCGTTCAGCCACGGACCACTGCCGTGGGGCGGCCGAGCACCTTGGTCCCGCCGCAGGTGACGGTGAGTTCGATCCGGGTCCGCCCCTCGGCGCTCTCGCCCACGGTGCCGGCGACCGCGACCTCCACCCCGGTGTCGTCGTCAGGCACCGGCACCGGGTTGGTGAACTTCGCGGCCAGTTCGAGCACCTCCGCACCCTCGGTCCACTCCGCGACCGCGCGGGCCGCCAGGGCCAGCGTGTACATCCCATGGGCGATCACGCCGGGCAGCCCCACCGAGGTCGCGACCCGATCCGACCAGTGGATCGGGTTGAAGTCACCACTGGCGCCGGCGTACCGGACCAGGTCGGCGCGGGTGATCCGGTAGTGGCGGGTCGGCAGTTCGGTGCCGGCGGTCAGCGCGGTCATGCCGCACCGCCCCGGTGCACCAGGGTCGCCGACGTCGCGCACACCTCGACGCCGTCGGCATCGGTGATCGCGCTGCGGGTGCCGATGATGTCGTTGCCGCCGATGCTGCGCACCGAGACCACCTCCAGGGCTGCGGTGAGCCGATCGCCGATGCGCACCGGGCGCGCGTACTCGAAACGCTGGTCACCGTGCACGATCCGGAACAGGTCGATGCCGGCCACGGCCAGGAAGCGTTGCATGGCATCCATCGCCAGCACGATCGGGAAGGTCGCCGGCACTGATCCGGCGTACGGCGTGCCGGTCGCGGCGGCGAACTCGGCCACCCGATCCTCGCTGACCAGATAGGGGTCGGTGGGGGGGAACTCCCGGCCGACCAGGTCGGCCACGGACGCGTCATTGCTCACGCGGCTGACGCTAGCAGCCTAGGGTGAGGTCCCATGAAGGCGACTTTCCGGAACCCGGCGGCCGTGCTCGGCCGCGCAGACGACACCTTGAAGACCGTGGACGGCGTCCTGGGCCGGGTGGACGGCACCCTCGGCAACGTGGACACGACACTGTCGACGGTCAGCGGCACCTTGACCAGCGTCGAGGAGCTCCTCGGCGAGACCCGGACCACCCTGGTCACCACTCAGGAGACGCTGACCGAGACCCAGACCGCGCTGGCCGAGGTGAAGGGCCTGCTCTCGGAGCTCGAGGAGGAGATGGCGCTGCTCAAGCAGCTGCCGGCGCTGGCCCAGCAGGTCGCCGAGATCCACGCCGCGGTGACGAAGGGCTGAGCCCGGAAATGGCGACGCCACCGGCCGATGGCCGGTGGCGTGTCAGGCCCGCTGGGGTCAGCGGGTTTCCTTGTGCCCGGTGTGCGACTTGCAGCGCGGGCAGAACTTCTTCATCTCGAGCCGGTCGGGGTGGTTCCGCCGGTTCTTCTTGGTGATGTAGTTGCGCTCCTTGCACTCGGTGCACTCGAGCGTGATCTTGGGGCGAACGTCTGAGCTCTTGGAAGCCATCGCTGTGTCCTTCGTGTTTGTCGTCAGGTCTTGGTAGCGGGGGCGGGACTCGAACCCGCGACACCACGATTATGAGCCGTGTGCTCTAACCACCTGAGCTACCCCGCCACTGGACGGAGGCGGCCCGGTGGTCGCCACCTGGCGACCACCGGAACCCCAACCCAGAGCCCCTTTACGGAATCGAACCGTAGACCTTCTCCTTACCATGGAGACGCTCTGCCGACTGAGCTAAAGGGGCAAGCGACAACGAAGAATACACAGCCACGTGCCCGTTCACGAAATCGCCTGGGCGCCGCTCGACGAAGGCGACCGATCGGCTGCCCACAGCCACCTCAGACCTGGCTGATGCGGACCGGTGGTGAGGCCTCCTCAAGCTCGTAGGCCAGCTCCAGCAGGGTCGCTTCACGGCCCTGCGCAGCTGCGAACATCATCCCCAGCGGCATCCCGTCCGCACTCTGGGCCAGCGGCAGCGAGATGGCCGGATCGCCGGTGGCGTTCTGCAGGGGGGTGAAGGCCACCCACGCCATCAGCTTCTCCATCAGGGTGTCGAAGTCCTGGGTCGGATCGAGGTGGCCCAGTCGGGGAGTGGCGCCGGCCAGAGTCGGGGTGAGCACCACGTCGTAGTTCCGGAAGAACCGGGCACTCACGTGCCGGGACGCGGCCAGTCGGGTGGTGGCCAACGGCAACTTGTGGAGTTGCCGGCGGACGTGCTGGTCGAGTCCGAGGGTGAGGTTGTCGCACTTGTCGCGGTCCCAGCTCCGCCCGTGGGTACGACGACCGGTACGCACCGTCACCATCGCCAGGAAGCCCCAGTAGAGCAGGAAGTCGTCGGGGAAGTAGGACGGCACCGGCGGATCCACCTCCTCGACCTGATGCCCCAGCTCCTCCATCAGCGCGGCGACCCGCAGAGTCTCGTCGCGGACCTCGGGGTCGCATTCGGTGTCCACCGAGCGGGTGACCACGGCGACCTTGAGTCGGGCCTTGGTGCTGCGGGTGATGTCCCCGATCGGAGGCAGCTTCACGTTCCGGTAGACCTTCTCCGCCTCCCGGAAGAAGGCGGCCGTGTCCCGGACGCTGCGGGTGACCACGCCGTCGGCGACGATCCGCACCGGCATCTGCCGCAGCAGCGCGTCCTGGGGCAGTCGGCCACGGGTCGGCTTGAGCCCGACCAACCCGTTCACCGCGGCCGGGATCCGGATCGACCCGCCGCCGTCGTTGGCGTGCGCGATCGGCACCGCTCCCGCCGCCACCAGTGCGGCGGAGCCCGACGACGACGCGCCGGCCGAGTACTCGATGTGCCAGGGGTTGCGCACCGGCCCCAGGCGCGGGTGCTCGGCGGAGGCGCTGAAGCCGAACTCCGAGAGTTGGGTCTTGCCCAGCGGGACCAGGCCGGTGGCCCGGTACATCCGGACGAAGTCTCCGTCGGCCTTGGCCGGCTTGCTCACGAAGGCGTCGCAGCCCTGCTGGGTGGGCAGCCCGGCGACGGCGACGTTGTCCTTGATGAACGTCGGGATCCCGGCGAACCAGCCGGGGCTCGGCTCAGCGGCCAGGTCACGCGCGGCCTGGAAGGTCTCCATCGCCACGGCACCCAGATCGGCGGCGACCCGCTCGGTCCGGGTGATCGCGGCGTCCACCACCTCGGGGATGGAGACGTGGCCCGAAGCCAGGCGACGGTTCAGGTCGACGGCGTCGGAGTCACCGAGCGCGTCGTCGGAGTAGGCATGCACACGGGTCATGACGTCAACCTACCCAGCCGCACCCGGAGGCGTTCAGAGGACGAGCAGAAGCAGGGGCACCAGCACGCTGATGGCCAGTGCGGTGAGACCCATCGACAACCCGGCGAAGGCCCCTTCGACCGGGTGGTCGGCGAGCGCCCGAGCGGTGCCGATCCCGTGCGAGACCGCACCGATGGCCAGCCCTCGGGCCCGCCGGTCCCGGATCCGCAGCAGGGTGAGCACGCCCGGTCCCGCCACCGCGCCGAACACCCCGATAGTGACCGCCAACGCCGCGGCCAGCGGGCCGATGCCGCCGATCTGCTCGGCCAGCGCGATCGCGACCGGGGTGGTGGCGGCCTTGGGGGCCATGGACAGGGCCAGTTCCTCGCTGCCGCCGAGCCAACGCACCAGTAGCAGTCCGAGGGTGATCGACACCGCGGCGGCCAGCGGGAGGGCGACCAGGATCGGGACGGCCAGCCGGCGCAGATGGTGGACCTGGCGATACAGCGGCACCGCCAGCGCCACCGTGGCCGGCCCGAGCAGGAAGACGATCAGCGAGGCGCCGACCAGGTAGTCGGCGTAGTCGATGTCGAACACGAGCAGCACCGCCCCCACCACGACCATCGCCACCAGCACGGGTTGAGTGACCGCCTTCAGCCACGGCCGGGCCACTCGCTGCTGCAGCTCCCGACCGATCCGGTAGCCGATCAGGGTCAGCAACAGGCCGAAGGCGGGCGAGCTCTGCACCCAGTCCCAGGTCTCGACGATCCGGTCGGCGCTCACCGCGCCGGCTCCCCTCGACCGAGCAGGGTGACCAGACCGCCCACCAGGGCCAGGGCCACGAACCAGCTCACCAGTGTGGCCACCAGCAACGGCACCGCCTCCTCCCGCAGCAGCGCGAGGAAGGTGATCAGGCCGACTCCGGCGGGCACGAAGAAGAGCTGCAGGTGTCGTAGCAGCGCGTCCGCGGCCCGGAGCACCGAGGCGGTCTCGGGTGGGCGTCGCCAGCACAGCAGCGCTAACAGGATCACCATGCCGAGCACCGCGCCCGGCACCGGCAGCCCCAGCAGCCGCACCACCAGTTCGCCGGCGAGCTGGCAGACCAGCAGCCAGGTGAGCCCGCTGATCAGCCCGGGCCGGACACCGGTCACCGGCCGCATCCCCGCCGGTGACAGCCGACCAGGTGGGTGTCGACCAGGCCGATCGCCTCCATCAGCGCATGCATGGTGGTCGGGCCGACGAAGCGGAACCCGTGCCGCTTCAGCTCCTTGCTCAACGCGGTCGATTCGACACTGCTGGTCGGCACCTCCTCGGGCCGGGTCGGCTCCGGGTCGCTGGCCGGCCGGAAGCGTGCCACCAACTCCTCCAGGCCGCCGGACCCGCGGAGCTCGATCACGGCCCGGGCGTTCCCGATCGTGGCGTCGATCTTGGCGGCGTTGCGGACGATCCGGACGTCGGCGAGCAGATCGGCACGCCGGGTGGCGTCGTACTCGGCGACCAGGTCGGGCACGAAGCCGTCGAACGCCTCCCGGAACGCCGGGCGTTTGGCCAGGATCGTCGCCCAGCTCAGGCCCGACTGGAACGCCTCCAGGCTGAGTCGTTCGAAGAGCGCGGCCTCGCCGGTGACCGGCACCCCCCACTCCCGGTCGTGGTAGTCCTGCATCGGGCCCGGGGTGGTGGCCCAGGCACAGCGCGCCAGCTCCGGCGTCACCGGCACTCCTCCAGGGTCACCGGCGTTCCTTGAGACGCGCGTTCGGCAACCGCGGTGCGGGGATCGGCCGGTCGTGGTCGTCGAGGACGATGCCGAAGCGCCCGGGGGCGACCTGCTGGCCGTCGCCGACCACCTCACCGTCGCGGGTGATCTGGGCCTGCCACTCGTCCCGGAAGCCGGCGATCTCGTCGTGGCTGCGACCGACGAAGTTCCACCACATCACGATCGACTCGCCGAAGGGCGGCCCGCCGAGCAGCAGCGCGCGGACCGGTTCGGCGCCGGCGACCAGGGTGAGCTGCCCACGGCCGGGGGCCAGGTAGGCCAGCTCGCCGGGCTTGACCTGTCGCCCGGGGACGTCCCCGGGCCGGACGTCGAGGACGCCGGCGTCGACCAGGACACCGTGCTCGAACCCGCCGTCCACGTCGAAGGTCGCCTCGGCGCCGGCGTCGAGGAGGAACTCCACCCCCAACAGGGGCGTGAACGTGTGCACCGGTGAGGTGTCGCCGAGCAGCGTGCCGAGGAACACCCGGGCCTGCCAGCCCTCCCCGGAGACCGGAGCGGGGGCATGGTGTTCGAACCCGGGGTCTGCGAACCGATGCTCGTCGGGCAGCGCCACCCACAACTGGGCCCCGTGCAGCACGTCGGTGGCGGCGGTGGAGTTCTCCGAGTGGCTGATCCCGCGGCCGCCGGTCATCAGGTTCACCTCGCCGGGGCGGACCATCGCCACGTTGCCTGCGCTGTCGCGGTGCTCGACCTCCCCGGTGAAGAGCCAACTCACCGTCTGCAGGCCGGTGTGTGGGTGCGGCGGCACCCGCATCCCACCGGAGTCGGAGACATCGTTGGGGCCGTAGTGGTCCAGGAAGCACCAGGCGCCGATCAGCGACCGGTGCCGCTGCGGGAGGGTACGTCGTACCGTCATCGCCCGGGGGCCACCCAGCGGCACCTCGCGCGGCGTGAGCAGTTCGACCTCGGGCACCTGGTCACCGGCGACGCAGTGCAGCTCGGTGGGCGCGGTCTCGGGATTGGTCACGGCACCATCCTGCCCGGTGACCCCGACGCTGGCGACCCCCGGCGACCCCCGGCGCGTCAGCCGAGGCCGGCCGGGCGGCGGGGCTCGGTGCTGCCGTGCAGGTTCTTCGCCGTCGGCGAGGTGGTGACGGTGGCCGGATCCGGGTAGGTGCCGAAGAGCCGGTCACTGGTGCCGGCGCTGGTCACGCTGAACCAGTAGTGCTCGTTCTTGTAGTGGTGCAGCCGGTGGTTGCGCCAGACCGCCTTATAGAACCGGCCGCGGGGCCGGTAGTCGCTGTGGATCAGGTAGTGGGTCCACTCGTAGCACAGGCCCAGCACGGTCACCGACAACAGCCAGGTCAGGCCGAGGCCGGTGCGCGGGAAGGCGACCAGCGCGATCGCGACCAGCGCCGGCAGCAGCCAGTAGAACGTCTGCCAGGGGATGAAGACCAGCGGCACGTCGCGCGGGTCCCCGTGGTGCTCGCGGTGCTTGCGGGCCAGCAGCGAGTCCACGGTGACCGGCCCCAGCCGGCGCGGTCGCCAGTGCAGGATCATCACGTGGATCACCCACTCGACCACCGGGAAGGCGGCCACCAGAAGCACCGGGACCAGCAGGTCGGTGAGACGCCAGTCGCCGACCGCGACCCGGGCGACCAGGCCGCCGACCAGGGCGGTGGCGATCAGCCACGGGGACGGGTGCCGCCAGAAGGCGGCACCGGCGGCGCGGAGGGTCACCGGCGTACGACGGGAGGCGGCGGCCTCGTCGGCGGCGAGCCGGGTGCGGGCCTGCTCCTCGATCGGGTCTGTCTGCTTCATCGGGGGTCCTCCAGGGTGTTCAGGGCGTCCTGCACGGCCTGCGAGGTGGGAGCGAGCAGGGCGGCAGCCAGGCGGGGGGCGTTCTCGGAGTCGCCGGCGATGACCGCGTCGGCGAGTGCGGCGTAGGTCTCGTCCTGCTCCACCTCGGCGCGCATCACCTCCGCGAGCGCTTCGACGGCGGGCAGGTAGGCGGCAAGCATCCCGTTGAACATCAGCCGGAAGGTGATCGAGTCGGCCGCGTCGACGAGCAGCTGCCAGAAGTCCACCGCCCGGTGCTGCCGTGACACCGGGTCGTTGGTCGAGCGCAGCGCGGTCAACGCGGCGCTCAGCGCCGGGGCCAGGTCGGGCCCGCCGCGACGGGCCGCCAGTTCGGCGATCTTGGGGCCGATGTGGGCACGGGCCTCGAGGATGCTGCGGGCCACCGCCACGTCCAGGCCGTGCGCGGTGAGCAACAGCCGCGGCAACAGGTCGAGGCCGCCGTGGCGGCGGAAGTCCCTCACCGTGGTGGTGTCCCCCTGGCGGATGTCGACCAGCCCGGCCTGGGCGAGCCGCTGCAGGGCCTCGCGTACGGCGGGGCGGGAGACGCCGAGCGCCTCGGCCAGCCGACGTTCGCTGGGGAGCGGGGCACCAGGCCCGAGGTCACCGACGACGACCTGGGCCTGCAGCTGCTCGAAGACGTCGTCGGCGACCGAGCGTCGTACCACCGGGGTGAGTTCCATGGCAGCACCGTACGCACAACCATGGTCGATGGTCAAGTGGTCTTACCAGTACGACCGTCGCTGTGCACGACTGCCCGACTGCTCTGCGGGGGAAATGCACGAGGACCCGGCTCGATATCGAGCCGGGTCCTTCCGGTGGCAGGTAGTGGATTCGAACCACTGTAGGCATTGCCGGCTGATTTACAGTCAGCTCCCTTTGGCCGCTCGGGCAACCTGCCCCGAAGCACACCCCGGATAGGCTCCGAGCGTGCGGCGGCATGAGAATAGCGCAGCCGTCCCGGCGTGACCGAATCAGCATCGAGCACCAGGAGATCACCCATGGCCGACTCATCGTTCGACATCGTCAGCAAGATCGACCGCCAGGAGGTCGACAACGCGCTCGGCCAGGCGGCCCGCGAGGTCGCCACCCGTTTCGACTTCAAGGGCACCGACGCCAAGATCGAGTGGAAGGGCGACCAGGCCATCGAGATCTCGGCCTCCGCCGACGACCGGGCCTCCGCGGTCCTGGACGTCTTCCAGCAGAAGCTGATCAAGCGTCAGGTCTCACTCAAGGTGCTGGACGCGAGCGAGCCACGCCCGTCCGGCCAGCGCAGCATCATCTCGATCACCCTCAAGGAGGGGATCAGTTCCGAGAACGCCAAGAAGATCTCCAAGCTGATCCGCGACGAGGGCCCCAAGGGCGTGAAGGCGCAGATCCAGGGCGACGAACTCCGCGTCTCCAGCAAGAAGCGCGACGACCTGCAGACCGTGATCTCCCTGGTCAAGGAGCAGGACTACGACTTCGCGGTGCAGTTCACCAACTACCGCTGACTCCGCGCGGCCCGGGTCCAGCCTCCGGGAGGCGTGCACCACGACTGGCGCGGGCGTCTATCGTGGGGTGGTGCTGCGCTGCGCCGCAGTCAAAATCTAGAACACGTTTCATTTTCTCCCGTACTCTCGGTATCATGCGAGTGCCGATGTTGGCTTCGAGGAAGTAGGACGGCCGTGGGCTCCAAGCAGGTCAAGCAGCTGGACCGAGTGATCATCCGGTTCGCCGGCGACTCCGGCGACGGCATGCAGCTGACCGGTGACCGGTTCACCCAGGAGTCGGCAGCGTTCGGCAACGACCTGGTGACGCTGCCGAACTTCCCTGCCGAGATCCGCGCCCCTCAGGGCACGATCCCCGGGGTGTCGTCGTTCCAGGTGCACTTCGCCGATCACGACATCCTCACCGCAGGCGACTCCCCCGACGTACTGGTGGCGATGAACCCGGCCGCCCTCAAGGCGAACCTGGCCGATCTGCACAAGGGTGCGGCGATCATCGTGGACACCCACGACTTCACCGCCCGGAACCTGGCCAAGGCCGGGTACGACGTGAACCCCCTCGAGCAGGAGGGTGCCCTCTCCGACTTCGCCGTACACCCGGTGGACCTGACCGGGATGACGGTGGCGGCGGTCAAGGAGTTCGGCCTCTCGCGCAAGGACGCGGCCCGCGCGAAGAACATGTTCGCACTCGGACTGCTGTCGTGGATGTACGGCCGCCCGACCGAGTCCACGGTGGCTTTCCTGAGCAAGAAGTTCGCCAAGGTCCCCGACATCCGGGACGCGAACATCACCGCCTTCAAGGCGGGCTGGAACTTCGGCGAGACCACCGAGACGTTCGTGGTCCAGTACGAGGTGAAGCCGGCCAAGCTGCCCGCCGGGACGTACCGGAACATCACCGGGAACCTGGCTCTGGCCTACGGATTGGTCGCCTCCGGCGTCCAGTCCGGGCTGCCGGTCTTCCTCGGCTCCTACCCGATCACCCCCGCCAGCGACATCCTGCACGAGCTCAGCAAGCACAAGGGCTTCGGCGTCACCACGCTGCAGGCCGAGGACGAGATCGCCGGCATCGGCGCGGCCATCGGTGCCTCGTACGCCGGCCACCTCGGCGTCACCACCACGTCCGGCCCCGGCGTGGCCCTGAAGTCCGAGGCCATCGGCCTGGCCGTGATGACCGAACTGCCGCTGGTCGTCGTCGACGTCCAGCGCGGTGGCCCGTCCACCGGCCTGCCCACCAAGACCGAGCAGGCCGACCTGCTCCAGGCGATGTTCGGCCGCAACGGTGAGGCACCGGTCCCGATCGTCGCCCCCCAGTCGCCGGGCGACTGCTTCGACGCCGCCCTGGAGGCCTCCCGGATCGCCATCACCTACCGCACCCCGGTGATGCTGCTCTCCGACGGCTACCTGGCCAACGGCTCCGAACCCTGGCGGATCCCCGACGTCGACGAACTCCCGGCCATCGATCCGGCGTTCGCCACCGAACCCAACAAGGTGGTCTCGACAGCCGCCGACGGCGAGGAGACCAAGGAGTTCTGGCCCTACCTGCGCGACGAGGAGACCCTCGCCCGCCCCTGGGCCATCCCCGGCACCCCCGGACTGGAGCACCGGATCGGTGGCCTGGAGAAGGGCGACGGTCACGGCAACATCTCCTACGAGTCGGCCAACCACGATCTGATGGTCCGCACCCGCCAGGCCAAGATCGACCGGATCGCCGACTCGCTGCCCCCACTGGAGGTCGACGACCCGTCCGGGCAGGCCAAGGTCCTGGTCATCGGCTGGGGCTCCACCTACGGCCCGATCGGCGCTGGATGCCGACGCGTCCGCAAGGCCGGCTTCCACGTCGCCCAGGCGCACCTGCGCCACCTCAACCCGTTCCCGAAGGACCTCGGCGACGTCCTGCGCCGCTACGACAAGGTGCTGGTCCCCGAGATGAACCTCGGCCAGCTCTCCCTGCTGCTGCGCGCCAAGTACCTCGTCGACGCGATCGGCTACAACGAGGTGCGCGGCCTGCCACTGAAGGCCGCCGTACTCGCCGAGGTCATCGGCGGTCTGGTCGCCGACGCCGAGGGCGTCGACGCTGAACTCGTCGCCGCCGGCCTGGCCAACAAGGAGGACAACGCATGAGCACCACCGAACTCGGCCTGCCCGCGCTGCGCTCCGGTGTGGAACTGGTCCCCGCCCTCGCCGCGGACGCGCCCGCCCAGACCGGCAAGGACTTCACCAGCGACCAGGAGGTCCGCTGGTGCCCCGGCTGCGGTGACTACGCCGTGCTCAAGGCCGTCCAGTCCTTCCTGCCCGACCTGGGCCTGCGCCGCGAGAACATCGTCTTCGTCTCCGGCATCGGCTGCTCCAGCCGCTTCCCCTACTACCTCGACACCTACGGGATGCACTCCATCCACGGACGCGCCCCGACCATCGCCACCGGCATCGCCACCGCCCGCGAAGACCTCTCCGTGTGGGTCGTCACCGGCGACGGCGACGCCCTCTCCATCGGCGGCAACCACCTCATCCACACGCTGCGCCGCAACGTGAACATGACCATCCTGTTGTTCAACAACCGGATCTACGGCCTCACCAAGGGCCAGTACTCCCCCACCTCCGAGGCGGGCAAGGTCACCAAGTCCACCCCGATGGGGTCGGTCGACCAACCCTTCAACCCCATCTCGCTGGCCCTGGGCGCCGAGGGCACCTTCGTCGCCCGCACCATCGACTCGGACCGCAAGCACCTCACCGGCGTACTCGCCGCCGCCGCCGCGCACCGGGGCACCTCGTTGGTGGAGATCTACCAGAACTGCCCGATCTTCAACGACGGCGCCTTCGACTCCATCAAGGACCGCGACACCAAGGACGACGCGATCATCCCCCTCGTCCACGGCGAACCCATCCGGTTCGGCACCGACGGCGCCAAGGGCCTGATCCGTGACTCCGAGACCGGCGGCGTCAAGGTCGCCCTGGTCGCCGACGTGGGCGAGGAACGACTCCTGGTCCACGACGCCCACAACCCCGACCCGGCCACCGCGTTCGCGATCAGCCGACTCACCGACGCGGGCATCCTGCACCAGGCGCCCATCGGCATCTTCCGGCAGGTCGAACGACCCACCTACGACGACCAGGCCCGCGCCCAGATCAACACCGCCATCGAGGCCAGCTCCGGCTCACCGACCCAGCGGCTGGCAGGCCTCATCGGCGGCGGCGACACCTGGTCCGTGGTCTAGGACCACCCGTCACGCCGTTCCGCGCACCACCAGCCGGGGGTCGAGGATGTACGGCGTCTCCACCGGCTGCCCGGCCAGCAGGTCGAGCAGCATCGCGACCGCGCGTTCGGCCATCGCCGAGATCGGGTTGACCACGGTGGTCAGCGGCGGCTGGGTGCGGCGGGCCAACTCGAGGTCGTCGAAGCCGACCACGGCGACATCCTCGGGGACCCGCCGGCCTGCCGCGGCCAGCACCTGCAGCGCCTCCTCGGCCATCTGGTCCGAGGCCACGAAGAGCCCGTCCAGGTCGGGATGGTCGGCGAACAGGCGCCGGGTCGCCGCCTGACCGCCGTCCCGGGTGAAGTCGGCCGCGGCGACGGCGGTGTCCGGCAGGCCGGCGGCGGCCAGCGCCCGACGCCAGCCGGCCAGCCGGTCCTGCCCGGCGCTCATGTCCTGCGAGCCGGTGACCGTCCCGATCCTGGTGCAGCCCCGCTCGATCAGATGCCGGGTGGCGAGCTCGGCCCCGGCGACGTTGTCGACGTCGACGAAGGGGACGGCAGCGTCCGGGGAGTACGGCCGGCCGAGGAAGACGCACGGCAGTTGGGTGTCCTCGAGGACCCGCCACAGTTGGTCGCCCTGATGGTGTGAGACCACGATCGCGCCGTCGGTGTGCCCGCCGCGCAGGTACTGCTCCATCCGGCCGTCCACGCCCTCGCCGGGCTGGCCCATCACCAGCACCATCTGGAGTCGCGTTCCCGAGAGGGCCAGGTTCACCCCGTGCAGGGTGCCCGCGAAGAAGGGGTCGGTGAAGACCATAGCGTCACTCTCGGGGACCACCACGGCGATCGATTCGGTCCGCCGGGTGACCAGGGTCCGCGCCGCCAGATTCGGGCTGTAGCCCAGGGCGGCGATCGCCGCCTGCACCGCCTCCCGGGCGTCGGCGCCGACCCGCGGGTCGGCGTTGACCACCCGGGACGCGGTCGCCCGGGACACGCCGGCCTGCCGTGCCACGTCCTCGAGCGTGGGTGCCCTGCTCATGCTCCTCGCCTCCTCCGCTCCTGGTGCCGCCTCCGATAGTGGCGGAGTCAGTCGAGCCGACCCGATCGTGCCACGCCGGCGTACCAGCGCGCGCTCGCTTTCGGGGTCCGGTCCAATGTCGCGTAGTCGACCCGCACGATGCCGAACCGCTTGGCATATCCCCACGCCCATTCGAAGTTGTCGAGCAGCGACCACACGAAGTAGCCGCGTACGTCGACCCCGGCCCGGATCGCGGCGAGCACGGCGTGCAGGTGGGCTCGGATGTACGCCGTCCGGTCGGTGTCGTCGACGAACCCGAGCGCGTCGGGCGCGTCGTCGTAGGCGGCACCGTTCTCGGTGACGTAGAGCTGCACTCCGGCCGGGGCGGCGTACTCGTGGAGGCGCTGAAGCAGGGCGGTGAGCCCGGCCGGGTAGACCTCCCAGCCCTGGGCGGTGGCGGGCAGGCCGCGGGGCACGCTGCGCACGTGCTCCGAGCCGACCCGGGCGCTCGGCCCGGCGGCTCGGGCGGCCGCGGCTGCCTGGCGGGCGGTGGCCGGGTCCGGGCCGGTGACCGACTCGCAGCTGTAGTAGTTGACGCCCAGCACGTCGATCGGGGTGGCGATGGTGGCGAGATCGCCGTCGTGGACGAGGTCTGCGGGCCAGAGGTCCGTCAGGTCCTCGAGCACGTCGGTGGGGTAGGCGCCGTGGAAGACCGGGTCGAGGAAGAGCCGGTTCATCATTCCGTCGGCGCGCCGGGCGGCGTCGAGGTCGGCGGCCGAGTCCGGGTCGGCCGGGGCGATGTCGTTGAAGTTGAGGGTCAGCCCGAGCGAGAGGGTGGGGTCCTCGGCCCGCAGCGCCTGCACCCCCAGGCCGTGCGCCAGGAGCAGGTGGTGGGTGGCGCGCAGAGCGGCCACGGGTTCGGTGCGCCCCGGGGCGTGCTCCCCCGCGGCGTAGCCCAGCATCGCCGAGCACCACGGCTCGTTGAGGGTGGTCCAGTGCCGGACCCGATCGCCGAGGACGTCGTGGACGGCACGCGCATAGTCGGCGAAGCGGTACGCCGTGTCCCGCGCCGCCCAGCCACCTGCGTCCTCCAGCGCCTGGGGAAGGTCCCAGTGATAGAGCGTCAGCCACGGCAGGATGTTGCGGTCGAGCAACTCGTCGACGAGGCGGGAGTAGAAGTCCAGGCCGGCGGCATTGGGCGGGCCGCCGTCGGGGCAGACCCGGGCCCACGACGTGGAGAAGCGGTAGGCGCCGAGGTTGAGGTCGGCCATCAGCGCGACGTCGGCGGCGTACCGGTGGTAGTGATCGACGGCGACGGAGCCGTCGTGGCCGCCGAAGACGGCGCCGGGTCTGCGAGCGAACGCATCCCAGATCGAGTCGGTGCGTCCGTCCTGCCAGGCGGCCCCTTCGATCTGGTAGGCCGCAGTGGCCGAGCCCCAGAGGAAGTCCGACCCGAAGGTGGCCCGGTCGGAGTGGGAGGGGTGGACCCCGGTCAGCGAGTGAGGGGTGGTCATTGTTTGACGGCTCCTTGCATGATTCCCGAGACGAGTTGGCGGCCGGCCACGAAGAACAGTGCGAGCAGCGGGATCGTGGCCAGGCAGGCGCCAGTCAGCACCAGGGAGTAGTTGACGAAGTGGGCGGCCTGCAGTTGCTGGAGGGCGACCGGCAGAGTGGGGTTGCCGGCACCCAGGACGATGAACGGCCAGAAGAAGTCGGTCCAGGTGGCGACGAAGGTGAACAGCCCCAGCATCCACATCGCCGGCAGCGCGGCCGGGACGGCGATGCTCCAGAAGGTCCGGAACTGTGAGCAGCCGTCGACCTGGGCCGCCTCGATCAACTCGTCGGGCAACGCGGAGCGGATGTACTGGGTCATCCAGAAGACTCCGAAGGCCTTGACCAGTCCGGGCACGATGACGGCGTGCAGCTGGCCGGTCCAGCCGAGTTGGGCCATCACCTGGAACAGCGGCACGACACCGAGCTGGGTGGGGATCGCCATCGTCGCGATCACGAAGACCAGCAGCGGCCCCGAACCCCGGAAGCGGAGCTTGGCGAACGCATAGCCGGCGAGGGTGGAGAAGAAGACCACCGACAGCGACACGGACGTGGAGACCAGGATCGAGTTGCCCACCGCTCTCCAGAACGGCACCGAGTCCATCACCTCGCGGGCGTTGGACCAGAAGTTGCCGCCGGGGATCATCGGGAACGAGTTGCGGGCCAGGATCGTCGAGTCGTGGCTGGCGATCAGGAAGGACCACCAGATCGGGAAGGCGCTGCCGAGCAGGACCGCGGCCAGGCAGCCGTAGACGATCCAGCTCGGCCGGTCGATGCCGGCATTGCGCCGCGCTTGACGGTCCTCGCGGGTGAGGGGCACGTAGGTCTTCATCGGTGACCTCCCGCGGTCGCGATCCTGCGGGTGATGGTGAAGTTGACCAACCCGATGGCCACGATCAGCAGGAAGAGCAGGACGGCCACCGCGGAGGCCCGGCCGAAGTCGGACTGGGTCCAGCCGAGTTCGTAGAGGTGGATGGTGAGGGTCCGCCACTGGCCGTCCGCGCCACCGCGGCCGTACTGGTCGTAGAGCCGTGGCTCGTCGAAGATCTGCAGGCCGCCGATGGTGGAGGTGATGACCACGAAGATGATCGTCGGCCGCAGCATCGGCACGGTCACGGAGAAGAACTGCCGGACCCTGTTCGCCCCGTCGACCGCCGCCGCCTCGTAGAGGTCGCGTGGGATCGCCTGCATGGCGGCCAGGAAGATCAGCGTGTTGTAGCCGGTCCAGCGGAAGTTGACCATGGTGGCGATCGCCAGATGGCTGGGCAGCACCTCGGAGTGCCATCGGACCGGGGCGATGCCGACCAGGTCGAGCAGGCTGTTGATGACACCGAAGCGGTCGGCGAAGAGGTTGGAGAAGATCAGTACGACGGCCACCGGGGCAACGACGTACGGGAGCAGCACACCCATCCGCCAGAACGTCCGGCCGCGGAGGTTGAAGTTGAGGAGGGCCGCGATGGTGATCGCCAGGATCACCTGCGGCACCGAGGAGAGCAGGAAGATCGAGAAGGTGTTGCGGGTCGACTTCCAGAAGTCCGGGCTGCCGAGGACGCGGCGGAAGTTGTCCAGGCCGACGAACTCACCCTGCCCCATGATCAGGTCCCAGCGGTGCACGGCGACCCAGCCGGTGAAGAGCAGCGGGAACAGCCCGGTGATCAGGAAGAGCAGGAAGAACGGCGAGATGTACAGGTAGGGCGTGCACCGCCGGTTCGCCGCGGTGAGGCGTTGGCGCAGGGTCGGGGGCGTGGCCGGCCGCTGCGGCGGCAGCGGCCGGCCACGGGCCTTCATCCGAGGGCCTCGACGTCCCTGACGAACTTCGCCCATGAGGAGGCGGCGTCGTCGGTGCCGTCGACATCGACACGGGTCAGCGCGTCGACGAGGGCCGTGTTGATCAGGAAGTAGTTCGGACCCTTGTAGGGCTGCATGGTGACGGCGGTGGCCCGGTCGACGAGGATCTGCCCGGTGGGCGCGTCGTTGAAGAACGCGTGGGTGGAGTCGAGCAGTTCGGGGCTGTCCAATGCGTCGACCTGGCTCGGGAAGGTGCCCTTGGCCGCGAACGCCTTGAGCTGCTGCTCGGGGGCGGTCAGCCACGCTGCGAGCGCCTTGGCCTCCTCGATGTGGTCACCCTGGGCGGGCACCGTCAGGTAGGAGCCGCCCCAGTTGCCGCCGCCGCCCGGGAAGACGTTGGCGACGTCCCAGCCGTCGACGCCGGCGGCGTTGCCCTCGATGACACCGAGCATCCAGCCGGGGCAGAGCATGGTGGCGAACGAGTCCCGTTGGAAGGATTCGGACCAGTCCTGACTCCACTGGCCCAGCCCGGCCGAGAGCCCATCGGCGGTGGAGGCCTGCAGGACCTGCTCGTAGAGGTCCTTGATCTGGGGGTTGGTGGTGGCGATGACGGTGCCGTCGGGCTCCTCGAAGGGGACCTCCACCTGGTTGATCATCCCCTGCCACAGTGCGCTGGCGGAGTCGAACCAGGCGGCGTCGGAGTTCGCGACGAACTCCTTGCCGGCAGCGAAGTAGGAGTCCCAGGTGTCTCCGATGAACTCGGCGAAGCCCTCCCGGTCGGCCGGAAGGCCCGCAGCGCCGACGAGGTCGGCGCGGTAGCAGACGGCTTCGGGTCCGATGTCGGTGCCGTAGCCGATCAGTTGGCCGTCCTCGGTGGTGGCCGCCTCGGTCTTCCAGTCCAGCCAACGGCCCTCGACGGCGGGGTCGGCGAGGTCGACGAACTTGTCCGGGTACTGCATGAACTCGGTGAGCCAGTCCACCTCGACGGCTTCGATGTCTGCGGCTCCGGCGTTCGCGCCCAGGCTGCTGCGCAGCGCGTTGCGGGCGTTGTCGGCGGTGTCGGCCTTGGTGTGCCGGACGGTGATGTTGTCGTGCAGCGCGTCGTACTCCTTGAGCAGCTCCTCGTAGCCGAACTCGTTGAAGGTGGCCACGGTGAGCGTGATCGGCCCGTCGCTGTCGCGGTCGCTGCTCTCGGCGTCACCGCCGCAGGCGACGAGGGCCAGTGAGAGCACGGAGAGTGCCGAGACGGCGGTGAAGGTTGTCCTGGTAGGTCGCACGTCGACTCCTGGTCGGGGTGAGCGGGTGGTGGGTCAACTCTGTGAGAGCGCTCTCACGAATGGAATGGACACAAGAGTGAGCCAGGTCACGCCGATTGTCAACAGGTCGGGAGAAACTTCTCCCACTGGCCTACTGCGAGGCGGCCTCGGCCCAGACCTCGGCCACGGTCCGCTTGAAGGTCGTGTCGCGCTTCATCACCGCGCGGTAGGTCCAGGTCACGCCGGCTCGCTGGGGGAACTCGGGGGTGACCCGCCAGACAGCACGCTTGTTGGTGCGGACCACCTGATAGCGAGACCACTTGCAGGTCCGGTCCGCCGCGCACCGCTTGCGCTGGATGATCACTCGCTTGTGCCTGTTAGCGCGGCGCGGCTGCACGTAGCCGCGGTAGCGATTCGTGGTCGTCACCACCGAGGCGTGGATCCAGCGGTCCCGCAAGGCGCGATCGTTCTCGACCTGAGCCACGCTCATCGAGGTGACCGCCGGCGCAGCGGCGGTGGCCGTGGGCACCGAGGCGACCGGGACCAGCAGTGCCAGCGCGGCAGAAGCGACGACGATGCGTGAGTACATGGGTTCTCCGGGGTCGTAGGGCAGCCAGACGTCAGGGGTCATGAAACCACGGATCGCGGCGCCTCACGTCCAGATCCGGCCGGACGCCACCGGCAATGAGCCGGTGGCGACCGACGACGGATCAGTACCGGACCGTCGAGAAGGCGTGCTTGGTCTTGAGGAACTTCTTGTTCCCCCTGACCACCAGACGGAACTTCGCCGGCGCGGCGAGGTCCCGGAAGGTGACGACACTCTTGCGGTTGGTCCTGGCCTTCCGGACGGTCACCCACCGCTTGCCCTGCTTGCGCTGCAGCACGACGACCTTGCGCTTGTAGGCGGGCTTCACCTTGAGTCGGACGTCGGCCTTGCGGTTGGCGAACGGGTCGCTGATCGACGTCAGCCGGAATCCCCGCAGCAGCCCGGAGCTCTCCGTGGCCGACGGGTAGGTGAGGTCGTAGTGGCTGTTGGACCCGCCTGGGAAGCGAGCCCGGTACTCGGCGTTCCCCTTCCACTGCCCGCTGTAGTACAGGGAGTTCCCGTTGTTCGTGGCGAGGGTCTGCCACGTGCTGGACCCGTTGAAGCGACGCTCCAGGATCAACTGCTGGTTCCCCATGTAGGTCGGCGGCGAGCACCACCCGTCGGCAGCGTGGCTGCAACCCCCGGAGGGGTCGTAGACCTCCAGCCGGTACGACGCGCTGATCCGGTCGTTGAACCGGTAGCGCTTCTGGAACGCGGTGGTCCGCACCACTCGGCTGGGCAGCGTGGTGGCCCTGGCGTCGGCGGACTGCCAGGCGTCCTCCGCGGCCTGGGCCGGGGCGGTGACGAGCGCCACCGGCGTGACTCCGAGCAGGGCCGCCGCGACCGCCCCCGTGATGATTCTCTTCAGCATCTTCTCTCCCCCTGTCAGTGGCGGGCGCCGATCGCCCGCCGCATGGGTCACTGGGGTCCTACCCCCGTGTCGAGACAATCAAACCTCATCCGAGCGATTTCTTCCTCACCTACAACAAATTGTTGGATCAGGGTTGCCAAAAAGAGCTGGACAGGGTCTGGCAGGGGTGCCCTATCCTCGGCTGGTGGAGGGTCGGCGGGGTCTTGGCTACGGCGCAGCCGCCTATTTCATCTGGGGCCTCTTCCCCCTCTACTGGCCCCTCCTGGAACCAGCCGGCGCGGTCGAGGTGCTGGCGCACCGGATCGTCTGGTCGGCGCTCACCATGGCGCTGGTGGTGCTGCTGCTGCGCCGCACCGGGCAGGTCCGCAGCAGCCTCGCCGACCGGCGCGTCCTCGCCTACCTGGTGTTGGCCGCGGCGGTGATCAGCATCAACTGGGGGACCTACATCTGGGGTGTCTCCAACGGTCGAGTCACCGAGGCCGCGTTGGGCTACTTCATCACTCCCCTGGTGACCGTGTTGATGGGGGTGCTCTTCATCGGTGAACGGCTCCGGCCCGCCCAATGGGCGGCGCTGGGGTTGGCGGCGGTGGCGGTGCTGGTGCTGGCCGTCGACTACGGCGGGATCCCCTGGGTGGCCGCCGCCCTCGCCCTGTCGTTCGGCACCTACGGCCTGGCGAAGAAGAAGGCGAACACCGGGGCGGTGGAGTCGCTGGCCATCGAGACGGTCGTGGCCGCACCGTTCGCAGCGGCATACCTCGGTTTCCTGGCCTGGCAGGGGAGTGCCGTCTTCGGGACCGTGAGCAGCGGCCACACGCTGCTCTTCCTCACCACCGGCATCGTCACTGCGATCCCATTGGTGCTCTTCGGCGCCTCCGCGACCCGGGTGTCGATGGTCGCGATCGGGATCCTGCAGTACCTGGCCCCGATCCTGCAGTTCGCCCTCGGGGTGCTGTGGTTCCACGAGGAGATGCCGGCAGCACGCTGGGCCGGCTTCGGGTTGGTCTGGCTGGCGTTGGTGATCTTCACCTTCGAGGCGATCGGCCACCGGCGCCGTCAGTTGCGGCTGGCCGCCGAGGCCACCGCCGTCTGAGTCGCCTCAGGCGGTGCGGGTGGCGACCACGTCGGCGAACGCCTCCAGGGCGGTGCGCACCGGGCCGGCCGGGACGACCGAGAGTCGTTCCTTGGCCTCGTTCGCCCGGGCGATCACATACTCCCTGGCGCTGTCCATGGCCGGATGCTTGCGCAGCAGATCCAGCGCTTCGGCGTGCCGTTGGTCGTCGGTCAGATCGGCGTCGAGCAACTCCAGCAGTCGCGCATCCTCGGGGCGGGCGGCCGCCCTGGCCATCAGCACCGGTAGCGTCGGCACCCCCTCGCGCAGATCGGTGCCCGGGGTCTTCCCGGACTCCGCGGTCTCCGAGGCGATGTCCAAGATGTCGTCGGAGAGTTGGAACGCGCAGCCGACGATCTCGCCGTAGCTGGTCAACGCCTCCTCGACCTCCCGGCTGGCGCCGCCGAACCGGGCGCCGTAGCGGGCCGAGGTGGCGATCAGCGATCCGGTCTTGCCGGCCACCACGTCCAGGTAGTGCGCCAAAGGGTCCTCGCCCGGGCCGGGCGGCACCGTCTCCATGATCTGCCCCTCCACCAGCCGGGTGAAGGTCTCAGCCTGGATGCGGACCGCGTCCGGACCCAGGTCCGCGGTCAGCTCGGAGGACCGGGAGAAGAGGAAGTCGCCGGTGAGGATCGCCACCAGGTTGTCCCACCGGGAGTTGGCCGACTCGGCCCCCCGCCGCAGATCCGCCTCGTCCATCACGTCGTCGTGGTAGAGCGATGCCAGGTGTGTCAGCTCCACCACGCAGGCGGCGGTGATCACCTCATCGGAGTCGGCCCCGTCGCCGGTCTCGGCGGCCAGCAGCACCAGCAGCGGCCGGAACCGCTTGCCGCCCGCGTCGAGCAGATGGCTGGCCGCCTCGGTGACGAACGCCGCCCGGCTCTGGACGTGGCCGGTCAATGCTCGCTCGACCAGTTCCAGGCGGGTGCGCAGTCGATCGGCGAGGGCCTCGTCGAGCACCGGCAGGGCCAGCGCGGCGGCAGGGTTGGCGGTCACCTGAGGAATTCTCCCGCATGGGCCGCCAACTCCAGCACCGGCCCTGGCAGCACACCGAGTACGACGGTCACCGCAACGCCGGCGGAGATCGCCGCGGTCGTGGCCCAGGACGGCCGGACGACCGCGGCGGTGCCGGTCGGCTCGGTGAAGAACATCAGCATGATGACCCGGACGTAGAAGAAGGCCGCGACCACACTGAACAGCACACCGGCGACCACGATCGGCCAGGCACCGGCAGCGCCGGCCACACTGAACACGGCCCACTTGCCGATGAAGCCCGAGGTGAGCGGGATCCCCGCCATCGCCAGCAGCAGGAAGGCGAACGCTCCGGCCAGCAGCGGCGACTCCTTGCCGATCCCTGCCCAACGAGCCAGCTCGGTGACCTCACCGGACGCGTCCCGGACCAACCCCACCAGCGCGAAGGCGGCCAGCACCGCGAACCCGTAGGCGACCAGATAGAACAGCACCGCCTGGGTGGCGCTCAGCTGCCCCGGGGCCAGATCGGCGGCCGACTGGAATCCCAGCACGCCGGCGAGCATGAAGCCCGCATGCGCGATCGAGGAGTAGGCGAGCATCCGCTTCACATCGGTCTGTGCGATCGCGAGCACCGCGCCGGCAGCCATCGTGGCCAACGCGATCACCCACAGCATCGGCTGCCAACTCCACGCGGCCGACCCGAAGGCGACGTGCAGCAACCGCAGCAGGGCGCCGATCGCCGCCACCTTGGTGCCGGCGGCCATCCAGGCGGTCACCGCCGTCGGGGCCCCCTGGTAGACGTCCGGCGTCCACTGGTGGAACGGCACCGCGCCGACCTTGAACAGCAGCCCGACGCAGAGCAGACCGATGCCCAACAGCAGCAGGCCGTTGCCCTCGGAGTTCCGGACCGCCTCGTTGATCTGCGCGAACTTCATCGAGCCGGCGTACCCGTAGGTCAGCGCGGCCCCGTAGAGGAAGAACCCGGAGGCGAAGGCGCCGAGCAGGAAGTACTTCATCGCCGCTTCCTGGCTGAGCATCCGACGGCGGCGGGCCAGCCCGGTGAGCAGGTAGAGCGGCAGTGACAGGACCTCGAGGGCGACGAACATGACCAGCAGGTCGTTGGCGGCCGGGAACATCATCATCCCGGCGACCGCGAAGAGCATCAGCGGATAGACCTCGGTGTGCTCGAGCCCGAGCGCGTCGGCCTCCCGTTCGGCGCGGCTGCCCGGCGTCGCCGCCGCCTGTCCGGCGAAGGCCGGCAGACCGGCGCTGACCTTCCGCTCGGCGAAGAGCAGCACACCGGCCAGCGAGATCAGCAGCACCAGGCCCCACAGGAAGACGGTGGGCCCGTCGATGGCCAGGGTGTCCCCGGCGGTGAGCAGCCCGCGAGCCGTCGCGGTGCCGCCGTGCTCGACGACCGGCAGTCGGCCGCCGACCCAGATGCAGGCCACCAGGGCCGCGACCAGGGTGGCCGAGGTGAGGGCGATCTCCACCGTCCGACGGGCGCTGCGGCCGACGAACGCCTCCACGCCCACGCCGACGATGGCGCCGCCGAAGACGATCAGCAGCGGCAGCAGTTCCAGATAGGCGATCTCCGGGATGGTGAACTCGTTCACTCCGCGCCTCCCAGGCTCATCGGGTCAGTGGAATCCTCGACGTGCACCAAGGTGTCCTCCACCGCCGGGTTGATCACATCGGTCAGCGGTTTCGGGAAGAAGCCGAAGACCACCAGCGCGACCACCAGCGGCACCACGGCGCTCAACTCCCGCCGGGAGAGGTCGGCGAACCCCTCGGTGGCCGGCCGTACCGGCCCGGTCATCATCCGCTGGTACATCCACAACACGTAGATCGCCGCCAGCACGATGCCGGTGACCGCGATCGCGCCCGCCCACCACGCGTAGGCGAACGCCGCCACCAACACCAGGAACTCGGAGATGAAGGTGGACAGGCCGGGCAGCCCGGCGGTGGCCAGCGCGCCGATCAGCAGCATCCCGGCCATCACCGGGGCCACCTTCTCGACGCCGCCGAAGTCGCGGATCAACGCCGAACCCCGCCTCCGGATCAGGTAGCCGGCGACCAGGAACAACGCCGCCGTGGCCAAGCCGTGGTTGACCATGTAGAGGACCGCCCCGGTGCCGCCCTGCAGGTTGAACACGAAGATGCCGAGCACGATGAACCCGAAGTGCGACAGCGAGGTGAGGCCGATCAGCCGGAGCATGTTCTCCTGACCGATCGCCAGGAACGCGCCGTACACGATCGAGATCAGGGCCAGCACCACCACCAGCGGAGTGGCCCACAGCGACGCCTCGGGGAAGAGTTCGAGGCAGAACCGCAGCATCCCGTAGGTGCCGATCTTGTCCAGCACGCAGACCAGCAGCACGCTGGTCCCCGGCGTCGCCGCCGCGGTGGTGTCCGGCAGCCAGGTGTGCACCGGGAAGAGCGGCGCCTTCACCGCGAAGGCGAAGAAGAAGCCGACGAAGAGCCAGCGGCCGGCCTCACCGCTGATGCCCAGCGCCGAGAGTTCGGCGATCAGGTACGTCGGCTCACCGGCTCGGGCGGTCAGCACGTACAAGCCGATCACCGCCGCCAGCATCACCAGACCGCCGGCGAGCATGAAGATCAGGAACTTGACCGCCGCCCGGGCACGTTCGGGGCGGGAGGCGATCCCGTAGCCGCCGATCAGGAAGTACGCCGGGATCAGTGTCGCCTCGAACAGCACGTAGAACAAGAAGACGTCGGTGGCGGAGAAGACACCGATGGCCAGGCCCTGCAGGGCCAGCATCAGCGCGAAGTACGCCGCGGTGTTGCGGTCGTCGGCGTCGTGCCAGGAGGCGGCGATCACCACCGGCACCAGGAACGCGGTGAGCAGCACCATCACCAGTCCGAGGCCGTCGACGCCCACTGCGTAGTGGATGCCCAGGCTCGGGATCCAGTCGCGCTGCTCGGTGAACTGCATGCCGCTGCCGACGTTGTACTGCGCCGCCATCGCGAGCGCGGCGGCCAGGGTGACCAGCGAGGTGCCCAGGGCCACCATCTTGGCGATCGCCCGCGGGTCGCCGGCGACCCGCGGCACCAGCACGGTGAGCGCGGCGCCGAGCAGCGGGATCAGGATCAGGACGGTCAACACGCTCATGCCCAGTTCACCACCAGCAGTGCGAGGACGACGACGATGACGCCGACCAGGATGGACAGGGCGTAGGAGCGGACGTAGCCGGTCTGCAGCATTCGCAGTGCACCGGACAGGCCGCCGATGCCGCGGGCTCCGCCTTCGATGGCTCCGTCGACGACCCCACTGTCGAAGCCGACCAGGCCACGGGTGAGCGCGGCCCCGGGACGGACCACCAGGGTGTCGTTGATCGCGTCACCGTAGAGGTCGGCGCGCGCCGCCCGGGTGGCGAAGGAGACGTCCTGCGGTGCGGTCCGCGGCACCTCCTGGCGGCCGACGAGCAGCCACGCCAGGGCCACCCCGACCGCCACCACCGCGGTGATGATGAGGGTGAGCACGATCGCCGGCACCGGGAGCTCGGGGTGCGGCGCGTGGCCGACCACCGGCTCCAGGAAGTCTCCGATCCAGCCACCGATCACCAGCACACCACCGAGCAGCGACAGTGCCGCGAGCACGATCAGCGGGATCGTCATCACCTTGGGTGATTCGTGCGGGTGCACGTCGGGTTCCCAGCGGCGATCGGTGAAGAAGGTCATCAGCATCAGCCGGGTCATGTAGAAGGCGGTGATCCCGGCGCCGAGCAGCGCGGCGAGACCGACCAGGGTGCTGTGCCCGAAGGCCACTTCGATGATCAGGTCCTTGGACCAGAAGCCGGAGAAGCCGGGGAAGCCGATGATCGCCAGATAGCCGAACGCGAACGTGAGGAAGGTGACCGGCAGCAGTTTGCGCAGCCCCCCGTAGTGCCGCATGTCGACGTCGTCGTCCATGGCGTGCATCACCGAACCGGCGCCGAGGAACATGTTGGCCTTGAAGAAGCCGTGGGTGATCAGGTGGAAGATCGCGAAGGCGTAGCCGGCCACGCCCAGCCCGGCGGCCAGCATCATGTAGCCGATCTGGCTCATCGTGGAGCCGGCCAGCGCCTTCTTGATGTCGTCCTTGGCGCAACCGATGATGGCGCCCCACAGCAGGGTGACCACGGCGACCACGACCACCACGGTCTGCGCGGTGGGAGCGAGCTCGTAGATGAAGTTGGAGCGGACGATCAGGTAGACGCCGGCGGTGACCATGGTGGCGGCGTGGATCAGCGCCGAGACCGGCGTCGGACCCTCCATCGCATCCAGCAGCCAGCCCTGCAGAGGCACTTGGGCCGACTTGCCGCAGGCACCGACCAGCAGCAGGATGCCGATCGCGGTGAGGGTGGCTTCGCTGGCGCCGGACGCGGCCTCGCTGACACCGGCGTACGCCGTGGTGCCGAACGCCACGAACATCGTCATGATCGCCAGCGAGAGGCCCATGTCGCCGACCCGGTTCATCACGAACGCCTTCTTGGCCGCGGCGGCTGCGGACGGCTTGTGCTGCCAGAAGCCGATCAGCAGGTACGACGCCAGGCCGACGCCCTCCCAGCCGAGGAACAGTCCGACGTAGTCACCGGCCAGCACCAGCATCAGCATCGCGGCGACGAAGAGGTTCAGGTAGCCGAAGAACCGTCGGCGACGGGGGTCGTGAGCCATGTAGCCCACCGAGTAGAGGTGGATCAGTGATCCGACTCCGGTGATCAGCAGCACGAAGAGCAGCGACAGCGGGTCGACGAGCAGCTCCATCGACACCTGGAAGTCGCCGACGTCGAACCAGGTCCACAGGTGCTGGCTGATGCTGCGGTCATCGGCGGGGCGGCCGAGCAGCGCCACGAAGATCGTCACGCCGAGCACGAAGGAGGCGGCCGCGGTGGCGGTGCCGAGCCAGTGCCCGAAGGAGTCGGTGAACCGGCCACCGACCAGCAGGATCACCGACCCGGCCAACGGCAGTGCGACCAGCAGCCAGGCCCAGGCCAGCACGCCGTCGGCGGCCACCGGGGCGACCACCGGGATCTCGGCAGCGGCGAGCAGGGGTGTCATCACTTGTCTCCCCTCAGTACCTGAGCAGGCTGGCGTCGTCGACCGAGGCCGAACGGCGGGCACGGAAAATGGTCATGATGATCGCGAGTCCGACCACGACCTCGGCAGCGGCGACCACCATCACGAAGAAGGCGGCCACCTGACCGTCGAGGTTGCCGTGCTGACGGGCGAAGGCGACGAACGCGAGGTTGCAGGCGTTGAGCATCAGCTCCACACACATGAAAACCACCAACGCGTTGCGGCGGACCAGCACCCCGACGGCGCCGATCGTGAACAGGATCGCGGAGAGGATGACGTACTCGGTCACTGCGGACCCTCCTCGTCCTCGTCGGCGGCCAGTTCGGGCAGGTCCGGCTCATCGGCCGGCCGGGGTGGCACCAGGGTGCGGTTGATGGAGGCCTCGATGACGCTGCCGTCGGGCGCCAGCGCCGGAGTGGCCACCGAGTTGTGCCGGGCGTAGACCCCGGGGGCCGGCAGCGGACCCAGGTGGCGGCCGTGTTCGGCGTACTCCCGGACCCGGCGTGCGGCCATCTCCTGCTGGGACTCCTTGGGGGTGAGCCGCTCCGGGTGAGCCAGCACCATCGCGCCCAGGGCCGCGGTGATCAGCAGCGCGGCGGTGGCCTCGAAGGCGAACACGTACGTCGAGAACAAGACGTCGGCCAGCCCCTCGACGTTGCCGCCACTGTTGGCGGCCTCCAGGCCCACCGGGCTGGCCAGGGTGACCTGGCCGATCGCGATCACCAGCAGCGAGCCGAGCACCAGCCCACCGAGGACGGCGAGCACCCGCTGCCCCTTGATCGTCTCCACCAGCGACAGCCTGGACTCGGCGCCGATCAGCATCAGCACGAACAGGAAGAGCATCAAGATGGCGCCGGTGTAGACGATGATCTGCACCGCGAACAGGAACGGCGCCTCGAGCACCAGGTAGAGCACCGCCAGGCTCATCATCACCGTCGCCAACAGCAGCGCTGCATGCACCGCCTTGCGGACGAAGAGCAGCCCGAGCGCGGCGGCGACCATCACCGGGGCGAGCACCCAGAAGGCAGTCACGAGTTCTCTCCTTGGTTCTCGCCGCGGTAGTAGGCGCCCTCGTCGTCACCGAGTCGCATCGGATGCGGCGGCTGCTCCATGCCGGGCAGCAGCGGCGCCAGCAGGTCGGACTTCTCGTAGATCAGGTCGGCCCGGTTGTCGTCGGCGAGCTCGTACTCGTTGGTCATCGTCAACGCCCGGGTCGGGCAGGCTTCGATGCACAGACCGCACAGGATGCAGCGCAGGTAGTTGATCTGGTAGACGCGGCCGTACCGCTCACCGGGCGAGAACCGCTCGTCGTCGGTGTTGGAGGCACCCTCGACGTAGATCGCGTCCGCGGGACAGGCCCAGGCGCAGAGTTCGCAGCCGATGCACTTCTCCAGCCCGTCGGGCCAGCGATTCAGCTGGTGCCGGCCGTGGAACCGGGGGGCGGTCGGCTGCTTGTCGAACGGGTACTGCTCGGTGACCACCTTGCGGAACATGGTCCGGAAGGTGACCCCGAACCCGGCGATCGGGTCCCAGTACGTCTCTTTGAGGCTAGACATCCGCGTCCTCCTTGTCAGTGCTGGACGGGGGCGAGAAGCGAGGCAGTCCCAGGTCGCCGGCGGCGCCCTGCACCGGGCCGCCAGCGGGCATCGGGGGCACCGGGAATCCGCCGGTCGGCGGCGGCTGGGGGGCCGGTTGTTCCGCCTCCGGCTGCTGCCGCGCCTCGACCAGGTAGGAGATGCCGATCCCGACGATCAGCAGGCCGATGAGCACGGCCAGCGCGATGACGACGCCCTGCCGCTCGAGACCACCGGTCAGCATCACCACCTTCACCAGCGCGACCATCGCCGTCCAGGCCAGCGCGGCCGGGATCAGCCGCTTCCAGCCGAACATCATGAACTGGTCGTAGCGCAGCCGCGGCAGCGAGCCCCGCAGCCAGATGAACAAGAAGATGAAGCCGAGCAGTTTGAGCAGGAACCACATCGCCGGCCAGTAGCCCTCGTTGGCGCCGGGCCACACGTGCACAACGCCCCACGGCGCCTGCCAGCCCCCCAGGAACAGAGTGACTGCGAGCGCGGAGACGGTGGCCATGTTGATGTACTCGGCGAGGAAGAAGAGCGCGAACTTCAGCGACGAGTACTCGGTGTGGAAGCCGCCGACCAGTTCACCCTCGGCCTCGGGCAGGTCGAAGGGGGCCCGGTTCACCTCGCCCACCATCGCGATCACGTAGATCACGAAACTGGGCGCCAGGATCAGCGCGTACCAGAAGTCCTGCTGGGCGGCGACGATGCCCGAGGTGGACATGGTGCCGGCGTACAGGAAGACGGTGATGAAGGCCAGCCCCATCGCGACCTCGTAGGAGATCATCTGGGCGCTGGAGCGCAGCCCGCCGAGCAGTGAGTACGTCGACCCGCTGGCCCAGCCGCCGAGCACGATGCCGTAGATGCCGATCGAGGCGACCGCCAGCACGAACAGCACCGCCACCGGCATGTCGGTCAGTTGCAGCGGGGTGAGGGTGTCGGTGAACGGGATCCGCACCTCGGGACCGAACGGGATCACCGCGAAGGTGACGAAGGCCGCGATCACCGAGATCACCGGGGCCAGGATGAAGACCACCTTGTCGGCGGCCCTGGGCAGCAGGTCCTCCTTGAGGGCGAGCTTCACTCCGTCGGCCAGCGACTGCAGCAGCCCGAACGGGCCGTGCACGTTGGGGCCGATCCGGTGCTGCATCCGGGCCACCACACGGCGCTCCGCCCAGATGTTGAAGAGGGTGAGCACCACCAGGAAGGCGAAGATCAGCAGTGCCTTGAGGCCGATCACCCACAGCGGGTCGTGGCCGAAGGCGGCAAGGGGATCGTTCACCGGAGTTCTCCCTTCACGCTCACCATGCCGTCCGGCGACGAGAGGCCGGCCAGCACCCCCCGCCCGAACGAGTTTGCGGGCACCCAGACCACGCCCTCGGGAAGGTCGGCGACCTCGACCGGGAGAGTGACCTGGCCCCGGTCACCGGTGAGGGTGACCTCCGGGGACCTCTTGAGGAGTTGGTGGGTCTCGGCATTGATGCGAGCGACCGGCCGGCGGGCGGTGGCCCGCATCTCGTCCTGACCGTCCTGCAGGGACCCGAGGTCGATGAGCTGCTTCCAGGTGGCCAGCGTCAACTTGGTCTTCAGCAGCCGCCGCTTGGCCGGAGCCGGAGCCGGGCCCATCGTCGGCCGTGCTCCGTCCCAGGGGCCGAGCTGGTCGAGCTCGTCACGCACCTCGTCCACGGTCCGCCACCCCAGCGGCGTACCGAGCTCGTCGGCGATGCCGGCCAACACCCGGAGGTCCGGCAGCGAGGTGGGCACGTCGAAGACCCTCGGGAACGGTCGCGGCCGTCCTTCCCAGGTGAGGAAGGTGCCGGCCTTGTCGGTGACCGGGGCAGCCGGGAACACCACGTCCGCCAGTTCGGTGACCGCAGTCCGGCGCAGTTCGATGCTGACCAGGAAGCCGACCGACTCCAGGGCAGCCCGTGCTGCGGCGGGGTCGGCCAGGTCGTCGGGGTCGACGCCACCGACGACCAGCGCACCGATCGCACCGGCAGCGGTCGCGGCCAGGATCGCGTCCCCGTCGCGTCCGGGCTGCTCGGGCAGCGTGTCGACACCCCAGGCCGCGGCGACGTCGACGCGGGCTGCCGGGTCGGCGACCGGACGGCCACCGGGCAGCAGGTTCGGCAGACAGCCGGCCTCGACCGCGCCACGATCCCCGGCCCGGCGCGGCACCCAGGCCAGTCGCGCTCCGGTCCGCTCGGCCAACGCGACGGCGGCGCTGAGCGCACCCGGGACGCCGGCGAGCCGTTCACCGACGAGGATCACCGAGCTCGCGTCCAACGCAGCGCCGAGCAACTCCTCAGCGTTGTCGGGGAGGTCGTGCAGGAGTTGGGTCTCGTCCCCGGGGCCGGCGGGCAGCAGGGTGCCGGCGAGCTTGTCCAGCCCCCGGCTCCGGAAGGGCGCGATCGAGGCGACCTTCGTCCGGCCGGTGAGGACCGCCTTGCGCAGCCGCAGGAAGATGGTGCCGGCCTCGTCCTCGGGCTCCAGGCCGACGAGCAGCACCAGCGGTGCGGAGAGGTCGGCGTAGCTGACGTCGCGGACGGTGGCGACCTGGGCGGCCAGGAAGTCGGCCTCCTCGGCGGACTGCACCCGGGCCCGGAAGTCCACGTCGTTGCTGCCCAGTGCCACCCGGGTGAACTTGCTCCACGCGTAGGCGTCCTCGAGGGTGACCCGACCGCCGGTGAGCGTGGCGGCACCGCGCCCCGCGTCCCGCTGCGCGGCGATGCCGCGGGCGGCCACCGCGAAGGCCTCGGGCCAGGAGGCGGGCCGCAGCTCGCCGGTGTCAGCGTCCCGGACCCACGGATGGGTGAGCCGGTCCGGCTGACGTGCGTAGGAGAACGCGAACCGGTCCTTGTCGGTGATCCACTCCTCGTTGACCTCGGGATCGTTGCCGGCCAGTCGCCGCATCACCTTGCCGCGCCGGTGGTCGACGCGGATCGCCGCACCGCAGGCGTCGTGCTCGGCCACACCGGGGGTGGAGACAAGGTCGAAGGGGCGACTGCGGAACCGGTAGTCGGCGCTGGTCAGTGCGCCGACCGGGCAGATCTGGATGGTGTTGCCGGAGAAGTAGGACTCGAACGGCTCGTGCTCGTAGATGCCGACCTGCTGCAGCGCGCCGCGCTCCACCAGGGCGATGAACGGGTCACCGGCGATCTGGTCGGAGAACCGGGTGCACCGGGCACAGAGCACGCACCGCTCCCGGTCGAGGAGCACCTGGGCGGAGATGTTGATCGGCTTCTCGAAGGTCCGCTTGACGCCGCCACCGGCAGCGAACCGGGACTCGCCGCGACCGTTGCTCATCGCCTGGTTCTGCAGCGGGCACTCGCCGCCCTTGTCGCAGACCGGGCAGTCGAGTGGGTGGTTGATGAGCAGGAACTCCATCACCCCCGCCTGGGCCTTCTCGGCGACCCCGGAGGTGGCCTGGGTGTTGACCACCATCCCGTCGGCCACCGTCAACGTGCAGGAGGCCTGCGGCTTGGGGATGCCCCGGCCGTTGCCGGCGTCGGGGACGTCGACCAGGCACTGCCGGCAGGCGCCGACCGGCTCCAGCAGCGGGTGGTCACAGAAGCGGGGGATCTGGACGCCGATCTGCTCCGCGGCCCGGATCACCAGGCTGCCCTGGGGGACGCTCACCTGGACCCCGTCGATGGTCACGGTGACCAGGCTCTCGCTCGCCAACTGGTCGGTCATGCCGGCGCTCCTTCCGTCGCGAAGACCGTCGCCGCGGCGGGGTCGAAGGGACAACCGCCGTGTCGCAGGTGCTCGAGGAACTCCTCGCGGAAGTACTGGATGGCCGAGGTGATCGGGCTGGTCGCGCCGTCACCGAGGGCGCAGAACGACCGGCCCAGGATGTTGTCGCACTGGTCCAGCAGCAGGTCCAGGTCGGATTCGGCACCCTGGCCGGCCTCCAACTTGGCCAGCGTCTGCACCAGCCACCAGGTGCCTTCCCGGCAGGGGGTGCACTTGCCGCAGGACTCGTGCTTGTAGAACTCGGTCCAGCGCAGCACCGCCCGGACCACGCAGGTGGTGTCGTCGAAGATCTGCAGCGCCCGGGTGCCGAGCATCGACCCGGCGGCGCCGACGGCCTCATAGTCCAGCGGCATGTCGAGGTGCTCGGCGGTGAGCATCGGCGTACTGGAGCCACCGGGGGTCCAGAACTTCAACTCGTGACCGTCCCGCATCCCGCCACCCAGGTCGAGCAGCTCGCGCAGCGTGATGCCCAACGGTGCTTCGTACTGCCCGGGTCGCTTGACGTGGCCCGACAGCGAGTAGATGACGTAGCCCTTGGACTTCTCGGTGCCCATCGAGGCGAACCACGCTCCGCCGCGGTCGATGATCGAGGGCACCGACGCGATCGACTCGACGTTGTTGATCACCGTCGGACACGCGTAGAGACCGGCCACTGCCGGGAACGGCGGGCGCAACCGAGGTTGCCCGCGGCGACCCTCGAGGGAGTCGAGCAACGCGGTCTCCTCGCCACAGATGTAGGCGCCGGCGCCGGCATGCACCACTAGGTCCAGGTCGTAGCCGGAGCCATGGATGTCGGTGCCGAGGTGTCCGGCTGCGTACGCTTCGGCGACCGCGGCCCGCAGCCGTCGGATCACGTGCAGCACCTCACCGCGCACGTAGATGAACGCGTGGTTGGCGCCGATCGCGTAGGAACTGATGATCACGCCCTCGACGAGGGTGTGCGGGCTGGCCATCATCAGCGGGATGTCCTTGCAGGTGCCCGGCTCGGACTCGTCGGCGTTGACGACCAGGTAGTGCGGCTTGGGGTTGTCGGGGTCCTTGGCGGGGATGAAGGACCACTTCATCCCGGTCGGGAACCCGGCGCCACCACGGCCCCGCAGCCCCGACTCCTTGACCTCGTCGACGACCGCCTCGGGCGTCATCGCCAGCGCCTTGCGGAGGGCGGCGTATCCGCCCGTCGACTCGTACGACGACAGCGTCCAGGCGCGCTCGGCGTCCCAGTTGTCGGTGAGCACCGGTGTCAGCATCAGTCGTCACCCTCCCCAGTGGCAGCACCCTCGGTGGTCGAGTGCCCGGCGAGGGACGAGCCGTGGGCACCCTCGGTGGTCGAGTGCCCGGCGAGGGACGAGCCGGGAGCACCCTCGGTGGTCGAGTGCCCGGCGAGGGACGAGCCGGGAGCACCCTCGGTGGTCGAGTGCCCGGCGAGGGACGAGCCGGGTGTATCGAGACCCGGCGCCGACCAGCCACGCTCCCGGGCGATCTGCAGCCCGACCAGTGACGCGGGGCCGGCCGCGGGACCGGCGTCGGTCAGTCCGTCGTCGAAGCCGGCCAGCACCCGCTCGGCCTGCCGCCACGTGCACAGCGTCGGGCCGCGGGTGGAGCTGACCTCCTTGCCGGCGCGCAGGTCATCGACCAACTGGCGGGCGGAGGCAGGGGTCTGGTTGTCCATGAACTCCCAGTTCACGGTCATCACCGGCGCATAGTCGCAGGCGGCGTTGCACTCGATGTGCTCCAGGGAGACGGTGGCACGGTCGCCCTCCCGCTTGGCGGCGGTCTCGTCGTTGCCGACCTCGAGGTGCTCCTTGAGAGCGGCGAAGATCTCGTCGCCACCCATCACCGCACACAGGGTGTTGGTGCAGACCCCGACGTGGTAGTCACCCACCGGCCGGCGCTTGTACATCGTGTAGAAGGTCGCCACGCCGCTGACCTCGGCGGCGGTGATCCCGAGGACCTCCGCACAGGCCTCGATCCCGGCCGGGGTGATCATCCCGTCCTGGCTCTGCACCAGGTGCAGCATCGGCAACAGACCCGACCTGGCCTGCGGATAGCGGCCGGCGATCTCCCTGAGTTCCGCCTCGTAGGGCACGGGCACCTCAGCCCACCTCCTTGACTGCACGACGCGGTGACGTCGGACGACGGTTCATCGGTCCACCCCACCCATCACCGGGTCCACCGAGGCGATCGCGACGATGACATCGGCGACCATGCCTCCCTCACTCATCACCGAGGTGGCCTGGAGGTTGGTGAAACTCGGATCCCGGAAGTGGGCCCGGAACGGCTTGGTGCCGCCGTCGGAGACGACGTGGGCGCCGAGCTCGCCGCGCGGCGACTCGACCGGCACATAGGCCTGGCCGGCAGGCACCCGGAACCCCTCGGTCACCAGCTTGAAGTGGTGGATCAACGCCTCCATCGACTCACCCATGATGTGCCGGATGTGGTCGAGGCTGTTGCCCAGCCCGTCCGAGCCGATGGCGAGCTGGCTGGGCCAGGCGATCTTCTTGTCGGCGATCATCACCGGGGCGCCTTCGAGACCGGCCAACCGGTCCACGCACTGCTCCACCAGGCGAAGGCTCTCGTGCATCTCGTTGAGCCGCACCCGGAAGCGACCGTAGGAGTCGGCCGTGTCCCAGGTCTGCACGTCGAACTCGTAGTCCTCGTAGCCGCAGTAGGGCTGGGTCTTGCGCAGGTCCCACGGATAGCCGGTCGACCGCAGCACCGGGCCGGTGATGCCCAGCGCCAGGCAGCCCTCGAGGTCCAGGTGGCCCACTCCCTCGAGTCGGGCCTTGAAGATGGGGTTGGCGTTGCAGAGCGCGGCGTACTCCGGCAGCCGCTTCCTCATCAGCGCCACGAAGCCACGGATCTCGTCCAGGGCACCGGGGGGCAGGTCCTGGGCGACCCCGCCGGGTCGGATGAACGCGTGGTTCATCCGGAGTCCGGTGATGAGTTCGAAGAGGTCCAGCACCAGCTCCCGCTCCCGGAAGCCGATCGTCATCACGGTCAGTGCGCCGATCTCCATGCCGCCGGTGGCGATCGCGACCAGGTGCGAGGAGATCCGGTTGAGCTCCATCAGCAGGACCCGCATCACCTGCGCCTTCTCCGGGATGTCGTCCTCGATGTCGAGCAACCGCTCGGTGCCGAGCACGTAGGTGACCTCGTTGAAGAACGGCGACAGGTAGTCCATCCGGGTGCAGAAGGTGACGCCCTGGGTCCAGGTGCGGAACTCCATGTTCTTCTCGATGCCCGTGTGCAGGTAGCCGATGCCGCACCGGGCCTCGGTGACCGTCTCACCCTCGAGTTCGAGGATCAGCCGGAGCACGCCATGGGTGGACGGATGCTGGGGGCCCATGTTGACCACGAGCCGCTCCTCACCGATCACCTCGTCGGCGAGCGAGGCGGTGAGCTCGTCCCAGTCCTGTCCGGTGACGGTGAAGACCCTGCCCTCGGACGTCTGGGAGGTGCCGGCGTACGGGTCGGGGCCGGTCGTCGGGTTGGTCGAGGTGTCCATCAGCTGTAGGACCTCCGCTGGTCCGGCGGCGGAATGGTGCCGCCCTTGTACTCCACATCGATGCCGCCCAGCGGGTAGTCCTTGCGCTGGGGGTGGCCCGGCCAGTCGTCGGGCATCAGGATCCGGGCCAGGCCCGGGTGTCCGTCGAAGATGATCCCGAACATGTCCCAGGTCTCCCGTTCGTGCCAGTCCAGGGTCGGATAGGTGGCCACCAGCGACGGCAGGTGCGGGTCGGCGTCGGGACAGGAGACCTCGAGCCGGATCCGGCGGTTGTGGGTCATCGAGGTCAGGTGATAGACGGCGTGCAGCTCGCGGCCGGTGTCGTCGGGGTAGTGCACCCCGCTGACTCCGGAGCAGAACTCGAAGCGCAGCTCGGGGGCGTCGCGCAACTGCCGGGCGACGGCCGCCAACGCGGTGCGCTGCACGTGGAAGGTGATCTCGCCACGGTGCACCACCACCTTCTCGATGGCGTTCTCGACGCCGGCATGGTCGAGCCTGGCGTCCAGGGCCTCGGCGACGGTGTCGAACCAGCCTCCGTACGGCGGTTGGCTGGCGCCGGGGTAGTTGATCGGCTGCACCAGCCCGCCGTACCCGGAGGTGTCCCCGGAGCCGGCGGCACCGAACATGCCGCGCCGTTCGCCGATCTGCTCGACCTCACCGGACGGGGCCGGGAGGTTGGTCTCGTCGCTCACCGCAGCAGGCCCTTCATTTCCGAGGTCGGCAGCGCGTTGAGCGCGTCGGTCTCCAGCTGCTCGATCTGGGCGGCGCGCTGGGCGCCGAACTTGGTGTGCTGGACCTGGTCGTGCAGCTTCAGGATCGCGTCGATCAGCATCTCCGGACGCGGTGGACAGCCGGGCAGGTACATGTCGACCGGCACGATGTGGTCGACGCCTTGGACGATCGCGTAGTTGTTGAACATGCCGCCGGAGCTGGCACAGACGCCCATCGCCAGCACCCACTTGGGTTCAGCCATCTGGTCGTAGATCTGTCGCAGCACCGGCGCCATCTTCTGGCTCACCCGGCCGGCGACGATCATCAGGTCCGCCTGACGAGGGCTGGCCCGGAAGACCTCCATGCCGAACCGGGCCAGGTCGTACTTCGGACCGCCGGTGGTCATCATCTCGATGGCACAGCAGGCCAGTCCGAACGTGGCCGGCCAGAACGACGCCTTGCGGAAGTAGCCGGCGACTCCCTCGACGCTGGTCAGCAGCACGCCGCTGGGGAGTTTCTCCTCCACACCCATGGTTCCTCCTCAGTCCCAGTCGAGTCCGCCGCGGCGCCATTCATAGACGTAGGCGAGGGTGATGTTGAACAAGAACAGGAAGACCGCCAGCACACCGAACCAGGCCAGCTCGTCGAAGTAGATCGCCCACGGGACCAGGAACATGATCTCGACGTCGAAGATGATGAAGGTCATCGCGATCGTGTAGTACTTGACCGGGATCCGGCCGCCGCCGTAGGGCTGGGGGGCCGGCTCGATGCCGCACTCATAGGCGTCCAGCCGGGCGCGGTTGGCCCGCGCGGGGCCGGTCACGGCGCTCATCGCCACCGAGAAGATCGCGAAGCCCGCTGCCAACGCCAGCAGTGCGAGGACTGGTGTGTACAGCTCCACCTGAGGCTCCTTCCTGGCCGCTCCCGTTGCCTTGTGCACCTTTGTGAAGAACTTCACAACGTGGTGTGCGACACAAGTGTAGGGGGAGCTCGACCGGTCCGTTCACCGGGTGGGGGGATGCCCTGCCGGGGCCCGGCAGCCTCAGTCGAAGCGCCGGGCACCGGGCCCGCGGGCCGCCTGAATGTCACCCGGATTGGCCAGCGCACAGGTGGTCAGCGACAGGCACCCGCACCCGATACAGCCGGCCAGGTCGTCGCGCAGCGCCTGCAGGTGGTCGATCCGCGCATCGAGATCGTCGCGCCAACTGTCAGCGAGGTGTCGCCAGTCCTCAGGCGTCGGGGCGTGGTCCGAGGGCAGCGTCCCCAGGGCCTCCCGGATCCGGCCGAGCGGGATGCCCAGGTGCTGCGACACCCGGATGAACGCCACCCGGCGCAGCATCTCGCGTGCGAAGCGGCGCTGGTTGCCCGTCGTACGACGTGAGCCGATCAGTCCCTCGGCCTCGTAGAAGCGCAGCGCCGAGGTGCTCACCCCGCTGCGCTCGGCGAGCTGTCCGATGGTGAGTTCCCGAGGAATCGTGGCCATGTCTCGACAATAGCTTGACTTCAAGTGAACTTGAAGTAGCAGGCTGGGGTCATGGAACCCACACAGTTGCCCCGAATCCTCATCGTCACCGCCAGCACCCGACCCCACCGCCTCGGACCGGCGGTGGCCGACTGGTTCAGCGGACTGGCCGAGACCCGTGGCGGGCTCAACGTCTGGCTGGCCGACCTCGCCGACGCCGACCTGCCTGCCGTCCTCGGGGGTCGACCCACCCAGGGCCTGACCCGGCTACAGCGCCAACTCGACGAGGCGGACGGGATCGTGGTGGTCACCCCGGAGTACAACCACAGCTTCCCGGCGTCCCTCAAGCAGGCGATCGACCTGACCGGCGCCCACTGGCGGACCAAGCCGGTCGGCTTCGTCTCCTACGGCGGTCGCAGTGGCGGGATCCGGGCCACCGAACAGCTGCGGCAGGTGCTGCCGGAGCTTCACGCCACCTCGATCCGGGAGAACGTCTCGATCCCGCAGGTCTGGGAGCTGGTCGACACCGACGGCGCCCTGGTCAGCAACAAAGCCCTGGACGAGGCCGCGCACCGACTGCTGGACCAGCTCAGCTGGTGGGCGCTCGCCCTCCGCGACGCCCGGGCGACCCGCCCCTACGCCGCCTGACCCCTCCCCCGCACCAGCGGCAGCGGGCTGGCGGAACACCCTGATGTCAGGGACTGCTGACTGTTGTCAGGTGTTGCAACCCCTGACAACAGTCCGAACACCCTGACATCAGGGTGTTCTGTCCGCTCGGTCCCGGCGGGTCAGCGCTTGCGGCGGGACTCGGCCTTGGTGAGGTGCTTGTTGATCTGGGTGACCAGGTCGTCGCGCACCTCGAGTACGGCGGCGTCCAGGTCGGGGCGTGTCGAGGTGGCGACGAACTTGGTGCGTGCACCCTGGGCGAGCCAGGCCTCGAGCACCACCCGCTGCTTGTCGGTGTCCCGGTCCTTCACGGACAGTTCCATCTCGACCTGATCCGGGGTGTACCGCGTCAGCCGCGCCTCCAGCGAGGGCGTCAACAGCGCAGCCAGGTGGTCGAACTCAGCGGGCGCGAACCCCGGCACGATCCTCAGGCTCTGGGCAACAGTGGTCATGGCTCCTCGTTCCTTTCAGGACGCGACAGCGCGGTGCAAGGCCACGATGCCGCTGGACAGGTTCTTCCACTCCACCGGCGAGTCGTGACTCCCCCAGCCGGCCCGGCCGATCATCGTGGCCAGACCCTGCTGGTCGGGCCAGGCCCGGATCGACTCGGCCAGATAGACATAGGCGTCCGGGGCGGACGACACCGTCCGGGCGATCCCGGGCAGCGCCTTCATCAGGTACTCGACGTACAGAGTGCGGAACGGCGGCCAGCTGGGGTGGCTGAACTCGCAGACCACCAGCCGGCCACCCGGTCGGGTGACCCGGCGCAACTCGGTCAACCCGGCCACCGGATCCACGATGTTGCGCAGCCCGAACGAGATCGTCACCGCATCGAAGCTGGCGTCGGCGAACGGCAGCCGCGTCCCGTCGCCCGCCGTGAACGGCAGATGCGGCCGGTTGCGCTTGCCGACCTTGAGCATGCCGAGGGAGAAGTCGCAGGGCACCACGGTCGCGCCCGCGTCGGCGAACGGCTGGCTGGAGGTCCCGGTGCCGGCGGCCAGATCGAGCACCCGCTCGCCCGGCTGGGGCGCCACCGCCTTGATCACCTCGTGCCGCCAGCGGCGGTCCTGACCCAGCGACAGCACGTCGTTGGTGAGGTCGTACCTCTTCGCGACGGCATCGAACATCGCGGCGACGTCGGTCGGCTTCTTGTCCAGCTGGGCTCGCACGGCATTCAGCCTATGCCGGAGGCCGAGCGGTGGGTACGGCGGCGTAGGCTGACACGTCATGACGAGTGCGCGACCCGACCCCATCGAGGGCCCGCTCGTCGTCCGTACCCAGACACTGGAGCTGGACGCGGCGACCGCGCTGCTGGACCTGCTCCCCGCCGAGCGCCCGGTCTCCTGGCTGCACCACGGCGAGGGCCTGGTCGGCTGGGGCGTGGCCGCCGAGGTCCGCACCCGTGGCGCCGATCGATTCGAGGCCGCCCAGCAGTGGTGGACCCAGACCTGCGAGCGTGCGGTGGTCCGGGACCAGGTGCAGCAGCCGGGCAGCGGCCTGCTCTGCTTCGGCTCCTTCGGCTTCGCTGAGGACTCCGGCGACTCCGTGCTGGTGGTCCCGGAAGTGCTGATCGGCAGACGCGGCGACCAGGCGTGGGTCACCACGGTGGGCCGGGACGCGATCGTGCCCCCCACCCTGCGCCCGGCCGACCCGGCCACCGCACCGGCTGACGTGGTCTTCACCGACGGTTCCCGCGACGGTGAGGCCTGGATGCTCGTCGTGGCCGAGGCGGTCTCCCGGATCGCTGCCGGCGACCTGGAGAAGGTGGTGCTGGCCCGCGACCTGGTGGCCACCGCCTCCGCCCCCGTCGACGTGCGCTGGCCACTGAGCCGGCTCGCCGCCGACTACCCGACGTGCTGGACCTTCCACGTGGACGGGCTCTTCGGCGCCACCCCGGAGATGCTGGTCCGCCGGGAACGCGGCCTGGTCACCTCCCGAGTGCTGGCCGGCACCATCCGGCGTACCGGGGACGACACCCGCGATCTGGCGCTGGCAGCAACCTTGGCGCGCTCCTCCAAGGACCTCGAGGAGCACGAGTACGCCGTCCGCTCGGTCGCGGACGCACTCGACCAGCACTGCTCGTCGATGAGCGTTCCCGAAGCCCCGTTCGTGCTGCACCTGCCGAACGTGATGCATCTGGCCACCGACGTCAACGGGGTCGTGCATGACGCCGAGCAGGTCTCGTCACTGCAACTGGCCGCCTCGCTGCACCCCTCCGCAGCCGTCGGCGGGACCCCCACCCCCACGGCCTTGGCGCTGATCACCGAACTCGAAGGCATGGATCGGGGCCGGTACGCCGGTCCGGTCGGCTGGATGGACGCCGACGGCGACGGCGAGTGGGGCATCGCGCTGCGCTCGGCCGAGGTGTCCGGGGCGAAGGTCCGCCTCTTCGCCGGCTGCGGCATCGTCGCCGACTCCGACCCCGAGGCCGAACTGGCCGAGTCGCAGGCGAAGTTCCTCCCGGTCCGCGACTCCCTCACCTGAGACCAGGCACGCTCAGCCACTGCTCCGCCGACCCGGCTGCGTTACGTTGGCCCCATGACCGAGCACGTCACGGCAGCCATCATCGGCGCCGGTTTCGGCGGAATGGGCGCCGGGATCAGCCTGGACCGCACCGGGATCGACGACTGGGTGATCCTGGAGCGCGAACCCGACCTGGGCGGCACCTGGCAGGTCAACCGCTATCCCGGGCTGGCCGTCGACATCCCCAGCCTCTCCTACTCCTTCTCCTTCGAGCCGAACCCCGACTGGTCCCGACTCTTCGCCCCCGGCGCCGAACTCAAGTCCTACTGCGACCATGTGGCCGACCGCTACGACCTGCGACGCCGGATGCGGTTCGAGCACACGGTCACCGAGGCGCATTGGGACGAAGCCGAGGAACGCTGGGTGATCGAACTGTCCGACCGTGAGCCAATCACGGCGACGTACCTGATCGCCGCGACCGGCTTCCTGTCCCAGCCGCGGGTGCCGGACATCGACGGGATCGACACCTTCGCCGGCACCGTGATCCACTCCACCGACTGGGACGCGACCGCCGACCTGACCGGCACCCGGGCAGCGGTGATCGGCACCGGCGCCACCGCCGTGCAGTTGATCCCCGAAGTGGCCCGCCAGGCCGAAAGCCTGACCGTCTTCCAGCGCACCCCGATCTGGGTGGTGCCGCGGATCGACATGGAGATGCCCGGCTGGCTGCGCGCCCTCTTCCGCCGCGCGCCACTGACCCAGAAGGTGGCGCGCAAAGGCAACGACCTGCTGCTGGAGTCGCTGATCTTCGGAGTGGTCCACCACCGCCAGGCCGGCTTCGCCAGCCGGCTGGTGCAGCGCGGCGCCCAGCGCTTCCTGCACTCGCAGGTCCGCGACCCCGCGCTGCGCCGCCAACTCACCCCCGGCTACTCGTTCGGGTGCAAGCGGCCGACCTTCTCCAACTCCTACTTCCGCACCTTCACCAAGCCGCACGTCACGCTCGAGACGGACCCGATCGCCCGCGTCGAGCCGGACGCGATCGTCACCGAGTCCGGCACCCGCCACCAGATCGACACGTTGCTGCTGGCCACCGGCTTCAACCTCTGGGACGTGAACTTCCCGGCCATCACCGTGGTCGGCCGGGACGGCCGGGACCTGGGCAAGTGGTGGCGGGAGAACCGGTTCGGCAGCTTCCAGGGAGTGTCCGTCCCGGCGTTCCCGAACTTCTTCTCCCTCGCCAGCCCGTTCGGCTACACCGGCCTCAACTACTTCACCACCATCGAGGCGGAGATGGTGCACCTGAGCCGGGTTCTGGGTGAGGCGCGTCGGCGCGGGGCGCCGACGGTGGAGGTCACCGAGACGGCGTACGACGAGTTCTGCGCCAGGATGCGGCGGCTCGTCGAGGACACCGTGTTCACCCTGGGTGACTGCGCGACCGCTCGCAGCTACTACTTCAACCAGCACGGTGAGGCGACCCTACTGCGGCCGACCGCCAGTTGGCGGGCCCATCGGGAGCAGCAGCGGTTCGACCTGGCGGCCTATCGGTTCAGCCCGGCTCAGAGCAGGTCGGAGCCGTCCGCGATCCGCGCGTAGTCCAGGTCGGGCACCAGCCGCGCCAGGTGGCCGTCGACGATGCCGAGCCCTGCCTCGGAGTAGACGAGGTCATGGATGGCGAGGGCACGTCCGGGGTTGGCGGCGCGGGCGTAGTCGACGACCTCGCTGGCCTTGAGCCACGGCGCGGAGACCGGCAGGCACAGCACGTCCACCTGCCCGTCGGGCACGGTGAGCGCGTCACCGGGGTGGAAGAGCCGGGTGCCGCCGGCGGTGATCAGATAGCCGGAGTTGTCGAAGTGCGGCAGGTCGGGATGGATCTCCGCGTGCTTCTCGCCCACCACCTGCACGTGCAACCCGAGGTCGAGTTCGTCGCCGGGATCGACCACGGTCACCCGCTCGGTGAGGTCGGGCGCATCGGCCGCGATCCGGGCGGCCACCGCATCGATGGTGAAGATCGGCGCCTCGGCCCGGCGCAACCGGTCGGGGTGGTAGTGGTCCGGGTGCTCGTGGGTGATCAACACCGCAGCCACCCCGTCGACCGCGTCGGGTTGTGTCCAGGCGCCCGGGTCGATGGCCAGGGCCTGACCGTCGTACTCGACGCGCACGCAGGCATGCCCGAACTTGGTGATCCTCATGCCCGCCAGCCTAGGCGGAAATCGAGTGGCGCCCCCGGCGCGCGCCGGACACGATGGGGAGATGCCGGAGGTGACCTACCGCGAAGCGACCCTTGCCGAGGCCGAGGCGGGTGCCCGACTGCACCTGACCTGCTGGCGCGAGGGCTATGCGCCGTACGTCGATCCGGGGCTGTTGGAGGCGCGGCTGGCTGACCCGCTGCCCTGGATCGAGGGCTGGCGGCGCAGCATCGAGCACGGCACCGGCCGGCTGCTGGCGTTCGCGGATCGGGAGCCGATCGGCTTCATCGCGGTCGGCCGGCCGCGCGACATCGACACCGAGCATGAGTTGTACGCCCTCTATGTGCGGCGGGCCTGGTGGGGCACCGGTGTCGGCCAGGAGTTGCTGGAGCGTCGCCTGTTCCCGGGGTCGTGCGCCCTGTGGGTGCTGGAGAGCAACGCCCGGGCGCGTGCCTTCTATGCGCGCAACGGGTTCGTCGCGCAGGGGGACCGGGAGTTCTACGACCTGCTGGACGTGTGGCAGGTCCGGATGGTGCGGCCGGACTGAGCTCCGGCTCGCCTCACTTGACCAGTGCCCGGATCCGGGCGTCCAGCTCGCGCCGGTTGTCGCGTCGGACCCGCACCTCGACGACGTCCACACCACCGTTGGGGGAGGCGAGCGCCTGCTCGAGCTCGGGCAGCGACTCGACCTTCCAGTGCGGCGTGCGGGTGGCCGCGCAGAGCGCACCGAGGTCGACGCCGTGCGGGGTCGCGAAGAGCCGTTCGTGGACCTCGGCGAACTCCGGCGCCCCCTGCTCCAGCATCGAGAAGATCGAGCCGCCGTCGTCGTTGACCACCACGATCGTGAGGTCGGGGTGGGGTTCGTCGGGGCCCAGCACCAGCGCGTTGGCGTCGTGCAGGAACGTGACGTCGCCCATCAGGGCGAGGTTCCGGCTGCCGTGCCTGCGGCCGAGTGCGGCTCCGATGGCCGAGGAGACGGTGCCGTCGATGCCGGCCAGGCCGCGGTTGGCGATCACCTTGCGGCGCTCACCGACCGGGTAGGGACGTGCCATCAGGTCCAGGTCGCGGATCGGGCTCGAGGCGCCGACGAAGAGCAGTCCGCCGGGGGGCACCGCGGCCGCGACCGCGCCGGCGACCTGGTGCGGGGTGAGGTCGGGTTCGGCGCCGAGCAGCCGGTCCAGGGCGGCGCTGGTGTGCCGGTCGGCCTGCTGCCATTCGTGCAGCCAGTCGGGGTCGCCCGGGTCGGCGACGAGCGCGTCGTACTCACCGGCGATGGGGAACGGGCGCTGCGCCCAGCGGCCGCGGTGCCGCAGCGAGATCACCTCGACGTCGGCGCGCTCCAGCAGTGCGGTGACCGGGCGGGAGAGGGTGGGGTGACCGGCGACCACCACGCGTTCGATCCGGGCACCGAGGTCACCGGCGAGCAGCAGTCGGTAGCTGCGGATCGCATGATCACCGGTGCGGCAGCCGGCGGTGGGTTCGGCCAGCAGTGGCCAGCCGGCCTGCTCGGCCAGCACTCGTGCCGGCGGGCCGGCGTCGTCCCCAGCCACCACCACCGTGCGCACCCCCCCACGAAGGGGGGTTTGTGGCCCGACGAGGTGGGGTTTGTGGCCCGTCGAGGTGTCATCGGTGCGGCCACAATCCCCACCTCGGCCGGCCACAAACCCCACTTCGGCGAGGGGTGGGGTGAACTGGACGTTCAGGTGGGTGGGGAGGGGGGTGGGGATGGGGATGGGGGTGGGGATGGGGATGGGGGTGGGGGCTCCGAGCAGGGCGCGGTACGACGTGGGGTCGGTGTCGGCGTCGATGTCCAGGCAGCGGGCCGCGTCGCCGAAGATCTCCGGCTGCTGGGTGGTCTGGTTGGCGCCGGTGCCCCGCAACCGGGCCGGCCGGTCGGCGGTGACCACTACCAGCGGCACCCCCGCATGCGCGGCCTCCAGCACGGCGGGATGCAGGTTGGCCACAGCGGTGCCCGAGGTGCAGATCACCGCCGCCCGGGATCCCACCTTGCTCAGCCCTAGGGCCAGGAAGCCGGCGGTCCGCTCATCGATCCGGGTGTGCAGCCGCAACCGGCCGGCAACCGCGGCGGCGTGGACGGCGAAGGCGAGCGGCGCGTTCCGGGAGCCGGGAGCGAGCACCACCTCACCCACCCCGGCAGCGACCAGGGCGTCGACGAGGTCGCGGGCGAGCCGGGTGGAGTCGTTCACGAGGGATGATCCTGCCGCACCCGGGCCAGCCGCGTCTCCCAGTGGGCCCGCCGGTCGGGTGCCGCGGCCAGCCGAGCCAGCGCTGCGCCCGACACCTGCGGCATCCGCACCGGGAGTTCACCGGCCACCGGCACCAGCGGCTCGGTGACCAGATCGTCGGTAAGCAACCGGACGGTGGCCAGCCCGCAGGCGTAGGGCAACTCCGGCAGCGCCGCCGCCAACGCCACCCCGGCAGCGATGCCCACCGAACTCTCCAACGCCGAGGAGACCACCACCGGCATCCCGATCTCCTCCGCGATCCGCAGGCAGGCACGCACTCCACCCAGCGGCTGCACCTTGAGCACCGCGATGTCGGCCGCGGCCAGGTCCCGGACCCGGTACGGGTCCTCGGCCCGCCGGATCGACTCGTCCGCCGCGATCGGCACCCCTATCCGGCGCCGCAGGGCGGCGAGTTCCTCCACCGACGCGCACGGCTGTTCCGCGTACTCCAGCCCATCGGCCGCCCGGTCCAGCACCCGCAGCGCGGCCATCGCGGCGTCGACCTCCCAGGCCCCGTTCGCGTCCACCCGGATCCGCCCGGACGGGCCGAGCGCGTCGCGGACCGCCTCCAGCCGGGCCTGGTCGTCACCGAGCTGCTGGCCGGGCTCGGCGACCTTGACCTTCGCGGTCAGGCAGCCGGAGTCGGCGACGATCCGGTGGGCGACGTCGGCGTCCACCGCCGGCACCGTCACGTTGACCGGCACCGTGGCCCGGACCGGCGTCGGCCACCCCGAGTCGGCCGCCTCTACGGCGCAGGCCAGCCATGGCGCGGCGACCGTGTCGTCGTACTCCAGGAACGGGCTCCACTCCCCCCATCCCGCGTCGCCGCGCAGCAGCATCCCCTCGCGGACGGTGATGCCTCGGAACCGGGTCCGCATCCCGATCGACCAGACCGCGCTCGTCGGACCGCTCATCGGGCCGCGCTCGCCAGCGCAAGCAGCGCCTGCCGGTCCACCTTGCCGTTGCCCAGCAGCGGCAGCCGGTCCAGGACGACCAGTTCCCGGGGAGCCCAGGAGCGCGGGTGCTCGTCGGCCACGAAGTCGCGGATCTGGGCCAGGGTCGGTGGCGTCCCGGCCGGGACCACCAGGGCCACCACCCGCTGACCCCATTCCCCGTCGGCGACGCCGACCACCTCGACGTCGGTGATCGACGGATGTCCACGAAGGAGGCGGGCGACCACCGGGGCAGGCACCTTGACGCCGCCGCTGATCAGCATGTCGTCGAGTCGGCCGAGCACCTGCAGCCGGCCGTCGAGGTCGAAGCGGCCGGCATCGGCGGTCAGGTACCAGCCGTCGACCAAATGGGCGGCGGTCGAGCCGGGGTCGCCGTCGTAGCCATGGAAGAGTATCGGCCCGGCGATCCGGATCCGCCCGTCGTCGCCGAGCGCGACCCCGACCCCGTCCAGCGGGAGCCCGTCGTACACGCAGCCTCCGGCGGTCTCGGCGGCCCCGTAGGTGGCCACCACCCGGATCCCGGCGGCGGCCGCGCGCTCCCGCAGCGCGGGGTCGATCGGACCGCCACCCAGCAGCACCGTGTGACAGGTCGCCAGCGCCGCCGCCTCATCGGGGTCGTCGAGGAGTCGGCCGAGCTGGGTGGGCACCAACGAGACGAAGCGGTCCCCCGCCGGCATCGCGGCCACCGCGGCCGCCACCGACGGGTGCTCGTCGAGCAGGGTGGGCCGATGCCCGGCCAGCAGCGACCGGACCAGCACCTGCACCCCCGCCACGTAGGAGACCGGCAGCGCCAGCAACCAGGGCCCGGTGGCGCCGAGGCGTCGGGCGCTGGCCTGGGCCGAGGCCTTCACCGCGTCCCGGGAGAGCAGCACCCGTTTCGGGGCGCCCGTGGAGCCGGAGGTCTCGACCAGCAACGGTCGGTCGTCCTCGGCGGCCAGCCAGTCGCTCAGGGCGGCGACATCGGGCGACCTCAACTGCAGTGGCTCCACGGTCGCCCACCCTAGCGAGCGGCCCGGTCCCGCCGACGCGGGCAGCCGCGGGCAGGATGAGCCCATGGAGTGGCAGCTACGACACCAGCGGGATCTCAGCACCCAGGAGTTGTACGACGTGCTGGCGCTGCGCGCCGCGGTCTTCGTGGTGGAGCAGGACTGCAGCTACCTGGACCCCGACGGGCAGGACCTGGTCGACGACGTGCACCACCTGCTCGGCTTCGATGACGGCCAGCTGGTGGCCGCCGCCCGGCTGCTTCCGCCGGAGCATCCGGTGCCGGGGCATCGACCCGACGCCACCGAGACCCGGCACGTGCATCTGGGCCGGATCGTGGTCGCCGGCACCCACCGCGGCACAGGCCTGGGCCGCGAACTCGTCGCCCGCAGCGTCGCCGCCGGCGAGCAGCTGTGGCCCGGCGTACCTCAGGAGATGGCCGCCCAGGCGCACCTGGCCGACTTCTACGGCCGGTTCGGTTTCGCGTCCGTGTCGGGTGTCTACGACTGGGACGGCATCGACCACGTGGATCTGGTCCGCACCACGGGTGCTTGAATCCCTGTCATGGCAACCGCTTCGGAGTGGCTCGATGGAGCCCGACTGCGCACCCTCCCGGCCGCCGTCGCCCCGGTCCTGGTCGGCACCGGCATCGCCGCGCACCTCGACGCCGCGGTCTGGTGGAAGGCCGCACTGGCGCTGATCGTCGCGGTCGGGCTGCAGATCGGTGTCAACTACGCCAACGACTACTCCGACGGGATCCGCGGCACCGACGACGACCGGGTGGGCCCGCAGCGCCTGGTCGGCTCCGGCCGGGCGCGTCCGGACGCGGTGAAGGCAGCGGCCTTCGGCAGCTTCGCCGCCGCAGCCTGCGCCGGCCTGCTGCTGGCCGCCACCACCGCCTGGTGGCTGGTCGCGGTGGGCGTCGTCTGCATCGCCGCGGCCTGGTACTACACCGGCGGCAAGAAGCCCTACGGGTACGCCGGCCTCGGGGAGCTGATGGTCTTCGTCTTCTTCGGCCTGGTGGCGGTGGCCGGCACCACGTTCGTGCAGACCGGCACCGCCGCCGGCCTGGGCGCGGCGCTGGTCGGGGGCGTCGGCGTGGGAGCGCTGGCCTGCGCGATCCTGGTCGCCAACAACCTCCGCGACATCGCCGGCGACACCGCGGTCGGCAAGCGCACCCTGGCGGTCCGGATCGGGGATGAACGGACCCGGGTGCTGTTCCTCAGCCTGGTGCTGGCGGCCGGGATGGCGCTGGTCGCGCTCGCCGCACAGACCTCGCCGTGGGCGCTCCTGGGTGGCCTCTACATCGTGCCGGCGACGATGGCGGTGGCCAAGGTCGGCCGCGGCGCCACGGGCCCGGCGCTGATCGGCGTGCTGCAGCGCACCGGGATCAGCGAACTGCTCTGGGGCCTCGGGGTGTTCGTGGGACTGACCCTGCGCTGAGGCGGGTCCGGCCGTGGGCCGGCCTCACCCGTGGCCGACGCCGTTGCTGAACATGCCCAGCGGATCGACGGACGCCTTCACGGCGGCCAGCCTGTGCCGGGTGTCGCTGGTGTACGCCGTCGCCGCGACCGTCTGCCGCTCGGCACCTTCGGCGAAGTTCAGGTAGCCCGACAGCGAGGGCAGGTGGCCGGCGAGCCGCTGCCAGGTGGCGCTGATGCGACGCTCCGCCTCCACGCCGGCCTCGGGGGCCATCACCAACGCGATCAGTTCCAGCATCCGGTCCGCGCCGCGAGCCTCGAAGCAGGCCGACGGCACCGGCCCCGTCACCGCTCCGCCCGCATGCCGGGTCTCGGCCATCAACAACGGGGATGGCCCGGGCCCACCCGTCACGGCCTCCAGCATGGCCGCCAGCACGTCGTCGTCGAGGTGGGTCAGCCAGCGTCCGGAGGCGATCGCGGGCACCGGATCGACGGGGTCGGCGGAGATCTCGCCGCACTCGGCGTACGGCATCGGGCCGAACATGTCCAGCGCCGGCTCCCGCCAGGCACGCCACTCGTCCACGGCGGCCTTCCCGTCGGCACCGTCGCCGCTGTGGCAGCCGCGCAGGAGTGCGAACGAGCGGCCTCGGATCGGGGCCGGCACCATCTCCAGTGGCGGGAAGTTCATCAGCGTGAAGGCGCTGGTGAAGTCCGCCGACTGCCGCTCGGACCACTCCCGGTAGAAGTCGAAGACCGCGGCGGCGTCCTCGATCGGATAGAAGAGGTTCCCGGCATAGACCTCGCCCACCGGCACCAGGCCGATCTCCATCTCCACGACCACCCCGAGCGAGCCTCCCCCGCCGCCGCACAGCGCCCAGAACAGCTCCGGGTGGCTGCTCCGGGACGCGGTCACCACCCAGCCGTCGGCGCGCACCACCCGCAGCGACCGGACGTGATCGACCGCCAGCCCGTATCGCCGGGCCAGCCACCCGAAACCACCCCCCAGGGTGTAGCCGACGGCACCGACGTGCGGCGCCGACCCCAGCAGCGGCGCCAACCCGTGCCGCTGCGCCTGGGCCAGCACCGGCGCCCAGGTGGCACCGCCGCCGATCCGCGCCACCTGGTTGCCGGCGTCGATCTCGACCGAGGCCAACCCCGCCACCACCAGGAGCATCGTCTCCGCATCCGCCGGCACGGTGACCCCGTGGCCGGTGCTCTGCACCGCCACCTTCAGTCCGTTCCGGCGGGCGTGGCTCAGCGCCACCACCACGTCGTTGACCGACGCCGCCTCCACCACCACTGCCGGCTGATGGACCCACAGCACGTTCCAGCAGCCCTTCGCCGCGTCGTACCCGGCCTCTCCCGGGTAGTGCACTCGGCCCTCGATCGCCGCGGTCAGTACGTCGTCGCTCATCGTTCGTCTCCCGTGTCCGGTGGTGCGAGCGCGATGCTCGCTCACCCCAGAGTCCTCACCCGGGCACCCTTGGACCATCCCGCATTTGAGGGGATCGCGGTGCCGGCTGCCGGGAAGGCAAAATCTCCCTCAACTGCGGGATACCGCGACATCGGTCATGCTTCGATGCTGGGACTATGACCGCACTGGTGGACTCCCTCGCCCTCCGTCGGGCGCGGGAGCGCGTCCGCGAGGCCTGCACCGAAGCGGCCACCACCGCCGAACTGCTGCAGAGCCTGCTCGAGGCGCTGCGTACGCCGTTGCGGATCGACGCGGCCTTCCTGGGCGCCACCGACCCGGAGACCACCGTCTTCTCGTCGGCAGCAGTGATCGAGAACATGCCCGAGACGATGTGCGCCCCCTGGATGGACAACGAGTTCCTCCAGCCCGACGTGAACAAGTTCATCGAGCTGCACCGGTCCGGCGAGCCGGCCACCACGCTGCATCGGGCCACCGGCAACCAGCCGACGCTCAGCCACCGGCATGTGCACATCAACTCGGCGATGGGGTTCGCCCCGGAGCTGCGCACCACGTTCTCGCTGGCCGGCTCCTGCTGGGGGGTGGCGCACCTGCTCCGCAGCGCCGAGTGTGCCGACTTCGATGACGCCGAGGTGCGGCTGATGGACGAGATCCGCGAGGACGTGGCCGATGCGCTGCGCCGGATCGTGTTGGCGGGGCCGGAGGTGGACGACGCGTTGTGCGCGCCCGGGGTGGTGACTCTGGACGCGCAGGGGCGGGTGGTGTCGATGACCGACTCGGCCATCGGCCTGCTGGCCGAGTTGCAGCACAGCCCGGTGCGGGTGGAGCACCACGGGGACCTGCCCGGGGAGGCGTTCATGGTCGCCACCGTGGCCCGAGCGCGAGCCCGTGACGTGCCCTATGGGGTGGTGCCGGCCGTCCCTGCGGTGAATGCCGCCGTCCGGGCGATGGCCTCGCCGGGCGCCTCGGTGCCGGCGGTGACCCGGCTTCGTGGCCGCTCGGGTCGCTGGCTGACCGTGCGGGGTGACTGCACCAGGACCGCTGATGGCGAGATCGCCGCTACGGTCTTGGTGATCGAGCCGTCCCGGCCCCACGAGATCATGCCGCTGGCGGTGGCGGCGTACGGCCTGACCGCGCGTGAGCAGGACGTGCTCACCGAACTGGCTGCGGGCCGGGCCACCGCCGAGATCGGCCGGCGCCTCTTCATCTCCGAGCACACGGTCCGCGACCACATCAAGGCGATCTTCACCAAGACCGGGGCCACCTCCCGGGGGGAGCTGCTGCACGCACTGTTCTTCTCGCACGCCTACCCGGTCACCGAGTTCCGCCACACCTGAGCGCCCGCCGGCCGCACGGGGGGCCGGCCGGGCGCTCGGGGTGTGAGGCTCAGAACGAGGTGACGCTGTACGGGGCGATGGCCAGGTCCGCCATCGCCGAGAGCGCGGCGACGGCGGCCGGCTCCCCGGCGATCCGTCCCGACCGTCGCAGGGCGGGCACCGAGGCGCCGCCGGCCGACAGCGTCGCCAGCGCCTCCACGCCCAGGGTCACGTCCGGCTCCCGGTCGGTGCGGCGCACCTCGGCGCGGCCGTTGCTCACTTCGACCTGCCACCGCCCGTCGGCGTAGCCGAGCTTGTCGGCGACGCCCAGCACCACGGCGCCGTCCGCGGCCCACTCCCTGGCCCCGAGCGCCGCCCGAACATCGAGGACCCGCACCCAGATGTGCTCCCACTGACCCTTCACCACGTAGGCGAAGGCATCGGCCAGCGCCCACCGCAGTGGATGGTCCACCGGCGCGCCGCCCCATTTGATCTTGTCGACGAGGTCGATCTCGGCGAGGAACCGCCACAGCGCGAGTTGGACGCCCGGTTCCGCTGCCACCAGGTCGTGCACGGTGAGCACGGTCTCCTCGTCCCCCCACTTGACCTCGTAGGTCACATGACCGGCGGGCGCTCCGTCCGGGCCGAGCCAGACAGCGGCGCGGAGCTGGTCGTTGCCGGCGGTCCAGCCCCGGCCGAGCTCGGCCGTCAGCATCGACCGGTACGCCGCCGGCCGGGCCACCGAGCCTCGGGTGCTGGCGTGGAAGTGATCGAAGGTCGCCTCGGCGGCCGGCCACAGTGCGGCCGGCTCGATCAACTCGGCTCGCCCGGCGGCCACCTCGGCGTCGTCGCGCAGTCGGAACTGCCCGGTTCGAGCGGACGCCACCTCGACCCGGTGCCTGAAGGTGGCCGGCGCGAACCCGTATCGGCCATAGATGGTCGCCTCGGAGACGGTCAGCGCCGCCACCGGGACGCCCTGCTCGACGGCGTCGGCCAGGTCCGCGGTCATCAGCCGGCTCAGCCAGCCCTGCCTGCGGTGTGCCGGGCTGACGGTGATGTCGGTGATCATCCGCAGCGGCACCAGCCCGTGGTCGCCCGGGCCGAGTCGCATCGTCTTGTCGAAGGAGAGGAAGGTGGCGATCGGCATCGGACCGGCGCCGTAACTGCCGCCGGTCAGCCAGCCGCCGCGCACCGTGGCCTCGTCGGCCTGCCATCCGCCCCGGATGATGGCGGCGACCTCGGGCTTGACCCGACTGTCGTGGAACCCGCGGGCCACGGCCTGGAGGAAGCCGTCGACGAACTCGTCCGGCTCGGCGTGGGTGATCGGGATGGTTCTCAGTTCGGCGCTCACCGATTCAACATAGAGGGCTGCCGGTAGGCGCGACGAACGGTTTTCGGCCGCGGGTCATCCCCGGCCGATCCCCGGCCGATCCCCGGTCAGTCCTCGCGGGCGCGCCGCTCCTCGAGCTTGGCGGCGGCCCGGTCGGCGCGGGCCTGGATCTTGCGCGCGAACTCCTCGCGGCGGCGGTCGAGCATCGTCAACGCGATCAACCCGGAGACGAGGAAGGCGGCAACCACCGCGAAGACGAGGTTGAACGACGACGGGTGGACCAGCAGCCACACCCCGGCGATCACCACGAAGGTGGTGAGCATCAGACCGAGCCGCAGGGCGCTGTAGATCGCGAACTCCTTCACCTCGCCAAGGGTACGAGACCCGGGTCCGGCAGCGGGCATTGGGGCGATGGCTTAGGCTGGAGGGGTGCTGAAGTTCGTCGTCGTAGTGGTGGTGATCGCCGTGGCGATCTATCTGCTGGTGCGCATGTCCGAGCGCGGGTCGTCAGGCGGCGGAGGCACCCGCCGACCACTGTTCCCCCGCGGGCCGAAGTCGCCGCAGCGGCCGATGGGCCCCGATGACGACCCGGAGTTCCTGCGCGACCTCAACGAGCGCACCTGGCGCCAGCGGCGACGTCAGTCGCCCGACGATCCGCCCGCCACCTGACGCTGTCCGCCTCACGCCTTCGGCGTGACGCCGTCCGCCTCACGCCCGGTCGACCAGCTCCACCACCGACGTGACCTCGGGCAGCGCGTAGGAGTGCTGGCTGGTGGTGGAGAAGAAGTTCACTCCGATGAAGCTCCACCACAGGGTGGCCAGGCCGATCAGTGCGATCCAGGCTGCTCGGCGGCCCTGCCAGCCAGCGGTGGTGCGGGCGTGCAGGTAGGCGGCGTAGACCACCCAGGTGATGAACGCCCACACCTCCTTGGGGTCCCAGCTCCAGTACGACGACCACGCCTGGTGCGCCCAGATGGGACCACTGATCAGCACCCCGAACGTCCAGATCGGGAAGGCGAACGCGTGCAGCCGGTAGGCCACCCGGTCCAGCACCGCCGGTTCGGGCACCCGGGCCAGGTAGCCGGAGTTGCGCGCACCGAGGCGCGACTTGATCAGGAAGAGCACCAGGATGATGCCGGCCAGGGAGAAGATCGCACTGGCCATCACCGCGGAGACCACGTGGATCACCAGCCACGGCGAGTTGAGCGCCTCGGTCAGCGGGGAGACGGGGTCGTAGAGCCAGATCACCGCGAGCATCAGGCAGGTGAGGGTGAAGCCGAGCATCAGCGGCGCCATCCAGTCCAGCCGGTAGCGGCGTCGCAACAGCAGGTAGAAGAGGACAACGAAGAAGGTGCCGGAGAGGGCGAACTCGTACATGTTGCTCCACGGCACCCGGGGCGGGTCCGCGGACATCCCCCGGCCCACCAGCGCGACCAGGTGCACCGCGCAGCCGAGACTGGTCAGCAGCAGACCGAGCCGACCGAACATCGCGGCCCGTTGCGGGGTCTCCTCCGGGACGGGGGCACCACCGGCCGGCACCGCGACCGGCACCTTGCGCAGGGCCGCCCACTCCACCGAATGGCTCACCAGGGCGAGGAAGTAGACCACCCCGCACACCGCGACCGCCTGGTCTCCCAGGATCTCCCACTCCATCACGTGGTCTCCTTCTCCTCGGGCCGCAGCAACGCGACGAGTGCGTCGAGTTCCTCGGTCACGTCGCCGCCGCTGGACCGGTCCAGGCCGGCCACCTCCACGACGGTGCTGTCATTCTCACGGCGTACCCGCACCCAGACGCGTCGCGGCCTGATGAACAGCGACATCATCAGCCCGAGCAGGGCCAGGCTGACCCCGCCGAGCGCCACGAACTTGCCCGGGGAGCGGCTGATCTGGATCCGGTTCCAGCGCTCGACCCCGTCGAAGCTGACGGTGCCGAGCCCGTTGGGCAGGTCGATCGAGTCACCCATCGCCAGGTCCACCCGGAACATCGACCCGTCCTCTGCCGTCACCTGGTCGACCCCGGCCTTGTCCAGCACATAGACGGACTGGGCGAGGCCGGTGTCCATGCCCAGGTCACCGGTCCAGACCAGCATCGAGATCACCGGGTTCAACATCTCCCCGAACGCCGAGAAGGGTCCGGTCTCCATGGTGAACGCGTAGGTGGGGTAGAACTCGCCCTCGAGCCCGATCTGGGCCGGGCTGGCGTCCGGCGCCTTCACCACCCCGATCGACCGGAAGTGCTGATCGGTGGGCAGGAAGACGGTGGGCCCGGAGTAGGCGACCTGCCCGTCACCGTCGGTGACGGTGATCACCGGGGCATAGCCGTGCCCGATCAGGAAGATCTCGGTGCCGCCGATGGCGAGCGGGTGGTTGACCTTGAGGTCGTAGCGGATCGGCTCCGCGTCGGGGTCGGTCCGGTACTCCAGGTCGGCGACGAACCCGCGAGCCTGGCCGGCCGCCGGGCCGGACCGGATCCACTCGGCCTGGAAGTCGTCGACGGTGAACGAGAACGGCTCCATCCAGTCGGTGTCGAAGAGGCTGCCGGGGGCGAAGTCGTCGTACTGGGTGAGGTTGTTCGCGAAGCCACCACCGACCAGCACGATCACGCCGGCTCGGTAGCCGAAGAGGTTGCCGGCGGCGAAGCCGGCCAGCACCACCAGGATCGCCAGGTGGAAGATGAGGTTGCCGACCTCGCGCATGTGCCCGCGCTCGGCCGCCACTTCGACGGCCTCGGCCTCGGCCGGGCTGGGGCGCACCCGGTAGCGCCGCTTCCGCAGCACCGCCGCCGCCTGCGCCTGGACCTCGCGCGGCTCCTGCGCGCAGGTGTACGACGTGTGGCCGGGCATCCGGGTGAGCAGTCGCGGCGCCGGGGGTGGCGGCGCCCCGAAGGCGCGGGCGTACTTCCACGTCCGCGGCACGATGCAGCCGACCAGCGAGATCACCAGCAGCAGATAGATCGCCGAGAACCACACCGAGTTGTAGACCGAGAACAGCCCCAGCCACTCATAGATCGGCGTCAGCCGTGGATGCTCGGCCTGCCACCGGGTGGTGGCCAGCGCGTCCACGTTGCGTTGCGGCACCACCGATCCGGGGATGGCGGCGACCGCGAGCAGGAAGAGCAGGATCAGCGCGGTCCGCATCGAAGTGAGCTGGCGCCACCACCAGCGGGCCAGTTCCAGGGCGTTCAGTTCGCCGGGGCGGCGTTCCTGACTCACAGGAGCACCTCGTTGTAGTCGGCGAGCCGGATCTGCATCCAGGTGACTGCGTGGTCCCACCAGCCGCTGACCAGCAGCAGGCCAACGATGATCAGCAGCACGCCGCCGGTGACGTTGAGGAGTCGCTGGTGCCGCCGGATCACGCCGATGGCTCCGAGCATCCGCCGGTAGGCGAGGCCGAGCAGGATGAACGGCAGCCCGATGCCGAGCGCGAAGACCCCGGACAGCAGCGCGCCGCGGGCGGCGGTGCCCTCGTTGATCGCGAGCGTGGAGATGACGCCCAGGGTGGGGCTGATGCAGGGGGTCCAGCCGACGCCGAACAGGAAGCCGAGCAGTGGCGCCGCGCCGACGCCGACGGCGGGCACCTTATGCACCCGCCAGTCGCGCTGCAGCAGCGGCAGGAAGCCGGCGAAGATCAGGCCGAGGACGATGGCGAGCAGACCGAGCACGATCGCCAACTCGCGCCGGTAGCTGATCAGCCAGGCCCCCAACGCCCCTGAGGCGGTGCCGATCAGCACGAAGACCACCGAGAAGCCGAGCACGAACAGCACCGACCCGGCCAGCATCCGGCCACGCCGGGCCCCGGACAGGTCACCGGTGGCCAGGTCCGCGCCGGAGAGCCCGGTGGCGTAGGAGAAGTACGCCGGCAGCAGCGGCAGCACGCACGGGGAGAAGAAGGCGACCAGCCCGGCGATCAGCGCGACCGGGATCGCCAGCACCAACGACCCTGAGCCGGCGGTGCTGGTGAACCACTCAACCATCCTGGCCCACCTCGTCGACGACGGTGTCGATCAACGCGTTCAGGGTGCCGATGCTGGGGAGCGGCCCGATGATGCTGGCGGCGACCCGCCCGGAGGCGTCCAGGACGACGGTGGAGGGGATCGAGTTCGGGGTCAACGTGCCCCGGAAGGCCAGCAGCGCCTCGCCGGTGGGCGAGAAGAAGCTCGGGTAGTCGATCCCGAAGCGGCGGTTGAAGCTCAGGCCGTTGGCTTCGGAGGGGTCGCGGATGTTGATGCCGACGAAGGCGACGTCGTCGCGGGCGTGCGCCAGTTCGGCGAGCTCGGGGGCCTCGGCGCGGCACGGCGGGCACCAGGACCCCCAGACGATGACGACCACGGGGGTGCCGCGCAGGTCCGCCACCGAGAGGGGTTCGCCGGCCAGGTCGACGCCGTCGAGCCGCACCGGGGTGCCCCGGTCGGCGACCGGCAACTCCCGGACCGTGCCGTCACCGGTGATGTAGCCCTTGTCGCCGGTCCCCTGCCCACCGCCGCAGCCGGTGAGGGCGAGCAGGGCGACGGTCAGCAGCGCAGCGATCCGTGCGGTCACGGCGCATCCGGGGAGTCGTTGCTCCCCGAGGAGAACGGGGCCGACCGGTCCGCGTCCGGGATCAGGTCGCCCGCAGGCTCGGAGTAGGTGACGTGGGTGAGCCCGTGGTCGTCGAAGTGCAGCGAGGTGAGTGAGCAGAGCGTGCATTCGCGTCGGCGGGGATCGTGCAGCACCGAGCGGCCCTCGGCGGAGAGGCGGGTCATCCAGATCGGCAGCTGGTGCGAGACCAGCACCGCCTCATGCCCGTGGGCGGCGGCGCGGGCGTCGAGGATCGCCGCCATCATCCGGGCCACCACCTGCTTGTAGGGCTCGCCCCAGGACGGTCGGAACGGGTTCCACAGATGCCGCCAGACGGCCGGGTTGCGCAGCACCCGGCCCGGGTGGGCGAACGAGGTCCCCTCGAACACGTTGGTGGACTCGATGATCCGCGGGTCCGGGTGGATCTCCAGCTCGCGCAACTGCGCGAGCGGGGCGGCGGTCTCCTGGGCGCGTTCCAGCGGCGAGGCGCGCAGGTGGACGACGTCTCGGTCGCCGAGGACCTTCGCCACCCGTTCGGCCATCGCCTGGCCTCGGGTGGACAGGTGGAAACCGTCCCGGCGGCCGTAGAGGACACCCTCGGGGTTGTGCACCTCGCCGTGCCGGAGCAGGTGGACGATCGTGGTGGCCATCTCAGTTCCCTCCCGCCGCGGCGGCTGCGGAGGCTGCCGCGGGCAGCGCGTCCAGCACCGTCTGCAGCGCTTCGTCGTCGTGGGCGGCGGAGAGGAACCAGGCCTCGAACGCCGACGGGGGCAGGTGCACCCCGCGGTCGAGCATCGCGTGGAAGAACGCCCCGAACGCGGCGACGTCCTGGGTCTGCGCGTCGTCGAAGTGGCGGACGGGCGCCGCGGTGAAGAAGATCGAGAACATGGTGCCGCTGCGTTGCACCCGGTGCGGGACGCCGGCTGCGGTGAGGGCGTCGATGGCGGCGGCGGTGAGGGTGTCCGCGGCAGCGTTGAGGCCGGCGTACACACTGTCGTCGGCGAGCCGCAGGGTGGCCAGCCCGGCGGTGGTGGCGATCGGGTTCCCGGCCAGGGTGCCGGCCTGGTAGACGGGGCCCTCGGGGGCCAGGTGGGCCATCACGTCGGCCCGTCCCCCGAAGGCGGCGGCCGGGAAGCCGCCTCCCATCACCTTGCCGAAGGTGATCAGGTCGGGCGTCCAGCCCTCCTGTTTGCCGTCCAGGCCCCATTGGCCCTCTCGGCTGGCCCGGAAGCCGGTCATCACCTCGTCGGAGATGAACAGTGCCCCGTGGGCGCGGCAGGTGTCGGCGAGGAACTGGTTGAAGCCCGGCTCGGGGGGGACGACCCCCATGTTGCCCGGAGCCGCCTCGGTGATCAGTGCGGCGATCTGCGGGCCGTGCTCGGCGAACGCCTGGGCGACGGCCGCCCGGTCGCCGTAGCGGAGCACGATCGTCTCGCCGGTGGCCGAGGCCGGCACCCCGGGTGTCCCCGGGACACCCAGCGTGGCCAGCCCGGAGCCGGCGGCGGCCAGCAGCGCGTCCACGTGACCGTGGTAGCAGCCGGCGAACTTCACCACCATGTCCCGGCCGGTGACGCCGCGCGCCAGCCGGATCGCGGACATGGTCGCCTCGGTGCCCGAGGAGACGAAGCGGACTCGCTCGATCGGCGTACGGGCGACGAGCTCCTCGGCCAGTTCGACCTCCGGCACCGTCGGGGTGCCGTACGACGTGCCCCGGGCCACCGCAGCGGTCACCGCGGCCACCACCTCGGGGTGGGCGTGGCCGAGCAGCATCGGTCCCCAGGAGCAGACCAGGTCGACGAGCCGGTTGCCGTCGGCGTCGGTGAGCCAGGCGCCTTGGGCGGAGGTGATGAAGCGTGGGGTGCCCCCGACCGCGGCGAACGCGCGCACCGGGGAGTTGACGCCACCGGGGGTGACGGCGCTGGCCCGGTCGAAGAGTGCGGCGGAGGCGGTGACAGTCACCGGCCCATTGTCACCCAGCCCCCAAGTCCGGCGGCGGTCAGGTCCGCAGGCTGGCAGAGGAGTTGAGAAATCCCGGTGATCTGCGTCATGGTCGGCGTGTCGGATCGTTCCGCTGGTGTCGCATCCTCACCACCGCGACCGTGGAACCTGTTCCACATAACGGACGCACAACAGTGAAAGTGGTCACGTAACTCACTGTGACCGCTATCGTTGGTCAAGTGTCTGTCGTGAGGGAGTGACAGGCACCAGCAATCGCGCAGGGCCCCGGGGGGTCAGGCCAGACAGGGAGAACTGCAGCAATGACCGCATCACGCTTCAGCCGCACACAGAAGGCCACGGCTCTTCTGCCGCTGGCCCTGCTCTCGACCGCGTGGACGGCGAGCCTCGCCGGCTTCGGCGCCATGGGCACGGTAGCGGCCGCCAGTGACTCGTCGTTGCTGCCTGACGGCACCTCGGTGCCCGGCGAGGCGATCCAGGCCCCGGCCAGCGTCACCGGCGACGGTGTGGTGGCTCCGAGTGTGCCCGCCGGCCAGGAGGCCAACGCGGTTCGCACCGCCTCCACCTCCGGCATCCCGTCTGTCGCTCTGGCCGCCTACCAGCGGGCCGAGGCGATCATCAACTCCGCCGACGAGGCGTGCAACCTGTCCTGGCACCTGCTCGCCGCGATCGGTCGCGTCGAGTCCGACCACGGTCGATTCGGCGGCAACTCGCTCGACGAGGACGGCGTGGCCCGCCCCGGCATCTACGGCATCGCGCTGGACGGCACCAACGGCACCCGGGCGATCCCGGACACCGACGCCGGTCAGTACGACAACGACACCGTCTGGGACCGAGCGGTCGGACCGATGCAGTTCATCCCGTCGACCTGGTCGGTCGTCGGCGTGGACGCCGACGGTGACGGCGTCCGTGACCCGCAGAACATCCACGACGCAGCCCTGGCTGCCGCGGTCTACCTGTGCTCCGGCACCGATGACCTGAGCACCGAGGCCGGGCAGCGCAGCGCGGTGTTCCGCTACAACCGCAGCACCCGCTACGTGGACCTGGTCCTGTCGATCGCCGAGGCGTACAAGCAGGGCAACTTCTCCTCGGTGCCGAACAGCACCACCTCGGCCGCGTTCTTCACCCCGGACCCGCAGTACGTCGGCCCGTCGGCCGGCAACAAGGGCAAGCTGTCCGCGAAGAACAAGGGTGGCAAGAACACCACCGCGGCGGCCCCCGCCAACCCGAACCCGACCCCGACCAGCGGCGCGAGCCCGGCACCGGGCGGCGGCACTGAGGGCGGCTCCACCGGTGGTAGCACGAGCCCGCTGCCGGGTACCGGCGGCAGCGGTGGCACCAAGACCGGTGGCACCCTGGGCAGTCTGGCTGAGAACCCGCAGGCCACGCTGGAGGAGATCGTGAAGGACCCGGTCAAGGTCGTGACGGACCTGGTCGAGGACATCACAACCCCGCTCACCCAGGCCGAGGCACTGGCCAAGTGCCTGGAGACCATCTCAGCCCTCCAGTTGGCCAAGCTTGAGAAGTGTGTCTCCGACCTTCTCGGCCTCAACTGATTCACAACCTGGACTCCAGCCGCTAGGCTGGTAACTCGTGATGGATCGAATCCCCCCGTATCGGTCCATCACGACCCCCTAAGGTGGCCGGATCGCTTCCCCCGTGGCGGTCCGGCCACCGCCTTATTCACCTGGCGGTCCCTCGTGAGCGGGCGTTCACCCGCGATTCCCGTGCATTGCGCACGCGCAGAGGCCCCACAACCAGCCAGAGTGCACGGGAATGGGCGTCAGTGGCGGCGCAGCAGGGCAGCGGCCTCGGCCGCCCAGTAGCTGAGCACGATCTGGGCGCCGGCTCGCCGGATCGAGGTGAGCGTCTCCAGGATCGCCGGCTCCCGGTCGATCCAGCCGGCAGCGGCCGCCGCCTCCAGCATCGCGTACTCGCCGGAGACGTTGTAGGCAGCCACCGGCACCGGCACCGCGTCAGCGACCCGGCGCACCACGTCGAGGTACCCCAGCGCCGGCTTCACCATCACCAGGTCGGCGCCCTGGTCGACGTCCAGGAGGGCCTCACGGACACCCTCGGAGCCGTTGGCGGGATCCTGCTGGTAGGTACGCCGGTCCCCCGTCAGTGAGGAGTCCACGGCCTCCCGGAAGGGGCCGTACCAGGCCGAGGCGTACTTCGCGGAGTAGGCCAGGATGGCCACGTCGATGGCGCCGGCGGCATCCAGGGCCTCCCGGATCACCGCGACCTGGCCGTCCATCATCCCGCTCGGGCCGACCACGTCGGCGCCGGCCGCTGCCTGGGCACGGGCCATCTCGGCATAAACGGCCAGGGTGGCGTCGTTGTCCACGTCGCCCTCGGCAGTGAGCAGCCCGCAGTGGCCGTGGTCGGTGAACTCGTCCAGGCACAGGTCCGCCATCACCGGCAGCGCGTCGCCGACCTCGGCGACGGCGTCGGCGATCGCGACATTGAGGATCCCGCCCGGGTCCAGTGCCCCGGAGCCGGTGGCGTCCTTGGCTGCGGGGATGCCGAAGAGCATCACCCCGCCCAGGCCCAGTTCGGCCGCCTCGACGACCGCGGCGCGCAGCGTGTCCCGGGTGTGCTGGACCACGCCGGGCATCGACCCGATCGGCACCGGCGCATCGATCCCCTCCCGGACGAACAGCGGCAGCACCAGGTGCGCGGGCGCCAGCGACGTCTCGGCGACGCTGCGTCGCAGCGACGGAGTACGCCGCAACCGCCGCGGCCGTTGCCGCGGTCCGGTCACCGGTTCGGGGGTCATCCGGGCCTCAGCGCGACGACGCCCGGCGGCGACCCGACGACTTGCGGTCCGAAGGCTTGGTGACCGGCTGGCCGGCGTCGAGCAGCGCCATCCTCCGGGAGGCACCGAAGTCGGCGAGCGCCTCGACGACGTCCTCCACGGACGGCTTCGCCGCCATCACGTCCACCCGGAGTCCGTGCTCCTCGCAGGTCTTGGCGGTGGCCGGTCCGATCACCGCGATCACCGTCGAGGGGTGCGGCTTGCCGGCGATGCCGACCAGGTTCCGCACCGTCGAGGACGAGGTGAACACCACGGCGTCGAACCTGCCGGTCTTGATCGCGTCCCGGGTCGGCGCCGGCGGCGGGGCCGCCCGGACGGTGCGGTAGGCGGTCACGTCGTCGCACTCCCAGCCCAGGTCGATCAGACCGGCGACCAGGTTCTCGGTGGCGATGTCGGCGCGCGGCAGGAAGACCCGGTTGATCGGGTCCAGCAGCTCGTCGTACGGCGGCCAGTCCTCCAGCAGCCCGGCGGCGGACTGCTCACCCGAGGGGACCAGGTCGGCACGAAGCCCCCAGTCCGCGATCGCGGCGGCGGTCTTCTCACCGACGGCGGCGATCTTCAGCCCGGAGAACGCGCGCGCGTCGAGGCCGTACTCCTCGAACTTCTCCCGGACCGCCTTGACGGCGTTCACCGAGGTGAAGGCGATCCACTCGTAGCGGCCCTCGACCAGACCACGGACGGCCTTGTCCATCTGCTGCGGGTTCCGCGGCGGCTCGACCGAGATGGTGGGCACCTCGTCGGGCACCGCGCCGTAGCTGCGCAGCCCGTCGGTGAGGCTGGCCGACTGCTCCTTGGTGCGCGGCACCAGCACCCGCCAGCCGAAGAGCGGCTTGGTCTCGAACCACGACAGGGTCTCGCGCAGGTCGACGACGTCGCCGATGACCACCACCGCGGGCGGCGCGATGCCGGCGGCGCGGGCGTCGACCCCGACCTCGGCCAGGGTGGAGATGACCGTGGACTGCTCGGTGGTGGTGCCGACCCGGGTGACCGCCACCGGGGTCTGCGGAGACCGGCCGGCGGCGAGCAGCTCCTCGGCGACCTCGTCGAGCTTGGAGACGGCCGAGAGCAGCACCAGGGTGCGCTTGTCGGCGTACTGACGCCAGTCCACCGCGTGCTCGCAGGTGACCACGGTGACCTCGCGGTGGCGCTTCGTGGTCAGCGGGATACCGGCATAGGCGGGCACCGCGGTGGCCGCGGAGACGCCGGGCACGATCTCGAAACCGAGGCCGGCCTTCGCGCACGCCTGCGCCTCCTCGGGGCCGGACGCGTAGAGGAACGGGTCCCCCACCATCAGCCGGACCACGTGCAGGTCCTTCTTGGCGTGCCTGACGACGACCTTGGCGCGGGCCGCGTGGGTCAGCGGCTGGCCGTCCTCACCGAACCCGCCGTCGACGATCAGCGGCGGCTCCTGCTCGGCCCGGACCAGGCGGACCAGGTCGGCGTGGTCGGGGACCTCGGTCACCACGACGTCGCAGGAGCGCAGCAACTCGGCGGCGCGCACGGTGAGCAGACCGGGGTCGCCCGGTCCAGCACCGACGAACGAGACCCAGCTTCGGGTGGAGTTCATGGTCATGCCAACTGCTTTCCATCTTGAGGGGTGATCAGACGTGCGGCGCCCTCGTCGAGCATGCCGCTCGCCAAGGACGCTCCGAGCCCGGCCGCATCGGCCGGTGATCCTGTCGCGGACCGACGGATGCTGACGGAGCCGTCGGGGGCACAGGCCACCGCTCGGATCCACACCTCGTCGGGGTCCTCCACGACTTCGGCCAGCGCGCCCACCGGGGTGGAGCAACCGGCCTCGAGAGTGGCCAGCAGAGCCCGCTCGCACTCCACCGCGGCTCGGGTGGGAGCGTGGTCGAGGGCGGCGAGCACAGCGAGTACGTCGGTATCGGCGCTGCGGCACTCCACTGCCAACGCTCCCTGGCCGGGGGCGGGCAGCATCTGCAGCGGGTCCAGGGTCTCGGTGACCCGGTCCAGGAGCCCGAGGCGGGCCAACCCGGCCCGCGCCAGCACCACGGCGTCGAGTTCACCGTCGCTGACCTTGGCCAGCCGAGTGTCGACGTTGCCGCGTAGGTCCACGATCTGCAGTCCCAGCCCGAGTGCCGCCAACTGGGCCGCTCGGCGGGGTGATCCGGTGCCGACCCGACTGCCCGCGGGCAACTCGCCCAGGGTGAGGCCGTCCCGGGCGACGATCACGTCGCGGGGGTCCTCACGCACCGGCATCGCGGCGAGGGTGATGCCCTCGGCCGGGGCGGTGGGCAGGTCCTTGGCCGAGTGCACCGCCAGGTCCACGTCACCGGCCAGCAAGGCCTCGCGGAGCGCGCTCACGAAGATCCCGGTGCCGCCGAGGGTGTCGGCCATCGTGGCCAGCGTCGTGCTGCGGTCCCGATCGCCGGCGGTACTGACGGTGACGATCTCCACCTGGTGCCCCAGGGCGCGGATCATCTCGGCCACCGTCGCGGACTGGGTGGTGGCCAGTTTGCTCGCCCGGGTGCCGAGCCGAAGGGTGCTCATGGCATCTCCGGTCGGGTCACGGCGTCGACCGCGTCGGGGTCGAGGGCGAAGAGTTCGGCGAGCGCGGCGGCGTAGGAGACGGCACCGGACTCGTTGGCCAGCTCCTTGACCCGCACGGTGGGCTGGTGCAGCAGCTTGTCCGCCACCCGCTGGATGGCCTGGAGCACCTCGTCCCGGGTCGCACCGTCCAACTCCGGGATCCGGGCGTCCAGGCGGGCGATCTCGGCGTCGACGACCTCGGTGGCCATCGAGCGCAGCGCGACCACGGTGGGGGTGACGCTCGCCTGCCGGCGGGCGGAGAGGAAGGCGGCCACCTCCTGGCCGACGATGCCGCGTACGCCGTCGACCTCACGGCCGGCGTCGGAGTCCTTGAGCTCGTCGGCGAGCCTGCTGAGGCCGACCAGGGTCACGCCGGGCAGGTCGGCCACGGCCGGTTCGACGTCGTGGGGCAGGGCCAGGTCGATGATGGCCAGCGGCCGCTGGTCCGGACGAGCCGCGGCCAGTCGCTCGGCGCTGATCACGGTGCCGGTGGCGCCCGTGCAGGAGATGACGATGTCGGCGACGGCCAGTTCGGCGTCCAGGTCGGCGAGGCGCACGGCCCGCGCGTCGTACTCGCCGGCGAGTCGTTCGGCACGTTCCACCGAGCGGTTCACCACGGCGACGTCGGCGGCGCCGCGGCGGCTCACCGTGGCAGTGGCCAGGCCGGCCATCGCGCCGGCGCCGACGACCACCACCCGGTTGCCGGCCACGTCACCGACCGCCGGGAACGCGCGCTCCAGGCCGGCGCTGACCAGTGAGGGAGCGGTGCGGTCGATGTCGGTCTCCGCGCGGGACCGCTTGCCGACCCGCAGCGCCTGCTGGAAGAGGACGTTGAGGGCCGGTCCGACGGCGCCCATCTCCTGACCCAGCCGCAGTGCCTCCCGGGTCTGGCCGAGGATCTGGCCCTCGCCCACCACCATCGAGTCGAGGCCGGCAGCGACGTGGAAGAGGTGCGAGACGGCGCCGTCGTCGTAGTGCACGTAGAGGTGCGGCAGCAGCTTCTCCACCGGCTCCCCGGACCGCTCACAGAGCAGCCGGGAGAGCTCCTCGATGCTGCCGTGGAAGCGCTCGACGTCGGCGTAGACCTCGAGCCGGTTGCAGGTGGCGATCACCGTCGATTCGGTGACGTGGGTGCAGCCGAGCACGTCGGTGACCAACTTGCGCACGCCTTCACCGTCCAGCGCCAACTGCTCCAGCAGCGCCACCGGTGCGGACCGGTGCGAGACCCCGACGACCAGGACACTCATGCCGACGCCCCTTCCGCTTCGGTGGCCCGACGCTGCTGGTGGTAGGCCAGGATCTGCAGTTCGATGGCCAGGTCCACCTTCCGCACCGCGACGTGGTCGGGTACGGCGAGCACGGCGGGTGCGAAGTTCAAGATGCTGGTCACGCCGACGGCGACCAGCCGGTCGGCGACGTTCTGGGCGGCGTCGGCGGGCACCGCGATCACGCCGATGGCCAGGTCCACCCGCTCGGCGATACTGCTCAGCTCCCGGAACGGGCGCACCTCGAGGCCGGCCACCTGGCGGCCGTGCAGCTCCGGTGCGTCATCGAGCAGGGCCACCACCCGGAAGCCGCGGGAGCGGAACCCGGAGTAGTTGGCGAGCGCCTGGCCCAGGTTGCCGATGCCGACCACGACGACCGGCCAGTCCTGGGTGAGCCCGATCTCCCGGCCGATCTGGTACCGCAGGTAGGCGACGTCGTAGCCGACCCCCCGCGTGCCGTACGAGCCCAGGTAGGAGAGGTCCTTGCGGAGTTTGGCGCTGCCCACGCCGGCGGCTGCGGCCAACGCTTCGCTCGAGCAGGTCTCGGTGCCCTGCTCGGCCAGCGTCGTGAGCGCGCGCAGGTATACCGGGAGCCGGGCGACCGTGGCCTCCGGGATGCCGGTCGGCGTCGAGTGGGTCACTGCAGTTCTTTCTCCGGTTGGCGGCCGGTGCGGGGGGTTCTGATCACCCCGGGGAGGCACCGGCAGCGCAGTTCACTTTATGAGTTTGTGAACGAGAGAACAAACTGGCGCGAACGGCCGCGAGAGGGTATGGCAGGCCGCCAGGCCCGCGCCGGGCGGGGCTCTCAGCCGGTCAGCGCCTTCCGGAGCCGCGTCTCGTCGACCCGCCAGAAGTCATGGCGACGCCCATCCACCGCAGTCACCGGCACATCGTCGCCGTAGTCGTAGCAGAGCGCGGGGTCGGAATCGACGTCGATCTCCTCGAAGGACTCCCCCAGGTCGGCACAGACCCGGGCCACCACCTCGCGGGCCTGGTCACACAGGTGACACCCTGCTCGCGTGTAGAAAGTCACCCGGGCGGCCATGAGAACAGCCTAGCGGCCGACGGATCCGCCCCGCGGTCCGAACCCGGGTGGCCATCCACGTCTCGGGCTCGCGACACCGGAGCCCGTGAACGACTAGGGTTGCCCCCGTGAGCCGCTCCGACAAGCGCAAGCCGGTCAATCTCAAGCAGCGCTCGGCGCTGGCCGGCGAAGCCGCCGCGGCCATCGCCGAGGTGGAGCACGCACTGTCCACCCCCGCCGATCCAACGGCCGCCGCCTTCTTCGACGTGGACAACACGGTGATGCAGGGAGCGAGCATCTTCCACCTCGCCCGAGGACTGCACCGCCGCAAGTTCTTCACCACCCGCGACATCCTCGGGGCCGCCTACAAGCAGGCCTACTTCCGAGTCGTGGGCGTCGAGGATCCTGATCATCTGGAGGAGGCCCGCAACTCGGCCCTCGGCTTCATCGCCGGACACACGGTGACCGAGTTGGAGGAGCTCGGCGAGGAGATCTTCGACGAAGCGATGGCCCACCGGATCTGGCCGGGCACCCGGGCTCTGGCGCAACTGCATCTGGACGCGGGTCAGCGGGTCTGGCTGGTCACCGCCGCCCCGATCGAGATCGCGGCGATCATCGCCCGCCGACTGGGTCTGACCGGGGCGATGGGCACCGTCTCCGAGCACGTCGACGGCGTCTACACCGGCAAGCTGGTCGGTGACATGTTGCACGGACCGGCCAAGGCCGAGGCGGTCAAGGCCATCGCCGCCCGGGAGGGTCTGGACCTGAGCCGCTGCTCGGCGTACTCCGACTCCGTCAACGACCTGCCGATGCTGTCCCTGGTCGGCGACCCGGTGGCGATCAACCCCGACGCCAAGCTTCGGGAGCACGCCAAGGCCAACGGCTGGCGGATCCGGGACTACCGGACCGGGCGCAAGGCGGCCAGGGTCGGACTGCTCGCCGGCGCCACCCTGGGCGCGGTCTCGGGGAGCGTGGCAGCAGGGTTGGCGATGCGTCGCCGGCGCGGCTGAAAGCCCGGATCTGGCGGTTTCGGTTCCCAACACCGCCGACTTGCCCTAGCCTGTAGGTCAGGCCAGGGGAGGGCCGGTGGAGGGAACTACCGTGATGCATGCACAACGCGCCCGCGTCGAGCGGGGACTCGCGGAGTTGCGTCATGCCCTGATGGAGGTCCTGGGCCCCACCCCGAACACTCTCGTCCCGGCGCTGGCCTGCAGTGCGCCACTGGTGCGGCAGCCCCGGCGAGTCACGGGCCTGCTGCTCAGCGAGGCCGCGGTCTCCGGCCCGGACCGGGCACCCTCCGATGCCGACCAGGCCACCTCGTCGGAGGACAGCCCCGAGGAGCGGCAGCGCCTGATCGCGCTGGTCGAGCTCGCCCGCAGCGGCGACAAGGAGGCCTTCGGGCTGCTGTACGACCACTACCACGTGTCGGTGTACCGGTTCCTCTTCTACCGGACCCGCTCGGTGACGCTGGCCGAGGACCTCACCGCGGAGACGTTCTTCCGCGCACTCCGCTCGATGGACCGCTTCAAGTGGCAGGGCCGCGACTTCGGCGCCTGGTTGATGACCATCGCCCGGAACCTGACCACCGATCACTTCAAGGCCGGCCGTACCCGGCTGGAGCAGACCACCGAGGACATGGGGGCCCACGACTCCACGACCGAGTCGCCGGAGTCGACGGTGCTGGCCACGCTCACCAACGAGGCGCTGATGGGAGCCCTCAAGAAGCTGCCCACCGAACAGCAGGAATGCATCGTGATGCGGTTCCTGCAGGGGATGAGCATCGCCGAGACCGCGCAGGCTCTGGGGCGCAGCGACGGGGCCGTGAAGCAGTTGCAGTTGCGCGGCGTACGGAACCTGGCCAAGTTGATGCCGGAAGGCTGGCGAGGGCTATGAGTCCCACGATCGTGAGGACCATGGTCCACGTAACCCCGGCCCTCGCTGGGTCGTTGAACAGTGTGAACCTGTGGCAGACGCCACATGGACCGACAGGGTGGTCACGATGAGTCCGGTGAGGCCGACACGGCGGCGCGCGGAGGAGTTCGCGCGCCTCGTTGACGCGCCCGCGTCCCGGCTCACCGACTCCGAGTACGCCGACCTGATCCGCTTCGTGGGTGAGTTGCGCAGCGTGCCGACCCCGACGCCGGACCCGGCGTTCGTCGGCCAACTGCGCAGCGACCTGCTCGAGGTGGCCGACAACGCACTGCGAAGCCATTCGCCGACGGCGATGGAACAGAAGCTCAGCCTGCCCCGCAACACTCCCTCCCTGCGGCCGCAGGTGCGATTGGCGGTCGGTGCCGGTGCACTGGCGCTGATTGGCGCTTCGACCTCCATGGCGGTGGCTTCGCAGTCGGCACTCCCCGGCGACGCCCTGTACCCGATCAAGCGGGCGATGGAGAGTGCCCAGGCGGGGGTCGCGTTGAGCGACACCGGCAAGGGCACCCAGTACCTGTCCGCAGCCAGTTCCCGCCTCGACGAGGTCGAATCCCTCGCCCAGCAGCGCGACGCGAAGATTCCCGCCATCGACGCCACGTTGGCCTCCTTCGACGACCAGGCACTCACCGGCGGCGACCTCCTGCTCACCAGTGAAGGGGCCGGCGTTGCCGACGCCCAGGCGGTGCGTGACTTCGCGGCCGCCAGCATGCAGCGCCTCGGCCAGCTGTCGGTGATGGTGCCCTCCAGCAACACCGACAGCCTGCTCAACTCCGCACGGGTGGTGGCCGATCTCGACGAGCGCGCCGCCACAGCCTGCCCGGCCTGCACCGGCGGGGTCACCGAGATCCCGCAACTGCTGTTGCTGCTGGCCGGTCAGAGCCCCACCGACACGCTCACCCCTCCCGGCGTACTGGTCGCGGTGCCGATCCTGCCGTCCACTCCGGGTGAGGTCGAACTGCCTGACCTGAGCGCCCCCATCACCGAGCCGGCCAGCCCCACCGAGGTCGACCCCGAGGCGGTGGTCGAGGCCGAGGCACCCGTGGCCGAGACGCCCAAGGCGCCCGGCAAGGTCCGCACCCGCCTTGACAAGGTGCTGGACCGCCTCGACGGGGATGACCCCGACGCCACCAGCGTGTCCGACGTGCTCGCCCCGATCGTGGACCCGGTGGCCGACCTGCTCGACGGGACGATCAACATCGTCGGCAACACCGTCGGCGGCCTGCTCGGCGACTGACCCGCCGCAACCCGGTTCGGCTCCGAGCAGTCCAGGATCAGCGGGCGAAGACGCCTTGACGGTCCATCAGCAGTTGATAGAGCGACTGCTGGATGCTCTCGCGCACCTGGTCGGTGATGTTGAAGACCAGCATCGGGTCGTCGGCGGCACCCTCATCGAGCTCGTCGGTCCGGATCGGCTCACCGAACTCCAGGATCCACTTCGACGGCAACGGCACCAGCCCGAGCGGGCCCAGCGCCGGGAAGAACGGGGTGATCGGGATGTAGGGCACCCCGAGCAGCCGCGCCAACGCCGGGATGTTGCCGACCAGCGGATAGATCTCCTCGGCACCCACCACCGACAGCGGGATGATCGGTACGCCGGTCCGGATCGCCGCAGAGACGAAGCCGCCCCGGCCGAAGCGCTGCAGCTTGTAGCGATCGGCGAACGGCTTGCCGATGCCCTTGAAGCCTTCCGGCCAGACGGCCACCAGTTCGCCCCCGCGCAGCATCCGCTCGGCGTCCTCGTTGCAGGCCAGGGTGGCGCCGCCCTTGCGGGCCAGGCTGCTCACCACCGGAAGCCGGAGCACCAGGTCCGCGGCCAGCGGCCGCAGCGGGCGGCCGACCCGGTCGTGCATGGTGACCATGGTCATCAGGCCGTCGACCGGGATGGTGCCGGAGTGGTTCGAGACCACCAGCGCTCCCCCGGTCTCGGGGACGTTCTCGGTGCCGCGCACCTCGATCCGGAACCACTTGTTCGCGATCGGTCGGAGCACGGCCATGAAGAACCGCTCCGTGACCTCGGCGTCGAAGCCGTACTCGTCGACCGTGTAGTCACCGGTGACGCGGCGGCGCAGGAAGGCCAGGAACTGGGCCAGCCGGGGCTCCCAGTTCTCCCCGAAGGTCTCGACCGCCGCCTGCTGGAAGGCGGTCATCCACTCCCCGGCCGGGATGCCGGCGAGCGGGTGCCGCTCCTTGGCGGAGGTGGCGCTGGTGCCGAACGGCGACTCGGCGACCTCGTCGGGCACCACCGGGTCCGGCGTCTCCGGCTCCGGCATCGACTCGGGTTCGCGCTGCTTGGGCGGCTTCGGCTCGACCGCCTTCTTCGCCGCCGAACGGGCGCCCCCGGCAAGGTTGCGGGCGGCGTTGGAAGGCTTGCCCTTCCCGGTGCCGCGGCCCGGTCGGCCACGGGTGCCGATCGGAATGATCTCTGCGTCGTTCATCGAGTCCTCCCCGTCTCGCCGACCACGCTGAGCTGGCCTCGGCGGGCCTGGGACCCGGCACCCTCCAGGGTGCGCTCGAGTCGCTCGATCGCCTGAGCGCGCAGATGCGTGCCGGCAGGCATGTTGGAGCTGAAGTCGGTGAAGGCGGTGTCGGTGGTGTACTGCGGCTGGAAGCCGAACTCCTCGCGCATCCGGGTGGTGTCCACCCCACGTCCGAAGGTCAGGAACCCCAACTGCTCCGGCGAGAAGTCGGCGATCCGGGTCTGCCGGATCAGCGAGCCGAACCCGCTGACCGCGAAGCTGGGCATGGGCACCGTGGGCCGACCAAGTCGGCGCAGCGCCTGGGAGAGCATCAGGATGCCGTCCCCGGCGATGTTGAAGGTGCCTTCGGCGTCGGTGAAGACCGCGTGGCGCAGCGCGCCGAGGAGATCGTCGGCGTGCAGGAACTGCAACCGCGGATCGAAGCCCAGCGCGGTGGGGATCACCGGCATCCGGAAGTACGAAGCGACCGGGCTCTGTACGTCGGGTCCGATCACGTTCGCGCAGCGCAGCGTGACCACCCGGGTGTCCGGGCGCCGACGCGCGAAGCCACGCACGTAGCCCTCGACCTCGGCGGCGTCCTTGGCATAGCCGGTGCGCGGCTGCCGCTTGGGACCCATCTCCTCGGTGAACATGGCCGGGTCGCGGCTGGAGGCGCCGTACACGGTGGTGGTCGACTTCACCACCAGGTGCTTGACCAGCTCCGCCTTCTGGCAGGCAGCGAGCAACTGCATCGTGCCGATGACGTTGAGGTCCTTCATCGTCGACCGGCCGCCGGCCGAGCCGGGGGTGGCGATGACGCTCATGTGGACGACGGTGTCGACGTCCTCCTTGGCGAGCACCTTCGCGATGACCGGTGTCCGGATGTCGGCGCGGATGAAGGAGACGTCGCCGATGTCGCCGCGGGGCGGCACCACGTCGACGCCGATGACCCGATCCACGGAGGGATCGGCGGCGATGGTGCGCGCGAACTTGCGACCGAGGTCTCGAGAGACCCCGGTGACGAGAACGACCCTGCGTCCCATCGCTGAGGCCAAGCCTTTACTTGCCGAGCTTGCGACGCTGAACGCGAGTCTTCTTGAGCAGCTTGCGGTGCTTCTTCTTCGACATCCGCTTACGGCGCTTCTTGACGACTGAACCCACGGAACAACCTTTCGGAGACCGCCCAGGGCGGCCAAGTGCGGTGTTTCACCGCCGGGAAGAACTCCCGGCGTCGCCGCACAGCCTACCGGGTGAGGGCCGAATCCCCCGCGTCGGCGGGGGATTCCGGACAGTTCCGGCAGCAGTCGGGTGGGGCCAGCGCTCAGCCGGCGTCGTAGAAGCTCTTGCGAAGGTAGGCGTTCACGTCGTCCTCGGTGACCCGGAAGGATCGGCCGACGCGCAGCGCGGGCAGTTCACCGTTGTGGACCAGTCGGTAGACGGTCATCTTGGAGACGCGCATCATCTCGGCCACTTCAGCGACCGTCAGGAACTTGGCACCGGAGACATCGCCCGAATTGGCTGTCATGTGCACACCGCTCTCTTGTCATTGCGCCTCAGCCCGCCCCGCGGCGGTTGCGCTGGTGTACGTGAGAATAGAGCCTGATGTGACTGGTGGGGAAGGGTTTGCGAGAAGTTTTTCCTGAGCAGCACGGCGTGTCGAGTTGCTCGAGAGGCGGCATGGGTCACGGCCAGGGGTCCAGGCCATGCATCGGGAAGACCGCCGATCGGGTCGCGTGCACGGCCCGGTCGAGCCAGGTGTCGGGGTCGAACCCCTCCCGCCAGTCCCGGTAGGCCGGCGTCCGCCCGTCCGTCATCCGCATCGGCGCCACCCGACCCATCCGGGTGCGCACATGCTCCCGCCAGTCCTGCGGGACCGCCGTACCCGGGTCGATCGCACCGCCGCCGACGATCGCCAGCAGGTGCGTCCACGCGCGCGGCACCACGTCGACCAGTGCGTAGCCGCCACCCCCGGTGACCACCCACTTCCCGCCGCAGACCTCGTGGGCCAACTCATGCAGGGCCTGGTACGCCGCCCGCTGCCCGTCGATGGTGAGCATCAGGTGGGCGAGCGGGTCGTCCAGGTGTGAATCGCAGCCGTGCTGGGTGACCAGCACCTGCGGCTCGAACCCCCGCACCAGCGGCGGCACCACCGCATGGAAGGCCCGCAACCACCCGGCGTCCGAGGTGCCCGGCGGCAGTGCCACGTTGACCGCCGTCCCCTGGGCGTCCGGTCCGCCCAGGTCCTCGGGGAAGCCGGTGCCGGGGAAGAGCATCTGGCCGGTCTCGTGCAGCGAGATGGTGAGCACCCGGGGGTCGTCCCAGAAGATCCGCTCCACCCCGTCACCGTGGTGCACGTCGACATCGACGTAGGCGACCCGCTCCACCCCCTGGTCGAGGAGCCACCGGATGCCGACCGCGATGTCGTTGTAGACACAGAAGCCGGAGGCCCGATCCGGCATCGCGTGGTGCAGTCCCCCGGTGATGTTCACCGCGTGCAGAGCGCTGCCGCTGCCGACCCTTCGGAACGCCTCCAAGGAGGCGCCGACGACGTGCGCGGCGGCCAGATGCATGCCGTCGAAGACCGGGTTGTCCTCGCTGCCCAGGCCGCGGCCGAGGTCGGCGCCGCCACGGCGGCCCAGGCGCTCCACGCTCTCGATCAGGGCGCCGTCGTGCACGGTGGCGATCTCGTCCAGGCTCGCCATCGGTGCCGGGACCAGTTCGAGGCCCCCCGGACCAGTGACACCGAGAGCGGCGGCGAGCCGCATCGTCAGGTCGATCCGGACCGGGGCCATCGGATGTTGGGGGCCGAAGTCGTACTCGGTCAGCGAGGAGTCGAAGACACCCACCGCATGCTGGTGACACTCCCTCTCGACGTCGCTCACAGGCCGCTCACAGACCCTCGGCGAGTTCCCTGGACCGGTTCCGGGCCGCTTCCATGGCCGCCAGGAAGGCGGCACGCACCTTGTGCACCTCGAGTTCACGCAGGGCCGCTGCGGTGGTGCCGCCCGGCGAGGTGACCTGCTCGCGCAGCACCGCCGGATGGGTGCCGGTCTCGCGGAGCATCTTGGCCGACCCGACCAGCGTCTGCACCACCAGTTCCGACGCGGTGGCCCGCGGCAGCCCCAGGTGGACACCGGCCTCGATCATCGACTCCACGACGAAGAAGAGGTACGCCGGCCCGGAGCCGCTGATCGCGGTCACCGCGTCCTGCTGCTGCTCGGGCACCCGGAGCACGTGACCGGTCGAGCTGAGCAGCGCCTCGGCCTCCGCCAGATGCGCCTCGTCACAGTGTGAGCCCGGCGAGATGGCCGCCATCCCCTCGTCGACCAGCGCCGGGGTGTTCGGCATCACCCGGACCACCGCGACCCCCTCGGGCACCCGGGCCTCGATGAACCCGGTGGTGATCCCGGCCGCCAGGCTGACCAGCAGTTGGCCCGGGCGCAGCCCACCGGCGATCTCGTCGAGGACGGCCGCCATGTCCTGGGGTTTGACGACCAGGGCGACGGTGTCCGCCTTGGCGGCGGCCTCGACGTTGCCGACCACCTCCACGCCATAGCGCTCGACCAGTTCGGCGGCGCGTTCGGCCCGCTTCTCGCCGACCATCAGGTGGTCGACCCGGCGCCCGGCCCGGATCAACCCGGAGAGCAGGGTCTCCCCCATCACTCCGGCGCCGATGATCGCGGTCAGGCCGGCCGGCTCGTGGGCGGTGCTGCTCATCTGGTCCTCGCTGGTGTCGATGGTGGTCATCGGTGCGACACCAAGGACCGGGCCAGGAGAGCGAGGTTCTGCGGGCGCTCCGCCAGCCGGCGCATCAGGTAGCCGTACCACTGCTCACCGTAGGGCAGGTACACCCGCATCGTCTCACCCGTTTCAGCCAGCCGCCGCTGCTCGTCCGTGCGGACGCCGTGCAGCATCTGGAACTCGTACTCCCCCGGGCGGAGTCCGTAGCGGTCCACCAGCACTTCGCAGATGCCGAGGATCGTCGGGTCGTGACTGGCGATCATCGGGGTGGCGCCGCCCTCGAGCAGGATCCGCAGGCAGCGGAGGAACGCCCGGTCGACATCCACCCGACGCCGGTGCGCGATCGCCGCGGGTGCGTCGTACGCGCCCTTGCAGAGCCGCACCCGGGACCCCGGCATGGCCAGTGCCCGGCAGTCCCGCTCGGTGCGCAGCAGTTGCGACTGCACGGCGACCCCGGTGGCCGGGAAGTCCTGGCGCAACTCCCGGACGAGATCGAGGGTGGCCTCGGTGGTGGTGTGGTCCTCCATGTCGACGGTGACGGTGGTGCCGGCGTTGTGGGCGGCGCGACAGATCCGGCGGGCGTGTTCGAGGGCGACCCGGGGGCCGGTGCCGTCGCGGAGCCCGAGGCCGAGGGCGGAGAGCTTCACCGAAACCTCGACGTCCCGGGTCAGGTCGCGGGCCCGGATCCGGTCCAGCAGGGTCAGGTACTCCAGGCTCGCCGCCTCCGCCGCCGACCGGTCCCGGGTGTCCTCACCGAGCACGTCGACGGTCACCGCCATCCCCGCCTCGACCAGCCCGGCAGCCACCTCGAGGGCGTCCGCGACGTCGGCCCCCGCGACGTACCTCCCGACCAGGCCCGGCACCGACTCGACCAGCCCGCGGGCCGCCTCGCTGCGCGCCGCCGCGAGCAGGGGGCGACAAAGCAGGGGCATGAGGCTCAGGCTAGCCGGGGCCCCCGCGGCGTGCCCCCCGGTTCGCGCCGAACACCCTGATGTCAGGGTGTGCTGACTGTTGTCAGGGGTTGCAACCCCTGACAACAGTCGGGAGTGCCTGACATCAGGGAGTTCCGCCAGCAGCGTTCGCGGCGTGGGCGACGGGTCAGGCGGTACGCCGGCGCAGGGTGGCGGCGCCCAGCGCCAGGCCGCCGACGACGAAGCCACCGACCACGGCCAGATCGAGCCACACCTCGGTGGTGGTGGCGGACCGGGTCAGGTGCAGCATCGCGTCCACGGCGTACGACAGCGGCAGCACGTCGCTGATCACCTTCAGCACCGTCGGCAACAGGTCGCGAGGCACCAGCAGGCCGCAGAGCAGCAGTTGCGGTACCACGACGGCCGGGATGAACTGGACCGCCTGGAACTCGGTGCGGGCGAATGCGGAGACGAAGAGCCCGAGCACCGTGCCGAGCACCGCATCGACGACCGCGACCAGGCTCAGCAGCCACAGCGGCCCGACCACCTCCAGGCCGAGCAGGCCGACGCTGAGTCCGACGGCCAGCAGCGACTGGACCACCGCCACCGCACCGAACGCGAGCGCGTAGCCCAGCACCAGGTCCAACTTCCCCATCGGCATCGCCAGCAGCCGCTCCAAGGTCCCCGACGTCCGCTCCCGCAGCGTGGTGACGCTGGTGACCAGGAACATCACGAAGAACGGGAAGATCGCCAGGAAGGCCGGGCCGAGCCGGCTGAAGATCCCCGGGTCGACGGCGTCGAACATCCACCAGAGCAGCGAGATGAGCAGGCAGGGCAGCAACAGCAGCATCGCCAGGGTCCGGTGATCGCGGCGCAACTGGGTGAGCACCCGGCCGGCCACCGCAAGGGTGCGGGAGAGCTTCATGCCGCCCTCCTCACCAGCGCCAGGAAGGCGTGCTCGATGTCGTCGGTGCCGGCCTGCTCCTTGATCGCCGCCGGTGTGCCGTCAGCCAGGATCCGCCCCTCGCGCATCAGCAGCAACCGATCACACCGCTCCGCCTCATCCATCACGTGGCTCGACACCAGCACCGCCGCACCCGCCTCAGCCAGCCGGTGGAAGCTCGCCCACAACTGCTCGCGGAGCACCGGGTCGAGCCCGACGGTGGGCTCGTCGAGGATCAGCAGTTCCGGCGTTCCCAGCAGGGCGACCGCCAGGCTCACCCGGGAACGCTGGCCGCCGCTGAGGGTGCTGACCAGTTGGGAGTCCTGATCCGCCAGGTCGACCAGGGCCAGGCACTCGGCGACCCGGTCGGGTCCGACTCCGAGGATCCGGGCGAAGAAGGTCAGGTTCTCGGTGACGGAGAGGTCGTCGTACACACTGGCCGCCTGGGTGACGTAGCCGATCCGGGACCGCAGTTCGGCGGCTCCGGCCCGGGCATCGAGCACCGTCACGGTGCCGGAGACGCCTCCCTGTACGCCGACCAGCGTCCGCATCAGGGTGGTCTTGCCGCAGCCGGACGGGCCCAGCAGACCGGTCACTTCACCGCGGGCGAGGGTGAGGTCGATGCCCCGCAGCACCTCCCGTCCCGATCTGACCACATGCAGGTCGGTGGCAGAGACAGCGTTATTCATCATGCGTTGAATTATAAGCAATCACTTCTGCTGATGACAAGGGTCGGGTCGGTCAGGCCAGCGGGCCGGTCAGGTACCGCTGCAGGGTGGGGGCATAGATGGCCACCACCTCATCGGCCGGCATCGAGGCCAGCGGCTCCACCTCGAGCAGGTAGCGCATCATGATCAGGCCGATCACCTGGCTGGCCGCCACCGGCATCCGCCGCTCCGGCTCGTCGATCCCCAACTGCCGGCCGATCGGCAGCACCACCACGGCCAGGAACCCGTCCCGGATGAGCGTGCGCCCACTCGGTTCGAAGACGCCCCGGATCATCGCCAGCAGCGGCGCCCGCATCTCCGGGTCGTCCCACACCGTCAGGAAGACCCGGAGCATCCGCTCGGCCGCGCCCTCGGCGCCCCCGGCCACCGCCTCGGCGAGGAGGATGCGCGGGTCGGCAGGCAACTCCAACGCGGCCACGAACAGATCCGCCTTGCTGCCGAAGTAGTGGTGGATCAGCGCCGCGTCCACCCCCGCATCGGCAGCGATGCCGCGGACCGTGCTGCCCGCGAAACCGCCGGAGGCGAACGCCGCTCGTGCGGCACTGAGGATCGCCGCCCGGGTGTCCGGGGAGCCGGGGCGGCGACCTCGCCGGCCGGGCGCTGCCGACGTCATCGCTCGTCGAGCCCCAAGTGGGTGCGCGCGAACTCCAGCGACTCGACCAGGTCGGCGACCCGAGCGTCGCGGTCCTCGGCCCGCCGGGTGTTGATCTCGACCACCACGTGACCGGCGAACCCGCGCGCCGCCAGCAGTTGCAGCAACTCGGCCGCCCGGGTGTCACCCCGGCCCGGCACCATGTGCTCGTCGCGCGCGGAGACGGTGCCGTCGGTGAGATGGATGTGACGCAGCCGGGAGTCCAGCCGCTTGGCCATCTCCACCACGTCGTCCAACGCGATGGCCGCATGGGAGAGATCGAGGGTGGTGTTGGCGTAGTTCTCCGTCGAGGGATCCCAGCCGGGCAGGTACATCTCCATCCCGCGCCGGTTGGAGGCCCGCCAGGGGTACATGTTCTCCACCGCGAAGGCGATCCCGGTCGACTCCTCCAGGGCGGCGATGCCGTCCACGAACTCACGGGCGTACTGCTTCTGCCACCTGAACGGTGGGTGTACGACGACCACGTCGGCGCCGACCGCCTGCGCCATCTCCGCGGACCGCTCCAACTTCCCCCACGGCTCCAGCCCCCACACCCGTTGGGTGAACAGCAGGCAGGGTGCGTGCACGGCACAGACCGGCACCTGGTGGTGGTCGATCAGCTGCTGGACCGCGCTCACCTGCTGGCTGAGGGCGTCGATGCCGACCATCACCTCGACCGCGTCGTAGCCGACCTCGGCCGCATAGGAGAACCCGTGTGCCGTCGACTCGGGGAAGATCGACGACGTGGACAGACCGACCATGGGGCGTTCCCGCTGGTCGATCGGCTCCGGGGGGAGGACCATCTCAGACCCCGGTGTCCAGCACGCTGATCTGGTCGAAGCGCTCCAGGATCACGCCCTCACGCAGCGCCCACGGACAGACCTCCAGGGCGGGCAGGTCGAAGATGTCCATCACCGCCTCGGCCACCAGCGCACCCGGCACGATCTGGTGGGTTCGGCTCGGGGACACCCCGGGCAGTCGCCGCAACTCCTCGCGATCCATCTCGATCAACTTCGGCAACCAGTGCGTCAACGCCGCCGCCTCGAGTGAACGCGGCACCAGCGGCCCCTCCGACGACGGGGCGGCACCGGTGATCCGGGCCAGCGACCGGAAGGTCTTCGAGGTGGCCGCGGCCCGGTCCGGAGCGCCGGCCCGGAGCAGGTTGCCGGCATCGCGGGCGATCTCGGCCCGGATCGACCGGCGCAGCTTCTTCAGCCGGTCCTCGTCGATGCCGGCCTCGCCGGCGTCGGAGAACCAGTCGCGGGCCAACCGGGCGGCGCCCAGCGGCAGCGACCAGGCCACGTCCGGCGACTCGTCGGCCCCGGCGGCGATCTCCAGGGAGCCACCGCCGATGTCGAAGACGGCCAGGCGCCCGGCCGACCACCCGAACCAGCGGCGTACCGCCAGGAAGGTCAGTCGCGCCTCGTCCTCGCCGGGGAGCACCTGGATCCGCACCCCGGAGCGCTTGTGCACCTTCTCCAGCACCGCGTCCGCGTTCGCCGAGTCGCGCACCGCGGAGGTGGCGAAGGCCAGCATCTCCACGCAGCCCTTGTCCTCGGCGACCTTGACCGCCGCCCGGGTGAACGCGATCAGCGCGTCCACGCCGTCCTTGCTGACCGCTCCCTCGCCGTCGAGGTGCTCGGCCAGCCGCAGCGGCTCCTTGTACGAGTAGGCGGGCAGGGGCGCAGCACCACCGTGCGCATCCACCACCAGCAGATGCCCGGTGTTGGATCCGATGTCGAGCACACCCAGCCGCATGGGACCCACGCTATCTGCTGGACCCCGTCGTAGGCTGTGCGGATGCCTGAAGTCACACCGGGATTCCCCCGTGTCCACGTGGAATTCGTCGACCCCGACGACGCCAGCCAGGTCTTCCGCTGCGACCTCACCTGGCTCACCTCCAACTTCACCTGCATCTTCGGCCAGGGCTGCCACGGGATCTACAAGTCCTCTCCCGACACCGGCTGCTGCACCCTCGGCGCGCACTTCTCCGGGAAGAAGGACGAGAAGCGGGTGGCCGTCGAGGTGGCCCGACTGACCCCGGAGTTGTGGCAGTTCCACCCCGGTCGCGCGGTCAAGCGCAAGGACTGGGTCGAGTTGGACGACGAGGGTGAGCGGAAGACCCGCACCCACGAGGTGGACGGTCAGCAGGCCTGCGTCTTCGCGAACCGCCCCGGCTTCGCCGGCGGTGCCGGCTGCGCGCTGCACGCACTGGCGCTGAGCAAGGGGATGGAGCCGCTGGAGACCAAGCCGGACGTGTGCTGGCAGCTGCCGATCCGGCGTACCTTCCGGGTGGTGGAGGGACCCGACGGCAGCCAGCACACCGAGATCTCCATCGGTGAGTACGACCGGCCCGGCTGGGGGGCCGGCGGTCACGATCTGGACTGGTACTGCTCCTCGAACACCGAGGCGCACGTGGCTGTGGAGCCCGTCTATGTCACCAACCGTCCCGAGCTGATCGCCCTGATGGGCGCCAAGGCGTACGACGTGCTGGCGCAGATGTGTGAGGCGCACCTGCGGTCCCGGTCACAGCTGGCGCTGCATCCGGCCAGCCCGCGCTGACCCGCTCCGGGGCCGCCGCCACCGACCACAGATCGTCTCGACGTCGAGAGACCGGACCCCACCTGTCGGCACGATTCGCGCTCGGGTCAGAATGCTTGACATGCGCCTGGACCACCTCTCCTTCGCAGCCGGACCTGACGGCCTCGCCAGCACCGCCGAACGCATCGGCGGACTGCTGGGACGGGAGTTCACCGACGGCGGAGTGCACCCTCGCTTCGGCACCCGGAACATGATCCTGCCGCTCGCCGACGACACCTATCTGGAGATCGTCGAGGCGCTCGATCATCCGGCCTCGGACAAGGCCCCGTTCGGCCAGGCGGTCAAGGCCCGCTCCGAACTGGGCGGCGGCTGGCTCGGCTGGGTCGTCGCCGTCAAGGACATGTCCGTGGTCGAGGCCAGGCTCGGCCGCGCGGCGGTGGCCGGCAATCGGCACCGCCCCGACGGGGTGGAGTTGACCTGGAAGCAGATCGGCGTCAACGGCCTGATCGCCGACCCCCAGTTGCCGTTCTTCGTGGAGTGGACCTGCCCGGCCAGCGAGCACCCGAGTGCGGGTGCCGACCCGGCGTACTCGCTGGCGCAGCTCGACATCGCCGGTGACCCGCAGCGGGTCAGCGAGTGGCTCGGCGAGCCGGTCGAGGCGCCGCTCGAGGACGTGAAGCTGGAGTGGGTGGCCCCGAACGGCACCCCCGGACTGCAGGCAGCTGTCTTCCAGACCCCGAGCGGCCTGGTCCGGATCTGACCCGGATGCAGCCGCTGGACGGCGCGCGTCCGAGCCCGAACATCTGGCACAACACGGCGATCTACGAGATCGAGAACGCCGCCGTCGACCCTGAGCGACGCATCGAGGCCGCGATGGCGGCCGTGGCCCCGTGGGCCGATCGGGACCTTCTCGACCTGGGCTGTGGCAGTGGCTTCCATCTGCCCCGGTGGTCGGAGTCGGCGCGGACGGTGACCGGCATCGAGCCGCACCCCTCGCTGGCCGCGATCGCGCGGCGCCGGGTCCGGCGAATCGCGCACGTGCGGGTGCTGGACGGGACCGCTCAGCGACTGCCGGTCCCGGATTCCTCGGTGGATGTGGTGCAGGCCCGGTGGGCGTACTTCTTCGGGCCGGGCTGCGAGCCGGGTCTGGCCGAACTCGACCGGGTGCTGCGCCGCGGCGGCACCGCGTTCGTGATCGACAACGACCCGACCAGATCGACCTTCGGCGGCTGGTTCCGGCGCGGCTACCCCGAGGTGGACTCGGCCGAGGTGGAGCGGTTCTGGTCGGTGCACGGCTGGTCGCGGACACCGGTGGACATGGTGTGGCGTTTCCAGAACCGCGCCGACTTCGAGGCCGTGGTGCGGATCGAGTTCCCCGTGGAGGTCGCCGAGCAGATCGTCACCGAGTACGTCGCCGCCGGCCACCTCGAGGTCGACTACGCCGTGAACCTGTGGTGGCGACACTTCTGATCGGGCGATCACGACCTAAGTGGTGATCTGTGGACGCCATCTGGCCACGGATCACCATTCAGGGAGTTGGCAACCCGGCCCACACCGAGTGGCCGGCCCGGCCCAGCCTCGCTGGATCAACAGCGCGGCAATCCGCCCGGCTGTAGCACAAGAACGGTCGAACACCTGGCCGTACGACAACCGCACGCTCAACTGACCACTGAGAGCCACTTCCAGGTCCCGGTCGAGGTCACGGTCCCGCTGTCGGGCGGTGTCATGGAAGAGCCGGCCGTCGAGTTCGACGACCAGATCGGCGTAACTCACGTCCCGATACACCATCCCCAGGGTGGTCCCGACCTGCCGCTGCCGGTGCGCCCGAGGCAGCCCGTGCGCGCGCTCCACGTGGTTGAGGTAGCCGTGCTCAAGGACCGAACATGCTCCTTCGGCGACATCATCGAGTACGCCCGCGAGCCAGCGTCCACGCCGAGTGCGGCCGCGCTCGGCCAGTGCTGCGGCGAGTCGCGCAGCAGTAGTCCGGCGGCCCTGCACGAGACCAGCAACCACCGCGATAGCTTCGAGGTCGCTGCTGGCGCGTGCCGCCACCGTGATCGCGGCATCCTCGAGTCGTTGCCGGGGCGGCTGACGCACACCGTGGACCCTCTCGTAGAACCGCGTCACTCGGGTGGCGACCACGCCGAGCGGAGGACGCACGTTCCGCTCGCGAGGCACGATGATCTCGATGGGTCCTGCCTCCTCCCATCCGGCTCCCGGGCCCTCCCACGCACGCAACGCCGAGCGACCACCGAGCGCAGCCGGTGACACCGCGAGCACAGCCGCCCAGGCACGCTGCTGCCACGTGAGCGGGCCGGTGTGGTTGACGTACACGCCCGGGTGCACGCTGACCCACTCACGGCGCCGGCGCAGCCGTTTGATGCCCGGGTCATCGAAGCCCGCGGCGAGGGCTTGGCTGCGGCTGATCACGCCATCCTGTTGCGCGAGCAGGTGGGCCGCCGCGGTGGGTATCTCCATGCAGGAAGCCTCACCCCAGACGAGCCCGGGTGGCCGGCACGCTGTGGACAACAGCGCTGGGTGGTGATCTGTGGACGCCATCTGGCCACGGATCACCACTCGAGCCGCACTTGTCGGGGCCGTCGCCTACGGTGTGGCTCATGGCGAAGGCGACGCGACCCTCCTACACCTGCACTGAGTGCGGCTGGCAGACAGCGAAGTGGGTGGGCCGCTGCGGCGAATGCCAGACCTGGGGCACCGTCGAGGAGACCGCAGCCCGAGCCAGCACGGTGGCAGCCGGCCCGGTGAGCAGCCCGGCGGTCCCGATCGGTCAGGTGTCGGTGGCCGAGGCAGCGTTCCGGACCAGCGGCGTCGCCGAACTCGACCGGGTGCTCGGCGGCGGCCTGGTGCCCGGAGCCGCCATCTTGTTGGCGGGTGAGCCGGGGGTGGGCAAGAGCACCCTGCTCCTGGAGGTTGCCGCGCGCACCGCGGGCGCCGCCCTGCGGACCCTGTATGTGACCGGCGAGGAGTCGGCCTCTCAGGTGCGGCTGCGCGCCGACCGCACCGACGCCGTCCGCGACGAGCTCTACCTGGCCGCGGAGAACGATCTCGCCGCGGTGCTCGGCCATATCGACGATGTGAAGCCGCAGCTGCTCGTCGTCGACTCCATCCAGACCATCGGGTCGACCGACCTGGACGGGGTGCCGGGTGGGGTCACCCAGGTCAAGGAGGTCGCCGCCGCACTGATCCGGATGGCCAAGACCCGCAACATCACCACCGTGATCGTCGGCCACGTGACCAAGGACGGGTCGATCGCCGGCCCACGAGTGCTGGAGCATCTCGTCGACGTGGTGCTGCACTTCGAGGGGGACAGCAACTCCAGGTTCCGGATGGTGCGTGCCTTCAAGAACCGGTTCGGCCCGATCGACGAGGTCGGCTGTTTCGAGCTCAACCCGGACGGCATCAGCGCGGTCACCGACCCGAGCGGCATCTTCGTGGAGCACCACTCCCAGCAGGTGCCGGGCACCTGTGTCGCGGTGACCATGGAGGGCCGGCGACCGTTGCTCGCCGAGGTGCAGGCGCTGGTGTCGCGCACCCAGGGCGAGCGGCCCCGCCGCACCACCTCGGGTCTGGACTCCTCGCGGGTGGCGCTGGTGCTCGCCGTACTGCAGGAGCACTGCGGCATCACCCTCTCCGACGCCGACGTGTTCGCCTCCACCGTCGGCGGCGCCAAGCTCTCCGACCCGGCCAGTGACCTCGCGGTGGCGGTCGCGATCGCCTCCGCCCAGTACCGTCGCGCGATCCCCGGCGGGGTGATCGCGATGGGCGAGATCGGGCTCGCCGGTGAGCTGCGGCGGGTGCGGGAGCTCCCGCAGCGCCTCGCCGAAGCCGCCCGCCTCGGGTTCGGCACCGCCGTGGTCCCCAGCGAGCGGGGAGCCACCCCACCAGAGCGGCCCCGGACCGTGGACGGGATGCGGGTGCTGGAGGTCGGCGACATCGCCTCAGCGCTACGGCTGCTGGCTCTCCACGTGACCTGATCAGGGCAGTCGCTGCAGCGCACCGATCACCAGGTCGTGGGCGTAGGGCGCGGCCACCCCGGCCAGGAACGTCGCGAAGTCGAGGTGAGCGTCCTCGTCGGCGCGATCAGAGATGGTCCGGCCCACCGCGAACGCCACGCCGGCCTGGGCGCAGACCTGCGCCAGCGCCGCGCCCTCCATCTCCACGGCCAAGGCGTCCGGCAGGTCGGCACGCAGTTGCCGGACCGCGGCCGCGGAGCCGACGAACACGTCACCGCTGACCACCAGCCCGGTGTGTACGCCGGCACCCAGGTCGTCTGCCGCCTCCTGGAGCGCCGCGGTCAGTCGGTGGTCGGTGGCGAATCGGGACCGCCCGGTCTCCGGCACCTGCCAGCGCGGGAAGAGCGGCGAGGCGTCCAGGTCGTGCTGCAACAACTCCGCGGCGATCACCACGTCGCCGGGGTGGACGGCCTCGCCGATGCCGCCGGCGGTGCCCACCATCAGCATCGCCTCCGCCCGCTCGACGAGCAGGGTGGCGGTCGAGGCCGCCGCCACCTTGCCGATCCCGCTGCGCGCCAGCACCACCTCGTGGCCGGCCAGCCGACCGTGCACCAGGGTCCGCCCGACCACCTGCTCGGCGACCGGCGTCTGTCGCCCCGCGGGTGCCTCGACTGCCTCGAGGAGGGCGGCGAGCTCTTCGGCCATGGCGGCGACGACAGCGATCCTCACCGCCCCAGCGTAGGAGGCGGTCCCGGTGGTCCGCGGCGACGCCTCAACCTCTGGAACGCCCTAAGTCGGTCGGCACCACGCTCACCCGGCCCTACACTGATTCTTGAGAAGTGACCACGCGCTCCGGCGCCGCAACCTGCCACCAGGGGACAGCAATGATCGACCGCACCGAGGCCGGCGGCGCACTGCGCGCCACCCTCGCCTCGATCGCGCCCGGAACGGCGATGCGCGACGGCCTGGAGCGGATCCTCCGTGGCCGCACCGGTGCGTTGATCGTGCTCGGCTACGACGAGACGGTCGAGGCGATCTCCTCGGGTGGTTTCCAGTTGGATGTCCCGTTCACCGCCACCGGTCTCCGTGAGCTGGCGAAGATGGACGGTGCGATCATCCTCACCGCCGACCTGCACACCATCCACCGAGCTGCAGTGCATCTGATGCCGGACATGAGGATCCCCTCCGACGAGACCGGCACCCGGCATCGGACAGCGTCGCGGGTGGCCCGGCAGACGGGTCTGCCGGTGGTGTCGGTGTCACAGTCGATGCAGCTGATCGCGGCGTACGTCGGCGAGAACCGGCACGTGATCGAGGAGTCCGGACAGATCCTGTCCCGGGCCAATCAGGCACTGGCCACCCTGGAGCGCTATCGGGCCAGGCTCGACGAGGTCGCCTCCTCGCTGTCGGCGTTGGAGATCGAGGATCTGGTCACCGTCCGGGATGTCGCAACCGTCGCGCAGCGGTTGGAGATGGTCACCCGGATCGCTCAGGAGATCGAGGACTACGTGCTGGAGCTCGGTAGCGACGGCCGGCTGCTGTCGCTGCAACTGGACGAACTCATCACCGGTGTCGACGCCGACCGGGAGTTGGTGCTGCGCGACTACCTGCCCTCCGACAGCGAGGACGACGTGGCCGCCACGCTGGCGAGGATCGGCGCCCTGTCACCGACCGACCTGGTCGACCCGAGTCAGATGGCCAAGACCCTCGGCCTGGCGACGGCGATCGACCTGGACAGCCCGGTTTCTCCCCGCGGCCACCGGTTGCTGGCCCGGGTGCCGCGGCTTCCGCAGCAGGTCGGTGACCGGCTCGTCGAGCACTTCGGGGGCCTGCAGAAGCTGCTGTCGGCCAGCATCGAGGACCTGCTCCAGGTCGAGGGCGTCGGCGAGCAGCGGGCTCGCGGGGTCCGCGAGGGGCTCTCCCGGCTGGCCGAGTCGAGCATCGTCGAGCGCTACTGAGGTTCCTCAGCCGTTCTTGGGCTTGGGCGCCGTGGTCTTGGTGACCACCTTGGGCTGCGGCTTGCGCAACTGGAACTGCACCTTGGCGGGTTCGCCACCGAAGGCGGCCACCTCGAGGTGGTACCAGCCCGGCAACGCCCAACTGGTCCGGTTGCTGCATTCGGCGTCGGAGCGGCGCGCCGACCAACGCATGGTGGCCACCCCGGGCACCTCCTGCCGGGCGATCACGGTCTGTGGCTTCGCCAGCCCGCCGGGGCAGTGCCGGGTCGTCCAGATGTCGTCGCTCCCGGAGGTCAGCTTGGCGATCACGCTGGCCCGGTCGACCACGAAGGTGCAGGCGAGCGCCTCACGGGTGGTGAACTCCAGATCGATCCGGACCGTGGAGCCGGCGGTGGGGTTGTCGAAGACCGGGGTGACGACGAGGTCCCGGGGCGCGCACGCACCCTCGGGTTCGGGGAGCGGCTCCTCCTCCGGTTCAGGCTGCTTCTTTTTCTTCTTCTTGTTCGGCTTGGCCTGGGGCTCTTCCTGGGCGTCCGGATCGGTGCCCGCCTCGGCGTCCGTCTCGCCGCCGGAGTCCAGCTCACCGCCCGGAGCGGGCTGGAGCTGCTGCCCGCTGAGCACCGCAGCGGGGTTGTCCTCGCCGGCGCCACCGGCGAGCTTGGCCACTCCGACCACCAGGGCCACCACCGTGAGCAGCAGCAGACCCCGGCGGAACCAGTACACGCGGGCCGGCAACGGGCCCCGAGGACGGGCGAGGGCAGTCATGCGGCCACGTTATCCACCGGCGAGTCCGTCCTGTGGCTGCCACACCGGGGGTGCGGCGAACTCACTGACGCCGGCCCGGTCACACTCCCCGAGGAGTGCGACCGGGCCGGCGGGTCGGTGCGGTCAGGAGACGTTGATGGCGACGTCGTCGATGACGAAGCTGGTCTGCAGCGTCGCGTCCTCGGTGCCCACGAACCGCAGTGTCACCACCTGCCCGGCGTACCCGGACAGATTGAACTGCTTCTGCACATAGGTGCCGGTGGCGTCCAGGTTGGAGTACGTGGCCAGGGTGGTGGTGGAGCCACCTGCCACCATCTGCACCTGCAACCGGTCATAGGCGAACCAACCGGTCGTCTCCGCGGTGTCGATGCGGATCCAGAAGGAGAGCTGCGCGGTGCCGCCCGACGGGATCGTCACGGTCTGCTCGACGGTGTCGGTGTGACTCCTGCCGTAGCCGTTGAGCCACGCCTTCCACGATCCCGTCCGGGCCGGCCGGGCCGTCGAGTTGGTGATCACTCCCGAGGTCGCGTTCCACCCGGTGTTGCCGGACTCGAAGCCGGGGTTCTGGAGCAGGTTCCCGGGCGCCGGCGGCGGCGGTGGCGGGGGTGTCGTCCCGGAGTCGGACAGCGAGAACAGCAGCCGGTTCGGGGAGCCGGAGCCGGGGTTGGTGACCTTGCTGGGGGTGGCGTTGTCGAGGATCGCCGCGGAGATGGCGCCCGGCGTCCCTCCCTGACCAGCCTCGAGGTGCAGTGCGGCGACCCCGGCCACGTGCGGTGCCGCCATCGAGGTGCCGCTGATGGTGTTGGTGGCTGTGGTCGAGGTGTGCCAGGCCGAGGTGATCGACGAACCGGGCGCGAAGATGTCCAGGCAGGAGCCGTAGTTGGAGTACGACGCCCGTGCATCGCTGCTGGTCGTCGCGCCCACCGTGAGCGCCGCGGCGACCCGCGCCGGCGAGTAGTTGCAGGCGTTCCGGTTGTCGTTGCCTGCGGCGACCACGTAGGTCACGCCGCTCTGGATCGAGTTGGTGACCGCGGTGTCCAGGGCCGACGAGGCACCGCCACCGAGGCTCATGTTGGCGACCGCGGGACGGCCGTCGTGGTGCGCGGTGACCCAGTCGACGCCGGCGATCACACCGGCGTTGGTCCCCGAACCCTGACAGTTGAGCACCCGGACCGGGACGATGGTGACCGATTTGGCCACCCCGTAGGTGGAGCCGCCGACGGTGCCGGCGACGTGGGTGCCGTGCCCGTTGCAGTCGGACGTGCCGCGGCCGTCGTTGATGGCCGTGTAGCCGCTGGTCAGTCGCCCGGTGAACTCACTGTGGCCGGCCACGCCGGTGTCGATGACGTACGCCGTCACTCCGGCACCGGTGCGCTCGTAGCGGTAGACCGAGTCCAGCGGCAGGTTCCGCTGGTCGATCCGGTCCAGGCCCCAGGTGGGGTTCGACTGTTCGGCGATCGCGGTGACCTGCCGGTCCGCCTCCACGTAGGCGACGTGCGGGTTCCGCTGCAGGGCGCGGACCGCGGCCGGCGGCAGTTCGGCGGCGAAGCCGCGCAGTGCGGTGCCGTAGCTGTGGCTGACCCGCCCGCCGCGAGCCCGCGCCTGGTCCTGGGCTCGGCTGTTGTCGGCTGCCTTGGCGTTCCCGGACAGCACCACGATGTAGCGGTCCTTGAGTGCGCCTGGGGCGTCGGCTCCGATCAGCGGCGCGGTCTGCTCGGGTTTGGCGGCCGGTCCGGACGGACCTTTGCCTGGGCTCGCCGCGGCGTGTGTGGCCGCCAGAGCCAACGCTGCGGCGGAGACGCCGAGCGTGGTGAGTATCCGCCGGGTTCGGCGGGGTTGGACGTGGGACATGGGATGGTGTCCTTTCTCCGAGAGTGCGGCCCGGGGTGGGGGCCGCTGGGCCTGAGTGGCCGCCCTTGGCACACTAGGAGCGTCGACATCGCCGCGGAACCCGCCGACTCCTGCAGGTGCACAAACGTGAGGCCCTTAGGATCACGGCCGTGACGTCGCAGCCCCTGCTCGAGCCGCTCCTTGAGTGGTACGACCGGCACGCCCGCGATCTGCCGTGGCGCGACGGGTCGGCGACTCCGTGGGCGGTGATGGTCAGCGAGTTCATGCTGCAGCAGACGCCGGTGGCCAGGGTGCTGCCGGTCTACCTGGAGTGGCTGGAGCGCTGGCCGACGCCGGCCGACCTGGCCGCGGAGACCAGCGGCGAGGCGGTCCGAGCGTGGGGTCGACTCGGGTATCCGCGTCGCGCCCAACGGCTGCACGCCGCGGCCGGCGAGATCGTCGCCGGTCACGGTGGCGAGGTGCCTGCGTCGTACCAGGAGTTGCGGGCGCTTCCCGGCGTCGGCGACTACACCGCCGCAGCGATCGCGTCGTTCGCGTTCGGTCAGCGCCACGTGGTGCTGGACACCAACGTGCGTCGGGTGCTGGCCCGGGCCGGAGCCGGGCAGGAGTTGCCCCGGCCGTCACCGACCCGGGCCGAGCGGGAGTTGGCCGAGGCGCTGCTGCCCCTCGACGGCAGCACCGCAGCGGCCTGGAGCGTGGCGGCGATGGAGTTGGGGGCACTGGTGTGCACCAGCAGGGAGCCGGCCTGTCACCGCTGCCCGGTGCGTGACCGGTGTGCGTGGCTGGCCGCGGGGCGACCGGCCTACGACGGCCCGGCCCACCGCGGGCAGGCGTGGGCGGGCACCGACCGCCAGGTGCGCGGCAGACTGATGGCGGTGCTGCGGGAGGCCGAGGGGCCGGTGCACCTGAGCCGCCTGGAGGCGGTGTGGTCCGACGCGGCGCAGCGGGATCGGTGTCTGAGCTCGCTGCTGGCCGACGGTCTGGTGGTCAGGACCGGCGAGCGAACCTATGCCCTCGACTGACCGGGGCGGCGAACGTCACCATCAGTGAAGCTCACGGAGCTCCTTGAGCTCATCGCTTGAATCGGCCTGGGCTTCTATCCATATGGGATTCCTGCCCTTCCAGATCGCAGGCACTCGGCGCAGCACTATGCTGTAGCCACCCGCGGCATTGATGCTGACGGGATGTCTCGGGTGGCGAGTTGGAGCCCGGGTGGGGCGGAGGATCCGGGTGTGGTGAGCGATGAGTAGCCGCGGAAGCGGGCGCCAGGCGTACGTCGACGCCGTCACATGGGCATCGCGGGTCCAACGATCGGACCCACATGACCTCGTTGCTCTGGAGAATGTCGTCCTCAGTATGGCTCCGGACAACCGGGGGCGGCTTTCGTTCGACTATGTCCCGTCGAAGCTGAATCTCACCTGGCATCTTGTGCGGTACCTTGTGATGGCCTGCGTCGTTGCTGCCCCGGTGTTTGGGTACGTTGGATTTGTCCAGTCGCCGATCGGGTTACCTTCGTACCGGCCGTTCAGCCTGGATGTTGCGTATCCCATGGCGGCTGCAACCTCCGGCGTTGGCTTGGTCTTCGTGTTGTGGTTCTTCGCAGCTTGGCTGCGTCGGGGCAGGTGCCGTGATGGCGCGGCGATCGGCATTTCTAGTTGGTATCTGGTTCTCGGGTCGCTGACGTTGCTGTTGGAGCGAGGTCGACGTGACGAGTTCCATGGATCGGCCACCGCGATGCTGCTCCTCACAGGGCTCCTCGTGGTGTTCTCTGTTCTCACGGTGGTCTATCAACTGCTGAGCAGGCCGGGAGCGCACAGTCCGCGCGGCGTGCGGATCTTTGTGAACGAACTCAGCGAGGCGTCACGTTCCCAACTGCTGCAGGAGCGCAACGAAGCTTTGGGAGTTCTCGCCGAACGCGGACTGCTATCGGGCCACGAGGTGGACCACCTGCGGCTGCGTCCTTTGGGCGAACTGGAGAAGTGAACCGCACTGGGTTCTTTGGAAGCTCGTAGCCTTGTGAACGAGGATGAGCACACGCTGAAGGAGCAGGTGCCCGGGTAGCCGCAGACGCGAGCCCTCGTTGCCTGGACGAACGTGGTCAGGACCGGCGAGCGAACCTTCGCCCTCGACTGACCGGGGCGGCGAGGCCGAGCGCGGCGGCCACGGCCCCGGTGTCCCCACCGGGGCGGAAGTGCTTCTTGGGGGCCGAGCGGGCCCGCTCGATCAGGTCGCCCAGCCGCGCGGCCGCGTCGGCGGTGAGCGACTCGGGTCGGTGGGTGCCCGAGGCCGGGTCCACCTCCACGGCCAGGCCGAGGTCGCGCAACGTGGCCAGGTCGTCGGCGGTGGTCCGCTCGAAGATTCGGAGCAGGTACTTCCGGGTGGTGTCGGGGTCCAGTCCGCGGCCGATCAGGGTGCGCAGCGCGATCGCGGTGGGCTCCCGGCCGGCCCGGAAGTTGGCCATCGGACCGGCCTCGAGCAGGGCGGTCCACTTGCGGACGAACTCCTCCCCGGACCAGGACTCGTAGTGCAGCACTTGCAGGCCGGCGCCGGTGACCGCGTCCAGCGGGTTCCGGTCCGCATCGACCACCTGGTGCAACGCCAGCCACGGCTCGAGGCCGGGCCGCATCCCCACCTTGCCGTCGACGTGGCCGTGGAAGTAGGCGCCGTTGTGGGGTCGGTCGATCACCCCGAGCGTGTGCAGCAGGGTGAGTTCGTCGTCGGAGGCGAGCCGCTTGAACCAGCGCGGCTCCCCGGCCGGCGCCGACTCGCTGACCACCTCCATCGGGGTCAGCCGCACCGCTGCGGCCTCGGCCGGCACCCCGGCCAACTCCGCCCGGTCGATCTGGGCCACCTCGTCGGCGTCGATGTGGAAGACCCAGTCGACGCCACCCAGGGCCGCGCACACAGCCTTGGCGACGTTGGCGTTGAGCCGCTGTCGCTCGTTGAGCTTCGCCGGCCGCTCCCCCGCCCACCAGCTCGTGTCGGTGCGGATGCAGGTGACGTGCGGATGCTCGCCCAACCACGCGGCCACTTCGGGCTGGTCGGCGTCGAGGAACACCATCAGGTGGTCGACGCCGCCAGCCGTGTTGCCGGCGACGAACCGGCGTACCGAAGTGAGGTCGTCCTTGAGCGTGGTCGCGGTGACGATCATCAGTCGGTTTCGGACTTCTCGCCCTCCGCCGGGGCGTCGACGACGCCCTCGATCACCGCAGCCTCGAGAGGCAGGGCGTCGGGAAGCGCCGACACCTTGTGTCCCTCGAAGGTGAACTTCGCGCCCGGACCGTCGCCCTCGACGTCGACCTTGACGATCTGTCCCGGTCCGACCTCTCCGTAGAGCATCTTCTCGGCGAGCACGTCCTCGATCTCGCGCTGCAGGGTGCGCCGCAGTGGGCGGGCACCGAGCACCGGATCGAAGCCGCGGTGGGCGAGCAGTTCCTTCGCGGCCGTGGTCAACTCCAGCGACATGTCGCGGTCCTTGAGCCGCAGCTCCACCGCATCGATCATGTTGTCGACCATCGCGACGATCTGCGTCTCCGTCAATGGCGGGAACACAATGATCTCGTCGACCCGGTTGAGGAACTCCGGCCGGAAGTGCTGCTTGAGCTCTTCGGACACCTTGCTCTTCATCCGCTCGTAGGAGCCGACCGTGTCAGCGCCCTGCTGGAATCCGAGGCTGACGCCCTTGCTGATGTCGCGGGAACCCAGGTTGGTGGTCATGATGATGACGGTGTTCTTGAAGTCGATCACCCGGCCCTGGGAATCGGTGAGGCGACCCTCTTCCAGAATCTGCAACAACGAGTTGAAGATGTCCGGGTGAGCCTTCTCGACCTCGTCGAAAAGCACCACCGAGAACGGCTTGCGGCGCACCTTCTCGGTGAGCTGGCCGCCCTCTTCGTAGCCGACGTAGCCCGGAGGTGAACCGAAGAGCCGGGAGACGGTGTGCTTCTCGCCGTATTCGCTCATGTCCAGCTGGATCAGCGCGTCCTCGTCACCGAACAGGAACTCGGCCAGCGACTTGGAGAGCCAGGTCTTGCCGACACCGGAGGGGCCGGCGAAGATGAATGAGCCGCCGGGACGCTTGGGGTCCTTCAGGCCGGCGCGGGTACGCCGGATCGCCCGGGAGAGCGCCTTGACGGCCTCCTCCTGACCGATGACCCGCTTGTGGAGCTCGTCCTCCATCTTCAGCAGACGGGTGGACTCCTCCTCGCTGAGCTTGACGATCGGGATGCCGGTCGCCACGGCGAGCACCTCGGCGATCAGTTCCTCGTCGACCTCGGCGACCTGGTCCATGTCACCGGCGCGCCACTGCTTCTCGCGCTCGGCCTTGCGCAGGATGAGCTGCTTCTCCTCGTCCCGCAGCCGGGCTGCGGCCTCGAAGTCCTGGCCGTCGATGGCGCCTTCCTTGCGCTGCCGCACGTCGGCGATCTTCTCGTCGTACTCGCGCAGGTCCGGCGGTGCGGTCATCCGGCGGATCCGCAGCCGGGAGCCGGCCTCGTCGATCAGGTCGATGGCCTTGTCCGGCAGGAACCGGTCGGAGATGTAGCGGTCGGCCAGGGTGGCGGCGGAGACCAGCGCCTCGTCGGTGATCGTCACCCGGTGGTGCGCCTCGTACCGGTCGCGGAGCCCCTTGAGCATCTCGATGGTGTGCGCGATGGACGGCTCGGCGACCTGGATCGGCTGGAAGCGGCGCTCCAGCGCAGCGTCCTTCTCCAGGTACTTGCGGTACTCGTCGAGGGTGGTGGCGCCGATGGTCTGCAGTTCGCCGCGAGCCAGCATCGGCTTGAGGATGCTGGCGGCGTCGATGGCGCCCTCGGCGGCACCCGCACCCACCAGGGTGTGGATCTCGTCGATGAACAGGACGATGTCGCCGCGGGTGCGGATCTCCTTGAGCACCTTCTTGAGGCGCTCCTCGAAGTCGCCGCGGTAGCGGGAACCGGCCACCAGAGCACCGAGGTCGAGGGTGTAGATGTGCTTGTCCTTAAGCGTCTCGGGCACGTTGCCCTTGACGATGTCCTGCGCCAGGCCCTCGACGATGGTGGTCTTGCCGACGCCGGGCTCGCCGATCAGCACCGGGTTGTTCTTGGTACGCCGGGACAGGATCTGCATGACCCGCTCGATCTCGGTCTCGCGGCCGATCACCGGGTCCAACTTGCCCTCGCGGGCTGCCTGGGTCAGGTTGCGACCGAACTGGTCGAGCACCAGCGACGAGCTGGGCGCCTCCCCCTGGCCGCCGCTGGGGGCGCCCGCAGCGGCGCTCTCCTTGCCCTGGAAGCCACTGAGCAGCTGGATCACCTGCTGGCGGACCCGGTTCAGGTCGGCGCCGAGCTTCTGCAGCACCTGGGCGGCGACGCCCTCACCTTCACGGATCAAGCCGAGCAGGATGTGCTCGGTGCCGATGTAGGAGTGGCCGAGCTGCAGCGCCTCGCGCAGTGACAGCTCGAGCACCTTCTTGGCGCGCGGGGTGAACGGGATGTGGCCGCTCGGCGCCTGCTGGCCCTGGCCGATGATCTCCTCGACCTGAGCTCGGACCGCCTCCAAGGAGATGTCCAGGCTCTCCAGGGCCTTGGCGGCGACACCCTCCCCCTCGTGGATCAGCCCGAGCAGGATGTGCTCGGTGCCGATGTAGTTGTGGGAGAGCATGCGGGCTTCTTCCTGGGCGAGCACAACGACTCGCCTGGCCCGGTCGGTGAACCGCTCGAACATGTGGGCACCCTTCTGTCGCCGAATCCCGGTGTGGCTTCGACTTCTTCAACGTCTGGGACCAGCCTACGTGTTCCCGGAACCCCACAAGTGCGCTGTCAGCGAACAAGAGCCTCCCGAGGGGTCAGTTGGCTGCCGCCCAGGCGGCCCGAACCTCCTCGGAGATGCGGCCGCGGTCGGAGACCTCGAAGCCGTTGGCCCGCGCCCACTCCCGGATCTCGGCGGTGCTGCCGGCCGACGTGGCGGCAGCGCCACGGCCGCGTCGGGTACGCCGGGTCGCGGAGACCTTGCGGGCGTGGCCGATGTACGGCGCCAGCGCCTCGCGCAATGCCGCTGCATTCTTCTCGTTCAGGTCAATCTCATAGGTGGTCCCGTCCAGACCGAACGTCACGGTGCTATCCGCCTCCGTGCCGTCAATGTCGTCGACGAGGAGAATCTGCACTTTCTGAGCCATGATGAATCATTCCCTTTTGGTTGAAGTCGCTCCCATGAGCATGACAGAAGCCCGTTCATTTCTACAATTCTGTGACTTTTCAAGGGCCCTTGGTCCCGACAGCATTCGACGCGGCCCCTGCGCGTGAGGGCGCAGGGGCCGCGTCGGCCGATTCATTCGAGCGGAATCAACCGCTCGTCAATACTCCTCAGCCGGTCCGATTCACATTGCAGAGCGCATCGCGCACATTGAGGGTGATGTTGCCCAGGATCGGCACCCGGACGGTCACGTCCAGCCGGGTGGCCGGGACACAGATCACCTGGCCGGTGCCACCGGTGCCGCTCAGCCCGATCGGTTGACCGAAGAGCTTGTCGACCTTCAGGTGCGTGATCGCGTCGACCGCTTCGAAGCCCACCCCGGGCACGAAGGTCAGCGCCGCACCGCCCAGGTCAGCGAAGACCCGGCCACCCTGGATCGGGTAGCGGCAGCCGGCGGCGCCGCAGTCGCCACCGAACTCGGTGGTGTTGAGGTAGACGTCACCACCGTCGTCGGCGTCGAGTTCACCGGTCAACTCCAGCACCCGGACCCGCAGGTTCTCCGCGGACAGGCCGCCGGAGTCATCGTCGAGGTTGATGGTGGTGTAGTCGCTGCCGGCGAACCTGATCGACCCCAACGACGGGTCCTCGATCCCCACCTGCGGCAGGCAGGCCTCGTCGTCGGCCATGCAGACCAGCAGTTCGGTGGGCAGTGGGTTGCCGATCGAACCGGAGAGACCCCCCATCTCGAAGCTGAGGCTGGTGGTGGGCTCGTCGGCGGAGTAGTTCAGCAGCAGCGCCCCTTCGACATCGGAGAGCGCCAACCGCATGTTCGGCACCAGCCGGTCCAGGGTGGCCAGCGTTTCGTTGGTCACCGTGCCGGCACCGTCCACGTCCTGGAGCAGGACCGTGAAGATGTTCCCGGCCACCGTGTCGAGCAGCACGTCCGGCGTGTCGCCGAGGGAGGCCTCGATGCCGCGCAGGCCCTCGATCCGGCCGGCCAGGGTGAGTGCCTCGGGGCCGGACCGCAGGAACAGCCCGTCGCCGCCGCCGGGGACGGTGACCGGGTCACCGGAGTGTGCGTGCAGCTCCAGTAGCCCGATCGGGTCACCGCCGGTCTCGAAGACCACTCCGGACTCCTCGATGCCCACGCGCAGCAGCGACGGGATCTGCTCCAGCCGCAGGTCAACGTCGGTGGCGCCGCTGAACAGGCCGTCGTCGTTCCTGGCCTGGACGGTCACCAACTCGATCGGGGCCGAGCCACTGACCTCGATCTCGCCGTCCGCGGAGAGGCCGATGCCCAACTGTCGCGGAGCGTCGAGGATGTGGGCGTCGAGCAGCAGCCCGTCCTGGTCGACCAGGGCCCGCAACGGGGTGGGCGCCATGGTCAGCGCCACGCCGATCTGGTCTCCCAGGCTCAGCGCCATCCCTTCGAAGCCCGGCAGCCGCAGCGCGATCGACTGGGTGTCGGCGTCGGCGATCAGGTGCAGGTAGGACTCGTCCTCGAGCAGGGCGATCTCTCGTCCGGACGCGTACCCGGCCTCGAAGATGCCGATCGGCGCACTGGTGGTCAGCTCACCGCTGCCGTCCGCGCCGAGCACGAAGGAGATCGTGTCCGGCACGTCGAACAGGCCGAGCCGGATGTCGTCGACGACCGCTCCGGCCTCCAGGGTGCGCGCCCGCAGCGAGATCGCGTCGAGCGGCTTGTCGCTGCGCAGTTCGGCGGCGAGGCCGTCGTCGGCGCTGCCGGCGAGGGAGACGCCCAGGGTGCCGTCCACGCTGTCCAGGAGCCCGTCGGCGATGAAGGTCCGGTCGCCGCCGGTGTCGTCAACGAACTCGAGTCCGATCAGGGTCGGTTCCTCGGTGGAGAGTGCGGCCGCCAACTGCTGGTCGGCTGCCCCGGAGCCGAGGTCGATGGCGATCCGGGCCGACGACGGTGCCGTGCTGAACCCGACGGCGAACCGCTGCTCGGCCGGGGCCGACGTGTCCGGGCTGGGCTCGTCGTCCAGGCCGGTAGGCTCGTCGGGCCCGGCGCCCGGCTCGTCGTCACCGGCGGCCGAGGGCACCAGCGCACCGGTGACCTTCAGCGCGTCCTCACCTCGGGAAGCCACCTGCAGGGCGGCGCCACCGTCGCCGAGAAGCACCTCGGCGCGGAATCCCTCGGGGGCGTTGCTGGCACGGGTGTCGTAGCCGAAGCGGTACTCGTGGTCGTCGCCGGGGAGCGTCAGGATCGCCTGCAGGCTCAGCGGCAGGTCGGCCGGCGCACCGGGCAGTCGAGCGATCTCCAGTCGGGGCACCACGGCGGTCGGGTCGCCGCCGAGGTCGAGGACCAACTCGATCGCGTCGTCGACGTTGCTGAACCCGAGCGAGGCGACGCCGGTGGCGAAGGTCAGGTTGGCCAGCACGTCGGGGTTGCCATCACCGGTGACGTCCAACGGTTGCGGGATGCCGATGATCGAGTTGAACTGCCGGGTCACCCGGCCGCCGTCGGCGTCCACGTGCACCGAGCGCCAGTCGAAGGTGGCCGTGTCGACGTACTCGCCCCACTGCGGGTGGGCGATCAGACCGGCGAAGATGCCGTCGAGCGCCATGTCGACGACCTGTCCGGAGCTGCCGATCTGGGCGGTCAGCGGGTCCAGGAGTGCCCCGAGGATCTGGGTCAGTGACTCCTCGCCGAGCAGGTGCAGCGCACTGTCCAGAGTGGCGACCAGGTCATCGAGCGCGTCCTCGTCACCGAGGCCGAGCGCGGCGAGCAGGTCGTCGATCGAGTCGACGGTGTCCAGGACGGCGACGGCGAGGTCGTCGACGACGGAGCCGAGTAGGCCGCCGAGCAGGCTTCCCAGCCCGAGGGAGTTGACCGTGGACTCGATCGCGCCGGTGAGGCTGCCGCCGGGTCCGGACTCGATCGGCGCCGGCTCGGCGGCGTCATCGCCGATGAAGAACCAGGCTGCGGCTCCGCTGGCGGCGTACACGTCGTCGCCGTCGAAGTCGGCTTCGACCCTCACGGTGCGGGACTCCCCGGTGACGGCCACGGTGCGTACGGCGCGGCCGGTCAGGTTGGTGGTGGCCTGCCCCGGGTCGCCCTCGAAGGTGAGCGTCATCGGCTGGTTCGGCACGGCGTCGCCGAACCGGGTGCTGCCCGGGGTGACGTCGATCAGCTGGCCGATCAGCCGGGCGGTGCGTCCGGGCTGTTGCCGGGTGTCACCGCGATAGAAGGTGGCGGTGGGGCGGTGGGTCAGCGTGGTGCTGGCCGTCCCGTCGAGTCCGGTGTAGAAGGGATCGGTGGTCACGGCTGCGGTGACCTGGAGCGGTCCGGCCGGCAGGTCGGGCAGCGGCACGGTGGTCTGGGCGTTGCCGCCGGCGTCGGTGGTGACGACGACGTCGCCGACCCCGTCGACGGTGACAGTGACCTGCCGGTCGCCGAGCGGCTGGCCGGTCACGCCGGTGCCGACCACGGTGCTTCGCAGTTCGATCGGCAGCGACTCGCCGGTGGTCACCGCGCTGGGCAGGTGCACCGAGACCGCCGCGGCGTTGTCGAGGTTGACGACGATGTTCGAGAGTTCCGCCTCCGACTGGAGGGTGCAGCCGGCGTTGGCGAAGCCCGACGCCACCGCCCGCCGGGCGAAGGACTGGATCCGGAACTGGCCGCGGGGCTGCCCCAGCGACGGCCAGGTGGTGCTCAACGACCCGGTGCCGGACTTGCTGGCGGTGTGCACCACTGCTCCGTCGACAAGCCGGGTGACCTGGATCCGGGAGGTGACGTTGGGGCTGTGCAGGAAGTTGCAACCGTTGGTGGCGCCGGTGGCTTCGGTGATGGCCACGTTGCCGGAGACGGTGCTGCCGTTGCTGGGGACGGTGATCGCAGCCTGCGCAGGGGCGGGCAGGGCGACCAGAGCGGCGGCGGCCAGTGCGGCGGCCAGGGCGGCGGCGACCGTGGTGCGCAGCGTGGCGGCACGCCCACGCGCAGGACCGGGACGGGAGTGGGACACAAGATCCTCCTGAATTGCCGAGACGCCCCAGGACCGGGGCGACGACTCACCCGTCCGAGTTTTGTGCACCGAAGGTCCCGAGGGAATGGCTCGATGTGATCTTGTGGACTATGCAATCAATCTGGTAAGAGATGTTTACGCGCGCCGTTCTTGAACGCGCCGCGTCCACACGCGCCGGGTTCAGCAGTTGCGCGCGAACACCATCGCCAGGCCGTGCAGCGTCAACCACGGCGACCGGTCGGTGAAGCAGGTGCACTCGTCGTACACCAGCGGCGCCAGGTAGCCGGTGGCGATCACGTGCGCCTGCTCCGGGGCCGCGTCGAGCTCGCGCAGCATCCGGGCGACTAGGCCGTCCACCATGCTGGCGACCCCGAAGAGCAGCCCCGACTGCAGCGCTTCCACGGTGTTCTTGGCGATCGCCGTCCGAGGAGTCAGCAGCTCCACCTTGCGCAACTGCGCACCGCGCCGGCCCAGGGCCTCCAGCGACACCTCGATGCCGGGCGCGATGGCCCCGCCGACGTACTGGCCCTTGCTGTTGATGACGTCGAAGGTGGTGGCGGTGCCGCCGAAGTCGACGACCACCGCCGGTCCGCCGAAGAACTCCGCCGCGGCACCGGCGTTCACGATCCGATCGGCGCCGACCTCGCGGGGGTTGTCGGTGAGCACCGGCACCCCGGTGCGGACACCGGGTTCCACGACCACCGCCGGCACCGAACCGAAGTGGTTGACCAGCATGTCCCGCCACTCGTGCAGGACCGCGGGCACGGTGGCGCAGACCGAGATGCCGTGGATGCCGCTGGCGGCGCCGGCCCGCACCGCGTCGCGGAGCAGGCCCCGGACCAGGACGGCCCACTCATCGGCGGTACGACGCTCATTGGTGCCGACCCGCCAGGTGGCCACCACCTCGCCCGCGCGGAGCAGGCCGAGCACGGTGTGGCTGTTGCCGATGTCCACGCACAGCAGCGCGGACTGTGCGTCGTCGGTGAACCGAGGACTCATCACGCCTCCCCCACCGCACGCAGCTCCATCGCCAGGTCGAGGACGGGCGCGGAGTGGGTGAGCGCCCCGACGGCCAGGTAGTCGACCCCGGTCTCGGCGACCGCCCGAGCCACCTCGAGGCTGAGTCCACCCGAGGCCTCGAGCTCGGCGCGGCCGGCCGTGATCGCCACCGCCTCGCGGAGCAACTCCGGGCCCATGTTGTCGAGCAGGATCTGCCCGATGCCCGCATCGAGGGCCTCCCGCAGCTCGTCGAGGCTCTCCACCTCGACCTGCACCTCCACGTCGGGGTAGTGCTCGCGCACCAGGTGGTACGCCGGCACCACGCCGCCCGCAGCCAGCACATGGTTGTCCTTGACCAGGCCCATGTCCGAGAGGGAGTGGCGGTGGTTGTTGCCGCCGCCGCAGCGCACGGCGTACTTGTGCAGGTCCCGGAAGCCGGGCAGCGTCTTGCGGGTGTCCCGCACCCGCGCACCGGTGCCCTTCAGCGCCGCCACCCAGGCGGCGGTGGCCGAGGCCACCCCGGACAGGTGGCAGGCGTAGTTCAGGGCGGTCCGTTCGGCGGTGAGCAGCAGCGCGGTCGGGCCGGTGACCCGCAGCACGATGTCGCCGCGGTCGACGACGGTGCCGTCCGGGACCCGGTCGACCTGCACGTCACCGAGGACGTAGCGGAACACCATCTCCGCGATCGCCAGCCCGGCGACCACCCCCGGTCCGCGGGCTTCGAACTCGGCGGTCTGCACCTGGGTCGCCGGGATCGTCGCCCAACTCGTCACGTCGTCGCCGGGCAGGTCCTCGGCGATGGCCGCGACCACGTCGTCGTAGACCCGGACCGGGTCCAGGCCGGCCGCGGCGAGCGTGCCGGTGAGCGCGGCCGGGAGCTCGGTGTACTCACAGGCGACGATGCCGGTCACCCTCATCAGCGTTCCTCCTGCTCGTCGGGCGTATCTCCCGGCCGGTCGGTGGCCGGAGCCGGGCTGAACCCGAACTTCAGCTCACCGAAGGCCAGGAACACGTCCACATGGCCGGCGAAGCCGGCGTCGTCACGGTCCGCGAAGTCCTCACGCCAGTGCGATCCCCGGGTCTCCTGCCGGTACGCCGCCGCGGTGGTCAGCGCCGCGGAGATGGTCAACAGGTTGGTGGTCTCCCAGTCGTCCTTGTCGATCGCCCGCGGCCCGGTCTCCAGCAGCTTGGCCAGCCGCTCGGCCGCCTCGGCCAGCCCGGCCGCGCTGCGGAGCACCCCCACCTTGCTGGTCATCACGTGCTGCATCTCGTCCCGGACCGAGCCCGAGACCAGGCCCCCGGTCCGCTCGTCCTCGACCGGATCCGACCAGGGCCGCATCTCCCCGGGCAGGACGTCGGCGATCCGCCGGGAGAAGACCAACCCCTCGAGCAGTGAGTTCGACGCCAACCTGTTGGCGCCGTGCACACCGGAGCAGGCGACCTCGCCGGTGGCATAGAGACCGGGCACGCCGGTGCGTCCCCACAGGTCGGTGCGCACGCCACCGGAGGCGTAGTGCTGGGCGGGCGCCACCGGGATCAGTTCGGTGACCGGGTCGACGCCGTGGCTGCGGCAGGTGGCCAGGATGGTGGGGAACCGGCGCTCCCAGAACTCACTGCCGAGGTGACGGGCATCCAGCCACATGTGCGGCCGGCCGGACTCCTCCATCCGCCGGGTGATCGCCTTGGCGACGACGTCACGGGGCGCGAGGTCGGCCAACTCGTGGACCCCGGCCATGATCCGCCGGCCCTCGAAATCGACCAGGAAGGCGCCCTCGCCGCGGACCGCTTCGGAGATCAGCGGTTGTCGGCCCCGGGAGTCCTCCCCCAGCCACATCACCGTCGGGTGGAACTGCACGAACTCCAGGTCCCGGAGGGTTGCTCCGGCACGCAGCGCCAGCGCCATCCCGTCGCCGGTGGAGACCGGCGGGTTGGTCGAGGCGGAGAAGACCTGGCCGATGCCTCCGGCGGCGAGCACCACCGCCCGGCACAGCACCGCACCGACGCCGTCATTGCGCCCCTCACCGAGCACGTGCACCGTGACTCCGGCGACACCGCCGTCGGCCGCGGGCAGCGTGTCGACGGCGAGCGCGTGCTCGATGACCTCGATGTCGGGTTTCGCGTCCACGGCCGCGATCAGCGCACGCTGGATCTCGGCGCCAGTGGCATCGCCGCCGGCGTGCGCGATCCGGTCCCGCAGGTGCCCTCCCTCGCGGGTCAGCGACAGTTCGCCGGCCGGGGTGTGGTCGAACTCGGTGCCCAGGGCGATCAGCTCCAGCACCGCGTCGGGCCCCTCGGTGACCAGCGCCCGGACCGCGTCCACGTCACAGGCGCCGGCGCCCGCGACCAGGGTGTCGGTGAGATGTTCGTCGGGGGTGTCGCCCGGCCCCAGGGCGGCCGCGATGCCACCTTGGGCCCACTGCGTGGACCCGGCGTTGAGGACGTCCTTGGTGATCACCAGCACCCGCATCCCCGCGGGCAGCGCGGCATGCAGTCGCAGCGCGGCGGTGAGGCCGGCGATGCCGGAGCCGATCACCACCACGTCTGCGGCTGTGGTCCAGCCCGGCCGTGGCGACGTGAGCCGGGCGGGCAGCCGGACGGGGAAACCGCCGGGTGCTGGGGCGGCGTTCAACGGGCGATGCTGTCGCCGCGCACCAGCCCGGGGCCGTCGAAGGTCTCGGCGGGGTCGAATCCGGTGGCCATCAGCTTGTTGTCCGCGTCCACGAAGACCACGTGGGGCTGGAACTCCTTGGCCTCCTCGGTGGTCATCTGGGCGTAGGCGATCAGGATCACCAGGTCCCCGGGGTGCACCAGCCGGGCGGCGGCGCCGTTGATGCCGAGCACGCCGGTGCCCCGCTCGCCGGCGATCGTGTAGGTCTCCAGTCGGGCACCGTTGTCGATGTCGACGATGTGGACCAGTTCGCCCGGCAGGATGTCGGCCGCCTCGAGGAGGTCCTCGTCGACGGTGACCGACCCGACGTAGTGGAGGTCCGCCTGGGTGACGGTGGCCCGGTGGATCTTGCTCTTCATCATGGTGCGCAGCATGGTGACTACTCCTTCTCGGATGTGGGGTCCCCGCCGCCGGAGGGTTCCCTGGCGGTCGCGGCCCCGAGGGTGAGGGGCATGTTGTCGATGAGGCGGGTGGTGCCGACCCGGGCGGCGATCAGGATCCGGGCCGGTGTGCCCGGCTCCGGTTCCGCGGGCAGTTCGGTGAGGTCCGGGCTGAGGATCTCGAGGTAGTCCAGGTCCACACCGTGCGCCGAGCGCAGTTCGGCGCGGGCATTGGCCCAGGCGGCGTCCAGGCCGTACGGCGCGGCACGCTGGGCGGCGTACAGGGCCTGGCTGAGCGCGACGGCGCGGCGACGGCGCTCGGGGCCGAGGTAGCGGTTGCGGGAGCTCAACGCCAGCCCGTCGGGCTCGCGCACGGTCTCGGCACCGACGATCTCGACGCCGGTGCACAGGTCGGCCGCCATCGCGGTGATCAGCGCCAGCTGCTGGTAGTCCTTCTCGCCGAAGACGGCGACGTCGGGGCGGACCAGGCCGAACAGTTTGGCGACCACGGTGAGCACGCCGCGGAAGTGGGTGGGTCGGCTGGCGCCTTCGAGGATCTCCGCTGCGGGTCCGGGGTCGACGGTGATCACGCCCGGGGCGGGGTACATCTCGTCGGTCGTCGGCGCGAAGAGCACGTCGACGCCGGCGGCGGCGCAGAGCTCCAGGTCGGCGTCCAGGGTGCGGGGGTAGCGGTCCAGGTCCTCGCCGGCGGCGAACTGGGTGGGGTTGACGAAGATCGACACCACCACGGGACCGTCGTGGACGTGCTCGCGGGCGACCCGCATCAGCGAGGCGTGGCCTTGGTGCAGCGCTCCCATGGTGGGCACGAAGCCGACCCGCTGACCGCTGCTGCGGGCGGGCGCGAGCGCGTCGGCGAGTTCGGTGCGGGTGTGCACCAGCAGCGGCTGGTCACTCATCGGTGCCCAGCCCGGTCCGCTGGTCGAAGCCGTCCGCTCGGCGGTCGAACCCGTCCGCTTGGTCGTCGAGCGTGTCCGCTCGGCGGTCGAGCGTGTCGAGACCCAGCGCCGCCAGCTCCGCGGCGTGCAGCGCCTGATAGATCTTCCCGGCCCGGATCGGCAACAGCCGCCCGTCGGTGACCGCCCGCGACGCCGTCGCGCGGGCCAGGGTGAGATAGCTGGGCAGCGCCTGGGGGGCGTGCTCGGCGAGCTCGGTCAAGTGGTCCCGGACGGTCTGCACGTCGCCTCGCACGATCGGCCCGGTGAGCGCAGCGTCACCGTGGTTGAGGGCGTTGTCGAGAGCGGCACTCAGCAGTGGCCGGAGGGTGCCGGACGGGTCGTCGGCACCGGCGGCGGCGAGCATCTCGCGGGCTTCAGCGACCAGGGTGACCAGGTGGTTGGCGCCGTGCGCGAGGCCGGCGTGGTAGAGGGCCCGCTTGTCCTCCGACACCCACAGCGGGCGGCCGCCGAGGTCGGCGACGAGCCGGGTGGCGAGCTCCCGCTCGGAGTCGGCGACGGTGATCCCGAAGACACAGCCGGCCAGCCGGGGCAGATCCAGGGCGGTGCCGGTGAAGGTCATCGCCGGGTGCACGGCCAGCGGCCGGGCGCCGAGCGCGGCGGCGGGCGCGAGCACGGCGAGGCCATGCTTGCCGGAGGTGTGCAGGACGCACTGTCCGGCCCGGATCGCGCCGGCTCCGACCAGGCTGGTGACCACGTTGCCGAGCATGTCGTCGGGGACGGTCAGCAGCAGCAGGTCGCAGTCGCGGGCCACGGCCGTCGGCTTGTCACGTCGTACGCCGGGCAGCAGCGCGTCGATCCGGCCCACCGAAGCGTCGGACTCACCGGCGGCGGCGACGATCTCGTGCCCGGCGGCACGCAGTGCGGAGGCGAGCACCGCGCCGACACGGCCGGCACCGATGACACCGATACGCAGGCCCGAGACAGGCGTGTGCTGCATGGTCAGATCCTTTCGTTCCAGTCCCGCCGACCACCCTCGCTGCGAGGGCCGGTGTGGGTACCAGACTTGGGTTCGTGGGCACCACGGTACGCCTGCGGACCGGTGTGTGGAAATCAGTCGGATGGGTGAGGACGATCACACCGGCCCAGCAGGCGCCCATGCTCATGTGGGCAACGTGTCCGGTATCTGAGAGAGTGCAGCCATGGATGCGCCTGCCTTGAGGAACGTTGCTGTGCTACTGGCTGGTGGAGTCGGCACCCGGATCGGGCTGGAGATCCCCAAGCAGCTGCTCAAGATCGCCGGCCGCACCATCCTCGAGCACACTTTGGCAGCCCTCGACTCACATCCCTCGGTGGACGAGGTGATCGTGATGATGGCCCCCGGACACCTGGACGCGGTCCGGGCGATCGTTGATACCGGTGGCTACACCAAGGTCAGCGCCATCCTGGAGGGGCGTGGCACTCGCAATGACACCACCCAGGCTGCGCTGGCTGCGATCGGCGAGACCGAGTGTCACGTGCTCTTCCACGACGCAGTACGCCCACTCGTCTCGCCGCGGATCATCACCGAGTGCTTCCAGGCGCTGGAGGAGTTCGACGCCGTGGACGTGGCCATCCCGTCCGCGGACACGATCATCGAGGTGACCGAGCAGAACACCATCGCAGAGATTCCGCCGCGGGCGATGCTGCGCCGCGGCCAGACCCCGCAGGCGTTCAAGAACTCGACCATCCGCGCGGCGTACGAGGTGGCCAATGCGGACCCGGACTTCGTCGCGACCGATGACTGCACCGTGGTGTTGCGGTACACCCCCGACGTGCCGATCACGGTGGTCGCCGGTGACGAACGGAACATGAAGGTCACCGAGCCGATCGACGTGTACCTGGCCGACAAGCTCTTCCAGTTGACCGTCAAGGACCGTCCTGACCCGCACACCGACGAGGAGTACGCCGAGCTGCTGACCGGCAAGACGGTGGTGGTCTTCGGCGGCAGCTACGGCATCGGCGCCGATATCGCTCGCATCGCGGAGGCCGCTGGCGCGAGGGTCTTCACGTTCAGCCGCTCGGGGACGGGGACTCACGTGGAGCGGCGTGCCGACATCGCCGCCGCCGCCGCTCAGGTGCTGGCCGCGGCCGGCAGCGTCGACTACGTGGTGAACACCGCCGGGGTGCTGCCACGCGGTGAACTCGTCGAGACCACCGAGGAGACCGTCTACGCGGCCACCGAGATCAACTATCTGGCTCCGGTCTTCATCGCCCAGGAGTTCTTCCCGGCACTTCGCGACTCAAAGGGGTCGCTGCTGCTCTTCACATCAAGCTCCTACACGCGTGGCCGAGGGGGCTACAGCCTCTACTCCTCAGCCAAGGCAGCGGTGGTGAACCTTACCCAAGCTCTGGCCGACGAGTGGGCCGCCGATGGGGTCCGGGTGAACTGCGTCAACCCGGAACGGACCGGGACACCGATGCGGACGAAGGCGTTCGGTCAGGAACCCGAAGGCACCCTTCTCGACTCTGACACGGTCGCTCGCACGTCGCTCGATGTGCTGGTGTCCAACCAGACCGGCCACATCATCGACGTCCGCAAGGACGACCCGCTCAGCCTGACCTGAGGTCGGGCCGACCTCAGGTCGGCCGGTCAGCCCTCGGCCGGGAGCGGACCGCTCCACCAACCGGTGACGTTGCCGAGTTGACGGTCGATCTCGGGCGCGAGGGTCCGCGCGTAGGTGGCCGTGACGTGGTGTCGGTCCCGGTAGATGAGCATGTTCCCCTCGACCACGTTGCAGTAGTCCTTGCGGCAGTAGAGGTCCGACAGGTCGATCCAGTGGCTCCCGGGGAGGTCGATCGTCGGTGCCGGATCGGTCAGGACGAGGCTTCGCTCCACGCCGCATTCGCGGTTGACCAGAGCGACTCCTCCGTCGAGATGCCTTTCGACGCAGAGTGGGATGTCCTCGCTGCGCCAGGGATTGTCACGGATCAGGACCAGCTCCAGGCCACCGGCAACTGCCTGCTCCCACACAGACAGGTAGGAGGACGGCACCCGATCCCCGCCTGAGCCGATCGGCTGGCCGGGGCGAGTCGCAGTGGTGATGACCAGGTCGGGCTGCAGGTCGAGCAACTGCTGCGTCAGCAACTCGGAGTAGCGCACACAGCCTCGCTCCTCGTCCACCTCGTACCCGGTTTCGCCCGGAGCCCACTTGCCGCCCCATGGGCAACCGAGGGAGATGTATCCGACGACGGTGACACCCCGCGCTTCAGCGACGTGACGGATCGCCGGCAGCAGTTGGCTGGCGTGCGAGCCTCCCACCAGCGCGATCACCGGCGCCCTGACACGCGGGGCCCCGGGCTCCTCGTGGAAGACGCACGGTGTGGGCACATCGAAGGACTTCCTGGCGACGCAGGCTTCCTTCTGCTGGGGCGGCCGATCACCTCGGGCCAGCAGTGTCGGCGGCAGGATGGGCGCCTCGCCGATGTGCCCGGCGGCGAGGGCATCGCTCAGGGCCAACGCCCCGATGTGATCCGGCGACGGGTAGAGCTCAGTCGACGTGAGCAGCCCCTGCATCCTCTCTACATCGGCGATGTAGGCCTGGGCGCCGCCAACGGTGAGGACCGAGGCGCTGAGGCAGGCGACCACGGCTGCGCTGATCCGGAGGCGGTGCGTGCGCGAGCTGGGCGCGCGAAGACTGCGGATGAACGGCTCACGCATGGGGTCCTCGATCAGCCGCTTGGTGACCACAGCCAGGATGAGGGACGTGGCCAGGACTGCCGATCCCCCTGGCCAAGCCAGCCCCTGTTGCCCCCGGTACTCGAGATAGATGATGAGCACCGGCCAGTGCCACAGGTAGAGCGAGTAGGCGTGATCGCCCAGCCATCGGGCTGGCCGTGTGGCCAACAGTCGGTCAGCCCCGAACCGCGTGGGCTCCGAGCCGGCCCAGATGAGCAACAGGGTGGCACCCACCGGCCACCAGGTCATCCAGCCGGGGAACAGGCTCCCTCCATCGATCAGGAACCCACAGGTCACGATGGCGAGCAGGGCCAGGAGACCGACAACGACTCGGATCGTCTCCCCGACAGCCACGGCTGCCCGAGTGAGCCAAGGCAGACAGAGTGCGAGCAGCCCGCCAGCCAGGATCTCCCAGCCTCGGGCGAGCGTGTGGTAGTAGGCGACCTGCTGCGCCTGCTCCACCAGGACCAGCGCGAATCCGAACGAGGCTGCGGCCATCGAGCCGAGCAGCACCAGCAATGGCACCCGCGGGTCAGCAGTCGGACGGATCCGCCGCAGGATCCACAAGAACGTCAGCACCAGAACCGGGATGACCAGGAAGAACTGACCCTGCACCGACAGCGACCAGAAATGCTGCATCGGTGAGACCGCCAGACCCGCTGCCTCATAGTCGGTCTCGTTGGCGATCAGATGCCAGTTCTCCACGTAGAACAACGACGCGAGCGCCTGTCGCGCGGCCTCTTCCCACTGCTGCTTGGGGAGGAAGAGTCGACCCGCCACCAAGACCCCGGCCAGCGTGACCACGGCGGCAGGGAGCAGCCGCCGGCCGATCCTGAGGAGGGCGCTCCCGATTGACCGAGCGGTAGCCCGGAACCGGGGGTCCGTGACCCGCGCGCCCCGGGAGGTGACCGAGAGGACCAGGAAGAACCCTGAGAGGGTCAAGAAGACGTCGACGCCACCCGAGACCCGGCCGGCGAACACGTGGTAGAGCGCCACCAGCAGGATGGCCAGGCCACGAAGACCGTCCAGATCGTGGCGATGCCGTCGAACGGAACCATCGCCTGGGCTGGGAGCAGCAGGCGAAACGGGCATCGGGACGACTCCGGGATCAACAGCGATGGTGCAGAACGATCACTGAGGCTAGCAGCGGACCGTCCGCACCCGAAGTCAACGAGTGAGGCGCCGCTTGACCCGGCGACGCAGTTCCCGGACCAACTCCTTGGCTGGAACTGTGGTCACAGCCGGGGCGGGCGGCGGCACCGACTTGGTGGGCACGGACCGTGCGTTGTAGCGCAGTGCGGCGTCGTAGACGACCTCCATGAACCGTCCGGCGGTGTCGATGGAGACCTGGGAAGGTGGAACAGGTGCCTCGGCGAACGTCTCCGGGTCCACCAGCAGGTCCTCCAGGCTGCCGGCAACGGTGGCCTGGGTGGCCTCGAGTTCGGGTAGCCACGCCTCGACGTACGCATTGGCGCGCTCCGCGGCCCAGCGGGGCATGGCGATGGATGCCGGTTGAGCCATCTGGGCCACCTCACGCATTCCGACCAGGCCCAGTGTTGAGATCGATCGGCCACGGACGATCGGATCGCCGCCTTGTGCTTGGTTGGCCTGGTTGAACGAGCGGAGCAGTTCAGCCTCGGGGTAAGGCAGCGACCGGTTGGTCTCGGCCGCTGGTTTCAGCATCTCCGGAACCCCCATCAGTGCCTCGAAGGCTCGCAACGACCGCAGCGGATCGTCGCGGTCGGCGACGATGAAGGTGATCCGGTCCTCGCCGAAGACCGCCCCCCACTCCCGGGCAAGCCTCGGCAGGTTGTAGCGGCGCAGCGCGTTGGGGTCTGATCCGACTTCGGGCAGCCGACCGACCAGGAACTCCTCCAGGGACTCGGTGCGGCCTCTGCGCAACCCCTGTTGCCATCCCGAACGCACCATGCTGGCGATCGGGCGGACCGTGATCACGATGTGCAGGTCCTCGCCCAGCACCCGAGCAAGGTTGGCGATGGCCTCGGGCTTGGCGGCGCTGAGCGGCTCACTGGACCAGACGGTGCACCGAGCCTGGGAGTTCCGGAAATCGGTGGCCAGGACCGGCCAGCGCTTCTTCCCTGCCTCGGTCTGAAAGGCCTCCAGCACCCCGACGGCCCGTCGACCGACGGCCAGTTCGTTCCGTCGACGCGACACGTTGTGTACGCCGAGATCTGCCAGCTGCGCACGCGCGTCGTGCAGCGCTCCCTGCACGGCGGTGGTGCCTGACTTCGGCAGCCCGATGTGAAGGAACTTGGCACCCTCTGGCAACGGTGACGGCAGTTCGACGACGCGCATCGGTGCAACACTCCTTAACCTCATCAGAGGCATTGGTACGGGGGGTGGATCTGGGGGAATGGGACAAATCTAGCGGCCGAGGCGTCTGCGGAGACGCCGCGTGAGCTCCATGAGCACTCGGCTCCGACCCGGCTGACCTTCGGCAGCACGTTGCGCAAGTGCCTCACGCAGCTGCTGCAATCGCGACTCGAGTCGCTGGAGGTCATCGGCGATGAGCTCCGGTTCCGAGCTTCGACGCCTGGCCCACGCGGCGCGCTCCACCGCGCCGGCCGCCGGTCGCGGGGACGGGGTGTTGCGGACGTCGTCCATGCGGTTGATCAGGCCGGAAGCGAATCCAGCCAGCACGTCGGGTCGAACGGTGCCTATCGGGGTGTTCTCCCCTGCCGGCGGTGCGAAGGCTGGGTCATAGAGCTGGGCAAGCGACCCGACCACGGTGACGCCGCTGGCTGCGATGTCGGCGGCCATCATCTCGCCGATCTCAAGCGCCCGGTCGATCGCCCACTGGGGGGTGAGCACCGGCTGATCCAGCGGATTCGCGGGACGGGCCTGGACCCCCCGTGCGGCACCGAACCGGATGAAGCGGTTGTAGTCCGCCTGATCCCAGCCGACGTCACGGTGACGCTTGTTGAACTCGAGCATCAACGTCACCTCGTCGAAGGTCAACGAGCGGTTCAGCCGCTCCTTGGGCGCTTCCAGGGACCCTGGGGCAACGCCGAGGAGCTCTTCGAAGGCTTCGGGCAGGGAGCGGTGATCTCGTTCGTCAGCCACGACCACCACCAGGCGGTCGGTTCCGACGTCCGCGGCCCAACGGCGCACCAGGAGGTCATGGCGGTGACGGCGCCAGAACGAGGGAGACAGGGAGCTTCCCTCGGGGTTGTTGACCACGTCACGAAGCCATTCCAGGTACGGGATCGTGAGTTGGTTCTGGGTGTACTGCTGCCACTGGGAGGCGATGAGTCGAACGATGGGTCGCAGGGTCACGATCACGTAGGTGTGGGGGCCCAGTCGTTCCAGGACTTCCCGCCGGCGCGCGGCGTCGGCCTCGCAGTAGAACTCGCTGCTGAACACACTCAGCCGTGCCTCACGAGCCTGCATCTGCTCAACCAGTGAGTACCAGTGGTCGCGGTGGGCCGCGAGCTTCTTCCCGGGATCGACCTTCCCCAGCGCCACCGCCATCGTGGCGTCCATCTCGTGACGGCGCACCCCGGGGTAGTCGACGCCCTGTTCAGCCAGCAGGTGCCGGTTCGCCCACAGGGCCGCCTGCATCGTGGTGGTACCGGTCTTGTGCGGACCGATGTGCAACGCCACCGAGCCATCGGGAAGCCTCATCGGATCCGCCAGAGTCTGGCCAGGAGTTCCCGGCCCGGCAGTGCTGCGAGCGGGGGATCCTTCTCATCCAGCGCTGCCAGCCGCTCACGATGGGCGGCGACGTCGGCCGCCAACTGGGCGACCCGCTCCACGTCTGCCGCGGTCTCTGAAGCACCCTCAAGCTCACTCTGCAGGATCTCGGCCATGGCATCGACCGCTACCGGCATCGGGATCGCACCGTCAACCGAGGGCAACGGCCACTGCAACAGGTCTTTGGCCCCACTGACCGAGGCTCCTGAGGCGACCAGGGCAGCGACCACCTCACGGCCAGCAGCTCGGAGTTGTTCGGCCTCGGCAACGTCAAGGGCCGGCGTCGGGTCGATGCCGCGTCTCAGGACGTGCACCGCATCGTTGACCGCAGTCTGGCTGGCAGCCTGACCGGTTGCCGACAAGCTGGCCAGCGTGGCGTTCATGAAGTCCCGAAGGGGGCCCTCACTGTCAGTCAGGGTCGGCGACGGTTGGGGCAGCCGGAACCCGGAGGCGAGGGCGAGCAACTCTGTCTCGTCTCGCGGCTCTGGGCCGCCCAACACGATCTGAACCCGATCCACCTCGGTCGCTGCGACGAGATCACAGAGTCGGCTCCCCCACGTCAGGAGTTCCGCCACCATGTCGGCCACGGGAGCCCGGGGCAGCCACTCCGCAACCGCCGACACCAGGACCAGAGTGGTCCGATCTGCCAGCCCCTCCAGGTCTACGGTCCAGCACGCTACGCCCTGCTCCAGGACTTCTTCGGAGACACGCGAGCCGTGGCCAGGCAACGTCTGCCACCACGTCTGCGTGGCGAAGGAATTCACCCCAGGGTAGCCAGCCGGGACCGAAAGTATGGGCATCGCAAGGGAGCCTAGCGCTGTCATTTGAAGAAGGTCTCGACGACCCGGCTGGCGGCCGCGCCGTCCTGCAAGTAGTTGTACTTGCGGTTGAAGCGCTCGATGTCGTCGGCCACGTCGCGACGCAGCGCCTCGAGATCGGCCAACAGTTCCACGGCCTCGACCGCGTCATTGACCAACGGGCCCGGCGCCGAATCGGCGTAGTCGTAGAGGAAGCCACGGACTCCGCCGACATAGTCGGCCAGGTCGGGCACCAGGAAGATCATCGGCCGCTGTGTCAGCGCGAAGTCGAAACGCAAGGAGGAGTAGTCGAGTACGGCGGCATCGGAGGCCAGGATCAAGTGGTTGATCTCCGGATAGTCGGTGACATCCAGAATCTGAGCCACCGCACCCGGCGCTTCGCGACGGGAACCGGAGTTGAATCGATGCCCACGCCTGAGCAGCACGTACTCCGGACCCAACGCCCGGCTGGCTGCCTCCAGGTCGAGATGCTGCACCATCTCCGCGGCCCGCCAGTTCGTGGCCAGGTCGTCTCGCCAGGTGGGCGCGTACAGGATCACCTTCTGCTCCTCGCCGATCCCCAGCCTGCGGCGGGTATCGATCCGGATCGCGTCCGCGGCACCCGAGACGAGCACGTCGTCGCGGGGGTATCCCTGGCTCAGAATCGGGCCATCGTAGGCATACTCGCGGCGGTAGTGCTCGTCCATCTCTGGGGCAGGAGTGAGGATCAGGTCCCAGTTGCCCGAGGTGCGGGCCAACTCCAGCGCGATTCGCTTCGGAGTGTGGTGCTTGGCGCGCCACATCCTCAGCCCCATCGACTTGGCCGGATAGCCATGGAACGTCTGCAACACGCGCTGGCCGGGGCGGGGCGTGAACCACCGCTCTGGGTCGATGTTGAAGCACAGGTACTTCGACGCGGCAAGAGCCCGGTACCACTCCCGGGTGTTCATCACCACCGGCACTGCACCCTCAGGCACCCAGGATGACGGCCCTGCTACGCCCCAGTGGACGGTGAGGTCGGGACGGGTACGGCGCAGCTCCTCGTGGATCGCGAGCTGACTGTCGGTGGCCGAGGCCCCGACGTACGACTGGAGGTAGACGGATCGCTCATCGAGTTCGATGTCCCCAGTGCGGCACCACTCCTGGAGCTGGGTCTGTGCGTACGGCCCCCGTTCGTCGTTGGCCAAGGGGGGTTGGAGTTCGATCCCGCAATCGAGGAATCGTGCCACGACCCTGGTGGCATAGCGGTCGACGCTGAATCCGGCCATCCGCTCACCCAGGCTCTCGCCGATCAGGGCCTGACAAGCGAATCCGTCGGCGCGGACCTTCAACCAGTAGGCTCCGGGAACGACCGGAGTGGGCCCTAGCCCCCAGGTGTCGGGGGCCAGATCGAAGCGCACTTCGACAGCCCCGTCGTGATCGACCGAGCGCCCAGTGACGGTCGCTAGGTCCCCGGCCAACTCGAAGACGGGCCCAGGCGGTGGGGTGCCGAGCCAGCGCCCGGTAGCCGTGAGGGCCACGTCGTCGACATCGATCGCATCGACCACGAAGCCAGATGTCGCGTGGAACTCGGTGGCGCCCGTGGCGCTGCGCGAGGCCACCACGGCTCCGCCGCCAACCCCCAGCCACTGGGGCCCGTCAGCCGGCCAACAGACGCTGTGGCGGGTGCCGTCGGTCGACAGCACGACCAGCTGCCACGGAGTGCGGGAGCCGGTGTCGCGAAGCCTGACGGTGAACCGCGCTCCGTCCGCGTCGGGGGCGACCACTGCGGCAACGGCCTGGGTCCCCGATTCGCACCGCACCTCGGTCACGATCAGGCCGCGGGTGTCCAGCGTGCCGGTCACCTCACGCCCAACCACCTGCACAGTGCGCAGCATCGGTCGCCGGTCAGCGCTGACCAGGACACCGGGGGTCGTGGCGCGTGCGGTGAGGCCGACGCGGGCACCAGCGACCAGTCGCGGCGCCAGGTGCGGGGAGCCAAGGAGGCCTGCCGTACCCCGATCATCAATGCTGGTGAAGCCGCCGGACCGGGTGAGCTCACCGACGGTCACACTCGCCTCGAAGGTCCACAGCCGGTCGGCGACCTCACCCGGTCCCGAGGCTTCGACCAGGGCGGCGAGATCGACGACGGTGGTGAACGCTCCAAGCGAGAAGTCCTGGTGGCGTCGGCCCCGGAGGTTGGCGAGCGGGTCACGGAACTGCGTCACCGGCAGGTCAATACGGTCCCCGGAATCACGATGCACCAGAGCACAGGTGAGCTCCGGTGGTTCTGCGAAATGAACGTGATCGATCGCGGCGTGCACGGTGAGCTCGAGGTGTTCGGGGTCGTTCCAGCGAATCTGGCGCACGGTCGCCAGCAGTCGGGTCTCGGCCTCGGCCATCTCGTACAGTTCCGGGGGCACGCCGACGTCCGGGTCATCGTGGAAGGGCAGTTGCGCCCACACGCTGCCGTCGCGGACCTCGGTGGGCCGGTGGCCACTGGTGAAGAGGCGGGCGGCCGCGAACTCCTCGAGTTCACGGCGGCGATCGTGCTGGAGCAACCACAGTTTCACCCGTGACTCCGCGCTCAGCATCGACCAGAGTGAGTCGTCGGCAACGTCCAGGAGCTGGCCGACGTGGTCGCGCAGGGTCTGCCATTGGGCGTCATCGGCCCGCTCCACATCGGCGATCAGGGGCTGAACGGCCGCGTCCAACACCCCCCACAACCACCAGGCCCGAACGGGGGCACTGCACGGCTCGACGAACTTCCAGAGCCGTTCATGCTGTTCCAGCCACGCGTCCAGCCCGCTGAGGACGTCCGGCATGGTGCCGACGCCGACACCGTCCTTGCGTCCGGTGGGCACGTAGACCGGCTCCCGAAGCAGATCGAAGGTGTCAGCCTTCCGGTACGACGCGATCGCGACGTCGGCACCTGAGGGCACCTCGTCGGTGAACCGAAAGCCCGAGCGCCAGAAGTCGCGGGTGAACAGCCTGTTGCCGATCCCCAGATCTGTGATGGCGACCGGGCTCCGCTCCAGCGTGGCGCGACGAGCCTCGGTGCGATGGGCAGCGTCGTACGGCGAGTGCGCCATGAAGCCCGCGACGTCAGGCTCCTTCATCTCTCCCACGACCAACGGCGACCCGGTGGCCTGGTGCGAAGCGACGAGGCGGCGGATCCCCCGCGGCAGCAGTTCGTCGCCACCAGAGACGAACATCAGCAGCTCACCCCGGGCGGCCTCAGCTCCGGCATTGCGTGCAGCCGCGAGGCTCGCCTCCGGGCGGCGGAGCCGGATGCGCCAGTCCTCGGTGTGGCTCCGGGCGATCTCGAGCACCCGCTCATGGCGCCCGAACGGCACCACCAGCACGTCGAGGTTGGTGTGCAACTGCTCCCGAAGCCAGTCCAGGCAGGGACCGATCCGCGTAGTGTCGTCGTCGCTGATCGGCAGCACCACACTGACCAGGGGACCCTGATAGGTGCCACGGAAGCGGCGTACTGCCCGGGCTCCGGGCGCTTTCACCCATGGCGGCGCTGCCTTGGCACGGCGGATCAGCGCGCGGCGCACGCGGTCGCGGCCTACGGGCACGGGGATTCCCTTCGGTGGCAACTCGGACGATCCGCGATCATAGCCGCCGTGCGGCCCGTGCCAGCCTTGGGCGGCGGCGCATGATGCCGCCCCATGGCGTTCTATCCGCACGTCGGGATTGTTGAGTGCAAGTGCCATGAGCGCCCGCCCGATCATGACACCCCGGCGTTGCAACTCGATCGTGCCACTGCTGACGGGCGAGTCGAGTTCCCACACACGGGCGCGCAGGGCAAGCCGCACTCCGGGCAGGGCGCCAACCTGCCCAACCCGGTCGTCAAATCTGGGGACTGGCCGGCCCGGCACGCCTGCCAGACGGCACCTGCCCACGCGATACCATCACCTCGGCCCGCCCACGCCAAGCGAAGAGAGAGTGTCACAGTGTCCGTACTCAGCGGATCCAGCATCCTGATCACCGGCGGGACCGGATCGTTCGGGAAGGCGTTTATCACCAGCGCGCTCAAGCACCTCGACCCGCGCCGGCTGGTGATCTTCTCCCGTGACGAGCTGAAGCAGTACGAGGTCCGTCAACAGTTTGCAGACGACCCGCGCCTACGATGGTTCATCGGAGACGTTCGCGACGAGAAGCGACTGTTCAGGGCCATGCACGGCGTCGACTACGTCGTGCACGCCGCAGCCCTGAAGCAGGTCGACACCGCTGAGTACAACCCGTTCGAGTTCGTCCGCACCAACGTGCTCGGCTCCCAGAACGTCATCGAGGCCGCCATCGACGCTGGGGTGAAGAAGGTCGTCGCGCTGTCGACGGACAAGGCCTCGAGCCCGATCAACCTCTACGGCGCCACCAAACTCACCGCGGACAAGCTCTTCGTGACCGGCAACCACTATGCGGCCCAGTACGAGACGCGCTTCGCCGTCGTTCGCTACGGCAACGTCATGGGCAGCCGCGGCTCGGTGATCCCCTTCTTCCGCCGTCTCGCAGAGGCCGGCGAATCGCTGCCGATCACCGACCTGCGCTGCACGCGGTTCTTCATCACGCTGCCGCAGGCCGTCGAGATGGTGGTGGACACCTTCGACTCGATGCAGGGCGGGGAGTTGCTGGTGCCGCGCATCCCGTCGATGAAGGTCGTCGACCTGGCGCAGGCCATCGCACCCGGCGCGCGGATGCACGACGTCGGCCTGCGCCCGGGCGAGAAGCTGCACGAGGAGATGATCAGCCCCGAGGAGGGCCGCCGCGCAGTCATCGTCCAGGGCGGCAAGTACTTCGTGATCCAGCCCGACCTCGCGACCTGGGGCTACCGGCCGCCTGCGGACGGCGTCCCGGTCGACGACGGTTTCTACTTCCGCTCCGACAGCAACGATCAGTGGTACTCCACCGAGGAGATCCGGGGCATCATCGAGAGCGGTCTGTGACATGCTCCCCTACGGTCGCCAGACGATCGAGGACGATGACATCGACGCAGTGGTCCGGGTCCTCCGCGGCGACTGGCTGACGACCGGGCCGACCGTCGCCGAGCTCGAACAGCAGTTGTCGCTGCTCAGCGGCGGCCACGACGCCGTCACCTGCACCTCCGGCACGGCGGCCCTGCACATCGCCTATGCGATGGCAGGCGTCGGCCCCGGCGACCAGGTCATCACGACTCCGATGACCTTCGTCGCCACCGCGTCCTCCGCATCACTTCTCGGCGCGGAGGTGGTCTTCGCCGACGTCGAGGAGGACACCGCGCTGCTCGATCCCGCCGCCGTGGCCTCGGCGGTGACCGACCGGACGCGCGTCATCGCCGCCGTCGACTACGCCGGGCACACTGCCGACTACAAACGGCTGGGCAAGATCGCCGCCGACGCAGGAGCACTCACGCTGGCTGACGCCGCCCACTCCATCGGAGGCCTCCACCACGGGCGACCCGTGGGCGACCTCGCCGACATCACGACCTTCAGCTTCTTCCCCACCAAGAACGTCACCACCGGCGAGGGCGGCGCCGCCATCTTCAAGGATGCTGATCTGGCTCGCCAGGCACGGGAGTTCCGTGGCGTCGGGGTCGTCCGCGACCCCTCTCGCCTCCGGATCTCAGACGAGGGCCCGTGGCACCAGGAGGTCCACGCCTTCGGGTTGAACTACCGGCTCAACGACATCGGGTGCGCGCTCGGCCTGTCTCAACTGGCCAGGCTCAGTGACTTCAAAGCGCGGCGTGCAGCCATCGTGGAGCGCTACAACCAGGCGTTCTCGGGAGTGGAGGGGATCCGGACACCGACCCGACGGGAGGGCGTCGACCCAATGTGGCACCTCTACCCCGCCCGCATCCTCGGCGGGCGACGGCGCGAGGTGTTCGAGCGGATGCGGGAGGCCGGGATCGGCGTCCAGGTCAACTACATCCCGGCCTATTGGCACCCGGCGTACGAGGACCTCGGCTATCGCCGCGGGATGTGCCCCAACGCGGAGGCCTTCTACGCCGAGGAGCTCTCGCTGCCGCTCTACCCGACCCTTGCCGACGCGGACGTCGACCGGATCATCGAGACCCTGATCGACATCCTCGACCGACCGCGCCGCGCGGAGGGGGCACCGAGACGTGCTACTCACTGACCAGACCTTCGGCTCGGGACGGAATCGTCAGTCGTGAAATGGACCCGCAGGAAGAACCGCAGCGCCGGCGATCAGCCTGGCGACGGCGCAGCGGCCGATTTCGCCGACGTCATCGCCGAGATCAAGGAAATGCTGGCCAACGGTGACGTCAGCGCGGCCTCGGCAGCAATGGATGCGGCCGTCACCGCCGCACCCGGCAACCTCGAACTCCTCGTGCTCAAAGCGCACGTGATCGAGCGCACGGAGGGATGGGCACAGGCCGCAGACCACCTCGATCGTCTGATATTCGATAGAGATCAGGCGCTCCCGCGTAGCGCCTTCATGCATGCCTCACTGTGTCATCGCCGGCTGCGGCGCCTGGACCGAGCCGAGCAGGTCGTGGCCCATGGACTCGCGCGGTACCCGAAGGCACGGGGGCTGCTCAGAGAGGCTGCCGAGATCGCGATGGCACGCAGTGACTGGCCGGCCGCTGCCGAGCGCTGGACGCTCTACGCAGAGCGGTGCCTCAAGGCTGGCAACCGAGCCGGCGCCGAGCCGGCGTTCCCTGTCCGTGGCAGGGCCGGCGACTGGTTCGCGAGGGCATGGTCGGCTGTGGTGGACCAACTCGCCAGCTCGACTTGGCCGGAGGAAGCACCACGGGCAGGCTTCGTCTGCATGGTGGCCCGCACCCTCCTCGCAGCGGACCTCGACGAGGATGCCCTCCGCGTGCTGGAGCGCGGCGTGGACGCGTTCGCGGACGATTCCGAGTTGCAGTACCTCCACGCGATCGCGCAACTCGGCCGAGGCCTGGAACCCACGCAGCTCGCTCCGGAGGTCGGCGAGGCTGTGGTCGCCTTGTTCTCGCTCCCGCATCTGGAGCACGATCCGGGCACCGGGCTCGGGCCGATTCGCGTGGTGCGGGTGCCGGCACGATCCTCCCTCGAGCTGGCCCTGCGCGCCGGATACTACGTCGACCGTCGCTACCTGCGGCGACGAGTCCGCGAGGTTAGCACGCGGGATGCCTGGCCCGAGGCGACCAGTGAGACCAACCTGCTGCTGGCCAGGGCACACGAGACCGCGAAGAAGTTCGCATCGACGTGCGCGGAGCCGCCCCATCTCCCGGAGGAGACGCTCGCTGATGCGGTGTACGACACCATCCAGAAGGAGTTGGCCTTCCAACTCCCCATGGCGCGGCTGGCGAAGGACATCGCGGCAATGGCCGGCGCCGACCCCGTTGCGATCGAGATCCCCACGACCGAGTTCGCCTACCTCGGCGGCTACACCGCGGGCGAGTTCGACCTGATCTACCTCTACTTCGAACTGCTCGCGATCGGTTGCAACGCGTTCCTCTGCGAGCTCACCGACGCGGTTGACGCCGAGTCGGCCGGAATGGACCGGACATTCCGGTTCCCGCCCGGCTGGCACACCAGCATTCCCAAGATCCCGGTGCGCGACAATGACCGCCACAGCGACGTGGGCCTTGTGCCGGCCGGGATCCGTTCGGTCGCATGGGTTGCCGCTCAGTTGCCCGGGGCCTCGATCCTTCAAACTGGCCGGGTCATCAAGGAGTTCGCCTACGACCGATCGATCCGGCAGGGACAACCGGTGCGGGCCGACGTCCGGCTCTACCCCGAGGACAGTCTCCTCCCCACCTTCACCTTCGACCTGCGCCCTCATGCGCCACTGAGGGGACACGATCTGACCACCCCACGTCGCACACCTGTCCACGGCGAGGTCCTCGTCAGCGACGCGGTCGGGGGGACCTGGCTGGAATGGCTCCGGCGAGCCACCATTCCCCTGCTCCGCCATCTGGCGATCAAGGCGCAGGAGGAAGTGGAGGTCCACGGCCTCCGCGAGGCACACGTCGCCGACCACTTCTATCCGGAAGGGATCATCGTCGGCGACGCCGTGCGCCGCGCTGGTGGCTCGGTGGTCCTCCACCCACACTCGTCCAACCCGGTGCATGTCACCATGCGGCGACCCGAGTCCTTCACCACCGTGCATGCGGTGACCCGAACCGGTGCCGGCATCTGGCGGGCCGCCTTCCCCGACAAGGAGGTACGCCACACAACGGAGGGCATGCTCGGAGCATCTGCTGCCCACGCCTACCTAGCGGGAGCTCCCGTATCAGTGGTCCTGTTCGGAGGTCGCCCCATGCTGGGACACCTGCCCATCCTCGACCTGAACGCCCACGAGGCCCTTTACCGCTCCTTCTTCGAGCACGTAGAGGCATTGCAGGAGAACCATCGGGTATCTCTGTACTTCAAGCCGCGTGGTCTCAGCGGAGAACACGAGGACTGGCTGCACCAGGTCGTGGGCCGGACGGCGACCTGGGAGCCGGTCTACGAGCATCCACTGCGCCTGGAGTTGCCGAACATGGTCTACAGCTCCGTCTCGATGGGCACGTCGGCACTGATCGAGGGCCTCGGTCGGGGGATCCCCGGGCTCATCGTCCGGGAGTTCCCCGTGAGGGATTACACCACCCTGGATGCCGAGACCTTTCCCATCGTGTCGGCAGTCACTGCGGCCGAGCTCATCGCATCCTGTGCCACCGAGGCGGGCTACCTAGATCTCGCCCAACGGGAACTCAGCCACTACCGCGAGGAGCTCGGGCTCAAGGACTGATCACAGATCCGCCGGGCCAGCCAGCCTTGCCAAACGTCAGAGGTCTGACCGCTTCCAGAAACTGTCGTAGTAGGGCCAGTCGCGGTTGTTGCAGTGGCGTGCGTGGGTCCGGTCGATCTCATCGAACCCGGCCATGGCCTTCGACCCAATCACCTTGCGCCGACCGGGCACACCCATGTCGGGCTCGCTCCGCAGCATGTGCATGAGAAACATGTGCCGAACCGAGGATGTCACCCTCAGATAGTGCTTCGCCGTATCCGGTGCCATCTCCTGCAGGCTCGCGGCGTTCCAGAACAGGTCGATGTCCCGGCCCTGCAGCATGTCGAACTGCCAGTTGCCGAGCACATTGATCTTGCCTCGCACGACGTCGTCCAAGGACGTGAACTCGCGTGCCACCTGGTACGGAACGACGCCGTGGTCATCTTCGAAGACCTTCGTGAGGTACTGGTTCGCAACGTAGAGCTGGGTCGGAAGGTCGAAGAGCACGATCGTGGAGTGCGGATGCGCCTTCCTGAGCAACTCGGCCTGCTTGCCGCTACCGGAGCCGAGTTCGACGATGACGTTGTCGCCGTTGAAGTCGAAGTACTTGCTGACGTAGGCGTAGCGATGAAAGAAGTTCAACCAAGAGAGGGTGTAGAAGCGACCCTGCACCTCGAACCCGTTGGGGTTGCCGACCCGCGAAACGGCCAGCTGGTCGATTGTCCGGGCGCCCGCGGGGACGAAGGCGTTGGCGGCGGTGCCGTAGACCTTCCAGATATCGGTGCCTGCCGACAGCCCGTCCACCGCGCCGAAGGAGTGCAGTACGTATCCGGGGGATCCCTTCGGGTGAGAGTGCTTGCGAAAGTCCCGCAAGCCCACGTCACGGAGGAAGTCCGCGAAGATGCGCGAGTAGCCGTCCCAGCGCGCGGTGGCACCGTACCGCTCCCCGCATCGCGCCTGATCCGTCAACATCAGATCGAGCAGTTCGATGTCGTCATCGGCCTGGATGGTCATCCGTGCGCCTCCCGACTTGCTGCAGAGTTGGTTGGTGTCAGTCCAGCAGGTCCCAAGTCAGCGGCGTCCCGCGGGGTGCGTCGCGGGCTACCCGGCGACCAAGGACTTCGTCCAGGTGCTTCGGGGGGAGGCCCGAACCTGGGCGGATGCTGCGGACGTTGGCGTGAGTCAACGCGTCGCCCGCCATCACGTCGGCTGTCAGGTAGAGCGATCGCCGGCGTCCCCGGGCGCCTTGCTCGGCCGCCGTCGGGGAGTACCGGACCTCGCCGAGTGCAGCGCGCGCCGCGGCCGTCTCTGTGGCCAGCTGAGCGAACTCGCTCGGCTCGAGCGAGAAGGCGCTGTCGACGCCGCCGTCCGCTCGATCGAGTGTGATGTGCTTCTCCAGGACGACCGCGCCCACTGCCACCGCCGCCACCGCCACGCCCACGCCGAGACTGTGATCGGACAGCCCCACCTGGCAGCCGTACCGCTCCCGCAGATCCGGGATGGTGCGCAGGTTCGAGTCCTCCGGGCGTGCCGGATAGCTGGTCGTGCACTTGAGGAGGATGAGGTCCTCACAACCTCCGGCACGCGCTGCCGCCACCGCGTCGTCGATCTCGTCCAGCGTGGCCATCCCGGTGGAGATGATGAGTGGCTTGCCCTTGCTGGCGGTGTAGCGGATGAGCGGCGTGTCGACGATCTCCGAGGAGGCGATCTTGTAGCAGGGCACCCCGAGATCGTCGAGGAAGTCGACCGCCGTCGGGTCGAACGGGGACGAGAAGCACACCATGCCGTGCTCCCTGGCTCGCTCCATGATCGGAGCGTGCCACTCCCAGGGGGTCATGGCCTCGGTATAGAGGTCGTACAGGGTGCGTCCGTGCCACAGCGACCCGGGCGTGGTGATGCGGAACTCGCCCTCGTCGAGATCGAGCGTCATGGTGTCGGCTGTGTAGGTCTGCAGCTTCACTGCCTGAACGCCGGATCCCGCGAGCGAGTCCACGATGGCGATAGCACGATCGAAGGACCCGTTGTGGTTGCCGGACAGCTCAGCGATCACGAACGGGTCGGCGTCTGGACCGACCGGAAACCTGCCGATACGCATCATGCGGCACCGCCACGGCGGAGAACGACCAGCTCGCCTGCCGAGTGAATGAGTGGGGGACCGTAGCGGCCGACGGGCTCGAACCCGTGGCGGGCATAGGAGTCGACGATGAACTGCGAAGTGACCGGCTCCATCACGAGCCGCTCCACTCCGGGGTTCCAGAAGTTGGTCGGCCGGTACATCGGATCGCACCTCGCCATCCCGGCGAGGATCTCGTCGGTCATGGCGCCCCAGCGCAGGTCGTCAGTGTTGGTCATGAGGTCCTTCGGCGGTGGCGGCAGGTGCTCGATAGTCTTCCATGCGGGTTCAGGCGTCAAACCGCTCACGCACCAGGTCGGCGAGTCCGTGCTCAGGTCGCCAACTGAGCTGGTCGGCAGCCACGGTGCAGTCGAGCCGGTAGACCGACCGATCCTCGTCCTCGACAGGGCGGCGTACCACGGCTTCGGGACCAAGACCCCCCTGGCGAGCGACCTCCTGGGCCATCTCCAGCACGGAGAATCCTCCCGTGCCAATGTTGGCGACCAGGGATCCGGACGATCGGTCGAGGCTGAGCTCGATCGCCCGCACCAGATCAGTCACGGCAACGAAGTCGCGGACCGCGGCGCCGCTGCCCGAGATCGTGATCCTCCCGTCGGTGCGGGCCTGTTCGACCATACGTGGCAAGGCGCCTCGCCCACCGTCTCCGGGCCCGGCGACCTGGGCGACGCGCAGGGCCACCGACGCGATCCCGGATCGTCGCGCATGCAGCGCGATGATCTCCTCGGCGAAGAGCTTGCTCAGCCCGTAGAAGGAGTCGGGCGGTTCGGCGCAGTCCTCGCGCAAAGGCTCGGTGAGCCACGAGGGGTAGACCATTCGGGAGGAGGTGAAGACCAGCCGCGGTACGTCGGCCGCGATCGCGGCACGTGTCACCTGCTCGGTCAGCTCCACATTCGGCCCGAGATACGCAGACACCGGTGTGTCGAGGCTGTCGACGCTGCGGCCCGCCAGGTGCACCACGCTGTCCGCGCCGACCAAGGCGGCTGCCAGCGGCGCGCCGTCCTCGAGCCGCTGTTGAGTGCCGTCACTTCCCCGGCCGATCTCGACGACATCGTGGCCACGCTCGCGCAGGTGGCGGACGGTGTGCTGACCGATGAACCCCCGGGACCCCGTGACGGCGACCCTCATTCGAAGTCCCTCGTTATCCCGTACCCGAGCCGAGCCACCAAGCCGTTCGTGTCACGTGCGAGTTCTCCGGGCTCGAGGTGAAACTCCTCGAAGACGACGTCACCGAACCCGGTCAGGCTCCACGCGGTCGGGTCGAAGGGCACCTTGGGATCGGTCAGATGGAACCGGAGCGTGTGGTGGACGTCATCGGACCGAGGCATTGGGCCGCCCGGCCACGGCTCGCCGGTGAGCATGGCGAAGCAGGTGGTCAGGAGGTCGAACCCCGTGTGCACCTCGATCAGCCGCCACAGGTGGCACCCGTCCAGACGCGGCGCCACCTCGACGATCCGGGGACCGGCCTCGGTGATGATGAGCTGGAAGTAGAGCGGTCCGGTGACGACGCCCAACGCCCCGATGAAGTGTTCAGCGAGCCGGTGGATCTCCGCGGTGTCGTGCTCGCCCAGGATGCGGGACGGCATGGTGTGCGCGGAGGGGATGCCCGTCAGCGGGCCATCCCACACGTGCCGGTCCGACGGCAGAAACAGCTCGATCCGCCCGTCGACGACAAAAACGTGCACCGAGACCTCGGGGCCGACCAGCAGTTCCTCGATCACTGCCGCGCCATTGCGGGAGGCAGCCCAGGCAGCCGGCAGCGCTGAGCGCGCCTGGCTCCCATTCTCGACGATAGTGATGCCGCGTTGGCCCTGGCTGTCGACCGGCTTCACGATGGCCGGATAGCTCTCGAACCCCGCGAGCTGGCTCTCATCGCGAACCACGCGGTGCGCAACCGGGCTCACCCCCCGGTCGGCGAGGAAGGCTCGCAGCAGATCCTTCCGGTGCAACGTCTCGGTGATCTCGCTGGAGTGGAAAAGCGGTAGCCCGAGGCGTTCGCTGACGGCAGCAACGGTCGGCATCGCGATGTCGGATCCGACGGAGTAGACGACGTCGACCTCGAGTCGGCCGCACAGTGCAGCGACGGCGTCGACGTCGACGATGTCGACGACGAAGAACTCGTTGGCAGCCGCGACGCCGGGTCCGTCGGCCACATGACCACAGGCGTAGACCGTCCAACCCGCCGAGCGGAGTCGGTGCATGGCGTCGGCCTGCCCAGGGAGGGCACCCAGGACCAGGGCGGAGCGTGACATGTGACCCTCTCGTGCGTCCGGCGTGGTCATGTCTGGAGCGGGACCATCCACCCGCCCTGTCGGGTCAGGTCTCCGGCGGAGGACCCGACGGAGTCGAAGTCTAGGTGATGGACTCCAGCTGGTTCGAAGTCCAGGTGGCCCCGACTCCTGCGCCACCGACCCGACGATGACAGCGCAGCGAGCACACCCTGGTCGAGGCCCGCTGCCGGATCCACTCCCCCGGTCACTCGCACCGCATCTCCCCGGATGCTGCCGCGTATCCATCCTGTGGGGACTCCGTCGACGAGGAGGGTGAGTCGGTGGACATCGGGGTCACTCAGGTCGGACCCGAAGGCCGCCTCGTCACGGCGCCAGTCCTGGGGCTGATCACTGTCGGACAGATGAGCGGGGGCAGATCGGGCGTCTGCTGCAACGAGGGCGACCTGTGGCTGACCGGATGGGCAGATCAGGGCCGCGACTCGATCAGTGCCCCACCCGTCGACGAGGTCGGGGGGACGCGGCGGCCCGTGCTCGAGCAGTCGGGCGAAGGTCTCGATGTACCGTTCGTGGGGGACCTGGCCGACCAGGCCGGCCCAGACGACGAGGCCGGCGTCGTCCAGTGCCCGCGTGACGCCGGACTGGTCGGGCGCGGTGGTGGTGACCACGCTCGGCACTCGCAAGCACATTCGTTCCCACGTCGCCGCGCCGCTGGCACCGACGGAGAGATCCGCCTCTGCCAACAGCGGAGCGAGCGTCGGCACCGCCACGTGGAGCTCGACTCTGGTGTCGGCCGCCACCAGCTCCCTCAGCCTCCCTGTCACGGCGCCGGGATTCCCTACCACCACATCGATGGCCGCATCCACCTCGGTGGCCGAGAGCGCCGCCACCGCCCGCGCCGTCTCGCCACCCGGATCGGTGCCACCGAAGGACACCAGGACTCGCTGGGGCGGCCACTGCACGCTGGGCCGGTGCGCGCGTAGGTCACGGTAGGCGCGCTGCAGGAGGGCGTAGCGAGGGCCGATGTGGGTGCGGCAGTGATCGGGCAGCAGCTCGTCGTAGCGGGTAGCGGATCCGGTGCCGTACCAGTTGTGGTCGACGAGTCGGTCGACGTCGCGGGCCGTGGTGGCGAGGTCACTGACCGCGACGAGCTGCCCCGCGATCGGTCGTACGCGCGAGTCCCACAGCCGGTCCAGGCCGTAGTGGTCCACGATGACAGCGTCGACCGACCCGCCGGCCGCGGCGATGGTCGCGTCGGCATCAGCGAGCTGACGGTCCAGCGACCATGGTCGCTCGAACGATGGGAGCTCGTCGGACAACGCGATGCTCTCGAAGCCAGCTTCGGCGATGAGCGGATCCGCACGCCCGGCTGAGATGAACCGCACCTCAGCGGAACAGCCGGCGAGTGCGCGGGCGAGCGAGATCTGTCTGACCACGTGGCCCCTGCCGATCCGTGGGCCTGCATCAGCGCGGATGAGCACAGTGCGCGACGCCGTCACGCCTCACGCGCCTCGATCAGTCGGTGCAGCAACTCGGCACGCTCCCGATCCCCAGGGGTGTCGATGTCCTGGACCCGCCCGTGCGGCAGCACGTGCAGCTGGGTGCGCGCCTGCAGCACCGGCGGACCATGCAGCCACGCGGCGCGAGTGCCCCGAGTTCGAACTTGGCTCACAAGGATGTTCCGCCCCTTGAGTGTCGGTGTGGGCGACTGGCTGATGCGGGCCAAACTAGCACCCGGTTCTACACTGTTCCGTGGTAGAACCTCACACGAGAATCACGTCGGCGTGATCACAGCAACGCTGTGTCGTGAATGTACGGCGCCGGCGGCGCCATCCCGCGAACCGCGAGATAGTTCTGGGTCCGCAAGGACAGCCTCGCTTGCATACCCACGTCGATCGCCCACCGGTTCGAGCTGGTGATGTTGGGAATCCTGACGTCATCCGATGAGGAGGCCAGGCACTCCCACAGTAGCGATTTGGCCGTGGCGACCCGGCTGGCAGCAACCACCTTCACGTACCCCGGCGAGACGTACGCGTACCCAGTTCGGTCATCTGCGACCACGAGTCGCGCACCGGGCGCCAGGAGTGCGTGATCCGGGCCATGCGCACCGCCGCGCAGGCTGCGATCGAGGTCATCGATCCACTCCCGGTCCTCGGCCGCCCCGTCACGCAGGCCCCTCACGGCGGGGAGAGCCGAGCGGTCCGGGCACCCACCGAATTCGAACTGGGGGTGAAGGTCGAATCCTGAGAGGTGGTACCGCCTCAGGGCGCGGGGATCGTTCGTGGAAGCGAGGAGAGCTCGGTCGCAGTCCGCGCCGTACGACTCTGCCGCGTCAAGCACCAGTTTGCCGATGCCGCGGCCTTGTGCCCCCCGCCGGGTGGCATACGCGGCCAAGATCCACAACCGTTCCCGAACCACCGCGGTCGCGACGCCGACGACGCCAACGTCCCCCTCGGCCACCCAGCAGCCGCCGGGGTCGGACTCCAGGAATGCGCGCGTGCGCTGGATCCAACGATTCTTCCGCTCGGCGCTGCGCTGTGCCGGCTCCGGGTCTCCCCGAAACGACGTCGCCGCGGCGACATCGTCGAGCGCGGTGTCGCAGACCTCTTCCGCGGCGACCAGATCCTCGTGCCGCATCGGACGGAGAACGGCGTCACTCACGAGGCGAGCCTACGGCAGGGTCGCCCATGACGAGATCGAGAGACATCGGCGTGCCGGCAACCGCGTCCCTGCAGAAGCGGCGCCCGACGATCTCGTCGAATCGGTCCGTCCGCAGGCCGGCGGCCGGACGGACCGACCGCACATTCTCGGGTGATACGACGTCTCCGGCCCTGACGTCGCGGGTGACATACAGGGAGCGCCGCAGGCCCAGGACCTCCGACTCCACGCGCTTGGGGCCGACCACAGGTTCTCCGAGTGACTGCCAGGCCGTGTATGCCTCCGACACGAGCAACCGGAACTCGTGGGGCTCCAGCGAGAAGCCCGCGTCCACGCCCCCGTCATCACGGGAGAGCGTCAGGTGCTTCTCGATGACGCAGGCCCCGAGGGCTACAGCCGCGACGGATGCCCCGATCCCCATCGTGTGATCAGACAATCCCACCGGAACGTCGAGCGCATCTCGGATCACCGGCAACGCGCGGACGTTGGAGGCATCCGGGGGGGCGGGATACGACGCCGTGCACCCGAGCACGATGACATCCTCGTTACCCGTGGATCGCGCTGTCCGCACGGCAGCGTCGATCTCTCCCATGGTGGCGGTCCCGGTCGAGATGATGATCGGACGGCCAGTCGCAGCGACGGCGTGGATCAATGGCAGGTCGGTGATCTCTGACGAGGCGACCTTCATCATCGGAACATCGAGCTGGTCGAGGAACTCGATCGCCGTCGGGTCGAACGGGGCGGAGAACGCCAACATGCCAAGCTCGCCGGCGAGGTCGAAGATGTCCTTGTGCCACGCCCACGGGGTGTGCGCCTCCAGGTACAGGTCATAGAGCCTGCGATGGGGCCACAACGGGTGATCGGCGCTGAGCCGGAACTCCGGCCGATCGACATCCAGGGTGATCGTGTCGGCCGTGTAGGTCTGGATCTTGAGCGCATCCGCACCGGCCGCCGCAGCGGCCCGCACGATTTCCAGTGCGCGCGCCTTGTCCCCGTTGTGATTGCCCGACATCTCCGCAATCAGGAGCGGCGGGTGTCCGTCACCGATCTTGCGACCATTGACCTCGATCGTCCTCATACCCATCCTCACAACCCCATCACATCCACCACTCTTTGCCGACCACGACCATCGACGAGCGCCCACGCGCGTTCTCTGAGCCTGTCTCGCAATCCGCCGTCGATCATGAGTCGCGCCAAGGCGGGCTCCGCAGTTCGACGTTCGCGCAGTTCGGCCAGGCGGCCGATCCCGACCGCCACCTGCTCACCCACCACTCGGTCGTAGCCGTCCCGTTGATTGTCCGCCACGCATACCAGTCCGGCGGCTACGCCCACGCACGCGAGTTCCCAGATCGAGGTACCGGCCGCACTGATGACCAGGTCGGCGCGCGCCATCCTGGCGGCAAGGTCGTCGGTCGGCTCGATCACGCTCAATGACTGCCCGGTCCCGATCGGGACCCGAGCCACATCATCGTGCTGATCGGGACGGGCAACAAAGGTCGCCGAGAACGGCGCACGGGTGCGGGCAAGCGCTCGCGCCACGACCGGGGCGGCGCCGTACGCGTCCGTGCCACCGAAGAATGCGAACACCTCCGGAGGGTCTCGATCTCCCCCTCGACGAGGTGTTGCCGGCCGCTGGGCGATGATGTCGTCGCGCATCAACGCGAACTTCGAACCGGCCATCCGGCGCGAGCCGGGAGCGAGCACCCATGTCTCATCCTCCGAACCGAAGTTCTGATCTACGTAGATGTCCGCATCACGATCACGCGGATCGCCATCGACGATCGCTACCAGATCGACCCGTTCCCGGACCGCGGAGTAGACCGCGGCCGGAAGAGCGTAGGAGTCGATCACGACAACACGTGGCTGGAGTCCCTTCAGCAGTTCGAGATGGTCGGCCGCATCAACTGCTGCAGGGACCGAACGAATGCCCCTGGCTCGAAGCTGCTCGGCAGCGAACGGAACGGACTCCACATCGGCCGCGACCACCACCCCACGCCCGCGGGCCAGCAACTCCTCGGCCAGAGCCAGACAGCGCATCAAATGACCCACGCCCACCCTCGGGCCGAGGTCACAGCAGATGAGGGCATCGACAGCCACGCGGACCTCCCGGTGTCATCGATCGACCAAGAGACTCGGTCGATGTCTCCCGGCGGCGAACGCTACAGTCGCAGCGTACGGGCATGGGCCCCGAGGACACGAAGAAGGGAACGGATTGCACGTGGCAGGAGACCGGATTGCCCTGATTCCCGCACGTGGGGGCAGCAAGCGCATCCCCCGAAAGAACATCAAACCTTTCCGTGGCACTCCGCTTCTCGCTCGTACGATCGAGATGCTCAGCGAGGTCGAGGCGATCGACCGAGTCGTCGTGTCGACCGACGACGATGAGATCGCCGAGGTGGCACTGAGCGCTGGAGCCGAGGTTCCGTTCCGGCGACCGGCCGACCTCGCGAATGATCACGCCGCGACCCGCCCCGTCGTCCGCCACGCCATCGAAGCCCTCGAAACTCTGACCGGTGGCACAGTCGGCGAGGTGTGCGTCGCGTACCCCGCGGCCGTCTTCGTCACTCCAGCAGACGTCGACGAGGCCTTCCACCGGCTGATCGACGGGGGGTGCCAGTTCGTGATGTCCGCGACTGCCTTTCCGGCACCGGTCCAACGGGGCATGACGATTGACAAGGAGGGCCGTGTGGCGATGCTCTGGCCCGAGCACGTCAACACGCGCAGCCAGGACCTGGCACAGGCCTACCACGATGCCGGTCAGTTCTACTGGGGAACTCGATCGGCGTGGCTCCACGGCCCCCACCCTATGCAGGCGAACACGCTATTGCATCTGCTGCCACATTGGCGAGTCCAAGACATCGACACCCCCGACGACTGGGAACGTGCCGAGATGATCCACCGACTGGTGGAGGAGCGGGCGACCGATCAGACACCGAACTCTGACTCGTAGAAGACGCGTTCGCGCTCGATCAGGTCCCGGTAGCCTGCAGCGGTGACTGCTCGACCGATCTGGTCGATGGCTGCTGTTCGGGAGAGGATCGGGAACGTCCGCGGATCGACGGTGGTGTAGTCCATCCAAGCCGGTATCGCGAAGTCCCGAACGATCATGCCAGGGATGTCCCGACTGAGCCCCTCGAGCAGGGCCGACGAACCGCTGGAGATGGAGACGAACAGTGGATTCGGCAACTCCAGTTGAAGGGCGTGGTCATAGACCGGGCGCCAGCCTCCGGTCGACCCGACTTGGCGTTCCAACCACTGCTCGTGTTCACCGGTTCGGCCGCGAGGTTTGAACCACAGGTCCACGTCGAACTGTCGCTGCAGATCCGCGATGCCTGCGAAGAAGGACCGGTAGAGCTCGACGTGCGCGGCGACATCGAGCATCGGCATGTCACCCATGGCGGGACGGCCACCGAACACGACGACTGACAGCGGTGCGCCATCCGCAGGCGACACTTTGTGGTCCGGCCGGATCATGAGCTCCGGGGTGTGGTGGACCGGCTTCTCCGGGAACGCATGCCGCCAGATACGCACGCCGGACCGAGTGACGGCATGGACCTCATCGAAGGAGTCGGCCCTCCGCAAGCCAGTGTGCACCGGATTTGTCGAGTGTGGCCAGAGCACAACACGTCCTCCGGCCCGCCTCACCGCATCGGCCAGGATGACCGGTTCGGTGTACATATGATCGGCCACGTGGGCTTCGACGATGCCTCGCTCCTCCACCATCACGTCGGCGGCCTCCTTGAGATGGCGAAGGCGGGCGCCGGTGGCCCGCAACAGCCAGTCCGACCAAGTGCCCACGATGCTCTCGCTCTGCTGGAAGGTCGCGCTGCCTGGCTGCTCATCGTCGTAGTCGGGGTCCAGGTCGGTGCCCTCGACGTCCGCGACATAGAAGAGTGGGAAGGTGAAGGTCGGCAGGTCCTCCTCACCGCCGCAGAGGCGGGCGCCTGCGGTGATCGGCAACGTTTCAGAGTTGTTGGAGTAGGCGAACTCCTGGATCACCGACCCAGTCGCAAGGATCAGGCAATCAGGGAGTTGGGCAGCGACCCGGGCCACCGAGCGAATGCCAGCGGGCGCCAACACGCGGGTGTGCCGGGCGCTGTCGGGCACCACCTCGAGCCGGGATCGCACGGTGCGCCAGCCCGGCCGAAGAGTGAAGCCGGTGGCGTCACGAGACCCGAGATCGTCGGCGCGGCGAAGGAACGCGTTGCAACCGAGTTCCAGCAGTGCGAAGTACAGGTACAGGACGTCGAAGTCACTGGCCGCGTATCCATCCAGCCAGAGGTACTCCAAGCCCGGGCACTCGATGATCACGGGGTCTTCACCAGCCGCCGCCGCGATCTCGCGGGCACAACGGGACGCCGGCACGAAGAGCGCCAACTCCTGGTACAGCGTCAGGATCAGCGCATCAGCGATGACGTCAGGGGCGAGCCCCAAACCGGAACTGACCTCGGAGCCGAACTGGCGGGCGAACTGTCGCGCCCTGGCAAGGAGCAGATCAACGTCACTGTCCAACTCCGGCCACCTGTCGCGAGCAGAGAGTTCTTGCACCAACCCTGTCAGGCGCCCGTGATCGAAGTAGTGACCGTGACGCACCGCCAGGTCTGCGGAGGATCCCGGTCGGACCGTGATCAGCCGAAGTGGACCAATGACTCCTTCCGTGATGGGAGGAGGCGGCGGAAACTGACGAAGGAAGGCAGCTGTGGCGTCTCCGTCCAGCGGCCACACTTCGGGCTGCTCACCACGCCGCAGGCGCAGCAGCGCCAGTTCATGGGCGAAGCTGGGAAAGTCGGGAAACAGGCCCGTGCTGTGTCGTAGGACATCGAGCTCACACTCATCAAGCTCGGCTCGGCGCACCACGTCGAGCAGGGCCAGGTAGAAGTCGGGAGTCGGCGGAAGCGGCATCTGAGCGGCCTCGCCGAGATGCGCGACCACCCCCTCCCAGGCTGACTGACTCCAGTCGCCGATCGCGGACCGCAGCGGAAGGGCAATGGAGTCGTTGGGCTCGAGGTCACGCTGAGCCTGCCGATGCCTGGCCCGATGCCAGCGCACCCAACGCACCAGTGCGGTGGACCAGCGCTCGTTGGCCATCGCCACGTGCGCTCCCTCACCGAGAACTCGGAAGTTGCGCGGGAAGCGATCTATGGCTGTCTCGGCGAGATCCGCCGCTGCCGCCTGCTCACCGTTGTGCCGCAATGCGCGGATCGCCTGGGTGTGCGCGCGGACGCCAATGGTGTCGCCGTGTCGGTCCAGGGTGGCGCGCCATCTCTTCGCCGCCAACTCCCACGTCTCGCTGCGAGTGGCCAGCCGCGCGCGGGCCACCATCACCATCGGATTCTCCGGGTATCGGCCGATCGCTTCTGCGAGAACGGCTTCCGCACCGGGGTAGTCCTCAGCAGCAGTCAGGCGAGCAGCACTGTCGAGGTACCCGGCGACGGAAGGGTCCTGTTGGACGGGCAACAGACTCGGTCCTCTCTGGTCATCGCCGCCTGGCAAGGCGTCCGGCGGTCAGACTACTGGCTGAGCAACCCGGCCGGCCCCGCGTTCGGTGTCGTCAGGTTCTCCCGAACCGATCGAGGTTCGCGCGGACCATCACTCCTCGACCTGACCATGTCGGCCGGACAGATGACATACGATCTGCGCCTCCTCCGAGCGCACGGTCTGATCACCCGCCTGCTGCAGACCGCCAGCCGCGCCTACCATAAGGAGCTTCCGGCAAGCTCACAAAGGAATCCGGACTGGCATTCTGAAGCTCGACCCGCAGTTCCGGCTTCGCCGGTTCTAGCTTTCGCGGGCCGCCGTCAGATCCTCGTGACGCTCCTGCAGTATCTCGGCCAAGGCCAGTGTTGCCACCTCAAGGAGCTCGGCGTCGGTGGGCTCGGGGAGGTCACCGAAGGCGCTCTCCGGCGGAACGAGATCACCGAGATCACCCACGACCTGACACCCAGACTGCCGGATCTCAGTGATCCACTCAGAACTCAACTCCGTGCACCACGCGCGCATCGACTCGGGCAGTCGGGCGGGGACACCCGACTGACGCTGAAGGATCTCCTCGGCGAGCCACTTCTTGCCAACGCGGCCGTATCCGTGTCGAACCGATGGGAGCCGGTCGCCGAGCGCCTCGTTGACTCGCCGTAGCAACTCGGCCTGGGCGTAGCCGATCGAGGCGTTGCGGACTTCGCCCTCGAGGTCGAGACGGGCTGCGTCCGCACCTAGGACCCCGCAGAACCGTTCGAGAAGTGTCCCCTGGGTGCCCGGCCGCGGCGAGGTCACAAGGTGGACGCGCTCGGCAGGCACGATCGAGCACCAGTTCGCAACGATCTGCGGCAGATCCTGATTGCTCCACAGGTCCAGAGCAGGCTCCGCCCTGTGACGGATCGCCGTCAGGAGCTCGGGGAACGAGTAGGTGTGCCGGTCCTTGATCCGCTGTTGCCATGCCGACGACAACTGTCGAGCGAAGTCCCGGGCAGTGATGACGACATGGACCTCGCGACCACCAGCGCGCGCCAAGAGCGCCTCGGCCTGCTCCGGCGTGGTCGGCGCGAGGGCCTCCTGGGTCAGCAGCGCCGTTGGTGCAGCACACTGGCGCAACTTTCGCTCGAACCGGTCGAGGGCCTGATGGGCCCTGGGGTCGTCCTGCTCCCGAATCAGGCCGCGAACCTGCAACGTGATCTGGAACGTACCGGCACGGCGCGGGGGAACCAACGCGACGCCGTCGGCGGCCAACACATCAACGTTGTTCCGCAACACCGACTGGAGGTGCGACGTACCACTCTTGGGGAGCCCGACGTGCAGAAGCAAACGTCCTGGCTCGGCCATCGTCGATGCTCCTTGTTCTGCAGCCATGCGAGAACCCTACGACCCCAGACGATCTGGGGATCTGGTCAGTCCGATTCGCCTCGACCCACGCCGTGGGTCACAGTCCCACTGCAATCAGCCGGAATGCAGCGCCATCGGATCGGGTGGCCCGGGCGCTGAGGGTGCTCCAGCGACCCTTGCCCCAGTTCAGCCAACGTCATTGCACCGGGACGTCGCGATGCCAGGACTCGGTGACGTACGACGTGGCCCAGCCCATCCCCGTGTAGAGCGACTGCGCGCCGGTCGGGGAGTCGGCGTCCACCTCGAGGGTGACCCGGTTGCGGCCGCGTGCCGCAGCGTCGGCGACGACCGTCTGCAGGAGCTTGGTGGCCACACCGCGACCACGCGCGGTGCCCAGCACGCCGATGTAGGCGACGTACGACCCGTCCGGGCCCTCGGGCGACTCCGAGGCGGTGGCGACGAGGGCGCCGACGGGGTCTCGATACACCGCCTCGTCCCTCGGCGGCACTCGACCACCGGACTCAGCCTCGTCCCTCGGCGGGGTCTCGACAGGCTCGACCAACGAGGAGCCGGATTCAGCATGCTCGACCGACGAGGGGGCGGACTCAGCAGGTTCGATCAACGAGGGGGCGGCTTCGGCTGCTCGGTCGATCTCGGCGAGCCACCAGTGGTCCCAGCGGTGCCCGGGGTCCTCGCGGAGCCGGTGCACGAACTCGGCGAACGTCTCCTCGCGGTGGTTGAAGTGGTCGGTGAACGAGCCCTCGATCACCTGATGCACCTCTTCGAGGTCCCCGCGGTCGGGCATCCCCGACCCCTCCCGGCGCACCAGTCGCACGGTGACCCCGTCGGCCTCCCAGAAGTCCGGGTCCGGCACCAGGTCCGACTCGTCCAGGGTCACCGGACGGGTCATCTGCCACCAGGTGCGGACCCGGGCGAAGCCACCGCCCTCCAACCACTTGTGCTGGCGTTCGTCCGCGGCGAAGGCGCCCGTGTCGATCTGCTGGGTCGCCAATCCCCGGGCCGCGCCGACCTCCCGGGCCTGGGCCTCGGCCCATTCGAACAGCACCGTCGAGCACTTGTCGGCCACCGGCTCCGGCAGATCCCGGGCCACGATGTGCACGAAGAGCATCCGGCCGGCCGCACGGTCATGGACACTCCCCCAGGCGCGGATCACCCCGCCCGGGTCGCGGACCACCACGTTCTCCCGCATCCGGGTGCCCTCGATCTCGACCAGCACGTCGTCGCGCCCCGACGAGGCCCAACCCCGGGCGCCCTCCTCGTGACGCTGCAGCAGGGTGGTGAGCTGCTCGACATCGGCCTCGACGGTCGCGTCGACGCCCCCGATCTCCCAGCCTGGAGGCAGCGGGGGCTCCTCGGACAGGGCCTGCTCGGGGTCGCTCTCGAATCGGTTGTCGTCGGGGATCACGTGACAACACCCTGCCACATGAGGCTCGGCGACCGAGCCGAGGTGCGATCAGGCGTGCTTGCGGACCGGCGTCGAGGTCCAGACGTCCAGTTCTGCCTTCAGTGCCTGCTGCTCCAACTCAAGCTCGGCGAGCCGGACGATGGCCTCGGCGGCCCGCTGGTCGGCCTCCTCGAGGCGGGCGCGGATCTCGGTCGCCTCGCCCTCGGCGAGGTCGGCGCGGCGCGCCTCCGCCGACATCTTCCGCGCCAACTGGGCGGCCCGGCCCTGGGCCTCTGTGACCGCGACCTCCAGCTCCCCGATCGCGCTCTCCTTGGCGGCGATCCGGGCTTGCAGGGTCGCGAGCACCTCCGTGTGTTCCTTGGTACGCCGTTCACTCAGGTCGGCGTAGGCCTGCGCCTGCTGCGCCCGGTCCCGCGCCCAGTCGCGGCGGGTCTGCAGCAGCTCCGCATGGGTGATCTTGGTGGCTGCCGCGCCGAGCGCGACACCGCCGAGGGCAGCGATCGTGGTGACGAGGGACGAACCGCTGATGACCGCACCCAGGACGAGCAGCGCGGCAGACACGAGGAGGGTGACAGCGACCATCAGACGGACGCTGCGCTGACGACGACGGGGGGAAGACATGTGATCAGGCTAGGTCCGACACCCCTGTGATCCCGGCAGACACGCGCGGCACGGGCGTCACTCCTGTCACAGGAGGCTGCGTGACCGGCCTCAGCCTCAGCCTGGGGAGGGTTCCGCGGAGTCGTCGGGTGCGTCGCCGCCGTCCACCCGGCAGGTCCGCTCCAGCAGCAGCGCGACCACCACGATCACCACTCCGGCCAGCGACGCCAGCGCCGACCGGCCGATCCGCTCCCCGACCAGCGGCGACGCGGAGCCGAGCCAGCTCAGCGCGTGGCCGGCGTACCCGCCCGCGACCAGAGCGCCGACCAGGGCACAGGCCCTCGCCAGCAGCAGCCGGTTCACGCCCTCATGGGCCTCCAGCAGCGGTCGGCGGTCACGGACGGTGCGCCAGGTGTGCCAGGCGACCACCGCCAACACCGCGGCCGCGAACCAGAGCACGACCACCTGCTGCCAGGTGACCAGTGGAGTGAGCCCGGGCAGTCGGCGCAGCCCCCAGCCGCAGACCAGCCCGACCACCAGGAAGAGCGTCAGCGGTCCGGGGCCCAGGGGCCGGATGGAGCCGCGGGGTTCGGGTGTCGGGGCACCCGAACCGGTCACTGGACCTCGAACTCCAGGTCATCTCGGCGAGCGATACCGGACACGTCGAGCTCGGCCAGCAACTCAGAGATCGGGCCGCGGCCGGGGATCACCGCGTCCGGCTCGATGTCGTGCCACGGCTGCAGCACGAAGCTCCTCAGATGGGCCTGGGGATGCGGCAGCTTGAGGTGCTCGGTGTCGCTGAGCCGATCGCCGACCACGATCAGGTCCACGTCCAGGGTCCGGGGGGCGTGCGGGACGTCGCTGCGCTCGCGCTCCAGCGCATCCTCGATGGCCAGCGCGCGGTCCATCAGCCGGGCCGCCGGCAGGGTGGTGTCGAAGGCCACCACGGCGTTGAGGAAGTCCCCGGAGTGCTCGGGGGCGTCGACCGGCTTGGTCTCATAGACCGGCGAGGCGGCGGTGATCCACACATCGGGGGTGTCCATCAGCGTGTCCAGCCCACCCTGCAGGTTCGCCATCCGGTCTCCCAGATTCGACCCGAAGGCGATCACGCAGCGGCGGATCGGGTGCATCTCACCGGTGAGCGAGTCGGCGTCAATGACTGCTGGGTTGGGAGTCTCGGTCACGGTGTCCTCATTCTCCTCGATCGGTCAGGTCGGGTGATCGTCAGGGCAACGTCGGTGAAGGTCGCCGGGATGGGTGCGTCCGGCTTGTGCACCGTGACCCGCACCCATTCAACCCCATGCACCAACAGGCACACATCGGCCACCCGTTGGGCGAGCGTCTCGATCAGGTCGACCGGGTCACGCTCCACGGCGTCCTTCACCGTGGTCACGAGACTCCCGTAGTCCACGGTCGCCCGCAAATCATCGGTCGCGGCTGCTCGGGTGGTGTCCAGGCCCAGGGACAGGTCGATGACGAACCGCTGGCCATCCTCGCGCTCGTGGTCGAAGACCCCGTGGTGCGCGAAGCACTCAACCCCGGTGATCGTCAGCTCGTCCATCGGCGCCGACGTTACCCCAGCGCCCGAGCCACCGCGACGGCGTCCGCGCTGGGGCGCACCCGGTGCACCCGGACGCACCAGGTGCCGCGCCGGGCCAGCAGGGCGGTGAGCGCGGTGGTGGCGTCCTCCCGCTCGTCCACCGGCCGTGGCTGGCCGTCGGCGGCGAGCAGCACGCCCAGGAACGACTTGCGGCTGGCCCCGGCCAGCAGCCGGTGCCCCAGCCCGTCGAGCTCGTCCAGACCGGCGAGCAGCTCCCAGTTGTGCTGGGGCGTCTTGGCGAATCCCAGCCCGGGATCGAGGATGATCCGCTCGGGCGTCACTCCGGCCGCCACTGCGGCGTCCACCCGGGCCGCGAGCTCGTCCCGGACCTCGGCCACCACGCCGCGCGGGTACGACGCATGCCGCTGCATCTGGTCCGCGTGCGCCCGCCAATGCATGGCCACGTACTCGACACCGGCGTCGGCGACCACATCGAGGATCCCCGGATCGGCCAGACCCCCGGAGACGTCGTTGACCAGGGTCGCGCCCGCAGCGATCGCCGCTGCCGCCACCTCGGCCCGCATCGTGTCCACCGACACCCGGGCGCCGGCGGCGACCAGCCCGGTGATCACCGGGATCACCCGGCCCAGCTCCTCGGTGACCACCGGCCGAGTGGCCCCGGGCCGGGTCGACTCCCCGCCCACGTCCAGGATGTCGGCACCCTCGGCAAGCAGGGCCAGGCCGTGCTCGATGGCGGCGTCGGCTGCCACGAACCGACCGCCGTCGGAGAACGAGTCGGGGGTCACGTTGACGACCCCCATCAGCAAGGTCATCGTCGGCCGTGGATCAACGCCATCGCCTCGGCCCGGGTGGCGGCCTGCAACATCTGGCCACGGACCGCGGAGGTGATGGTCCGGGCGCCACCCTTGCGCACCCCACGCATCGTCATGCACAGGTGCTCGGCCTCCATCACCACGATCACCCCACGCGCTTCGAGCAACTCCATCAACGCGTCCGCGACCTGGCTGGTGAGGCGCTCCTGCACCTGAGGGCGCTTGGCATACAGGTCGACCAGCCGAGCGAGCTTGCTCAGGCCGGTGATCTTGCCGGAGTGAGCCGGGATGTAGCCCACATGAGCCACCCCGGTGAACGGCACCAGGTGGTGCTCACACATCGACCACAACTCGATGTCCCGGACCAGCACCATCTCGTCGTGACCCAGGTCGAAGGTGGTGGTCAGCACCTCCTCGGCCCGCATCCGCATCCCCGAGGTCAACTCCTCGTAGGCGCGGGCGACCCGGGCCGGGGTCTCCAGGAGTCCCTCCCGCTCAGGGTCCTCACCGATCGCGAGCAGCAGTTCCCGGACCGCCGCCTCCGCCCGGGCATGGTCGAAGGCGGGCACCTCGTCCGGGTCCCGTTCGGGCAGCTGGATCGGGTCGGTCACGGCCGGGGTTCCTCCGGGTCGGGGGCCGGGGTCTCGACAGGCTCGACCGTCGAGTCGGACGGGTCCGTCGGCTGGACCGTGGGGTCGGTCGGCTCGCCGGACGGGTCCGTCGGCTCGGCCGCCGAGGTCGGGGGCTCGGGCAGGGCCCGGCGCCGTACCTCGTCGGGGATCTCCACCGGCGGGATGGCGGAGGGCACCCGGGTCGGCGACCCGGTCCAGGCCGGCCGCCGGTCCCGACGGCGCAGTGCCTCGAAGACCTCGGCGATCTCCGCCTTGTCCAGGGTTTCGCGGTCCAGCAGCGCGAGCACCAGCGCGTCCAGCACGTCGCGGTTCTCGGTGAGGATGTCGAAGGCCTCCTGGTGCGCCGCCACCAGCAGCTTCTTGGTCTCCTCGTCGACGATCGCGGCGACCTCTTCGGAGTAGTTCTTGGAGTGGCCCAGGTCGCGGCCCAGGAACGGCTCCGAGTTGGACTCGCCCAGCTTGATGGCGCCGAGCCGTTCGGTCATCCCGTACTGGGTGACCATCGCCCGGGCCAGGCTGGTGGCCTTCTCGATGTCGTTGCCGGCTCCGGTGGTGGGGTCGTGGAAGACCATCTCCTCGGCCGCCCGGCCGCCGAGCATGTAGGCGAGCTTGTCGAGCATCTCACTGCGGGTCTGGGAGTACTTGTCCTCATCCGGCAGCACCATCGTGTAGCCCAGCGCCCGGCCGCGCGGCAGGATCGTCACCTTGTGCACCGGGTCGGTGCCCGGCAGCGCCGCAGCCACCAGGGCGTGTCCGCCCTCGTGGTAGGCGGTGATCAGCTTCTCCTTCTCACTCATCAACCGGGTGGACCGCTGCGGGCCGGCGATCACCCGGTCGATGGCCTCGTCGAGGGCCGCGTTGGTGATCAGCAGCTCGTTGTTGCGGGCGGTGAGCAGGGCACCCTCGTTGAGCACGTTCGCGAGGTCGGCGCCGGTGAATCCCGGCGTACGACGGGCCACCGCGAGCAGGTCGATGTCCTCGGCGATCGGCTTGCCGCGCGAGTGCACCTGGAGGATCTTGTGCCGACCGGCCAGGTCCGGGGCGTCCACGCCGATCTGCCGGTCGAAACGACCGGGGCGCAGCAACGCCGGGTCGAGTACGTCGGGCCGGTTGGTCGCCGCGATCAGGATCACGCCACCGCGGACGTCGAAGCCGTCCATCTCCACCAGCAACTGGTTCAGGGTCTGCTCACGCTCGTCGTGACCGCCGCCCATGCCGGCGCCGCGGTGTCGGCCGACCGCGTCGATCTCGTCGATGAAGACGATCGCGGGGGCGTTCTCCTTGGCCTGCTCGAAGAGGTCCCGCACCCGACTGGCGCCGACGCCGACGAACATCTCCACGAAGTCCGACCCGGAGATCGAGTAGAACGGCACCCCGGCCTCGCCGGCCACGGCGCGGGCCAGCAGCGTCTTGCCGGTGCCCGGCGGACCGTAGAGCAGCACACCCTTGGGGATCTTCGCGCCGACGGCCTGGAACTTGGCCGGTTCGGCGAGGAACTCCTTGATCTCGCCGAGCTCCTCGATCGCCTCGTTGCAGCCGGCCACATCGGCGAAGGTGGTCTTCGGCATGTCCTTGGTGATCAGCTTGGCCTTGGACTTGCCGAACTGCATCACCCCGCCCCCGCCGCCCTGCATCCGGTTCAGCAGGAACAGGAAGATCAAGATGATCAGCGCGAACGGCAACAGCGTCGCCATCAAGGTGCCGAAGAAGTTGGGCTGGGGGTTGGAGGAGTTCGACTGCTCGATCGTGCCGGCAGCGACCTGGGCGTCCACCGCGTCCAGGAGTCGCTCCTGTTGACCGGTGACCCAGTAGGCGGCGATCTGGTCGCCGTCCTCACGGACACCCTCGGCCAGGGTGGCCTGGATCTTCTGTTCGTTGTCGATGAACTCGATCTCGACCACTTCACCGGCCGCGATGTGGGCCTCGAGTTCGGAGGTGGTGACCTCGTCGTACCCGTCCCCGGGCGCGACGAACTGCAACAACAGCAGGACCCCGACCACTGCGACGACGATCCACAGCCACGGGCCCTTGACGATTCGCTTCACACCGGTGCTTTCACTCTGAGTGGTTGTCGACGCCCGACGTTACAGGCGCCGACCCAGTGGGCCCATTCTCGCATCGGCACCTCAGCGAGGTCAGCCGCCGTACACGTGGGGGGCGAGCGTGGCGATATCGCGCAGGTTCCGGAACCGCTCGTCGTAGTCCAATCCGTAGCCGACCACGAACTCGTTGGCGATGTCCCACCCGATGTACTTCGGCTCCACCGGCATCGCCAGGGCGTCCGGCTTGCGCAACAGAGTGGCGATCTCGACGCTGGCCGGCCTTCGGCTGGACAGGTTGGAGATCAGCCAGCTCAGCGTCAGCCCGGTGTCGATGATCTCGTCGACCACCAGCACATGCCGGCCGGAGATATCGGTGTCGAGGTCCTTGAGGATCCGCACCACGCCCGACGACTTGGTGCCCGACCCGTAGGAGGAGACCGCCATCCAGTCCATCTCCACGTGCCGGCCGAGGCCGCGGGCCAGGTCCGCCATCACCATCACCGCACCACGGAGGACGCCGACCATCAACAGGTCCCTGCCCTCGTAGTCGGCCTCGATCTGGGCGGCCATCTCACCCAACTTGGCCTGGATCTGGGCCTCGGTGAAGAGGACACCGGTCAGATCCTTCTCGACGTCAGCCGCTTCCATGGGCGTCAGCCTGCCACATCACGATCCGCCCCTCGCGCCGAGCCGCCCGGACTGGACCGGGCAGGTCGATCCATCGCTGGCCGTGCCAGTCGGTCACCAGTGCGTCGAGGTGCGACAGATGCCCGTGGGTGAGGTCCGCGGGGATCGCTCCGGCTTTCAGGGCGGCCCGACGCAGCACCCGGCTGCGCAGTGCCCCCGGGAGCTTCTCGAGCGCCTCGGTGTCGAGGCCGGCGTCGTCCTCGACCTGGTGGTACGCCTCCTCGGCCAACTCATCGAGCAGGTCGTTGTCGGCCCGGAACTGGTCCGCGGTGCGGGCCAGCGCGGCGGCCACGCCCGGCCCCAGTTCGGCTTCCAGGAGCGGCAGCACCCGCTGCCGCACCCGGGCTCGGGTGTACGCCGGGTCGGCGTTGTGGGGGTCGTGCCAGGGCTGCACCCCCAGGGCCACGCAGGCGGCCTCCGTCTGCGCGCGGGACAGCCCGAGCAGCGGCCGGACGTAGCGGCCGTGCCGTGGTCGCATCCCGGCCAGCGACCTGGAACCGGAGCCGCGGGCCAGCCCGAGCAGCACCGTCTCGGCCTGATCGTCGCGGGTGTGACCCAGCAGCACCACCGCAGCCCGGTGTCGGTCCGCGGCCTCGTCGAGTGCGTCGTACCGGGCCCGTCGGGCGGCCGCCTCAGGGCCCTGCCCGACACCCACCTGCACCGGGATCGCCTCCGCGACCTGGGCGCCGAGCGTTCGGGCGAGCGCCACCACCTCCTCGGCCCGGGTCGCCGACCCCTCCTGCAGACCGTGGTCCACGGTCACTGCGACCACCACCAGCGCTCCCTCACGCGCCTCGGCGACGGCCGCTGCGAGCAGGGCGGTGGAGTCGGCACCGCCGGAGCAGGCGACCAGCACCGTGCTGCCCGGGTCGAGCTCCGCCAGGGCAGCGCGGACCGCAGTGCGCACCGCGGCCAGCGGCTGGGTCACAAGACCCGGTCCATCCAGGCGCGGGGTTCGTGGATCTCGGCCAGGTCGGGCAGGTGATCGGGCGCCGCCCAGACGCTGTTGAACCGGTCCATGCCCACCTCGTCGACCACGGCCCTCACGAACGTGGCACCGTCGCGGTACTGCGCCATCTTGGCGTCCAGTCCGAGCAGTCGACGCAGGATCCGGTCCAAGGTGCCGACGCCCTGACGTCGGCGGGTGAAGGCCTTACGGATGCTGGCCACGCTCGGGATCACACCGGGGCCGACCCCGTCCATCACCACGTCCGCGTGCCCCTCGAGCAGGCTCATCATCCCGGTGATCCGGTCGATCACCCGGCGTTGTTCGGGGCTGCTCACCATCTCCAGGATGCTCATCCCCTTGGTGCCTTCGCGCAGCGCCTCCAGGGCTCGGGCGAAGCCGACGTCGAGCGCGCTGCCCGGGTCGACGGCGTCCACCAGGTCGCCGACCTGGGCGAGCAGGTGATCACGCAGCCAGGGCACGGAGGTGAACTGGACCCGGTGAGTCTCCTCGTGCAGGCACACCCAGAGCCGGAAGTCGTCCGGGTCGGCGTTGATCTGTTGCTCGGTGTGCACGATGTTGGGGGCGACCAGCAACAGCCTGCCGGTGTCGGCGTACATGGGGTCGAACTGACCGAGCACCTTGCTGCCGAGGAAGCCCAGCAGCAGACCGACCTCGGTGCCGGTGACCCGCGAGCCCACCGCACGGATCGCACTGGTCCCGGGCAGGGTCCGGGCCGCCTCGAGCTTGTCGGTCAACGGCGCGATCACCCCAGCGAAGGCATCGGCGTTGGCCCGCACCCAACCGGCCCGGTCCACGACCAGGAGCGGCGCTCCGTTCGGGGGCGCGTCCAGGCCGGTGAACTCTCTGACCAGGTCCCGGGAGCGGTCCGCATCGACCCGGAGCTGCGCGACCGTCGAGGCGGCCTCGGCAGGCGACACCTGCGGCCCATCGCCGGCCAGGCGGGCGCCGAGTCGGACCGCCAACTCCCAGTCGACCATGTCAGTCATGCCCCGACCCTATGCCGGGGTCACACATGTCCGCGGTCCGGTTCCTTGCGGGGCCTCGGGACAGCAGTTGCGCGGACATGTGTGCCCTGTGGATGAGGTCGGGCGCCGCCGCGCGCTTCCGGGCAGGCTGTCGCCCATGGCTGGCCACCGTTGGGACCCCAGGGCACCCCATCCGGGAACGTTGGTGCGGCCGGTGCGGATCGACCCCACCGGCCGCACGGGACCGACCCCCGGTCAAGCGCGTGGTCCTGCGTGGCGACGGACATCCCATGGCTGGTACGTGCCCAGCGACACGGGAGGGTCCCCCGAGCAAAGGGCCATGGAGCACTCGGTGCTGCTGCCCGCTGGCGGTGCCGTGACCGGTTGGGCGGCCTGTCGACTGCACGGGGTGAACCTGCTCGACGGGTTGGCCACCGACGGCCGGACCCCACTCCCGGTGCCGTTGCTGGTGGGCAGGGCCGGCACCGGGCACAAGGGCCACGACGGGGTGAGGTTGCTCTACGCCGACCCAGGTGAGGTGGAGCATCGTCATGGGATCCCGGTCGTGTCCATCGAGCGCGCGGTGTGCGACGCGATGTGGCTGACCCACGACCTGCGGGAGGCGGTGGTGGTCATGGACATGGCAGCGGCTGCGCGACTGACCAGCATCACCCGGGTGCGCGATGCGGTTGCGGCCAGACCCCGCGCGACGGGGGTCATCCTGGCCCGCCAGGCGCTGACGCTCGCCAACGAGCGGTCCGCCTCGCCCAACGAGACACGCACCAGGCTGATCTGGGTGCTTGACGCCGGGCTGCCTTCCCCACTGGCCAACTGTGCGGTGCACGGAGCTCGCGGGCAGTTGCTGGGCATCGCCGACCTGCTGGACGTCGAGGCCGGCCTGGCCGTGGAGTACGACGGCGCCGATCATCGCGACGTACGCAGGCACAGCCGCGATGTGCGCAAGGAGTCCGCGTTCCGCGAGCACGGGATAGAGGTGGTCCGGGTCACCGGGCCCGATCTGGCCGATCGGGGTGCCGTGGCGGCGAGATTGATCGCGGCCCGGGCCAGGGCCAGGTTCGAGCCGGTCGCGCGCCGATCGTGGCGGGCAGCCCTCCCCGCAGTGTCACTCGATCAGCAGCTGGCCGAGGCCGAGGTGCTCGCTGAGCTCCGGCGGGAGTGGAGCGCCTGAGAGATGTCCGCGATGCGGTCGTGGGCGGGGTCCCGGGACAGCAGTTGCGCGGACATCTGTGCCCGGGCAGGTCCGTACGACGCGTAGAGTCGCCGATCGTGAGTGAATTCGCCACCTGGTCCTTGGCCGACATGCCCGACCTGTCCGGACGCACCGTCCTGGTCACCGGAGTGACCAGCGGCATCGGCACCCCCACCGCGCGGGAGCTGCTACGGGCCGGCGCACGAGTGATCCTGGCCGCCCGTTCGGAGACCAAGCTCGATCAGACCGCCGGCGAACTGGTCGCGGCGGTGCCCAAGGCCGACACCGAGCGGCTGATCGTCGACCTCTCCGACCTGACCTCGGTCCGCGAGGCCGCAGGTCGGGCCGCCGCGTTCGGCCCGATCGACGTACTGATCAACAACGCCGGCGTGATGGCGACGCCGTACCGGCGCACCAACGACGGCCTGGAACTGCAGATGGCCACCAACCACTTCGGGCCGTTCCTCCTCACCGGACTGCTGCTGCCGCAACTGGTGGCCAGTGGTGACGGACGGATCGTGTCGGTGGCCTCGAACGGGCACCGGATGGCCAGGCGGGCGCCACTGGAGGACCCGCGGAAGGCAGAGGGTCGCTACGACCGGTGGCCGACGTACGCGCGAACCAAACTGGCCAACCTGCTGTTCATCGCCGAGGCCCAGCGTCGGCTGACCGCAGCCGGGCTGCCCGTCAAGGCGATGGCCGCTCACCCCGGCTACGCCTCCACCAAGCTGATGTCGACCGGGATGGCCGGGGGCGAGACCGGTCGCCGGGCCCGCATGTCGATCTTCGACGTGGCGATGAGCATCGCGTCCCAGTCCGCCGACGACGGCGCGCTGCCGACCCTGATGGCGGCCACCGCGGACCTGGCGGGCAACACCTACTGCGGGCCCAGCAACTTCGGGCAGATGCGTGGCCTGCCGCGCAGGGTGGGGCGTTCGGCGCTGGCCAAGGACACCGCCGCGGCGATGCGTCTGTGGCAGCTCAGCGAGGAGATCGTCGGGCTGCGCTGGCCGTGACTCCTCAGTAGGCGATGAAGAGGATCTGCTCGCGGTCGTACTCCATGCCGGGGTGGGACTCGGTCAGGTGCGTCTGGGTCTGCTCGACCAGGTCGTCCTCGTCCTTGCCCACGATGTAGGTGCCACAGGGGCAGTTGAGTCGGGTCTTCATGGCGGCCTCCAGAGTCGGGGTGCAACGAGAACAGGGTATCGTTGATTCATGGTTGCATCTACCAAGAAGATCCTGGTGACCGGAGCGTTCGGCCTCGTCGGCCGGGCGGTCCTGGACCGACTGACGGCCGACGGGTTCGACGTCGTGGCCACCGATCTGGACACCCCGGGCAACCGCAAGCTCGCCAAGCGCCGGTCCGGTGCGGAGTCGGCGGGGCGGCTGCACACGACGTACGCCGACCTGACCGATGCGACCGCCGTCCGGGCGCTGCTCACCGAGCACGCCCCCGACGTGATCGTGCACCTCGCCGCGGTCATCCCGCCGGCCTGCTACGCCCACCCGGCGCTGGCGCAGCGGGTCAACGTGGATGCCGTCGCGCACCTGGTCGAGGTGGCCGAGGAACTGCCCAGCCCACCACGGCTGGTCTTCGCCTCCAGCGTCGCCACCTACGGCTCCCGCAACCCACACCGCGACGCCGGTCCGGTCACCGCCGCGACCCCGGTCGCGCCCAGCGACCTCTACGGCCGGCAGAAGGTGGCCGCCGAGGGACTGATCCGGGAATCGTCGCTGGACTGGGCGATCCTGCGGCTCGGCGGCGTGATGACCGCCGACGTGGGCGGCACCGACGCCGACACCAGTTGGTTCTCCTCGTTGCTGCCCGACGACGGCCGGATCCACACCGTCGACGTGCGAGACGTGGCCCGCGCCTTCGCCGCCGCGTCGGTGCGTCCGGTGACCGGCGAGACGTTCCTCATCGGCGGCGACAAGACCCATCGGCTCGCCCAACGTGAGATCGGCCTCGGCTACACCGCGGCGATGGGTCTGGACGGGGCCGTGCCGGCGGGCCGCAACGGCGACCCGGCCGACGACTCGAGCTGGTTCGCCACCGACTGGATGGATACCGACGCCGCGCAGGCGGCCCTGGAGTTCCAGACCGTCTCCTGGCCGGACCTGCTCGCCGAGATCCGGGAGCGCACCGGGGCCAAGCGCTACCTGCTTCGCCTGCTCGCCCCGATCCTGGCCGAGGTCGCCCGCCGCAAGTCGCCGTACCGCCACCACCCGCGCGAGTACGCCGACCCGTGGACGCTGATCGCCCAGCGCTACCCCGACCTGCCCTGAACCTCCGCCCCGGGCCGACCCCAGCCCGCACACCAGCCCTCACACCAGGGTCAGCGACCCCAGGTCGGTGATCGCCGCGCAGGTCCGCTCCACCATCGCCGTGAACATGGCGTCCCCCCGCTCGGTCCGGGTGCCGTAGGCGCACCCGAAGACCGACAGCAGCACCCCCTGCAGCATCGCGTAGCGGTAGTCCTCCCAGCACTCCTCGAGCGAGTGGTCGGTGACGCCGTGACCGACCAGCGCCGCGTGGTATCCCGCCACCAGTTCCCGCTCGGCGCTGCGCCGGTCCTCGACGAGCAGCCCGGTGCCGAGCAGGAACGCCAGGTCCCGGGCGGGCAGGCCCACCGACAGGGTCTGCCAGTCGACCGCAGTCACCGACCCGTCCGGGTCGAACATCAGGTTGTCCAGGCGATAGTCGCCATGCACCGGCCCGAACCGCTCGGCGCGGCCCAGCGACCAGTCCCCCATCACCTCGACACAGTCCCGCACCACCGCCGCGGCGCCGGCGGAGAGTCGCCCCTGCACGATCTCGAGGAAGGCGTCGACCGCGTCCGGGAAGACGCTCATCATCAGGTCCGCGTCCGCCTGCTCGTGCCGGGTCAGCCAGCCGTCGCCGAAGAGGGTCTCGTCACACCACCGCGGCCCGTGCAGGCCGGCCAGGTTCACCGCCGCCGCTCGCGCCTGCTCCGGCGTACAGCCGTGCACCTGATCACCTTGGCGGGCCGGGGCCAGGTCCTCCAGTACCAGCGTGAACCGGCCCTGCTCGTCGACCTCGGTGGCGGCGTAACAGTGCGGCACCGCGATCGCCACCGTCGACGCGAGCCGGGTGTAGAAGTTGATCTCGCTGCGGTAGGCACCGGCCAGCATCGCCCGGGCACCCGGGTCCTCGCCAGGCAGTTTCACCAGCACCGACGCCGGTACGTCGACGCCACTCACCCGCACCCGGTGACAGGTGCCGATCTGACCCGAACCGACCCGCTCGACCGCCACCGCCTCCACCGGGCCACCGAGTACCTCGCTCAGCCACACCGGGGTGATCTGGTCGGCTGAGTCGATCGGTCTCATCGCATCCTCCCCGGGTTGACCGGCAGACTCGCGAACGCCCCGGGATCGCGGACCTGCCGCCAGGCGTCGAGCACCGGAGCCAGTTCGTCGGGGGTGGCGCCGTGCAGGATCACGCTGTCGGCGCCCGCCGCGAACTGGTCCGCGACCCGCCCGGCACAGTCGGCGGGGGTGCCGGAGGCGCTGGCCGCCAGCCAGTCCGCAGGCAGGAACCGGTCGGCGATATCGGCCAGCTGTGCGGGGGTGCCGATCGCGTCCAGGGCACCGCCGGCACCGGTCACCGCCGGGTCGGCCCGGAACCGGTCCAGCACTGCGGCGTCCCAGCCGTTGGCCCGGACCAGCACCTCGCCGTACCCCTGCAGGTAGGTGGCCAGCCGGCCGACGAGCTTGCGCAGCCGCAGCTCCTCGGGCAGGGCGTCAGGGACGGTGGCCAGCACCGACCAGATCCGCACCGAGGCCGGGTCGCGGCCGGCACGTTCGGCCGCGGCGCGGACCCGGCGTACGGCCCGGGTCAGGGTGGCGTCGGTGAAGAAGGTGTGCAGCACCACCCCGTCCGCGATCTCGCCGGCCAGATCCAGGGAGCGGTCGCCGATGGCCATCATCAGGATCGGGATCTGCTCGTCGAAGCCGGCGTCCTGGTGCAGGAACCCGAACCTGCCGGCTGGGCCGTCGTGGCCGGCCACCGCGCCGCCGGACCACAGGGTCCGATAGATCCCGACCACGTCACGCAGTTGGGAGGAGGTCACCTGCGGCAGCCCCATCACCTCCATCAGGGGTGCGAAGCCGCGGCCCAGTCCCAGGGCGTAGCGGCCGCCGGAGAGCCGGTGCAGGGTGGTCGCCATCGTGGCGGTGACCAAGGGATGCCGGGTGTTGTGGTTCGTGGCCGCGGTGCCGATGCCGATCCCGGAGCTGGTCGCGGCCACCGCACCGGCGAGCACGGCCGCGTCCTTGACGTTGAACCGCTCGGAGAGGAACACCGAGCCGAGGCCGAGCTGCTCGGCCCGGGCGACCTCGTCGAGCAGGTCCCGCGGGGAGTCGCTGTGCCCGGCCAGCCCGTAGCAGCCCAGCTCGGGGAACTCGCTCATCCGAACGCCGCCTCGATGTGGCGGAGCAGATCCGGGTACCGCTGCAGATGCGCACCGCCGTTGAGGTCGAGCACCTCACCGGTCAGCCACTCGGCGGCAGCCAGATAGCCGATCGCCTCGGCCACTTCCTCGGGGGTGCCGCTGCGGCCCAGTGGCGTGTTCGCCAGGTAGTCCTCCCGGATCCCCGGGATGTCCATCGCCGGCGCGGTCAGCGGAGTCACGACCAGTCCGGGCGAGACGGCGTTGACCCGGATGCCGCGCGGCCCCAGCTCGAGGGCGGCGACCTCGGTGAGCATCGCCAGGCCCGCCTTCGCCGAGCAGTACGGCGACATCCCCGCGCCCGGCTGTCGCGCGTTGAGCGAGGCCACCGAGACGATCGAACCACCCGCCTCCATCACCCGGGCGGCGTGCTTGATCACCAGGAAGGAGCCGGTCAGGCAGACATCGACCACCCGCTGCCACTCGGCCAACTCCAGGTCCGCGATCCGGCCCACGGTGCTGGTGCCGGCGCTGTTGACCACCACGTCGAGGCGTCCGTGCCGGTCCAGCACGCCGGCCATCAGGGCCTCGACACTGGCCTCGTCGGTGACATCGACGACTGCGTCGCCGGTCAGGTCCGCGACCACCACCTGGTGTCCGGTCCGGGTCAGCTGCTCGGCGGTGGCTTCACCGATGCCCGAGGCGCCACCGACGACGACCGCGACCTTGCTGTGCGTCGTACTCATCAGATCTCCATCCGTTGTTGACGCGTGTCAACTTAGGGCATAACGTCGCCCCTGACCAGCCTCACTTCTGCCCGGGAGTCGCCCATGCCCAGCACCGCCACCCCTCGCACCGCCATCATCGGGGCCGGCATCAGCGGCCTGACCGCCTCCAAGATGCTCGGCGACTACGGCGTGGACCGGGTCTGCTTCGAGTCCTCGGACCGGATCGGTGGCAACTGGGCGTTCGGCAACCCGAACGGACACAGCAGCGCCTACCGGTCCCTGCACATCGACACCTCGCGACACCAGCTCTCGTTCCGGGACTTCCCGATGCCCGAGCACTACCCGCACTTCCCGCACCACACCCAGATCAAGGACTACCTGGAGTCCTACGCCGAGGCGTTCGACCTGACGTCGGCGATCGAGTTCGAGAACGGCGTCGAGCACGCCCGACGGCTCCCCGACGGCGGCTGGGAGCTGACCACCACCGGCAGTGGCACCCGTCGGTTCGACCTGCTCGTGGTCGCCAACGGACACCACTGGGATCCCCGCTATCCGCAGTTCCCCGGCGAGTTCACCGGCCAGACCCTGCACTCGCACCACTACATCGACCCGGAGACGCCGCTGAACTTCCGCGACAAGCGGATCCTGGTCGTCGGGCTGGGCAACAGCGCCGCCGACATCAGCGTGGAACTCTCCACCAAGGCGCTCGGCAACGAGGTGATGATCTCGACCCGGTCCGGCGCCTGGATCGTGCCCAAGTACTTCGCCGGCACCCCCGCGGACAAGTACTACAAGACCTCCCCGCACATTCCGCTCTCCTGGCAGCGCAAGGCGATGCAGCTCCTGCAGCCGCTGTCGGCCGGTCACCCCACCGACTACGGGTTGCCCGAACCCAACCACAAGTTCTTCGAGGCCCACCCGACCCAGTCGGTGGAGCTGCCGCTGCGGCTCGGCTCCGGCGACCTGACCGCCAAGCCCAACGTGGCGCGCCTGGACGGCGAGACGGTGCACTTCACCGACGGCACCAGCGCCGACTTCGACGTGATCATCTACGCCACCGGCTACAACATCACCTTCCCGTTCTTCGCCGACGACTTCATCTCGGCGCCGGAGAACAAGATCCGGCTCTTCAAGCGGATGTTCAAGCCCGGGATCGACGACCTGGTCTTCGCCGGGTTCGCCCAGGCCACGCCGACGCTGTTCCCGTTCGTCGAGGCGCAGGCCCGGCTGTTGGCGGCGTACGCGACCGGGCACTACCAACTGCCGTCGCTGCCGCAGATGGAGGACGCCATCGACGCCGACCACGCGAAGTTCCTCGGCCACATGCACCCCAGCGCCCGGCACACCCAACAGCTGGATCACTACCTCTACGAGCACGACCTGAGGGTCCGGGAGCTGCCGGCCGGCCGGGCGCGCGCCGCGCGGTTCGGCGCGACATCGCTGGCCGGGAGAGTGGCATGAACCGGGCCGCCACCACGACGCCGCAGCAACGCGGCGACAAACGGCGGGCGGCCCTGCTGGAGGCACTCGAGGAGCACCTCCAGGGCGGGTCGCTGGAGTCGATCAACATCGCCGACATCTCCAGGCGCGCCGGCGTGACCCGGTCGGCGTTCTACTTCTACTTCGAGAACAAGGCGGTCGCGGTCGCGGCGCTGGTCGAGACGATGTACGAGGCGGCCTTCGCGGCCACCGACGTCCTGGTCGGCGAGGGCGACCCGCGCACCCGGATCGAATCCACGATCCGGCAGCTCTTCGCCGCCTGGGACGCCCACGAACACATCTTCCGGGCGATGCTGGAGGCCCGCGCCACCAGCGAGGCGGTGCGGCAGATGTGGGACTCCGACCGGCTCTCCTTCGTGCCCGCGGTCGCCGACATGATCACCGCCGAACGGGCCGCCGGCCGCGCCCCCGACGGCCCGCCGGCCACCGCGCTGGCCACCGTGCTGCTGGAGCTCAACGACCGCGCCCTGGAACGACTCGCGCTCGGCGGGACGCTGAGCCGCGAGGAGCACGTGGAGGCCGTGGTCACCGTCTGGCTGCGCACCATCTATGGAAGGACCGATCAATGACCGTCACCGACCTGCCCGACACCGACGCCGCCACGGTGCGCTTCGACTCGGCTGGCGTCACCTGCGAGGCGTGGCACTTCACCGGCATCGGCGACACGTTCGCTTCGGCTGCGGGGCGCCCGTGCGTGGTGATGGCCCACGGGCTCGCCGGCACCAAGGACAGCGGGCTGGCGTCGTTCGCGCGTGGCCTGGCGGCCGCCGGGATCGACGTACTCGCCTTCGACTACCGCGGCTTCGGCGGCAGCGGCGGCAACCCTCGTCAGACGGTGTCGGTGGCCGGCCAGGTGGCCGACTACCGGGCGGCGCTGGCCGCGGCGGGTCGCCTGCCCGGCGTGGACCCGGATCGGCTGGTGCTGTGGGGGGTGTCCCTGGCCGGCGGGCACGTGTTGGAGGTGGCCGCGGACCGCGACGACATCGCCGCCGTGGTCTCGCTGACGCCGCTGGTCGACGGGCTCGCTGCCGGCCGGCACGCGATGGCCAGCCACCGGCCGTCGTCGATGCTGCGCGCGACCGCGGCCGGGGGCGCCTCCCGGGTGTCCCGGCTGGTGCGTCGGCAAGGCCTGATGATGCCGGTGGTGGGCAGGCCCGGGGAGCCGGCGGCGCTGACACTGCCCGGCAACCTCGAGGACTACCTGGCGATCGCCGGGCCGACCTGGCGCAACGAGATCGACGCCGCGGTGGCGCTCGAGCTCGGGTCGTACCGACCCGGACGCCGGGCCGACCGGGTGCGGGCACCTCTACTGGTGCAGATCGCCGACTTCGACCGGGCCGCGCCGCCGTACGCCGCCGCCAAGGCCGCGTTCCGCGGGCGCGCCGAGGTCCGCCACTACCCGTGCGACCACTTCGACGTGTGGCCGGGCAAGGAGTGGCACTCCGCCGCCATCGCCCACCAGGTCTCGTTCCTCACCCGCCACCTCACCCGCCACCTCACCCCCACCCCCGACGAAGTGTGAGTTCTGGCCCGCCGAAGTGTGAGTTCTGGCCCGCCGAAGTGTGAGTTCTGGCCCGCCGAAGTGGGGTTTGTGGCCGCCCGACGTGGGGTTTGTGGCTAATGGATGAGCATCATGGACAGGAAACTAGAACGTGTTCTAGACTGGTGTCCATGAGCCGCTACGACGCCCTGAGCCGTGACGAACTCGCCCGACTGGTCCCCGAACTCCTGCTCATCGGTCAACTCATCGACCGCTCCGGGATGGCCTGGTGCATCCAAGCCTTCGGCCGCGAGCAGATGGCGCAGGTCGCGATTGAAGAGTGGGCCGGCGCAAGCCCGATCTACACGCGCAGGATGCAGCGCGCGTTGAACTATGTCGGCGACGATGTGATCACGATCTTCAAGGGCCTGCAGCTCGACATCGGGGCGCCACCGCAGTTCATGGACTTCAGGTACGCCGTCGAGGACCGCTGGAACGGCGAGTTCTGGCTCGACCACTGCGGCGCCCTGATGGACGTGGAACCGATGGGCGAGGCCTACGTGAAGTCGATGTGCCACGACATTGAGGACCCCACCTTCGACGCCACCGCTGTGGCCACAAACCCGCGCGCCCAGGTTCGCCCGATCCATCGGCCACCTCGGTCACCTGCCGACCGGCACCCGCACTGCCGCTGGACCGTGCGGATCGACGAAGCTCATCCACCGGCGCAGGCGCTGCCGGCCTTCCACGTCATCTCCAAGTCGAAGGCCGCAGCGGTTGAACTCGCGGCGATCGATCCGACCGACGAGGGGCGGGCCGACTACGCGGGCCCCTTGCTCTCCGACGTCGACTTCGCCACGTTCTCCCGGTCCGCGCTGGTGCGGATCGCCGACGAGGTCTGCCTGCAGATGCACCTGCTCTACCTGTCGTTCTCGCATGCGGTGCGGCAACGCGCCGAGCCGGACGCAGCCGAGGAGATCTGCGAGAAGCAGCTCGTCGGGATAGCCGGGATCGCCGCCGAACGGATCGCCCGGTGCCTCAACCTGGGCACCGCCGAGGTCGACGTGGTGCGGCTGATGGCGTGGCATCCCCTGCTGAACCCGGCGGCATACGTGACCGCGTCCGTCGTGGACCACTCGGTGCAGGTGGCCGGTTCCTCGCCGGCCCAGGACGACCGCGCGTGGATCGCGCTGTGCGGACCCGGCCGCGAGCGTGCCCTGCAGGCGATCGCGCGTGCCGTTGACCCGTCGTACGACGTGACAGTGACGGCCTCCACCGCGGGTTGGTCAGCGACTGTGGTTCGCGGTGAGACTCCCGCCAAGGAGTTCGACGAGGTGGCGGTCACCCGGTTCAGCAGTGGCTCGAACTTCGCCTTCGAGTCCCGCCGGTCACTCCCGATCACCCCGGTCTGACGACGGAGCATCCGGCGGCCACGAACCCCACCTCGGCCGGCCACGAACCCCACCTCGCGCGGCCACAAACCCCACCTCGTCAGGATTTGGCGATGGTGTCCTCGACGATGGAGTTGAGGCGAGCAGCGTTGGGCCAGCCAGCGTAGTGGCATAGGAAGACCACGATCTCGCGCAACGCCTCGGCGTCGAACTCACCGTTGGCATAGGCCGCCGGGATCTGGATGCCCAGGACATCGGCCGCGCCGGCCCCGGTGAGCATGCCGATCAGCAACAACCTACGGTCCCGGTCCGAGAGGCCGGGGCGGGTCCAGATGTCGCCGAACAGGTGGTCGGCCGTGTAGCGGAAGAAGTCGCCGGTGCCGTCGGTCATGTCGAAGCCGTAGACCTCCTCCATCTTCAACAGCCCGCGGCGGCGCTGCTCGGGAAGGTCAGCGAACTTGTCGGTCATGACTGCTCCTGGTGGTGGGATGCGTGGCGTGGCGGTGAGTCCGACAATCCCAACCCCGGACCGAGGCGGTCCAGGGCGAGTCTGGCCAGAGGGACGTCGACGCCGAGCTGGTCGGCGAGCTCAGTGGCGAACCGGAGGTCCTTCTCGCCCAGTGCCCGGACATGGCTGAAGACACCGTGCCAGAAGTCGTCCGGATCCAGGGTCGCCGCACTGTCACGGTGCATGATCGCGCCCGGTCCGCCGGTGATGGCGTCGGTGTGGCGGACGACGTCACCGAGCGCGACCAGGTCCAGCCCGGCCGCCTCGGCCAGCCGCTGAGCCTCGGTCGCCGCGGTGAACGCGACGAAGTGCATCAGATTGCGGGCCAGCTTGAACTGGGTGCCGGCACCGACCGGACCGGCATGGATCACCTTCGAACCCAGCACGGACAACGCCGGCCGGGCCGCCGCGAAGGCCTCCTCGCTGCCCCCGACCAGGATCGCCAGGGTCCCCTCGGCGGCACCCATCGGCCCACCGGAGACCGGCGCGTCCACGACCAGTACGTCGTGTCGAGCAGCGGTCTCGGCCAGCGTCGCTGGGGTGCCCGGCGCGATCGTGGAGTGCACGGCCACCACCAGCGGGCGCGGGGAGGTTCGCCGGCCCACGTGCGCGAGCACCTCGCCGAGTACGTCGCGCACCTGGTCGTCGTCGCGCACCATCACGCAGAGGACATCCACGGAGGCGGCCAGATCACCCACGCTGTCGGCCACCGACGCGCCGGCCGCCGCAAGCTCGTCCAACGGCTCCGGCATCACGTCGTACACGGCCAACGCGACGTTCTCGGCAGCAGCAAGGCGCTGCGCCATCGGCTTGCCGATGTTGCCGAGCCCCACGAATCCGACGTTCATAGCCGGAAGGTCTGTCCGCCGTCGACGGCAAGGATCTGCCCGGTGATCCACGAGGAGTCGTCCGAGAGCAGGAAGAGGCAGGCACCGACCATGTCGTCGACCTGGCCCATCCGCTTGAGGGCGAGTCCCTTGACCAGGTCCTTGGCGGCGTCGCCGGCCTGGGTGCGGGTGGCCTCGGTGTCGGTGGGGCCGGGGGCGATCGCGTTGACCCGGATGCCCATCCCGCCGAGTTCGTGGGCGAGCTGCTGGGTGAGTCCGTTGATACCGACCTTGGCCAGCCCGTAGAAGCCGGAGTAGAGGTAGGCCGCAGTCGAGCTCTGGTTGACGATCGAACCGCCGCCGCGCTTCTGCATCGACGGATAGAGGGCACGCGTCATCACCAGGGCCCCGTCCATGTTGACGCTCATGAACTTGCGGTAGTAGTCCCAGTCGACGCTGATCAGCAGGTCGAACTGCATGTCGCCGTAGATGGCCGCGTTGTTGACCAGCGCATCGATCCCGCCGTACGCCGCCTCGACGGTCGCCGCGAGGGCAGTGGCGGAGTCGTGGGAGGAGACGTCGCAGCGGACGAAGAGTGCCGAGCCGCCGCCGGCCTCGATCTCCTTGGCGACCCGTTCGCCGCCGTCGACGTTGAGGTCGGCGACGACGACGGTGGCCCCTTCGCTGGCGAGCGCCTTCGCGTAGGCCTCGCCGATGCCCTGGGCGGCGCCGGTGACGACGACGACCTTGCCGGTGAATCTGCTCATGGTGTCCTTCTTCTGATCAGTGGATGGGTGCGAGGCCCAACTCGATGCGGATAGGGCCCAACTCGGCGCGGATGGGGCCCAACTCGGCGCGGATGGGGCCCAACTCGGCGCGGATGGGGCCCAACTCGGCGCGGATGGGGCCCAACTCGGCGGGTCAGGCGGGTTCGGCGATGGTCTTGGTCTCGAGGTACTCCTCGAAGCCGGCCACCCCCATCTCCCGGCCCAGGCCGGACTGCTTGTAGCCGCCGAAGGGTGCATCCGGGCTGAACCAGACACCCCCGTTGACGGCCAGAGTGCCGGTGCGGATCCGGGCCGCGACGGCCTTGGCCCGCTCCAGCGAGCCGGAGTCCACCGAGCCGGAGAGTCCGTACGCCGAGTCGTTGGCGATCCGGACCGCGTCGTCGTCGCCGTCGTGGGGGATCACCACCAGCACCGGCCCGAAGATCTCCTCCTGGGCAAGGCGTGAGGAGTTGTCAAGGCCGGCGACCACGGTCGGCTCGACCCAGAACCCGTCGCCCTCGATGATCCGGCCCCCGGTCGCGAACCGGCCACCCTCGGCCTCGGCGAGCGCCAGGTACGCGGCGATCCGGTCCCGCTGGACGGCCGAGATCACCGGCCCACAGATGGCGTCGGGTTCGCTGGGGTCCTTGGCCCCGATCATCTCCATCGTCGACGCCGCGGACTCGACCGCCTCGTCGTACTTGGCCCGGGGCACCACCAGCCGGGTGGTCAGCGCGCACCCCTGGCCGGCGTGGATGCAGGCGGCGAACGCGGTGGCGGCCGCGGCCCCGGCGACGTCGGCGTCGTCCAGCACGATCGCCGCGGACTTGCCGCCGAGCTCGAGGAAGACCCGCTTCAACGTCGGCGCGGCAGCGGCCATGATCGCCTTGCCGGTGGCGGTGGAGCCGGTGAACGACACCATGTCGACCCGCGGGTCGCTGGAGAGTTGGGCGGCGACCGCGTTGTCGGCGGGCATCACCACGTTGAACACCCCGGCCGGGATGTCGGTCTGTTCGGCGACCAGGCGGCCGAGCTCGGCGGCCACCCACGGGGTGTCCGGAGCCGGCTTGAGCACCACGGTGCAGCCGGCGGCCAGCGCCGGACCGATCTTGGCCAGATTGATCTGGGTGGGCACGTTCCACGGCGTGATCGCGGCGACCACGCCGACCGGCTCGCGGCGTACCGTCCGGCGCGATGCGATCCCCATCGGGGAGGCCACGCCGAGGTCGGTCTCGAACTCGTAGCTCTCGGCCAGCTCGGTGACCCAGGCCAGCCCCTCCAACGGCACGTCGAAGCCGGCCGCGGTCATCATGAAACTCGGCATCCCCACCTCGGCGGTGGTCAACGCCCGGAACTCATCCGCCTCGGCGAGCAGCGCCGCGTGCAACTGCCGCAGGCACCGGACCCGCAGCGCGCGGTCGGTGGACCAGTCGGTCTCGTCGAAGGCCCGTCGGGCCGCCGCGATCGCCGCGTCGACATCCTCGGCGGTGCTGTCCGGCGCGGTGCCGATCACGGCACCGGTGGCCGGATTGAGGATCGGGTACGACGACTCCGCGCCGCGCAGCTTGCCGTCGATGAGTTGCTGGGCGGGCGGGAGGGTGATCGCGTTCTGATCGCTGATCGCGTTCGCGTCGCTGATCGAGCTCGCGTCGCTGATCGAGCTCGTCGAGATCTCGCTCATCCGACACCGCCCGGGGTCTCGACAGGCTCGACGACCGACCCCTGGGTGACGTAGTCCCCACGCTCGACCGGCGGCGGCCACACGGTCGAGGGAAGGTCCTCGTAGCGGTAGTGGCCGGGGACGTCGTGGCCGGTGACCGACATCCGCTTCAGCAACGTCTCGGGGGCCTTGTTGGCCTTGATGATCTCGAGGAACGTGTGTGCGGTCGAGGGCATGTCGAACCAGTCGCGCTGCCAGTCGATCTTCACCTGACCCGCGTCGGCTCCCTCGGTGACCCGCTTGAGCCCGAACCACGACCCGCCGAGTCCGAGGATCTCGTACTCCCGCTGCGTCTCGTCGTTGATGATCCCCGAGCGCTGCTTCCAGAAGCCGATGACCATCGCCTTCTGCTCGTCGATGACCGAGCAGACGTAGTCGTAGTGCCAGCCGTCGAGACCGTCCATCTCGATGCCGATCGCCCAGTCCCGGATCTGGTCGCGGCCGACCGCCATGAAGTGCTCGTCGGGGGCGTACATCCAGCCGTAGGTGGCGTCCTCGGCGTACCACTCGGCCAGCGGCCGCCAGTCGCCGGACGCCTCGACCACACGGTTGATGTCGAGCCAGGAGTCCCAGAACTCCTCGATCTCGGCGCGGGTGAGTTGGCTCATCTCAGTCCTCTTCTTCGATGGAAAGGGCGAATGCGGGGCAGTACTTCACGGCCGTCACGACGGCGGGGCGCAGCGAGGCGTCGGGGTGTTCGTCGAGTACGACGACGACGTCGGCGTCCTCGTCGAATCCGAAGACGGTGGGGGCCTCGCCCTGGCAGAGCTGGTGCCCCTGGCATACGCCGGTGTCGGCGACGACCTTCATCGCGGTCACCGTCCGCTACGGCGCCGGTAGGTGACCCGGCAGGGTTGCTGGAGCTGGATCACCATCTTGGTGAAGTCGTCGGCGTAGGAGTCGAGCGGCTGGGCCGGCGCGAACTCGAAGTCGCGCAGGATGACGGAGAAGATCGCCTTCATCTGCATCATCGCGAAGGCGTTGCCGACGCACCGGTGCTTGCCGGCTCCGAACGGGATCCAGGTCCACCGGTTCTGCAGGTCCTCCTGGCGCGGGTCGATGTAGCGGCTCGGGTCGAAGGATTCGGCGCGGGGAAAGTCCTCCTCGATCCGGTTCGACACCCGGGGGCTGGCCGCGATCAAGGTGCCCGCGGGCAGCGTGTGCCCGAGCAGCTCGAAGTCGGACTGGACCAGCCGCATCAGGATGATCAACGGCGGGTGCAGGCGCAGGGTCTCCTTCAGCGTGGCCTCGAGCATCGGGATCGAGCGCAACGCCTGGAACGACACCTCGCTCCCGTCGGCGTACAGCTCATCGAGCTCGGCGACGACCTCGTCCATCACCGACGGGTTCCGCATCATCTCGATCATCGCCCAGGAGGCGGTGCCCGAGGAGGTGTGGTGGCCGGCGAACATCATCGAGATGAAGATGCCGGTGACCATCTCCGCGTCGTAGCCCACCGCGATCAGGACGTCGAGCAGGTCCCGGTCCTCCTTGGGGATCTCTCCGCCCAGGGACTCGGCCTTCTCGACCCGGGCGGCGATGATCGCCTGCACCTTCTCGACCAGTTCCTCCCGGGCGGTGTCGCGGATCCGGAAGTTCTCGATGTCGGCGTACGCGTCGACGTAGGCGATCGCGTCGGTGCCGTGCTCGAGCCGGTGGTAGATCTCGGCGAACGAGCCGTCGAGCTGGTCGCGGAACGGCTTGCCGATCAGGCAGGAGCTGGTGGTGTAGATGGTGAGCTCGGCGAAGAAGTCCAGCAGGTCGATCTCGCCCTCGTCGCCCCAGTCGGCGACCATCCGCCGGATCTCGGCCTCGATGGTGGCCGCGTGGCCGCGCATCATGTCGCCGCGCAGGGCCTGGTTCTTCAGCATCTGCTGGCGCTCCTCGGGGGAGGCGTCGAAGACGACGCCCTTGCCGAAGATCGGCGTCATGAAGGGGTACGCCGCCGCCTGGTCGAGCACCTCCTCGGGCGCTCGGAAGAACGCCTCGTTGGCTTCCGCGCCGGTGACCAGGACCACGTCGGAGTCGGCCAGCCGGAACCGGCCGACGTCGCCGCACTCCTCGCGGACCCGGTGGAAGAGGGCGATCGGGTCGACCCGCATCTCCGGCAGGTGGCCGGTGCCGCGGATGATCTGCGGAACCTGCTCGCCGTGGTCGTCGACCACGGTGGAGACCTCACGGATCCCGGCGAGCGTCGCTGCGCTGGTGGGGCTCGTGGTCACAGTTCCTCCAAGGGGGCTTCGGGGTTGACGTCGACGGGTGAGATGTGGACGCCGCGGGGCGCGCTGACCACCACGGTGATCGCGTCCGCGATGGCGCGGGCCTTGAGGAAGTGCGAGTGCCGGGCGTGGCCCCACTTGACCCACTCGTTGAGGACCTTGGCGGCCGCCTCGGCGTCCCAGTCCATGCCCATCTCGCTCCAGGTGGGTCCGGGTCGCACCACCGACGCGCGCACTCCGGTGCCTTCGAGCTCCATCTGCAGCGAGGCGACCAGGCCTTCGAGCCCGGATTTGCTGGCGCTGTAGCCGCCCATGAACGGCCGGGCTCGGACGGCGACGTCGGAGGAGACGAAGACGATGTCGCCGCGTTGTCGCTCCACCATGCCGGGCACGAAGGTCCTGGTCAGCCGGTGCGGTCCGAGCAGGTTGACGTCGAGCTCCCGCTCGAGTCGTGCGGGGGTGGTCTGCAACAGGGCGCCGGGTCCGATCAGGGCGGCGTTGCTGATCACCACCTCGACCTCGCCGAGGTCGGCGGCGACCTTGGCGGCGAACTCGGCCACCGAGTCGTCGTCGGAGACGTCGAGTCGGTGGGCGACCGCCTCACCGCCGGCGGAGCGGATCTCGGCGGCCACCTCCTCGCACTGCTCCACCCTGCGGGCTCCCAGGGCGACCGGGAAGCCGGCGGCGGCGAGCGCCCGGGCGGTCTCGGCGCCGATGCCCGAGGAGGCGCCGGCGATCACCGCGGGGCGGCGGTCGGGTTGGGCGTACTTGCTCATCACGCACCTCCGAGACGGGGGGTGAAGCTGACCGGCAGTTCGGCGAAGCCCCGAACACTGGTGGAGTGCACCCGCACCGCGCGGTCGTGGTGCACGGTGAAGTCGGCGACCCGGCGGACCAGTCCGTTGAGGACCACCCGGGCCTCCAGCCGGGCCAGGTTGGCGCCGAGGCAGAAGTGTCGGCCGGTGCCGAAGGAGAGGATCTGGCTGAGCTCGTCCTTGCCGCGCCCGACGTCGAAGCGGGTCGGGTCGGAGAAGACTCGTTCGTCGCGGTTGGCGGACCCGAGCAGCAGCAGCGCCTTCGCGCCGGCGGGGATGGTGACGCCGCGCAGGTCGACGTCACGGGTGACGTAACGGGCGATCATCTGGCTGGAGGTGTCGTGACGCAGCGTCTCCTCGATCCACGGCACCACCAGCGGCTCCGGGTCGTCGGCCGCGGCGAGCACCCGGGCACGCTGCTCGGGGTGGGCGCCGAGGTGGAAGAGCGAGTTGCCGAGCAGTTTGGTGGTGGTCTCGTTCCCGGCGACCACCATCAGGAAGAGGAACGCGATCACCTCGTGGTCCTCGAGCCGGTCGCCGTCGATCTCGGCGAGGGTCAGCGCGGTGGTGAGGTCGTCGGTCTGCTGCCGTTGTCGCTGGGCGACCATCTCGGCGTAGTAGCTGATCAGCTCCAGGGCGGCTTCCATGCCGGCCGGCGGCACGTCCCGCAGGCCCGCCTCGCGGTGTACGACGAGGTCGGCGAGACGGCGTACCTCGTCCCGGTCGGCGTCGGGGACGCCCATCATCTCGGAGATCACGTCCATCGGCAGTTTGCCGGCGAGCTCGGCGATCCAGTCGGCCTCGCCGTCGGCGGCGTTCCTGGCCAGGGTCGCGTCGAGGTACCGGTCGGTGAGCAGCTGCACGCTCGGCTCCAGCTCCCGGACCCGGCGGGGGGTGAAGGCGGCCGACACGAGTTTGCGGATCCGGGTCTGGCGGTCACCGTCGAGGGCGAGGAAGGACATCACCCGGTGGGCGTGCGGGTTCCAGGCGCTCTTGTCGAGCGAGACGCCCATCTGGTTGGAGAAGGTGACATCGTCGCGCAGCGCCGCGAAGACGTCGGCGTGCCGGGAGATCACCCACAGGTCGTCGGTCTCGGCATGGTGCACCGGCGCCTCGTCGCGCAGCCGACGGTAGAGCGGGTACGGGTCCTCGTGCAGGTCGTAGTCGTAGGGGTCGAAGCGCAGCGCCTCGGTGGCGGTGGTCATGCCCGGCCCTCCAGGATGGTGGCGACGACGACGTCGAGTCGGTCGCCGAGGTCGTCGTAGGTGCTCAGCCCCATGCCGGCCTGGAGCAGGGCTCCGGAGAAGGCCAGGGTGAGTGCGTCGACGACGGCGTCGTCGGCGAGGGGTCCCAGCGCGGCGGAGAACCGGCTCACGAACTCGGCGCCGATCCGCAGCCGGAGCCGCTCCACGTCGGGGTCGTGGCTGAGCAGGCTGCCGGTGACCGCCGCGGCCATCTCCGGGCGGGCGGCCAGGAAGCTCGACAGGTGCCGGGTGACGGCCTGGACGCCGGCCACCACGCTTGCAGAGTCCTCGGCCGCGGGGGCGGGATTGTCGACCAGGGCTCGCCAGAAGAGTTCGGCGAAGAGGTGGTTCTTGCTGGCGAAGTAGGTGTAGGCGGTGGCCGGGGAGACGTCGGCCCGCTTGGCGACGGTGCGCATCGTCATCGCTTCGTGCCCGACCTCGCGGAGCTCGACCTCGCCGGCGGCGAGCAACCGTTCGACGGTCTCGACCTGCCGGGCGCTGACTCCGCGGCGGGGCAGCTGACTCAGTGCAGACAATTGGTTGGACACGTGTCTAAGTTAGAACACGTTCCATTCGTGCGTCAAGGAAATGTCGAAACTCGTTCCACTTCTCTGGTTGAGTCTGGCCATGGCCATGTTCGTCACCCGGTACGACTTCCGCGCCCCCGGCGCCGACCCGCAACAACGGCAGGAGCTGTTCGACCGCTCCCTCGAGCAGGCCGCCTACGTCGACCAGCTCGGCCAGGACGCGCTGATGCTCTCGGAGCACCACGGCTCCGACGACGGCTACCTGCCCAGTCCGCTGCTGGTCGCCTCGGCGTTCGCCGCCCTGACCCGCCGGATCCCGATCTCGATCTCCGCACTGCTGGTCAACCTGCACGACCCGGTCCGGCTGGCCGAGGAGATCGCCATCCTGGACCACCTCACCGGCGGCCGGGTGACCTACACCCTCGGGCTGGGCTACCGCCGCGAGGAGTACCAGATGTTCGGCCGGGACTGGGCCGACCGGGGTGCACTGATGGAGCGGAACCTGGCGGTACTGCTGGCCGCCTGGCGCGGCGAGGAGGTCGACGTCGACGGAGTGCCGGTGCGGGTCACGCCCACCCCGTTCTCGCAACCGCACCCGTTCCTCTTCTACGGCGGCGGGTCGGTGGCCGCGGCCCGGCGGGCCGCGGCGTTCGGCCTGCACTTCCAGCCCCAGAACGCCGACGCCGCCCTGGCCGAGGCCTACCGAGAGGCCTGCCGGTCACACGGACGGGAGCCCGGCATCGTCATGCAGCCACCCGCCGGACCGGCGAACGTCTTCTGCGCCGCGGCCCCCGACGAGTTCTGGGAACGATGGGGCCAGCACCTGCTGGCCGACGCCCAGGGCTATCAGGCCTGGCGCGCCGAGGGAGCGGTGCACCATGTCTCCGACGAGTCCACGACCGTCGAGGAGATGCGGGCCGCCGGCGTGTACGTCGTACTGACTCCGGACGAGCTGATCGCCCGGATCGAGACCGGCGAGATCTCCCTGGTCGCCTCACATCCGGCCTGCGGCGGCCTGCCCACCGAACCCTCCTGGACGTCGCTGCGGCTGATCTGCGAGACGGTGATGCCGGCCGTCCGCGGCTGAGGGGTCAGCGGGAGCGGGGGCCGAACTCCGGGGCGATCTTGGCGAAGGCAGCCTCGCGCGCGACCTTGGTGTTGCGGATGAACAGCAGGTACAGCTGCTCCACCCGCTCCCGGGAGAAGGTACGCCGGGCACTGGAGGTCCGGGCGCCGTCGAAGAGTCGCTTCGCGGCAGCGAGCGCGTCGGGAGACTTGGTGGCCAACTCCTCGGCGAACCGCTGAGCGGCCGCCACCGGGTCGGAGTCGAGCCAGGTGACCAGGCCCAGGTCGGCGGCCTCCTTGCCGGACAGCATCTCGGCGGTCATGGTGAGCCGCTTGGCGGTGTCCACGCCGACCAGTTCGGAGAGGCTGCGCACTCCGCTCATGTCCGGGATCAGGCCCCACTTGCCCTCCAGCACCGACCAGGTCGAGTCGGGGGTGGCCACCCGGAAGTCCGCAGCCAGCGCGATCTGCAGGCCGCCGCCGAGGCAGTGTCCGTGCACCGCGGCGATCACCGGCACCGGCACCCGGCGCCACGCCCAGCAGGCCTCCTGGAAGGCGTTGGTGCCGCGAAGCGGGTTCGGGATGAAGGCGCGCAGGACACCGCGGGGGTTCTTCAGCACGGTGGCGAAGTCGAGGCCGGCACAGAAGGAGTCGCCCTCGCCGGAGATGACGACCGCGCGCAGCGACTTGTCGCCGCGCAGCATCCGCGCGGTGGCGATCAGCTCGTCCAGCGTCTGCAGGGTCAGCGCGTTGAACTTGTCCGGCCGAGTGAGCCGGACGTGGGCGATCTTGTCCTCGATGACGCAGGTGACGAGTCGGGTCATGGGACAAGAGTAGGGCGGGATCCCCTGGGGTGCCGCATCGACGTTACTGCCCAGTAGTAATCGGCTAGGTACGAAGTGCTCAGTGCACGGCCATGGCCCTGGCCACCACCATGGGGCGCATGAAGCGTGCCCTTCTCGGCGTACTGCCGCTGCTGCTGCTCACCGCCTGCGGATCCGACGATCCGGTCGACCCCGCGCCCGCGCCCGCGCCGGTCTCCGGGTCGACCGACGACACCGACCCCGGCCTCGACCAGTTCAACGAGGTCCTCGGCGAGGAGGGCCTGGCCAATGCACTCGGCGAGGGTCTGGTCTATGCACTGGAGGCGGCCACGGCGTACACCTACGCCGACGGAGTCCTGGAGCTGACCATGACCGGCAGCAACTCCGAGTCGGTGATGCACTGCATCGTCGCCAAGGGTGCGGGTGATCTGGCCGAGTCGGGGACCACCCTGCGACTGGTCTACCCCGACGGCACCATCGACTGCAACTGAGCGTCGCCGCTGCCTGCCCGCCTGCTCACCTGCCAAGGAGTCAACCCCGCCAGCCCTTCCGTTGTGCACCGCTTCGGAGTATGACTGATCAGTAGGGTCTACTGAGAGGCACTGGCGATGAGCGACACAGGCGTCCGCATCGAAGCGACCGAGACCGAGGCGCGTGAGCTGGCCGAGGCCGCCCGCGAGGCCGAGTGGGTCAGACCCAGTTTCGCCAAGGGGCTCTATCTGGGGCGCTTCGACCTGGCGCTGATCCATCCGCACCCGCAGGGTTCCGCCGATGATCTCGAGCGCGGCGAGAAGTACCTCACCCGGTTGCGGGCGGTCTGCGAGTCGATCGACGGTCGGCGGATCGAGCGCGACGACCAGATCCCCAATGACGCGATCGCTGCCCTGGCCGAGATCGGCGCCTTCGGGATGAAGATCCCCCAGGAGTACGGCGGGCTCGGGCTCAGCACCACCTACTACGGCAGGGCGTTGATGCTGATCGGGTCGGTGCACCCGAGCCTGGGTGCGCTGATCTCCGCGCACCAGTCGATCGGCGTACCCGAGCCGGTCAAGATGTTCGGCACCGACGCCCAGAAGGCGAAGTTCCTGCCTCCCTGCGCCGCCGGCGCCATAACCGCGTTCCTCCTCACCGAGCCCGACGTCGGCTCCGACCCGGCCCGGATGACCTCCACGGCCACACCCACCGAGGACGGCTCGGGCTACCTCCTGGACGGGGTGAAACTCTGGACCACCAACGGCGTCATCGCCGAACTGGTGGTGGTGATGGCCCGGGTGCCCGAGCATGCCGGTGGCCGCGGCGGGATCACCGCGTTCGTGGTGGACACCGACTCCGAGGGCGTCACCGTTGAGAAGCGCAACGCCTTCATGGGCCTGCGTGGCCTGGAGAACGGAGTCACTCGGTTCCACCAGGTCCAGGTGCCGGTCGAGAACCGGTTGGGCCGCGAGGGCGAGGGGCTCAAGATCGCGCTGACCACCCTGAACACCGGCCGCCTCTCCATCCCGGCGCTGTGCGCGGCGGCCGGCAAGTGGTCGCTGAAGATCGCCCGCGAGTGGGCCGGCGAACGGGTGCAGTGGGGCCGCCCGGTCGGCAGGCACGGCGCGGTCGCGGAGAAGATCTCCTTCATCGCCGCCACCACCTTCGCCCTGGAGGCGGTCCTGGAGCTCTCCACCGAGTTGGCCGATGCCGGGTCCAAGGACATCCGGATCGAGGCCGCGCTGGCCAAGCTGTGGGCCAGCGAGATGGGCTGGCGGGTCGTCGACGAACTGGTGCAGATCCGCGGCGGACGCGGCTATGAGACCGCCGACTCCCTCGCCGCCCGCGGCGAACGCGCCGTCCCCGCCGAACAGATCCTCCGCGACCTGAGGATCAACCGGATCTTCGAGGGATCCACCGAGATCATGCACCTGCTGATCGCCCGCGAGGCCGTCGACGCGCACCTGGCCGCGGCCGGCGACCTGGCTGTCGCCGACGCCGACCTGCGCAGCAAGGTGAAGGCGGCCGGGCATGCCAGCGGCTTCTACGCCAAGTGGCTGCCCCAGTTGGCTGCCGGCAAGGGCACCGTGCCCACGTCGTACGGCGAGTTCGGGCCGCTGGCGCGGCACCTCCGGTTCGTGGAGCGGTCCTCACGGAAGCTGGCCCGTCAGACGTTCTACGGGATGACCCGCTGGCAGGCAGGGCTGGAGCACCGGCAGGGGTTCCTGGGCCGGATCGTCGACATCGGCGCGGAACTGTTCGCCATGTCGGCCTCCTGCTCGCGGGCCGCGATGATCCAGGAACGGGACCCCGCGCAGGGCGCCGAGGCAGTGGCCCTGGCCGACGCCTTCTGCGACCAGGCCCGGCTGCGGACCGAGCACCTCTTCGAGCGGTTGTGGACCAACACCGACGACATCGATCGCGACCTCGCCGGACGGGTGCTCGACGGCGACCTCACCTGGCTGGAGGCCGGTGTCCTCGACCAGTCCGAGGGCACCGGGCCGTGGATCGCCCACTGGACTCCCGGTCCCAGCGAGCACGAGACGGTACGCCGGCGCTACCGCTGAGCGGGCGCCGGCACCGGGTCACCTGGTGACGCTCAGGCGGCCTTCGCCATCCGATCCTTGGCCATCCGAGCGTCCCGCTCGAGACGGGCCTGCAGCGCCCGGCGTACCTTGCGACCGCCGGTGGTCATCTTGTAGAGCTTCGCCAGCTGCATGGGGGCGTTCTTCGGGGTGGTGGTCGCCAGCCAACCGTTCGGCAGCGACAGCCGAACCACCTTGTGCCAGGCCGAGTACACCTGCTTGGGGAAGCTGCCGGTGACGTAGTTCAGCCCGTACTTCTCGAACAGCGCCTGGACCTGCGGCGCCACCTCGGCGTACCGGTTCGACGGCAGGTCGGGGAACAGGTGGTGCTCGATCTGGTGGGACAGGTTGCCGCTCATCAGGTGCAGCGCCTTGCCGCCGGAGATGTTCGCCGAGCCGAGCATCTGGCGCACGTACCACTCGCCGCGGGTCTCGCCCTCGATCGACTTCCGCTCGAAGGTCTCCACGCCCTCGGGGAAGTGGCCGCACATGATGATCGAGTGTGACCAGACGTTGCGGACCACGTTGGCGACGAAGTTCGCGGCCAGGGTGGTGACGAACGAGCCGGTCGGCAGCGACATCAGCGGGTGCACCAGGTAGTCCTTGGTCGCCTGCTTGCGGATCTTGGTGCGCACCGCCGCGGCGGCGGCCTTGAACTCCTCGCTGCGCTTCTCCTTGGGGATCTTCAGGTTCTTGCCGAGCTCGAGGTCGTAGGCGGCGATGCCGTACTCGAAGAAGCAGGCGTTGACCGCGTTCCACAACGGCTGGGCGAGGAAGAACGGGTGCCAGCGCTGGTCCTCATCGACGCGCATGATGCCGTAGCCGAGGTCGTTGTCCTTGCCGACCACGTTGGTGTAGGTGTGGTGCAGCTCGTTGTGGCTGTGCTTCCACGCGGACGCCGGCGTGGCCATGTCCCACTCCCAGGTGGTGGAGTGGATCTTCGGGTCGCGCATCCAGTCCCACTGGCCGTGCAGGATGTTGTGGCCGATCTCCATGTTCTCGAGGATCTTGGCGACCGACAGGCCGGCGGTGCCGACGATCCAGGCCGGCGGGAAGATGCTGGCCAGCAGCACTGCGCGGCTGCCCAACTCGAGCTTGCGCTGGACGTCGATGAGCTTGCGGATGTACGCCGCGTCGCGCTCGCCGCGAGTGTCGAGCACGGACTGGCGGATCGCGTCGAGTTCGATGCCGATCTGCTCGATGTCCTCGGGGGTGAGGTGCGCGATCGGGTTGTCGGGCTTCTTGGTGATGGTGGTCATGATTTCCTCCCGGTGGTCGAGCTTCGTTGAGATCCCTGATCTCGGCGGGCTCAACAGCGGACTAGTGGTCGAGGCGGCAGGGTCCGGCCGCAGCGGAGATGCAGGTCTGGATCTTGACGGGCCCGGACATGGCGTCGGCGGTGGTGATCGCGCCGTTGCGCAGGTCCCGGACGGCGCCGTCGGTCATCGGCAGCACGCAGCCGAAGCAGATGCCCATCCGGCAGCCACTGGGCATCAGTACGCCGGCGGACTCGGCGGCGGTGAGGATCGGGGTGGCGCCATCGGCGATCACCTCGACACCGGAGTTGAAGGCGACGCTGCCGCCGGCCCCGGGCTCCACGGTGCTGATCTTGAACTGCTCGACGTGCAGCGGCAGACCCAGCGCCTCATGGTGCGCGGCCAGCGCATCCAGCAGCCCACCCGGGCCGCAGGCGTAGGTGATCCGCTCGTGCAGGTCGGGCACCAGGTCGACGAGCCGGTTGATGTCCAGGACACCGTGGGTGTCGTCGTACCGAGCGACCAGGTTGATCGCCCCGGCGGCGTGCAGCGCCACCAGGTCGGCCCCGAAGATCGAGTCGGGCTCGGACGGCGCCACGTGCACGACGGTGATGTCCAGGCCGGCGGCGTTGGTCGCCGCGCTGCGCGACTTCGGGTCGATGACACCGGACTCGGTGACCGGGAAGAGGTTGCGCAGCATGCCGACCACCGGGGTGACCCCGGAGCCGGCGGTGACGAAGAGGAACTTCGGCGGGTCCACGTCGAGGTCGGGCAGCACGAAGTCGCCGGTGGCCTGCTCCAGGTGGACCAGGGTGCCGGGGCGGGACCGGTGCACCAGGTAGGGGCTGACCGTGCCGTCGGCCACGGCCTTGACGGTGATCGAGATGTGTCCGTCACGGCGGGGGCCGTGGGTGAGCGAGTAGGCGCGCCACTGGCGGACGCCGTCGACGTCGACACCGATCCGCACGTACTGACCGGGGACGTGGCCGGCCCAGTCGGCGCCGGGCTTGATCACCAGGGTGGCTGCGTCGGCGGTCTCGGGGTGCACTGAGACGATCCGGCCGCGCAGCTCTGCGCCGGGGCGCAACGGGTTGAAGAGGTCCAGGTAGTCGTCGGGAACCAGCGGGGTAGCCGCGAGTTCGGCGAATCGACGGAGCAGGGCGGTGGCCATGTCTCCATAATGCTGCCTTCAGGGCGTAAACTCCTAGGCCATGAGGCGTGAATCGATCCTACTCTTTTGTTCGTTGCGAACAATATCGGTGGGCCAGTGACCACCGGGCTTCGCCTGCCCGGCGATGTCGTCGAGGCGATGCGGGCCGACCTGCCCGAAACGGCCGAACAGGTCGTGGTCGCAGTGATCAGCGAGGTCCCGTCCTACTCCGAGCCGTTCCGGGGGCGGATGGGCCGCACCATCGAGACCGCGGTCGGGATCGCACTCGGCGGCTTCCTCGATCTGGCTGCTACCGGGATCGACAAGCTGGACGGCACCGACGGCGCCCTGGGCGAGCGCGTCCAGACCGTCCTCGAGGCCGCCTACGCGCTGGGCCGCGGTGAGGCTCGCAGCGGCCGGTCGATGGATGCCCTCAACAACGCCTACCGGGTGGGCGCCCGAACGGCGTGGCGCCGGATGAGCGCGGTGGCGGTCGGACAGGGACTGCCGGCGGCCGAGACCGCCCGCTTCGCCGAGCTGGTCTTCGACTACATCGACCAGATCTCCACCGTCAGCATGAGCGGCCACGCCGATGAACTCAGCACCGCGGGCCGGGTCCGTGAACGTCGCCTGGAGCGACTGGCCGAGGAACTGCTGGCCGGCGCCGACGACGTGGACGGGTACGCCGAACGCGCCGAGTGGGCGCCGCCCCGCTCCCTGACCACCGTGCTCCTCAACCGCTCGGCGGTCAGCAGCCTGCTCAGTCAGCTCGACGAGCGGACGCTGAGCGTCACCGACTCGCTGCCCGAGGCCGACGACGACGATCTGGCGGCGCTGCTGGTGCCCGACGTACGGTCCCGCAGTGCGCTGCTGCGCACCCTGGGCGACCGGGCCGCCGTGATCGGTCCGGCCCGGGGCTGGCAGCAGGTGCGGTCGTCGTACCTGCGCGCCCTGCGGGTCCACCAGCTGACCCCGGATCGAAGCGGACCGGTCGACTCCGACGACCACCTGGTCGGACTCGTCATCCAGGCCGACCCCGAGGCCATCGCCGACCTCCGCACCCGGGTGCTGGCGCCACTGGCCGAGCTGCGGCCGGCGACCGCCGAGAAGCTGGTCGAGACGCTGCGGTCGTGGCTGCTGAACCGCGGGCGCCGCGAGGCGGTGGCAGGGGAGCTCTTCGTGCACCCGCAGACGGTGCGCTACCGGATGGGCCAACTGCGTGAGGTCTTCGGTGACGCGTTGGACGACCCGCAGACCATCCTCGAGCTGACCGTGGCGCTCGCGGTGCCACCGATTGGAGACAACGCCTAGGCTCAGGTCCGTGAGCAATCCCACCCGCACCGCCGTGGTGGTCTGGCTGGTGGCACTGCTCGTCTATCTGCTGGCCGTCTTCCACCGGTCCTCGATGGCGGTGGCCGGGCTGGCGGCCACCGACCGGTTCGGGATCAGCGCCGCCCAGTTGGCGACGTTCACGATGCTGCAACTGTTGGTGTACGCCGCGATGCAGGTGCCGGTCGGGTTGCTGCTGGATCGGTTCGGCTCCCGCCGGGTTATGCTGGCCGGTCTGATCACACTGACGCTGGCCCAGTCGGGCTTCGCGTTCGCCACCAGCTACCCGCTCGCCCTGACGGCGCGGATCTTCGTGGGCATGGGCGACGCGATGATCTTCATCTGCGTGCTGCGGCTGGTGCACTCGTGGTTCCTGGAGCGGCGGATCCCGTTCGTCACCCAGATGACCGGCATCCTCGGTCAGTTCGGGGCGATCATCGCTGCCGTCCCGATGACTCTGGGATTGCGTCACTTCGGGTGGACCCCCACCTATCTGGCGGCCGCCGGCGTGGGTGTGGTGCTGGCCATCGCCTTGCTCGCCGTCATCCACGACACCCCCGAGGAGCGGTCGATCTCCGGGCCGCCGCTGTCGTGGACCGAGGTCCGGCTCGGGCTCGGCGAGGCGTGGTCCCATCCGGGCACCCGGCTGGGCCTGTGGACCCACTTCACCACCCAGTTCAGCGCCACCACGCTCGGCCTGCTGTGGGGGTACCCGTTCTTCGTCCGTGGTCAGGGGCTCACCTCGGAGACGGCCGGGCTGCTGCTGACCGTGCTGGTGGTGGCGGTGATGGCGGCCGGGCCGGGGTTGGCCTGGGTGACGTCGCACCACCCGTTCCACCGCTCCACCATGGTGCTCACCATCGTCGTCGTCATCGTGGTCGTGTGGACCGCGGTGCTGCTCTGGCCGGGCCATGCGCCGATGTGGTTGCTGGTGCTGCTGGTCGTTGTGGTCGGCGTCGGTGGCCCGGCGTCGATGGTCGGCTTCGACTTCGGCCGCACCTCCAACCCACCGCACCGACTCGGCAGCGCCACCGGGATCATCAACCAGGGCGGCTTCGTGGCCAGCCTGCTGCTGGTGGTGATGATCGGCCTGGTGCTGGACTGGCGCACCCCCACCGGCAGCGACTACACGCCCGAGGCGTTCCGCTGGGCGATGGCCACCCAGTACCTGCTCTGGGGCCTCGGGCTGGTGCAGATCTGGCGCTATCGGGTGAAGACCCGGGCCCGGTTGAAGGCCGACGACCCGGAGGGGTATGCCCGAATGGCCAGACTGGCCTGAGCAAGGGCGCTGCGGGCGTTACCGTGGCGGGGTGCTCCCGTTCGTACTGCTCGCCACCCGCGCCGAGGACGCCGCGGCCGAGGACGAGTACGCCGCGATGCTCCGGTTCAGCGGCCTGTCGCCGGCGGACCTGATCCGGGTCCGGTTGGAGCGGGAGCCGCTGCCGATGCTGGACCTGGACGCCTGCTCCGGGGTCATCCTCGGAGGCAGTCCCTACAACGCCTCCGACCCGGCCACCGCCAAGTCCGCCGCCCAGATGCGGGTGGAGAAGGACCTGGCCGTGCTGCTCGACGAGGTGGTCGCCCGCGACATCCCGTTCCTCGGCTGCTGCTACGGGATCGGCGCGCTGGGGACCCACCAGGGCGCGGTGGTGGACCGGCAGTACGGCGAGCCGGTGGGGCCGGTGACCGTCCGCCTCTCCGAGGCTGGCCGCGGCGATCCGCTGACCGGCGTACTGCCGGATGAGTTCACCGCGTTCGTCGGGCACAAGGAGGCGATCTCGTCGCTGCCGGCGCACGCGGTGAACCTGGCCGCATCGCCGAGTTGCCCGGTGCAGGCGTTCCGGGTCGGCCGCAATGTCTATGCCACCCAGTTCCATCCCGAGTTGGATGCCCAGGGTCTGGCCACCCGGGTCGAGGCGTACAAGCACTACGGGTACTTCGCGCCCGAGGAGGCCGAGCGACTCAAAGAGGTGGCCCGGTCCGCGGAGGTCGTCCATCCCCCGGAACTGTTGCGGCGGTTCGTCCAGTTGTACGCCCGGAACTGACACCTCGCCCGACCAAAGCTGAAACCTCGCCCGACCAGAACTGACACTTCGTCAGTCGTCGTCGTAGATGACCTCGCCGGCGACGACGGTGGCGGCCACGGTCATCGCCCTCAGGTGAGCAGCCGCATCCGGGCCGCTGTTGCCGCAGGCGTAGGGGTCGGCGTCCAGGAGGGCCAGGTCGGCGATCGAGCCGACCGCCACCGGTGACTGGCCCGCCATTGAGGCCGCCAGTGATTCACCGACGGTCAGTGACTGCTCGGGATGCCACCCGGGCCGTTCGTCGGCGCTGCGGTGCACGGCCGCCGCCATCGCCAGCCACGGATCCAGCGGCGAGACCGGCGCGTCGGAACCGAACCGGACGTCCGCACCACCATCGGTCAACCAACGCAGCGGGAAGCAGCGTTCGCCACGGCCGGGCCACAGCCGGTCGGCCACGTCACGGTCGTCGAGCAGGTGCGCCGGCTGAACGCTGGCGCGCAGCCCCAGCTCGGCAAGCCGGGAGACGTCGGCGCGGTGCATCAGCTGCGCGTGCTCGATCGATCCGGTCGCCCCGGTCTGCGCGAACGCATCCAGCGCATCGGTGACCGCCCGGTCACCGATGGCATGCACAGCCACCTCCAGACCGTGCGCGGAGGCACGGCGGAGCAGGTCGCGCAACTCCTCCGGCGTCTGGTTCGGCTGGCCGTAGGGGTGCCCGAGCGTCGCCTCCTCGGCGTACGGCTCACAGCACCAGGCGGTGCGAGTGTTCAGCGAACCGTCACTGATGATCTTCAGCGGCCCCATCACCAGTCGGTCGTCACCTCCGGGCAGCGGGTCGCCGGTGCGCAACCCGGCCGCGATCACCGCGTCCAGGCCGTCGGCGTAGGTCGCCATCCGGACCCGCACCAGATCGGCGCCGGCGTGCCACCGTTCCGTCCACTCGGGGACGCCGCCGGAGAACTCGAAGTCGACCAGGCCGACCACCCCGTGGGCGGCGGCCGCGGCCATCGTGCGGGCGTACGCGTCCGGGCCGGTGCCGTCGTCACCGAGCACGGCGCTGAGGCGTCCGTACGCCGCGAACCACTCCCCCTCCGCGACCATCCCCTCCCGCAGCGGGAGCGCCAGGCTCATCAACGCCACCGAGTTGAGCCAGGCATGGTGCCCGTCGCCGGAGATCAGCACGATCGGCTGGTCGGTGTCGAGGGCGTCGAGCTGGGAGACCAGGGGCGTGTCCGGCCAGCGGGTGACCCTGTGTCCCCAGCCGATCACCGGCACCTCGGGCCACTCCTCGAGCCGCTCGGCGACCAACTGGACGGCCCCTTCGGCTGACCTGACGCCCGCCAGGTCGAGTCGTTGCGAGGCCAACGTCCACTGGCCCAGGTGCACGTGCTCGTCCCACAGGCCGGGGATAAGCCATCTTCCGGCGCCGCCGATCACCTGCACGGTGCCGGCGGGGAAGGGGAGGCTTTCGCCGATCGCGACCACCACTCCGTCGGTGACCAGTACGTCGACCGGCTCGCTGCTGCCAGGGTCGGGGAACGGGACCAGCCGGACGTCACGGATCAGCAGCGAACTCACGAGCCCGAGCCTAGGCGTCGAGTGGGCGCCCCTTCCACCGGTCCAGTGCCGCAGCGGAGGCGAGTTGAGCCCTAGCACCGGCATGTCGGGAGTAGAAGGTGATCGCGGCCGCCAGTTCGTCACCTGGCCAAGCGAAGGCACCGAGAGGGATTCGCAGCGATGCAGGGCCGCGCTCCACGAACGGCTTCCGAGTCGCCAGCAGCACCTGAGATGCATCCACCTCGACCCGGTCGATGTCGCGCCAGGCGATGGAGGAACTGGCAAACCTGGCCAGGCCTCGCACCGAAATGCCACCGGGATCCAGGCGCAGCCCCGGCGCCCCGCGCAGAGTGGACCCGATCACCGCGATCAGGAGGGCGAGCAGCCCCAACGAGATGACCGGGAGGAGCCGAGCGAACCGGAGCCCCGGCTCGTCTCCCATCACGATCGGCGTCAGGAGCCCGACACCGACAAGTCCCGACAACAGGGTCACTCGCAGAGGCAGGTACCCCGCGCGGCGGGCGAACTCGAGACCACCGCCGACTTCCATCACCCGCGCCTGCCCGGCGTACGAACGTCCGTGGGCCAGCCCCACCACGATCCCCGCCCCGACCGCGACCAGCGAGACCCCCAACCCCCGCTCGGCGACCCCAGGTCCGAGAACCGTCAGCACCGCACCACCCACCGCGACGCTCGCCCCAGTCACCGCGCCCGCCGCGCGGAAGGTGCCTGTGAGGCGAGTCAGAACCACGACTTGACCTTATTCCAACCACTCTTGAGCTTTTCGTTGTCGGTCATAGAGTCATCATTCCCATCTGACAGTGGTTTGAAACATCGAATCTCCTGCCGGTCGCTGCGAGTTCGGACTGGACTACGAGTCCTCACGTGAGCCTCCAGGTCACATACCCTGCCTCGGTGACCACGAAGCGCCTCAACGCCCGCGAGCTGATCGAGCTCGTCTTCGACCAGGATTCCTGGGTCTCCTGGGACACCCCACCGGCCCGGGTCGGATTCAACGGCGAGTACGCCGCCGAGCTGGCCGCAGCACAGGAGAGGTCCGGAGCCGACGAGTCGGTGCTGACCGGGGAGGGACGGATCCGTGGCCGGCGGGTGGCGGTGCTGGCCAGCGAGTTCGGCTTCCTCGCCGGGTCCATCGGGCGTGACGCCGCGGACCGGCTGGTCACCGGCATCGAACGGGCCACCGCTGAAGGTCTGCCGCTGGTGGCGGCGCCGTGCAGTGGCGGCACCCGGATGCAGGAGGGTACGCCGGCGTTCGTGCAGATGGTGCGGATCTCCGCGGCGGTGGCCGCTCACAAGGCCGCCGCGCTGCCCTACCTGGTCTATCTGCGCCACCCCACCACCGGCGGGGTGATGGCTTCGTGGGGATCGCTGGGTCACGTCACGGTCGCGGAGCCGGGGGCACTCACCGGGTTCCTGGGGCCGAGGGTCTATGAGGCGCTGTATGGCCGGCCGTTCCCCGAAGGAGTGCAGACAGCGGAGAACCTGCATGCGCACGGGATCGTGGACGCGGTGGTGCCGGCCACGGAGATCGGCGACCTGCTCGACCGGGCGCTGCGGATCCTCTGCTCACGGCCAGCGGCCACCGCGACCACACCGCCCGACACGGTCGGAACAGAGATCCCCGAGGTGGACAGTTGGGATGCGGTCACCCGGTCCCGGCGTGAGGAGCGCCCCGGCGTACGACGGCTGTTGAGGTACGCCGCCGCCGACGTGATCCCGCTCAACGGCACCGGCGAGGGCGAGTGGGATCCCGGGTTGTTGATCGCCCTGGCGCGCTTCGGGGACGCGCCGTGCGTGTTCCTGGGTCAGGACCGGCGCGGCCAGACCGCCGACCATCCGATGGGGCCCGAGGCCTTGCGTGAGGCCCGGCGCGGGATGCGGCTTGCCTCGGAACTCGGGTTGCCGCTGCTCACTGTGATCGACACCCAGGGCGCCGCGCTGTCGGTGGCGGCCGAGGAGGGCGGGCTGGCCGGCGAGATCGCTCGCTGCCTCTCCGACCTGGTCACCCTCGACGCACCGACCCTGTGCCTGATGCTCGGCGAGGGCAACGGCGGCGGGGCGCTGGCGTTGTTGCCGGCCGACCGGGTGGTCGCCGCCCAGCATGCCTGGCTCTCTCCGCTTCCCCCCGAGGGGGCCAGCGCGATCGTGCACCGCGACCTCGATCACGCCCCCGAGATGGCGCGCGCCCAACGGGTGCGGGCAACCGAACTGGCCGAGCTCGGGATCGTGGACCGCATCGTGCCCGAGCTGCCCGATGCCGCCGACGAGCCGGAGGCGTTCTGCCGACGGGTCGGGGCGGTGCTCAGCGAGGAGCTGACCACGTTGCTGGCTGCTGGGGCCGGCCCGGTGCAGCGTCGGACACAGCGCTACCAGTGAGGCGGGAAGCGAACCCGTGACAGAAAAAGTGAAACACGTTACAGTCAGCGGATGTTGCGCCGTACAACCACACGCCTGATCGCGCTCACCAGCAGCCTCGCCCTGACCGTGGGCCTGGGCACTCTCGGCAGCCCGACACCCCCAGCCAGCGCCCTGGAGATTCCGCCGATCCCCGCGATTCCCGGGCTCCCGATCCCGGCACTGCCGACCGATCTGCTGGTGCCGAGGTTCGTCGGCGCCCCGGCGACCGCTCAGCCGATCGCCAACCCGCCGATCTGGCAGAACCCGCACAAGTCACCCAACGGCACCAACAGCATGCACAACGACTCCTACAGCAGCGACGCCTATCTGGTGAGTGGCCCGCTGGGCCGCAACCTGCAGATGACCACCGCCAGCTACGGCATCCGCGAGTGCGCCACCATCACCTTCGACTCCGCGGGCCGGATCCAGGCCCTGTGCGGGGGGCTGGAGGGCTTCGTGATGATGCTCATCGACCCGGTGACTCTGCACCCGATCGCCGAGTTGGCGATGCCCGGCCGGGACCTGACCAAACTCAGCAACCCGTTCACCGACATCTGCGGCGGCAGCTACTTCTACCTGACTGCAGACGACCGGGCGATCGCCACCACGACCACCAGTGCGATCTGGGAGGTCACCCAGACCAGTAGTGGGCTGAAGCGGAACCGGTCCTGGGAGTTGGCCGGACACATCGGCGCCGACGACTGCCTGATCGCGGTCACCCCGGATGCCGCAGGCCGGGTCTGGTTCTTCACCCAACAGGGCCAGGCAGGCACGCTGGACCGCCGCACCGGCGCCGTCCGACTGATCCGGCTCACTGGGCCGGCCGGACGTCCTGAGGGCAACTTCAACTCGGTCTCCGCCGATGCAGACGGCGCCGTCTACACCGTGACCACGCATGCGATGTACCGGCTCGACGCCCGCCGCGACGGCACCCCCGAGATCACCTGGCGCCGTCGCTACGACCGTGGCTCCACGGTGAAGCCGGGGATGCTGTCCCAGGGATCGGGCACCTCACCGACGCTGATCGGGAAGCGCTGGGTGGTGATCGCCGACAACGCCGATCCACGGATGAACATCGTCACCTTCGACCGGCGCACCACTCGGCCGAACGGGAAGCCGATCCGCAAGCGGCGGCACTGCACGGTGCCGGTCTTCGCTGCGGGCACATCCACCACCGAGAACAGCCTGGTGGCGGCTGGCCGCTCGGTCATGGTGGAGAACAACTACGGGTACGCCGGCCCGCAGTCGACGCTCTTCGGCCAGACCACCTCCCCCGGTTTTGCGCGGGTGTCGGTGCGACCGCGGGGCGACTGCAAGGTGCTCTGGAGCAACAACCGGGTGTCCGCGCCGACCTCGGTGCCGAAGGCGTCGCTGGGCAACGGCCTCGTCTACGCGTACACGAAGCCGGCGCGCTCCGACGGGATCGACGCGTGGTACTTCACCGCCCTGGACATCCGCACCGGCAAGGTCGCCTGGAGCCGCCTCACCGGCACCGGAATCCAGTGGAACAACCACTACGCGTCGATCTACCTCGGGCCGGACGGGACGGCGTACGTCGCGACGGTGGCGGGCCTGATCCGGCTAGCTGACGGATGAGGAATCGGCCGGGCCGGTGTCGACCGTCTCTGCGGCGAACCACAGGTAGCTGATCGCGAACATCGCGCGTTGCCATAGGCCGGCCTGATGGCTGGCGAGGAGCATCATCGTCGGCATCGCCACGGACGCGAGGATGGCGACAAGGTCGCGGACCCTGGTCAGCACCGGCACGCGCCGACGACGCAGACCCACGGCGACCACGCCGAAGGCGAACGCGAATCCCATCGCTGTCGCGGCGACTGAATGCAGCACGTCTTCGACGACGTCGAAAGTGGTGCCTGGCGTCCAGGGGCGGCTGGAGAAGACTGCTGCCGACGCCATCATCGCGGCGAAGACGACGAACAGGCTCGTGCCCACTCGACCCCATCTGGGTCTGCGGGCCAGGGCGAGCCACAACACTCCGCAGCCGTACCCGAAGAACCCGAGCCGCGCCAGCCACGCCCCTTCGACGCCTTGGCCGGCGGCTTCGCTGGTGGTGTGGGCGATCCAGTCGTAGTCGTCGGTCAGCACCCAAGGCACTGCGGCGAGGCAGACCGCCGAGCCGATCAACAGAAGCAGCACGCCACAGCGCTGGGTCCTGGTCATGGTGTCAATCATCCGCCAGGTCGAGGTGGGTCGTCAGCCGATGGCGTCCCGCCAGGCCTCGATCAACACATCCATCAACTCATCGAAGTCGGCCTCCGACACCCCCGCTGGACGCGACCCCGACCCCGCATCCCGGAAGTTCAACTGCAGCATCTGCCGGGTGGCATCGCGGGTCACGTAGTCCCTCCAGATGCTGTCGTCGGTCGATCGGAGTCGCGACATCCCCTCCCGCGTCGGTAACTGTCGCAGTGTTCCCTGTGCCAGTGAACGGTCACTGCTCACGTCCTCCTCTTTCAGCGCCTCCGGACTCAGTGCGTAACTAGATGCCCGTAAGACCCAGCCTCGGGAGGAGATGTAGGAACACTCCCATCCCGCATCACCCCGGGCGTACTCAACCTCACCGAACACACGCGCGAGCACCGGATGATCCGGCGCCGGGCACTCATCGGGCAACACGATCGGATGCTCATGCATCGCCGGGGAGACCCGCTCGACCACCTTCTCCAACAACGGCCGCACCTCCTCCAACGGCACCAGACTCCGATTCACCTGCACCCATACCGTGTGCTCCCCTACCCGAGCCCACCCCTTCGTGTGACCAGCCGGAGTGTGATACGCCACCCGCACCGGCAACCGCTCGGTGTACCCGAACGCCGCATCACCGATCCCATCCCAGGCCACCAACTCAGCGAAACTGAGGTTCTCCTCCAGGTACTCCCGCTCCCGCTCGAACGCCTCACTCGGGGCCAGCGTGTACCCGATCACCACGTTCCATCCGATCCCCAACTCCGATGTCACCAAACACATCGCCGAGGCAGGAGGCCCAAACATCGACACCATGGGTGCCTGGTCCCCGGTCCGCCACTGCTCGTAGTCCTCGGGATCCAACAGGTCGCACGGATCCACCGGGGCCTCGACCGGCGAGGCCGTCGGAGCTGGCTCAGTCGTGGGAGCCGGGGAACCCGTCGGCTCCGACACCGACGTCCCGCCACCCGTGCAGCCAGCCAACAACACGCCGACCACCACCGCCATCCCGAGAAGACCCCGCATCAACCCACCGCATCCCGCCACGCCTGGATCAACACATCCATCAACTCATCAAAGTCCGCCTCCGACACCCCCACCGGACGCGACCCCGACTCCGCATCCCGGAAGTTCACCTGCAACCTCTGGCGGGTGGCATCGACCGTCACGAAGTCCAACCAGTCACGATCATCGGTGGATCTGAGGCGTCGCATCTTCGCCGGCGCCGGCAACGTACGCATCGTTCCCTCTGCGACGTTGTCAGCGCCGATCTCGTTCTCTTCTCGGAGTGCCTCCGGGCTCAAGGTGAACCCCGCCGCCCGCAAGGACCACCCCTGGGACGAGATGTAGGCACACTCCCACCCCGCATCACCCCGGGCGTACTCGACCTCTCCCAACACCCGAGCGATCACCGGATGATCCGGTGCGGGGCACGCATCCGGCAACACGATCGGATGCTCATGCATCGCCGGGGAAACCCCCGCGACCACCTTCTCCAACAACGGCCGCACATCCTCCAACGGCACCAGACTCCGATTCACCCGCACCCACACCGTGTGCTCCCCCACCCGCGCCGCGCCCATCGTGTGACCAGCCGGAGTGTGGTAGGCCACCCGCACCGGCAACCGCTCGGTATGCCCGAACGCCGCATCACCGATCCCATCCCAGGAAACCAACTCAGCGAAACTGAGGTTCTCCGCCAGCCGCTCACGCTCGTCCTCGAACTGGTCACCGGGCACCATCGTGTATCCGATCAGGACCTCCCAGCCGATCCCCCACTGCGACGGCATCAGACACACCGCCGAGGCAGGAGGACCGAACATCGAGACACGCGGTTCCTGGTCCCCGGTCCGCCACTGCTCGTAATCCTCAGGATCCAACAGATCGCACGGATCCACCGGGGCCTCGACCGGCGAGGCCGTCGGAGCTGGCTCCGTCGTGGGAGCCGGGGAACCCGTCGGCTCCGCTACCCCACCACCAGTACAGCCAGCCATCACCAACACCAGCCCGCCCAGCACCCCGAGAACCCTGCGATGCATCAACCCACCGCATCCCGCCACGCTTGGATCAACACATCCATCAACTCATCAAAGTCAGCCTCCGACACACCCACCGGACGCGACCCCGACCCCGCATCCCGGAAGTTCAACTGCAGCATCTGCCGGGTGGCATCGATCGTCAGGTAGTCAGCCCAATCGCGAGCATCGGTGCCCCGCAGCCGCGACGTCCCCGCTGGCGCCGACAGTTGGCGCAGTGTCCCTTGCGCCAGGGAACGATCGCTGCTCTCGTTCTCCTGCTGCAGGGCCTCCGGGCTCAACGTCACGCCCCCCGCCCGCATCACCCAGCCCCGGGAGGAGATGTAGGTACACTCCCAGCCCGCATCACCGCGGGCGTACTCCACCTCACCGAACACTCGGGCGAGGACCGGATGATCCGGTGCCGGGCACTCCGCCGGTAACACGATCGGATGCTCATGCATCGCCGGAGAAACCCGCTCGACCACCTTCTCCAGCAACGGCCGCACCTCCTCCAACGGCACCATGCTCCGGTTCACCCGCACCCACACCGTGTGATCCCCCACCCGAGCCCAACCCTTCGTGTGACCAGCCGGAGTGTGGTAGGCCACCCGCACCGGCAACCGCTCCGTGTACCCGAACGCCGCATCACCGATCCCATCCCAAGCCACCAACTCACCAAAGTTGGTGTTCTCCCCCAGCCGCTCACGCTCCCGCTCAAACGACTCATGCGGAGCCATCGAGTAGGCGATCAGCACATCCGCCCCGATCCCCCACTGCGAGGTCAGCCAACACACCGCCGTCGCAGACGGACCGCTCATCGACACCCGCGGTTCCTGGTCCCCGGTCCGCCATTGCGCGTAGTCCTCAGGATCCAACAGCCCACACGGATCCACCGGCACCGATGGCTCAGCTGTGGGCTTCGGCTCAACGGTGGGGGTCGGGGCACCCGTCGGCTCCGACGTTCCGCCACCAGTGCAGCCAGCCAACACCAACACCAGCCCGCCCAGCACCCCGAGAACCCTGCGATGCATCAACCCACCGCATCCCGCCACGCCTCGATCATGAGGTCCATCAGCTCATCAAAGTCCGCCTCCGACACCCCCACCGGACGCGACCGCGACTCAGCATCCCGGAAGTTGACCTGCAGCATCTGGCGGGTGGCATCGACCGTCACGTAGTCCCTCCAGATGCTGTCGTCGGCACCACGGAGCCGCCTCATCCCCGCTGGCGCCGGAAACTGCCGCACCGTCCCCTGCGCCAGGGAACGGCCAAAGCTCTCGTTCTCCTCCTGGAGCGCCTCCGGGGTCAACGACATTCCCCCCGCGATCAACGTCCACCCCCGCGACGACAAGTAGGAGCAGTCCCAGCCCGCATCACCCCGGGCGTACTCGACCTCACCGAACACACGCGCGAGCACCGGATGATCCGGCGCCGGGCACTCCTGCGGCAGCACGATCGGATGCTCATGCATCGCCGGAGAAACCCCCGCGGCCACCTTCTCCAGCAACGGCCGCACATCCTCCAACGGCACCAGACTCCGGTTCACCCGCACCTGCACCGTGTGCTCCCCCACCCGCGCCCAACCCTTCGTATGACCAGCCGGCGTGTGATACGCCACCCGCACCGGCAACCGCTCCGTATACCCGAACGCCGCATCACCGACCCCATCCCACGCCACCAACTCACCAAAGTGGGTGTTGTCCGCAAGTCGCTCCCGCTCCCGCTCGAACGCCTCACTCGGCGCCAGCGAGTACCCGATCGTCACATCCGAACCGATCCCCCACTGCGACGGCATCAGACAAACCGCAGTCGGGCGCGGCCCAGTCATCGAGACACGCGGTTCCTGGTCCCCGGTCCGCCACTGCGCGTAGTCCTCAGGATCAAGCAACCCACACGGATCCACGGGGGCCTCGACAGGCTCGACCGTCGGGGCGGGCTCAGTGGTGGGCTCAGTGGTGGGGGCCGGAGCACCCGTCGGCTCCGACGACCCGCCACCCGTACAGCCAGCCAACAACAGCCCGACCACCACTACCCCGAGAACACTGCGACGCATCAACCCACCGCATCCCGCCACGCCTCGATCAACACATCCATCAACTCATCAAAGTCCGCCTCCGACACCCCCACCGGACGCGACCCCGACTCCGCATCCCGAAGACGTACCTCCAGCATCTGCCGGGTGGCATCGACGAGGATGAAGTCCAACCAGGCACGATCGTCGGTGCCCCGAGTTCGCACCATCCCCGCCGGCGCCGGCACCCGGCGTGTCGTTCCGTCCCCGGTATTGCGCTCGCCGATCTCGCTCTCCTCCTGGAGTGCCTCCGGACTCAACATCATCCCCACCGCCCGCAACACCCATCCTCGGGAGGAGATGTAGGAACACACCCACCCCGCATCACCCCGGGCGTACTCAACCTCACCGAACACACGCGCGAGCACCGGATGATCCGGCGCCAGGCACTCATCGGGCAACACGATCTGATGCTCATGCATCGCCGGAGAAACCCGCTCGACCACCTTCTCCAGCAACGGCCGCACCTCCTCCAACGGCACCATGCTCCGGTTCACCCGCACCCACACCGTGTGCTCCCCCACCCGCACCCAGCCTTCTGTATGGCCTGCCGGAGTGTGATACGCCACCCGCACCGGCAACCGCTCCGTGTACCCGAACGCCGCATCACCGATCCCATCCCAAGCCACAAACTCCCCGAAGGAATCGCCAGCCAGCCGTTCCCGCTCCTCCTCGAACGACTCACCGGGCACCATCGAGTACCCGATCAGCACATCAGACCCGATCCCCCACTGCGACCGAACCAGGCACACCGCCGTCGCTGGGGGACCGCTCATCGACACCCGCGGTTCCTGGTCCCCGGTCCGCCACTGCGCGTAATCCTCAGGATCCAACAGCCCACACGGATCCACCGGGGCCTCGACAGGCTCGACCGTCGGGGAGGGCTCAGCGGTGGGGGCCGGGGAACCCGTCGGCTCCGACACCCCACCACCCGTACAGCCCGCCAACAACAGGCCGGCCACCACTACTACCCCGAGAAGACCCCGCATCAACCCACCGCATCCCGCCACGCCTGGATCAACACATCCATCAACTCATCAAAGTCCGCCTCCGACACACCTGTAGGACGCGACCCCGACTCCGCATCTCGGAAGTTCACCTCTAACTTCTGCCGGGTGGCGTCGCGTGTCACGAGGTCCCTCCAGACACGATCATTGGCGGATCGGGTCCACCTGATCCCCGGCGGGGACGGCAACCGACGCGTCGTCCCGTCCCTGAGGTTGCGGTCACTGATGTCGTTCTCTTCCTTCAATGCCTCCGAACTCAACGACACTCCCCCCGCCCGCAGTACCCACCCTCGGGAGGAGATATAGGAGCACCCCCACCCCGCATCACCGCGGGCGTACTCCACCTCACCGAACACCCGAGCGATCACCGGATGATCCACCGCAGGGCACTCCTCGGGCAGCACGATCGGATGCTCATGCATCGCCGGGGAAACCCGCTCGACCACCTTCTCCAGCAACGGCCGCACATCCTCCAACGGCACCAGACTCCGATTCACCCGCACCCACACCGTGTGATCCCCCACCCGCACCCACCCTTCGGTATGACCAGCCGGGGTGTGATAAAAGGCCCGCATCGGCAGCCGCTCGGAGAACCCGAACGCCGCATCACCGATCCCATCCCACTCCACGAACTCACCAAACTGCTCACCCGCAAGCCGGACCCGCTCCCGCTCGAACGATTCACTCGGCGCCAGCGAGTACCCGATCGATACATCCGAACCGATCCCCCACTGCGAGGGCATGAGGCACACCGCCGTCGCAGGAGGACCACCCATCGACACCATCGGCGTCTGGTCCCCGGTCCGCCACTGCTCGTAGTCCTCGGGATCCAACAAGTCGCACGGATCCACCGGGGCCTCGACCGGCGAGGCCGTCGGAGCTGGCTCCGTCGTGGGAGCCGGGGAACCCGTCGGCTCCGCCACCCCACCACCAGTGCAGGCAGCCAACACCAACATCAGACCAGCCAGCGCGACCGCACCACGTACCCGCATCAACACTCCCGAGGAGAGAAGGGAAACAAGAACCCGAAGTCTGCCACCCCCCACCCCGGGGCTCACTTCAACACCGGCGGACCACCCTTGTCGTCATAGTCCTCGAACCACTCATCCCAAGCCCCACCAGACCCAGCATCCTTGCGATCCCGACCCCGCTTCCCACCCGCAGCGCCGCCACGGCCACCCGCAGCCCCCGCCGCGCCACCACGACCACCCGCACCACCGCTACGACCCCCCGCGCCACCCGCGGCACCGGAACGTCCCGCACCCGCCGCACCCACACCCCCACGCACACCACCCGAACCAGCCCCACGACCCGCAGCAGGCGCATTCGTCAACAACCCCCGCGGCGACGCACCACCAGCACCCTTCGACGCCCCAGCCCCAGCCCCACGCACACCCTGACCGCCCGCAGCCACCCCACCCTTCAACGCAGCCGCACCACCAGCCAACGCAGCCGCGCCACCCACCAAACCACCAATCAACCCCGCAGCAGAACCCCCCACACCACCAGGCGCCGGCACCGCCCCACCCAACACCGGCGGCCCATACGAACCCGGCTCATCACCATTCCACGACCCATCAGGCAACGACGCCACCGGCGGCAACCCACCCACCGGCACCACACCAGGACCAGCCACCGGCGCACCAGCACCCGGCCCGGCACCCGGACCAGACACCCCAGGACCAGTACCCGATCCAAGCCCGGGACCCGCAGACACCGGCCCAGCCACACCCCCAGGCACCGAACCCCCCACACCACCAGGGACACCACCGGCACCCCCACTCACAGGCGTCGCAGGAAGATCCTCCTCATCAGCAAGCAACGCAAGCTTGTCCGCAGACTCCTGCAACCCCTCATCCATCTCACCAAGAATCTCCGCACACAGCGCCTCCCGCTCAGCAGCCCGCTCCGCCTCCAACGCGGCCACCCGCTGCTCCCACCGCTCCACCGCCAACCGATGCTCCCGCTGCACCGTCCCCACCGGATCCTCATCCCGCGGATCCAACCAATCCCGCATCACCGGCCGCGGACCCGACATCGCCTCAGACACCGACCAATCCCGATCAGTCACCTCCTGCTTGTAACGCGACTCCGCACCACGCACCGCACCCCGCGCCTCCCCCACCGCCACACGCGCCGCATCCATATCCTCAACCCGCCGCGCCAACGCCTCCTGCAACGCCTTGAACCGCGGATATGCCGCGTCGGGGGTGTCCCCGGTGAAGGCGACGCCACTCGACTGGGCGCCGCTGCTGTCAGCTTCCAGGGACTTGGCCATCCTCTCCAGCCGATTCACCACCGACTGCAACCGCGACCGCCGCTGCTGCCAGTCATACGACGCACTCGCCGTGTCGGAGGAATCAAACTCATCCAGACTGGCCCGCAACCGCTGCTCGTTCGGCCCCTGACTCACCACGACTCCTCACCCTCAGACCCAGACTCCCCAGACCCAGTCCCAGACTCCACCGGCGGACCCGACTCCACCGGCCCAGGCACGACCACCGGCTCGACCGGGTCAGCCGAACGCGGCTGATCCGGCAACTTCGCATCAAACCGATTCATATCGAACTCCAGACGCTCATCAACCTCACGCGTCTCCCGAACCAACAACTCAAACGCCTCCGCAAACGACTCCAGATCCAACGCCGCATCCCCCAACCGCCGATCCGACGACCGCTGCGCCGCCGCCAACATCGACACCACCCGCTGACCCCCACCCGTCAACCCAAACGCCGTCGACCGACCCACCACACCCCAATCCGGGCCCCGCATCCCAGTCAACTCCCCCGACTTCTCCTCACACTCACCCGCAAGCTTCTCCACCCCATCGAAGTCGACCACAAACTCCCCACCAGAGCCCGACCCCGACCCCGCCGGCACCACAAACAACCCATCCGGACCGAACAGCTCCGTGAACAACCGCTCAAACCCACTCACCACGCCACCCCCTCACAACAACGGCCAATGCCGGGCCCGCCCCCACAGGGGACGACCCGGCACCAGCACACCAACACACAGCAACCCTTCAGCCACCGAAACGGCCAGCACCCCGCTGATCAGCAGCCCGATACTCATCATTGGACGACGACACCGCCCGAGACACATCCTGGAGCAGCAACATCATGTCCTTCATCGCCCCATCCCACTCAGTCTTCGCCACCTGATACTGAGCCTTCGCGTTACCGTCCCAATCACTCTTCAACGGCGCCAACTCACCATCAAGCTGATCCAACCGGCCACCAATCTTCTGCGCCGTCGACATCAACTGAGCCGCAGCACCCTCAAGACCACCGTGATCAACCCTGATCCCATCAAACGACATCACACACACCCCTTCACAGAACCGTCAAAGACCGTCACGACAACCGCGACGAGATATTGGTCATCACCGCAGAAGCCGCCTCATCAGTGGCCACGTTGTCCTTCTCCGTCTCAATCAACGACGACTCAAACCCATCCAACGCAGCCGTGATCCGCCGCTGGTTCTCCAACCACGCCGTCTTCAACCGCTGAAACGCCACCGCACCCTGCCCACCCCAACGAGCACGCAACGCCTCCATCTCCCCATCCATCTGCTTCGCCAAACCATCCAGGTCACCCTTGCAACCCGCCACCTTCTCAGCGGCCCTGGTCAAAGCCCGATCCGCTGCAGAGAAGCCCTGAGACATCCCCCAACTCCCTTCACTCGGAACCGGACACCATGCCCGGCACTCTGAGTCCTACCCGAATCGGCGGCGTTGAAACCTCGGGAGCACAAGTTTCTTTCCCTGCTCTCTCCCACACCCGTGCCGGGCACTGTGCGCACGAGTTGCACCATGGTGCGAGGGCGGGTCAGCAGATCCCCAACCGTCTTGGCTGACCGGTGTCGGTGTGCCCGCTCAGTAGAGCAACGCAGTGGCAGGGTCGACGAGGATCCCGGCCACGTCGGCCAGGTACCGCGATCCAGCGGCGCCGTCGATATGGCGGTGATCGAAGCTCAACGCCAGCGTGGCCACCTGACGGACCGCGATCTGGTCCTCGCCGTCCACCTCAACCACCCAGGGCCGCTTGGTGATCGCGCCGATGGCCAGGATCGCGGACTCGCCAGGGTTGATGATCGGAGTGCCCGCGTCGACCCCGAAGACTCCGACGTTGGTCAGCGTGAAGGTGCCCTGTGCCATCTCCGCGGGCTGGGTGCGCCCGGCCCGGGCCGTTTCGACGAGTTCGTCCAGCGCACCGGCAAGCTCGCGCAGCGTGAGCCGCTCGGCACCCTTGATGTTCGGCACCACCAACCCCCTCGGCGTGTCAGCCGCGACGCCGAGGTTCACGTACTGCTTGTGCACCACCTCCTGGGAGGCCTCGTCCCACCAGGAGTTGAGCGCCGGGTGGCGACGCATCGCCAGCACCGCCGCCCTGGCCACCACCAGCAGCGGCGAGACCTTGACGTCAGCGAACTCGCGCATCCGCCGCAACCGGTCGCAGAACTCCACCGTCCGAGTGACGTCGACGGTGATCCACTCGGTGACGTGCGGGATGGTGAAGGCGGACTCCACCATCGCTGCGCCCATCATCTTGCGGACACCCTTGATCGGCTCCCGCCACTCGGCGGCGTCCGGGTCCGTCGCCGGGACACTGCCCGTCGCCGGCTGGGCCGGCTCGGCGACGACCGCGTACTGCTCGAGGTCGGCCCGGGTCACCTGCCCCTGGTCGCCGGTGGCCGGTACCGCCCGAAGGTCGATGCCCAGGTCGCGGGCCAGCTTGCGCACCGGCGGTGCCGCCAGCACTCGCGCCTCCGACTGCTCCGGGGTGCCAGCGTCGGGCGGCGCAGCCTCAAGGCTCTCCGGCTCGGCGGTCTCGGTCGGCCGGTCCAGCAGCGCCGTCGCCGCAGCCGCAGCGGGGACGGTGGCACCGCGACGCGCCCGGCGTCGTCCCGAGGTCTCCCGGGGTCCGTAGCCGACCAGCGTGGGCATCGGGGCCTCGACAGCCTCCGGCGCCGGCGAGTCCTGAGCAGCCGGCGAGTCCTGAGCGGCCGGGGCAGCGGGGGCCTCGGCTCCTGCGTCGGCTCCCGCCTCGGTGATCCGGATCATCGGGGTGCCGACCTCGATGGTCACCCCCTCCTCGACGAGCAGTTCGGCCACCACACCGGCGTAGGGCGACGGCAGCTCCACGATCGACTTGGCGGTCTCGATCTCCACCACGATGTCGTTGATGGCCACGGTGTCCCCGACGGCGACCCGCCAGGTGACGATCTCGGCCTCGGTCAGTCCCTCGCCCACGTCGGGCAGCAGGTAGTCAGCCATGAGTGTCCCCTCAGAAGGCGAGCGTGCGGTCGACGGCGTCCAGCACCCGGTCCAGGTCGGGCAGCCACTGATGCTCGATCCGCGACGGTGGGTACGGCGTGTCGAATCCGGTCACCCGGTGCACCGGCGCCTCCAGGGAGAAGAAGCACTCCTCGGTGATCCGGGCCGCCACCTCGGCTCCCGGGCCGAGGGTCCGGTGCGCCTCGTGGACGACCACGGCGCGACCGGTGCGGCGTACCGACTCAAAGATCGGCTCCAGGTCGAACGGCGACAGGGTGCGCAGGTCGAAGACGTCCAGCGACGGCCCGTCCTCGCCGGCCGACGCCTCGGCGGCGGTCAGGCAGGTCTTCACCTGCGGTCCGTAGCTGATCACGGTCACGTCATCGCCGGCCCGGACCCGGCGGGTGGCGAAGAGCGGCAGCGGATCTGCGGACGGGTCGAGCTCGGCCTTGCCGGAGTGGTACTGGCGCTTCGGCTCGAGGAAGATCACCGGGTCGTCGCAGGCGATCGCCTGCTGCAGCATCCAATAGCCGTCGACCGGGTTGCTGCATGCGACCACCTTGAGTCCCGGCGTGTGGATGAACTGGGCCTCCGGCGACTCCGAGTGGTGCTCGACGGCACCGATGCCGCCGCCGAACGGGATCCGGATCACCATCGGCATCGGCACCCGGCCGTGGCTGCGGGTGTGCATCTTCGCCACCTGGCAGACGATCTGGTCGTAGGCGGGATAGACGAAACCGTCGAACTGGATCTCCACCACCGGCCGGTAGCCACGCATCGCCAACCCGACCGCGGTGCCGACGATTCCGGACTCGGCCAGCGGGGTGTCGACCACCCGGTCGGCGCCGAACTCGGCCTTGAGGCCGTCGGTGACCCGGAAGACGCCGCCCAGGGTGCCGACGTCCTCACCCATCAACAGCACCTTGTCGTCGGCAGCCATCGCCTCGCGGAGCCCCAGGTTCAGCGCCTTGGCCAGGGTCACGTTCTGCGTCGTGGCCTCGGGGCGGACCGCGGTCAGCGCCGCGGCGTTCATCGGGCGTCCTCGAAGCTCGCCAGGTACGCCGCGTACTCGTCGCGTTGCGCCGCGAGCTCGGCAGGCAACTCGGCGTGCACGTAGCCGAACGGGCTCAACGGATCCGGGTCGGGCAGCGCCTTGCAGGCGGTGCGCAACCGGCTGCCCAGCTCGTCGGCTTCCTCGGCCAGCTCGGCGAGCCAGGAGTCGTCGATCAGGTCCTCCGAGCGCAGGTAGCTCTCCAGCCGGGCGATCGGGTCCCGGCGCTGCCACTCCTCGACCTCCGCGGCGGTGCGGTAGCGGGTCGGGTCGTCGGTGGTGGTGTGCGCGCCCATCCGGTAGGTGAACGCCTCGATCAGCATCGGGCCCTCCCCGGAGCGGGCGCGCTGCAGCGCAGCCTTGGTGACGGCGTACGAGGCGAGCACGTCGTTGCCGTCCACCCGGACGCCGGGGAACCCGAAACCGGCGGAGCGCTGGTAGAGCGGGACGGTGGACTGGGTGGTGGTGGGCACCGAGATCGCCCACTGGTTGTTCTGGCAGAAGAAGACCACCGGGGCGTTGAAGGAGGCGGCGAACACCATCGCCTCGTTGACGTCACCCTGGGCCGAGGCGCCGTCGCCGAAGTGTGCGAGCACTGCAGCGTCGACGTCCGGGTCCCCGGTGCCGACGACCCCGTCACGCTGCATCCCCATCGCGTAGCCGCAGGCGTGCAGCACCTGGGCGCCGATGACGATCGTGTAGAGGGCGATGTTGTGGTCGTGGGGGTCCCAGTCGCCGCCGTCGACACCACGGAAGAGGCCGAGGAGATTGACCGGGTCGACGCCGCGACACCAGGCGACGCCGTGTTCGCGATAGGTGGGCAGCACGAAGTCCTGGGGCTTCAACGCATGACCGGCGCCGATCTGGGCGGCCTCCTGGCCGAGCACCTGCGCCCAGATGCCCAACTCGCCGTGGCGCTGCAGGGCGGTGGCCTCGGTGTCGAAGCGACGGACCAGGACCATGTCCCGGTGGAAGGCGAGCAACTCCTCGACGGTGAACTCGAGGTCGTACTCGGAGTCGTGGACCCGCGTGCCCGCAGGGGTGAGGAGCTGCACCATCGGTGCGCCGCCGGAGCCGCGGTCGTCCGGATCAGTGGGTGTCGGCACCCCGCGCACCGGACTCGGGGTCCGGCTGGTGGGGACGTTCACAGCACTCAGGGCTCGTTCGGACACTGCGGGCTCCTCTCACCCGTGGGATCGCCACGGCTCTTGGGACACCGCGGCCAGCCCGGCGCGGGGATGGTGCGTCGGTGCCTGACCGCGTTGTCATGTGTCCCACACCACATTAGCCGCTACCGACGAGTAGACCAGTCGCAGCGAGTTGCTATCTGCACACGTTCGTTCAGGCGTCGTACCAGAGGGAGAGGTCCGGGCCCCGAGGGATGATCCGGGACGGGTTGATGTCGGTGTGGCACACGTAGTAGTGAGCCTTGATCTGATCGAAGTCGATCGTCTCCCCGAAGCCGGGCGTGCGGAAGAGATCCCGGGTGTAGGCGTGCAGCACCGGCATCTCGGTGAGCTTGTTGCGGTTGCACTTGAAGTGGCCGTGATAGACCGCATCGAAGCGGACCAGGGTGGTGAAGAGCCGGATGTCGGCCTCGGTGATCGCGTCGCCCATCAGGTAGCGGCGGTCGGCCAGCCGCTCCTCGAGCCAGTCGAGAGCCGCGAAGAGGCGGTCGTGCGCCTCCGCATAGGACTCCTGGGTGCCGGCGAAGCCGCAGCGGTAGACGCCGTTGTTCACGTCGGTGAAGACCCGCTGCATCACCTCCTCCATCTCCTCGCGACAGTCGTCGGGCCACAGATCCGGCGGGTCCGGGCGCTGGTGGTCGCGCCACTCGAAGAAGAGGTCGTGGGTGATCCACGGGAAGTCGTTGGTGACCAGCTTCCCGGAGGGCACGTCCACGATCGCGGGCACGGTGATGCCGCGCGGGTAGTCGGGGAAGCGGGCGAAGTAGGCCTGCTGGACCCGCTCGATACCGAGCACCGGGTCCACTCCGCCGGGGTCGAGGTGGAAGTTCCAACTCGACTCGTCGTGCACCGGACCGGGCTTGCCCAGCGAGATCACGTCCTCGAGCCCGAGCAGCCCTCGGACGATGATCGACCTGTTGGCCCACGGGCAGGCGGGCGCCGCGACCAGCCGGTAGCGGCCGGGTTCGACCGGCCAGGTGGGCGCCTCGATCGCACCGCCGCGGTGGTACCCCTCACCGCGGTACGGGTCGGCGGAGACCCCGGGCTCGGCGGTGATCCGGTCCGGGACGTAGCGCATGTCCCGGTCGTACTCCTCGCCGGAGTTCACGTACGACGCACTCATGACGCCCATGCTAGTGAAGCGTCAATCAACTGCCGTGGTCAGTCGAGGCGGCGGGCCAGGTCCAGGAAGCGCGTGTTGGCGTCGGTCTCGCCGATGGTGACCCGGCAGCCCCGGTTGGTGCCGGGGGCTGTGAAGGGACGCACCATCAGCCCGACCTCGTCGGCGGCCGTCGCGAACCCCGCGGTCGTGTCACCCAGCTCCAGCCAGACGAAATTGCCCTGCGGGTCGGGCACGTCGTACCCCGCGGCCGCCAGGCCGGCGACCACCCGGTCCCGTTCGGCCACCACCCGGTCGACGCGTTCGGCGAGCGCCACCTCCGCGGCCAGCGAGGCCACCGCCGCCGCCTGTGCCGGGGCCGAGACCCCGAACGGCAGCCCGACCGCGCGCACCGCCGCCGCGATCGGTTCCGCGGCCACCGCATACCCGACCCGCAGCCCCGCCAGCCCGTAGGCCTTGGAGAAGGTCCGGGTCAGGGTCAGGTTCGGGTGCTTGCCCAGCAACGCGACGCCGTCGACGGGGTCGTCACTGCGGACGAACTCGCGGTAGGCCTCGTCGAGGATGACCAGCACCCGGCCGGGGATCCGGTCGAGGACCGCGGCGACCTCGGTGTGGCTCAGCGCCGGGCCGGTCGGGTTGTTCGGGGTGCACAGGATGAGCACTGCGGTGCGGTCGGTCACCGCAGCCAGCATCGCGTCCAGGTCATGCCGACCGTCCGCGGTCAGTGGCACGCCGACCGCGGTGGCGCCGGCCGCGGCGATCGCGATCGGGTAGGCCTCGAAGGACCGCCACGGGTGCACCACCTCGGCGCCCGGGCCGCAGTAGGCACTGAGCAGCTGATAGATCACCGCGGTCGAGCCGGTGCCCGCGGCCAGGTTGGCCACCTCGACGCCGAGCCGGTCCGCGAGTGCGGCGTACAGCTCGGTGTTGCCCATGTCGGGGTAGCGGTTCATCGCCGCGGCGGCCGCCGTCGCCGCCTCCAGGACGCCAGGCAGCGGCGGGTAGGGCAACTCGTTGGAACTGAGCTTGAAGGTGGTCACACCCTCGCGCGGGGTCGGCGGGCGGCCGGCGACGTACGCCGGGATGCCGGCGACGGACGGGCGGGGTTGCGGCAGGTCGGCCATACGCTCCATCGTGGCACGCCTCAGGCTGCGAGTCGGCCACCCGGCAGCGGCGCCAGGTCACGGCCGACGGTCACGTCGAGCGGGTTGGTCAGGCAGCGGACCGAGCCGCCGGCGAGGTGGAACTCGCTGACGTCGACCAGGACCACGTCGAAGCCCCACTCCTCGAGTTGGGCGCGGACCCGGTCCGGACACGCCGGCATCACCACGGTCCGGCCGACCACGATCGAGTTGGCGCAGAAGGTGGCCGCCTCGTCCTCGCTGAGCAGCAGCGGCTCGGGCACCAGTTGCTCGAGCAGGTGTGCCGAGGCCGGCGCGAAGGCGCCCGGGAAGATCATCGCCCGCGCCTCGTCGAGGGGGCAGAACGCCAGGTCGAGGTGGTACATGCCCGGCCTGGTCAGCCGCACCCCGAGCACCCGGGCACCGACCTCCTCGGCGAGTGGCTGCAGGGCGCTGGCCTCGGTACGGGGGCCGTGGCCGACCACCAGATCGCCACGCCAGCAGAAGGCGTCGCCTGCCTCGAAGTGCGGACCGAGGCCGTCGCTGCCGAGCCGGGTCGCCGTCCAGCCGTCCGCCACCAGCCGGGCCTCGGCCTCGGGTGTCTCGATCCGGCGCTGCGGGTGCCTCATGTGGCTGAGCACGATCCGGCGGCTGCCGTCGGGGTCGACCAGCGGCAGACCGAGGTTCATCGCGAACACCATGTCGGGGGCCTCGGCCACCTGCGGCAGCACCTCGACCTGGCCGCCGAGCCGCTCGATGGTCTCCTTCAACTGCTGCCACTGGTCGCGAGCCCGGGACGGGTCGGGCTGGCGGGCGGGATCCATGTACGGGTTGATCGCGTAATCGATCCGGTAGTGATCGGGGGAGACCATCAGGTACCGCCCACCCCACGCCAACGCGTCGTACATTCGCCACCCTCCACAGTCGTTCGGCTCATTGTCTGACAATCTGACGATCTCAGTGTGCAGGATGGCCCGGGCGCCGGGCAAGTCGGGGCAGAATGGCCCCATGACGCACGCCTACCCGTCGCTCACGGTGGAGGTCGCCTCCACCGTTGACCGGGTGGCCGAGGAGTTGCGTCGCGCCCTCTTCGACGGAGAGCTCGCCGCCGGCACACCGCTGCGCGAGGTGGCGCTGGCCGAGTCCCTGGGCGTCAGCCGACCCACCGTGCGCGAGGCACTCGGCGTCCTGGTCGCTGACGGGCTCGCGGTCCGGGAGCCGCACCGTGGCGTCAGCGTGGTCACCCCCGACCTGGCCGCGATCAGCGACCTGTCCCGCGCCCGGCTGGTGCTGGAGTCGGCCGGCGTACGCCGTTGGGCCGAGGCCGGCGACGAGGCCCGGGACGCCGTACGCAGCACCCTCGCCGCCTACACCCGGGCAGTCACCGAACAGCGCTCCTACGCGGTGCTCAACGAACTGCACCTGCGCTTCCACCTCTCCCTGGTCGCACTGGCCGGATCGGAACGCCTCGTCGCCGCCGCCGAGACCGTCTATGCCGAGCTGCGGCTGGCGCTCGCCCAGGTCGACCGAGTCCGCCGCGACGCGCACGCCCAGCCCGAGTCGCATCTGCGCATCCTGACCCCCCTCGAGGCCGGTGACCTGGAGGCAGCCGAAGCCCAGCTGTGCACCCACCTGGCCGACGCCGAGGCAGCGATCCGGGGGGCGCTCTCGGAGGTTGCCCCTAAACTCGGGCCATGAGATTCCTCGTCTGGCTCGCCACCACCGCGATCGCCCTGACCGTGGCCGCCTGGCTCATCGACGGCATCAGCTTCGGGCCGAGCGCCGGCAGCTTCACCGACGACGTCGCCGACAAGTGGCTCACCGTGGTCATCGTGGCGCTGATCCTCGGCGCCGTCTCCGCCATCGTGAAGCCACTGGTCAAGTTGCTGTCGCTGCCGGTGATCATCCTCACCGTCGGACTGTTCCTGCTGGTGATCAACGCGCTGATGCTGATGCTCACCGGCTGGATCGCCGGCGAGCTCGACGTCAGCTTCAGCGTCGACGGCTTCTGGAGCGCGCTCTTCGGCTCCATCATCATCACCCTGGTCACCTGGCTCCTGGACAACCTGATCAAGGACAAGAAGGACGCCTGATGCCGGGCCTGCCGCCGCCACGGCACTCCGGGGAGTACTCGGTGGTGCTCGTCTGCCTGGGCAACATCTGCCGCTCCCCGGTGGCCGATGTGGTGCTCACCGCGCGCGTGGCCGAGGCGGGCCTGGACGACGTGGTCCGGGTCGACAGCGGCGGCACCGGATCGTGGCACGTCGGTGACGTGATGGACACCCGCTCGGCCGCCACCTTGGTGGCGGCCGGCTACGACCCGGACCGGCACCGGGCCCGGCACTTCGACGGCGACTGGCTGCGCCGCGCCGACCTGGTGCTGACCATGGACCGCAGCAACCACGCCGACGTGCTGGCGCTCGCCGCACCCGAGGACGTCGCCCGGGTGCGGCTGTTCGGCGACTTCGACCCGACCGATGTCGGCGGTGAGGTGCCGGACCCCTACTACGGCGGCCCCTCCGGGTTCACCGACGTACTGGCCCGGGTCGAGCGGACCTGCGACAGGCTGGTCGCTCATCTGGCCGCGGAACTGGTCAGGTCATGACCCGGTCACCGGGACTCGCCCGCCGCGCCGAGGCGCTGCTCGACGTCGCGGTGGTCGCCACCGCCCCGGTGGCCGGAGGTGACATCTGCGCCGCCACCAAACTGCGGCTCTCCGACGGCACGATGGCGCTGATGAAGACCCGGTCCGGGGCGCCACCGGGGTTCTTCGCCACCGAGGCGCGCGGGCTCGCCTGGCTCGCTGCGGCCACTGCGGACGGCGGGGTCGCGGTCCCCGACGTGCTCGCCGTCGACGTGGACTGTCTGGTGCTGCGCTGGGTGGAGCCGGGCAAGGTCACCGGCGAGGCGGCGGCCGACTTCGGGCGCGCGTTGGCGCGCACCCACGCCGCCGGTGCTCCGTCGTACGGCTCGGAGACGGACGGGTGGATCGGCAAGGTGCCGATGCGCAACACCCCGGCGCCGACGTGGGCGGAGTTCTACGCCACCCGGCGGGTGCTGCCGTACCTGAAGCTGGCCCGGGACCGGTCGGTGATCACCGCCGAGGAGTCCGCCTCGATCGAGGCGGTGCTCGGCCGGATCGGCGAACTGGTGCCCGACGAGCCGCCGGCCCGGGTGCACGGTGACCTGTGGACCGGCAACGTGATCTGGGGACTGGACGGAGTGCCCTGGGTCGTCGACCCGGCGGCGTACGGCGGTCACCGTGAGGTGGATCTGGCGATGCTGACCCTCTTCGGCCTGCCGAACCTGTCGCGGGTCACCGAGGCCTACCACGAGGAGGCTCCCCTGGCCGAGGGCTGGCAGGACCGGGTCGGCCTCCACCAGCTCTTCCCCCTCCTCGTCCACGCCGTCATGTTCGGTGGCGGTTACGGCTCCCGCGCTGCTTCCGCCATCTCCTCCCTCTAACCCTCCCTCCGCCGAAGTGGGGTTTGTGGCCGCGCGAAGTGGGGTTTGTGGCCGCGCGACGTGGGCGTTCTGGCCGCACGACGTAGGCGTGGCGACCACCGCAGGACCACAACCCACACCTCGGCCGGCCACAAACCCCACCTCGGCGGGCCACAAACCCCACTTCGGCGTTCTCAGGAGGCGCTCAGCAGGGGGTGGCAAACTCGAGTGGTGACCACCAGCCGCCCGCACGTGCTCGTCGTCGACGACGACCGGGCCGTCCGCGACTCGCTGCGCCGGTCCCTGGAGTTCAACGGCTACCAGGTCAGCACCGCCAATGACGGCGCCGAGGCCCTGGCCGGGATCGCCCAACAGACCCCGGACGCCATCGTGATGGACGTGATGATGCCCCGCCTCGACGGCATCGAGGCGACCCGGGCACTGCGGCAGGCCGGCAACGACGTACCCGTCCTGGTGCTCACCGCCCGCGACGCCGTCAGCGACCGGGTCGAGGGGCTGGACGCGGGCGCCGACGACTACCTGACCAAGCCGTTCGCCCTCGAGGAGCTGCTGGCCCGGCTGCGCGCGCTGCTACGCCGCATCGTGCCCGCCGACGACGCCACCGACGAGGTGCTCGAGTTCGCCGACCTGCGGATGGAGATCGCCAGTCGAGAGGTACGCCGCGGCGACCGCCGGATCGACCTGACCCGCACCGAGTTCGCGCTTCTGGAGATGTTCCTCCGCCGGCCCCGACGGGTGCTGGAGCGCTCCTTCATCCTGGAGGAGGTGTGGGGCTACGACTTCCCGACCACCGCCAACTCCCTGGAGGTGTACGTCGGGTACCTGCGCCGCAAGACCGAGGCCGAGGACGAGCCACGACTGCTGCACACCGTGCGTGGCGTCGGCTATGTGCTGAAGGAGTCATGAGCACGCCCGCCGCGGCGTACCGTCGCACCCTCGCGGGCCGACTCACCTGGCTGACCACCTGCGCGGTCGCGGTGACCGTGGCGGTGCTGACCCTGGGCGCCTACGTGACGGTGCGGGTGCAGTTGACCAGCACCATGGACAACGCGTTGCTGGAGCGGGCCCAGGGCGTCGCCCAGGCCAGCGCCGGATCCACACCGAGGACGGTGCTGATCCCGCGCTGGGCGCTGGGCGCCTCAGACGTACGCATCGCGTTCGTGAACGCCGACCGCCGGGTCCGGATGACCGACCACATGGAGCCGCTGGCGATCGGCGACCCGGAGGTGCAGGTCGCTGCCGGCCTGGAGCCGCACGCGATCCGCACCGTCACCACCGACGAAGGCACCCGCTACCGGATGGTGGCGGTCGGGCTCCCCTCGCAGCCGGAGGCGGTGGTGCTGGCCCAGTCGCTGGCCCCCCAGGATCGGGTGCTGCAGCGACTCGGGATCGTGATGCTGCTCTTCGGCCTGGCCGGGGTGCTCGCCGCGGCGGTGGCCGGCTGGGCGGTCACCGAAGGAGGCCTCCGGCCGGTACGCCGGCTGTCCGCGGCCGCCGAGCACATCGCTCGCACCGAGGACCTGACCCCGCTGCCGGTCGAGGGCGACGACGAGATCGCCAAGCTCGCGTCCTCGTTCAACGTGATGTTGGCTGCGCTGGCGGCCTCGCGTGACCGGCAACGCCAACTGGTCGCCGACGCCGGCCACGAGTTGCGCACCCCCCTCACGTCGCTGCGCACCAACCTCGACCTGCTCAGCCAGTCCGATGACCCGGCCACTGCCGGCCAGTTGACCGCCGAGGCGCGCGCGGAACTGATCAGCGATGTCCGCGGCCAGATCGAGGAGATGACCACCCTCATCGGCGACCTGGTCGAGCTCGCCCGGGACCATGCACCGGGCGCGGTGGTGGGCACCGTCGACCTGGCCGACGTCCTGGACCGGGCGCTGACCCGGGTGCGGCGCCGCGCTCCGGGAGTCGACTTCGCCGTCGAGGCCGACTCGTGGTGGCTGGTCGGCGACTCCTCCGCGCTCGAGCGTGCGTTCACCAACGTGCTCGACAACGCTGCCAAGTGGTCGCCTGCCGCTGCCACCGTGCGGGTGCGCCTGGCCGACGGGGTGCTGACCGTCGACGACGAGGGCCCGGGCATCGCCGCGGAGGACCGGCCGCACGTCTTCGAGCGCTTCTACCGCTCCACCAGGGCCCGAAGCATGCCCGGCTCGGGGCTCGGGCTGGCGATCGTGCGCCAGGTCATGGACCGGCACGCAGGCACCGTGATCGCCGAGGAGTCCCCCACCGGCCGCGGCACCCGCGTCCGGCTCACGCTGCCCGGGTCGTCCAGCCCCGACCAGGACTGACTCCTGGCGCCGGCAACGCTCGGTGGCGGCTGCCGAACGCGTCGCCGGTCCGGGACCGGAGCAGCAGGGGCGCCGGGCTACCCCTCGAAGACGCGCCTCAGCCGTTCGGCCTTCCACGCCGACTCGGCGTACTCCTCGGCGACCTCGGAGTCGACGGTGATCCCGCCCCCGGTGCCGAGTCGCCACCGACCGTCCCCGGTGGTGGTCAGCGACCGGATCACCACCCCCAGATCGGCACGTCCGTCGCCGGCGATCCAGCCGAAGGCGCCGGCGTACACGCCGCGGGGCGTGCTCTCCACGTCGTCGATGACCTCCATCGTGCGTCGCTTGGGGGCGCCGGTCATCGACCCCGCCGGGAACAGCGCGCGCAGCGCCGCGACCGTCGACACGTCGGTGCGCAGCCTGCCCTGCACCGTGGAGACGAGCTGATGCACCGACGGATAGGACTCGACGGCCATCAGCGTGGGGACGGTCACGCTGCCGGGCTGGCACACCATCGCCAGGTCGTTGCGGAGCAGGTCGACGATCATCAGGTTCTCGGCGCGGAACTTGGGCTCGGTCGCCAACGCCGTGCGCCGCCGCTCGTCCTGCTCGGGCGTCGCGCCGCGCGCGGTGGTGCCCTTGATGGGCTTGGTCTCGATCACCCGGCCGACCTCGTCGCGGGTGATCAGCGCATAGCGCTCCGGGGATGAGCTGAGCAGCCAGCCGCGGGCGCCCGGGACGTCGTGCTGCAGGAATCCGGCGTACGGGGCGGGGTTGAGGTGGCGCAGCCGCTGGTACGCCGTCACCGGGGCGAGGTCGTCGGCGATCTCGACCCGGTGCGTGAGGTTGACCTCGTAGGAGTCGCCGGCGTGCAGCGCCTCCTGGACGCGGGCGAAGGCGTCGGCGTACCAGCCGGGGACCTGAGGGGGGTTCGGGTCCGATCCGGGGTGGGCGCTGGAGGCGTCGAGCTCGTGGTCGAAGAGCCGCACCCGTGAGGGTCGCATCCACAAGGCGTCCGGCGGCCCGTCACCGTGGGTCGCGGTCAGGTCGGGTCGGGCGGCGTACCCGAAGTAGCCGAACCACTGGTCGCCGGGCTCGATGGCGGTGTCGAGGACGGTGAAGATGTCGTCGCCGACGACCTCGGCGCCGGCGCCGGAGTGCCGGGTGACCAGGCCGGTGGCCGCCGAGTAGGTCAACGACACATCGTCGGGTTCCAGCCAGCCGATCAACGACCGCCGCCCCGACCACTCTCGGGCGCCTCCGCCGTCGAGCCAGAAGCAACGCGGGTGATCGGCTGCGATGGTGCGGAACAGTTCCTCGGGGTCGGTCACCATGCCTCCAGGAAGTGTCTGATCATCGCCGAGCCGTGCTCGCTGAGGATCGACTCGGGGTGGAACTGGACGCCGTACTGGGGCAGCTCCCGGTGCTGCACTCCCATCACCACCCCGTCCTCGGCACGGGCGGTGACGCGCAGCGCGTCGGGGATGGTGATCGCGGCCAGCGAGTGATAGCGGACCGCGGCGAATCCTTGCGGCAGTCCCGTGAAGAGGCCGGCTCCGTCGTGGGTGATGGCGGCGACTCGGCCATGGGCGGGCGGGTGCCGGTCGACCACCCCGTCGTAGGCGATCACCAGCCCCTGCATGCCGAGACAGACGCCGAGCACCGGCCTGGTGGCCCGGGCGATCACCTCGGCGCCGACGGTGAAGTCACTCGGGTTGCCCGGGTGCCCCGGCCCGGGCGAGAGCACCACGTGCGTGTGTGCCAGCACGTCGGCCGCACTGACCTGGTCGTGCTCGACGACCCGCGGCACCACCCCGGTGACTCCGGCGATCAGGTGCACCAGGTTGAAGGTGTAGGAGTCGTAGTGGTCGACGACCACGACGTCGGGGGTGGGCACAGGGCAAACCTAAGCCCTGACGCTCACTCCTCGCCGACGGAGTCGGACACCTCGATCCGCTGCCGTCGCCGCACGTGCACCGAGCCTCGGTGGCCGCCCACGAAGCCGACGACCGCGTCGAACCAGTCGCCGTTGGGGTTCCGCAGGGAGAGGGTCCACGAGCCGGCGGCCGGGTGGTGCTCCTCCGCACCCAGTCCGAGTGCGTCGGCGTCGAGGTCGTACGCCGAGGCGATCGCGGCGCGGGCCCGGACCAGCGCGCTGTCGCGGGAGACCGGGGCGCCGCCGTTGACATGGGGGGTCTGTTCGAGCAGTTCGGTGAAGGCGGCCTGCACGGCTGCGTGCGACGCGGTGATCGACTCGGGTGTGGTGGGCCCGGTGGTCACCAGCAGGCCGATCTCGAGCGCGCCGGCGGCAGCACCCCAGCTGGTGTGCCACTGGTGACGGTGGATCGAATGGTGTCGGCGTACGTCGGTGCCGGCGAAGAGCAGCGGCTCCAGGGCGGTCAGGACCGTGTCCTCGCCGATCTGCGGCTCCTCGCCGAGGCCGAGGTCGAGCAGGAAGTGCTCATGGGCGGGCTCGTCGGGGCGTCGGCGGTGCCCGACCTGGACCCGGATCCGGTCGATCCGTCCCCGGGCGAGGAGTGGTACGGCGGGCTCGGTCTCGATCTCGGCAGCCATACTCCACCCTCCGACCAGGTGGGGGCCCGGGTCAAGACGGCCGCATCGACCGCCGGGTCAGGGGCGGGTGATCCGGCGGCAGGAGGCCGGCACCCGATCGTTGCGGGTGTGGTCTGTGCAGGCATCGAACTGCCGCATCACCCGCCGCAGTTCACGGATCTTCTTGGCGTGGCGGGGGCGGTGGTAGGAGTTGCGGGACTCCCACGTCGACTCGGTGTAGTCGTAGAACTCCCAGCCGTAGCGGGTCCGTGCCCACCGGTTGTCCAGGTCGAAGCGGGCGAGCAGCCCATGCCGTGACCGGACTGCCACATAGGAGGGGATGTCGTCGATGGTGCCGCCGGAGTAGAACTTGTCCGGGTCCATGCCCAGCGACTTGGCCCAGGTGTGCTCGAAGATCACATAGTCGCGGCGGCTCAGGTCCGGGTCGGTGAAGGTCGGCACCAGCGACACTCCGGAGCGGAAGCGCGCTGGCCGCAGTCCGGCCATGTCCTCGAAGGTGGGGGCCAGGTCGATGTTGCTGATCACCTCGGCGCGCTCGCCGGGGACCACTCCCGGCCCGACCACGTAGAACGGCACCCGGACGTCGGTGTCGTAGGGCGCGCCCTTGCCCTGGCCGAGGCCGTGCTGGCCGAGGTGGTACCCGTTGTCGGAGGTGAGGATGACGTAGGTGTTGTCGTCGACTGCGTCGAGGATGTCGAGCACCATCCGGTCGATCGACTGCGACATCATCGCCCGGTCCCGCAGCGTGTTGACGGCGTGCCGCTGGCTGGGGGCGACGTCGGGGCGCCAGGCCTTGAGCCGTTTGCCGTCGCGGGACCGCGGGTTGGTCGCCGGGCCGAGTTGTCCGAACCCGACCAGGTCGTCGACGGTGAGGTCGCGGCAGTCGACCAGGCCGCAGTTGCCGTGCTTCTTGGTGCCGCCTGGCCGGTCCCGGAACGCTGCCGGGTACGCCGGATCGCCGGGGTAGTGGCCGCGCGGGCCGACTCGGCTGTGCGGGGCGAAGGTGGAGACCTTGAGGAAGTACGGCGCGTCGTCGGCTCCGTGGGTATCGATGAAGTCCAGCGCCAGGTCGTGGGTGATGGTGCCGACGTACGCCGCGTCCTTGGCCCGCCGGGACGCGCTCGCCGGTGGGGCCGGGTGGTTGACCAGCCGAACCTTGCCGTCGCGGCCGGTCTGGGCGCGCTGGAAGTCCCAGCCGTCGTAGGCGGATCCGAACATCGCCTGCCACTGGGTCCAGCCGGGCGGAGTGGGCGGCAGTTTCCCGCCGACGGGCTCGTACTGGTTGAGGTACTTGCCGATGAAGCCGGTGGTGTAGCCGGCCTGTTGGAGACGCACGTTGAAACTGCGCCGGGCGTTGCCGTAGTCGCGGAACGCCGCCCAGCCGCCGATCGGGCCGACCCGGTTCGGGGTGTTCGCGGTGTTGGTGAGTACGCCGGTCTGGTGCGGGTACTGCCCGGTGAACAGCGACGCCCGGGAGACGCAGCACAGCGAGTCCACGACGAAGGACCATGGATAGGAGGCACCGCGTCGGGTCATCCGCTTGGCGCTGCGCAGCGTCGGCGCCAGATCCATCGAGAAGTCGTCCATCAGCACCAGCACGATGTTGGGCTGGCCGGCGGGGGTCGGGCTGATCGTCCGCCCGGGTGCGCTCGGCTTGCCGGGCCTGTCCTGGGTGGGCTCGGTCGCCACCGGCGCCGGCTCGTCGCCGGGCTCGGCCGAGCTACCGCTGCACGCCGTGAGCAGCAGGCAACTGACCAGCAGTGCGCTGAACACCCCGCGCAATCGTCTTCTCCCTCGACTCGGACCCCGAAGCGCCCATTCTCCCTGATCCACCCAGCCGGACCCCAGTCGCCGCGCCCAGTCTCGATTGGGGTCGTCCCGGGTGGGCGGAACAGCCTGATGTCAGGGACTGTCGACTGTTGTCAGGGGTTGCAACCCCTGACAACAGTCAGAACCCCCTGACATCAGGGTGTTCTGGCAGCAGGGCCCGCAGGGTCAGGTGAGCAGACCCGCGACCAAGTCGTGCACGAGGTCGTAGCCGCGCTCGGTGAGGATCGACTCCGCGTGGAACTGGATGCCCCGGTAGTGCGGGCCACGAACGAGGTGGATGTCGCCGCTGGCGGGGTCGGCCTCGATCGTGACTCCCTCGGGCAGCGCGTCCGTGGCCCGGGCCACGAACGTGTTGTAGAACCCGACCCGCTCGGTGCGCCCGTCGATCCGTACCGGCGACTGGGTGCCCTGGAAGACGATGTCCTTGTAGTGCAGCCCCAGTCCGAGGGAGTGGCAGAGCGCCTGGTGTCCCAGGCAGATGGCCAGGAATGGCTTCTCATCGGCGAGCAGTCGGTCCACCGCGGACCGCAGTGCCACCATCTTCGGGTCGTGGTCATCGCGGGGGTCGCCGGGGCCGGGGCCGACGATCACCAGGTCCCAGGCGTCGAAGCCGGCCGTGACGACCGGGCCGACGTCTTCGTGCCGGACCACCTCAGAGGTCATCCCCAGCACCGACAACAGGTGCCGCAGCATGTTGACGAAGTCGTCCTCGCCGTCGATGACCAGCACCTTCTTGCCGCGCAGGCCGGGGTCGGGCGGGCTGCCTGCCTGGTCGGTCAGCCAGAACGTCGACAGTCTGCGGTTGCGGGCGTTCAACGCGATCAGCACGTCCTCGTCCACGGCCAGGTCGGCGACGGAGATCTCGGGCACCGGCGCCAGCGGCACCAACCCGAACGCGGACAGGATCCCGCCGGCTTTGGCATGCGTCTCGGCCACTTCGTACGCCGGGTCGGAGTCACGAACCAGGGTGGCGCCGGCGGTGATCTTGAGGTGGCCGGCCAGGTCGACGTCGGCGGTGCGGATCACGATCGGTGAGTCGAGCACGGGTTCGCCGGCGCTGTCCCGGCCGAGGATGGCCAGTGCGGAGGCGTAGTAGCCGCGGCCCTCGGTCTCGTACTCCTTGATCAGCCGGCAGGCGTTCTCCACCGGCGAGCCGGTGACGGTGGCGGCGTACATGGTGTCGCGGAGGATGTCGCGCACGTCGCGGCTGGACCGGCCGGCGAGCAGGTACTCGGTGTGCACCAGGTGTGTCATCGGCTTGAGGAACGGGCCGAGCACCTGGCCGCCCTCGTGGCAGATGTCGCACATCATCTTGAGCTCTTCGTCGACGACCATGAAGAGCTCGTAGATCTCCTTCTCGTCGGCGAGGAAGTCCAGCAGCGCGCCACGCACGTCCGCACCGGGCTCGCGGGGGATCCGGAAGGTGCCGGAGATCGGGTTCATCCGCACGTCGCCGCCGTGCACGGAGACGTGCCGTTCGGGGGAGGCGCCGATCAGGTACCGGTCACCGGTGAAGAAGAGGAAGGTCCAGTAGGCGCCGCGCTCCCGCTGCAGCAGCCGGCGGTAGACGGTGAGCGCCTTGGCTGCGTCCCAGTCGGCGACCACGGCCCGGTAGTGGCGGCCGATCACCAGGTTGGCGCCCTCGCCCTGGCCGATCTCCTCGGCGATGATCTGCTCGACGATCTTGGCGTAGTCGGCGTCGTCGATGTCGAAGCCGCCGGTGTCGGCGAATTCGACCGGCTCGTCGGGCAGCGCCGCGATCACCTCGTCGACGGAGAACTCCCACTCGGTCTCGACGTCGACGACGACCAGGGGGGTGCCGTCGTCGTGGGCGTCGAAGCCGCGCTCGGTGACCTGCCGGAAGGGTACGGCGACCAGCCGGTCGCAGCTGCGTCCCGGCTCGGGGATGCCGGTCTCCAGGGGGATGTCGCCGATCGATTCGGCGACCCACCGGGGTCCGCCGAGGATGCCGACGGTGTCGCGGTCACCGGCTCGGGTGGAGCGTCGGATGATCGCCCACGCCTGGTGCCCCTGGATCGCGTCGATGGCGTCCTTGGCTGAGGCGGGCGTGGCATTCATGGGAGAACCCTATGCGGGGCAGGGACGCGGCCTCACTCCCGTTCTGCCATTCGAGGCAGAGGATTATAGGTTTTGCTATTGCTGCGCCATGTCTCAGTTGTCCAGGATTGCCCGCCGCAGCGACAACGCCATCGTTCGCGCGCGCAACGAACTGGTGGCTGCGGTCCGCAGAGCCTCCGCCCAGGGACTGACTCAAGCGCAGATCGCCACGGAGATCGGGCGAAGCCAGCCAGAGGTGCATCGCCTCCTCCACTTCCACGGGACGACGCCGCGCGGCGGGCGTTGCGCGGACACCGCAAGGCCGTCTGCCGATTGATCCGCGAGGCAGGGGGGACGAATGTTCGGGTCTTTGGATCGGTTGCCCGCGAGGCCGATGGCGATGGGTCTGACATCGATCTGCTCTTCACGATGGAGCGGCCGATGAGCCTCTTTGAGATCGGCCGCCTCGAACAGCGGCTCGCCGATCTGATCGGGGTGCCGGTCGACCTGGTGCCCGAGTCGGCTCTACGTCCTGATCTGGCCGATCAGGTGACGCGTGAAGCGGTGCCAATTTGAGCCGCCCGTCGACCGAGGCACTGCGGGGCACACTCGCTCACCTCACCGTGCTGCAACAGCACGCAACGGGCGACCTCTCGGAGCAACTCGTGATCGACGCGGTCTGCATGCGACTCTCAGCTGCTATTGAGGCGCTGTCCCAGTTGGAGGTCGCGGATCGTGACCGAATCTTCGGTGAGACATGGCCCCTCATGTGGGCCACCCACAATCGAATCGCCCATGGCGACCTCCTCATCGACTCCGACATCATCACGGCCACCCTTGATGCCGATGTCCCCATGGTGATCCGCACGATCACCCGTGCCCTCAACGAGTGATCGCAGCCACCGGGCGCTGCGTCAGCTCACCGTGCTGAGCAGCTGCGTGGCCCGGGTGAGTACGACGTACAGGGTGGCCCGACCGGTGGCCGACTCGGCCTCGATCTCCCCGGGCCGGACCACCACGATGCCGTCGAACTCCAGGCCCTTGGTGTCCAGGCCGGTGAGCACCACGATCCGGTCGGTGCCGGAGGGGGGCGCGTCGGAGTCGACGGCGGCCCGGGCGCCGGGGGCGTCGGCCGCGAACTCCGGCCAGGCGGCCAGCCAGGCGTTGACCTCGGAACGGCGGGCCACCGGCACCACGATGCCGACGGTGCCCCCCACCGCGGCCGCGATCCGGGCCACCTCGGCGCGCACGGACGCCTCGAGGTCACCCTCGCGGGGGACGTGGACGGTCGCGTCGCCGGGGACGGTCCAGTCGCCGAGGGTGACCGGCTGCTCCCCGGTACGCCGGATCGCGTCCGGCAGGTCGGCGCCAAGCCCGACGGCTTGCGCGTAGCCGGCGGCGGCGGCGTAGATCTCCGCGGAGTTGCGGTAGTTGGTGGACAGGTGGAAGGAGTGGATCTCCTTGCCCTCCAGGGCTGCGGCGCGAGCGGCGTCGGCCTCGGCCGGGATCGGCCAGGACGACTGCGCCGGGTCGCCGACGATGGTCCACGAGGCGGCGCGGCCGCGGCGGCCCACCATCCGCCACTGCATCGGGGTGAGGTCCTGGGCCTCGTCGATGAGCACGTGCGCATACCCGTCGTCCTCGAGGCGGTGGGTGGGCGGCGCCCAGGCCCGGCCGGCGGGGGCGTACTCCCGCTCGGAGGCGGTGGTCACCTCGGCCAGGTCGACGCCGCCCTCCTCGGCGGCCAGGGTGTCGGAGAGCAACTGGTCGCCCTCGTGCTTCTCGGGGACGTCACCGAGCGCGTAGCGCAGCTCGTCGAGCAGCGGCACGTCGGCGATGCTGAGCCCCTCGCGGCTCCAGGACTTGCTGAGCAGCCGTTGCTCCTCGCCGGTGAGCACTCCTTCGGCGACCCGGGCCAGGAACTCGGGGTCCCGCACCCAGTCGAAGACCTCGCGGGCGGTCAGCGGCGGCCACCAGGCGAGCGCGAACTCGACGAAGTCGGGCACCGAGAGCATGTCGTCGACGAACTTCTCCTTGCCGCGCTCCCGGCCGCGTTCGGACGACACCTGCCGCCACATGGCGTCGAGCAGGGTGGTCGCCACCCGGGGCAGTTGCCGGTTGCGGCGGCCGTGGCCGAGCAGGTTCTTGCGCAGCGTGCCGAGCACCCGGCGGTCGAGCACGATGGCGTTGTCGCGCCAGAAGATCCGGAACTCGCGCGGGCTGCCGGGCGCCTGTTGGCGGGCGGTACGCCGCATCACCTCGGCCATCCGCTCCGACCCCTTGAGGTCGGCGACCGCGGGTTCGTCGTGCCGGTTGGCGCGCACGCCTTCGACGACCTCGCCCAAGGAGCGCAGGGCCATCGCGGTCTCGCCGAGGGAGGGCAGCACCCGCTCGATGTAGCGCATGAACACCCCGGACGGGCCGATGATCAGCACGCCACCGCTCTCGTAGCGGCGCCGCTCGGTGTAGAGCAGGTACGCCGCCCGGTGCAGCGCGACCACCGTCTTGCCGGTGCCGGGTCCGCCGGAGATGGTGACCACGCCGCGGGAGGGGGCGCGGATGGCCTTGTCCTGCTCGGCCTGGATGGTGGCCACGATCGAGTGCATGGATCGGTCCCGGGCGCGGGACAGTTGCGCCATCAGCGCGCCCTCGCCGATCACCGGCAGGTCGGCGGCGCGGGGGTCGTCGGGGTCGAGGAGTTCGTCCTCCACGCCGATCACCTGAGGGCCGCGGCAGCTCAGCACCCGACGGCGTACGACGCCGTGCGGCTCGGCGGCGGTGGCCTGGTAGAAGTCGGCCGCGGCCGGGGCCCGCCAGTCGATGAGCATCGAGTCGCGGTTCTCGTCGCGCAGGCCGATGCGGCCGATGTAGCGGGGTTCGGTGTCCACGTCGGCGGTCAGGTCGAGTCGACCGAAGACCAGTCCTTCGTGGGCGGCGTCGAGTTGGGCGATCCGGCGGGCCGCCTGGAAGACCATCGCGTCCCGCTCCACCAGGCCACCCTCGTGGCCGAGCCGGGCCCGGTTGTGGCCCTCCTTGGCGAGCTCGCGGGCAGCGGTCGCCGACGTCTCGAGCCGGGCATAGACCCGGTCCACCACCGTCTGCTCAGCGGCGATCTCGCCTGCAGCGGAGTCCTGCGCCATCCAACCCCCTCAAAGGAAACAAGCACCCAAGACTAGCCCGATCCGCCGGGCTCGTCTCGCGGGATGGTCAAGGAAGCGGCGACCCGGGCATGGGTTCCTTCTCTCAGCCGCTGGGGTGATGGACGGGGTGACGTTCCAGTTTGGGCTCAGCGGTGCCACGGATCCATGCCACCCGGATGGTCCCAAGCTGACCTCGCCACCAAGATCAACGGCGATGGCGGCCAGATCAGCCGCTACGAGAACGGCAAGATCACGCCCTCGGTCGAAGCAATCGTGACATCCTCGACGGCCTACTCGCCAACACCCGCATCCGAGCAGCCCTCGACAACGCCGGCTGAGGATCACTCCTCGACGTCGCGGACCCGGCCGCGCGCAGCCTCCAGCAACTCGCGGTAGTCGCTCTTGAACGGCTCGGTCAAGTGCTTCTCCAGCGCCGCCTCAAGATCCCACAGCACCCGCTGCTCAGCCTGATCCGCGAACGCCGCCGGCTGCTCGCCAGCGGCCGTGCGGGCCAGCCACTCGAAGAGAACCAGCGCCCGATCGTGGGACAGCTCGATCGAGATCTCCTCGCTCACTCAGTCACCCTCGCGAGGAAGATCCAGCACACGCCGTCAGTCGTCGAAATCTCACGCTGGTCCCGCAACTCGTAGAAGGACTCCACCTCGACGTCGTTGCCCACCAGTCCCTCGAGTTCGCTGACGATGTCGTCCATGTCGGCTCTGTCTTCTTCGGTGACCTCAGAGAGCTGGAATCGAAGCCGCAGGCGCGGCCCATCCACCTCGACACCGAAGGTGAGAGCATGCGCAGGAATCTGCCCTCGCGAAGCCGCCACCGTCTGCGCGATGACGTAGTTCTCCCACACCGGAGCGCGACCTGGATTCTCTGGCGTCGGGAGGCTCACGGTGTCCACCCAGGGCTGTCGGGAATGACGCTGGGAGACGACGAGCCCTTGATGAAGAAGACGTTCGTCGCCTGATTCGGGAAGCCAGCACCTGGGTTGTGATTGAAGCCAGTGACATTCGGGGCCCGCACAACGATGTCGTTGCCCTTGACGCCGAGGACCTGAGCCGCGCCGCTGTGGAAGTCGTCTAGCACGCTCTGTGCGTCATCAGCCGAGTTGAAGTAGCTGCCTCCCTTGTACTGACGAGCGCCCAGCACATGACGGCCCTGCCGCTGCGCACTGATCGAAGAGTTGATCGCGAGGCGATCGATCGTTGTCCCAGCACCCGTCGTGATGAACCTGGGCGGTACGCCGTTTGCGGCAACACCGGCCGGCGTGAGCAACGGCAAATCCCCCACGAGCGCCCGGGCTGGCTCCCGGGTCGTACCCAAAGCGTGCGCGACCTGCGCAAGCAGCGCGTGGCGGTCGTAGTCGAAGGTGGCGCGCGGTGTAGTCGCATCCAGCCACGCCGAAGCGCCACCCGACCAGCGGTCGGCGGCGTTGCAGTTGGTGGCGCAGTCATGCGTCGAAGGCGGACCGCGCTCAGTTGCAGTCACAGCAGCGAGCGACGGTAGGTGCTGGCTGTCGTAGGAGTAGATCTGAATTCCGGGAGTGGGGGCGGAGGACGCCTGGGCAGGATTGGCCACGCAGAGCCACCCGATGAGCGCAAAGAGGACGCTCGCGAGCGCACACATCAGGAGGTCCGGGCGAGCCACGCCACCTCCCCGATGTTCGGGACGCGGCCGAGGGCACGCCACGCTGACATAGCGGACTCAACCGCCTCACCGGCCACCCATGGTTCGAATGAACCGGTGTACTCGTTGAGGGTTCCGAGTGCCGTGTCGCCAGCGACCAGCGCCTCCAGAACAGCCGCCGCAACTGTCCTCACTTGATCGTCAGACGCGTCGGGAAGCGCGCGCCGAATGTGCCACGGAAGCTTCCACAGCCCCACGTAGTCGTCTTCGAGTTCTCGGTGGATCAGCATTGCCACCGCAAGCTGCCACGGCCAGGTCATCCGTCATGGGTTGTACTTCAGTTTCGTGATGTCGAAGCCTGGGACGTTGACGTCGATCGTGGCGGCCGTATTCGGACTGCGCGACAATTCCCTGCGCAGTTGGACGAACCCTCCTCCGCGGGGCAACTCCACGCGCGTCAGTTTCGGTGTCCGAGCGACGACCGTGCCGCCTTGGCTGAGCTGTTGGAACATCGTCTGAGCTTCGGGGAGGCTACCGGATATCTCGCGGATTGTGTCGTCGGTTCCGGCCTTGCCGATCGTCACCCCACCTGGTCGGAGTAGATCATCAACCGATCGCGTACCGGCGTTTGCGGCAACACCGCCTGACTGAATCGCGGTCACGCCGCCTGGGGTTGAGCTGAGGGTCTCGCGAGTGTCAACCGACGCCGTGTCGGATGCAGCGGGCAGGCAAGCACCGTCGTATGCATAAGTGTGGCTCCACGGCGCCCCAACCGAACAAGCCGCGTCAGCGCATGCCCCAAGACTGGCGGCTCGCTGACCTGCAGAAACGTCCAGATGAGAGACCGCATCCGGCGGT
>NZ_JAERJA010000003.1 GCF_016827675.1 Nocardioides limicola | reverse complement strand
GGATTCTGACACCTGAGGGGCACCCTCACCCGCCAGGGCGCAGGACCGGTCCCCGAACCAGTGCCCGGCTGCGTCGGTGTCAGTGGTCGGGGTGTTGATCCCGCAGTACTTCACCGCCGCCACCATCGCGGCCGCCTCGACCAGAAGGGCCTCGGCCTGCTGGGTGCGCAGGAAGTCGAGCACCTCACCCGAGGTGTCGAGATCTTCGAGCTGCTCCGCCTTCATGAGAACAAGCCAACCAGCAGGCTCCGACATTTCCGGGCGACTGGGGGGCGTGGTCTCGATACACCGCCTCGTTCCTCGGCGGCACTCGACCACCGAACGGGGAGCACTCGACCACCGAACAGGGGTGTGGGTCGGCGGTCGAGTAGCGAGCGCCAGCGAGCGTATCGAGACCCCGGACGACTAGGGGGTGGCCTCGATACACCGCCTCGTTCCTCGGCGGCACTCGACCACCGAACGGGCGCGGCACTCGACCACCGAGCGGAGCGGCACTCGACCACCGAAACCGGGCAGCACTCGACCACCGAACAGGAGCCGACCTGACACAATGCCCGGGTGACTCTCCACGCCATCACCGTCCTGGGACACGACCGGCCCGGCATCATCGCCGAGACCACCGAGGCACTCGCCGGGTTGGGGCTCAACATCGAGGACTCGACGATGACCCTGCTCCGAGGGCACTTCGCGATGATGCTGATCTGTTCCGGTGAGGCGACCGGTGCCGCTGTGAGCGAGGCGCTGCGGCCACTGACCGGGGACGGTTCCCTCGACGTGTCCGTGCGCGAGGTCCCCGTCGAGGAGGCGAAGGCCACCGAGGGCACGTCCTGGGTGCTCACCGTGCACGGCGGCGACCGCCCCGGCATCGTCTCCACGATCACCGGCGTCGTGGCTTCGGCGGGCGGCAACATCACCGACCTCACCACCCGGCTGGCCGGCGACCTGTACCTGCTGATCGCCGAGGTCGACCTGCCCCGCGACGGCGACGTCGCTGCGATCCGCAGCACGGTGGCGGCCGCCGCTGACGGACTCGGCGTCCGGGTCACCTGGCACGAGGCCGAGGCCGACGAACTGTGACCGAAGCACAGCCCGCGGCACCCGACGGGATCAATGAACGCGTGCGGGCCTGGGTCGAGTTCGAGCTCGGGGTCACCGGCCGGATCTTGGAAGTGGTCACCGCACCCGCCGACGTGCTGGGCACCGACGGCGCCGAGGTCGACGCCACCGACCCCGAGATCGTCCAACTGGCTGCCGACCTGATTGCCACCATGCGCGTGTCGCCCGGGTGTGTGGGTCTGGCCGCCCAACAGGTCGGGGTGGCTGCTCGCGTCTTCTGCGTCGACGTCTCCGAGCACCCCAAGACGCGCGACCACCACGGCACCTTCGCGCTCTGCAACGCCGAAGTGGTGGACTCCTCGCGCAACGAGAAGGCCCGCGAGGGGTGCATGTCCGTACCGGACTTCACCGGGGACGTGAAGCGCCCCAGCCGGCTCGTCGTACGCGGCCAACTGCCGGGCACCGGGGAGACGGTCGTGCTCCGGGCCAACGCCTTCGAGGCCCGGGCGCTGCAGCACGAGATCGACCACACGCGTGGTTTCCTGTTCCTGGACCGGGTCGCCGGGGCGCACGCCATCCACCCCCGCAAGACCTACCTGTAGACCCGCCCCCGTATCCCAATTGGCAGAGGAAGTCGCCTTAAAAGCGACCCAGTGTCGGTTCGAGCCCGACCGGGGGCACCGTGACATGCTGACGCCCATGAGCTCGACCACGTCCCCGACCACCCTGTTTCCCCTCGACGACGTGGACCCGGGGAGTGCCAGACATGCCGTGGTGGCCGACGTCGACCTGGTGGTGATCCGCCCCCAGGACACGCCCGATCAGGTGGTGGCCCTCTTCGGTCGCTGTCAGCACCGAGGTGCCCTGCTCGCCGACGGGGACGTGCGCGGCGGACAACTCACCTGCGGTCTGCACGGCTCGACGTACCGGATCGACACCGGCCAGAACATCTTCCACCCCGGAGCCGATCTGGCCCGCTTCACCGCCGGGGTCACCGACGGACAGATCTGGGTCGACGAAGCCGAGGTCACCGCCTGGCGTGAGAAGCACCCGCAGAGGATCCGTCGGTCCGCCTACCAAGGCGCGTACGCCGATCCCAAGGGCACCGACGACGAACCCGCACGCAACGCCATCCACCGTCTCGCAGCCAGCGGCCTGGACCGGGTCGGCCACCACGGGCCGATGGCAGCGATGGGCGTGCCCGGCCCTAGCCTGCCCCGATGGGACGACCTCCAGTTCGTCACGGCCCAACTCGCCACCGCCCCGTTGCTCGACGACGAACCGGTCGCCACCGACGTGGTGATCGGCCCGGCCGCTGCCCGGCCGCTGCGGTTGCAGATCCCGCTGTTCGTCTCCGACATGAGCTTCGGTGCCCTCTCCGCGGAGGCCAAGACCGCCCTCGCCACCGGCGCGGAACTGGCCGGCACCGGGATCTGCTCCGGCGAGGGCGGCATGCTCCAGGCCGAGAAGGACGCCAACTCCCGCTACTTCTACGAGCTGGCCTCGGCACGGTTCGGCTTCGCCTGGGAGAAGGTCGCCGACTGCCAGGCACTCCACTTCAAGGGCGGACAGGCCGCCAAGACCGGCACCGGCGGTCACCTGCCCGGCCACAAGGTCACCGAGGAGATCGCCGCCGTCCGCGGCCTGGAGCCCGGCCAGGCAGCCGTCTCACCGGCGAGGTTCCCCGACCTGGTCTCCGTCGAGGACTTCCGCGAGGTGGCCGCCAAGGCGCGCGAGGTCACCGGCGGAGTGCCGATCGGCTTCAAGCTGTCCGCCCAGCACATCGAGGCCGACCTGGATGCCGCCCTCGCCATCGGGGTCGACTACGTGATCCTCGACGGCCGCGGCGGCGGCACCGGGGCCGCACCGGTGCTCTTCCGCGACCACATCTCGGTGCCCACCATCCCCGCTCTCGCCCGGGCGCGCGCCCACCTGGACCGGATCGGCGCCGACCACGTCAGCCTGGTGATCACCGGCGGCCTGCGCACCGCACCCGACTTCGCCAAGGCGCTGGCCCTGGGCGCCGACGCGGTCGCGGTCTCCAACGCCGCCATGCAGGCGATCGGCTGCCTCGCGATGCGCGCCTGCGAGACCGGACGCTGCCCGGTCGGCATCGCCACCCAGGATCCCGCGCTTCGCTCCCGGCTGCCCGTCGATGAGGCCGCGGAGCGGTTGGCCCGGTTCCTCACCTCCAGCGTGGAGCTGATGAGCGTGCTGGCCCGGGCCTGCGGACACCGCAGTCTCGGCGACTTCACCCGCGATGACCTGGTCACCTGGAAGCAGGAGATGGCCGCGCTCTCCGGCGTACGGTTCGCCGGCGTCGGGGCCCTCGACCGGCCCTAGTTCCGCGCGAGCCAGTCTCGCGCCAACTAGTCCTCCGCCAGCAACCCAGCCTGGAACGCCCACCGGGCCACCTCGACCCTGTTGCGGGTGTCGGTCTTGGCCATGATCGCGGCCAGATGCGTCTTCACGGTGGACGCCCCCAGGTGCAGGTCGGTAGCGATCTCGGCATTCGTTCTGCCGCTCGCGACGAGTCGGAGGACGGCGAGCTCGCGGTCGGTCAGTGGGGCCGCCGGGGTCGGGGGTGCCGTGCTCGCGAACCGGTCCAGCAGTCGCACCGTCACACTCGGATCGATCAGCGCATCACCGGCGGCTGCCGCCCGGACCGCTTGGGCGAGCAGGTCGGGGCCGGCGTCCTTGAGCAGGAAACCGCGGGCTCCGGCCGCCAGTGCGGCGTACACATGCTCGTCGCTGTCGAAGGTGGTGATCACGACCACGACGAGCGGGTCCGCGACCTGCGGTCCCGCCAGCCGCCGGGTCGCCTCCACGCCGTCCATGAGCGGCATCCGGATGTCCAGGAGGCACACATCGGGCCGCAGCCGCCGAGCCTCATCGACCGCGTCACGGCCGTTGCTGACCGCGGCCACCACCGCGATGTCGTCCTGGGCATCCAGCAGGGCGGCGAGGCCTGCCCTGACGATCTGCTGGTCGTCGGCCACCAGGACGCGGATCATCGGCCACCGTCCGGGATACGCGCGGTCACCGTCCAGCCGCCGTCGGGGTCAGGGCCCGCCTCGAGCCGGCCGCCCAGGTGCGCGACCCGCTCGGCCATCCCCGGTACGCCGAGCCCCGCCGGTGGGTCGGGGTCGCCGCCGACGCCGTCGTCATGGACCCGCAGCACATGCGTGTGGGCGACGTCGCGGCCCAGCTCGACCGTGATCTGCGAGGCGCCGACCGCATGACGCCGGGCATTGGCCACCGCCTCCTGGGCCACCCGGAACAGACCGGCGGCGACCGCCGGAGGCAACGGGGCCGCATCTCGGGCGACGGTGACGGTGACCCGCGGCGGACCGGCATCGGCGAGCGCGGCAAGTTCCTCCAGTCCCGGACTGGGGGAGAGGCCGGTGCGCAGCAGCCGGGTCATGGTGCGGATCTCATCCAAGGCCCGACGTGCCTCCGACTCGGTCTGTCTCAGCGCCTCCAGCGCCGCGGGCTCGGTGGATTGAAGTTGTCCCACCTGAGCGCGCACCGCCACCGCGGACAGGTGGTGCGCCACCGTGTCGTGCAGGTCACGGGCGATCCGCTCCCGCTCGAGCAGCCGGGCCTGCTCCAGATCGCGGGACCGTGCCGCGGCGCGCTGCCGAGCAAGCTCGCCCAGCACTGCCACCAGAGTCACCACGGTGGCGCCGCCGATGGCGTCGGCCAGGCCCCCGCGCTGGCTGATCACGGACACGGCGACCCCCACGGTCAGCAGCGCGCCGCCGATCAGGCACTGTCGGGCAGAACTCCATCGGAACAACGCGTACGGCACCACGATCGCGATCGCTGCGCTGGCCAGCGCGTCGGCCTCCAGGCCGCGACCCCACTGAGCCAGCCCCACCAGCGTCCCCGGCACCGTGACCACGGCGACGACCGTGACCGGGTGGCTGCGCCGCCACGGCAGGGCCACCATGGCGACCACGGCGACGGCGGCCATCACCAGCGGCCACTGAAGATCCCCGCGTAGCAGCACCTCGACCCCCACCGCCGCGACGCCGACCCCAGTGAGCACCCAGTCACGGCGCGCCCGAGGCGGCGCATCCACGGCGGCCGGCCGGTCCAGGAGCCTGTCCAGTGCACGCACGTCCATGATGCTAGTCACCGCCGCCGGAGGTGGCGCCGGATCACCAGCTCGGCGACAACGATGTTGATGACCCAGCCCAGGCCCATCGCCACCGTCCGCGTCCCCTCGGTCGTCGGCACCCCCGGCACCAGCAGTGGCAGATGGGTGAACGCCTGCGTGCCGGCCCCCATCGCCAGCGCGTAGGCCCGGATCATCCAGGCCGCATGGGTCGGCACGTCGCGTCGTCGGATGGCTCGGACAGCCAGCACCAGGAACGCGGCCATCGCCACGCCGACGGCGTACCGGATCAGGCTCAGTGCCTGGCCATCGAGGGGAGGCAGCTCGTAGCGGGCGGTCATCCACAGACCGGTACCGGCCACCAGCAGCCCGGCCGGCACCAGCAACCGCCCGGCGCGACGGTGCCACGACGTACGACGGAGGCCGGGCGCGAACTGGAAGGCGCCGAGGACCGCGTACACGGTCGCCGCAACGATGTGCAGCAGCACCGGCGCCGGTGCGGCCACGAACCGGGCGTTGTCGACCGTGACCTGCGGGTCGGTCATCAGTTCCGTGGCCCGGAAGGCGCCCGCGATCACGGGCACGGCGGCGAGGATCAGCAGACCGGTCACCACCGGCCAGGCCCGGCGACGACGGGTCAGGGTGTCTGGAGTCATGGGAGGAGCGTGCGCGCCGCGCGGCTCCGCCCACATCCGCCATCGGGTCGGAGTCGGGTGGCCGATCGGCTGGGGCGTCGACGTCGCGTGGGGGGCCCGAGATCGCTTGTCGATCCTCGGTATGCTGGCGGCACATTCGCAACTACGGCCTCCAGGAGAGACCATGCGCAGCAGCAACCCTGTCTTTGCCCGCACTGAGGGCTTCAACGGCCGCGCCATGGGCGCCAACCCCTACGCGAACCCGTACGGCCAGACCGACCCGTCCAGCTGGGGTACCGGTGGCCCGCAGGCGCCCTACGCGCCGCCGGCTCCGATGACGATCGATTCGGTGGTGCAGAAGTCGGCCATCGCGATCGGCCTGGTGATGATCACCGCCGTGGCCACCTGGGTGCTGACCCCCAGCATCCTCAGCCAGGAGGCGCTCGGCACCGTCTACATGCTGGCGATGCTCGGCGCTGGTGCCGCCTTCGTCCTGTCGTTGGTCAACTCCTTCAAGAAGGTCGTCAGCCCCGGGCTGGTGCTCGCCTTCTGTGCGGCCGAAGGCGTCGCGCTCGGTGCGATCAGCAAGGCGTTCGACGCCATGTTCGGTGACGCGATCGTGATGAACGCGGTGCTCGGCACCTTCGCCGCGTTCGCAGGCACCCTGTTCGCCTACAAGTTCTTCAACATCCAGGTCGGGCAGAAGTTCCGTACCTTCACCATCTCCGCGATGTTCGGCATGGTGGGTCTGGGCCTGCTCTCGCTGGTGCTGCGGATGTTCGGTGTCGAGACCGGCCTCTTCGGCCTCGGTGGCCTCGGCCTGATCACTGCCATCGTCGGTCTGGTGCTCGGTGTCTTCATGCTGATCCTCGACTTCGACTTCATCGAGCGCGGCGTCGCCGGCGGCATCGCGGAGCGCGAGTCGTGGCGGGCCGCCTTCGGCCTGACCGTCAGCCTGGTCTGGATCTACATCAACCTGCTCCGGATCCTGGCGATCTTCAGTCAGGACTGACACCCGATACCCCACGAGGCGCCGACCCGGGTCGGCGCCTCGTGCCATTTCGGGAGGCCCTGTGCCATGTCGGGACGCTCTCGGAGTCCGGTCCCCGGGCCGGCTCGTCCGGCGACGCCCGGGCCGGGTCTGTGAACGGTCAGTAGTCGCGCGGTGAGCAGGGGATCTCGAAGGAGACCAGGGTCGGGCCGCCTGGGGGGCTCTGGACCTCGACCTTGCCGCGCACCTCAACCACCCGGCGTACCACTCGAGTGAGGGTGGGGCCAGACACGTCCACGCCACCGATGCCGTCGTCGCCGACCCCCAGCCGGAGCCGCTCACCGTCGTGTTCGGCGCGGATCCAGGCCCGGGTGGCCTGGGCGTGGCGGACGGTGTTGTCCAGGCATTGCGCGACGCTGAGATAGACGGCTGACTCGACGGCCGGGGGGAGCGGGGGCAGTACGACGGCCGCCACCACCGGGATCGGCTTGGACCGGGCCAGACCGGAGAGGGCGACCTCGAGGCCGGCTGCCAGGATCGGAGCCCGCGCGTTCCCGGTCAGCGATGCCAGGGCCTCCTGGGTGGCTGCGGCGCCCTCCTGAGCGCGTTGCAGCACCAGGTGCGGCTCGGGAGGCGGTTCCGCGTCGAGCGGGGCGGGGTCGGCGGGCGGGGCCGTCCCGGCCTTGATCGGCTCGGTTGCCTGCTCGGCGGCGGTTTGGTGGGCAGCGCCGGGCTCGTCGAGTGGGGGCGCCGCCGCGGGGACCGGCGGTGCCTGGCCGGCGGTCAGCGCGCCGAACTGGGGTTCGGCGAGGTCGCCGTCGAGTGACTCCTGCTCGGAGGCGACCCGGTCGGGGATCTGGAGCGTGTCGGGTCGACGCAGCACCCGCAGGAAGTAGCCCAGGGTGAGCAGCAACAGCCCGACCACCAGGAGGAACGGCCACCACTCGGCCAGCGCCTCGGTGACGGCGGACTGAGCGGGAGTGAGAGCAGGCGCAACCATGAGGCGCTCAGTATCTCAGGTCCGTGACGCCGGGCAGGGTTGGCAGCCGACCCGAGCCAAGGCCCAAGTCGGCGCGGATGGGGCCCAACTCGGCGCGGATGGGGCCCAAGTCGGCGCGGATGGGGCCCAAGTCGGCGCGGATGGGGCCCAAGTCGGCGCGGATAGGGCCCAAGTCGATCAGGTGGCGGGTTCTGGGTCGGTGCCTGCGTCGGTGTGCGCGTCGGTGTCGGCCTCGGCGGTCTCGGCGGTCTCTTCGGTTTCTTCGGGGGCCGGGGTCTCTGCGGTCCCGGCGGGCTGACGACGGCGGTGCCTGAGCATCGCCCAACGGCCCTTGACACCACGGAGCATGCCGGCGAGCTCGGTGCCGCCGACCTCGGTGCCGGGCGTCCGGGCGGCTTCGACCGCGGCGTCGGAGATCGGCAGCACGCCCTCACCCCGGAAGGCCTCCGGCTCGGCCTCGGCCTCCGGAATCAACCCCAGCGTGGCGAGAGCGGACGGCACCATCACGGCCGCCATCTGGGCGTACCCCTCGGCGGAGGGGTGGAACTGGTCCGGCCCGAAGAGCACCGCGGGAGCGGCGTCGAACTCCGGCCCCAGGATCGAGCCCAGCGACACCGAACGGCCACCGCTCTCGACCACGGCGATGGTCTGGGCGGCCGCCAGCCGGCGCGACCAGGTGCGGGCGACCTGCTTCAGCGGCGGCGCGATCGGCCGGATCGTGCCCAGGTCAGGGCAGGTGCCGACCAGCACCTTGGTGCCTGCCTCGATGAAGCGGCGCACCGCCTCGGACAGATGGCGCACCGACTGGGACGGCAACACGGTGTGGGTGACGTCGTTGGCGCCGATCAGGATCACGGCGAGATCGGGCTCGATCGGCAACGCTGCGTCCACCTGTGTGTGCAGGTGGCTGGACTGGGCGCCGACCACCGCGAACTCGCGCAGGTACACCCGTCGGTCGGCGCGTTCGGCGATCCCGGAGGCCAGGTAGGCCCCCGGCGTCTCCTCGACCCGGTCGACGCCGTAGCCGGCCGCCGAGGAGTCACCGAGCAGCGCGACCTTGATCGCCGGACCGGGCCGGCGGCGGCCGTACCAGCCGGTGGCGTCCGGCGGCGGGTGATCGTGGGGCCCGCCGATGGTGCGTCGGGCCAGCTTCGCCTCGGTGACCAGAACGCCGTACAGACCGGCTCCGAGCAGGGACAGACCGCCCCCGCCGTACGCCGCGGCCGAGGCCAACTTCCGTGCTGCTGCTGCCTTCCCCACGGCGCCCACCTTACAAAGGGCACGCGGTCACCGTGGCGACCGGTGCGCAAAGGGGCGCGATGGGGGCATCCTGCGTAGGCTGGGTGGCGTGGAGTATGCGAACTCGGTGTTGGACCTGATCGGCCACACCCCCCTGGTGAAGTTGGACCGCTGCCTGGACGGAGTGACCGGGCCGCTGGTGCTGGCCAAGGTCGAGTACCTGAACCCCGGCGGGTCGGTCAAGGATCGGATCGCGGCCCGGATGATCGACGCCGCCGAGGCGTCCGGAGAGCTCGTCCCGGGTGGGGTGATCGTGGAGCCGACCTCCGGCAACACCGGCGTGGGTCTGGCGATGGTCGCTCAGCAGCGCGGCTACGAGTGCATCTTCGTGTGCCCCGACAAGGTCAGCGAGGACAAGCGCAACGTGCTCAAGGCCTACGGAGCCGACGTGGTGGTCTGCCCGACCGCGGTGGCGCCCGAGCACCCCGACTCCTACTACAACGTCTCCGACCGACTGGTCCGGGAGACTCCGAAGGCCTGGAAGCCCGACCAGTACTCGAACCCGAACAACCCGCGCTCCCATTACGAGACCACCGGGCCGGAGATCTGGCAGCAGACCGACGGCGCCATCACCCACTTCGTCACTGGGATGGGCACCGGCGGCACCATCACCGGTGTCGGTCGCTACCTCAAGGAGCAGAATCCGGCCATCAAGGTGATCGGAGCCGACCCGGCCGGCTCGGTCTACTCCGGTGGGACCGGCCGGCCCTACCTCGTCGAAGGCGTGGGCGAGGACTTCTGGCCCGAGACCTACGACCGCGACATCGCCGACCGGGTGATCGAGGTCAGCGACGCCGACTCGTTCTCGTTCACCCGCCGGATGGCCCGCGAGGAAGCCCTGCTGGTCGGTGGCTCCGCCGGGATGGCGGCCTTCGCCGCCGCGCAACTCGCCCGCGAGCTCGACGGGACCCCGGAGGGCGAGAACGCGGTGATCGTGGTGCTGTTGCCGGACTCGGGGCGCGGTTACCTGACCAAGGTGTTCAACGACGAGTGGCTGGGGCAGTACGGGTTCCTGGCACCGGCGCCGGGCCGCACCGTCGGCGAGGTGCTGCGCGGCAAGTCCGGCCAACTGCCCGACCTGGTGCACACCCACCCCACCGAGACGGTCGCCGAGGCGATCGCCATCCTGCGCGAGTACGGCGTCTCCCAGATGCCGGTGGTGCGCGCGGAGCCGCCGATCGTGGCCGCCGAGGTCGCCGGCTCGGTCTCCGAGCGGCATCTGTTGGACATTCTGTTCTCCGGCGACGCCAAGCTCACCGACCAGGTGGAGAAGCACATGTCCCCGGCGCTGCCGACGATCGGCGCGTCCGCGGCCGCCACCGACGCCGTCACCCTGCTGGGGACCGCCGATGCCGCACTGGTGCACGAGGACGGCAAGCCCGTCGGTGTGCTCACCCGGCAGGACCTGTTGGGGTTCCTCGCCGGCTCGTGATCACGTCGTACCGCACCATCGCCGTCGACGGGCAGGCCGAGATCGTCGAGAAGCGCTCCCGGTTCCTGTGCACCCTGGTGCGGGTCGAGGAGGAGCAGCAGGCCCGGGCGGTCGTGGATCGGCTGCGGCGTGAGCACTGGGACGCCCGGCACACCTGCTCGGCGTTCGTGATCGGACCCCGGGCGGCCGTGCAGCGATCCAGCGACGACGGGGAACCGGCCGGCACTGCCGGTGCGCCGATGCTGGAGGTGCTGCGCGGGCGTGAGGTCTCCGATGTGGTCGCCGTGGTCACCCGCTGGTTCGGTGGGGTGCTGCTCGGTGCGGGTGGGCTGGTCCGTGCCTATGGCGACGCGGTGCGGGCGGGTCTGGACACCGTCGGCACGCTCACCCGGGAACTGGTCACCGAGCACGACCTCCTCGTCGGGCATGCCGATGCCGGGCGTCTGGAGTCGGCGCTTCGGCAGCGCGGCATCCAGGTGCTGGGCAAGGAGTACGCCGACCAGGTACGGGTGCGCATCGGGGTCCCGGCCGCGTCGAGGACGGGGTTGGACGCGCTGATCGCCGAACTCAGCGGCGGTGCGGTCACGCCGACGGTGGTGGGGGAGTCCTGGGTGGACCTTCGCTGAGCCTGTAGGGGGCGTGTGATCAGGTCAGGGCATCGGGATCCGAGGGATTGAGTCGCGCCCGTTCTCGCTCCTGATAGATCGCCGACTCGGCCGCGCCGCGCAGGTTGGCGGCTCTGCCCTCCGCAGTGAGGGTGTTCGCGTCCTCGGGGGCGAGATCGCCGGTGCGGATGTCGATCTGCTCGCTGATGTAGCGCAGCGTGGTTGCGGTCACCGCCGCGAAGGGAACCGCCAGGAAGGCGCCGATGACGCCGAAGAGGGTGGCGCCCGCGGCCACCGCGAGCAGGATCAGCCCCGCGTGCAGCTGCATCGACTTGCCCTGCAGGTACGGCTGCAGCAGGTTGCTCTCCAACTGCTGGACCACCACGATTACACCCGCCACCGCCAGAGCGGTGACCCAGCCGTTGGAGACCAGCGCCACGAGGACCGCGAGAATGCCCACGGTGAAGGCACCGACGATCGGCACGAAGCCGCCGAAGAAGGTGAGGATCGCCAGCGCGAACGCCAACGGCACCTGCAGGATCACCAGACCGAGACCGATGAAGATCGCGTCCACGGCGCTGACGATGGCCTGGGTGCGGATGAAGCCGCTCAAGGTGACCCAGCCTCGGGTGCACACCTCGGTCAGATGACGGCCCGCCTTGCGGCCGGAGACACGGCGTACCCACTCCAGGAAGTAGTGCCCGTCCTTGAGGAAGAAGAAGGTCAGCACCAGCACCAGCACCAGGGTGACCATCGCGGAGGTGACCGCGCCGACGGTGGTGAAGACGCCGCTCGCGATCTGGGTCGAACTGCCCTGCAGCCACTTGACCACCTCGTCGGTGGCCTCACGGACCTGCTCGCTCTGTAGGTTGATCGGCGGCCCCTGGAGCCAGCGCTGCAACTCCCGGATGCCATCGGCGGCCTGATCGACCAGCGTCGCCGACTGGCGCACCACCGACGGGGCGATCGCGGTGAAGATGCCGCCGATGATCGCGAACGGCACCAACAGTCCGACCAGCGCCGCCAGCGACGAGGGCACGTTGTGGCGACGCAGCCAGGAGACGGGGCCGTAGAGCACCGTGGTGACGATCAGCGCCAACAGCACCGGCAGCACGCCGACCCAGATCTTGGCCAGCAGCCACAACAGCGCGACCACGGCGATGCTGATCAGGATCAGCCGGAGCGACCACCGGGCCGCGGTCTGCAGCCACGCGTCGATCACGATGCTGCGGTCCACACCCCGGTTGGTGAGACCGGAGTTGACCGGCGCGACCACCGGGGACTCGACGGCCGGCGTGCTGTCCGCCCGGTCGGAGTCGGGTACGTCGGGCTGCGTGCTGGACTCGTGCTCCGACTCGACCGCCGGGGTCTCCTCGCTCGTCATGGCGACAATCTAGGGGATGGGCCCTGAAACGCGGCGGCAGGACGCCCGCTGGTGACGCCCGCATTGCCGGCCGGGTCCTAGAGTCGGCCGTGTGGAGATCCTCGGCCTCGCCCTCGACGAACTGCGACGGACCCGCACCAGCATCAAGTGGCACGCCTACCCGGCCGACGTGCTGCCGGTCTGGGTGGCGGAGATGGATGCCCGACCGTGCCCGGACGTGGTGTCGGCGGTGACCGCTGCGGTGACCCGCGGGGACACCGGGTACGCCGACGTGCGCGGCTTCGCCGAGGCGTTCGCCGACTTCGCGGCGCGTCGCTGGGCGTGGCAGCCGGACCCGGCCACGGTGCTGAGCGTGCCCGACGTGATGATCGGCGCCGCCGAACTGATCCGCGTGCTCACCCCGCCCGAGGGTGCCGTCGTGCTCAGCCCGCCGTGCTACGACGCGTTCCACGGATTCGTGGACGCGGTCGGCCGACGTCCGGTGCACGCGCCGCTGACCGCGGATCACCGTCTCGACCCCGACGCCCTCGCCCGCGCCTTCGCCGACGCCGGGCCGGGGTCGGTGTACCTGCTGTGCAACCCGCAGAACCCGACCGGCACCGTGCACACCGCCGCGGAGCTGGTGGGGCTCGCCGAGTTGGCCGACGCCCACGGGGTGCAGGTGATCTCCGATGAGATCCACGCCCCGCTGGTCCGGCCCGGGGTGACGTTCACGCCGTACCTGACCTTGCCCGAGGCGGCCGGTGGCATCAGCCTGGTCAGTGCGTCGAAGGCCTGGAACCTGGCCGGCCTCAAGGCCGCGCTGGCCGTCCCCGGCCCCGCCTGCACGCTGCTCAGCCAGGTCCATCCGACGATCACCCACGGGGCCAACCACATCGCGGTGCAGGCGCAGCAGGCCGCCTTCGCGCACGGCGAGGCGTGGCTGGACCAGCTGCTCGGTGAGATCGACGACCGTCGGGCCCTCTTCGGGCAGTTGCTCGCCACGCACCTGCCCGGGGTCCGGATGGCTCCCGCCGAGGCGACCTATCTGGCCTGGCTGGACTGCGCCGCCCTCGACCTGGCCGACCCGGCCGCAGCCTTCCTGGCCCGGGGGCGGGTCGCGGTCACCGGCGGCCAGCGCTACGCCCCCGACGCCGGACAGTGGGTGCGTGTCAACCTGGCCACCTCAGCCGAGGTGCTCACCGAGGCGGTACGCCGGATGGCGGCCGCCGTCGACTGAGGACTACGCGTCAGCCGGCACCGGCACCCCGGTGGCGGCGTGACACCGGTAGCCGTGCGGCACCTTGTGCAGATACTGCTGGTGGTGCGGTTCGGCATAGAAGTAGTCGCCGGCCGGGGCGATCTCGGTGGTGATCGGGCCATGACCGCGCTCGGTCAGCACCGGCTGGTACGCCGCGGCGATCCGCCGGGCGGTGGCCTCCTGGGCCGCGTCGGTGACGTAGATCGCGGACCGGTACTGGGTGCCGGTGTCGTTGCCCTGCCGCATCCCCTGGGTCGGGTCGTGCACCTCGAAGAAGGTGCGCACCAGCGTGTCGAAGGAGACCACGTCGGGGTCGTAGACGACCCGGACCGCCTCGGTGTGCCCGGTGCGGCCACTGCACACCTCCTCGTACGTCGGGTGTGGGGTGTGGCCGCCGGCGTATCCGACCGAGGTGGACCAGACGCCCGGCAGTTGCCAGAAGATCTCCTCAGCGCCCCAGAAGCAGCCGAGGCCGAAGACCGCCACCGCCATCGAGTCGGGCACCTCGTCGGTCACCAGTGGCGCATCGAGCACCGCGTGCCGCTCCGGCAGCTCGAAGGGCGGCGCGTCCCGTCCGGGCAGGGCCTGGCTCGGATCGACCACTTCGGTCATCTTGACGAAGAACATTGACGACACCTCCGGGCTCCATTCTGCCCGGCCGCGCAACCCCGGGGAGTGGCCGCCTTTCGGGCTGCCGGTTCGACGCGACGGGGTCCGGCGCGGAATACTCACGGACGCCATGGAGATCTTCTGCAGCACCCGACGTCTGGTCCTTCGCCGGTTCACCGCCGGTGATGCCGACCTGCTCGTCGAGCTCGACAGCGACCCCGAGGTGATGCGGTTCCTGACCCACGGTCGGCCCACCGCGAGGGCCGAGATCGAGAAGATCATCCTGCCGCGGTTCCTGGAGTACTACACGCTCTTCGACGGGTACGGACACTGGGCGGCGCTGGAGAAGGAGACCGGCGACTTCATCGGCTGGGTCAGCATGCGGCCCCGCGACGGAGACCCCAGTGACGAGCCCGAGCTCGGCTACCGGCTCCGACGCGACGCCTGGGGGCAGGGCTACGCCACCGAGGCGGCGCAGGTGCTGGTCGACAAGGCGTTCGCCGAGTCCGGTGCCCGACGCGTGTTCGCCGAGACGATGGCCGTCAACGCCGCCTCGCGACGAGTGCTGGAGAAGGTCGGGCTGCGCTACGCGCGCACCTTCCACCGGGAGTTCGAGGATCCCATCCCCGGCACCGAGAGCGGTGAGGTCGAGTACGAGCTGCTGCGCGCCGACTGGGAGCAGCAGCGGCGCAACCGCTGAGGCCTCACCAGATCCGGATCCGGTCGGCGGGCTCCATCCACAGCCCGTCGCCGGGCGCGGTCCCGAACACCTCGTGGAACTCGTCGAGGTTGCGGACGATGTTGGCCCGGAACTCCGCCGGCGAGTGCGGGTCGACAGTCAGGTACTGCCGCTCCTGCTCCAGCCGGCGCTTGGTGCGCCAGACGAACGCCCAGTTGGTGAAGAGGCGCCGACGGTCCTCGACGCTCGCGGCCTGACCGGTGGCGATCAGGTAGGCGGTGTGGGCGATGGTGATCCCGCCCAGGTCGCCGATGTTCTCGCCGACGGTCAACGCCCCGTTCACGGTCTCACCGGGCAGGTTCCGTGGCTCCAGCACGTCGTACTGGGCGATCAGCGCCTTCGACTTGACCTCGAAGGCCGCCTTGTCGTCGGCGGTCCACCAGTCGTTCAGGTTCCCGGCGCCGTCGTACTGCGCGCCGTTGTCGTCGAAGCCGTGGCCGATCTCGTGGCCGATCACTGCGCCGATGCCGCCGTAGTTCTCGGCCGGGTGTGCGTCGGGGGCGAAGAACGGCTTCTGCAGGATGCCGGCAGGGAAGCAGATCTCGTTGGTGCCGGGGTTGTAGTAGGCGTTCACGGTCTGCGGGAGCATGAACCACTCGTCGCGGTCGACCGGTGAGCCGATCTTGGCGAGCTGCCGGTCGGTCTCGAAGGCCGACGACGCGGCCACGTTGCCGAGCAGGTCGCCGGGGACGATGGTGAGTCCGGAGTAGTCCCGGAACTTCTCCGGGTAGCCGATCTTGGGCCGGAACGTCTCCAGCTTCTCGAACGCCCGCTGCTTGGTCTCCTCACCCATCCAGTCCAGCACCGAGATCGACTCGCGGTAGGCGACCAGCAGGTTGGCCACCAGGTCGTCCATCAGCGCCTTGGACTCCGGCGGGAAGTGTCGGGCCACGTAGATCCGGCCCACCGCCTCACCCAGGGCGCCCTCCACCAGGCTGACGCCGCGCTTCCAGCGCGCCCGCAGCTCCGGGGTGCCGGACAGGGTGCGGCCGTAGAAGTCGAAGTTGGCCTCCACCAGTTCGTCGGTGAGGTACGGCGCCAGCGCCCGCAGCACCCGGGCGGTCAGCCACACCTGCCAGGTGGCCAGCGGCGTCTCCTCGAGGACACCGGAGAGGTGGGTCAGGTACGACGGCTGCCGGACACAGCACTCGGCCACCAGTGTCTCGGCGGTGTGCTTGCCGCCGGAGAGGTTGGTGACCCAGGCGTGGAAGTCGAACGCGGGGCAGAGGCTCTGCAACTCGTCCAGGGTGGTCAGGTTGTAGGTCTTCTGCACGTCCCGGGTCTCCGCACGCTCCCAGTGCCCGGTCGCCAGCCGGGTCTCCAGGGCCAGTACCGCGGCTGCGCCGGCCTCCGGATCGGGCACCACCGCCGGCGCCGGGACCAGCCGGAACATCCGCGTCAGGTACCCGACGTACGCCTCCCGGATCTCGGCGAACTTCTCGTCCCGGTAGTAGGACTCGTCAGGGAGTCCGAGCCCGCCCTGGGTGAGGTTCACCAGGTAGCGGTCGGAGTCGCGGTCGTCGCTGTCCACGTAGGACCCGAAGAGGCCGCTGCCCCCGATCCGCTCGAACTCGCCGGTGAAGGCAGCCACGTCGCGCAGGTCCCGCAGTCCGGCCACGGCGTCCAGCAGTGGCCGTGCCGGAGTGATGCCGAGTTCGTTGACCCGGTCGGTGTCCATGAAGGTCGCATAGAGGGCGCCGATCTTCGCGGCGTCGTCCTCGGCGAGCGAGACCCCCGCCGCACTGGTGTCGTTGGTCGAGCCTGTCGAGACCCCCGCCGCACACTCCTCGATGATCGCGCGCACCTGCTCCTCGGCCCGGTCGGCCAACTGCACGAACGGCCCCCAACTGGAGCGGTCGGCGGGGATCTCCGCCTCGGCCAGCCAGCGGCCGTTGACGTGACCGAAGAGGTCGTCCTGGGGGCGGACATCGTGGTCCATGCCAGCGAGGGCGTCGTCAAGAATGCTCACCCGGCTGACCCTACCGAGTGGCCCGTGACCCTCGCCGACGGTTGCGCCGAGTCGGCAGCGTTACGCTCGGAGGGTGACCCATCGCGATGCCGCCTTCGAGACTCGAGCCATCCACGCCGGCTACACCCCGGACCCCACCACCGGAGCGGTGATCCCGCCGATCCACGCGACCTCCACCTACAAGCAGGACGGGGTCGGGGGACTGCGGTCGGGGTATGAGTACAGCCGTTCGGCGAACCCGACCCGGACTGCGCTGGAGGGCGCGCTGGCGGCGGTCGAGGAAGGCAGCGACGGCTTCGCGTTCGCCTCCGGGCTGGCGGCCGAGGACACCGTGCTGCGGGCGCTGTGCGGCCCGGGTGACCATGTGGTGATCCCCGACGATGCGTACGGCGGCACCTTCCGGCTCTTCGACAAGGTCGCGGCCCGCTGGGGTCTGGCGCACACCCCCGCCCCGGTGGACGACGTCGACGCCATCGCCGCCGCCATCCGGCCGGGGGAGACCACGATGGTCTGGGTCGAGACACCGACGAACCCGATGCTCACCATCGGCGACATCGCGGCCATCGCCGAGGTCGCGCACGCGGCCGGGGCGCTGCTGGTCGTGGACAACACCTTCGCCTCGCCGTACCTGCAGCGACCGCTCGCGCTGGGCGCCGACGTGGTCGTGCACTCGACCACCAAGTACATCGGCGGCCACTCCGACGTGGTCGGCGGTGCCGTGGTCGTCAACGACGCCGCCATCGCCGAGCCGATCCGCTTCCATCAGAACGCGATGGGCGCCGTGGCCGGACCCTTCGACTGCTTCCTCACCCACCGCGGCCTCAAGACACTTGCGGTGCGGATGGACCGGCACTGCGACAACGCCGAGAAGGTGGTGGACTTCCTCAACGGACACGACGCCGTCGCTCAGGTGATCCACCCCAGCCTTCCCGACCACCCCGGCCACCAGGTGGCCGCCCGGCAGATGCGCCGGTTCGGTGGCATCGTCTCGTTCCGAGTGGCTGGAGGTGAGCAGGCAGCGCTGGCCGTCTGCGAGCGCACCGAGGTGTTCACGCTGGCCGAGTCCCTCGGCGGCATCGAGTCGCTGATCGAGCATCCGGGCCGGATGACGCACGCCTCGGTGGCCGGCACCGACCTGGAGGTGCCCGCGGACCTGATCCGGCTCAGCGTCGGCATCGAGAACGCCGACGACCTGATCGCCGACCTCGCCCAGGCCCTGGGCCGATGACGGGGCCACGATGACCGGGGTGAGGCTCGACGACGTCCGCGCCGCGGCGGTGCTGCTGGAGCGGATCGCGGTGCGCACCCCGATGGAGGAGTCGCGGTGGCTCTCCGCCCTGCTCGGCGGGCCGGTGCACCTCAAGTGCGAGAACCTGCAACGCACCGGCTCGTTCAAGATCCGCGGTGCCTTCGTGCGGATGGCGCGGCTCTCCGCGGAGGAACGAGCTCGCGGGGTCGTCGCCGCCTCCGCCGGCAACCACGCCCAGGGCGTCGCCCTGGCCGCTCAGACGTTGGGCATCGAGGCGACCGTCTTCATGCCCGAGGGCGCCCCGATCCCGAAGGAGCGCGCCACCCGCGCCTACGGCGCCAACGTGGTGTTCCACGGCGACGCCCTCTCGGCGAGCCTGCGACGCGCCCACGAGTACGCGGCCGAGACCGGGGCTGTGCTCATCCACCCCTTCGACCATGCCGACATCCTCGCCGGCCAGGGCACCTGCGGGCTGGAGATCATCGACCAGGTCCCGGACGTGGCCACCGTGCTGGTGCCCACCGGGGGCGGCGGCTTCCTCGGCGGGGTCGCGGCGGCGGTGAAGCAGTTGCGACCCGACGTACGGGTGATCGGGGTCCAGGCGGAGAAGGCTGCGGCGTACCCCCCGTCACTGGCTGCCGGGAAGCCGCAGGAGCTGGCCAACCTGAACACGATGGCCGACGGGATCGCCGTTGCCCGGCCGGGTGACCTGTGCTTCGAGATGGTGCAGAAGTACGTCGACGACGTGCTCACCGTCTCCGAGGAATCGATCTCACGGGCGCTGCTGGCGCTGATGGAGCGCGCCAAGCTGATCGTGGAGCCGGCCGGAGCGGTGGCCGTGGCGGCGCTGCTCGACGACCCGAGGATCGCGGTCACGCCGACGGTGGCCATCCTGTCCGGCGGCAACATCGACCCGCTGCTGCTCGGCAAGGTGATCCGGCACGGCATGGCCGCAGCCGGTCGCTACCTGCACCTGCAGGTGTACATCCCCGACCATCCCGGTGGGCTCGCCGGACTGCTGTCGGAGTTGGCGGCCGCGGGCTGCAACGTCCTCGAGGTCGCCCACGAGAGACTCTCGCCGCAACTTCACCTGGATGAGGTCGAGGTGCACGTCCACGTCGAGACCCGAGGCGAGGGCCACGCCAGCGCCGTACTGGCCCGACTGGCCAACTCCGGCTACCGCGTCCGCCGCTGACTCACCCGTGGTCAGTCGGCGAACGGGGCGGCGTCGAGGATGACGACCTCGAGGATCTTGCCGGTGGGCGCCTCGTAGCTGACCGTGTCACCCTGGCGGGCGCCGATGATGGCGCCGCCGAGCGGGGACTGCGGCGAGTAGACCTTGAGGCCCTCGGTGGTGTCCTCCATCTCGCGGGCGCCGAGCAGGAACTCCTCGGCCTCATCGTCGTCGTCGCCGACGAACTTGTAGGTCACCTTCATGCCGGGGGCGATGCTGCCATCGGAGGGGAGTTCGCCACCGACCTTGGCGCGGCGCAGGATGTCCTCGAGCTTGGCGATCTGCCCCTCGAGCTTGCCCTGCTCCTCGCGCGCGGAGTGGTAGCCGCCGTTCTCCTTCAGGTCGCCCTCGTCGCGGGCAGAACTGATCCGGGCGATGATCTCCTGCCGCTTGGGACCCTTGAGGTCAGCGAGCTCGGCGGCGAGCTTGTCCCTGGCGTCCTGGGTGAGCCAGACGGTGTCGGACTCGGTCGACTGAGGCATCGTCATCTCCTGGGGCGCGGGGCCGGCGGCCCTGCGCTTGCTTATCTCGGTGTCCGGACGGTCCGGACCACGCTCTGCCTCTCCAAGGCCCGGAGAATGCAGAACCGCCGGGCCACTCGGCTCCGCGGTATCGCTGTCGGCCGGCCCGGCGGGACAGTTCAGAGAGAACAGGATACCAATCCGGGCGAAGTTCTGCCCATCACGACGCCGGGCGGCCCACCAAGTACGCCGGGAGCGCACCCGTGCGTCATCGACCACACCCTCAGCGAGGAACCCGCTGGTTCTCGGTGGTGCAGCCGACCAGATCCACCGAGGTGGCCTCCCGGGTGGTGCGGATCGAGTACTCGCCCGCCACCGGCTCCTCCGCCGAGACGATCACGTTGAGTTCACCGACCACGTGATGGTCGGTCGCGAACGCGCGCAACTTGCAGGTCGCGGCCACGGCGTCGTCCTTGCGGCGTACGTCGATCCTGGCCACCGCCTCGTGGGAGCTGCGCACCTCGAAGGCGATCAGGGTGGATCGGACGTCCGGAGTGCCGTGGAACCACATCGTCCACGCCAGCCACCCCCCGAAGGCGGCAGCGACCGCCACCGAGGCCGCCACCACGGCGACCCGGAGCCAGGGACGGTTGCGTCCGTAACGGTCGGCGAGGAGGTCGGTCACGGGTCTCATCGTGCCATCCCTACGATGGGACCATGCCGCGAGGACTGCGCCTGATGCACGTGCACGCTCATCCCGACGACGAGTCCAGCAAGGGTGCTGCCTCGACTGCGAAGTACGTCGCCGAGGGTGTCGACGTACACGTGGTGACCTGCACCGGGGGTGAACGGGGCTCGGTGCTGAACCCGAAGATGGACCGCCCCGACGTGCTCGCGAACATCACCGAGATCCGCCGACAGGAGATGGCCCGAGCCCGGGACATCCTCGGGGTCACCCAGGACTGGCTCGGGTTCGTCGACTCCGGCTGGCCCGACGGCGACCCCAAGCCGCCGCTGCCGGAGGGCTGTTTCGCGCTGGTGCCGTTGGCGGAGGCCGCAGCCCCGCTGGTCAGGCTGATCCGCCAGTTCCGGCCGCACGTGGTGACCACGTACGACGAGCGAGGAGGCTACCCGCACCCGGACCACATCATGTGCCACCGGGTGTCCGTGGCGGCGTTCGAGGCGGCCGGGGACCCGGATCTCTACCCCGAGGCCGGGCCGCCGTGGCAGCCGCTGAAGCTGTACTACCACCACTCCTTCAACCGACCACGGATGCAGGCGCTGCACGACGCGATGGTCGAGCACGACCTGGAGTCCCCGTGGGCCGAGCGCCTGGAGCAGTGGCAACCCGAGCCCGAATGGGACGCCCGGATCACCACGAGGGTGCCCTGCGCGGAGTACTTCGGGGTGCGTGACCAGGCGCTGCTGGCCCACGCCACCCAGATCGATCCGGACGGGTTCTGGTTCGCGGTGCCCCGAGAGTTGCAGGAGCGGGTCTGGCCCACCGAGGACTACGAGTTGGTGGTGAGCCACGTCGACTCGCCCGTCCCGGAGAGCGACCTGTTCGCCGGGATCGACCCGGACGCGGGATGATGACCTCATGAACCTGCTGATCATCCACGCCGCCACCGTGTGGGCGACCGTGATGGAGGACGGCCCGAAGCCCGAAGACGTCAAGGCCGGGTGGACCGCCTTCGCCGTCTTCGCCCTGTTGATCCTCGCCGTGGCCCTGCTGATGCTCAGCCTGGTCCGGCACCTGCGCAAGGTCGCGCGAGCCAAGGAATCGGGCGTCTACGGCGACGACCGTTAGCATCGAGCGGTGCCCCGCGTCCCCCTCGTCCACCTCGTGACCGCCACCGCGGTCACGATGGCCGTGGTGGCCGGAGGTGTGCTCGCGGCAGGGCCCGGTGATCTGGTGCTCGCCGATCCGGTCCAGATCAGCCGCGATCCGGTGGTGTCGCGTGGCGCCCAGGCCAGCGTCGTCACCGGCGGCATGTCGGCCCTGCGCCGGGTCACCGACGAGGACACCGCGACGTACCGGGTGGCCGAGGCGCCCGAGCCGATCCAAGCCGCTCCCGAGCCCGATCCCAGCCCGGAGGCGGTCACGGGCACGGTGATCACACCGGCGCCACCCTTGCCGCCGTCGTCGACGTTCCGGATCGGCACGTTCAACGTGCTGGGCAGTCAGCACACCCGAGGCAGCAGCAGGTGGGCGGCAGGCACCACCCGGGCCGGTTGGACGGCGGATCTGATCCGCAGCCACGGGGTCACCATCGTCGGCCTCCAGGAGGTCCAGAAGGATCAATTGGACGTGCTGCGCAACCGGCTGTCGGGTTATCAGATCTGGCCCGGGGATGCGTTGGGCAACAACGGCCGCCGGCTCCAGATCGCGTTCCGCCGGGACCTCTTCGAGCTCGTCGGACAGCACAGCTTCAACACCCCCTTCCACCGTCAGGTGCGTCCGATCCCGGTCGTGCGTCTGCGCCACCGTGCCACCGGCAGCGAGTTCCACGTGATGACGATGCACAACTCGCCGCTCGGCATGCAGGCCGAGCGCGACCGCGCTCGCGGCGCCCAGATCGCCCACATCAACCGACTCCGGCAGGAGACCGGGATCCCGATGTTCGTGGTGGGCGACGCCAACGAGAAGGAGCGCTGGTTCTGCCATGTCGGGGGCAGCACGGGGATGGTCGCCGCCAACGGTGGCAGCACCGCGGGCGGCTGCCGGATGCCGCCACCGCCGGTGAAGATCGACTGGATCATGGGGCGGGGAGTCGCCTTCTCCGGGTACAGCCACATCGCCGGGGGGTTGGCTGCCCGGGCCAGCGACCACGACTTCTACTACGCCACCGCGACCGTGAACCCACGCTGATTCAGCGCGCGGTGAGCACCACCAGGCAGTCCTGGGCCACACCGTCGGTGGCGCGATGGGCGCCCTCGCCCGCGACCACACGGCCGACCCGGCCGGCGCGGTGTACGTCGTACCTGAGCCCGTCGAGGTCGGCCAGCACGTCCTCGGCCGTGTAGAGGACCCGCGGGTCGGACGGCCCGCCGACGCCTTCGGTCAGGTTGCTCGAGTCGTGGGCGACCAGCACCAGCCGGCCGTGCGGCCCGAGCATCGACACGGCGTTGCGGACCGCACGGCGACGTTGCGCCGCCGGCAGTTGCAGATAGGCGATGACCACCAGGTCGACCGGGCCGGGTGGCGTCCAGTCGAGGGCATCGGCGCAGACCCAGTCGACACCGTCGGACCTGCGGCTGCGTGCCTTCTCGATGGCCACCGGGGAGAAGTCCACACCGGTCACCTGCCAGCCGAGGTCGGCCAGCCAGATCGCGTTGCGACCCTCACCGCAGGCCAGATCCACCGCGATGCCGGGGGAGAGGCCGGCGCACTCCTCGGCCACGAACTCGTTCGGGCCGATCGACCAGACCTGGTCAGCCTCGGCGTAGCGAGCGTCCCAGGCCGAGGCGTCCATGGCTCAGCCCTGATCCGACTGGGCGGCGACCTGGCGGTGCACCTCGTCCATGTCCAGGTCGCGAACCGCCTGGATCACCTGGTCCAGGGCGGCCGGTGGCAGTGCCCCGGGCTGGGCGAAGACCAGCACCTTCTCCCGGAACGCCATCAGCGTCGGGATCGACGAGATGTTGGCCGCGGAGGCCAACTGCTGCTGCTCCTCGGTGTTGACCGAGCCGAAGCCGATGTCGGGGTTGGCCTCCGACGCGGCCTCGTACGTCGGAGCGAACTGTCGGCATGGCCCGCACCAGCTCGCCCAGAAGTCGACGAACAGGATGTCGTTGTCGGCGATCGCCTGCTCGAAGTTCTCGCCGGTCAGCTCGATGGTGGCCATGGCTGCACGGTATCGAACAGCCGCAGAACCGAATCAACCGCAGAGCCGAATCACCCCCGGACGCCGCTGGTCGCGGGCTCCGCGATCTCGCCGAGTTCGAGCCGGTTGTCCGTCAGGGCCCGGGCCACCGACTGGTCGTGGGTGACCAGCAGCAACGCGCATCCGGGGTCCGCCTCCTCCATCAGGCAGCGCAGGGTGCCTTCCTGGGTGAGCAGGTCCAGCCGTGAGGTCGCCTCGTCGGCGAAGATCAGTGCCGGCTCGACCAGCATCGCCCGCAGGATCGCCACCCGCTGAAGCTCGCCCCCCGACACCTGGGACGAGCGTCGGTCCAGGAGGGCCTCGTCGAGGCCGAGGGACCCGGCCAGGGTGCTGATCCGGGCGCCGTCGACGCGGTGTCTGCGCACCAGGTCGCTCAGCCCGGCCCGCAACGGGACCCGGGCGGGGAAGGAGAGCGCCGGGTCCTGGTAGAGCTTCTGCAGCCGCGGCCGGCGTAGCGCCTCGGTGCGGGTGATCGTGCCGGCATCGACCGTGCACAGGCCGGCCAGCGCGTTCCCGAGGGTGGTCTTGCCGACCCCGCTGGGCCCGGTCAGGGCCCAGCGCTCACCGGCCCGGATCTGCAGCGACAGGTCGTGGAAGAGTGGCCGGCCCGGATACGCCTTGCTGACCGCGGTCGCCGTCACCAGGGGCTCACCGGCGGTCGGTGCGGCGGGCACCCAGTCCCACCGTGACGGGTCGGCTGCCAACAGTCGTCGGGTGTAGGGGTGGCTCGGCGCATCCAGCACCTGGTCCACCGGTCCGCGCTCCACCACCTCGGCCTCGCGCATCACCCACACCTGGCCCCCGAGTCGGCGAGCCAACCCGAGGTCATGGGTGATGGTGAGCAGCAGGCCACCCCCGGCCAGGTGTGCTTGAAGCAGTGCGGCCAGCCGATCGAGGGCAGCGGCATCCAGACCCTTGGACGGCTCGTCGACGATCAGCACCCGGGCACCGCCGATGGTGGCGGCGGCGTAGGCGACCCGTTGCGCCATCCCTCCGGACAGGGTGTGCGGATAGGACTCCGCGGCCCCGGCAAGACCCACCTCGTCCAGCGCCGTCATGGCGCGGCGACGGGCCACGGCGGCCGGCGCTTTCCACAGCCCGCCAGCCACCTGACGGCGCACCCGCATCGTCGGATCCAGCGCCAACGCCGGCTCCTGGGGCAGCAGCGCGAGCTCACGCCCCCACAGATGGCGGCGGCTGTCCGGGTCGGCGAGGTCGAAGGGATCCCCATCCAGACGCATCGCACCGGTGACGGCCAGTTCGGGCGGCAGCGTGCCCAGCAGGCTGTGGGCCAGCAGCGACTTGCCGGACCCACTCTCACCGATGACGGTCACCGCCGTGCCCGGCTCCAGCACCAGGCCGCCCGTTTCGACGAGCACGGTGCCGTGGTGGGTGACCTTGACGTGGTCGACCTCGAGTCGGTCACTCATCGGGAGTCCTCCTTCCGCCGCAGGCCGAGCAGGGACACGGTGAGGGCGAACAGCACCACCACCGGGGCCAGCGCCAGCCAGGGCGCAGCGTCGTAATGGGGGAAGGCCTCGGTGATCATGAGGCCGAGTTCTGCTCGCGGCGGCTGTAGGCCCACCTTGATGAACCCGAGCGTGGACATCGCCAGGATCGCGGTCACCATGCCCAGTGACGCCAGGGTCAGCAGCAGCGGGCGCAGTTCGGGGAGCAGATGCCGGCGTACGACGTGCAGCCGGCCAAGGTGCAGCAGTTCGGCCGCCTCCACGGCGGGTGAGCCGAGGATGAGTGCGGCCCGGGCCCGGACGACGCGGAAGTACTCGACCCACTGGGCCAGTGCCAGACCGGCGTAGAGGGCCCACAGGCTCCCGTCGGCTGCCAGCGCGGCGAAGAGCAGCACGATCAGCAGGGCCGGCATCGCCACGAACGACTCGGAGATGCCGCGCAGGACGCTGTCGAGCCAGCCGCCGCGCCAGGCCGCCATGGTGCCGAGGGTGGTGCCGAGCAGCAGCGCTGTGGCCACGCTGAGCGAGGCCAGCACCAGCGAGAGTCGGGTCGCGTGGGCGAGACGGGAGACGACGCTGCGTCCGTACTCGTCGCGCCCCAGCGGCTCGGTCAGGCTGGGCGGTTCCAGGTAGCGGCTCAGGTCCTGGGCGAACGGGGAGGCGAACACCCACGGGCCGATCAGGGCGAACGCCACCAGCAGGATCAGGATCGTCGCTGGCACCCAGCGGCGGCGGCGGGTGCGGGATTCGAGGGGAAGCAGGCTGAGGGTGCTCATGCGAGCGCCCCCGCTCGCCGGGGCCGGGGATCGAGGCGGAGCACGATCAGGTCGACCACGGTGTTCAGGGAGACCACCAGCAGCGCCAGCGCCAGCGCGGTGGCCTGCAGCATCGGGATGTCACGCCAGAAGACCGCGTGCACCAGCGCGTGGCCGAGCCCCTGCCAGGCGAACAGGCTCTCCACCACGATCACACCCTCGATCAGCAGGATCGCCTGGGCACCCAGATATGGCACCAGGACCACGGCGCTGTTGCGGAGCACGTGTCGCAGCAACACCAGTCGTTCGCGGATGCCCCGGGTGTGGGCGAACTGCACGTACGACGAGGACCAGACGTTGATGACCGTCTCCCGGGTGACTCGGGCGACCAGTCCGGACAGCCCGAGACCCAGAGTCATCGCGGGCAGCACCAGGCTGGTCGAGTTCCCGTGTCCGACGGCCGGCAGCCAGCCGAGTTGCACCGAGAAGACCAGCACCAGCAGCAGACCCAGCAGGAACGGCGGCAGTGCCCGCACCGAAGCCACCCAGGTGGTGGCCAGGTGGTCGACGAGGCTGCCCGGGTGCCGCGCGGCGAGCACGCCGACGCTGCCACCGATCAGGATGGCCACCAGCAGGGCCGCGCCGGTGAGCTGGAGCGTGCCCAGCAGATAGAACGCCAGCTCCTCCCCGACCGGGCGGGAGGTGACCAGGGACCGGCCGAGGTCGCCCTGCGCCAGTGCGGCCAGCCAACTGCCGAACTGCTGCCACGCCGGTCGATCGAGGCCGAGCTCGGCGGCCACCGCGGCGGCGGCGGCGTTGTCGACCAGGTCGTAGCCGTACCGACCGGCGGCGATGCGATAGGACACGTCGCCGGGGAGGCGTTGCACCACGACGAAACAGAGGATGGAGACGGCCAGGGCCACGCCGAGGGCCTGGCCGGACCGCTTGAGCAGCACCTCGCCGGTGCGACGTATCCCGGTCATTGCTGCCAGCTCGCCCCGCTGAGCCGCCAGGTGTGCTCCAGCGGGTCCATCACGAAGTCAGCCACCCGCGAGTTCACGGCGGCGTTCATCCGGTACCAGGCGACCGGGATCAGTGGGAGTTCCTCGTGCACCGCCTCAACGACGGTGCGACGGTGCTCCTCGCCCTCGGCGCCCTCGGCGCCGCGCAGCAGTGCGGTGATGGCGGCGCCGACCTCGTCGTCGTGCCAGTTCATCGCACCCCAGTCCGAGCCCTCCGGTGCGAAGGTGTCCGCGACGGTGACCAGGGGGTCGGAGACCAGCGCGAAGTGCCGGGCCAGCAGACCCAGCTCGAGGGTGCCGTCGGCGTGGCCGGCGGGGATCTCACTGGAGTTGGTGACGTTGACGTCGAGGCCGATGCCGAGTTCGGCGAAGGCGGCCTGGATGGCGGTGGCCAGCGCGGGCAGTTCGGCTCGGTCGGGGTAGGTGACCAGGCTCAGCCGCAGCGTCTCACCGTCGCGCTGCCAGCTGCCGTCGCTCTGCTGCTCCCAGCCGGCCTCGGCCAGCAGGTCGCGGGCGCCGTCGAGGTCCTGGGTCAGCGGCTCGAGGGCCTCGTCGTGCCAGGCGCTCAGGGACGGCGGGATCAGTTGGGTGGCGGCCAGGTCGTCCTCGCGGAGGACTGCGGTGGCCATCCCGGGCCGGTCCAGCGCCTTGCTCAGCGCGAGTCGGACCCGGGGGTCGCCGAGGACGGGGTGGTCGCCGTTGACCTTGAGCAGCAGGGTCCGCGGCTGTAGTGCCGAGACCATCTCGACGTTCGGTGCTGCCTCGACCCGCTGACGGCCTGCGGGTTCCAGGCCGAACACGATGTCGGCCTGATCGCTGGCCGCCATCAGGGCGCGGGACTCGGGCCGGCTCACGGACTGGAAGGTGAGCCGTTCGATCGCCGGCGCCTCGCCGCGCCATCCGTCGTACGCGGACACTTCGATGGAGCCGGGGAACTCGACATGGTCGACCTGGTAGGGGCCGGAGCCGATCACGTCGGTGACGTGACCGTCCTCGTCCCACGACGACGGCGCCAGCACCATGGTGCTGTAGTGGGTCAGGGTCGCGGGCAGGGTCAGGAACGGCTCGGTGAGCTCGAACCGGACCGAGTGCTCGTCGCCGGTGATCGCGTCGATCCCGATTGCGGACAGCGGGCTCGCCTCCACGTCGGCCACCTTGGCCAGCGAGGCGGCGACCGCGTCGCCGGTCACCGGGGTGCCGTCGTGGAACTCGGCGTCGTGGGGGAGTTCGAACGTCCAGGTGGTGTGCGACTCGTGGGTCCACTCGGTGGCCAGACCGGGCACCAGCTCTCCGTTGATGTCGGCGCCGACCAGGGTCTCGGCGACCTCGAGCCGGGTGAAGAAGGCCTGAGAGGTCGCCGGGTCCAGGCTGTGCACCTCGAACGGGCCGACGATTCGCAGCGCCTCGGACCTCTCCTCGGCGGTGGCGGTGCAGCCGGTGGCGGCCAGTAGTGCCGCGGTGAGCAGCGGCGCCGCGAGGCGGGCAGGGATACGCATGGACTCTCCAAACGAGAATGAGAACGATTATCGTTAAAAAGTATAGGACAGGGTCGGACCCGTTCGGTCGGGAGGGGGCCTGCGCCCGACGGGGCGCCACCGGGGCGGAGGTCGGCGGGTCAGGAGATCATGCACGGAGAAGCCGTTCCGTGGCCTGGCGCTCGGTCGTGCTCGGGCGGCCGCGTGACCACGTGTCGAGCGACCCAACATGTCCCGCGAACGTGTTGGGTTTCTCCGGATGTCTTAACCTGCGTGGTGGTTCCTTGCAGGCGGTGGCCGAGCCCGACCTTCCAGGCAGCCACCCCACAAACTGCACACCTGCGCTCCTTGCGGGGTCGGATCCGACGGGGGCACCCCGCAAACTGCACACAGGCACTGTTCGCGGGCCTCGACCGGCGGTGGCCGCTTGGACGTCGGCCCTAGCGTGGGCGCCATGGGCAACCGTCTCCAGCACAGCACCTCGCCGTACCTCCAGCAGCATGCCGAGAACCCGGTCGACTGGTGGGAGTGGGGCACCGAAGCGTTCGATGAGGCCCGACGGCGCGACGTACCCGTCCTCCTGAGCGTCGGCTACGCCGCCTGCCACTGGTGCCATGTGATGGCACACGAGTCGTTCGAGGACCAGGCCACGGCCGACTACCTCAACGAGCACTTCGTGAGCATCAAGGTGGATCGTGAGGAGCGGCCCGACATCGACGCGGTCTACATGGGTGCCACCCAGGCGATGACCGGACAGGGCGGCTGGCCGATGACGGTGGTTCTCGACCACGACGGCGGCCCCTTCTTCGCCGGCACCTACTTCCCGGACCAGCCCCGGCACGGGCAGCCCTCGTTCCGGCAGGTGCTGGAGGCGCTGGTGGACGCGTGGACCAACCGCGGCGACGACGTACGCCGGGTGGCCGGACAACTGCGCGACCACCTGCAGGCGACCGCCAGCCTGGCCGGTGGAGCCGTCGATGCCGAAGCCATCAGTGCCGCCGTCGACCTGCTCGCCGACGAGTTCGACGAGCGATCGGCCGGCTTCGGCGGCGCGCCCAAGTTCCCACCCTCGATGCTGATGCCGTTCCTGCTCCGGCACGCGCAACGGGTCGGCACCAGTCCCGGGACCAGCGGTGCCCGGGCCCGGACGATGGCCACCCGGACGCTCACCGCGATGGCCTCCGGAGGCATCCACGACCAGCTCGGCGGCGGCTTCGCGCGCTACTCGGTGGATTCGGGCTGGGTGGTGCCGCACTTCGAGAAGATGCTCTATGACAACGCCCTGCTGCTGACCGCGTACGCCGAGTGGTCGCTCACCGCTGACGGCGTCGAGCTCGGCGCCGAGGTGGTCCGGGGGATCGCGGAGTTCCTGCTCAACGAACTGCAGACCGATGAGGGTGGGTTCGCGTCGGCGCTGGACGCGGACTCCGACGGCGCCGAAGGGACCTTCTACGTCTGGACGCGCGCCCAGCTGGACGAGGTGCTGGGGGAGAGCGACGGGGCCTGGGCGGCGGAACTGTTCGAGGTGACCGGGAGTGGGACCTTCGAGCACGGCACGTCGACCCTTCAGCGCACCCGCGCCATCGACGACCCCAACCGGTTCGCCCGAGTGCGGCAGCGGCTGCTCGACGCGCGAGCGAAGCGGACCCGGCCGGCCCGCGATGACAAGGTGGTCGCCGCCTGGAACGGGCTGGCCATCTCCGGCCTGGTCACGGCCGGGCTGGCCCTCGACGAGCCCGAGTGGATCGACGCCGCCCGAGGCGCCGCCGAGCTGCTGTGGCGGATCCACCTCGTGGAGGCCGACACCGAGGCGCGGTTGCTGCGCACCTCACGCGACGGCGCGGCCGGTGCCGCCGTCGGCATCCTGGAGGACTACGCCTGTGTCGCGGACGGGTTCCTGGCGCTTGCGGCGGCCACTGCGGACCCGCGCTGGCTGGAGCGGGCGGGCCTGCTGCTGGACACGGTGCTGGCCCGTTTCGTGGCCGAGGACGGCGGCTTCCACGACACTGCCGACGACGCCGAGACGCTGATCGCGCGTCCGCGAGACCCGAGCGACAACGCCAGCCCGTCCGGCCATGCCGCGGCGGTGCGGGCGCTGCTGTCGCACGCGGCGCTGACCGGCTCCGGCGTGCATCGCGGAGCCGCCGAACGCGCGCTGGCTGCCGGGGCGCAGCTCATCGAGCGGGCTCCCCGGTTCGCCGGCTGGAGTCTGGTCAGTGCCGAGGAGTTGCTGGCCGGGCCGGTGGAGATCGCCGTGGTGGGCCGGCCCGGACACGCCAGGGACGCCCTCGAGGGTGCCGCGCTGCGACGGCTGGGGGCGCGGGTGGTGGTCGCCGACCGGTCGGTGGCCGGGATCGGACTGCTGGAGGGGCGCGCCGAGGTCGACGGCCAGCCTGCGGCCTACGTGTGTCGCGGGCACGTGTGCGACCGCCCGGTGGTCGATGCCGCCGAGATCGGCCTGGCTCAGTCCTGAGCCCGCTCCGGGATGAGCGTGGGCACGTAGGTGGTCGTGAGGTGGTGGGGCGTCAGCGAAGCGCGTAGGTCGCCAGCGACACGCCGACGTAGTGGGACACGAAGGCGAGGATGGTGAAGGTGTGGAACACCTCGTGGAAGCCGAAGTGCTGCGGCCACGGGTTCGGGCGCTTGAGGCCGTAGACCACGCCGCCCAACGTGTAGAGGAGCCCGCCAGCGGCCACCAGGACCAAGGTGGCGATGCCGATGCCGAGGCCGAGCTTCTCCGAGCCGGCGGCGAACTGGGGGATGAACGGCAGCGCCGCCCAACCCAGGGCGATGTAGATCGGGGCGTGCAGCCAGCGCGGGGCGGTGGGCAGGAAGATCTTGAACGCCACCCCGAGGATGGCTCCGCTCCAGACCACCGCGAGCATGGTCACCTGGTGCCAGCCGTCGAGCAGGATCAGCGAGAACGGCGTGTAGGAGCCGGCGATCAGCAAGAAGATGTTGGAGTGGTCGAAGCGGCGCAGGAACATCATCGCCCGCGGCCCCCAGTTGCCCCGGTGGTAGGTCGCCGAGACGGCGAACAGGACGACGGCGGTGCCGGCGAAGATGGCCGACCCGATCCTGGTCGCTGCAGTGGGGGAGAGGGCGACCAGCACGATGCCGGCGGCCAGTGCCAGGGGTGCGGTGGCCAGGTGCAGCCAGCCACGCAGCTTGGGTTTGACCTCCGCGATGACGTCGCGCAGGTGCTCGGCGGCGTCGTCGCGCAGATCGGCGAGGCTGTGCACGAAGCGGTCGGTCGAGGTGTTCACGCCCCTACCTTACGCGACCGTAGGTTGACCCGCGATGAAAACGTGGCGGGTCTCACGTGGCTACGATTGAGCCGTGGCGGATTGGAAGCGTGGGCTGAGGCGGATCCTCTATCCGGCGTACGAGGCGCGAGTGGTGCGTCGGCTGCCCAGCGACCGCCTTCCCAAGCACATCGGGGTGATGTTGGACGGCAACCGTCGCTGGGCTCGTGCCGTCGGCGCCGACACCGCGCACGGGCATCGCGCCGGTGCGGCGAACATCGAGCCGCTGCTGGAGTGGTCCGAGGAGGTCGGCATCGAGGTGGTCACCCTGTGGCTGCTCTCCACCGACAACCTGAACCGTGCGGCCGCTGAGCTCGAGCCGCTGTTGAACATCATCGTCGAGGCGGTGGACTCGCTCGCGGACCAGCAGCGGTGGCGACTGCACCCGGTGGGTGCTCTGGACCTGCTGCCGGCCGAGACCTCCGAGCGGCTCAAGGCGGCCGCCGAGCGCACCAGCCAGGTGGACGGACTGCTCGTCAACATCGCGGTCGGGTACGGCGGGCGGCGTGAGATCGCGGACGCGGTCCGGTCGTTGCTGGCCGAGCATGCCGAGCGAGGCACCTCCCTGGACGAGTTGGCCCAGTCGGTCTCTGTCGAGGACATCGGCGCGCATCTCTACACCCGCGGTCAGCCCGACCCGGACCTGGTGATCCGCACCTCGGGGGAGCAGCGTCTCGGTGGCTTCCTGCTCTGGCAGAGCGCCCGCAGCGAGTTCTACTTCTGTGAGGCGTTGTGGCCGGACTTCCGCCGGGTCGACTTCCTGCGAGCGCTGAGGGCCTACGCCGCCCGGGAGCGAAGGCACGGCACCTGAGCCTCCGACACCACGCTGTGCCTGCTGTGACGGATGGTGCCAGAGTGATTCAACGGTCGTGATGTCACACGGCGTTCACCCCGCATTCGGGCGTGTTGCCACGGGCGGGACCCGGCTGCGGCGTACTTTCGATGACATCGGCGGTACCCATCGCCGAATCGGGAGGCCCAAGTGTCACAACACGACTGCAGGATCCGGCGGGGAAGCCGGGTGCGCAGGGGTCCGCACTTCGACTCGAGGTGGCCTGCCCGGTCCGATTGTTGAACGAGGACCGGGCGAGAGTGCGCGTGCCGGTCCGCGAGAGGTGACCTCGTGGCCTCGAGGAGCGCGAAGACCGACATCCGTACCTATGTCCTGGACACGTCCGTGTTGCTGGCCGATCCCGGTGCGTTGCGCCGCTTCGACGAGCACGAGGTCGTGTTGCCGGTGGTGGTGATCACCGAACTCGAGGGGAAGCGGCATCATCCCGAGCTCGGCTTCTTCGCCCGAACCGCCCTGAGGTCGCTCGACGAGTTGCGGATCGAGCACGGTCGACTGGACAGGCCGGTCCCCATCGGCGATCTGGGGGGCAGCCTGCGGGTCGAGTTGAACCACACCGACCCGGAGGTGCTGCCGTCGGGGTTCCGGCTCGGCGACAACGACACCCGCATCCTGGCCGTGGCCCGCAACCTGGCCAACGAGGGACACGACGTCACCCTGGTCTCCAAGGACCTGCCGCTGCGGATCAAGGCCTCGGCGGTCGGTCTCGACGCGCAGGAGTATCGGGCCGAGTCCAGCGCCCAGACGGGCGACTCGGACACCGGCTTCTCCGGCATGGCCGAGCTCGAGGTCGCCGCGGCCGAGGTGGACGAACTCTACGAGGACGGCACCGTCGACCTCGCTGACGCCCGTGACCTGCCCTGCCACAACGGTCTGGTGCTGCTGTCGGAGCGTGGAACGGCGCTGGGACGCGTGGGACCCGACAAGCGAGTGCACCTGGTGCGCGGTGACCGGGAGGCGTTCGGCATCCACGGTCGCTCCGCGGAGCAGCGGGTCGCCCTGGAACTGCTGCTGGACCCCGAGGTCGGCATCGTCTCTCTCGGTGGCCGCGCCGGCACCGGCAAGTCAGCGCTGGCGCTGTGTGCCGGTCTGGAGGCGGTGATGGAGCGCCGTCAGCACAAGAAGGTGGTGGTGTTCCGGCCGCTGTACGCCGTGGGCGGCCAGGAGCTCGGCTACCTGCCAGGCTCGGAGAGCGAGAAGATGTCGCCCTGGGCCCAGGCGGTCTTCGACACCCTCGGTGCGGTCACCAACCAGCACGTCATCGAGGAGGTGCTGGCCCGCGGCATGCTCGAGGTGCTGCCGCTCACCCATATCCGCGGTCGCTCCCTGCACGACGCCTTCGTGATCGTCGACGAGGCCCAGTCGCTGGAGCGGAACGTGCTGTTGACGGTGCTGTCGCGGATCGGCGCGAACTCCAAGGTGGTGCTCACCCACGACGTCGCCCAGCGTGACAACCTCCGGGTCGGTCGCCACGACGGTGTGGTCGCCGTCGTCGACAAACTCAAGGGCCACCCGCTCTTCGCACACATCACGCTGACCCGCTCCGAGCGGTCACCGATCGCCGCTCTGGTCACGGAGATGCTCGAGAACGTCACCATGTGAGAGCCGACCGCGTTCAGAGGTAGCGCAGTCCTGCAGCGGTATGTAGTATCTCTGCTATGGGAGATAGTGAGGATCGGATTGTGGAGGTGCGCGACCTCCGGATGCGGTACGGGGCCAAGGATGTGCTCGACGGGGTCGATCTGACCGCCCACCGGGGCGAGGTGCTGGCGTTGCTCGGGCCCAACGGGGCCGGCAAGACCACCACCATCGAGATCCTCGAAGGGTTCCGGATGCGTTCGGCGGGCGAGGTGTCGGTGCTGGGTGTGGATCCGGCCCACGGCGGCGAGGACTGGCGGGCCCGTCTGGGTGTGGTGCTGCAGTCGTGGCGGGACCACTCGAAGTGGAAGGTCAACGAACTGCTCGACTACCTCGGTCTCTTCTACGGTCCGTACTCCACCCAGGACCGACCGCGACCCTGGCCGACCGGGGAACTGCTGGACCTGGTCGGTCTCACCGGACAGGCCGACCTGCGGATCAAGTCCCTCTCCGGCGGCCAGCGGCGCCGCCTCGACCTGGCGATCGGGATCGTCGGGCGGCCGGAGTTGATCTTCCTCGACGAGCCCACCGCCGGCATGGACCCTCACGGTCGCCGCGACTTCCAGGACCTGGTCCACCGGCTCTCGGACTTCGAGGCAGCCACCATCCTGCTCACCACCCATGACCTCGCCGAGGCGGAGAGGCTCGCCGACCGGATCCTGATCCTCGACGGCGGCAGGATCGTGGCCGAGGGCAGCGCCGACGAGCTCGCCCGCCAGATGTCCACCCATGCCGAGGTCCGCTGGACCACCGACGGGGAACGGCACGTGCATTCGGCCGCCGGCGACCCCACCGGCTTTGTCAGACAGCTGCTCGCCACCCACCCCGAGGTGAGTGACCTCGAGGTCCGCCGCGCCAACCTGGAGGACACCTATCTCGGGCTCGTCCAGCGCGCCGAGAACATCACCGAACTCGAGGAGGTCACCCGATGAGCAGTCCCAGCGTGCGCTCGACAGTGGTGCGGGCCGGCGTCCGTCGCGGGCTGCTGGAGACCAAGCACTCGCTGACCAACGCCGGCGAGCTGGCGTGGTACCTGCTGATGCCGGCGATCTTCGCGGCGGTGCTGGTCTTCATGCGCGACAGCACGGTCCCCGGCACCGACTTCGCCCTGGGTGCCATGGTGCTGCCCGGCCTGATCGGGATGAGTATCGCGATGGGCGGTCTGTTGGGTGCGCCGAGCATCATCGCGGCCGAACGCGAGGACGGCACCCTGCTGCGGGCCAAGGCGACGCCGCACGGCATGCCGGCGTACCTGATCGCCAAGATCGTCACGTTGACCTTGACCACCCTGATCACGCTGTTGCTGCTGGTCTTCCCGGCTCTGCTGGTGATCGAGCACCTGCGGTTCGGCGAAGCCCGCAGTTGGGCGATCCTGGCCGCGATCTTCGCGCTGGGCATGCTGACCACGGTGCCGATCGGCGCCGCCATCGGAGCGATGCTGAAGAGCACCGCCCAGTTCGGGTGGATCTGGCTCAGCTCGATGTTCTTCGTCGGAGTCTCCGGCATCTTCTATCCACTCACCGCGCTGCCGCTCTGGCTGCAGTGGGTGGGCCAGGCGCTGCCCTTCTACTGGCTCGGTCTCGGATCCCGGGCGGCGCTGCTGCCCGCGGAGATGGCGGTGGTGGAGATCGGTGAATCGTGGCGCACCGTCGAGATGCTCGGCGTGCTCGGCGTCTGGGCGGTGCTGGGCTTCGTGCTGGCGCCGGTGCTGCTGCGTAGGATGGCGCGCCGGGAGTCCGGCTCGAGTGTGGCCGCCCGCCGCGAAGAGTTCCTGACCCGCAGCTACTGAACCCGCGAGGACCACGATGAACAGCCAGTCCGAGCGCGAGGTCGTGCACAACCGGATCGCCATGCTCCGCGCAGAGCGCGGGATCTCCCGGCGCCAGTTGGCCACCGCGGTCGGGGTGCACTACCAGACCGTCGGCTACCTCGAACGCGGCGAGTACAGCCCGTCGTTGCACCTGGCCCTGCGGATCGCCGGCTACTTCGGCGTGCCCGTCGAGGTCGTCTTCGCCACCGAGCCGTTCCCGCGCCTGGGTGAGTGAGGTGCCCTGGGCGGTCCGCCACCTAGGATCCATGCTGTGACTGCAGAGTTGCCCGATCCACACTTCACCGTTGGCCGCCTCCGCGAGGGCTACGACATGGCCGAGGTCGACACCTTCATCGCGCAGGCCCGCCGCGACCTGGCGGCCGGCAGCCTCGAACCGGAACGGGTCGCACACGCGCGCTTCACCCCGGTCAGGCTGCGGGAGGGCTATGACATGGTTGAGGTCGACCTCTACCTGGACTCCCTCGAGCGGGCGGCGAGCGGGCAGCCGGTCGACACGGCGGCGCTGTCCAAGCCCCGCCCCACGGCTGTCGAAGAAGTCGGCGGCAACAGGTTCGGGCTGTGGTTCCTGGTGGCGGTGCTGATCGTCATCGCCATTGTCGGCCTCTCATCCCTCTTCGCCTGAGGGGCGGGTCATTGACTCGACGTCCAGTGCGGCATCCAGCTGGGCCAGGGTCAACTCGCCCCGATCGACGAACCCCATCGCCAGCACCGTCTCCCGGATCGTCGCCCCCTCGGCGAGCGCCCGCTTGGCCACCTTCGCCGCCTGCTCGTAGCCGAGGTAGGCGTTCAGCGGGGTGACCACCGAGGGTGAGGACTCGGCGTACCGCCTCATCCGCTCGGCGTTGGCGGTGATCCCGTCCACGCACCTGGTCGCCAGCGCCGTCGATGCGTTCGCCAGCAGTCGGATCGACTCCAGCACGTTGCGGGCCATCACCGGCATCATCACGTTCAGCTCGAAGTTGCCCGCGGCGCCCCCCCAGGCCACCGCGGCGTCGTTGCCGACCACCTGCGCGCAGACCATCAGGGTCGCCTCGGGGAGCACCGGGTTCACCTTGCCGGGCATGATCGAGGAGCCCGGTTGCAGGTCCGGCAGTGCGATTTCGGCGAGCCCGGTGGTGGGGCCCGATCCCATCCAGCGCAGGTCGTTGCAGATCTTGGTGAGCCCGACGGCGTAGGTGCGCAGCACCCCGGAGAGCTCCACAAGAGAGTCACGCGCCCCCTGCGCCTCGAAGTGGTTGCGGGCCTCGGTGAACGGCTGACCGGTGAGCGTGGCCAGCTCGGCGATACCGGCGGCACCGAAACCCGGCGGAGTGTTGATCCCGGTGCCCACCGCCGTGCCGCCGAGCGGCAACTCCCGGACCCGGGGGAGTACGCCGTCCAAGCGCTCCACGGCGTACCGCACCGCGGCCGCATAGCCGGAGAACTCCTGACCCAGCGTCACCGGTGTGGCATCCATCAGGTGGGTGCGCCCGGACTTCACCAGTCCGTCGTACTCATCCGCCTTGGCCTCCAGTGAGCCGGCGAGCACCTCCAGTGCCGGCATCAGGTCCTCGACCACGGCCAGGGTCGCGGCCACATGGATCGCGGTGGGGAACGCGTCGTTGGAGGACTGGCTGGCGTTCACGTGGTCGTTGGGATGCGCCTCGCGGTTGCCGGTCGAGACCAGCGTTGCGATCACCTCGTTGGCGTTCATGTTCGAGCTCGTGCCCGACCCGGTCTGGAAGACGTCGACCGGGAACGCGTCGTCGTGCTTCCCGGCGGCGACCTGCAGCGCCGCCTCGGCGATCGCCTCGGCGAGCGGGACCTCCAGCACGCCCAGGGTCCCGTTGGCGCGGGCCGCCGCGGCCTTGACCAGGCCCAGGCTGCGGATCAGCCGGGACTCCAACGGAGTCCCGGAGATGGCGAAGTTCTCCACAGCCCGCTGGGTCTGGGCCCGCCACAGTGCGTCCGCCGGGACCCGGACCTCACCCATGGAGTCGTGCTCGATGCGGAAGTTCATGCCTCCACTGTGACACCCCGCGGTTGAGAAGCGCGCCGGTGGCGGTCGCGGGCAAGGCATCGCCGTATCCGCGTGCAGTTCCGGTGGGGGTTTCATCAGAGGTATTGACCGTACGCACGGTCAGTGATTACACTCACTCTCACGACTAGGAGCTGAGTGCGGCAGTGCCGCCATCTGAGAGGGAGTGCGCCATGCCCGGGGACCACGTCGTGTCTGGTGACGCTGTGAGAAGCACAGCGGCACTGCGTGTCTCGGGAGTCAGCAAGAGCTTCAACGGCACCACGGTGCTCCACGACGTGGATCTCGAGGTGCCGCCCGGGACCGTTCACGCGCTCGTCGGCCACAACGGCTCCGGGAAGTCCACCCTGATCAAGGTGCTCGCGGGCTACCACCGTCCCGATCACGCCGTCGACGGTCACGTCTTCGGCGAGGTCTTCCGGCTCGGCGACCACACTTCGGCCGACGAGGTGGGGCTGCGGTTCGTCCACCAGGACCTGGGGCTGGTGGACGCACTCAGCGCTGTGGACAACCTGGCGTTGGGTGCCGGCTACCTGACCCGAGGCCGCACTGTGATCGACTGGCGACGCTCGACCGAGCGGACCTGGGAGGTCATCCGGTCCCTGGGCTTCGACTTCGACGTCCATCGTCCGGTTGGCGAACTCGGAGCCGCCCAACGGGCGGGCGTGGCCATTGCTCGCGCACTCCAGGACTGGTCCGGGAAACGGGCAGTCATCGTGCTTGACGAACCGACAGCGGCCATGCCGTCCAAGGAGGCCCAGACCCTGTTCCGTGCGGTGCGGCGGCTCCGCGAGCAGGGGCTCGGAGTTGTCTACGTGACCCACCACCTCAACGAGGTTCACGACCTCGCCGACGAAGTGACGGTGCTCCGCGGCGGCCGCGTGGTGGCCACACGACCTGCGGCAGAACTCTCCCATGACGACCTGGTCGACCTCATCCTCGGCGGCGCTGCCTCCACGCCAGCGGCTGCGCTCCCCAGTGCGCCGTCCTCGACAAGCCCCGTCAACGACGGTGTGGTGCTCGAGGCCAAGGACCTCACCACGGTGGGGCTGTCGGGGTTCAACCTCACGCTCCGGGTCGGCGAGGTCGTCGGGATCGCGGGTGTGGACGGATCGGGTCGAGGGTCGGTCATCCCAGCCATGGCAGGGGTCATCCCGCGCGCCGGTTCGCTGACGGTCGGCGGCGCCGAGGTCGCTCCGGGCGAACCGCGGCACGCGATCAAGGCCGGTCTCGGGCCGGTGCCCGCCGATCGGCTGCGCACGGCAGTGGTTCCCGACCTCGACGTCACGGCCAACCTCTCGATCGCTTCGCTGGGGAGTTTTCGTCGCTTCGGGCTGGTGGACGCGCAGGCCGAGCGTCGCGACGCGGTGGACTGGCTGTCCCGACTCACGGTCGATCTCGGGAAGGCGAACGATCCCATCCTGACGCTGAGCGGCGGGAACCAGCAGAAGGTGATCGTCGGTCGCTGGCTGCGGCGCCAACCCAAGGTGATCGCCCTGGACGAGCCCACGCAAGGTGTGGATGTCGGCGCCCGAGGTCACATCTATGCGCTGTTGCGCGACGCGACCCGCTCAGGAAGTGGCGTCCTCATGGCGTCGACGGACAGCGAGGAACTCGCCGCAGAGTGCGACCGGGTGGTCGTGGTGGCCCACGGCCGGATCGTCGGCGAGTTGGCGGGCGACCAGCTCACTGTCCAAGCAATCGACTCACTTGCCCTGTCCGCCAAGAAATGAGAACTGACGTGACTATCGAAGAACAGTTGCCCACCACCGACCGCGCGGCTGACGCCGATGTCAGCGTGGTCCCGTTCTGGCGTCGCGTCCCGCGGCCCTTGCCCTTCTCCCGCTATAGCGGTGTGTACGGACTGGTGCTCGTGATCGCGTACTTCACGATCACGCTGCCCGGCGTCTTCTTCTCCGAGGTCACGCTCACCACTGCGCTTGCCAGCGTGGCGATCACCGGAGTCCTTGCCATCGGCGTCATGATTCCCTTTGCGGCAGGCTTGTTCGACCTGTCGTTCGCGAGCGTGGCCGGATTCTCGATGGTGATGATGATCTGGCTCTCGGTGCAAACGACGTACCCGGAGGTGGTCCTCGCTGCGGTGGCGATTGCAGTCGCCACCGCTGTCGGGGCAATGAACGGCTTGCTGGTTGCCTATGTGAAGCTCCAGAGCTTCGTCGTCACCTTGGCGATGTCGTCGGTGGTGCTGGGACTCGCCGAGTATCTGACCAAGGGCGCCCAGATCTATGGGCTCTTCACGCAGGAGTTCAAGAATCTGGGACGGGGCGGCATCGGGCCCGTTCCCTACTTGGTGATCGTGCTCGCCGTGCTGGCTTTCGTGGCGTGGGTGTGGCTGGAGCACACTCCTGCTGGTCGTAAGACGCTCGCCGTCGGGAGCAACCCCGTCGCCAGCCGCTTGGCTGGCATCCACGTCGCGCGGGTCCAGTTCCTCGCGCTGGTCGCCTCGGGTGCCATCGCCGGATTGGCAGGGGTCCTGCTCGCGTCCCAGGTCGGTATTGCGTCGACAGTGACTGGCCCCGGCTACCTGTTCCCGACGATCGCGGCCGTGTTCTTGGGGGCCACTCAGGTCCGTGGTCGGGTCAACGTCGGTGGCACGGTCATCGCACTGCTTCTCATCGGCGCGGGGATCAAGGGACTTCAACTGTCCGGCGCCGAGCCGTGGGTGACCCACACCTTCAACGGCACGATCCTGCTCATCGCGATCGCGGCCGGGACATGGCGGACTCGGCGCGCCAGCGTCGGCCATTGAGTGAACCCGGCGGCCTCACCGAGGGGCTAAGGAAGCCGCTCCTGACGGCGGGAATCGCCGTCGTCACCCGAGAGAAAGAAGGAAACAATGTCGATCAAACAAACGGGAAGGCGCTGGCTGGCCGCCGGTGCCGTGGGAGCGCTGGTCCTGACCGGCTGCGCCTCGCGAGACAGCGACTCAGCCGGGAGTGACCGCACGCCCGTGGGTGAGACGTCGGAGCTGCTGACGCAGCCTACGGAGTTGCCGGTCACCGATCCGGTCGAGGGCGACATTCCGGCCGACATCACGGTTGCCTACCTCTACAACGGAATCGACCAATCGACGTCCTTCCTCAACGGCATGAAGGCTGCTGCGGCAGAGCTCGGCTGGACCATGCATGAGTTCAGCTACGATCCGGCGAACCCGGCATCGTTCCAGTCGGCGGTCATCTCTGCGGTCGAATCCGGCCCCGACGCGATGGTGACCAACACGCTCGTCCAGCAGCAGCTCGATCCCGTCTACGAGCTGACGAGCATGGCGGGCATCCCGCTCGTCGCGGCGACCTCCAGCGCGGTTGCCGACGAGAATCTATATCCGATCCTGACGACGCAGACAAACACGGCCCACGCCGCCAACCTCGCGGCGCAGCAGTTGGTGGTTGATGCAGGGGACACGCCGATCCACGTCGCTCAGGTGACAGTTCCGCAGTTTGCCGACACGCTCGGCTCGATGGCGGCCGAGGTCGAGAAGGTTGTCACTGGCGCATGTGATGAGTGCAGTCACGATCTCGTCGAGGTATCGCTGACCGACGTATTCACCGGTCAGCACGTCGGTCAGGTCGTGTCCTATCTGCAGGCCAACCCGGAGGTGAACTACCTCTTCGCCGACGCGGCTCAGATCTCGCTCGGACTCGATGCGCAGCTGCAGCAGGCCGGCCTCACCCAGATCCAGGTGTACGGCGCACTCCCGAGTCAGGCGCAGTTGAGTGCGGTCAAGGATGGCGCCCCCGGAGCTTGGGCGACGTTCCCGCTCGAGGTCATGGGATGGGCGATGATCGACACCGTCGCGCGTGCCGTGACAGGAGATGCCAGCAACCCGTGGCAGGACGCGACCCTCAGCTATGTCGTGAACGCCTCGAACGTCGACGCCATCGATGTTGCGAATCCCGTGTTCCCGGCCGACTACCGGGACCAGTTCAAGGAGCTGTGGGGCCGGAACTGATCGGCTGACCTCCCGACGAGCGTGGCCCTGACTGCCGGTTGGGGCCACGCTTCGTTCGCCCACCCTTCGCGGTGGCGGCTAGATCGGTGCCAGCTCGGCCGAGGCCGCCGCGTGCGCGATAGGCCGGCTCGGAGGACAGTTCCCTGAACGTATTGACTGACCGTATGGTCAGTCAGTAACCTTGGTGCATGCCCGACCCTTCTCTGAACGTTCGAGCCGCAATCCTTCGGGAGTCCGGCGGGCCGTTCTCGATCGAGGACGTCACCCTCGACGCACCAGGCGCGTCGGAGGTCGTGGTTCGGGTCGCCGGTGTCGGTATCTGCCACACGGATCTGCTCCCTCGGACGCCGGTGGTGAAGCCACCGGTGATCCCGGGACACGAGGCGTCGGGAGTCGTCGAGGCGGTCGGCGTTGCGGTCACCGGTGTCGCCGTCGGCGACCACGTGGTGTTGTCCTTCCGCTCGTGCGGCAGCTGCCGCAACTGCACCGACGCGCTGCCGGCCTACTGCGACTCCTTCTGGCCCCTCAACATGTCGGGCTTCCGCGAGGGACGTATGACGAACGCCGCAGACTCCGACGGTCGGCCGGTGCAGGCGCGGTGGTTCGGGCAGTCGTCGTTCGCCGACCGGTGCGTCGTCGACGCCCGCCAGGTGGTCAAGGTCGACGCCTCGCTCCCGCTGGAACTGCTGGGGCCGTTGAGCTGTGGTGTCCTCACCGGGGCCGGATCTGTGTTCGATTCCCTGGGGGTCGGCCCGGGCGACAGCATCGCGATCTTCGGTGCCGGGACCGTCGGCCTCTCCGCGGTGATGGCTGCCCGGGTCGCCGGCGCGACCACGATCGTTGCCGTCGACCTCAAGCCGGAGCGGCTCGACCTCGCCACGGAGCTTGGCGCAACGCACACCTTCCTCGCCACAACTCCGGATCTGACCGCGCAGATCCGCGCGCTCGTGCCTCGAGGCCTCGACTTCAGCCTCGACAACACCGGCGTCCCGTCGGTGATCGCGACCGCGGTCGACGTCCTCCGGCTGCGAGGGACGGCAGGGATGCTTGGGGTCGCTCTCAAGCCGATCCCGTTCACCCCACAGCAGTTCGCTATGGGGCGCACCGTCAAGGGGATCCTGATGGGCGATGCGGTCCCACAGCTTCTGATCCCGCGCCTGGTCGAACTGTGGCAGCAGGGCCGCTTCCCGTTCGACCGGCTGATCACCAACTTCGCGCTCGATGACATCAACGAGGCGGAGCGCGCGATGCATGCCGGCGACGTCATCAAGCCGGTGCTGCTTCTCAACCATCACAAGGACGGCGCATGATCACCTACGACTCCCTGTACGTCGACGGCCGCTGGCTGGCCCCGGTCGACCCGCTCCCGATCGACGTCCACTCGGCGAGCACCGAGGAGCTTGTCGGACGCGCGGTCGGTGGGGGACCGGCCGACATCGACGCCGCCGTCGGTGCGGCCCGGCGTGCGTTCGACGACCCGACCGGTTGGTCCACGTGGGACCCGGCCGCGCGCGCGGCCGCGCTCGAGAGGTTCGCCGACGAGTTGGTCGCCCGCGGCGAGGACACCGCGACCCGGGTCTCGCTCCAGAATGGCATGCCGATCCGGATCTCCCGCCAGGTCGAATCGACGGTGCCGGCAACCCTGCTGCGCTACTACGCCGACCTCGTCTCGAAGGCCGACATCGAAGAGGTCCGCCCCTCGCTGGTGTCGGGCTCGACAGCCGTACGACGTGAGCCGATCGGTGTCGTGGGCGCGATCGTGCCCTGGAACTTCCCGCAGACCCTCACCTTCTTCAAGCTGGCTCCCGCGCTGGCGGCGGGTTGCACGGTCGTGCTCAAGCCCGCGGTAGAGACGGCCCTCGATGCGCAGGTGGTAGGCGAAGCGGCAGCCGCGGCCCAGCTTCCCCCCGGCGTGATCAACATCGTGCCGGGCGACGGTCCCGGAGCCGGCATGCGTCTGGTGACCCACCCGCTCGTCGACAAGGTCGCGTTCACGGGGTCGACCGGAGTCGGCCGCATCATCGCCGAGGCATGTGGCCGGTTGCTTCGGCCGGTGACGCTGGAGCTCGGAGGCAAGTCGGCCGGCATCTTGCTGGACGACGTCGACCTCGGTCGGGCCATGAAGGCGATGTTCGCCGTCACCCTGCTCAACAGCGGCCAGAGCTGCTATGTCAGCTCCCGGATCCTGGCGCCGCGGAACCGGTACGACGAGGTGGTCGACGCCTTCACCGCACTCGCGAGCTCGGTTTCCGTCGGCGACGCGCTCGAGGAGTCGACGGTGATCGGACCACTGGTGAGCGCCCGCCAGCGTGACCGTGTCGAGGACTACATTGCCCGTGCCGTCGCGGACGGGGGCCGGATCACCACCGGGGGTGGGCGCCCGGCTGACAATGACCGGGGTTGGTTCGTGGAACCGACGATCGTCGCTGACGTCCACAACGACCACACTGTGGCACGCGAAGAGATCTTCGGCCCGGTGCTCGCGGTCATCCCCTATGAGGACGACGACGACGCGGTGCGCATCGCCAACGACTCCAACTACGGTCTTGCGGGCACGGTCTGGTCCTCCGACGTGGAGCGGGGCACGGCGGTGGCGCGGCGGATCCAGACGGGCACTGTCGGCGTCAACGGCTTCACCCTCGACCACGGTTCGCCGTTCGGTGGCATCAAGGACAGCGGTCTGGGCCGCGAACTCGGCCCCGAGGGGCTCGCGGCCTACCAACAACTCAAGTCCATCTATCTGCCGAGGTAGCAGTCCGTGATGAACCGAACCCGCCGAGCGCGCATACTGGCCTTCGCATTGTCGCGGTCGCTTCGGCCCTACACCGACCGCTCGCAGGCTGGTGGCTGCGATCTGCGGGTGCTCCGTGCCGTCACGGATGTCTATGGCTTGCTGTCGCTGCCGATCGGCGTGCGGACCAGGCTGGTCCGGAAGGGGGCGGTCCGCGGCTACTGGGTTCGTGGCAAGGACGCTCACCGCGGTCGGGGCATGATCCTCTATGTCCATGGCGGGGGATTCGTCTTCGGGTCGCTGCGTTCCCACCGCGACGTCGTTCGGCGACTGTCCGCGGCAAGCGGGTTGGCGGCCTTCTTCGTCGACTACCGACTCGCGCCGGAGCACCCGTTTCCCGCCGCCGCTGACGACGTCCTTGCGGCCTACCGGCTGCTGCTGCACGAGGGCATCGACCCGGGGAGGATCGTGCTCGCCGGTGACTCTGTCGGCGGCGCCCTGATCGGCAGCCTCCTCCACGACGTGCGGCGGATCGGCCTGCCGATGCCGGCTGCAGTCCATCTGATGTCACCCGCGCTCGACGTGACCGCAACTCGTGCGCTCCCTCGCGATTCGGCACGACGTGATCCGATGCTGTCCCCGCAGTATGGCCTTCGATGTGCGGCCTCCTACCTCGCAGGCGAGTCTCCGACGCACCCAAGGATCGCCGTGCTCGACCAGGACAAACGGGACTGGCCGCCCGTGCTCATCCAAGTGGGTAGCACCGAGTGCATGCTGGGCGATGCCGAGGCCCTCGCCGCCTCCCTTGCTGACGCCGGTGTCGAGCACCACATAGAGGTGTGGCCCGGGCAGGTGCACGTGTTCCAGGTCTTCACCTTCCTGCCAGAGGCACGCGTGGCGGTCGCGCGCGCAGGTCGGTTCATGCGGGAACAGGTCACACCGGGGGACACCGCTCCGGATTGGTCGGCAAAGGTCTCGTAGGATGTGACGGTAGACCGTCCGTGCGGTTTGTGTCGGACGATCAAGGAGAGGGAGGATACAGATGCCGAGACCAATCGGCCGGCGCGCCGAGATCCACGCGACATTCATCCACCACGTCGCGGAGCGCGGCTACGAGTCAACCAACCTCGGCGACATCGCTGCCGAACTCGGCATGTCCAAAGGCACGATCGTCCACCACTTCGGGACCAAGGCGCAGATGCTCCGTGAACTCGAGGAGACCTACATGACTCGCCAGCTAGCGGCGGTCGCATTGATGTGGGAGCGGTTGGCTAGGCCGGAGGAACGTGTCGCTGCTGTCATTCACGCGTCCGCACTGCTGCACGAGGTCGCGCGTGACGCGACCGTGGCGACCCAACGGGAGGTCGTCCAACTCGCCGCCGACCCCGCGATGCAGCAGGTCCGCAAACTTCGCCGCGAAATGCAGCAGACGGTGGTGCTCGAAGTGCGGCGGGGGATCGCCGCAGGGACCTTCCGCGACCTCGATCCCGAACTCACAGTCCTGCAGATGTTCGGCTCGCTCCAGTGGATGTGGGCCTGGTTCCGGCCGGATGGCTCCTGGCGGCCCGAGCAGGTCGGAAGTGCGTTCGTTGACGTCGTGCTCGGCGGGATCCTCGTCAAGCGGTCGCGTCTTAAGGATCTTGCGGATCCGGTCGGCGGGATCGTGGCGACGGTCCGAACATGCCTCGAAGAAGCCCAATCGACCTGACCTCGAGCGCGTTCAGAGCCGCTCGATCACCAAGGCGTTGGCCAGCCCACCTGCCTCGCATACTGTCTGCAGTCCATAGCGCCCACCGGTGCTCTCCAGGTGCGTGACCAGCGTGCCCAACAGGCGGGTGCCGGTCGAACCCAGCGCGTGCCCCAACGCGATGGCCCCGCCCCGCGGGTTGAGGCGGGCGAGGTCTGCCCCGACCTCCCGTGCCCACACGAGGGGCACCGGGGCGAAGGCCTCGTTGACCTCGTAGGCATCGATGTCATCCATGTCGAGTCCTGCGCGCGCCAAGGCCTGACGCGTGGCCGGGATCGGTGCGGTGAACATGATCTCGGGGTCAGCCGCCGCCAGTCCGAAGGACACGAAACGTGCCCGTGGAGTGAGCCCCAGTTCGGTCGCGCGCTCGCCGCTCATGATCAGAACTGCGGAAGCACCATCAGTCAGTGGAGAACTGTTGCCGGGCGTGATCCGCCAGTCGATCTCGGGATACCTGGCAGCGACAGCGTTGTCGACGAACGCCGGCCTCAGTTCGGCGAGCGACTCCGCGGTGGTGCCGGGACGCACCGTCTCATCCGTGACGTGTGCCCCCGGGTTTCCATCGGCATCGATGATCGGCACCGGAACGATGTCGCGATCGAAGAGCCCTTGTTCCATCGCCTCGGCGGCGAGCCGGTGTGAGCGTGCGGCGTACTCGTCCATCTCCTCGCGGGTGACCTTCCAGCGAGCGGCGAGCAGTTCGGCGGCGTAGCCCTGAGGGATGAGACCGAGCGGATAGCGCTTCGTGATCCGCTCGCCGTAGATGTCCTTGCCCATCGTGCTGGAGAACATCGGTACCCGGCTCATCGACTCCACGCCGGCGGCCACGACGACGTCGTAGGCGCCGGCGAGCACGCCCTGGGCCGCGAAGGTGACAGCCTGCTGGCTCGAGCCGCACTGTCGGTCGACCGTGGTCCCTGGCACGCTCTCAGGGAAGCCGGCGGCCAACACGGCCTGTCGGGCGAGGTTGCCGGTCTGCTCGCCAGCTTGGGAGACACAGCCGACGATCACGTCGTCGATCACCGCGGGGTCGACGCCCGTGCGCGCCACGAGGGCTTCGAGCACCTCGGCGAGCAGGTCGACCGGGTGGACGCCCGAGAGGGCGCCACCGGGCTTTCCCCTACCGGAGGCGGTGCGAGCGGCGTCGACGAGGACTGCGTGGGTCATGAGTCTCCTTCGGTGGCGGGGTGGCGGGTCGGCGGCTCGTAGCCGATCCCGCCGGTGACGGGTGATCCATCCTTGGCGGGCACGTACGTCATCGCCCGCTCGGCCAGGGCGGTGATGCTGAGGCTCGGGTTGACACCCGCGTTCGCGGGCATCGCGGACCCGTCGGTCACCAGGAGGTTCCGGTAGCCGAACACGCGATGGTGCGGATCGACGACGCCCGTGGCGGGATCGGTGCCGACGACTGCGCCGCCCAGGATGTGCGCGGTGAATGACATGTTGAACGCCTCGGTGGCCCACAGTTGCGGGATCGCGTCGTACTTCTTCGCCATCGCCGCGAGGAACTCGTTGACCTCCGGGATGATCGTCGGGTTGCGGTTGTCGGGGTCCTGGTGCGTCTGCAGGCGTACGCCGCCCCGCAGCCGACGCTTGCGTGTGAACTGGAGTGCGCCATCACGGTTCCACATCGCCCCGAACGCCATCGAGCGTGTGGACCAGCCCTTGGGGTTGGAGGCGCGCAGGAAGTCGATGGGGTGCAGCAGGATCTGCAGGAGCAGCTTCAGTGGGCGAGTGAGCCGGCTCCCGGCACCGGTCATCGGCAGGAAGAGCAGCCCCATCGAGTCGGCCTTGCCGCCATAGGTGACGCTCTCGAAGTGCATCTCGTCACTGCGCCACAGGCTGCCGGTGATGCTCAAGCCGTCGCCGATGTCGGCCGACCTGTCACGCAGCGTGATCGCCCCGATCGACTCGGCATTGGTGCGCACCTCGTGGCCGAGCTGGTCACTGAGCGCAGCGAGCGTTCCCCGCTCCTTGCAGCTTGCGAGCAGCTGGTTCGTGCCGATCGGTCCGGCCGCGACAACGACTCCAGCCGCGCGGAGCACCTTCCGGTCCTTCCGCACCCACGCGCCGGCGCGCTCGGACGTCACCAGGTAACCGTCGGAGCCATCGTCCACTCCGGCCGGTCGGACGTCGGTGACCATGCGCTGAGGGTGGATCTCTACGCCGCGGCGCTCGGCGAGGTGGAGGTAGTTCTTGTCGAGGGTGTTCTTGGCGTTGTGCTTGCAACCGACCATGCACTCGCCGCAGAACACGCACCCGGCCCGGTCGGGGCCCTCGCCGCCGAAGTAGGGGTCCGGCACGGTCTTGCCAGGCTCGCCGAGGAACACGCCCACCCGCGTGGGGTGGAAGCGCTCCAGATCCAGATGGAGGTCCGCCGCGGTGGCGAGAACCATCTCGTCACGCGAGCTCGGCCGAGGGTTGTCAGTGACACCCAGCATCCGTTCGGCGACGTCGTAGTAGGGGTCGAGGTCGGTCGGCTCCCCGAGCGCCCTGCTCACCTCGTCGCGGAACCGCTCGGTGCCGCGGTAGAGGGTCTCGCCGTACACCAGGCTGCCGCCGCCGACGCCGACCCCGCTGATGATCGACACGTCCTTGAACGGGGTGAGCCGCAGGATGCCGCGGAGGCCCAGCCGCGGCATCCAGAAGTACTTGCGCACCTCCCACGCCGTCTTCGGCAGATCCTCGGTCGCGTAGCGGTTCCCGCATTCCAGGACGCACACCGAGTAGCCACGCTCGACCAGCCTCAGTGCGGCCACGCTGCCGCCGAATCCTGAGCCGATCACGATCCAGTCGTAGTCGAGATCGTTGGAAGTCATGGACTCAGAGTATTGACTGTACGGGCGGTCAGTCAATATGATGACGCAAGTCACACGTGCAGAGTCGGTTCTGAGGAGGCCCAATGTCATACTTCGCGGACGCGGACGAGGTCTACAAGTACATCGGGGGTGCGTTCCGGCTCGCCGACAGCGACGAGAAGGTCGGACCCAAGCTGCGCGCAGCCGGCGTCACGTTGCGGTTGGACTACTCCAATCCCTCTGCGATCCTCACCGTTCGATTGGACCCGGGCGGCATCGAGGTCATCGAAGGGGAGTGCGACGTCAAGTCGGACGTGACGATCAGCATGTCGGCCGACAACGCCAACAAGTTCTGGCGGGGCGAGTACAACGCCACCGTCGGGATGGCCAAGGGCGAGGCGAAGACCCGAGGCCCCGTGGGCAAGATCCTCAAACTGCTGCCGGCAGCCAAGCCGGTCTTCCCGCTCTACAAGCAGCTGGTTGCCGAGAAGGACGCGGCGCAGTCATGAGCGGCAAGAACACTACGGCTGACGTGCCGCACTTCTCGATGTACATCGACGGGGAGTGGGTCGACACCGGGGCGTCGTACGAGATCCGCAGCTCGGCGACCGAGGAGCTCGTGGCCACGGTCGCCCGCGGCGACCTCGAGCACGCCGACCGTGCCGTCGCCGCAGCCAAGGCGGCGCACGAGGAGGGCACCTGGCGCCGTACGTCGCCGGCGGAGCGCTCCGCGATCCTCCAGCGGGTCACCGAACGGTTCGCCGAGCGCACCGAGGAGCTCGCCCTCCTGCACGCTCAGGAGATCGGCGCCACGATCCGGATGTGCGAGCCGTTCCACTTCGGTGCGTCGCTCGGGCACATGCAGTACCTCGCGGAGCTCGCAGGTCGCTACGAGTTCGAGTCCGGGGGGCCAAACCTGCATCCCGTCCTGGCTGCCGGGAAGACCCGACGCGAGCCGATCGGAGTCTGCGCCGCGATCGTGCCCTGGAACATCCCGCTCGTCCTCTCGGTCTGGAAGGTCTTTCCCGCGCTCGGAGCGGGCAACACCGTGGTCATCAAGCCTGACGAGCACGCACCGCTGATGCTCATCGAACTGGCCCGGGAGTTCGAAGCGGCAGGACTGCCGCCGGGCGTCTTCAATGTCATCACCGGGGAGGGGGAGATCGTGGGTGCCCGGCTCGCCGAGCACCCCGACGTCCGCAAGATCGGCTTCACGGGATCGACCGCAGTCGGCAAGGAGATCATGCGGGCCGCTGCCGGCAACGTCAAGAAGATCACCCTCGAGCTCGGCGGCAAGGGACCCAACATCGTTCTCGACGACGCCGACCTCGAGACTGCTGTCGACGGCTCGCTCTTCGCCTTCCTCGCCCACTCCGGGCAAGGCTGCGAGTCCGGCACGCGGTTGCTGCTGCAGAGCGCGATCCACGACGAGTTCGTGGAGCGGATGGTGCGGCGGATCAAGACACTGGTCATCGGTGACCCGCTCGACTACGACACCGACCTGGGGCCCGTCTACAGCGAGGCGCAACGCGACCGCATCCTGGGCTACGTCGAGGCTGGGAAGGCCGAGGGGGCGACGCTGGCGTGCGGGGGCGGCGTGCCGTCCGGCCCCCAGTTCGAGAAGGGCTGGTGGGTCGAGCCGACAGTCTTCACCGACGTCACCAACGACATGAGAATCGCCAGGGAAGAGATCTTCGGACCGGTCGTGTCCGTGATCAGATTCGACACGGTGGAGGAGGCAATCGCCATCGCGAACGACAGCGACTATGGACTGTCCGCAGGGGTCTGGACGCAGGACGCCCAACTCGCGTTTGACGTCGCCGAGGAACTCGAGGCCGGCATGGTCTGGATCAACGACTGGCACATCGCCCCGCCGGAGTACCCCTTCGGCGGTGTCAAGCAGAGCGGGCTCGGCCGCGAGGGCGGCCCCCGCGCCCTCGACGAGTACACCGAGCCCAAGTTCATCTCGTTCGACCTCTCCGGCGGGGTCGACGCCAAGCCCTACGGGCTTCTGTTCAGCACCCCTCCCAACTGATATCCAGGAGATTTCGATGTCCAACCCCACGACGTTCCCCGAGGCGTTCCAGCAGACCGTCGCCGCCCACTCCGATGAGCTCGCGCTGCGCAACCCCGACGACAGCATCAGCCTGACCTGGCGCCAGTACGGCGACGAGGTACGCCGTATCGCGGGCGGCCTGGCCGCTCTCGGGCTGAAGCGCGGCGACACGTTCATGTCGATGTTGACCAACCGCCCCGAGTTCAATCTCACCGAGGTGGCCGCGTCGCACCTCGGCGCCACGACGTACTCCGGCTACAACACCAACTCAGCCGAGCAGATCAACTACCTGCTCACCCATGCAGACACCAAGATCGTCGTCACTGAGCAGCAGTTCGTTGACCGGATCAAGGCGTCCGGTGTGGAGCTCGCCCACCTGCTCGTCGTGGAGAACGGCGACCTCGACAAACTGCAGCCAACCGACGACTTCGACTTCGCGGCGGCCTGGCGCGCAGTGCAACCCGAAGACGTACTCTGCCTGATCTACACCTCCGGCACCACCGGGAATCCGAAAGGCGTGGAACACACGCACGGGGGAGTGCTGCGGCTGATCGACTCCCTGGAGACGTACTGGCCCCTGGAGCCGGGAGACTCGACGATCTCCTATCTGCCGTCATGTCACGCGGCCGACCGGTTCTTCTGCCACTACTACGCGTTCGTCAAGGGCGCACAGGTCACCAGCGTGGCTGACCCGACCCAGCTGCCCCAGGTGCTCCCGCAGGTGCGGCCCACGACCTTCGCCGCCGTGCCCCGGATCTGGGAGAAGCTCAAGTTCGGCGTGGAAGCTCAGCTCGGTGCCGACGAGAAGCTGGCTGCGGCCTTCGAGGCGGGGGTGCCGCAGGTCGTGGACGCCGTCCGGGCCAAGATCGGCTTCGACCGGCTGAAGTGGGCGCTCTCGGGCGCCGCCGCGATCCCACCCCACGTGCATGCCTTCATGCAGAAGCTCGGTCTGCCGGTGGTGGAGATGTGGGGCATGTCCGAGTGCATGCTCGGCACCGGCACCACCCCGGATGAGGCCAGGATCGGCACCATCGGCAAGATCGCACCCGGCGCCGAGGCGAAGGTCCTCGACGACGGAGAGCTGCTGGTCCGGATGCCGTGGCTCATGCGCGGCTACCGGAACGAACCGGAGCGGACGGCCGAGGCGATCGACGCCGACGGCTGGCTGCACTCCGGGGACGTCGTGGTCGTCGACGATGCGGGCTACTTCAAGATCGTGGACCGCAAGAAGGAGCTGATCGTGAACTCCGGCGGCAAGAACATGTCGCCCAGCAACATCGAGGGCGCGATCTCGGCTGGCTCGCCGTTGGTCGGGCCGACGCTGGTGTACGGCGACGGCAAGTCCTACAACGTCGCGTTGATCACCCTCGACCCCGAGGTGGCTGCCATCTATGCCGGGAAGCTGGGGCTGGATGCCGACCCGGCCGGCTTGGTCAAGGACGAGCGCGTCCTGGCTGAGATCCAGGCGAGCGTCGACGCCGGCAACGAGAAGCTCTCGCGGATCGAGCAGATCAAGAGGTTCACCGTGCTGCCGGACTACTGGTTGCCGGGAGGCGACGAGATGACCCCGACCTCGAAGCTCAAGCGACGCCCGATCACTCGCAAGTACGCCGCGGAGATCGACAGCTTGTATGCCTCGACGGAGGCGTGATGCCCCAGAGGCGGCTCCTTTCCGCCCTCGTTGGCGCGGCGATGGCGGTCGTGCTGCTTGCCTCCCCCAGCGCTTCCGCCGGAGATGGCGGGCCTCCCGGCAGCCCACCCAGCCCACCCGGTCTGCCGGGCCCGCCCTACCAGACATCGGTCGCAGTGCTGGACCGGGCGGTCAACTGCACGCCCGACATCAAGGGACGCAAGACCGTGGTGCTGGTGCCCGGCACCGGAATGACGGTGAAGGAGACGTATGGCTGGGGATATGAACGAGCGCTGCCCGAGGCCGGGTTCGGTGTCTGCACCGTGGAGTTGGCAGATCGATCGTTGGTGAGCGTCTACAACCAGGCCGACTACATGGTCTACGCGATCCGGAAGGCGCGCGAGCTGTCCGGACGGAAGGTCGCGGTGATCGGCCATAGTCAGGGCGGCTCGCATCCGCTGTGGGCGATGACGTTCTGGCCGGACGTGCGGGCCGCAGTTGACGACTACATCGGCCTCGCACCCGGTGTGACCGGCACTCGGCTCGGAGACGTGGTCTGTGCATCGGGCTCGTGCGCCGCGATCGCGTGGCAGGTGCGGTTCGGTTCGACCTACATCAACCGGCTGCATGAAGGCGGCTTGCCAGTCGGCCCGTCCTACACCAGCATCTACACCACGTTCGATGAGATCGTCTTCCCGCAACCAGCGGGAAGCCACATCCCGGGCGGCAGCAACATCTCGGTGCAGTCGGTATGCCCCCTCCGTGTGGTGGAACACGCCACGATCGTCGCCGATAGCGTGGCCTGGGCGCTCACCATCGACGCGCTCACCCATCCCGGGCCTGCGGATCCGTCGCGACTCACCAATCGGCTCGGGCTGTGCCTCAACCGGTTCATGCCGCGGATCGACTTGGTCGGCATGGCCCTCGGCCTGGCCTCTGGTGGCGGCCATGCGCTGACCGGGCTGGTCACCGCGCCGCAGGTGACCGCGGAACCGCCCCTGCCCGACTACGCCGACTGAGGATGGGGAGACGGGTGCTGTCCGATCGAGACCCTGCTCCCGAGGTTTCCCGCCACTACCGCGGTGGTGCCGGGACGCCGCTGGTGCTGCTGCATCCCGGCGGCTCGTCGTGGCGTGCATGGCGCCCCGTGCTCCCCGCCCTCGCCGCGCGGCACGAGGTGTTCGCGCCGACCCTAGCCGGGCACCGAGGCGGGCCGGAGCTTGGGCCGGGGGAGCGAGTCAGCTTCCGGACCATCACCGACCACGTCGAGCGGGACCTCGACGATGCCGGGCTCGAGGATGTGCATGTGGCCGGCAACTCCCTGGGTGGCGCGGTCGCGCTGGAGCTGGCCAGGCGGGGTCGGGCCAGGTCCGTCGTGGGGTTCAGCCCCGCCGGACACATTCCCTCACCGTGGATGGCGAAGCGCGTCCTTGGCGCCATCGAGGTGGGGCGACGGGCTCTGCTGGCGCCGGGAGCGGTCAGGCTGCTGAAAGTGCGGGCCTGTCGGCGGGGGCTGATGCTGCCGATCTTGCTTCACGGTGAGCGGATTCCGGTCGACGACCTTGTGCTCGACGCGCGGAGCTGCCGGATCGCGCCCGCCCTGTTGCGCGGGGTACTCGCCGAGGGGCCGTTCGCGGCGCTCGATCCGGGGTCGGTGCCGGTGCGGCTCGCGTGGTCGCGGCGCGACCGGGTGATCCCGTGGCGGACGTTCGGTGCGCCGCTAGCAGCGAAGGTCAGCGGCGCCGAGGTGATCAAGCTGCCCGGCGTCGGGCACGTTCCCATGTACGACGATCCGGCGCTGGTCGTGAGAACGATCCTGGAGGTCACCACGGTCGTCGACGGCGGCAGCAGTGATCGTGACCGGCTGAGGCGGGTGGAATAGTGAGCGCCCCCGACGACCTGATGTCCGCCCCCGCCTTCGAGCGCGGGCTGCGGGCTCTGGCGACCTCGCTCGGCCGAGTCCCGGACGACGTACGGTCCGAAGCGGCGGCCTACCTCAACGAGATGTCGGCCAGCTTCGACCACCGGATGACGGGCGCCTGGCAGCGCTTCGGCCGATGGATGCTGCGCGCGCATGACCTCGTGGTCGATGACGGCAGGGTGGCCGCGATCCGCGAGCTGGACCGTGAACACTCTCTGGTCTTCCTGCCCGCGCACCGCTCCTACCTGGACGCCTGGGCCTATCCCGAGGCGCTCATTTCGCGGGGCGTCTCGCCGATCTACTCCTTCGGCGGCAACAACATCAACTTCTTCCCACTCGGCAGCTTCGCCAGTCGCACCGGCATGATCTTCGTCCGGCGTGCGACGAGGGAGTTGCCGGTCTACCGGTTCGTGCTGCGTGCCTACATCGCTCACCTGGTGCAGAACCGGAGCAATCTGGCCTGGTCGATCGAGGGGGGCAGGACCCGCACCGGCAAGCTGCGACCACCCATGTACGGCATCCTCCGTTATGTCGTGGACGCCGTGCATGCGGCCGACGGACCAGAGGTGTATGTGGTGCCGGTCTCGATCCAGTACGACCAGCTGCACGAGGTCGGCCTGATGACCGCGGAGGCGCGTGGTGGCAAGAAGCGGCCCGAGGACGTGCGCTGGCTGGCCCGCCTGGCACGGCAGCAGAGCCAGCGACTGGGGCGGACCTACGTAGACTTCGGTGAGCCGTTGCCGCTGCGAGAGCGGCTCGAGACGCTCGGCGCCGATGGTGCCGATGGTGCCGAGGGTCGCGTGGTTGAGCGGCTGGCCGTGGAGATCTCGCACCGGATCAATCGTGCAACGCCAGTGACCGCGACGGCTGTGGTCAACCTGGCGCTGCTCGGTGCCGACGCCGCGTTGACCCTGGCCGAGGTGCTGAGCACGCTACGCCCGCTGGCCACCTACATCGAACAGCGTGGCTGGCCGGTGGCCGGGGCCGCCGACCTGACGGCCCCGGCCACGATCCGACGCACCCTCGCCGAGCTCGTCGGCTCCGGCGTCCTGACCTGTCACGACGGCGGCACCGAGCCGGTGTGGGCGATCGGCGCCGATCAGCACCTGGTCGCGGCGTTCTACCGCAACTCCGCGATCCACATCCTGGTCGACCGGGCCATCGCAGAGGTCGGACTGCAGGCCGCGACCGAGGTCGGCGGTGACCCGCGCAAGGTGGTCCTTTCCGAGGCGCTGAGGCTGCGCGACCTGCTGAAGTTCGAGTTCTTCTTCTCCTCGCGAGAGGAGTTCGAGGCCGAGCTCGTCGACGAGGCTCGGCTACTCGGCGTCGACGCGGACGCGCTGGCCTCCGCGACCGCCGAGGACGCAGGACCGCTGCTGGACCGCGCGGAGCCGCTGCTCGCCCACCTGGTGCTGCGGCCCTATCTCGATTCCTACCTGGTGGTCGCCGACCGGCTGGCCGCCCAGGACGGCCCTGTCGACGAGCGTGAGTTCCTCGCCGAGTGCGTGCGAGTCGGCGAGCAGTGGGCGCTGCAGCGCAGGATCGCGAGCGAGGAGTCGGTATCGATGGAGCTGTTCCGCACCGCATTGCGGATGGCGCGACATCGCGGCCTGGTCGACGAGCCGTCGTCCGCGGCGGCGCGGCGCGATCTGCACGGCGAGGTCCTCCTCGCGTGCGCCCGGGTACGCCGGATCGCCGATCGGGCGGCCGCCCCGAGGGACGGCGGCGTCAGATGACTGTGGCGGCGCTGGGCGTGCGGGAGCTGATCAGCCGGATCGAGGCCTCGCCGGACGGACCCGAGATCGGCGCCTTCTTCGACCTCGACGGAACTCTGGTCGAGGGCTACACCGCCGGGCCGTTCTACGCCGACCGGCTACGTCGCGGCGACGTCAGCCCGAAGGAGTTCGCCCAGATCCTGCTCGCCTCCCTGGACGGCACCTTGGGTGGCGACCCGAGCAAGGTGGGCGGCATCGTCGCAGACGGTCTGTGCGGCCAGTCGGAGGATCTGCTCGTCGAGCTGGGCGAGCGGCTCTTTGTACAGAAGATCGCCGGCACGATGCGCCCGCAGGCACGCGCCATCGTGGCGGCCCACCTACGCAAGGGACACACGGTGGCGGTGGCATCCTCGGCCACCCGCTACCAGATCGCGCCGGTCGCGCGGGACCTCGGCATCGGTCACATCCTGTGCACCGAACTGGTGGCAGAGGACGGCGTACTCACCGGCGAGCTGGCCGGACCGATGCTGTGGGGCGAGCCGAAGGCGGCCGCCGTACGGGCGTTCGCCCGTGAACGGGACGTCGACTTGCCCGCGAGTTTTGCCTACGCCAACGGCGCAGAGGACGTCGCCTTCCTCTCCAGCGTCGGCACCCCGCACGCCCTCAACCCACACCCTGGCCTGGCCAGCGCCGCGCAGTTGCACGGCTGGCCGGTCGTGTTGCTCCGGGCTCCGCACAAGACGGGGGTGCGCGCGGCTGCCGGCACTGCGGCCGCGATGGTCGGCCTCAACGTGGGCGTCGGGTTGGGCGCGGCAGTCGGGCTGCTCAACCGCGACAAGCGGTTCGGAGTGAACGCCGGGATGGCGATCGGCAGCGACCTGGCCCTCGCTCTCGCGGGCGTGAAGGTCGACGTGCTCGGTGAGGAGAACCTGTGGAGAGGGCGGCCGTGCGTGTTCGTCGCCAACCACCAGAGCGGCCTTGACGTGATCGTGCTGGCCTCGCTCCTGCGCCGTGACTTCACCGGTGTCGCCAAGTTGGAGGCACGCTACGACCCGCGCGGCGCCCTGGTCGGAGCGCTCCTGGACCCGGCGTTCATCGACCGCTCGGACCCGGAGTCGGCCCAGCGCGACGTCAATGCGCTCGTGGACCGGATCCGTGCGGGCACCTCGGTCGCGATCATGCCGGAGGGCACGCGAACGCCGACCTCGACAGTCCAGCGGTTCAAGAAGGGCGGCTTCCACCTCGCCATGCAGGCAGGCGTACCGATGGTGCCGATCGTGCTGCGCAACGCCGGTGAGCTCAACTGGCGCCGCTCGCCGATCATCCACCCCGGCACCGTCGAGGTCGCCGTCCTCGATCCGGTCCCGACGACCGACTGGACCCCCGACAACCTCGACGACCAGGTGGCGCACGTGCGCAACCTGTTCGTCTCCACGCTCGACAGATGGCCAGGAGGCGCATGATGGCGCGGACCCCGACCGTAGCGGTGCTGGGCGGTGGATCGTGGGGAACGACGGTCGCCTCGACCGCGGCCCGCAACACCCCGACGACGTTGTGGGCGCGCGACCCCGCGACGGCCGCCGAGATCGACACCCAGCACACCAACTCGCGCTATCTCGGCGACCTCGGGCTCGCCCCCGGCCTGCGTGCCACGGCTGACCTGGCCGAGGCGGTGGCCAGCGCGGACGTGCTGGTGATGGGGGTTCCGTCGCACTCGTTCCGGTCCGTGCTGGAGCAGGTCGCCGCCCATGTACGGCCGTGGATCCCGGTCGTGTCCCTGGTGAAGGGCCTGGAGCAGGACACCCGCAAGCGGATGACCGAGGTGGTCGCCGACGTCCTGCCCGGGCATCCGGCTGGCGTTCTCGCAGGCCCCAACATCGCGCGTGAGATCGTGCAGGGCTACTCCGCGGCCGCGACCATCGCGATGCCCGATCACCAGACCGCCGAGCTGCTGCAGGGGGTCATCCACACCAGCCGGTTCCGGGTCTACACGACCGACGACGTCATCGGAGCGGAGATCGCCGGAGCGCTGAAGAACGTGTATGCCGTGGCCACCGGCATCGGTGACGGCCTGGACGCCGGCGACAACACCCGGGCGATGGTGATCACGCGCGCGCTGCGGGAGCTGACCAGGCTGGGTGTCGCGCTCGGTGGACGAGCCGAGACCTTCGCCGGCCTGGCCGGTATGGGCGACCTGATCGCCACCTGCACCAGCCCGCACAGCCGTAACCGGCGGGTCGGGCTTGGACTCGCGGCGGGCAAGACGGTCGAGCAGGTGTGCGCGGAGCTCGGCCAGGTCGCCGAGGGGGTGAAGACCTCGTCGGTCGTCACCAAGATCGCTGCCGAGCGGGGTGTCGAGTTGCCGATCGCGGCCGAGATGGACGCCGTGCTCAACCACGGTCAGCCGGTTGCCGACGCCTACCGCGGGCTGTTGCAGCAGCGGCCCGGCCATGAGGTGCACGGGGAGGGCGCATGATCGACCTGAGTGCGCTCACGCCGGAGGAGGCGTGGGCGGTCGCCTCGACGTGGGGCCGCGAGCCACGGATGAACGAGCTGGAGACGCTGATGTGGCGCTCCGATCGGCACCCGGTGATGTCCTCGACCGGCGTGATGATGATGCTGCTGGACAGCGAGCCCGACTGGGACCGGTTGGTCGCCGCCCACGAGTGGGGCACTCGGCTGGTGCCACGGTTTCGGGACCGCGTGCTGGAGCCCGTGGTGCCGGTGGGCCCGCCGGCGTGGGTGCCCGACGATCAGTTCGCGCTCGACTACCACCTGCGCCGCACTTCGGCCCCTGACGACGGCTCGTGGCCTGCGCTGCTGGCGTACGCCGAGTCGTTTGCGCTCGCCCCGCTGGACCGTGACCGGCCGCTGTGGGAGGCGGTGCTGGTCACCGGCCTCCGTCTGAGTGGCAAGGCCGGAATGGCCGCACTGCTGCTCAAGATGCACCACTCGCTCACCGATGGCATGGGCGGTATCCAGCTCTTCTCGCTGGTGCAGAGCCGCACGCGCAAGCACACTCCGAAGCCGCCGGTGCCCGAGTTGGCACGGGGCGTATCGACCGACCCGGTGAGGCTGGCTGCTGAGGAGGTCGGGGACCAGGTACGGCGCCTGCCCGCCGCGGCGGGCGACCTGCTGAGTGCCGGCCGGGTGGTGGCCCGACACCCACGCGCTGCGGCGGGTGTGGCGGTGCGCTACGTCGGCTCGTTGCGGCGGGTGCTCACGCCCGGACCGGCCGAGCCGTCGCCGCTGCTTCGTGGACGCACCGGCACGACGTGGCGGTTCGGCACGCTGGAGTGCGCCTTCGCGGACCTCCGCGCGGCTGGCAAGGCGGCCGGGTGCTCGGTCAACGACGCCTTCGTGGCCAGTCTGCTCGGCGGCCTGCGCCACTACCACGAGCGGCACGGGGTCGAGGTGACGACGCTGCCGATGGCGATGCCGGTCTCTCTGCGCCGGCCCGGCGACCCGATGGGCGGCAACAAGTTCGCAGGCGCCCTGTTCGCCGGTCCGGTCGGCATCGAGGACCCGGTGGAGCGGATGGCCGCCATCCGCGGCCAGGTGCTGTCGGTGCGCGCCGAGCCCGCGATTGCGGCGATCGGGCTGGTGGCGCCGGTGGCCAATCGACTGCCGTCGGGGGTGGGCGCAAGCCTGAGCCAGCTCGGCGCCACCGTCGACCTGTCGGCGTCCAACGTGCCCGGCGTACGCCACCAGACCTACGTCGCGGGGGCGGCCGTCGAGCGGTTGTTCGCCTTCGCGCCGCTGCCGGGCGTCGCCGTGATGGTCGGCATGTGCTCGCACGTCGGCACCTGCTGCTTCGGGTTCAACATCGATGGCGCCGCGGTTGCCGACCACGTCGTGCTGATGGAGTGCTTCGCTGAGGGCCTGGACGAGGTCCTCGCCGTGGGGAGGGTGGCATGAGCCATCACGTCGAGGGGTACGTCGCCGGCTCCGGCGGTCAGCAGTACTGGCAGGGCTGGCTACCCGACGGTGAGACCGTCGGCGTGGTCGTGATCGCGCACGGTTACGCCGAGCACGGCGGTCGCTACGCGCACGTCGCTGACCGGCTGAACGCGGCCGGGTACGCCGCGTACGCCCCCGACCATCGTGCGCACGGTCGCTCGGCGGGGCAGCCGCGGTCCAACTTCGGCCGGCTGGCCTACGTCGTCACCGACTTCGAGGCGTTCGTCCGGTCGACCGTGGCACGGTACGACGGGCTGCCGGTGTTCCTGATCGGGCACAGCATGGGCGCGATGACGGTCCTTCACTACCTGACCGGCGTCGGCTGCAGGCCGTACCCCGTGCGCGGGGCGGTGCTCTCCGCGCCGCCGGTTGACCTCGCTGTGGGTTCGCGCGCCCAACGGCTGGCGGCGAAGGTGCTGTCGCGGATTGCCCCCGATGTCGGCGTGCTCAAGCCGCTGGACGTGGATCTCGTCAGCCGCGACCCGGAGACCCGGCACGCCTATGACACCGACCCCCTGAACTACCGCGGCAAGGTGTTGGCGCGGGTCGGCGGAGAGGCCTTCGCTGCAGCGGGTGCGGTGACACCGCGGCTGCCCGAGCTGGACGTGCCGCTGCTGGTGATGCACGGTTCGGCGGACGAGGTCGCCTCGTTGTCGGGCTCACGTGCGGTCGCCGGGCAGGTGTCGGGCGATGTCACGCTCAAGGTCTACGACGGTCTCTACCACGAGATCTACAACGAACCGGAGCGTGAGGTAGTGCTCGATGACGTGGTCGCCTGGCTCAACGCCCGGGATGGGCGAGCATCACTTGACTGACCGCCCGTACGGTCATACTCTTGTTCACAAGAGACCACAGTGTGAGGGAGGGACCGATGACGACGGTGGACACCGGCGAACCGACTGTGTTGATGAGCCGCCAGGGTCACGTGGCGATCATCACGATGAACCGTCCGCACGTCATGAACGCCGTCAACGCGGAGATGTCGGTTGCGATGGAGGAGTGCATCGACGAACTCGTGCGCGACCCGAAGCTGAGAGTGGGCATCCTCACGGGCGCGGGGCGGGCGTTCAGCGCCGGCGCCGACCTCAAGGAGGTCGCAGCCGGTCGGTCCCTGCAGGCGCCGCACCAGCGGGAGCGGGGCTGGGGCGGCTTCATGCGCCGGATGGTCGACAAGCCACTCATCGCGGCAGTCAACGGGTACGCGCTCGGCGGCGGAACGGAGATGATGCTGGCCTGTGATCTCGCGGTCGTCGGCGCGTCCGCCAAGCTTGGCCTGCCGGAGGTCAGCCGCGGCATCATCGCTGCCGGCGGAGGACTGCTCAGACTCGGCCGGCGGGTCCCGCAGGCGATTGCGATGGAGGCTGCTCTCACGGGCAAGCCGATCACCGCAGAGACAGCGCTGGGCTGGGGACTGGTCAACCGTGTCGTGGCTGACGACCAGGTGCTCGACGCTGCGCTCGAACTGGCGGACGCAGTGGCCCGCAATGCGCCGCTCGCGGTCCAGGCGAGCAAGAGGCTGATCCAGCACGGCCACGCGCTCGGCTCCGACTGGACCGCGGAAGCGTGGGCGGCCAGTGATCGCGAGATCACGGCGATCATGCGCTCCGATGACGCCAATGAGGGCCCGCGGGCCTTCGCAGAGAAGCGGCAACCGCAATGGAGCGGACGATGAGCATCGCGAATCGTACGACGATCGCCGGCCTTGGCCTCACCGACGTCGGCAAGGTCTATGACCGGAGCGCCACGGAGTTGGCGGCCGAGGCGGTGCGCCTCGCCGCAGTAGACGCGGGCCTGCCGCTCACCGAAGTCGACGGCCTGTTGGTCTCGGCCGGCGTATCCGGTGCGCCCAAGCTATCGCTCCAAAAGGTGCTCGGCCTGACCGACCTCCGGCTGTTGGCCGAGTTCAATGCACTCGGCGCCAGCCCTGCCGCGATGATCGCCCACGCCGCGGCCACCGTCGCCAACGGCGAGGCGAGTGCGGTTGCGTGCGTCTTCGCCGACGCCCCGCTGAAGCCGAAGGGTTCTGCGCGGGACGCTTTCGGCAAGCCTCGCGCGCGCCCGACCGGGTTTGCCGCCTACCATGCCGAGATCGGTGCGGTGACACCCAATCTCTTCTACGCTCTCGCCGCGCAGCGGCACATGGCGACCTACGGAACGACCAGTGAGCAGTTCGGAGCGATTGCCGTCGGGCAACGGGCCTGGGCAGCCGACAACCCCGCTGCCCAATTCCGCGACCCTCTTACTCTCGAGCTGCACCAGGCGTCTCCGCTGGTCGCGGAGCCACTACGTCTCTTCGACTGCTGCCTGGTCTCCAACGGCGGGGCCGCGGTCATCGTGACGTCGGCGGAGCGAGCGGCCGATCTCGCGCAGCCACCGGTCGAGGTGCTCGGCTGGGGTCAGGCTCACCCCGGCCGGGTCATGCACCGCGACTCGGACTTCGGGCTGCGCACGGGCGCAGCGGACGCCGGCCCCGCGGCGTTGAAGATGGCCGGCGTCGACGTGGGTGACGTCGATCTGCTCCAGCTGTACGACTGCTACACCTACACGGTCCTGGTGACGTTGGAGGACTACGGCTTCGTCCCCAAGGGTGAAGGCGGGGCGTTCGTCGCCGAGGGCCACCTCGCCCCCGGAGGCTCGCTACCGTGCAACACCGGTGGCGGCCAGTTGTCGGCGTACTACCTCACCGGCTTCACTCCCGTGGTCGAAGCGGTTGTCCAGGCGCGTGGCCAGGGCGGCGCACGCCAGGTCGACAAGACCGACGTGGTCATGGTCAGCGGCAACGGCGGAGTCCTCGAGCACCACGCGACGCTCGTCCTCGGAGGTGCACGATGATCGAGCGCGACCACAAGAGCGCCGCGTTCTTCGACGCAGCGGCCGAGGACCGGCTCGTGATCCGCCGCTGCATCGGCTGTCGCCAGGCGCTCCCTCCCGAAGCCGTCGTGTGCACGACGTGCGCCGGCACCGACCTCGAGTGGGTTCAGGCCGAGGGAACAGGTCTCCTCGCGTCCTACACGGTCGTGCACCGGGCTCCGCATCCGGCCTACCGGGTTCCCTACACGATCGGCGTCGTGGAGCTCGATGAGGGCCCGTGGCTCTACGCGCGGGTCAACGCAGAGTCCCCGACCGTGGGGCTTCCTGTCCGGGTTGCGTTCCGGCACCCGGAGGAAGGCGAGAGCTTTCCAGTCTTCGAGGAGGTCCCGGCATGACCCAGCTCGACCTCGCCACGCTCCACGAGGCGATCGCGGATGCTCTTCCGGACGAGCCGTGCATCATCGCCCACGACCGCACCTGGTCCTGGGCGGCGACAACCGACCGCACCCGCCGGTTCTCCGCTGTCCTGCGAGGCCACAGCCTCGGCCGTCGCGCCCCTGAGGCAGAGCGGTGGCCCTGGGAGACCGGCCAGGACCATCTCGGCATTCTGCTGCACAACGGCCCGGAGTACCTCGAGGCTCTGCTCGGGGCGCACAAGGCTTCGCTCGCGACGTTCAACATCAACTACCGCTACACCGCGGACGAGCTCGAGTACCTGTTCTCCGACGCTCGGCCCGCAGCCCTGGTCTACGGCGCCACCTTCGCGCCCATGGTCGCCCAGGTGCTGCCCCGGCTCGACGCTCAGCCGCTGCTCGTGCAGGTCGCCGATGCCAGCGGCGAGCTGCTGCTGGACGGCGCCCTCGACTACGAAGAAGCCCTCGCCATGGCCGACCCGGCCCAGGGCGCTCCGTCGACCAGCCCTGACGACCACTACCTCCTCTACACGGGCGGTACGACCGGGATGCCCAAGGGCGTCATCTGGCGGGTCGGCGACATGGTGCACGGACCGTTCGGCGTGAAGCGACGTGACGGAAGCCCTATCGAGTCCGTCGACGAGGCGGTCCAGCGCGCGCTGACGATGCGCGGCCGCGTCCTGCCGGCCCCGCCGCTGATGCACGGCGCCGGTGCCGGGATCGCCCTCGGGGGCTGGCTCGGAGGCGGAACCGTCGTCTTCCAGCCCGATCCGAGCCGCTTCGACGCAGCCACCCTGCTCGACACCTGCGCGAAAGAACAGGTGACCACGCTGATGATCGTCGGCGACGCGTTCGGCGCGCCGCTGGTGCAGGAGCTCGAGCATGCGCCCCGCGAGCTGTCGCTGCAACTGCTCGTCAACGCTGGCGCCGCCCTGCGTGACGATCTCAAGGACCGGCTCAAGGAGCTGGTGCCGGGGCTGCGGATCACCGACATGCTCGGTTCCTCGGAGAGCGGCGTGCACGCCCGGCGTGAGTCCGAGGGCAAGCGCTTCGACGGGCGCGGTTCGGTGACCGTGCTCTCCGACGACCGCTCCCGGCTCCTTGAGCCCGGGTCCGACGAAGTCGGCTGGATGGCCTCCACTGGCAACATCCCGCTCGGCTACCTGGGGGACGAGGAGAAGACGAACGCCACGTTCGTTAACGTTGACGGTCGGCGCTACTCGGTCCCGGGCGACCGTGCGCGACGGCTCGCCGATGGCTCCATCGAGTTCCTGGGCCGCGAGGCCACCACGATCAACACCGGCGGCGAGAAGGTCTTCGCCGACGAGGTGGAGGCCGTCCTCCGCGCGCTCGACGGTGTCGTCGACGCCGTCGTACTCGGCCGCGAGTCGGAGCGGTGGGGTCAGGAGGTCGTCGGCCTGGTCGAGCTGTCCGCGGAGGTCAGCGACGAGACCCTCCGCGCCGGGTGCCGCGCCAGCCTCGCGGGCTACAAGGTGCCCAAGGACTTCATCCGTGTCGACCGGATCGGACGACACGCGAACGGCAAGGTCGACTACCGCTGGGCCAAGGGGGCTCTGACATGACAGACATCTGGAACACGGACGAGCGGGTCAGCCTACGGGCGATGGTGCGGGACTTCACCGAGAAGGAGATCGCCCCGAAGCTGGCCGACTGGGAGCGTGACGGCCTGGTGCCGCGGGAGCTCCACCGCAAGGCTGGAGAGCTCGGCCTGCTCGAGCTGGGATTCCCGGAGGCCGCCGGCGGTGCCGGTGACCTCATCGACTTCCTGGTCACGGTGGAGGAACTGATCGGCAACGGCGGGAGCATGGGCCTGTGCGGCGCGCTGCACAGCCACACGATCGGCGCCCCGCACATCGCGGCGGCCGGTGACCCCGACCAGATCGCTCGGTTCGTCAAGCCGGCGCTGGCCGGCGAGAAGATCTGCGGCCTCGCCGTCACCGAACCCGGCGGCGGCTCGGACGTCGCTTCGCTGCGCACCAAGGCCGTGCGTGAGGGTGACCACTACGTCGTCAACGGGTCGAAGACCTACATCACGTCCGGCCTGCGGGCCGACTTCATCACCACCGCTGTCCGCACCGGCGACGACCCTCATCGGGGGGTCTCGTTGCTGGTGATCGAGAAGGGTACGCCGGGATTCGAGGTGAGTCGCAAGCTCGACAAGCTCGGCTGCCACTGCTCGGACACGGCCGAACTGGCGTTCACCGACGTGCGGGTGCCGGCGGCAAACCTGGTCGGGCAGGAGGGATCCGGCTTCGTGCAGATCATGCAGCGATTCGACTCCGAGCGCCTCACCATGGCAGTCCAGGGCGTGGCGATGGCTCAGCGCAGCCTCGACCTGGCGATCGACTGGGCACGCAACCGGATCACCTTCGGCCAGCCCCTCGCTCAGCGCCAGGTGATCCGGCACAAGTTCGCCGAGATGGCACGCCAGGTCACGGCGGCGCGGATCTTCGTGCACCACGTCGCCGAGCAGTACGTCGCCGGTGAGCGGGTCAGCACGGAGGTCGCCATGGCGAAGAACACCGCAGTGGCCGCAGCAGACCACACCATCAACCAGGCGCTCCAGATCTTCGGAGGCATGGGCTACATGCGCGAGTCCGAGGTCGAGATGCACTTCCGTGACGGGCGCCTGCTCGGCATCGGCGGTGGCGCGACCGAAGTCATGAACGAACTCATCTCCCGCAGCCTCGGGCTCGACGGGTGAGCAAACAGGAGGAAGCAATGAAGACGATCCCGGATCTGGGAAACCCCGACACCTACGCTGACGGCTTTCCCTACGACGCGGTCGGCAAGCTTCGTCGCGACGAGCCGGTGGTCTGGTGCCCTGAGGCACCGGCTGCGGACTTCGAGGGCGGCCCAGGCTTCTGGTTCGTGACGCGGCATGCCGACGTGGTCGAGGTGTCGAAGCGCCCCGATGTGTTCAGCTCGCACGTGGGCGGCACTTCGGTACGCGACTTCGACCCGAAGAACCTGGCCGCTATCCAGCAGATGATGCTCAACCTCGACCCGCCGGACCACTCCCAGATCCGCAAGATCATCAGCCGCGCGTTCACACCGCGCACGGTCAAGGGCATGTTCGACTCCATCGACGCCCATGCCGACCGGGTCATCGCCGACCTCGGAGAAGGGGGGGACTTCGACCTGGTGCCGCGGTTCTCGGCGGAGATGCCGCTGTTCGTGCTCGCCGACATCCTCGGCATCCCGTCCGAGGAGCGGCACCTGCTGTTCGACTGGACCAACCGGATGGTCGGGTTCGATGACCCGGCCGCCGGCGATCGCTCGTCGTACGTCGCGGCGTTCATGGAACTCTTCGCCTACGCGCACGACCTCACGCAGCAGAAGCGCGCGAACCCGACGGACGACGTATGGAGCATGATCGTCAACGCCGAGGTCGACGGCGAGCGATTGAGCGACGACGACCTCGACCGGTTCTTCCAGCTGCTGGTGATCGCCGGCAACGAGACCACGCGCAACCTGCTGAACGGCTTCGTCCTCACGATGTCACAGCATCCTGACCAGTTCGCGCTGCTGCGGAGCAACCCCGACCTGCTGGAGCGTGCCGTTGAGGAGGTGCTGCGGTGGCATCCGCCGATCCTCCAGTTCCGCCGCACTGCGGTGGCCGACCACGAGCTCAGGGGTCAGCAGATCCGAGCCGGCGACAAGGTCGTCATCAGCTACGCGTCGGCCAACCGGGACGAGGATGTCTTCGACGAGCCGGATAGGTTCGACATCACCCGCTCGCCGAACCCCCACCTCGCGTTCGGCACCGGGCAGCACTTCTGCCTCGGCAACGCCGTCGCCCGGCTCGAGGCGCGAGTGCTGTTGTCCAAGCTGCTGGATGCGTTCGACTCCATCGAGGTGACCGGGCCGCCGGTCCGGCTGCGCTCCAATTTTGTCAATGGCATCACCGAGCTCCCGGTGCGGATGATGCGCACCGTTGATGCGCAGGCGGGCTGAGGCGATGATCGAGACCCGAGTCGAGTCCGGGGTGGCGGTGCTCCGGTTCCAGCGGCCGGAGGCGATGAACGCGATGTCGTTCGCCGACCTTGAGGCGCTGACCGAAGCCTTCCGCGCGAGCGGCGCCGACGCGTCGACTGGCGCGTTGGTGCTGACCGGCACGGGATCGGCGTTCACCGCCGGCGCCGACCTGCGCGCGTACGACGCCGACAACGTGATCGAGTACGCGCGCGAGGGCCTGGGCGAGGTCGCCCTCGCCTTCGCGGAGGCGGTGCGGAACTGCCCGAAACCAGTGGTGACCGCGGTCAACGGCCTCTGCTTCGGCGGTGGAGTGGGGATCGCGCTGATGGCGGACGTGACCGTCGCCGCGCGCTCGGCGTACTTCGTCATGCCGCAGGTGCGGAAGATGGGGTTCACGCCCGACCTGGCGGGCGCCTACTTCGCGACGCTCAGCGCCGGGCGAGCCCGGGCGCTCGGCATGGCTGTGACCGGCGACAAGGTGACCGCCGAGCAGGCGGCCGGCTGGGGCTTGATCTGGAGCTGTGTCGACGACGACGCCCTGATGACCGAGGCGGTCGGGATCGCTCGCCGGCTGGCGCACGACCCGGAGGCGGCCGTTGCCACTCGGCGGCTCGTCGACGACCTCGCTCGGCACTCCGTGCGCGAGCAGCTACTCCACGAGCGCGACCACGTCGTCGCCCTGCTGTCCCGGCCCCACGCGCTGGCGGCCGTCACCGACCTGATCAACCGCCGTGCCCTGTGAGGAGCAACTGATGAAGCTCAGTGAGGACCAACTGATGAAGATCGAGCTGGACCGGACCAAGTGCACCGGGATCGGAATGTGTGAGTCCGTGGCTCCGGACTTCTTCGAGATCGACGATGACGGCGAGCTGGTCGTGCTCCGCGACGCCGTGGACGGTGCTGAGGTCGCAGACGTCGAGGCCGCCGTGCTGGCGTGCCCCACTGCTGCGCTCCGGCTGAGGCCATGAGCAGTGGATCCAGCGGCGGTCGTCTTGTCGTCGTGGGTGCGTCCCTCGCCGGACTCCGCGCCGTCGAGGCGGCGCGCAGGGACGGGTTCACCGGCGAGATCGTCCTGGTGGGGGACGAGCCACACCTTCCCTACGACCGCCCACCGCTGTCGAAGGCCTTCCTCGAGGACGACTCCGCGCCTGAGCCGACGTACCAGCCCCCGTCGCACTTCGCAGACCTGGATGTTGACCTGCGGCTCGGCACCCGCGCGACCGCTCTCGACCCGGTTGCTCGGCTGGTGGCCACCGCCGGCGGCGAGATCCGCTACGACCAGCTCGTGATCGCCACCGGCAGCACCGCACGGACCCTCCCCGGTCTCGAGGGACTGCCCGGCGTGCACGTGCTGCGCACGCTGGACGACGCGCGCGGTCTCCGTCAGGCGCTCGACCTGGCCGGTCGGGTCGTGGTGGTCGGCGCCGGGTTCATCGGCTCCGAGGTGGCGTCGAGCGCGCGGAAACGCGGCTTGTCGGTGACCGTGCTCGAGGCTGCGCAGGTGCCACTCGAGCGTGCGCTCGGCCCCGAGATGGGGGGCGCCGTCAGCGCCCTGCACGCGGCGAACGGCACCGACCTGCGCTGCGGAGTCGGCGTGCAGGGCATCCATCAGGGTTCGACAGGCCTGCGCGTCGAGGCCACCGACGGCTCGTCGTTCGACGCGGACCTGGTGGTGGTGGGCGTCGGCGCCGACCCGGCCACCGAATGGCTCGAGGGCTCGGGCCTGGAACTGAAGGACGGCATCGTCTGCGACGCGACGCTCAGCGCCGGGTTCCCCGGTGTCTACGCTGCTGGCGATGTCGCACGCTGGTTCAACCGGGACTTCGACGTCGAGATGCGGCTGGAGCACTGGACCAGCGCCGCTGAGCAGGGGGCAATCGCAGCGCGGAATGCCGTCACCGGTGCTTGTGGTGAGTACCGCACCGTGCCGTACTTCTGGTCGGACTGGTACGACAGGCGCATCCAGTTCGTCGGTGTTCCGACTGCTGATCACGTCACCGTCGTGACCGGGGACCCGGCGGAGGGAAGGTTCGTCGCTCTGTTTCGCAGCGGCAGTCGCCTCGCCGGTGCGCTGTGCGTCGGCTATCCCGCGCACACGATGAAGTACCGCCGGTTGATCGGCGCCGCGGCCTCGTGGGAGGACGGACTCGCCTTCGCCGATTCGCGCCGGTGAAATCTGGCGCTTCCATTGACTGACCGCTCGTACGGTCATACAGTGGTGTCGGGCGGTCCGCGGAGGGGCCGGTGGAGGGTCGGAATGCAAATGACGACCAGGAGACTTCGATGACGGAGAGCGCGAAGCCCTCGGCGACGGCCACGCCTCCCAAGGTGCCGGCGGTCAACCGGCGCCCGGAGCGCCCACCACGCAAGGACGGCCCGCTGGGTGCGGCGTACACCGGCATCGGCGAGTTCTTCCTCTTCGTGTGGAGCGTGATCCGCGCCGTGCCGCGGCGACCCTTCCAGTCACGGGAGTTCATCGATCAGGCGTGGTTCATCGCGAAGGTCGCGATCTTGCCAACTGCGCTGGTCGCGATCCCCTTCGGCGCGATCATCGCCCTCCAGGTGGGCAGCCTCATCCAGCAGTTGGGTGCCCAGTCACTCAGTGGAGGCGCCACGGTCAACGGGCTGGTGCGGGAGGTCGGACCGCTCGCGACGGCGATGCTGCTCGCCGGCGCGGCTGGCTCCGCGATCTGCGCCGACCTCGGCGCTCGCACGATCCGTGAGGAGATCGATGCCCTCAAGGTGCTCGGCATCGACCCGATCCCACGACTCGTGGTGCCGCGCGTCCTGGGCGGCGCACTGGTGGGACTGGCGTTGACGGGCATGGTCATCGCGGTGAGCATTGCCGGTGGCTACACGTTCAACGTGATCCTGCAGGGCGGTACGCCGGGGGTCTACGTTGACTCGTTCAAGAGTCTGGCCACCGTCCCCGACGTCATCTCGAGCCTCATCAAGGGCGTCATCTTCGGTGTGCTCGCGGCCCTCGTGGGCTGCTTCAAGGGCTTGCGGGCCGGAGGAGGTCCGCGGGGTGTCGGGCAGGCCGTCAACGAGGCGGTCGTCGTGTCCTTCCTGCTGCTCTTCTTCGTGAACTTCCTGATCACGGGCGTCTACTTCCAGATCTACCCGCCAGGTGGAGGCTGACATGGCGATGAGCGACACGGTCCGCCGGATGATGCGTGGTCCGAGAGCCCAACTACGCGACCTGGGTCACCAGTACGACTTCTACGTCACCTCGGCGCGGTGGACGCCGAGGACGTTGCGGCACTACCGACGCGAAGTATGGGCGATTCTCTCCGACACCGCGTTCGGGTCGGCAGGTCTGGCCGTGGTCGGCGGGACGGTGGGGGTCATGGTGGCGCTCTCGTATGCCGTCGGCACCCAAGTGGGGTTGCAGGGGTACGCCGCACTCGAGTCGCTGGGAGCTGCCAACTTCGCGGCGTTCGCGTCGGCCTACTTCAACACTCGTGAGGCGGCGCCGCTGGTCGCCGGCCTGGCCCTCGCTGCGACGGTCGGGTGCGGCTTCACGGCACAACTGGGCGCGATGCGGGTGAGCGAGGAGGTGGACGCTCTCGAGGTGATGGCGGTGCCGTCGATCCCGTTCCTGGTGACGACGCGCATGGTCGCGGGTTTCATCGTGGTCATCCCGCTCTACGCGATCGGGCTGTTCACGTCGTACGTCGCGACCCGCGTCGTCATCACCTTCTACTTCGGCCAGAGCACCGGGACCTACGACCACTACTTCTTCCAGTATTTGTCTCCCGAGGATGTCCTGTGGTCGTTCCTGAAGGTGATGATCTTCTCGGTGGTGATCATCTTGATCCACTGCTACTACGGCTACAACGCCACCGGCGGACCAGCCGGCGTGGGCTCTGCAGTGGGCAGGGCCATCCGTCTCTCGATCGTGACCATCATGGTCACCGACTTCTTCCTCAGCTTCGCGATCTGGGGCTCGACGACAACAGTGAGGATCACGGGGTAGTGCGATGCAGCGATCTCAGAGTGATGTGCAGTTGGAGATCAAGGGCTTGATCCTGCTCGGGGTCCTTCTCCTCCTCGTCTGGCTGTCAGTCGCCATCTACCAGAAGGCGTTCGTCTCGACGGTCGACATCAGCGTCGAGACCCAGCGCGCTGGCCTCCAGCTCAATCCCCATGCCGACGTGCGGATGCGCGGAGCACTGGTGGGCCGCGTGGTGGACGTCAGGCAGGAGAATGGTCGTGCAGTGCTGACGCTGTCCCTGGATAAGGACCAGGCCGAGAGGGTGCCCGCAGACGTGGAGGCACGGATCCTGCCGACGACACTCTTCGGGCAGAAGTACGTCCAACTCGTCGTGCCCCAGCACAGCACAGCCGGTCCGATCAGGGCCGGGGCCGTCGTCCCGGAGGACCGCTCCGCGGCTGCGGTCGAGATCATGCAGGCGTTCGACAACCTGCAGCCGCTGCTGACAGCAGTACCGCCGCAGGACCTGTCCTCGACCCTGCAGGCGATGGCGCAGGGGCTGGAGGGTCGAGGGGAGCAGTTGGGCGAGACGGTCGAGGCGACGGTGCGGCTGCTCCGCGACTTCCGCAGTCACCTGCCGTTGCTCATCGAGGACCTGCGGTTGCTCGCCTCGGTGTCTGACATCTACGGCGCCTCCATGGACGACGTGCTGACGGTGCTCGAGAACGTCTCGTTCAGTGGCCGGACGGTCGCTGAACTGGAGGACGAACTCGCCGAGTTCGTCGGCGACGTCACGACGCTGAGCGAGACCATGAAGGCGTTCTTGGACCGCGACGGTGACGGGATCGTCGAGTTGAACCGGACGACCGAGCCGATTCTGCGGACGTTGGCCCGCTATGCGCCCTCGTTCCCGTGCCTGCTCGATGGCTTGGTTCTCGCGAACAGCGAGTTCAACTCGGCGTTCCGCAACGGCAAGTTGCACAGCTACTCGGTGCTCGGACTGCAGTACCCGGGGTACGAGGAGCCGGACGCCCCGGAGTTCGGGGCTCCCCCCGGTCCGAGCTGTGCGGGCATGCCAGGAGCGGATGGTCAGCCCCACGTCGTGATGCCCCGGTTCGACGACGGCGGCCGTTACGCAGATGGAAAGGCGGTGGTCCCGTGAACGTGCGCGACATCAGGACGATCAGGGCGGGGATCGGCCTGTCGATCTTCCTCGTGGTCGCGACCGTGACCACGGTGGTGGTCGTCGCCACGATCCGCCCGTTCGGGGCCTCCGGGCAGGAGGAGTACCGTGCGGTCTTCACCAGTGCGAGCCAGCTCCAACCGGGCGATCAGGTTCGGGTCGCCGGCGTCGTGGTCGGACGGATCTCTGAGGTAGAGGTCAATGAGGAAGCCCGAGCGGTGGTGACTTTCACCGCTGACGAGGCCCTGCAGCTCACCGACGAGACGCGGGCTGAGATCCGGTACCTCAACCTCCTTGGCGATCGGTATCTGGTCCTGCAGCGCGGCGATGGCGACCCGATCGAACCGGGTGCGACCCTCCCGGTGAGCCGCACCTCGCCCGCCCTTGACCTCAACGATCTCTTCAACGGATTCAAGCCGCTCTTTGCCGCGCTCTCGCCTGACGACGTGAACACCCTTTCCTACGAGATCATCGCGACCCTGCAGGGCGAGGGGCCGAACGTCAACCAACTGTTGCGACACACCGCCAGCCTTACCTCAACGATCGCCGACCGTGAGGAGGTGATCGGCAAGGTCGTCGACAACCTCAACCAGGTTCTCGGAACCCTCGACTCGGGTGAGAGCGAACTCAACCAGTTGGTCATCCAACTCACCCGTTTCATGAGCGGTCTTGCCGAGGACCGGCAGGCGATCGGCGACTCGATCGAGAGCATCGACCGCATGGCCGACGCCACCGCCTCGCTCCTGCACGAGATGCGCCCTGCCCTCCGTCGCGACATCGAGGAGCTCGGTCGCCTGGTGTCCGCGCTGAACCAGCCCGTTTCGCGCAAGGCACTGCGGCGAATCCTTCGGGAGATCCCGGAGAAGCTGGCGCGTATCACGCGGTCCGGCTCCTACGGATCGTGGTTCAACTTCTACCTGTGCGACCTGCGGGTCAACCTCGATCCATCGCCGGGGGTGACTGCGCTCGACTTCTTGTTCAACGAGCTGTCAACAGTTTCGGTTCACGACCCAGCGGAGAGGTGTGACGGATGAACGGCCGCAGCCCGAAGAGGGTGGCGACGACCGGGCTCGTGCTGTGCACGGTCTTGTTCACCATGGCCATGCGCATCAACGACCTGCCGCTGATCGGGCCCGGCCAGACCTCGTACAGTGCAGAATTCTCCGATGCCAGCGGACTGCGTGTCGGCGACAGGGTCCAGGTCGCGGGCGTGACCGTGGGCAGGGTCAAGTCGATCGATATCGAGTTCGACCACGTGGTCATCGACTTCGAGATGGAGTCCGAGATCGAGCTGGGCGAAACCACGCGCGCCGCGATCGCCGTCGGCAGTCTGCTGGGCCTGAAGTACCTTGACGTGACGCCGCACGGGGGCAGCCCACTCGACGCTGGGGCAACGATTCCACTCAAGCGGACCACACCGGCCTACGACGTTGTCGAGGCATTCGAGGACCTTACCGAGGTCACCGCCCAAGTGGATACCGAACAGCTTGCCGCCTCGCTGGACGCTCTCGCGGACACGTTCCGCAACTCTCGTCCGCAGGTGCGTAGCGCGCTGCGGGGGCTGTCGCGCTTCAGCGAGGTGATTGCGTCCCGGGATCGTGAGATCAAGGAGCTGCTCAGGCATGCGGACACGACCGCTGGCGTGCTTGACCGCCGTCGCGACGATGTCGTCGACCTGATCAAGGCGTCGAACCTCCTGTTGGCAGAGCTCCAGCGTCGTAAGGACGCTGTTCATGCGCTGTTGGTCAACACCAAGGCCCTGGCCGAGGAGTTGCGCGGCCTGGTCGAGGACAACCAGGAGGCACTGACACCCGCCCTCAGGGAACTCGAGTCGATCACGCGAATGCTGTCCAACCACCAGAAGAAGCTGCGCGAAGTTGTGCGGAACTCGGAGAACTACGTCGCAACATTCAACAACGTCGTGGGCAGCGGACCGTGGTTCGATGTCGTCATCCCGCGGCTACCGAGTTCGGTCGACAGAGGCGGGAACTGATCACCATGGCGATCTCAAGGAATCTGTTCAACCGGCGCAACGTGATCCTCGCGATCGTCGTCCTGGTGCTCGCCGGGTGGGGCGTCCAGATGCGCACCGTTGGCAAAGTCCACGTGACGGCGTACTTCCCGGTCACCGTCGGTGTCTACGAAGGCTCGGAGGTGCGCCTCATGGGTGTGGTGATCGGCAAGGTGACGAAGGTGGAGCCAGAAGGCGAGCGAGTCCGCGTGGAGTTGGTGTACGACGGCGACTACCGCGTACCTGCGGATGCCAAGGCGGTGATCATCTCGCCGTCGATCATCGCCGACCGATTCGTCCAGTTGGCCCCGGGTTACGACGGGGACGGGCCCGTGCTCGTCGACGGAGCGGTCATCGGTGAAGAAGACACCCAGGTGCCGATCGAGCTCGACGAGGTCTTCTCGGTCACCAACGACCTGCTCACGGCGCTCGGCCCGCGTGGCGCCAACGACGAGGGCGCACTGAATCGGCTGCTCGACGTGGGTGCTCACACCCTGCGTGGTCAGGGCGATGACATGCGGTCGGTGATCGCCAACCTCTCGGGCGCGGCCACCACCGTCGGTGACACCAGTGGTGACCTCTTCTCGCAGGTACAACACCTGGAACGCTTCACCGCCTCGCTGGCAGCCAACGACGAGGAGGTCCAGCGTTTCAACCAGCAGATGGCCGACGTCTCCGCCTTCCTCAGCGCCGAGCGCGAGGCACTGTCTCAGGCTCTCGCCGCGCTCGCCGAAGCCTTCAGCGTGGTCGAGGCGTTCGTGACGGACAACCGCGACCTCCTCGTTGTCAACATCGAGCACCTCACCACGATCGCTGGTGCCCTGGCGGCGGAACGAGAATCGCTGATCGGCCTCCTGGAGGTGTTCCCCTCCGCGGCCAGCAACATGGCTCGGTCGTGGGACCCGGAGCACCAGTCCATTCGTGCTCGCGCCAACCAGGGTGAGTTGCTCCGCGACATCGGCGGCCTGCTGTGCGACACCCTGCAGAGCCACGGAGTTCCGCAACCGGACCAGGCCTGCGACGAACTGCAGAAGCTCCTGGCAGGAGCATTCGGATGAGACGCGGCGTTCCTCTCGTGGTCGCCCTTGCCGGGATGCTCCTGGCCTCCGGCTGCAGCGGATTCGCCGGTCTCTCCGACGTCCCCCTACCCGGTGGTCCTGACCTCGGCAACGACCCATGGACGATCACAGTGGAGACCGCCGACGTCCTGAATCTGGCCCGCCAGGCAACCGTCAAGGTCAACGACGTGAGTGTGGGGGTGGTCGACACGATCGAGCGGGATGGCTGGAACGCCAAGGTCACGATGCGGATCCGCAGTGACGTCGACCTGCCCGCCAACACCGTCGCCGCGATCCGACAGACCGGCCTGCTGGGTGAGAAGTACGTCGAGTTGTCGCCACCCGTGACCGACGAGCCGACCGGCGCTATCGAAGACGGCGCGCTCATCGCGATGGACCGCACCAGTCGCTCATTCGAGGTCGAGGAGGTGCTCGGCGCACTGTCGCTTCTGCTCAATGGCGGTGGAATCGACCGCATCCACACCATCACCACCGAGCTCAACAACGCCCTCGAGGGACGCGAGGGCGAGTACCGTGCGCTGCTGGCCGAACTCACGGATTTCACTGCCACCCTTGATCGGCACAGTGTCGCCATCACTGATGCCATCGACGGGCTGGACCGACTCTCATCCTCGGCGGCCGAGGGCCAGGAGACGATCGAGCGGGCCCTTGCCGACATCCCGGATTCGCTCCGAATCCTTTCCGAGCAGCATGAGGCACTGGTCGAGATGCTGACCGCCACCTCACGGCTTTCCGATGTCGCCACGACCACGATCGACCGGACCCGAGTGAGCCTGCTGCAGAACCTGCGGACCCTCGACCCAGTGCTCACTCAACTCGCCGCGTCCGGCGAGAGCATCCCGCAGGCATTGGAGTACCTGCTCACGTTCCCGTTCCCGACCGAGGGGCTGCAAGCGCTCCAGGGTGACTACTTCAACTTCGACCTCGAACTCCAGATCAAACAGCAGGACCTCGTGCACCTCCTCGGCGGGGGCGCTGGATCGACGTCCCCGCCGCCCGGGGATGCTCCGGGTCCCGGCGTGCCGACCCTGCCACCCGCCGACATCCTCGGCGACCTGCTGGACCTACTGCTCGGAGGTGTCCCGTGAGGGCCCAGATCCGTCAACGCCTCGCGATCTTCTTCGTGCTGTCGCTCGTGGCGGTGGCGTACACCGGCGCGCGGTACGCCCAGCTCACCGACAAGCTTCTGTCGCAGACCTACGTCGTCGAGGTCGACCTGGTCGAGTCCGGTGGGGCCTTCGTCGGCGCCGAGGTCACCTACCGTGGAGTGCCGGTCGGGCGGGTCACCGACGTCGCACTCTCCGACGACGGGGTGATCGCCGAACTCACCATCCGCAACAAGTGGCAGGTCCCGGCCGACGTCAGGGCGAATGTCCACAACCGGTCGGCCGTAGGGGAGCAGTACGTCGACCTGGTCCCCGCCAGGAGCGGGCCGCCCTACCTTGAGGACGGCGACAGGATCTCCCGCAACCAGACCACCATCCCGCTCGCCGAGGAAGATCTGATCCTCACCATCGACAGGTTCGCGACGGGAGTCGACATAGGGAATCTGCGTACGGTCGTCCATGAACTCGGGGTCGCGTTCCGCGGGTCCGGAGGCGATCTGCAGCGCCTTCTCGACGGTGCCAGCATGTTCGTGGATGCAGCGAACGCCAACCTGCCCGTCACCCTGTCACTGCTCACGAACACCCGCACCGTCCTCACGACCCAAGTGGCCGGCGGTTCAGAGTTCCAGTCGTTCTCCCACGACCTCGCGTTGTTGACCACAACCCTGCGGGAGAGCGACGCGGATATCCGGACGGTGCTCACGACCGGGCCGCCTGCTGCGCGCACGCTCACTGGCCTGATCAACGATCTGAGTTTGGTCACGCCTGCGTTCCTGGAGAACATGTTGGCGGTGAACGCGATCACCGGAGATCACCTCCATCAGATCGCATGGGGCCTGGCCATCGCGCCGTACGACGTCGCCGCCGTCCAGGCGGTCTCGCGGGGAGGTAGGTCCTACCTCGGGCTCTCACTGAACGTGAATCCCGCAGTGTGCCAACGCGGCTACATCCCGCCCGACGAGTGGCGTTCCACGAACGACCTGTCGGTCGTGCCGCCGCCCTTCGGGCTCCGCTGCGCCGAGCCAGGGAAGGTCTGGCGAGGCACGAACCACGCCGACTGAGAAGGAACCGACCCGCAGCAGCGCCGGCGCTCAGACAGCCAGCGCTCAGACAGCCAGCGCCTTCTCGACCTCGTCGAGGGCGTCGGCGAGATAGACCGACACCCGCTGGCAGTGCGGCGCCGTGTCGGGGCAACCGGTCACGGTGAAGCACAGGTTGCTGCCCCAGCTGGTGACAGTGACGACGAGCGCACCGCCGCTGCCGACGATGGTGGTTGCGTGCAGCGACTCGACCTCGGCGCCGTTGTGGAACAGCGCCGAACTGGTGCCGGGGACGTTCGACAGGCCGACGTTCTGGAGGGGCGGCAAGCGATGACCGGTCCCGGTCATGTTGCCGAGGACGAAGGGCGCCAGCATCAGGCTGCTGTAGGCCGTCGCGTGGCCCTTGAGACCGAGGAGGTGCTCCTTCCCGGCCTTGGTGGACGCGATCACCCGGTCCGCGCGGTCACTGATGTCGTCGATCTCGGTGGCCAGGTCAGCGAAGAGCATGCTGATCGCGTTGCTGGCCTCGGCTGCGGCCCGCTCGGTCATCGTCGCTCGCAGCGAGGTGAGCACGCCCGCGACGAGCGGCCTCTCCGGGAGCTCGTCGAGCTCCTGGAGATAGCGCCGCATCGCGGTGCCGAGAACAATGGCGACCGCGTCGTTCAGGGTGCCACCAGTGCTGCGAGCGAGGTCCTGAAACCTGTCGATCGGCAGTCGCTGGGTTGCCACCCGTCGCCGCTGGGTCACGCGGCCGTTGAGAATGGTGCGAGGTGCCGAGTACGGCGAGACCAGCGCTTGGTCTGGATCGCGGACGGCGCTGACATCGGCGGCGAGCGCCCGGCCGACGCTGCTCGCCATCGATAGGGGGGCTCGCGCGGCGCGAGCGACGCCATCACTCACGGCAGGCGGGACCTGCGCGATCGGAGCCCGAACGGCCTTCTCCCGCACCACCTGATGTGCCCACAGGGGGGCACGTTCGCGTTCGAGTGGATCCTCGCTGAGCCAGTTCCTGAGCATCCGGAGGGCCGACACACCGTCGACCATCGCGTGATGCATCTTCATGAGAATCGCGAACCGGTCGTTCTCCAGGCCTTCGATGAGGTGCAGTTCCCACGGCGGACGGTCGAAGTTGACCGGATGGGTGACCAGTCGGGAGACAAGGGTCGCCAGTTCGAGTTCTCCGCCGGGTTGCGGAAGCGCGGAGTGGCGGAAGTGGTAGTCGATCTCGATATCCTCGGACGGGAGAATGGTCCAACTCGGGCGTAGCCTCCGGCCCAGTCCAGCGCTCAGCACGTAGTTGAAGGGCTCGGCGGTCACGGGGTGCTCCCGCATCCACGCAGCCAACTCCGCCAGATAGTGCGCGGACTCACCCTCGGGCTTGCGAAGGAGCAGCAGGATCGCCCCGTGCTGGGGTGCCTCTTCGCGCTCTGCCTGGATGAACGCCGCATCGAGTGCCGACATCGCTCTTTTCACGCCGCCTCCTTGGTTGTCTGAACCAGTAGACGGGATGACCGGGCGTACGGTCAACCTTTGGCCGAGTGTCGAGACGAGAATTAATTGGTAGTTGACCGTACGGCCGGTCAAGATGCACAATGATTTCTGGATCCTGCCCGGACGAGGCGGCCGGTGACGCAGAGCGGCTGGTGACGGACACATGCGACCGGCCGCCGTAGCCCCGGCAGGCGAGCAACTGCTGAGCTCACATCAACAGCGATCCCATCGCCGAAAGCGAGGCAACCCGATGAAGAACACCACTACCGCCACCGGCGAGGCGGGCGATGGCGCGGTGGAATCCGCCGCTGCCCAGGGGACGGGCAAGGACGCGGCCGGCCCAGACTCTGAGCCTGCTCCCTGGGGCCCGATCCGCTCCCGACTCGGCTGGGGGAGTATCGCTACCGCTGTTGTCGTCGTCTTCCTCGCGCTGACCGCCGGGTGGGCGACCTGGCAGTGGAAGCAGGTCCAGGACCTGGAGTCGGCGCGCGAGCAGGCGTTGGACGCTGCGCAGCGCCACGCGGTCGTGGTGGCCAGCTACGACCACCGCGACCTTGATTCGTATGTCGAGAAGGTGAATGGCCTGGCTACTGGCAACTTCGCCGACCAGTTCGCCAAGACGAACGAAGATCTACGCATGGTGGTCGAACGGACCGAGGTCCAGGTCGAGGCCACCGTGGTGGACGCCGCTGTCCGATCTGCCTCTGAAGACGAGGCAGTGGTGCTGCTCTTCGTGGACCAGACAGTCAAGGGCACCTCCACTGACGGAGAATCAATCGACCGGGTCGCCATGAGGATGACCGTGGTCCGCTCGGGCGACCAATGGCTAGTGAGCAAGATCGCGCGGCCGTGATGGGACTGCCTGCCGAGGTGCGAGCTGTCGCGGGGCTCGGCGCCGGTGTGCTCGTCAGCGGGGCGGCGGCGACGCTCCGGGTCGCAGCCGCCGTGACGAACGGGATGGCCGGTTGGTGTGAACAGCAAGTCGAGGACCGGCTGGGGATCCGGGTCGACGACGGGGTGCCGGAGCTGCGAGCGCTGCCCGGCCGGTTGCCGGCATCGTCGGTCGAGAACTCGTGCGATGGACGGCTCGACCACGCGATGAGGGGTCTTCTTGATCGGGCCAACGACCAGACCACCACCGGGAGTCGGCACGAGCTTTTCGCGAAGATCCTTGACCAACTGGTGCCTGACGAGGCGCGGATCATCAGCGCTCTGTCGGATGGCTCGTCCTCTCCGCTTGTGGATGTCTTGCGGCGCTCGATGGGGCGGCAGCCGGCGGTAGCCGTCCTGGAGAACATGTCATTGGTCGGCCGGACTGCGAACCTCGCGCTGCCGCACCTGACGCCCCAGTATGTGGGTCACCTGTTGTCACTGGGGCTCGTGGAGATCGGCGCCGAGGACGTGTTGATGAAGGACGACTACGAGATACTGGCTGCCGACATGGCGGTGCTCGGCGCCATCAAGCGTGCTTCCCGCCGCGCCATGGGCGCTCGAGTCAAGCGCCGCACACTCCGACTCTCGATGCTCGGCCGCGAGCTGTGGGCGGCCGTCACGGATGGCGCGGTATGACCGCGCAGATCTCCGCAGCGCTGCTGCCCGGAGGGCGGCCCTGGGAGCTGATCGTCGCCGACGTCGAGGTCAACTGGCTGATCTATCTGTCGATACCTCTGGTCGCTGCGGTCATCGGATACGGAACCAAACTCGTCGCGCTCAAGATGCTCTACTGGCCGATCGAGTTCCGTGGACTAGGGCCGATCGGGTGGCAGGGCGTGGTACCTCGACGTGCGGGGAAGACCGCTGCGCTGACCATCCACATGCTGCAGGAGAAGCTGCTCCGGCCCGAGGAGATCCTTGACAGGATCGACCCGAGCGACGCGGTTGCCCAACTGCGCGAGCCGCTGCTCCGCGCCACGGACGAGATGGCGCGTGAGCTGCTCGAGGAGATCCGGCCAGGTTTGTGGGACTCGATGCCTGCGCGCGGCCGCGAGATGGTGCGCAACCGGGTGCAGGCCGTCGCGCCGCGGGTCATCGACAACCTGCTGGAGGAGATGCGGGCCGACCTGTCGCGCTTCGTGGATCTGCAGTACGTCGCCGTCACGGTGCTGGTTCGCAACAAGGAGCAGCTCAATCGACTCATGCAGGGCCTGGGTGGCGCGGCGATGCAGTTCATCCGGCGCAGCGGCATCTACTTCGGACTCGCCATCGGCTGCGTTCAGATGGTGGCGTGGGGCTATTACCACAATCGCTGGATCATGCCGATCTTTGGCGGCATCACCGGGTTTCTCAGTGACTGGCTCGCGCTCAACCTGATCTTCACGCCGCGTGAGAAGCGCAAGCTCTTCGGGTTCATCCCGGTGCACGGCACGCTGCACGCTCAACGCGAGCAGGTCACCCGCGACTATGCTCGACTGCTGGCGAACGACATCTTCTCTGCCGACGTACTTCTCGACGCGATCCTGCGCGGCCATACGGCGGATCGGCTGTTCGCGGTCGTCGCCAAGGAGGTCGATGCCGCTATCGACGCCGAGGCCGGACTGGCCCGGCCCGTACTCACCCTCGCGATCGGAACGCGGCGCTACCGCGAGATCAAGGAGAGGGTGGTCCAGCTCCTGATCGACCGGCTCCCAGACACGATGGCTGAGGCGCAGGACTACGCAACGCGTGCGCTCGACATCGAGAACCTGATCATCGAGAAGATGAATCTCCTCACCCCGGAGGAGTACGAAGGCATCCTCCGGCCGGTCTTCAAAGATGACGAGATGATGATGGTCATGGTCGGCGCGATGCTTGGTTTCGGCGTCGGCGAACTGCAGGTTCTGATGGTCGAGCTTCTCTCACAGCCGGTTCAATGATGCAGCCAGGAGGATCCCCGCTGGCGCGGGTCTGTGAGGCATTCCAGGTCAGCGGGCTGACCCCTTCCACGGGGGGTGGTGGCGCAAGATTGTCAGACAACGCTACGTTGGGCCCATGGGGAGTCACATCGAACATGTAGCAGTCTTCGGTCTCGGCAAGGTCGGAGAGTTGGTGGCGCTCGCGCTCACCGACGCCGGCTTCACCGTGACCGGGTACGACGCGGCGGCGCGAGCCAACGCCCGACAACTGGACGTCGGTGATGAGGCCGTGCTACGGCGCGCCCTGGCCGACGCGGATGCGGTGGTGAGTTGTCTGCCCTACCACCTGAACATCGCGGTCGCCGAGGCTGCGGCCGCGACCGGCACCCACTACTTCGACCTGACCGAGGACGTGCCGACCACCAACCGGGTGCTGGAACTGGCCGCCACCCACACCGAGACGGCGTTCGCGCCGCAGTGCGGCCTGGCGCCGGGCCTGATCGGGATCGTCGGCTCCTCCCTGGCGGCGGGCTTCGACGACATCCGGAGCATCGAGCTCAAGGTCGGAGCGTTGCCGCGGCACCCCACCGGACTGCTCGGCTACGCCTTCAACTGGTCGCCCGAGGGCGTGGTCAACGAGTACCTCAACGACTGCGAGGTGGTGCGCAGCGGCAAGCGGCAGATGGTCCCGGCGATGTCGGAGACCGAGCGGGTGGTGATCGGTGGCATCGAGCTCGAGGCCGCGCTGACCTCCGGGGGGTTGGGCACCATGTGCCAGACGTACGAGGGACGGGTGCGGCGGCTGGACTACAAGACGTTGCGGTATCCGGGACACTTCCAACAGATCCGGTTCCTCTTCGACGAGTTGGGGCTGCGCGACCAGCGCGAGCTCGCCGGCCGGCTGCTGGTCGACGCGAAGCCACCGGTGGACGAGGACATCGTCTATCTCTTCGCCGCCGTCGAGGGCCACAAGGGTGACCAGCTGTTCCGGGAGATGTACGTGCGCGGCTACATGCCCTGCGAGATCGGCGGCCGCCGATGGCGCGCGATCTCCTGGACCACCGCATCCTCGGCCGTCGCGGTGGTGGAGCTGGTCGCCAACGGCACCCTGCCCGCGGCCGGCTTCATCCGCCAGGAGGACATCGCCCTGACCGACCTACTGGCCACCAAGGCCGGACGACGCTTCGAGGAACGAGGAGATGAACTGCGATGAGTGACGTCGCCGCGCAGGCCCGCGAGATCCTGGCCCGGTTGGGCGCCCCCGATCCCTTCGACGCCGACGGAGAACTCATCTGTCGCTCACCGATCGACGGGGCCGAGATCGGCCGGGTCGCCGCGCACTCCACAGCCGAGGTCACCGCCGCCATCGACAGCGCCGAGGCCGCGTTCGCGCAGTGGCGGACCACCCCGGCGCCGGTGCGCGGCGAGCTGGTCCGCGAGCTCGGCACGCTGCTGCGCGAGCACAAGGACGATCTGGGCGCTCTGGTCACCATCGAAGCCGGCAAGATCCGCAGCGAAGGGCTGGGCGAGGTCCAGGAGATGATCGACATCTGCGACTTCGCGGTCGGACTGTCGCGACAGTTGCACGGTCTCACCATCGCCAGCGAGCGCCCCGGGCACCGGATGATGGAGCAGTGGCACCCGCTCGGTGTGGTGGGCGTGATCAGCGCCTTCAACTTCCCGGTCGCGGTCTGGTCCTGGAACGCAGCCCTGGCCCTGGTCTGCGGTGACCCGGTGGTCTGGAAGCCCTCGGAGAAGACGCTGCTGACCGCGCTCGCCTGTCAGGCTCTGGTCGTGGAGGCGGTACGCCGGGTGGGTGCGCCCGCGGGGCTGTGCCGGGTGATCCTCGGCGGCGTGCCGGTGGGCGAGGCTCTGGTGGACGACCCCCGGGTGCGCCTGGTCTCGGCGACCGGATCGACCCGGATGGGCAAGCAGGTGGCCCCGCGGGTGGCCGCTCGGCTGGGACGGAGCCTGCTCGAACTGGGCGGCAACAACGCAGCCCTGGTCGCACCGTCGGCCGACGTGGACCTGGCCGTGCGCGGGATCGCCTTCTCCGCCGTGGGCACGGCCGGACAGCGGTGCACCAGCCTGCGCAGGTTGATCGTGCACCGGTCGATCCTCGACGATCTGGTGGCCCGGCTCGCGGCCGCCTACCAGACGCTACCGATCGGCGACCCGTTGGACGCCGGCACCCTGGTGGGGCCACTCATCGACGCCGACGCCGCCGCCGCGTTCACCAAGGCGATCGAGGCTGCCCGTGCCGACGGCGGCACCGTGCTCACCGGCGGCGTCGAGGCCGAGGGGGTGCCCGGGGGCCACTACGTCCACCCGGCGATCGTGACGATGCCCGCCCAGACCGACGTGGTGCGCGCGGAGACCTTCGCGCCGATCCTCTACGTGCTGGGCTACGACACCCTCGACGAGGCGATCGCGCTGCACAACGACGTCCCCCAGGGGCTGGCCTCGGCGATCTTCACCCTCGATGTCCGCGAGGCCGAGACGTTCCTGTCCGCTGCCGGCTCGGACTGCGGCATCGCGAACGTCAACATCGGGCCCTCCGGAGCCGAGATCGGCGGAGCCTTCGGCGGCGAGAAGGAGACCGGCGGAGGCCGGGAGTCCGGCTCGGACGCGTGGAAGGCCTACATGCGTCGGGCCACCAACACGATCAACTACTCGACCGAGCTGCCGCTGGCCCAAGGAGTCGAGTTCGGATGACCGAGCGGGTCGACCCTGGCGAGTTGCGAGCCCGGTTCGCCCGCAGCCTGTCGCAGTTGTACGGCTCCGAGGTCCCGGCGTACACGACCTTGGTCGAGGTGTGCGAGGAGATCAACGCCGAGGTGCTGGACCGGCCCGGCGTCGACGCGGAGCGGTTCGGCAGCATCGACCGGGTCACCGCCGAGCGGCACGGTGCGATCCGGGTGGGCACCGCCGAGGAACTGGGTCAGGTGGCGCGGATCTTCGGCGCCTGCGGCATGTATCCGGTCGGCTTCTACGACCTGCGCGAGGCGACGGTGCCGATCCCGGTGGTCTCGTGTGCGTTCCGGCCGATCGAGGAGGCCGAGCTGGCCGCGAACCCGTTCCGGGTCTTCACCTCGGTGCTGGTGATCGACGACCGGCGCTTCTTCGACGAGCGGCTCACCGATGAGCTCGGTGAGTTCCTGGCCGCGCGCCGGCTCTTCGACGACGAACTGCTCGAGCTGGCCGACGCGGCCGAACGCGACGGAGGCCTGTCCGAGGACAGGGCGGCGCGGTTCCTGAAGCTGGCCACCGAGGCGTTCGCGCTCTCGCCCGAGCCGATCGACCGGGCTTGGTATGAGCGGCTCGAGGCTGTCTCCAGCGTGGCCGCGGACATCGGCGGGGTGCGCAGCACGCACATCAACCACCTGACTCCGCGGGTGCTCGATATCGACGCGCTCTATGCCCGGATGCAACGGCGCGGGATCACCATGATCGACGCGATCCAGGGGCCGCCGCGCACCGACAAGCCGGACGTGCTGCTGCGGCAGACCTCGTTCCGCGCGCTCGCCGAGCCGCGGGCGTTCGTGGAGCCGGACGGCTCGGTGGGCACCGGGGAGCTGCGGGTCCGGTTCGGCGAGGTGGAGGCCCGCGGGGTGGCGTTGACCCGTGCTGGCCGGGAGCTCTACGACTCCGGCGGCATCGACGCCTTCCCGGACACCGACGAGGAGCTCGACGCGGCCGATCTTGCCTACTACACCCGGGTCGACGGCGCGCTGAAGCCGATCGTCTACGAGGACTTCCTGCCCAGGTCGGCTGCCGGGATCTTCGCCTCCAACCTCAGCCGCGACACGGTGGCCGACGCGGCTCAGCGGGCCGCCTCCCGGGACGCCGCCTGGCTCGCGGAGGCGCTGGGGAGGCCCCTGCACGACCCATACGTGTTGTACGACGTCCAGCGAGGCAGAGCGTGACCCAAAGTTGACCGTTCAACCACTTCTGTTACGGTTGAACCGTCAATCAGTTCTCGATGGAAGGTTCACCATGTCTCGCTTCTTCTCACCGCTGCCCCAGGGCGTCCAGGACGCCGCGCTGCTGATCGCTCGTCTCCTGGTCGGCTCCGTGCTGGTGGCTCACGGCTGGCAGAAGTTCAACGAGTACACGCTGGCCGGCACCGCCGGCGCCTTCGAGCAGATGGGGGTCCCGGCACCCAACCTCACCGCAGCGGTCGCGGCCGTGATCGAGCTGGGTGCCGGTGCGCTGATCCTGGCCGGCCTGCTCACCTCGGTCGCCGGGGTGCTGGTCGCCCTGAACATGGCGGGCGCCTACCTGTTCGTGCACAAGGGCCTCGGCGTCTATGTCGAGAACGGCGGCTACGAGCTCGTCGCCGTGATCGCGGCAGCCTCGCTGGCCCTGGCCGCGGTCGGCCCCGGCCGGATCAGCCTGGACGCGCTGATCGCGCGCCCGAGCACCCGAGCCGAGGAGAAGGTCGCCGCCTGACCCAGGCTCGGCGGCACTCGATCACCGAGGCACCACACCGCCTCGCAGGCTCGGCGGCACTCGATCACCGAGGCAGCACACCGCCTCGCAGGCTCGGCGGCACTCGATCACCGAGGGCGACTCTTCGGTGGTCGAGTGTCCGCGGAGTTGGTGATCTCGATACACCGCCTCGCAGGCTCGGCGGCACTCGATCACCGAGGCAGCACACCGCCTCGCAGGCTCGGCGGCACTCGATCACCGAGGGCGCTGCCGACCCGCGGACTCACTCCAGGCGGCGCAGCAGCCCGTCGATCATTCGGGCGGTGGCGCCCCACACCAGGTGGCCGTCGACAGTGAAGCTGACGGTGGGCACGGGCACGCCCAGCCGCGGCAGCGGCCGCATCCGACGACCCGCCCGCAGGTCGTCGAGGTTCAGGTGCAGCACCCTCGCCACCTCGTCGTCCTGCAGCCGCCAGGCGTCCGGGTCCCGAGCCGGCACCTGGGCCACGAACGGGTAGACGCGGAAGCGGGTCACGAGTGTGGTCGTCGGCGGCAGTGCGCCGACCACCGTGGCCTCGGCCGGGTCCAGACCGATCTCCTCATGGGCCTCGCGCAGGGCGGTGGTCATCAGGTCCTCACCCGGGTCGCGGCGGCCACCGGGGAAGGAGATCTCACCGGCGTGCCGCCGCAGGTCCGCCCGCCGCTCGGTGAGGACGACGACCAGCGACGCCCCGTCGTCGTACACGGGCACCAGCACGGCGGCGTCGGTGTTGCCGAACGCCGACATGCCGACCGCGTCGGCCGGATCCAGCAGTCGATCCCAGCGGCTCACCGCATCGCCGGGATCACTCAGCCGACCGCACCCGGATGCCCGCGGACTGCAGCGAGCTCAGCGGCACCGTCACCGCGCCGGACGGATCGGTGAAGAAGTCGTTGCCCTTGTCGTCGACCACGATGAACGCCGGGAAGTCCTCGACCTCGATCTTCCAGATCGCCTCCATGCCGAGCTCGGGGTACTCGATGACCTCTTGGCTCTTGATGCAGTCCTGGGCCAGCCGTGCGGCCGGGCCGCCGATCGAGCCGAGGTAGAAGCCGCCGTACGTGTCGCACGCCTCGGTGACCTGCTTGGACCGGTTGCCCTTGGCGAGCATCACCATCGAACCGCCGGCGGCCTGGAACGCGTCGACGTAGGAGTCCATCCGTCCGGCGGTGGTCGGCCCGAACGACCCCGAGGCCATCCCGGCCGGCGTCTTGGCGGGACCGGCGTAGTAGACCGGGTGGTTCTTCAGGTAGTCGGGCATCTCCTCGCCGGCATCGAGTCGCTCCTGGATCTTGGCGTGCGCGATGTCGCGGGCCACCACCAGTGGGCCGGTCAGCGACAGCCGGGTCTTCACCGGGTGCTTGGAGAGTTCGGCGAGGATCTCGCTCATCGGCTGGTTGAGGTCGATCTTGACCACCTCACCGCCGGCGATGTCCTCGGCGACCCCGGCATCAGGCATGTAATGGGCCGGATCCATCTCCAACTGCTCCAGGAAGACGCCCTCGGCGGTGATCTTGCCCAGCGCCTGCCGGTCCGCGGAGCAGGAGACCGCGATCGCCACCGGGCAGGAGGCGCCGTGGCGGGGGAGGCGCACCACCCGCACGTCGTGGCAGAAGTACTTGCCGCCGAACTGGGCGCCGATCCCGAAGGACTGGGTGAGCTTGAAGACCTCGTCCTCCAGCTCCAGGTCGCGGAACCCGTGGGCGCTCATCGACCCCTCGGTGGGCAGGTTGTCGAGGTAGTGCGCGCTGGCGTACTTCGCGGTCTTCAGTGCGAACTCGGCGCTGGTGCCACCGATCACCACCGCCAGGTGGTACGGCGGGCAGGCGGCGGTGCCCAGGCTGCGGATCTTCTCGTCCAGGAACTTCAACAGCCGGGTCGGGTTCAGGATCGCCTTGGTCTCCTGGAACAGGAACGACTTGTTCGCCGAGCCGCCACCCTTGGCCATGAAGAGGAACTTGTACTCCGGTGCCTTGCCGGGCGCCGCCGGGGTCGAGTAGAGCTCGATCTGGGCCGGCAGGTTGGTGCCGGTGTTCTTCTCCTCGTACGTCGTCAGCGGCGCGAGTTGGGAGTAGCGCAGGTTGAGTTTGGTGTAGGCGTCGTACACCCCCTTGCTGATCCACTCCGCGTCGTCGGCGCCGGTGAGCACGCCCTCGGACTTCTTGCCCATCACGATCGCGGTGCCGGTGTCCTGACACATCGGCAGCACGCCACCGGCGGAGATGTTCACGTTCTTGAGCAGGTCCAGCGCCACGAACCGGTCGTTGCCCGAAGACTCGGGGTCGTCGATGATCTTGCGCAACTGCGCCAGGTGCGCCGGCCGCAGGTAGTGGCTGATGTCGTGCATCGCCTCCGCGGTCAACTGCTGGATCGCCTCGGGGCTCACCTTCAAGAAGGTCTGCCCATCGGGCCCGTCGACCGTCTCGACACCGTCGGTGGTGATCAGGCGGTAGGGGGTGTCGTCGGCACCCGTGGGAAGGAGGTCGGAGTACCGGAACTCTGCGTCAGCCACGGTGCCTGAGGATACGCCGTCGGCGCGCTGGTGGGCATAGCGGCGCCCACCAGATGGTTGACCCTTCATGCACATCTACGACGCGGTGGTGATCGGAGCGGGACAGGGAGGGTTGTCCGCCTCCTTCCACCTGCGTCGTCTCGGCATCGATCACGTGTTGCTCGACGCCAATGAGCGGGCCGGGGGTGCGTGGCAACACCGCTGGGACTCGCTGACCATGAGCGACGTGCACGGCGTCGCCGATCTGCCCGAAGCGCCCGCACCCGAGCGGGACCACGCCCCGGCCAACCGCGTCGTCGCCTCCTGGTTCGACCGCTACGAGCGCGAGCATGACCTCCCGGTGGTGCGACCCGTCCTGGTCGACCGGGTGACCAGTGACGGCGACCTGCTGATCGTGCACGCGGGGGAACGCACCTGGGTGACCCGGACGCTGGTCAACGCCACCGGCACCTGGACCCAGCCGTTCATCCCGAACTACCCGGGCGCGGAGACCTTCGCTGGCGAGCAGTGGCACACCGTCGACTACCCGGGTCCGGAGCACTTCGACGGCAAGCGGGTGCTGGTCGTCGGCGGCGGCGCCTCCGCGGTGCAGTTCCTCGGCGAGTTGGCACCGCGCACCGACGTGCTGTGGGTGACCCGCCGGGAACCGATGTGGCGCCAGGAGTTCGACGAGAACGCCGGCCGGGACGCGATCGGTCAGGTGCTGGAGCGGGTCCGTGACGGACGGCCGCCGGCGAGCGTGGTCAGTGTCACCGGCCTGGCGTTGCGACCTCAGGAGCAGCAGGCGGCGCGGCTGGGCGTGTATGACCGACGGCGACCGATGTTCGCCCGGATCGAGGCCGACGGAGTGCGCTGGGCCGACGACAGCTTCGAGGCGGTCGACGCGATCGTGTGGGCCACCGGCTTCCGGCCCGCGATCCGGCACCTGGCCCCGCTGCACCTTCGCAGCGCCCACGGCGGGGTCGCGCTGCTGGCCGGCAGCAGCGACGTACAGACGGCCGTGACCGCGGCCGCGGATCCTCGGGTGCAGTTCGTCGGCTACGGCCCCTCGGCGAGCACCATCGGCGGCAACCGAGCCGGCCGGGCCGCCGCACTCGCCGTACGCCGTCGGTTGCGGGACGCGGCCTAGCGTGACCCGTAAACCCATATTCCTGGTAATATGGGTCCGTGAAGACGACTCTCGAACTCCCCGACGACCTGATCGTCGAGATCAAGGTGCGGGCTGCCCAGGAGCGCCGATCGATGAAGGACGTGGTGACGGAACTCCTCCGCTCCGCGATGCACGGGGCACCCGACTACGTCTGGCCCGAACACGAGGTCAGGGTGTCGTTTCCTTTGGTGCTCACGGGAGAAGCGACCGCTGGCGCCGAACTCACCCCACAGCGGGCCTCCGAGATCCTCACTGCTCAGGAGGCCGAGTGGACCGCAGGTGATCGGGACACGCGTTGAAACACCTGGTCGACACCAACGTGTGGCTCGCGTTGACGTTGTCCGGTCATGCCAACCACTCGCGGGCGTTGGAGTGGCTCTCCGCGGTCGAGGAGCCCGACAGCCTGCTGGTGTGCCGATCGACGCAGCAGAGCCTGCTTCGCCTGCTCAGCACCGCGGCGGTGTTCCAGTCCTACGCCAGCAGGCCGCTCACCAACGTGGAGGCGCAGGTGGCCCTCGCCCAGATCTCCGCAGACCCTCGCGTCAGTTTCTCGACTGAGCCTCCTGGTGTAGAGGCGCACTGGATGCGGTTCGCCGCCCGGAGCACGTCCTCGCCCAAGGTGTGGATGGATGCGTACCTGGCCGCATTCGCCGTAGCCGCCAGTGCGCGACTTGTCACTACGGACACCGACTTCCTCACCTACGAGGGCTTGGACGTGGTGGTCGTCTGAACTCGCTCCGCTGATGAGCCACCTCATCGATGCGCAACCTTCTGTCACATCCGGGGCCTTGGCGGTGTCTTCATGTCGAAACCGACACATTGAGGAGCAGTCATGACCCAGACACCCCGTATCCCCCCGGCAGAGATCACCGGCCTGAAGGGGAGGCTGATCACGCGGATGGCCACCAAGAAGCTGGGGAAGGCGCCGACCTTGCTAGGGGTCTACTGGCACAATCCGAAGGTGCTGATGGCCAGTTTCGGGATCGGCGGCAAGGTCGACAAGTGGAACACCTGCGATGCCCAGCTGAAGACGTTCGCGCACATGGCGGTCGCCGCCCAGGTGGGCTGCACCTGGTGCCTGGACTTCAACTACTTCCAGGCTCACAACGAGCACCTGGACCTCGAGAAGGCCCGCGAGGTGCCCCGGTGGCGGGAGTCGGACGTGTTCACTCCGCTGGAGCGGGAGGTGATGGGCTACGCCGAGGCGATGACCCACACGCCCCCCACGGTGACCGACGAGATGGCCGCGGTGCTGCTGGAGCACCTGGGCGCTGCGGCCCTGGTGGAGTTGACCGCCGCGATCGCCTTCGCCAACCTCACCACCCGCGGCAACGTCGCCTTCGGTGTCGAGTCGGACGGCTTCGCCGAAGCCTGCGGGTTGAAGCCTATGGCGGAGGTCGGTGGCGCCGTAGAGTCTGCCCATGAGTGACTCGGGCACTGACGCGTTCGTGGAGCACCGCAACCTGCTCTTCACGGTGGCCTACGAGATGCTCGGCTCCGCAGCTGACGCCGAGGATGTCGTCCAGGAGACCTGGCTGCGGTGGGCGGATGTCGAGGAGTCCGAGGTTCGCGACCCGCGCGCCTACCTGGTGCGCATCGTCACTCGGCTGGCGCTCAACCGGCTCCGCACCCTGTCCCGTCGCCGCGAGGAGTATGTCGGCGAGTGGCTCCCCGAGCCGCTGCTGACCAGCCCGGACGTGGCCGAGGACGTGGAGCTGGCCGACAGTGTGTCGATCGCCATGCTGACCGTGCTCGAGACGTTGACGGCGTACGAGCGGGCCGTCTTCGTGCTCCGGGAGGTGTTCGACGTGCCGTACGACGAGATCGCCGAGTCGGTCGGCAAGTCACCGGCCGCGGTGCGGCAGATCGCGCACCGGGCCCGCGAACATGTGGCGGCTCGCCGGCCACGGCGCGAGGTCGCCCGCTCTGAGCAGGAGCAGGTGGTGGAGAGGTTCCTGGCCGCAGTCAGCAACGGTGACTTGCAGGGCCTGCTCGACGTGCTCGCACCCGACGTGGTGCTGATCGCCGACGGCGGTGGGGTCGTGGTCGCTGCGCGGGTCCCGCTGGCCGGCGCGGACGTGGTCAGCCGTTTCCTGAGCTTCTTCGCCAGGCGCGCCGCCCCCGAGGGTGCCGTGTTGGCTCCGGCCGTGCTCAATGGCGCCCCCGGGGCGCGCGTCGACATCGGCGGCGTGCTGGACACCGTGGTCAGTGTCGTGGTCGAGGACGGGCTCATCAGCCGCATCTTCGTGATGCGCAACCCGCACAAACTGGCCCATGCGCGACAGGAGACCGAGTTGGCACGGTGAGTCCGCCGGTGTGTGGCGGTCGCTCACCCGCCTGCTGCCCCAGGCTGTCGGGCCGACCGGATAACCTTCGGTCTCATGGAAACCCTCCGTCTGATCCTCCTCGTCATCCACATCCTCGCCATCGCTGCTTTGATCGGTGGCCTGCTCGCCCAGGTGCGAGACGACGAGAAGAGGATCACCGGGATCATCCGGGACGGGGTCGGCACGGCCTTCCTCACCGGACTGTTGCTGGTCGGTCTCCTCGAGGCCGGCGACGGCGACGTCAACCACGCCAAGGTCGGGGTCAAGTTCGCGATCGGCCTCATCCTGCTGATCCTGGTGATGGCCAACCTGCGGAAGCCACGGATCCCCCAAGGCCTTTACGTCGGACTGCTCGCGATCTCCGTGATCAACGTCGTGGTCGCCGTCATGTGGTCACCCGCCCACGTCTGATGCCGACGGACCTACTCCACGGACTCAACGACTCGCAACGAGCCGCCGTCACCCATGCCGGGCCACCGTTGCTGGTGGTCGCCGGGGCGGGTTCGGGGAAGACCCGGGTCCTCACCCGGCGGATCGCCTGGTTGATCGCTGAGCGTGGCGCCCACCCCGGCTCCATCCTGGCCATCACCTTCACCAACAAGGCCGCCGCCGAGATGCGGGAACGAGTCACCGAACTGGTCGGCCCCCGAGCCGCGGTGATGTGGGTCTCCACCTTCCACTCCTCCTGCGTGCGGATCCTTCGCCGGGAAGCGAAGCTGCTCGGCTTCAAGTCGAACTTCTCCATCTACGACGCAGCCGACTCCAAGCGACTGATGACGCTGGTCTGCAAGGACCTCGAGCTCGACCCCCGCCAGCACCAGCCCCGCGCCGTGCTGAACTGGGTCTCGGACCGCAAGAACGAGCTCGTGGGTGCCGATGACGTCGAGCCCGCCACCCGCACCGAGGAGCAGTACGTCGCGGCGTACCGCCTCTATCAGCAGCGGCTCCGCGCCGCCAACGCGTTCGACTTCGACGACCTGATCATGGAGACGGTGAACCTGTTCGCCGCGCACCCCGACGTCCGGGAGAACTACCGGCGACGGTTCCGGCACGTGCTGGTCGACGAATACCAGGACACCAACCACGCTCAGTACGCGTTGATCCACCAACTCTGCGCCGCTGACCCCGAGGGCGACCTGCCGGGCCATGAGGCGTTGCCGCCGAGCGAGCTGATGGTCGTCGGTGACGCCGACCAGTCGATCTATGCCTTCCGAGGCGCCGACATCCGCAACATTCTCGACTTCGAATCCGACTTCCCGGACGCGACCACCATCCTGCTCGAGCAGAACTACCGCTCCACCCAGACCATCCTCGACGCCGCCAACGCGGTGATCGACCACAACGACGGCCGGCGGCGCAAGCGGCTCTGGTCCGACGTCGGCCCCGGCGAGAAGATCGTCGGCTACGTGGGAGACGACGAGCATGACGAGGCCAGGTTCGTCAGCTCAGAGGTCGACACCCTCACCGACGAGCACGGCATCAAGCCCGGTGACGTGGCGGTCTTCTACCGCACCAACGCCCAATCCCGGGTCTTCGAGGAGATGTTCATCCGCCTCGGGATGCCCTACAAGGTCGTCGGCGGGGTGCGGTTCTACGAGCGCAAGGAGATCCGCGACGCGCTCGCCTACCTGCGGTTCCTGGCCAACCCGGCCGACGAGATCTCCTTGCGCCGCATCCTGAACACCCCCAAACGCGGCATCGGGGAGCGAGCCGAGGCCTGCGTGCAGGCCTTCGCCGATCGCGAACGGATCGGCTTCTTCGAAGCACTCCGCCGCGCCGACGAGGCGCCCGGCGTAGCCACCAGGTCCCTGAGCGCGATCCGCGGCTTCACCGACATGGCGGATGAGTTGCAGCAGATGGTCGAGGCGGGCGAGCGTCCCGACGTGGTCCTGGAGACGGTGCTGGACCGCAGCGGCTACCTGACCGAGCTGGAGGCCTCCGACGACCCGCAGGACGAGACCAGGCTGGAGAACCTCGCCGAACTGGTGGCGGTGGCCCGCGAGTTCGCCGACGACCCGGTGCCCGGCCCCTCCGCCGACCCGGCCGACGTCGAGGCGGGCCTGGTCACGCCGGACCTGAACGACTTCCTCGAGCGCGTCGCCCTGGTCGCCGACGCCGACCAGATCCCCGATGCCCCCGACGGCGTCGACAACGGGATGGTCACCTTGATGACCCTGCACACCGCGAAGGGGCTGGAGTTCCCCGTCGTCTTCCTGACCGGCCTCGAGGACGGCATCTTCCCGCACTCGAGGTCGCTGGGGGACCGGCCCGAGCTCGAGGAGGAGCGTCGGCTCGCCTATGTGGGTCTGACCCGGGCCAGGGAGCGGCTGTATGTGACCCGGGCCGTGGTCCGGTCCGCGTGGGGTGCCCCCTCGCACAACCCCGCCTCCAGGTTCCTCGACGAACTGCCGGCCACCCTGGTCGACTGGCGTCGGACCGCTGCCGAGCAGACCCAGTGGAACCGCCCGTCGTACTCCTCCTACGAAGGCGGTGCGCCCCGTGGACTGGGGACGCCGACCGCGTCGGGTCGCCGCAACTTCACCGCCGCGGCAGCGCGAGCCGACGCGACGGCGAAGGCCAGGAAGTCCAGGCCGATCCCGGCACTGTCACCCGGCGATCGGGTCCAGCACGACACCTTCGGCCTGGGCACGGTGGTCGCCGTCGACGGGGTCGCGGAGAAGTCGATGGCCTCGATCGACTTCGGCTCCGAGGGGGTCAAGCGACTGCTGCTGCGCTACGCCCCGGTGGAGAAGCTGTGAGGGTCAGCCGGCTCGTGGCGTCACCTACGAGTCGCACGGACGGTCAGGACGTGAATGCGGGTCTTGTTGCCTCCAAGGGTCGAGGCAAAGACCAAGCGATCACCGTCAGTATCGAGCCGAGCCGAGACATTGCGTTGCATCACGAGGCGGACGGAGTCCGGGACCGAGGCTTCAGTGCCGCCTGAAGCTGGAACAGCCGCCATTTCGATGCCCCGCCCCTGCGGCCACCAGGCGACGAAAGACTCACCTGCCACCGCATTTCCGTCGCTGTAGCCCTCTTGAACCTGAACAGACTCGGCCTTCGGGTCGCCGAGCCTGCGCGTGAAGATCTTGTACGGCTCAGCCGCGGGCTCCGCCACACTGCGCGGATCTGAGTACTCGGTCCAAGTCAGGCGGTCGTCGTTGACCGTGAAGTCGATGAGCAAGCCGCTGCTAGTGAGCGGCGTGGAGACCCCGTCCTCGCCGAGCAGGTGCAGGTCTTGCCGACTGGTTCCTCTCACCTGTCCGCGTGACAGAGACGGGTAGACGACCCCGTGAGTCGATGGATAGACGGTGGCGCTGCTTATCCGGAGATCGGCCGCCACCACGCTGGGCTTGGTGCCTGGTTCCCACTGCTCGATGCGCATGCCCTTCCGGGGATCTAGCGGATCGGCCCAGCGAACCCAGACAACTCGTTCGTCGTCGGCGTTCTGCGCGATGCCCTCCATGGAGCCAGCTGGACCCGACTCGTCAATCAACTCCGATTCTCCGGTGCGGAGGTTGACTGCCCACAGTTGCCAGCGAAGCGGGTCACCACCGAAGGTGTCGGGGACAGACTCGCTGTCGATGTAGACGACATGGTCGCCGGTGATCGCGAGCCAGTCGATAAGACCTGACGGGTAGTTCGTCTTCGCTACCGATCGAAACTCGCCGGTCTCGATGTCCATGTGGCCGATGGAATTGGGCTGGTCGCCTGACTGCGGGTACGCGAAGACCACGTCATCGCCTCTTACCCGCACCTTGTTCACTTGCGGGAATGGCAAGGTCGTGGTCTGAATCTGGCGCCACTTGAGGCCTGCGCCCTCGCCTGACCTCAGGCGACCCTGAGTCTCTGAATCCACCTCGACACTGGGCCGGGCGCTGGGCGGTTGTCCGCTCGGGGACACAGTGGCTCCGGCAGGCTCACGAGGGCCGGTGGGGTCTCTCTCAGCGGCGCACCCGGTGGCCGCAAGCATTGTCGCGATCACCACCGCGACGGTTCTGAAGGTCATACGATGAGGCGCTTTCCGCCGCCCGCGGGACCGGACACATCGTTGGCTACGCCGTTCAGGATACGGACCATGTTTCGCAACGAGGCCGGTCCGCAGGTGTACGACTTCTCGGGTTGAACTCCAGGCTCAGCCTGTGTCGACGCCGACGCCGACGCAGGCTGAGTCAACAGCAACGATGCAGTCAGTGCGAGCAGGCAGAATGGCACAAGCGCTTTGGCGTGCATAGGATCCCCGTTCCTACTGGAGGCTCCTGGTGGGCCCCCGAGATGGTTCGTCTCACCCTAGGGCGCGAATCCCGAGAAGGGTGCAGTAGGGGAGGGTTTCTGCGTGTCCGCACCCCTCCGCGCCCTGCACGTGCTGCCCCACTCCAGCGGCATCATGGGCCGGGAGGACGAAGGGCGGACGGCTGGGCACGGTGGTCGCCGTCGACGGGGTCGCGGAGAAGTCGATGGCCTCGATCGACTTCGGCTCCGAGGGGGTCAAGCGACTGCTGCTGCGCTACGCCCCGGTGGAGAAGCTCTGACGCGGGCCCCGCGGCCGAATCGGGAGGTCGACGTGCTCAGGGACGCAGACCGTTGACCAGGAAGGCCGTGTACGGGTCCGTGGGGTCGCCCGCGCCGGGGCGCACCTCGATGTGCAGGTGGGGGCCGGTGGACTGCCCGGTGGAGCCGACGTACCCGATCACCTCACCGCCGCGGACGCTGTCGCCCACGCGGGCACCGTACGCCGACATGTGGGCGTACCAGATCTCGGTGCCGTCCTCGAGGGTGACCACGATCTTGTTGCCGTAGGCGCCGTCGTAGCGGGCCTCGGTGACGACGCCGTTGGCGACCGACATGATCGGGCTGCCGTACGGGGCCGCGAAGTCGAGGCCGGTGTGGTAGCCGGAACTGTAGTAGCGGCGGGCCATCCCGAACGTGTTCGTGAGCCGGTAGTTGGTCACCGGCAGGACCCACGCGTTCTCAGCCGTCTTCTTGGCATGCTGCTCGGCCTGCCGGGCGAACTGGGTGAGTGCAGCGTCACGCTGCCGAGCCTGCGCCTCGGCCTGCTCCTGGACCTCTTCGCCGGCGGCGTCGTTGAGGGCGTCGCGTCGTGAGTCGCGGCTGACCGCCGCGGCCCGCTCCTGCAACGTGCTGACCTGGCTGATCGCCGCCGAGCCGGAAAGGGCGCTGGCCTGAAGCGACATGTGCCCACTCGTGCTGGCAACGGTGTCCAGGGACGTGGACTGGGCGACGCTGATCGCGCCGGTGGCCGAGACTGCCAGGGCAGCCACGCCGACCAGGATCGGTGTCGACGGGAGAGCAGCGAGCAGGGGGCTGCGGCGCTTGGCGACCCGCTTGCCGGCGACCCGCTTGCCCGGGGTGGCCGACCGCTTGGCCGAGGCGGCCGCTCGGGTGGCCGGAGCGGGCCGGGCGGCGCGATGGCCGACGGGGCGCTGGGTGACCGATCCCTGGGTTGCCGGGCTCTGGCTGACCGGGCTGAGCGAGGCAGAGACGGCGGCCTTCGCCGGGGCAGCCGACACCGAGGGTCGCCGTGGTGCTCGGCGATCCGCGCGGTGGTTGCCCATGGGTCCTCTGCAGCAGGTGTGGATGACGTACGGCGAACCAGACTCTAACCGATCAACACCGTCGAGGTGAAACGATGGGCCCAGTCGAGTCAGGCACAACGACTCTGGCGCCACGACCCGAGCAGCGTGACGTCGATCACCCTATACCGTCCAGTAGCCGACCCCGATGGGCCGATCGGGGTGATCGGGTCTAAGGTGCGGAAGGAAGGACTCCCGTGGACCTGGTTCGCCCGGTCCCTGTGGATGGAACCACCACATACCAAAAGAATGGGTGAATCGTGGACCTGATGGAGTACCAGGCGAAGGAGCTCTTCGCCAAGCATGGAGTGCCGGTGAACATCGGCACCGTGATCACGGAAACAGCCGCCGCAGCCGCCGCGGCCGAGGAGCAGGGCGGCAGGGTTGTCGTCAAGGCTCAGGTCAAGATCGGTGGCCGTGGCAAGGCCGGAGGCGTCAAGCTCGCCACCGACCCGGCTGACGCAGTGGCGAAGGCCGAGGAGATCCTCGGCATGGACATCAAGGGCCACACCGTGCACCGGGTGCTCATCGCGCCTGCCGCCGACATCGCCGACGAGTACTACTTCTCGTTCCTCGTTGACCGGGCCAACCGCAACTACCTCTGCATCGCCTCGATCGAGGGTGGCGTCGAGATCGAAGTCACCGCGGTGGAGAACCCCGACGCGGTTGCCAAGGTCGCGATCGACCCGCAGGTCGGCGTCGACGACGCCAAGGCAGCCGAGATCGTGGCGGCGACCCGCTTCCCGGCCGAGGTGGCCGAGCAGGCCAAGGACGTCATCAAGAAGCTGTGGGACGTCTTCGTCAAGGAGGACGCCACACTCGTTGAGGTGAACCCGCTGGTCAAGCTGGCCGACGGCACCCTCGAGGCACTCGATGGCAAGGTCTCGCTCGACGAGAACGCGGACTTCCGGCACCCCGACCACGAGGACTTCGTCCTCATCGAGGACGCCGACCCGCTCGAGCTGGCAGCCAAGGAGAAGGGCCTCAACTACGTCAAGCTCGACGGCGAGGTCGGCATCATCGGCAACGGCGCGGGCCTGGTCATGTCCACCCTGGACGTGGTCGCGTACGCCGGCGAGAAGCACGGCGGCGTCAAGCCGGCCAACTTCCTCGACATCGGCGGCGGTGCTTCGGCCGAGGTGATGGCCAACGGTCTGCACATCATCATCGGTGACGAGCAGGTGAAGTCGGTCTTCGTGAACGTCTTCGGCGGCATCACCGCCTGTGACGCGGTCGCCCACGGCATCGTCGGCGCGCTCGAGAAGCTCGGCGACGAAGCCACCAAGCCGCTGGTCGTGCGACTGGACGGCAACAATGTCGTGGAGGGTCGCCGGATCCTCAACGAGGCCAACCACCCGCTGGTCACCCTCGTTGACACCATGGATGGTGCGGCCGACAAGGCCGCCGAGCTGGCGAACGCCTGAGGAGAACGAGACAAATGGCAATCTTCCTCACAGAGAACAGCAAGGTCATCGTCCAGGGCATGACCGGCTCCGAGGGTATGAAGCACACCCAGCGGATGCTCGATTCAGGCACCCAGATCGTCGGTGGCGTCAACCCGCGCAAGGCCGGTACGTCGGTCGAGTTCAACGGCGGCGCCTCGGTGCCCGTGTTCGGCTCGGTTGCTGAGGCGATGGCGGCCACCGGTGCCGACGTGTCGGTGCTCTTCGTGCCGCCCGCCTTCACCAAGGCTGCCGCGATCGAGGCCGTCGACGCCGGAATCGGGCTCGCCGTGGTGATCACCGAGGGCGTCCCGGTGCACGACACCGCGGAGTTCCGTGCGTACGCCGAGGCGAAGGGAACCACTCGGATCATCGGTCCGAACTGCCCCGGTCTGATCAGCCCCGGCAAGTCCAACGCGGGCATCATCCCGGCCGACATCACCAAAGCCGGGCGAGTGGGTCTGGTGTCCAAGTCGGGCACCTTGACGTACCAGATGATGTACGAGCTGCGGGACTTCGGCTTCTCGTCCTGCATCGGCATCGGCGGTGACCCGATCATCGGTACCACCCACATCGATGCACTGCAGGCGTTCCAGGACGACCCGGAGACCGACGCGATCGTGATGATCGGCGAGATCGGTGGCGACGCGGAAGAGCGTGCCGCTGCCTACATCGCTGAGCACATCACCAAGCCGGTGGTCGGCTACGTGGCTGGCTTCACCGCACCGGAAGGCAAGACCATGGGTCACGCCGGTGCGATCGTGTCCGGTTCCTCGGGCACCGCAGCCGCCAAGCAGGAGGCACTCGAGGCGGTCGGCGTCAAGGTCGGCAAGACCCCGTCCGAGGCTGCCCAGCTGATGCGGGAGATCCTGCAGGGCTGAGACTCGCTTCACCTGTGGAGGCCGCCGGCGATCTGCCGGCGGCCTCTGCCATTTCGCTGCCGTCCCGTTCCTGGTCGCCCAACCCCCGCGGGGGTCTCAGCAGCCGTCGACCAGGAACTGGCACAGGTGCGGGGCGAAGGCGTCGGCCAGTGCCACCAGGTCATCGATCCCGGCGTCGACGGTGCTGTCCAGCGTCCATTCGCCGCCAGCGTCGAGGACCAGGAGGGCGTTGTCGAACCGGGTGAGCAGGAAGACGTTCTCCCCGGTGCCAACGTCGAGGGTGCGTGACACGATCAGCGTCTCCTCGCCGACCTGAGCGCCCTCGTGCACGGTCCACACCCGGGCGGGGGATGCGCCCTCGGTCGGACAGTCCTCGATCGCCCGACGCAGGTCGCCCAGCTCGGCCTGCGCGGTCCTGGCGTCGGGGAAGGTGAGCAGCTCCCGGGCATCGGCGTACTCGGGGCCCGAAGACCGCACCGCCACCCGGTCGAGCCACCGGTCCAGGTATCTGCCCGCGCCGCAGACCACCCGGATGTCGGCTCCCTCGGCGTCCTGGGAGGGCCCGCTGACATGACCGTCCCCGTCGGTGAACAGACCCAGGTCGATCGGGAAGTCACCCGGGATCGCGGTCACCCAGGGATGGCTCGCGGCCTCCCCGCCGAGCTGCTCCGCAGCCCTGCCCAGCATCAGTGCCATGTCCTGGGTGGGGTCCCAGCGGTAGTCGGCCTCGGGCATCGTGGAGGTGAGCACGGTGAGCCGGGACCCGACGACCGCCAGACCGGTCACCATCCGGTGCCGTGAGAAGCTCTCGCCGCCCTCGGTGATGTCGAGGCGGTACGTCGAGTCGACCAGGTGTGCGGCCCCGTCGACCGGCAGCGGCACCTCCACGAGCTCCCCAGCGGTGTAGTCCAGCGGTTCCGGCGCCTCGCCGTCATGGGGCTGCTCGCAGTCGAGCAGCCAGTCGACGAACCGGTCGCGGGCGTCGCGGGCTTCGGCGGACGAGCCGAACTCGGCGATCGTCTGGGTGAGCGTGAAGGTGGACTCGACATGCCAGCCAGCCTCGACGTAGCCGACGGCCCCCAGCGCGGAGAAGGGGCTGCGCTGGCACGGGTGCAGGAGGTGCGTCTCCTCGGACGCCGGCTCGCCCCCGCTCCACTCACCGGCGCCCCCGAACTCGGTGTCCTCGGTGCTGATCAGGTGCTCCACGGCCAGGGTGGGGACCACCGGGGTCGGGGTCGGGGTCGGGGTCTCCACGGGGTCGGTGAGTAGCGGCGGGGACGCCTGGTTGCTGAGCCCACCGGCGTACCAGGCCACGGGGGCGGCGATCACGGCCACCGCGGCCAGGGTCGCCGCCGTGGTCGCCAGCCGACGTCGACGGCGCAGCCGGTCGCCGCGACGGCGGACCTCGGCGGCGGGCAGGGGGCGGGGCAGGGGCCCGGGATCGAAGCCATGCAGGTCAGACATCGGTGCCTCCGGTGTTCACGGGTTGCGCCAGCAGCGCGGCCAACGCGGCGCGGCCACGGGACAGGTGAGCCTTCACGGTGCCCTCGGCGACCCCGACCTCGCGGGCCACCTCACGGACCGGCAGGTCCGCCAGATGGTGCAGCACCAGCACCCGACGCTGTGCCGCCGGCAGCTGCTGCAGCGCCGCCACCAGCGCGACATGGTCCTCGGACGGGCCCCGCGCGTAGCCGACCTGCTGCAGTGCCCGATCGGGTGTCCGACGGCTGCGGACGGTGCGTCGCCAGCGGCTCACCGCCAGCCGGTACGCCGTGGTGCGCACCCACGCCTCTGGGTGCTCGGAGGCGTCCAGCTTGCCCCGGTTGGACCACGCCCGTACGAACGCCTCCTGGACGCAGTCCTGCGCCTCGACCACGTCCCCGATCAGGGCAGCCAGTTGCCGCACCAGTCGTGGGTAGGCCTGGTCGTAGAAGGCGTCGAACTCAGCCTCCTGCATGCGCGCTCCTCCCGTCCGGTGGCCACCTCGGCCACTGTCCGGTATACGCCGGTGGCAGCCGAAAGGTTGCCAGTGTGCGGCAACTTCTTCCGCGGAGTCGGAGCGGCCCCGGCCTTCCACGAGCCCCCTTCCAGGAGCCAGCGTCTAGGAGCCAGCGTCCCGCTGCGACAGCCGGACCAGAGCCCGCTCGGCGAGGTCCACGAACGCCCGGTCCGCGATGGTGGCCCTCGGCGCCGGCACGAAACCGATCTGGACGACATCCTTGCCGCGCCGACCGAAGGCCATGAGGAAGTTGACGGTCTCGTCCTCGGAGACCTCGATCGCCACCTCCCAGACCGACAGCTGGGTCCGGCCGCTGTCACGTTGCGCGATCCGGCGTACGTCGACGGTGAGCTCTTCGCTGCCGCATCCGGCCATCCGCTGCCGGATCTCGGCCACGAACGCGGAGGCGCGGCGGGCATTGGGCATCGTCGCGATGGTCTGGGTCAGCCCGAACGTCTCCGGGAGGCGGGGCGCCTCGGGCACCAGGAAGGAGCGGGTCAGGTTGTCCGACATGGCCGGACGATCGAACCGGGCCCGGTCGCATCGGGTGGAGGCCACATTGAGGACGGCTTCACGGGCCTCGGTGCCCACCCACGGCTGGGTGACCCCCTGGATCGGGGGCAGGTCCACGGTGGCCAGCAGACCGGGGTACGCGCCAGCCGGATAGGGGTCCACCTCGACCAGCTCGGCGGGCCCGCCGCAGGCATCCGCGCCGTGCACGCCGCACAACCGGTTGACGCCCGCGGACAGCGTGGTGGCCACCGCCCAGGAGGCGGGATTGCGGTCCTCGGCCCCGCGATAGACCGTCACCAGCATCTGCCCGGTGCGGGCCACCGCGACCGTGTGCACGCGCTGTCGCTCGTTGCGCTCTCTGAGCACGAGCACGGCCGCCTCGTTGCCGACGCCGCTCAGTTCGTGGACCGCCTCGACCCGGACGTCGGCGGCGGTGCAGGCGGAGTACCAGTTGATGCTGGTCCGGTAGGCCTCCTCGGCGGCAGCCGGAGAGCCCGACAGTTCGATCATCTCGATGCCGTCGATGCGGGGCGCACCTTCGGAGCGGCCGCCCCGGTAGGTGCGCACCAGCGACCCGCGCCCCTCGGAGTCGGCGAATCGACTCCGCTGGCACGGCAGCACGATCCCGTCGCCGAGGGTGTTGTCGGTGGTGCTGGTCGCCCGCCAGGTCCGACGGGGGGCCAGCCTGCTCATCTGCTCCGCGGTGAGCAGGTGGCGTCGGGCGAGCCGTGGCTGGCGTTCGGCCTGCGGAGCGCGCAGGGCGATGGGTCCGGTCCCGGCACCATCGGCGGCCAGCGACACCACCCGGGCGTCCTCGCCACCGGAGACGAGGACACCGGTGCCGACCAACGCCGCGAGCACCGCACCGCAGGCGACCAGGGTGTGCGTCCGCCGCCGGCGGGTGCCGGCCCTGCGGATGATCGTCGACCGGGGCAGCCGGACATCGGCCACCGGACCTGCCAGCGCCGCCAGGGTCTCGCTCACGTCGCGGCGATCGATGTCGCGATGCAGGGCGAACCGGGCCGCCGCATCCTCGAAGGTGTTCATCGCCACGGTTCGGGTCAGACCGACCTCGCGGGCCACGAAGTCGATCTCCACGTCGGTGAGCTTCGCCATCAGCATCCGCCGCTCCACCGACGACAGTTCGGCGAGGGCGTCGAAGGTGGCCTTCAGATCCGGATCCAACGACCTGTCCCGGTGCCAGATCCGGGCGGTGTGCCGACGGCTCGCGCCATGCCAGGCGTTCGACCGGACCCAGTCGGTCGGGTCCGGCATCCGGGACACCTTGCGCCAGTGGTGCCAGGCCACGACGTACGCCTCACGGACCGCGCTGCGTGCGGCCGGCAGGTCACCGGTCAGCGCGTAGGTCTCCAGCAGGAGCCCGGACCGGGTACGCGCGTAGAAGTCGTCGAAACCCATGACTGCACCAAGGTACACGGCGTGGGATGCGGTTCCCGCTTCGAGCGCTGGGTGATGATGGGCACGTCATGACTGCCCTGTTGCCCCCCTCACAACGTGACGGAGACACCACACCCGGGCCAGCCGGTCGCGTCGGCGCCGCGGTGACGGCCACCACCCGGGCCTGGAGGTCCCTACCGATGACCGCCACCGTCGGCGGCATCATGGCGGCGCTGCTGCCGCTGGGACTGTTGATGCTGGTCGGCATGATCGGCTGGTTCGCCAGCGACGCCGGATCGCACGGCGAACCGCGGGAGGGTCTGAGGGTCGGTGCGTTGGCCTGGCTGGTCGCACACGGCTCCGGAGCCACTGTGCGAGGCGCCGACGTCACCCTGCTGCCGCTGGGGCTCACGCTGCTGTGCGCCTGGGTGACCTGGCGCACGGGGGTCCGGGTCGGGGAATCGCTGTCAGGTCACGGGCCGGACGCGCACCGGATCGCCGACGGGGAACGGGACTGGACGGTCCCGGTGGCCGGGTCCCTGTTCGTCGGCGGCTACCTGCTGGTGGCGGTCGCAGCCGGAGTCCTGTCAGCCACCAGCACCGTCGCCCCGTCGCTGCCCCGGGCACTGACCGGCGCCCTGCTGGTCGCCGCGCTGGTGGGGGTCCCGGCGTACGCCGTCGGCTCAGGTCGCGCCGCAGTGTGGTTGCCGATGCTGCCGGTGCCGGTGCGCAGCGTGGTCCGCGCCTCCGGGGTGGTGCTGCTGGCCCACCTCGCGGTCTCCGCGCTGGTGCTGGCGGTGGGGCTGATCCTCGGGTTCGGCGACGCCGCCACCGTCTTGTCCCGGCTCCAGTTCAGCGGCACCGAGGCCGGCGCCTACACGGTGGTCTCGCTGCTGATGCTGCCCAACGTCGTGCTGTGGGCCTCGGCCTACCTGGTCGGCCCCGGCTTCGCGCTGGGCACCGGCACCGTCGTCTCGCCCGGGCTGGTCTCGGTCGGCGAACTCCCTCTCTTCCCGATCTTCGGCGCGGTCCCGGCCAACGGGTCCGGGAGCGGTTGGACGCTCGCGCTGATGGCGTTGCCGTTCCTGGTCGCCGTCGCCGCGGTGGCCGGCACCCGCGGCCCGGAGATCCCCTCAGCGTTCGACCGGGCCGCCCTCCACGGCTGCGCGGCAGGCCTGACCGCGGCGTTCGTTGTGGCGCTGCTGACCGTCCTCTCGGCGGGGGCGCTGGGCCCGGGCCGGATGAGCGAGCTCGGACCGGAGCTGGTCCCGGTGCTCGTCCACGCGGTGCCGCTGCTCGGCGTCGGTGGTCTGGTCGGAGGGCTGCTCGGAGCCGCGCTGAGGCGGCGTTCTAGACTCCGTTGGCGTGGCAGGTGATCCTTCGCGCGTCGTCGTACTCGTGTCTGGGTCCGGCACCAACCTGCAGGCACTGATCGACGCAGCCGAGGATCCGGCGTACGGCGTCAGGATCGTTGCCGTGGGTGCGGACCGGGACGGCATCGAGGGGCTGAAGCGCGCCGAGAGGGCGGGCATCCCCACCTTCGTGAAGCCGGTCGCCCAGTTCACCTCCCGGGAGCACTGGGACACTGCCTTGGCTGACAGCGTCGCCACCTTCGAGCCGGACCTGGTGGTGCTCGCGGGCTTCATGAAGCTGGTCGGGCCAGGGTTCCTGCGCCGCTTCCCGCACCGGGTGCTGAACACCCACCCGGCCCTGTCGCCGTCGTTCCCCGGCATGCAGGGGCCGGCCGACGCGCTGGCCTACGGGGTGAAGGTCACCGGCGCCACCGTCTTCGTCGTCGACGAGGGTGTGGACACCGGGCCGATCGTCGCCCAGACCGTCGTCGACGTGCTCGACGACGACGACACCGACTCCCTGCACGAACGCATCAAGGTCGCCGAGCGCCGAATGCTCGTCGACACAGTGGGCCGTTGGGCCCGTGAAGGCATCACGATCATCAACAGGAAGGTCCGGTTCGGCCAATGAGCCAGATTCCGATCAAGCGGGCACTGGTGTCCGTCTACGACAAGACCGGACTGGAGGAGCTCGCCCGCGGACTGCACGCAGCCGGTGTGGCGATCGTGTCCACCGGCGGTTCGGCGAAGCTGATCGAGTCACTCGGCATCCCCGTGACCAAGGTCGAGGAGCTCACCGGCTTCCCCGAGTGTCTCGACGGCCGGGTGAAGACCCTGCACCCGCGGGTGCACGCCGGCATCCTCGCCGACCGGCGGCTGGAGTCGCACGTCGACCAGCTCGCTGAGCTGGGCGTGGAGCCGTTCGACCTGGTGGTCTCCAACCTGTACCCGTTCACTCAGACCGTGGCCTCCGGGGCGACTCCGGACGAGTGCGTGGAACAGATCGACATCGGCGGTCCGTCGATGGTGCGAGCGGCCGCGAAGAACCACCCATCGGTCGCGATCGTGACCTCGCCGGCCCGCTACGACGACGTGCTGGCTGCGGTCGCCGCCGGCGGCTTCTCGCTCGATGAGCGCCAGCAGCTCGCCGCCGAGGCTTTCGTGCACACCGCGACCTACGACGTGGCGGTCGCCTCGTGGATGGGCAGCGTGCTCACCGACACCTCGGCCGGCACCGGATTCCCCGCCTGGATGGGCGCCACCTGGGAGAAGGCCGGAGACCTGCGCTACGGCGAGAACCCGCACCAGCCGGCTGCCCTCTACAGTGCCGGACATGTCGGTGTGCCGGGCCTGGCCCAGGCCCGGCAGCTGCACGGCAAGGACATGTCCTACAACAACTACGTGGACGCCGACGCGGCGTACCGGGCCGCCTACGACCACGGCGACCAGCCGACGGTGGCGATCATCAAGCACGCCAACCCGTGCGGGATCGCCGTCGGCGCGGACATCGCCGAGGCGCACCGCAAGGCGCACGCCTGCGACCCGGTCTCCGCCTTCGGTGGCGTGATCGCCTCGAACCGGACCGTGACCAAGGCGATGGCCGAGGCCGTCGCCGACATCTTCACCGAGGTGTTGGTCGCGCCGGGGTTCGAGGGCGAGGCGCTCGACGTGCTGACCGCCAAGAAGAACATCCGGCTGCTGGTCGCCGAGCCCGCGAAGCCCCGGGGGGTCGAGCTGCGGCCGATCTCCGGTGGTGTGCTGTTGCAGCAGCGGGACCGGATCGACGCCGCCGGCGAGAAGGACGGCGTCGCGTACGGCGACGACCCCTCGCGGTGGCAGTTGGTCGCCGGCGAGGCTGCCGACGAGGCCACCCTGGCCGACCTGGCGTTCGCCTGGCACGCGGTCCGTGCGGTGAAGTCGAACGCGATCCTGCTCGCCGCAGACGGGGCGTCGGTCGGGATCGGCATGGGCCAGGTCAACCGGGTCGACTCGTGCCGTCTGGCGGTCTCCCGGGCCGGCGCGGAGCGGGCTCGCGGCTCCGTCGCGGCCTCGGATGCATTCTTCCCGTTCGCCGACGGCGCCCAGATCCTGATCGACGCCGGCGTGCGGGCGATCGTGGCGCCGGGTGGTTCGGTGCGCGACGCCGAGGTGATCGAGGCGTGCCAGGCGGCCGGCGTGACGACGTACTTCACCGGGACCCGGCACTTCTTCCACTGACCCGCAGAGCACTACTGAGCCCCTCGCTGACGCACGTGGTGCCGGGCGGTCCTCGTGTGCCTGGCGCGGTGGTCCGCATGAAAGGATGAGCGCCGTGACTGCGCAGAAGTTGGACGGGACCGCCACCGCCAAGGCCATCAAGGACGAACTCTCAGCCCGGGTGGCCGCGCTTGCCGAGCGGGGCGTCGTGCCGGGGCTGGGCACCCTGCTGGTCGGCGACGACCCCGGCTCGCGCTGGTACGTGAACGGCAAGCACGCCGACTGCGCCGAGGTGGGCATCTCCTCGATCCGGGTGGACCTGCCGGAGACCGCCTCGCAGGCCGAGATCGAGGACGCGGTGCGGGGGCTCAACGACGACCCGGCCTGCACCGGCTACATCGTCCAACTGCCGTTGCCGCGGGGCCGTGACGAGAACCGGGTGCTCGGCCTGATCGACCCGGCCAAGGACGCCGACGGCCTGCATCCCACCAACCTGGGCTGGCTGGTGCTGGGCACCGAGGCGCCGCTGCCGTGCACTCCCGCCGGCATCGTGGAACTGCTGCGCCGCCACCAGGTGCCGATCGGCGGCGCCGAAGTGGTCGTGGTCGGCCGGGGCGTCACCGTCGGCCGCCCGCTCGGGCTGCTGCTCACCCGGCGCAGCGAGAACGCCACGGTCACCCTGTGTCACACCGGGACCCGGGACCTGGCCGCGCACGTGCGCAAGGCGGACATCGTGGTCGCGGCTGCCGGCGTACCGAACATCATCACCGGGGAGATGGTCAAGCCCGGCGCTGCGGTGCTCGATGTCGGCGTCTCCCGGGTGGACGGCAAGATCGCCGGGGATGTCGCCGCCGACGTCTGGGAGACCGCCGGCTGGGTCTCTCCGAACCCTGGGGGAGTGGGCCCGATGACGCGGGCGATGCTGCTCTCCAACATCGTCGAGATCGCTGAGCAGCAGGCGGCCCGGGCGTGACCGAGTCCGCGCGCCGGTATCCCTCGACGATCGGTGGCGCGGTCTATCTGGTGATCCTGCTGGTGACCCTGGGCGGCGTCGGGTACGCGGTGCTGGGGTCGTGGCGGGTCGGCGTCGGGTGGATCTCTGCCTCCCTGTTCGCGGCCGCGGTGGCCCGGCTGGTATTCACCGACGTCGACGCCGGAATGCTCAAGGTGCGCCACAAGTACGTCGATGCCGCACTGCTGGCCGGCGCCGCCGCGTTGCTGGCCTTCCTGGCCGCCACCATCCCCAACCAGCCCGGCTGACCCCCACTCGGCGCACCCCTGACCAGTCGGAACACCCTGATGTCAGGGACTGTGCACTGTTGTCAGGTGTTGCAACCCCTGACAACAGTCAGGAACCCCTGACATCAGGGTGTTCCGTCGGACGGCGGGTGACATGAGTGTGGGGGCGGCCCCGCCAGGGACCGCCCCCACACTCAGGTGGCTCAGATCAGGCCGAGCTCGGTGACCGCGGCCCGCTCGTCGACGAGTTCGGCGACCGAGGCGTCGATCTTGCCGCGCGAGAACGGGTCGATCTCCAGGCCCTGGACGATCTCCCAGTTGCCGTCCCGCGTGGTCACCGGGAAGGACGAGATCAGGCCCTCGGGCACGCCGTAGGAGCCGTCGGAGGGCACCGCCATCGAGACCCAGTCACCGGCAGCGGAGCCGCTCAGCCAGTCGCGGGCGGCGTCGATCGTCGCCGAGGCGGCCGAGGCGGCCGAGGAGGCGCCGCGGGCGTCGATGATCGCGGCGCCGCGCTTGGCCACCGTCGGGATGAAGTAGTCGGCCACCCACGCCTGGTCGTTGACGACCTCGGCGGCGTTCTTGCCGGAGATCTCGGCGTGGAAGATGTCCGGGTACTGAGTGGCCGAGTGGTTGCCCCAGATCGTCATCTTGGTGATGTCGGTGACCGCAGCCCCGGTCTTCGCAGCCAACTGCGAGATGGCCCGGTTGTGGTCCAGGCGGGTCAGCGCCGAGAACCGCTCGTTCGGGATGTCGGGGGCGTTGGTCATCGCGATCAGCGCGTTGGTGTTGGCGGGGTTGCCGGTGACGCCGATGCGTACGTCGTCGGCGGCGACCTCGTTCAGTGCCTTGCCCTGGGCGGTGAAGATGGCGCCGTTGGCCTCCAGCAGGTCACCACGCTCCATGCCGGGTCCCCGGGGGCGGGCACCGACGAGCAGGGCGAGGTTGACGCCGTCGAAGATCGTGGCGGCGTCCGCGCCGATCTCGACTCCGGCGAGGCCGGGGAACGCGCAGTCATCGAGCTCCATGACGACGCCCTCGAGGGCCTTGAGAGCGGGCTCGATCTCGAGCAGGCGCAACTCGATGGGGCGGTCGCCCAGGGCACCGGAGGCGAGGCGGAAGAGCAGGCTGTAGCCGATCTGACCAGCGGCGCCGGTGACGGCGACCTTCAGCGGGGTTTGGGCACTCACGGGTGACTCCTTGGTGTGCGGGATGGTCCACGGCTGAAACTAGCAGCGTCGGCTGCTGGCACCCACCCCTGGTCGACGGGTGGTCGACTCAGGAGGACGGGGGACGGATCTGGGTGCGGTCGTCGCCTTCGTCGTCGTACGGCGGGGTGTCGCCGTACTGCTGCGGTCGGGCGGTGGGCGGCGGACCCCACTGTTGCGGTTGGCCCGGCGGCGATGCGGGGGGTGCCGGCTGCTCGAACGAGGCCGGCGGCGCCGGCGGCCAGCCGCCCGGCTGCGGAGCAGCGCCGGGGGCGCTCGGCGGAGCACCCCAGGCGCCGGGTGCGCCGGGTACGCCGGGCGGCGCCCAGCCCGGTGCGGCGGCGGCCCGGGGGCCGGTGGACAGGGCGACTCCCGAACCCGGCACCGGATCCGCGTCCCGGCCGAAGAGCAACGGGTAGAGGAGTCCGACGATGGTGGCACCCAGCAACGGCGCCAGGATGAAGACCCACAGTTGCAGGATCGGGTCGAGCCCGCCCTGCAGGAGAGCCGGGCCGATCGAGCGGGCCGGGTTGACCGAGGTCCCGGTCATCCGCATCGACACCAGGTGGATCACCGCCAGGGCCACGCCGATCGCCAGCGGCGCCAGGGAGGCGTTCGGGCTGCGGCGGTCGGTGACCGCGAGGATGACCAGGACGAAGATCGCGGTCAGCGTCAACTCGGCCAGGAAGGCCGCCCAGGTCGCATACCCGGTGCCGGCGTCACCGAAGGAGTTGGCGCCGAGACCGTCGCCGTAGCCGTAGCCGGGGAAGCCGAGCAGCAGCACGAAGAGTACGACGGCTCCGACGATGCCGCCGAGGACCTGGACGCCGGCGTACCCGGCGGCATGCGCCCAGGAGAGGCGCCCCGACAGGGCGGCACCGAGGGAGACCGCCGGGTTGAAGTGGCCGCCCGAGACGTGCCCGAACGCCCAGATCAGGAAGGCCAGGGTCAGTCCGAAGGCCAGGGCGGTGCCGACGTAGTCGTTGCCGACGATCGCGGCGCCGCAGCCGAAGAAGACCAGGAGGCCGGTGCCCAGCCATTCGGCGAGCAACTTCCGCCACAGCGGCGACTCGACACCCTCGGGCGCCGGCTCGGGGAGTGGGTGGTCGCTGACTGCTCCGTGTTCCGACATCGTGTGCCCCTTCATGCGTTCCGAGACCGGGACCGCCTCACGCGTCCCCTGACACCAGCACTCTAGGTGAGGCGGTGGAGTTGTCGCCCGGAGCCCGGGGGGACCTGCCCTAGCCGAGACACACGCCGGGCAGGTATCTTGACGTCAAGCAATCATTCTGTCGAGCCGAGGAGCAGCTGCCCACATGGCCACGATCATCTACACGCACACCGACGAGGCGCCACTGCTCGCGACGTACTCGTTCCTTCCCGTCATCGAGGCCTACGCGGCCAAGGCCGGCGTGGGCGTCGAGACCCGCGACATCTCCGTCGCCGCCCGCATCCTGGCCCAGTTCGGGCTGGCCGACGACGCGCTGGCCGAGCTCGGCGAGCTCGCGACCCGTCCCGAGGCCAACATCATCAAGCTCCCCAACGTCTCCGCCTCGATCCCGCAGTTGAAGGCGGCCATCACCGAGCTGCAGTCCCAGGGCTTCGACATCCCCGACTACCCGGAGAACCCCTCCACGCCCCAGGAGCAGGAGACGCGGGCCAAGTACGACAGGATCAAGGGCTCCGCGGTCAACCCGGTGCTGCGTGAGGGCAACTCCGACCGGAGGGCTCCCGGCGCGGTGAAGAGCTACGCACGCAAGCACCCGCACTCGATGGGCGAGTGGGCGCCGGACTCCAAGACCGACGTGGCCACCATGGGGGAGCGGGACTTCTTCTCCAACGAGCAGTCCGTGGTGATGGCCGCAGACGACACGCTGCGCATCGAGCACGTCGCCACCGACGGCACCGTGACGGTGCTGAAGGAGTCACTGCCGGTGCTGGCCGGCGAGGTCGTCGACGGCACCTTCATGGACGTCGCCGCTCTGCAGGCGTTCCTGGCCCAGACGATCGAGCGGGCCAAGGCCGAGGGCGTGCTCTACTCGCTGCACATGAAGGCCACCATGATGAAGGTCTCCGACCCGATCATCTTCGGCCACGCGGTGCGGACCTTCTTCAAGCCGGTCTTCGACGCCTACGGCGACGATCTGGCGGCTGCCGGGCTCTCCCCGAACGACGGGCTGGGCGCCATCCTGGACGGCCTCGACAAGCTCTCCAACGGAGCCGAGATCAGGGCCGCCATCGACGCGGCGCTGGCCGAGGGGCCGAAGATGGCGATGGTGAACTCCGACAAGGGCATCACCAACCTGCACGTCCCCTCCGACGTCATCATCGACGCCTCGATGCCGGCGATGATTCGCATCGGCGGCAAGATGTGGGGTCCTGACGGCGCCGAGGCCGACACCCTCGCCGTGATCCCGGACTCGTCGTACGCCGGCGTGTACCGGACCGTGATCGATGACTGCCGTCGCAACGGTGCTCTGGACCCGGCCACCATGGGGTCGGTGCCCAACGTCGGCCTGATGGCGAAGAAGGCCGAGGAGTACGGCTCCCACGACAAGACATTCGAACTGCCTGCCGATGGCACCGTCCGGGTGGTCAACTCCGCCGGCGACGCGCTGATCAGCCACCCGGTGAGCGCCGGCGACATCTGGCGGGCCTGCCAGACCAAGGACGTCTCGATCCGCGACTGGGTGAAGTTGGCCGTCAACCGGGCCCGGGCCACCGGCTCCCCGGCCGTCTTCTGGCTGGACCAGAACCGCGCCCACGACGCCAACCTGATCGCCAAGGTCCGTGAGTACCTCGCCGATCACGACACCGACGGGCTCACCATCGAGATCATGGCCCCGGCCGAGGCCTGCGCCTACTCGCTGGAGCGGATCCGGCGCGGCGAGGACACCATCTCGGTGACCGGCAACGTGCTGCGTGACTACAACACCGACCTGTTCCCGATCCTCGAGGTCGGCACCAGCGCGAAGATGCTCTCCATCGTGCCGCTGATGAACGGTGGCGGCCTCTTCGAGACCGGTGCCGGTGGCTCCGCGCCCAAGCACGTGCAGCAGCTGGTGGAGCAGAACTACCTGCGCTGGGACAGCCTCGGCGAGTTCTTCGCGCTGGCGGCCTCCTTCGAGCACTTGGCCGGGTACGACGACAACGCCGGCGCGAAGGTGCTCGCCGACACCCTGGACCGGGCCACCGCCACCTTCTTGGAGCAGGACCGGTCACCGGGTCGCAAGCTCGGCACCATCGACAACCGCGGGTCGCACTTCTATCTCGCCCTCTACTGGGCCCAGGAGTTGGCGGCCCAGACCGAGAACACCGACCTGGCGGCCGTCTTCAAGCCGTTGGCCGAGTCCCTGGTCGCGAACGAGGAGAAGATCGTCGCCGAACTGCTCGCGGTGCAGGGATCCCCGGCCGATATCGGCGGCTACTACCGGCCCGACGAGACGAAGGCGACCGCGGTGATGCGGCCGTCGACGACGTTCAACGAGGCGCTGGCGGCCCTGTAGGTCCGCCCCGCCTTCGGTCCGGCCGTCCCTGCCAGGGGGCGGCCGGACTCATTTCCGGGTGACCGAGGCGCATGCGCCTCAGTAGACCATCCGCATCTTCTCGCGAACCTCGGCCAGCGTCGTCTCGGCCATCTCGGTCGCCCGCTCGTTGCCGCGGCGCAGCACCTCGTGCACGTACGACGGTTCGGCGGCGAGCTCAGCGCGCCGGGCACGCAGCGGCGCCAGGGTCTCGTTGAGCGCCTCGGTGACCCGCTTCTTCAGGCCGCCGCCGCCACCGTCGCCGATCTCCTCGGCGATCGACGCCGGGTCGGTGCCCTCGCAGAGGGAGACGATCTGCAGCAGATTGGCCACCTCGGGCCGGTTCTCGGGGTCGTAGGTGATGTGCCGGTCCGAGTCCGTCTTGGCGCCCTTGAGCTTCTTCGCGGTCTCGTCGGCGGTCATCCGCAACTCGACCACGTTGCCCTTGGACTTGCTCATCTTGGTGCCGTCGGTGCCCAGGATCAGGGTCGCCGAGGAGAGCAGCGCGTCCGGCTCGGGGAAGGTGGCGCCGTAGCGCTCGTTGAACCTGCGGGCGATCACCCGGGTCTGCTCCAGGTGGGGCAACTGGTCCCGGCCCACCGGCACCACGTTGGCCTTGCAGAACAGGATGTCCGCCGCCTGATGCACCGGGTAGGTGAGCATCAGGCCGCTGATCGACTTGATCCCGGCCGTGGTCGCCTCGTCCTTCACGGTGGGGTTGCGCTGCAGTTCGGCGACGCTGACCAGGGAGAGGAACGGCAGCAGCAACTGGTTCAGCGCCGGCACCGCCGAGTGGGTGAAGAAGGTGGCCCGCTCGGGGTCCAACCCGGCCGCCACGTTGTCCAGGACCAGGTTGCGGACGTTGTCCTGGATCTCGCCGACCGAGTCGCGGTCGGTGATCACCTGATAGTCGGCGATCAACTGCCAGATCTCCGCGCCCGCCTGCTGCAGTCGCAGCCGGTTCTGGATGGAGCCGAAGTAGTGGCCGATGTGCAGCGCGCCGGTGGGCCGGTCACCGGTGAGCATCCGGAAGTCGCCGGGCTGCACCGCGAGACGCTCCTCGATCTGCCGGCTGCGGGCCACGGATGCCTGATAGGAGTCGCTCACAACGAGCGATCCTACAAACCGCGGTGTCGGCACCCGGCGGCGGATTCGTTAGGGTGCCGCTGTGACCACGATCGGTGTCGCCGTCGCGATCCCCGAACCCTGGGCGTCCCAACTCCAGGAGTACCGGGTGTCCATCGGCGACGACACCGCGACCAGGATCCCCACGCACATCACCCTGGTGCCGCCGCTGGAGGTGTCCACGGCCGACCTCGAGGTCATCGAGGGGCACCTGATGAGCGCGGCCGCGCGGGTGCCGAGCTTCGTCGTACACCTGCGTGGCACCGGCACCTTCCGACCGGTCTCCGACGTCGTCTACGTGATGCTGGCCGAAGGGGTGGCCGGCTGCGAGCGGCTGGCTGCGGAGGTCCGGAAGGGTCCGCTGGCCACCGAACTCGAGTTCCCCTACCACCCGCACGTGACGATCGCCCACGACCTGGACGAGGCGGCCTTGGATCGCGCCTTCAAGGACCTGGCCGGTTTCGAGTGTCGCTTCGAGGCCGTCGACTTCCACCTGTACACCCACGACGAGGCGGCGGGCTGGCAGCCGCGGCGCGAGTTCGCCCTGACCGCCCCCACGGAGGCACCGTGACCAAGCTCGACGACCTCCGGGCGCGGAGTCGGTTCCTCGACCACGTGCTGCGGATGGTGAGCCACTACGGCCTGGTGAAGGGGACGCTGCAGGCCGGCGCGGTCACCTACTTCGCGTTCCTCTCCTTCTTCCCACTGATCGCGTTGGGCTTCTTCGTGGTCGGTCAGGTGTCCCGGATCTATCCCGAGGCACGTGACGACCTGGTCGCGGCCATCGACGGGGTGCTGCCGGGGATCATCGGCGAAGGACCGGGCCAGCTCTCCCTCACCGCCATCGAGGCGAACGCCGGTGCGATCGGGCTGATCGGTCTGGCCGGTGTCCTCTACGCCGGCCTCGGCTGGTTGTCGGGGATGCGGCAGGCGCTGGTGACGGTCTTCGTGCTCCCCGCTGACGATCACCCCAACTTCGTGGTCGGCAAGCTCCGGGATCTGCTGTCGTTGGCGGTGATCGGCGTGGTGATGGTGGTGAGTGTCTCCATCGCCGGCGCGGTCACCGGCTTCAGTCAACAGCTGCTCGAACTCGTCGGCCTCGATGGTGGGTTGTCGTGGCTGCTGCGGCTGCTGGCCGTCGTACTCGGCCTGGCTGCCAACACCGTCCTCTTCTACGCGCTCTTCCGGCTGCTCACCAAAGCGCCGCTGCCGTCAGCCGCCCTCTGGAAGGGTGCCCTGGTCGGGGCGATCGGGTTCGAGGCACTCAAGCACCTGTCCACGTTCCTTCTGGCCGCCACCAAGGGCCAGCCCGCGTTCCAGGCGTTCGGGATCGCGCTGATCCTGTTGGTCTGGATCAACTACTTCTCCCGGGTGGTCATGTACGCCGCGGCGTGGGCCTACACCGCGCCCGCTGCCGAAGCGGTCCGCAGGGCCGAGGTCGAAGCCGTGCAACAGGCGGATGCGGCGGCGGCGACTGAGGCCGCCCAGGCCATCGCCGCTGACCTGGCGGCGGATCGACCAGGACGCGCCAAGGGACTGGCCGCCACCTTCCTGACCGGCGCCGGGGCGGGCATCGCCCTGGCTGTGGCGTTGCGTCGCCGCGGTGGCGCCTGAGCCTCAGTCGCTCACCTGGCTGGCTGCCCAGGCGGCGACCCGCCGAGCGCTCTCGGCGGGGGAGAGGTCCTCGACCCGCGTCATCACCGACCAGCGGACCCCGAACGGGTCCCGGATGCTGCCGTAGCGATCTCCGGAGACGAAGGTGGTGACCGGCATCCGGATGGTCGCGCCGGCCAGCTCCGCCCGCGTCACGGTGGCGTCGACGTCGGCGCAGTACAGGCTGAGGGAGTAGTAGTCGTCCTCGCCCCCTGGGGCCTCGATGAGCCGGTACGCCGGAGACGGCTCGCCGAGCTGGAGCTGGCCGTTGCCGAAGTCCAGCACGGCGTGGACGACCGACCCGCCCACCTCGGTGACGTCCAGGACCTCGGCGTCGAAGGCGTGCTCGTAGAACGACAGTGCAGCCCGGACGTCCGGCAGGCACAGGAACGGCGTGATGCTGGTCGAACCGTGTGGCGTGCCGTGATCGGTGAACTCCCCATGGGCCGCGGCGGCGGCAACGTCTGCAGTCATGCCTGCGACGCTAATGCGCTCGGTCGGTCGGTGGCTTGAAGATCCGCGCCTAGGCTGAGGGCGTGGACGCGAGCGATCGGGGCATCGTCTTCCCGGGCAGACTGCCGACCTTCCACCGGATCCGTCCCCCGGATTCAGTGGCCGACCTGGTGGTGTGGTTCTGGATCCCCGAGTGGGACCTGCCGCCCGGCGAGATCGCCCGGCAGCAGGTGATCTCGTTCCCGGCCAGCAACCTGGTCGTCGAGGCCGACGTGGTCGGCCTGGCCGGGCCGACCACCACCAGTTCGTTCCGGAACCTGAGTGGGCGAGGGTGGGCCGTCGGCGCGTTGCTGCGCCCGGCCGCCGTACCGGCCTTCACCGAAGACCCGGCCAGGCTGCGGGACGACTATCTGCGCATGGACCTGCCGGCCCTGCACGAGGTGGTGGCCACTGAGATGAACTCAGGTGCCGTGCCGGAGCTGCGGCGGGCCGAGGCGGTGGCGAGGTTCGCGGAGTGGGTGAGCGAGCATGTGCCGGCCGCGGAGGGGGAGGGGCTGCTGGCCAATGCGGCGGTGGAGTTGCTCACCAGCGACTCGTCGGTGTGCACCTTGGGGGATGCGGCCGCGGCGCTGCACGTCGCGCCGCGCACGCTGCAGCGCCTCGCCACCCGGTACGTCGGCCTGTCGCCGACCGCGATGATCCGGCGGCGCCGGCTCCAGGAGGCTGCTGAACGGTTGCGGGACGAGCCGGAGTTGTCCCTGGCCGAGGTGGCGGTGGAGCTGGGCTACTCCGACCACGCCCACCTGACCCGGGACTTCCGTGCGGTCCTCGGGCTCTCCCCGAGTGAGTACCGGCGCCAGCACTGAGCGCGGCCGGTGGCGAGGTGGCTCATGGTCCTGGCGGAACACCCTGATGTCAGGGTGTTCGGACTGTTGTCAGGGGTTGCAACCCCTGACAACAGTCAGCAGTCCCTGACATCAGGGTGTACGTCGGTGCGGTGGTTGGCAGCCTGTGGATGACGGGCGTCAGGCGGGACGGATCTCGGGCAGGGTGAATGGCATGGTTTCGACATCCACCCACTCTCGAGCAATCGACGTCCAGCTACGGCGTGATCTGGTGGCGACGGGCCTCGACGACAAGGCGATCCGCGGCCTGCTCCGCAGCGGCGTACTCCATCGGGTCCGCAGAGGAGCCTACGTCGACGCGGCCTCCTGGAGGGAGCTCGGAGGACATGCGCAGTATGCGACCGTGTGTCACGCCGTCTATCAACAGGCCAAGTCGGAGTTGGTGCTCTCGCATGTGTCGGCAGCCAACGAGTACGGCGCCCCGTTGCTGCGCGCGGACCTCACCCAGGTGCATGCCACGCGACTCGACGAGCGAGGCGGCCGGCGCGAGGGCGGCGTGGTGCAGCATCGCGGACTGCTGCTCGCCGAGGACATCGTTGAGATCGAGGGTCGTCGGATCACCTCACCCACACGAACCTGTCTGGACGTGACCACGGTGATGGACCCCGAGTCCGCGCTCGGCGTGGTGAACCACCTCTTGCACGAGGGGCTGACGACGCTCGACGAGTTGCGTGCTCGCTACCAGCGCGGGGAGACGATGATCAGCGCGGGAGGCGAGCGACTGACCGCCATGGCGCACTGGCCGGCCACGTTGACGACAGAGCATGTCCTGGCGATGGCCGACGCGAGATGCGAGTCGCTTGCGGAGAGTCGCGCCATCTACCTCTTCTGGCGTGCTGGTCTGCCGATCCCGATTCCCCAGTTCGAGGTCAGGGATCAGGACGGGCGATTGGTGGGGCGGGTGGATTTCGCCTGGCCGGACCACGGGGTGTTCCTCGAGGTGGACGGCAAGGTCAAGTACACGACGTACGTCGCTCCGGGGGAGACGGCTGCCGATGCCGTGATCCGTGAGAAGCGGCGCGAAGAGCGAATCGTCGAACTGACCGGTTGGCGATGCATCCGGATCACCTGGAGCGACCTGGAGTCACCCGTTCGTACCATCGAGCGCCTGCGCCGTGCACTGGCGCTTGGACCCCGGGACTAGAAGCCCGACCTGGCCCCGCGCCTGCCTCGCCGGCCCGGCGGAACACCCTGATGTCAGGGTGTTCGGACTGTTGTCAGGGGTTGCAACCCCTGACAACAATCAGCAGTCCCTGATATCAGGCTGTTCCGCCCCAGGGCTCAGCGGCCGTGCAGCATCGCCGTGCGCAGGTCCTTGTTCAACTGGCTGATCACATCGAGCGGGATCTCCTTGGGGCAGGCGGCGGCGCACTCACCGATGTTGGTGCAGCCTCCGAAGCCCTCGGCGTCGTGCTGGCCGAGCATGTCCACCACCCGGGAGTCGCGTTCGGCCTGGCCCTGCGGCAGCTCGCCCAGGTGGGTGATCTTGGCGCCGATGAAGAGCGAGGCCGACCCGTTCGGGCAGGCCGCCACGCAGGCGCCGCAGCCGATGCAGGTGGCCACGTCGAAGGCACGGTCGGCGGCGTCCTTGGGGACCTGCACCGAGTGCGCCTCGGGCGCGGAGCCGGTGTTCACCGAGATGTAGCCGCCCGACTGGATGATCCGGTCGAAGGCCTGACGGTCCACGCACAGGTCCTTCATCACCGGGAAGGCGTCGGAGCGCCACGGCTCGATGGTGATCACGTCGCCGTCGGAGAAGGAGCGCATGTGCAGTTGGCAGGTGGTGGTCACCTCGGGGCCGTGCGCCTCGCCGTTGATCATCAGGCCACACATGCCGCAGATGCCCTCACGGCAGTCGGAGTCGAACGCGACCGGGTCCTCGCCCTTGGCGTTCAGCTCCTCGTTGAGGACGTCGAGCATCTCCAGGAAGGACATGTCCGGAGAGACGTCCGCCAACTGGTAGGTGTGCAGCTTGCCCGACGAGGTCGCATCCGGCTGTCGCCAGATCTTCAGGGTCAGCTTCATCCCGGTCTTCGCTTCCTCGGTCGTCGACGCGCTCACTTGTAGCTCCGCTGCTTCATCTCGATGGCCGTGTACGTCAGGTCTTCCTTGTGCAGCACCGGCTGCCCGTCCTCGCCGCCCCACTCCCAGGCCGCCACGTAGGCGAACTGGTCGTCGTGGCGCAGCGCCTCGCCGTCCTCGGTCTGGGACTCGCCACGGAAGTGGCCGCCGCAGGACTCCCGCCGGTTCAGGGCGTCGATGCACATCAGCTCGCCGAGCTCGAAGAAGTCGGCCACCCGGCCGGCCTTCTCCAGGGACTGGTTCAACGAGTCGGCGGTGCCGAGCACCTTGACGTTGCGGTAGAAGTCGTCCTTGAGGGTGCGGATCAGTTCGATGGCCTTCTTCAGCCCCGTCTCGGTCCGCTCCATCCCGCAGTACTCCCACATGATGTTGCCGAGCTCGCGGTGGTAGGAGTCGACGCTGCGGGTGCCGTCCACGGTGAGGAAGTGGTTGATCCGGTCCTGGACGTTCTGCTGGGCCTCCACCACGGCCGGGTGGTCCTCGCTGATCGGCTCGAACGGCCCGTCGGCCAGGTAGTCGCGGATGGTGTGCGGCAGCACGAAGTAGCCGTCCGCCAGCCCCTGCATCAACGCCGAGGCGCCGAGACGGTTGGCGCCGTGATCGGAGAAGTTCGCCTCGCCGGTCACGAACAGGCCGGGGATCGTCGACTGCAGGTCATAGTCGACCCACAGGCCGCCCATCACGTAGTGCACGGCCGGGTAGATACGCATCGGGACCTCATAGGGGTCCTCGCCGGTGATCCGGGCGTACATGTCGAACAGGTTGCCGTACTTGGACTCGACCGCGTCCCGACCGAGCCGCTTGATCGCGTCGGCGAAGTCCAGGTAAACACCACGTCGTACGCCGTCCACCTCCGGGCCCACGCCGCGGCCGTCGTCGCACTGGTACTTCGCGGCCCGGGAGGCGATGTCCCGGGGCACCAGGTTGCCGAAGGAGGGGTAGATCCGCTCCAGGTAGTAGTCGCGGTCCTCCTCGGGGATGTCGCGGGGGTCCTTGGCGCAGTCGGCCTTGTCCTTGGGCACCCAGATCCGGCCGTCGTTGCGCAGCGACTCGCTCATCAGGGTGAGCTTGGACTGGTGCGACCCCGAGACCGGGATGCAGGTGGGGTGGATCTGCGTGTAGCAGGGGTTGGCCATGTAGGCACCCTTGCGGTGCGCCCGCCAGGCGGCGGTCACGTTGCAGCCCATGGCGTTCGTGGACAGGTAGAAGACGTTGCCGTAGCCGCCGGAGGCCAGCACCACCACGTCGGCCAGGTGGGTCTCGATCTCACCGGTGACCATGTCCCGAGCGATGATGCCGCGGGCCTTGCCGTCCACGACGATGACCTCGAGCATCTCGTGCCGGGTGTACGTCGTGACCGTCCCGGCGGCCACCTGCCGTTCCAGCGCCTGGTAGGCACCGATCAGCAGCTGCTGGCCGGTTTGGCCGCGGGCGTAGAACGTGCGGGAGACCTGCACGCCACCGAAGGACCGGTTGTCCAGCAGGCCGCCGTACTCGCGGGCGAAGGGGACACCCTGGGCGACGCACTGGTCGATGATGTTGGTGCTCACCTCGGCCAGGCGGTAGACGTTCGACTCCCGGGACCGGTAGTCGCCACCCTTGACGGTGTCGTAGAAGAGACGGTGGACCGAGTCGCCGTCCTCCTTGTAGTTCTTGGCCGCGTTGATGCCGCCCTGAGCCGCGATCGAGTGCGCCCGACGCGGGGAGTCCTGGTAGCAGAAGGACTTCACCACATAGCCGGCCTCACCGAGGGTGGCGGCGGCGGAGGCGCCGGCCAGGCCGGTGCCGACGACGATGATCGAGAGCTTGCGCCGGTTGGCCGGGTTGACCAGGCGTGCCTCGAACTTGCGGGTGCTCCAACGCTCACTGATCGGGAGGTCGTTGGGTGCCTTGGTGTCGGCCAGCGGCTCGCCGAGCGTGTAGTAGCCGGCTGCGTCGTCGCTGAACGCGGCGGGGGAGTCGGCGTGGCCCTCGATGTCGGCGGAGAACTCATAGTTCGAATCGGTCATCTCACTCGCTCCTTACGCGACGATCCCGAAGAGGACGGATAGCGGGACCAGGGCGAAGCCCCCGGCGATCAGTACGGCGATCACCAGGCCGGCCGCCTTGGCGCGGGACCGCGCCCGGGGGCTGCCGGTCAGGCCCAAGGTCTGCATGGCACTCCACGTCCCGTGGTGCAGATGCAGTCCGACGGCCACCAGGGCGGCCAGATAGATCAGCACCATCCACCAGAGGCCGAACGAGTCGACCACAAGCTGGTACGGGTCGTTCGTGGCTCCACCGGTCGGGTTCACCTTGCCGATGGTGAAGTGGATCAGGTGCCAGATCACGAAGATGAACAGCGCCAGACCGCCCCAGCGCATGGTGCGCGAGGAGAGTGAGGAGGCGAGGTTCTTCTTCACCGCGTACTTCGTGGTGCGCGCCTTGCCGGCCCGGATGGTGAGCATCACGGCCGACGACACGTGCGCCACCAGCGCGGCGATCAGGGTCACCCGGATGATCCACAGCAGGCCGCCGTAGGGGAGCATCGGCTCGCCGAAGGTCCGCAGGTGGTGCGCGTACTCGTTGAACGCGTCGTGCCCGGCGAAGACCTTGAGGTTGCCGTACATGTGGATGAGCAGGAAGCCGATGAAGATCAGGCCGCTCACTGCCATGAGGAGTTTCAGCGCGACCGTCGAACGAGTCGAACGGGCGCCCTTTACCAGAGTCGAGGTTGCCACGGGGGTCACCGTACCCCCACCGCGGCCCCGGCGGGCGCAGCGGGTGTGTGACATATCCCCGGTTACCGACCGGTCATCTGCGAGGCCCGGATCGGCGCCCGGTCGCGATGCTGAGGGGTGCCGCTCACTGATGTCCCGGTCCTCGGCGCGCCTCTTCCGTTTTCGGAGATGTGACGCAAGACTCACCCAAGGCCGACGACGGAGGTTCAATCGATGGCGACCGACACCGGTGTCACCGGGCCCAGTAGGGCGAGGATCGAGCGCGCCACGCTGCGCGGGGATCGATGGTGGCTACCGCCCCTGGTCACGTTCGTGGTGTTCAGCGCGTTCATCGTGTACGCGAGCTGGCGGGCCTTCCAGGGCGCCAACTACTACACGACGCCCTACCTCTCACCGTTCTACGCCCCATGCCTGGCGACCAGCTGCCCGGAGTCGGCCTCCGATCTCGGTCAGCCGGTGGGCGACTGGTGGCGGCTGTCGCCGGCGCTGATCATCCTGATCTGGCCGCTCGGCTTCCGGATGACCTGCTACTACTACCGGAAGGCCTACTACCGGGCGTTCTGGCTGTCGCCGCCGGCCTGCGGGGTCGCCGAGCCGCACAAGGGGTACTCGGGCGAGACCCGGCTGCCGTTGATCTTGCAGAACGTGCACCGCTACTTCTGGTACGTCGCGATGCTGTTCGCGGTGCTGCTGTCGATCGACGCGATCCGCACGTTCCGCGACGCCGACGGCGCGTGGGGGCACATGGGGCTGGGCTCGATCCTCTTCGTGATCAACGCCGTCTACATCTGGCTCTACACGCTGTCGTGTCACTCCTGTCGACACACCGTGGGTGGCCGACTACGGCACTTCTCCAAGCATCCGGTGCGCTACCGCCTGTGGACCTGGGTGTCCCGGCTCAACGCCCGGCACGCGAGATACGCCTGGGTGTCGCTCTTCTCGATCGCGCTCACCGATCTTTACGTGTACCTGTTGGCCACCGGCCGGATCAGCGATCTGAGGTTCTTCTAGATGAGTGACAGGCACCCGATGACGGGCAATGAGATGTCCCCTGAGGCCGAGGGCGGTCTGGAGCGACACGCGTACGACGTGGTGGTGATCGGCGCCGGCGGCTCCGGCCTGCGCGCGGCGATCGCCGCCCACGAGGCGGGCGCCAGGGTGGCCGTGGTCTGCAAGTCGCTGCTCGGCAAGGCGCACACGGTGATGGCCGAGGGCGGCGCCGCCGCGGCGATGGGCAACGTCTACCCCGAGGACAACTGGCAGGTGCACTTCCGCGACACGATGCGTGGCGGCAAGATGCTGAACAACTGGCGGATGGCCCAGATCCACGCCCAGGAGGCGCCGGACCGGGTGATGGAGTTGGAGGACTGGGGGGCGCTCTTCGACCGCACCGCCGACGGCCTGATCAGTCAGCGTGACTTCGGGGGCCACCGGTACGCCCGGCTGGCGCACATCGGTGACCGCACCGGCCTGGAGTTGATCCGCACCCTGCAGCAGCGCCTGGTCGCGCTCGGCATCGACGTGTTCATGGAGTTCACCGTCACCGACCTGCTCAAGGACAGCGCCCAGCCGGGCCGGATCGGCGGCGCCGTCGGCTACTGGCGGGAGAGCGGCCGGTTCGTGGTCTTCGAGGCGCCGGCCGTGGTGCTGGCCACCGGTGGCTTCGGCAAGGCCTACAAGGTCACCTCCAACTCGTGGGAGTACACCGGCGACGGTCACGCCCTGGCGCTGCGGGCCGGGGCCAGCCTGATCAACATGGAGTGCGTCCAGTTCCACCCGACGGGCATGGTGTGGCCGCCGTCGGTGAAGGGGCTGCTGGTCACCGAGTCGGTGCGTGGGGACGGCGGGGTGCTGAAGAACTCCGAGGGTGAGCGGTTCATGTTCAACCACATCCCTGAGTACTTCCGGGCCGAGACCGCCGACACCATCGAGGAGGCGGACCGCTGGTACGACGACAAGAAGAACAACCGCAGGCCCCCGGAGCTGCTGCCACGCGACGAGGTGGCCCGGGCGATCAACGCCGAGGTCAAGGCGGGCCGCGGGTCGCCGCACGGTGGCGTCTACCTCGACATCGCGTCCCGGCGTACCCCTGAGGACATCCGCCGGCTGCTGCCGTCGATGTACCACCAGTTCAAGGAACTGGCCCTGGTCGACATCACTCAGGAGCCGATGGAGATCGGCCCCACCTGCCACTACGCGATGGGTGGCATCGAGGTGGACCCCGAGACCGAGGTCTCCGCGATCCCGGGGTTGTACGCCGTCGGCGAATGCTCGGGGGGTATGCACGGGTCCAACCGGCTCGGCGGCAACTCGCTGTCGGATCTGGTGGTCTTCGGCAAGCGCGCCGGCGACGCGGCCGCGGCGTACGCGTCCGAGGTGCGCGACTCGGTCGTCATCGCGGAGGCGGACCTCGAGGCTGCGCAGCGCGCCGCGCTGGCGCCGTTCGAGACCGAGGGCGGCGAGAACCCGTACACGATCCAGCAGGATCTGCAGCAGGCGATGAACGACCTGGTCGGCATCATCCGCGAGGGCACCGAACTCGAGGAGGCGCTGGAGCGGATCGAGGGGTTCAAGGAGCGTGCCAGACGGATGAGCGTCGAGGGGCACCGCCAGTACAACCCGGGCTGGCACCTCGCGGTCGACCTGCGCAACCTGCTGCTGGTCAGTGAGTCGATCGCCAAGGCGGCGCTCGCACGGCAGGAGTCGCGAGGTGGTCACACCCGCAACGACTTCCCGGGCCCCGATCCGGAGTGGGGCAAGAAGAACCTGGTGGTGAGTCTGAACGCGGCCGGGACCGGAGTCGACCTCGTGGAACAGTCGTTGCCCGAGATGCCCGACGAGTTGAAGTCGTTCTTCGAGGAGTAGGGAGAGGCCGATGAGCTACCAGTTGCAGATGCGGATCTGGCGCGGCGACGAGACCGGCGGCGACCTGGATGACTACTCCGTGGAGGTCGCCGAGGGCGAGGTGGTGCTGGACGCGATCCACCGGCTGCAGGCGACCCAGGCCGGCGACTTGGCGGTGCGGTGGAACTGCAAGGCCGGCAAGTGTGGCTCCTGCAGCGCGGAGATCAACGGGAAGCCGCGGCTGCTGTGCATGACCCGGCTCTCCGATTACGACCCTGCCGAGACGATCACGGTCACCCCGATGCGGGCCTTCCCGGTGATCCGCGACCTGGTCACCGACGTCTCCTTCAACTACGAGAAGGCCAAGGAGGTGCCGGCCTTCGCGCCGCCACCCCGCGACCCCGACGGCAAGCGTCGGATGATGCAGGTCGACGTGGAGCGCGGCCAGGAGTTCCGCAAGTGCATCGAGTGCTTCCTGTGCCAGAACACCTGCCACGTGGTCCGCGACCATGAGGAGAACAAGCCGGCCTTCGCCGGGCCCCGTTTCTTCCTGCGGTACGCCGAACTGGACATGCACCCGCTGGACACCCACGACCGCCGAGACCTGGCTCAGGACGCGGCCGGTCTGGGGTTGTGCAACATCACCAAGTGCTGCACCGAGGTGTGCCCCGAAGGCATCAAGATCACCGACAACGCGATCATCCCGATGAAGGAGCGGGTCGCCGACAAGAAGTTCGACCCACTGGTGTGGCTGGGGAACAAGATCGGGATCCGCAACAAGGACTACGACGGACGCGATTGAGGCCTCGGGATTGCTTGTGCGCAGGCACTAAAGCAACGGGTGCCCTTGGCATCGGGGGACTAGTCAGCCGGGTGTGACCTCTGTCACTGTACGCAGTGGGAGGGAACCGACGTCTCCGAGCGGCACTCGGGCCGAAGTTCCGAAAGGTTCATCCGCATGAGCGACGTGCGACCGACCCGTCACGACGCCGAGGACCGTGGTTCCTTCGGCCGACGAAGGTTCCTCGGGTATCTGGTGGGTGGGGCGACGGTGGTCGCAGCCGCAGAGTTGACGATGCTGACACCGCCAGCCGCCGCGGCAGTCCCCAGCGTTCCCCAGGTCGCGGACCTCTATGACCTCAATGAGTTGCTCACCGATGCGGCCCTGCCGACATCCCAACTGATCACGGTCACCATCCACGAGGACGGCTCTGCCAGCTTCGCTCTGCCCCGGGCCGAGGTCGGCCAGGGCATCACCACCGCCGTGGCGATGATCATCGCCGAAGAGTTGGAGATCGGGCTGGAGAAGGTGCGCGTCACCTTGGCGCCGGCCCGTCCGGAACTGGTCTGGAACCAGATCACCGGTGGCTCCAACACCATCCACGCGATGTACTACCCGATCCGGGTGGCCGCCGCGATCGCCAAGGGCGCGCTGCTGGAGGCCGCGGCTGTGCTGCTGGGCTATGGCGTCGACCGACTCACCGCCTATCAGGGACTGATCTCCGCGCCGGACGGGTCCACCGCCAGCTACGGAGATCTCGCCGCACTGGCTGCCTCCCCCTCCACCCGACAGGTGGCCGTCGACCTCAAGGACGATCGATCGTTCGGTGTCATCGGTCGCCCGACCAACCGCATCGACGCGCTGGCGGCGGTCACCGGGACCAAGGTCTACGCGACGGACCTCACCGTCGAGGGGGCGCTGCCCACCATGGTCTGTCGGGCACCCACCCTCAACGGCAGGCCGGTCTCGGTCCGCAACACCGCGCACGTCAAGGCGATGCCGGGGGTCACCCACGTCGCCCTGATCTCCACCGGGGTGGCGGTCCGGGCCAGGACCTTCGGCCAGTGCATCGACGCTATCCGAGCCCTCGACGTGGTCTGGCAGGACGGCCCGGTGGCGGGGCTGTCGGACGCCGACATCCTGGCCGGTGTCAAGGCAGCCGAACTGCCGATGCCGGCCCTCCCGGACAACCTGCTCGCCAAGACGATCTCGGCAGACTTCACCTTCTATTTCCGCAGTAACTCGGCGATGGACACCAATAGCGCCATCGCCGATGTGCGCAGTGATCGTGCCGAGATCTGGTCTTCGCTGAAGAATCCGATCTGGACCCAGCAGCGGATCGCACAGTCCCTCGGACTGCCCCAGGACAAGGTCAAGGTCAATGTGGTCGAGGGTGGGGGATCCTTCGGCCGGCGGCTCTTCTCCGACGGCGCCTTCGAGGCGGCCGAGGCGTCCCAGGTGATGGGCGTGCCGGTGAAGCTGATGTGGCACCGAGCCGATGACGCCAGGGTGGGCCGGGCACACCCGATGTGCACCTCACGGGTGCGGGCGATGCACAGCCTGGGCCAGGTGCTCGCCTTCCAGCAGTCACACACGAGCGTGGAGACCGACTACCGGCACGGCGTCGGCGAGATGCTCACCGCGACGGCTGCCGACCTGCCGCTCGGCCTGGGCAACCTGGGCTTCGCGCAGACGATCTTCAACACCACCCAGGTGATCCCCTACGACTTCGGGGTGCTGCTGCAGACGATCATGGAGACCGACTCCCGGTTCAACACGGCGTCGATGCGCAACATCTACTCACCCGACGTGCGCACGGCGAACGAACTCGTCGTCGACCAGCTGGCGAAGGCGATGCGCAAGGATCCGCTGGCGTTCCGGCTCGAGTTCCTGCGCAATGCCCGGCTCAAGCGGGTGCTGCAGGAGGCGGCCCGGCGGGCCGAGTGGGGCAAGTCGATGCCCGCAGGCATGGCGCAGGGGATCGGTGTCCATGTCGAGTACAAGGGCGTGAGCGCCTGCATCGTCGAGATCGACGCTCGCCCCGAGACCGTCAATCGACGGGTCTGGAACGGCGTCACCGGGCCACGGGTGACCCGGGCGACGATGGTCATGGACCCCGGCCTGGCGATCAACCCCCGTGGCGTGGAGGCGCAGATGCAGGGCTGTATCAACGACGCCATCGCGATGACGCTGACCAGCAGCCTGCACCTGCGTGACGGCCACTTCCTCGAGGCCAGTTGGGACAACTACTTCTACACCCGGCAATGGAACACGCCTCCCCAGGTCGAGACGGTGGTGATGCCGTCCGACGAACGCCCTGGTGGCGTCGGTGAGGCCGGGGTGGCGTCCGCCTGCGCGGCCGTGGCCTGCGCCTACGCCCGGGCCACGGGCACGATGCCGACCGAGTTCCCGATCAATCACAACCGGCCGCTCGGCTTCGAGCCGAAGTCGTTCATCCCGCCCGTGCCGCAGTCCCCGACCGACGGCCTCGACTTCACCTACTGAGGAGATTCCAGATGCCCGAGCAGACCTTCATCGTGAACGGGGCGAGGGTCACCGTCGACGTCGAGGACGATGTCCGCCTGCTGTGGGTGCTCCGCGACATCCTCGCGATCAACGGCCCGAAGTACGGATGTGGGATCAACGTGTGCAAGGCGTGCACCTCCCATATCAACGGCAAGGCGTTCAACCCGTGTGCGGTGCCCGTCGGCGCGTTGAAGGCGGACGACGAGGTGACCACGATCGAGGGGCTTCCCGGGCAGGTCCCCGATCGGCAGCGCGGTGAGCATGGCCTGCACCCGATGCAGGAGGCATGGCTCGACCGGGACGTCGCCCAGTGCGGCTACTGCCAGCCCGGTCAGATCATGGCCGCGGTCGCGCTGGTCAACAAGGTCAAGCGCGAGGGGCGCTCGATCACCGACGCCGACCTGGACGCGATCCGCAACATTTGCCGCTGCGGCACCTACACCCGGATCCGCGAGGCGATCCGGGACGGCGAACAAAGGATGTGACGCTGACTGCGAGGTGAGCGTGGGGTTCGGGCCGCCGATCGCGCGGCACTCAAGCGACCACGGGGTGGTGGGCGGCGAAGGCGCTCGGCACGTAGCGCACCATCAGTTCGTCGACCGCACTCGCCCAGGTGCGCGTGCTGATCAGTTCCCGGCCGCGTTCGCCGAGTAGGCCGCGCCGAGGATCGGCCACCACCGAGGAGACAGCCGTGAACAGGTCGCCGGTGCGGTCGGGGTCGAAGAGCAGCCCGGTCTGCTGATGCCGGACCACGTCCCGGGCACCGCCCGCATCCGCGGCCACCACCGGCAGCCCGCTGGCCGCGGCCTCCCGGAGTGCGTGCGCGCAGGTGAGCGTCTCGCCCGGGTGCACCAGCAGGTCCATCGATGCCATCGCCACCGCCAGGTCGCCGGTGCCGAGGGCGCCGGTGAACTTGGCGCCGGGCAACCGGTCGTCGAGCCAACTCCGTTGCGGCCCGTCACCGATGATCACCAGCCTGCTGCCAGGCACCGCAGCGGCCTCGACCAGTCGTCGTACGCCGTGACTCTTGTGCAGGCTGCCGACGAAGCCGACCACCACTCGCGGCCCTTGTGCCGATCGGGCCTTCGCCCACGAGTCGTGCAGGCGCTCGTCACGCACCGACGGGGCGAAGGCGACCGGGTCGACGCCTGGTGCCCACACCGGCGCCGCGACTCCGAGCCGGGCCACCTCGGCCCGCATCCAGTCGCAGGTGGTCAGCATCAGGTCGGAGCGGTCGACCACCTTGGCCTGCCAGTAGGCAGGGGTCAGGTCCCGCAACGGCGCCTGCTGCACGGTGAGCGTGGTGGCGCCGGCCCGCGAGGCATGCTTGAGCGCCTTGCGTCCGACCGTGCCGGGGGAGAGGACGATCACCAGCTCCGGGTTCCGGGCGGCCAACGCGGCGCGCACCTGAGCGCCGGGACGGTCCAGGGACCTGACCCTGGCCACCGAGCTGTTCCGGTAGCAGGCCAGCCCCGGGCCGGGGGCGATCAACGACACCTCATGACCGGTGTCGATCAGCCGGTCCAGGATCGCTTTCGCCGTCGTGGTGGCACCGTCGACGGCGGGATAGAACGACTCGGTCACCACAGTCACCCGCATGCCACCACTGTCAGTGTCCGGGACGAACACCTGGTGCCCCTGCCGGGGAACGGACGGCGACACCCACGTGAACTCGCCGGTGTCCCGGTGATGTTTCACTCACCGGCCTCGGCGCCCCGGGACCGGGCAATGGCTCTATCCTGCCCAGCATGGGCACAGCAGAGACTCCGCGCCTGGCGCTGGCGTCGGAGACCGACCGATACACGGCGCAGGACTGGGAGAAGGCCACCGCCGCCGTGCTCCGCAAGTCCGGTCGTCTCACCGAGAACGACCCCGACGCAGCGGTCTGGGACGCACTCACCCGGACCACCCTGGACGGGATCGCGGTGCCGCCGATCGGGGCGCCGGCCACCGTGGCCGGGCTCCCCGAGCCCGGCGTCCCCGGCGCGGCCCCGTTCACCCGCGGCCGGACGCTGCGAGGCGAGTGGGACATCCGCGCCGAACTGTCCGGCCCTGACGCGAAGACCGCGAACGAGGCGGCCCTGGCCGAGCTCAACGGCGGCGTCACCTCACTGCTGGTCCGGCTGGGCGTCGGGCTGACGCCCGCCGACCTGCCGCAGGTCCTCGACGGGGTCCGCCTTGACCTGGCCCCGGTGGTCCTGGAGACCAGGGCACTCGACGCCGCCGAGCGTCTCGCTGCCGCCCGGGCCCTGCTCGACCTCACCGGGGACAACCCGGCCGAAGGCACCAACCTGGGAGCCGACCCGTTGACCGACGACGTCGCCGAGGTGGCCGCTCTGGCCAGCGGTGCCGGTGTCCTCGGGTTCGTCATCGATGCCACCACCGTCCACGACACCGGCGCCTCCGACGCCCAGGAGCTCGGCTGGTCGCTGGCCGTCGGAGCCGCGGCCCTGCGCCGCCTGGTCGCGGCCGGCATCTCCGTGGACGACGCGCTCGGTCTGGTCGAGTTCCGCTACGCCGCCACCCCCGAGCAGTTCCCCACCATCGCCAAGCTGCGCGCGGCCCGCCGCTGCTGGTCGCGTGTCGCCGAACTCAGCGGCGCTACGGCCGAGCGGGGTGGCCAGCGGCAGCACGCGGTCACCTCCCGGCCCGCCCAGACCAAGTACGACCCCTGGGTCAACATGCTCCGCGGCACCGTCGGCGCCTTCGCGGCCGGTGTCGGCGGCGCCGACGCGGTCACCGTGGTCCCCTTCGACGCACCCCTAGGGGTCTCCGATGCGTTCGCGCGCCGGATCGCCCGGAACACCTCCGCGCTGCTGATCCACGAGTCCCACGTGGCGAGGGTCGCCGACCCGGCCGGTGGCGCGTACGCGGTGGAGAAGCTCACCGACGACCTGGCCGCAGCCGGCTGGGAGGAGTTCGGCCGGATCGAGGCCGCCGGTGGGATCGCGGCCGGGACGGCCGTGGCCGAGTTCGACGCCCGGGTCTCCGAGGTGGTCGCGGTCCGCGACCGTCAGGTCGCCACCCGGAAGCGGCCGATCACCGGGCTCAGCGAGTTCCCGAACCTCGCCGAGAGGCTGCCCGAACGCCTCCCCGCCGAGGGCGACGGCGTACGCCGCTACGGCGCGGCGTTCGAGGCGATGCGGGACAACCCCCCGAGCAGCCCGGTCTTCCTGGCCACCCTGGGTCCGGTCGCCGCACACACGGCCCGGGCCACCTTCGCCGCCAACCTGTTCGCCGCCGGCGGGGTTGCGGTCGAGGTCGGCGGACCCAGCACCGTCGTCGCCGACGTGATCGCCGCCTACGCCGGCCAGTCGGTGGTCTGCCTGGCCGGCACCGACGCGGCGTACGCCGAGTGGGGCGCCGACCTGGTCGCCGCCCTGCGCGAGGCAGGCGCCCGGCACGTCATCCTCGCCGGCAAGCCAGGCGACAAGACCCTTGCGGCCGCACTGGTGGACGACTCCTGTGCGATGGGCGTGGACGCCATCGCCTTCCTGACCACGACCCGGGAGAAGCTGGCATGAGCATCCCTGATTCCTTCGCCGGACTGTCGCTCTCCGATGGTCTCGACACGCCGACTCGTTCCTCGGCGACCACCCCACCAGCGACGAGCCAGGACCCCTGGACCTCGCCGGAGGGCATCGACATCCTGGGCGTCTACGGCCCCGAGCACCTCGCGGGCCTCGACGCGCTGGACACCTGGCCCGGACTGAGCCCGTTCCTGCGCGGCCCGTACCCGACGATGTACACCACCCAGCCGTGGACGATCCGGCAGTACGCCGGCTTCTCCACCGCCGAGGAGTCCAACGCCTTCTACCGACGCAACCTGGCGGCCGGCCAGAAGGGGCTGAGCGTCGCATTCGACCTGGCCACCCACCGCGGCTACGACTCCGACCACCCGCGGGTGCGCGGCGACGTCGGGATGGCCGGCGTGGCGATCGACTCGATCTATGACACCCGCACCCTCTTCGACGGCATCCCGCTGGACAAGATGAGCGTCTCGATGACCATGAACGGCGCCGTGCTGCCGGTGATGGCCCTCTACATCGTCGCGGCCGAGGAGCAGGGGGTGAAGCCGGAGCAGTTGGCAGGGACCATCCAGAACGACATCCTCAAGGAGTTCATGGTCCGCAACACCTACATCTACCCGCCGGCACCGTCGATGCGGATCATCTCCGACATCTTCGCCTACACCTCCGCGCACATGCCGCGGTTCAACTCGATCTCGATCTCCGGCTATCACATGCAGGAGGCCGGCGCGACCGCCGACCTGGAGTTGGCCTACACACTGGCCGACGGGGTCGAGTACATCCGCGCCGGGCTGGCCGCCGGGATGGACATCGACTCCTTCGCGCCGCGGCTCAGCTTCTTCTGGGCGATCGGGATGAACTTCTTCACCGAGATCGCCAAGATGCGCGCCGCCCGGGCGCTGTGGGCCCGGTTGGTGTCCGAGTTCGACCCGAAGAACCCCAAGTCGCTCAGCCTGCGCACCCACTCGCAGACCTCGGGTTGGTCGCTGACCGCCCAGGACGTCTTCAACAACGTCGGCCGCACCTGCATCGAGGCGATGGCCTCGACCCAGGGACACACGCAGTCGCTGCACACCAACGCCCTCGACGAGGCGATCGCGCTGCCGACCGACTTCTCCGCCCGGATCGCCCGCAACACCCAGTTGATGCTCCAGCAGGAGTCGCGGACGACCGAGATCATCGACCCGTGGGCGGGCTCCTACTACGTGGAGCGGCTCACCCACGACCTCGCCGAACGCGCGTGGGCCCATATCGCCGAGGCCGAGGCCGCCGGCGGCATGGCCAAGGCGATCGAGCAGGGCATCCCCAAGATGCGGATCGAGGAGGCGGCCGCCCGCACCCAGGCCCGGATCGACTCCGGCGCCCAGAAGGTGATCGGCATCAACACCTACCGGCAGGCCAACGAGGACCCGCTGGATGTGCTCAAGGTCGACAACGACGAGGTGTACAAGCAGCAGGTCGCCAAGTTGGAGCGGCTGCGCGCCGAGCGTCACGACGACGAGGTGCGCAGCGCCCTCGAGGCCCTCACCAAGGTCGCCGCCGGGGACGCCGACGGGAACCTGCTGGAGCTGGCTGTCGCCGCCGCCCGGGCGAAGGCCACCGTGGGCGAGATCTCGGACGCGATGGAGGAGCCGTGGGGTCGACACCAGGCGGTGATCCGTACCATCAGCGGCGTGTACAAGTCCGAGGCTCAGGGCAACGACGTGGTCGAGCAGGTGCTGGCCGCGACCGAGGCGTTCGCCGAGGCCGAGGGGCGCCGCCCTCGGATCCTGGTCGCCAAGATGGGCCAGGACGGCCACGACCGCGGCCAGAAGGTGGTCGTCTCCGCCTTCGCCGACATGGGCTTCGACGTCGACGTGGGCCCGCTGTTCTCCACGCCCGAGGAGGTCGCCCAGCAGGCGGTGGATGCCGACGTACACATCGTCGGGGTCTCCTCGCTGGCCGCGGGTCACCTGACCCTGCTGCCGGCGCTGAAGCAGGCGCTGGCCGATCTGGGCCGGGACGACATCATGGTCGTCATCGGTGGCGTGATCCCGCCCGACGACGTGGCCACTCTCAAGGAGATGGGTGCCGCGGCGGTGTTCCTGCCGGGCACGGTGATCTCCGAGTCGGCGTTGGGGTTGCTGACCGAGCTCTCCGCCCAGCTCGGCCACTGACGCCGTGGACATCGCCAGCCTCGTCGACGGTGTCCGCTCCGGGCACCGCGCCTCGGTGGCGCGGGCGATCACCGTGGTCGAGTCGACCGCGCCCCGACACCGGGCTGCGGCCCGGGAGCTGCTCGCCGCCCTGGCCGAGGGGCGCGGTGTCGACTCGCCGGCGGTGCGGGTCGGCATCTCCGGCGTCCCCGGGGTCGGCAAGTCCACCTTCATCGAGGCGCTCGGCGGCAACCTGACCGGGGCCGGCAGCCGGGTCGGCGTCCTCGCCGTGGACCCGTCCTCGGTGCGCACCGGCGGCTCGGTGCTGGGCGACAAGACCCGGATGGCGACGCTGTCGGTCGACCCGGATGCGTTCATCCGGCCGAGCCCCTCGGCAGGCACCCTCGGCGGCGTGGCCCGCGCCACCGCCCAGGCGATGACGGTCCTGGAGGCTGCCGGGTACGACGTGGTGCTGGTCGAGACCGTCGGCGTCGGCCAGTCCGAGGTCACCGTTGCCGGGATGGTGGACACGTTCCTCTTCCTCACCCTGGCCCGCACCGGCGACCAACTCCAGGGCATCAAGAAGGGCATCTTGGAGATCGCCGACGTGATCGCGGTCAACAAGGCCGACAGCGAGCGGGAGACGGAGGCGAAGGCGGCGGCCCGAGAGCTGTCCGGAGCGTTGCGGCTGGTGCACGGCTCGGCGGAGCGGGCCCCGAGCGTGGTCACCTGTTCGGCCCTCACCAACACCGGAGTGCGCGAGGTGTGGGACGAGGTGCTCGCCCACCGCGAGCGGATGGGCCCCGACGGGCTCGCCGGGAAGCGCGCCCGCCAACAGCTCGTGTTCGCCTGGGCGCTGGTCCGCGACGAACTGGAACAACGCCTCGCCCACTCGCCCGGCGTCGCCCTGGTCCGCGACGAGATCGAAACGCTGATCCTGGCCGGGGAGCTCGCCGCCCCGGCCGCGGCCGACCGGATCCTGGCCGCCTACGACGACCACTGAGCAGCCCGGTCCGGACCAGCACCGGCAGCGGTAGGGTGCGGGAACGATGACCGTGTCGCGTACCACCCCCGCCATCGTCGGCCACCTCGCCGGCGAACTGATCGCGCTCCGCCGGGACCTGCACGCCCACCCCGAGCTCTCCTGGGCCGAGCACCGCACCACCTCGCTGGTCGCCGACCGGCTGGAGGCAGCCGGGATCACGGTCACCCGGATGCCCCGCAACGGACTGGTCGCCGACGTCGGCACCGGGGACCGGGTGGTGGCCCTGCGCGCCGACCTGGACGCCCTCCCCGTCGACGACCTGACCGGGGATCCGTGGGCCAGCACGACCCCAGGCGTCGCCCACGCCTGCGGGCACGACGTACACACCGCCGGACTGGTCGGCGCCGGGCTGGTGCTGGCCGAGCTGGCGGCCTCCGGTGACCTGCCAGGGCGGGTGCGGTTGGTCTTCCAGCCGGCCGAGGAGGTGATGCCCGGCGGCGCCCTGGAGGTGCTGGAGCAGGGTGTCCTGGACGGGGTCGACGAGATCTACGGCGTGCACTGCGACCCCAGCATCGACGTGGGCACCATCGGGCTCCGTGAGGGGCCGATCACCGGAGCCGCGGACGCCCTCGACATCCACCTCTCCGGGCGGGGCGGGCACACCTCACGACCACACCTGACCGAGGACCTCACCTTCGCGCTCGGCAAACTGGTCACCGAACTGCCGGCGATCCTCTCGCGGCGTCTGGACCCACGCGCCGGCGTCAGCGTGGTCTGGGGGAAGGTCCGCGCCGGGGCCGCGCACAACGTGATCCCGGCGACCGGTCACCTGGCCGGCACCGTCCGGATGCTCGACGCCCTGGCCTGGGGTGAGGCGGAGAAGCTGGTCACCGAGATGATCGCCACCATCGTGGAGCCCTACGGCGTCACCGCGCGGGTGAACTACCAGCGGGGCGTGCCGCCGGTGGTCAACGACCACCGTTGCACCGCAGTGATGGGTCAGGCGGCCACCGCGATCCTCGGTGAGGACGGGCTGGTGCCGACCCTGCAGAGTCTGGGCGGGGAGGACTTCGGCTGGTACCTGTCCCGCATCCCCGGCGCGATGGCCCGGCTCGGCACTCGCAGCCCCGGCGGCCCGACGTACGACCTGCACCGCGGCGAGCTGCGGATCGACGAACGCAGCGTCACCATCGCCGCAGGGCTGCTGGCCGAAGTCGCGGTCCGGGCGCTGGCCGCGGGGACACGCGTCACGACTGCGTAACAACTACGTCCCGGTCCCTACCTTGTGGGTGTTCGCATGGCCGGTCCGCCACTAGTGTGCAGCCATCCGTGCGCGCGTTCGCGCACGCTATGAACCAAGGAGGAATCTTGCGCAGGTCAGCCAAGATCATGATCGCCGGCATGGCGGCGAGCCTGGTGCTCGCCGGGTGCGGCACCGACGACCCGGACGGGCCAGACACCGACCCCGGCACCGACCCGGGCACGTCCGAGGTGAAGGTAGGCCTCGCCTACGACGTGGGCGGTCGTGGCGACCAGTCCTTCAACGACGCTGCCGCCGCCGGCCTGGACCGCGCGATCGCCGACTTCGGGGTGGACTCCACCGAGTCCTCGGCCATCGACGGCGAGCCGGAGTCCGCCCGCGAGGAGCGGCTCATCCAGTTGGCCGATGCCGGCTTCAACCCGGTGATCGGCGTGGGCTTCGCCTACGCCGGTGCGGTGGCCAAGGTGGCGCCGCAGTTCCCCGACACCCAGTTCGGTCTGATCGACAGCACCGACGCGATGGGCGACAACATCGCCAACCTGGTGTTCCCCGAGCACGAGGGATCCTTCCTGGTCGGGGCCGCCGCCGCGCTGAAGTCCGAGACCGGCAAGATCGGCTTCATCGGCGGCGTCAACGTGCCACTGATCGCGAAGTTCGAGGCCGGGTACGCCGCGGGTGCGCTGGCCGTGAACCCCGACATCGAGATCGAGTCGACCTACCTCACCCAGCCGCCGGACTTCTCCGGCTTCGGTGACCCCGCCAAGGGCCGCACCGCCGCCGAGGGCCAGTTCGACGCCGGCGCCGACGTCGTCTACCACGCCGCCGGTGGTTCCGGCCTGGGTGTCTTCCAGGCCGCCGACACCGCAGGTGGCCTGGCGATCGGTGTGGACTCCGACCAGTACCACACCGTGCCGTCGGAGCTGCAGGACGTGATCCTGACCTCGATGCTCAAGCAGGTCGATGTCGCGGTCTACGACTACATCAAGAGCTTCATCGACGGCAGCCCGCTGTCGGGTGAGGTCGTCTTCGGCCTGGAGGCCGGCGGGGTCGACTACTCCACCAGCGGTGGTCTGGTCGACGACATCGCCGACCAGCTCGACGAGTTCAAGCGGCAGATCATCGCCGGGGAGATCACCGTTCCCGACTCGATGTGAGGCAGCACCTCAGCGGGCCAGCCGAAGTCCTCGGCTGGCCCGCTGAGTCCTTCCAGACCGACCCCACGACCTTCGCCGACGCGGTAGCGTTCGGCTGGGCGGGGTGAGGCCCCGGCACGAGTGAGGAGGGTCCGTGAGCGACGAGACACCCGTCGCCGTGCGGCTGACCGGCATCGGCAAGCGGTTCCCCGGTGTCATCGCCAACGACGACGTCAACCTGACCGTGCACCCCGGCACGGTGCACGCGGTCGTCGGCGAGAACGGCGCCGGCAAGTCCACCCTGATGAAGATCCTGTACGGCGTGCAAGCGCCGGACTCGGGAACCATCGAGGTCGAGGGCAACCAGGTCTCGTTCTCCTCACCCGCCGACGCCATCGACGTCGGCATCGGGATGGTCTTCCAGCACTTCCAGTTGGCCGACAACTTCACCGTCCTGGAGAACATCGTCCTCGGCGCCGAGAAGCTGCACGGCACCGGTGAGCGGGCCCGGCGCCGAATCCGGGAACTGGCCTCCGCCTACGGCTTCGCGATCAACCCGGACGCGCTGGTCGAGCACCTCGGGGTCGGTGCCCGGCAGCGGGTGGAGATCCTCAAGGTGCTCTATCGCGGCGCCCGGATCATCATCCTCGACGAGCCGACCGCAGTGCTGGTGCCCCAGGAGGTGGACGAACTCTTCGACAACCTCCGCGAACTCAAGGCCGAGGGGCTCACCGTCATCTTCATCTCGCACAAGCTCGACGAAGTGCTCAAGGTCGCCGACGAGATCACCGTGATCAGGCGCGGCACCACCGTCGACACCGTCGTTCCCGCCGATGTCACCGCCCGCGACCTGGCCACCCTGATGGTCGGCTCCGAACTCCCGTCCCCGGCGACCGAGGTGTCCACGGTCACCGACCAGGTGCTGCTGGAGGTCTCCGGGGTCGGACTGGTCGACCCGCACGGCGGCCGGGACCTGCTCACCGACATCAGGTTCACCATCCACCGGGGAGAGGTGCTCGGCATCGCCGGGGTGGAGGGCAACGGCCAGTCCGAACTGGTCGAGGTGATCATGGGCATCCGACACAGCCCCGCAGGGACCATCCGGCTGGCCGGACGGGAGATCAGCGACGAGTCCACCACCCGCCGCCGGGAGACCGGCATCGGCTACATCCCCGAGGACCGACACCGGCATGGCCTGCTGCTCGACTCGCCACTGTGGGAGAACCGGATCCTGGGCCACCAGACCCGCCCGCCCTGCAGCCGGCGCGGCTTCATCGATCGGGCCGGCGCCCGCGCCGACACCGAACGCATCGTTACCTCGTACGACGTACGCACTCCCGGCATCGACACCCATGCCCGGGCGCTGTCCGGCGGCAACCAGCAGAAGCTGATCGTCGGCCGGGAGATGAGCGGCGACCCGGTGCTCTTGATCGCCGCCCATCCCACCCGCGGTGTCGACGTCGGCGCCCAGGCTGCCATCTGGGACCACATCAAGACCGCCCGGCGCAAGGGCCTGGCGGTGCTGTTGATCTCGGCCGATCTCGACGAGCTCATCGGGCTGTCGGATCGGATCGCGGTGATGCTCCGCGGGGCGCTGGTCGGCGAGGTCGACCCGCGCACCGTCACGCCGACGCAACTCGGCTCGGCGATGACCGGAGCGGAGGTGCCGGCATGATCCGGGTGCGCAGCATGCTGATGACGATGGCGGCTCCGATCCTGGCGGTGGCGCTGGCGGTGCTGATCACCACCGTGGTGCTGCTCGCCGCCGGGGATCCGGTCGGCCGGGTGTGGGGGACGATCTTCTCCGAACCGCGACCGCGCAACATCGTCAACATCATCAACTCCGGTTCGGTGCTCTACCTCTCCGCGCTGGCTGCCGCGGTCGGCTTCCGGATGGGCCTGTTCAACATCGGCGTCGACGGCCAGTACCGGATCGCCGCCTTCGCGGCCGCCTATGTGGCCGGCCAGGCGTGGGTGCCCGGGATCCTCAACATCGCCCTGGCCATCCTCACCGCGATGCTGGTCGGTGCGATGTGGGCAGGCATCGCCGGGCTGCTCAAGGTCACTCGCGGCATCTCCGAGGTGATCTCCACGATCATGTTGAACGCGATCGCCACCGCCCTGGTGGCCTGGATGCTGCGCTCGGTCGCGGTGCCGGGCAGCAACAACATCACCACCACCCCGATCCCCGAGTCCAGCCGGGTGCCCGGGATGGCGCTGATCCCCGGCGCCCACAACGAGATCTACGGGTTCGTCTTCCTCGCCGTCGCGGCCGGCCTCTTCTACTGGGTGCTGCTGTCGCGGACCCGGTTCGGCTTCAACCTGCGCGCCACCGGAGCGTCGGAGTCGGCGGCGGTGGCCAGTGGCATCGACACCAAGAAGATGATCCTGGCCGCGATGCTGATCAGCGGCGCGGTCGCCGGGCTGGTCGGCATGCCGCTGCTCTTCGGCGACTCCTACTCCTACGGGGTCACCTTCCAGCCGGGCCTCGGATTCGCTGGCATCGCGGTGGCGCTGCTGGGCCGCAACCACCCGGTCGGGATCGCCTTCGGGGCGTTGCTCTTCGCCTTCCTCAACGAGCAGGCCAATGCGCTGCAGTTGCAGGCCGGCGTCTCCGCCGAGATCGTCAAGGTCATGCAGGGCATCACCGTGCTGTCGGTGGTGATCGCCTACGAGGTGGTACGCCGCGCCAACCGCGCCGCGGAGCAGCGGCGGGTGGCCGCCGAACTGGCCCGGGCCCGCGCCGAGGCGACGGAGGTGACCGGATGAGCACGCCCACCCACGAGGTCCCCCGAGACGAGACGGTGACCCGGAGCCGGTTCAGTTGGGGCTGGCTGCTGATCGGCATCGCCGGCGTGATCCTGGCCCTCGGTGCGCTGCGCACCGTCACCGGCGCCGACGACGTCGCCTCTGCAGGCACGATGGGAGCGGCGGTGCGGGCGGCGATGCCGATCGCGCTGGCCGGCCTGGGCGGCCTCTGGGCGGAACGGGCCGGGGTGGTGAACATCGGCCTCGAGGGGATGATGATCCTCGGCACCTTCGGAGCCGGGTTCGCCGGCTACCAGTGGGGGCCGTGGGCGGCCCTGGCGTTCGCCGTCTTCATGGGCACCGTCGGCGGCCTGATCCACGCCATCGCCACCGTCGGATTCGGGGTCGACCACATCGTCTCGGGAGTGGCGGTCAACATCATCGGCCTGGGTGCCGCGCAGTACCTGGCCGCGCTGACGTTCACCGGCAAGCCCGGCGGCGGCCCCACCCAGTCCCCGCCGGTGGAGCGGATGCCGACCTTCGACATCCCCGGCCTCTCCTGGGCCGGCCGGGAACTGGCCCAGACCGACCTCGTCTTCCTCACCGATGCCGGGGCCGTGCTGGCCGGCCTGACCACCCGGGTCAGCCTGCTCACCGTGATCGGTCTGGCCTGCATCGTCGGCACCTGGCTGTTGCTGTGGCACACCAGTTTCGGTCTCCGGGTCCGCGCCTGTGGTGAGAACCCGCAGTCGGCCGAGACCCTCGGTGTCAACGTCTACCTCTACAAGTACTCCGCAGTCCTCGCCTCCGGGGCGATGGCCGGTCTCGGCGGCGCGTTCCTGGTCGACGACGCCTCGGTCTACCGGGACGGACAGACCGGTGGTCGTGGCTACATCGGCCTCGCCGCGATGATCTTCGGCAACTGGCGGCCCGGCGGACTGGTCGCCGGGGCCGGCCTCTTCGGCTACACCGACGCGCTCCGGTTGCGTCGCGGCGGCGAGTCCGTGCACGCCCTGCTGCTGCTGATCGGGGTGGGGCTGATCGCGCTGGCGGTGTGGTGGCTCTGGAAGCGCAAGGTCGCCCAGGCAGGCGTCACCGCCGCCTTCGGAGTGGGACTGGTGGTGCTGCACCTGGCCACCGATTCGGTGCCGAGTGACTTCACCGGGATGACGCCGTTCATCGCCACCCTGCTGGTGCTCGGTCTGGCTTCCCAACGACTGCGGATGCCGAAGGCCGACGGGCAGCGATATCGACGCGGCGAGGCCGGCTAGTGGCAGCGACGATCCCCACCGAGGCCCCGTGGCCGGAGTTGGTCGAGGCGGCACGTGCAGTGATGCGCCGCGCCTACGCGCCGTACTCGAACTTCCCGGTCGGGGCGGCCGCCCGCGTCGACGACGGACGCACCGTCGTCGGCTGCAACGTCGAGAACGCCTCCTACGGGGTCGGGCTGTGCGCCGAGTGCGGCCTGGTCTCGGCGTTGCACGCCAGCGGCGGTGGCCGGCTCACCCACTTCGTCTGCGTGGACGGGCTGGGCGACCTGCTGATGCCCTGCGGCCGGTGCCGGCAACTGCTCTTCGAGCACGGCGGCGCCGACCTGACGTTGCTCACCGTCTCCGGGGTCCGTTCGATGGCCGAGGTGCTGCCGGACGCTTTCGGACCCGCCGATCTTGACCGCGTCGACGAACCGAAGGGCCGCGGGTGAGGACCACCGACATCGACCTGTCAGCCATCGTGGACGACCCCTACCCGGCACTGGCGGCCGAGCGGAAGCGGCACCCGATCGCCTGGCATCAGGGCACCGGCCGCTGGCTGACCTTCGACCACGCCAGCGCCTCGGCGGTGCTCCGGGACCGGCGGCTCGGCCGGTTGTGGACCGACCGGGAGCCGGCCGCCTACCTGGAGCCGTTCAACCTGCTGCACCGCAACCAGATGATGGAGAACGAACCGCCCGCGCACACCCGGCTCCGCAGAAGGGTCGCCGGCGCCTTCAACCGGGGCCACGTCGAGCGGCTGCGACCGCGGGTCCGTGAGATCGCCGCAGGGTTGCTGGCCGAGGCCGGGGACGAGTTCGACCTGATCGCCGAGTACGCCGAGCCGCTGCCGGTGCTGGTGATCGCCGACCTGCTCGGTGTCGATGAGGCGCTGGTGCCGATGCTGCGGGACTGGTCGCAGGCGATCGTGCGGATGTACGAGATCGACCCGTCCCCGACCGTGGTCGACGCTGCGGTGGCCGCGGCGGGTGAGTTCGCCGGGGCGATCAGGGAGTTGGCGAAGGCACGCGCCGCCGAGCCTCGCGACGACCTGGTCTCGGACCTGGTCGCGGTCTCCACGCTGGCCGGCCAGAGCGACGACCCGCTCACCGAGGACGAAGTGGTCGCCTCCGCGGTGCTGCTGCTCAACGCCGGCCACGAGGCCAGCGTGAACGTCTTCGGCAACGGGCATGTGGCGATGCTGAGCCGCGGCCTGGCACCGGATCTGGCGCGCATCGACGCCTGCGTGGAGGAGATGCTTCGCTTCGACTCCGCCCTGCAGCTCTTCGAACGCACCGCGACCGAGACGGTCCAGATCGGCGACGTGAGCATCGAGGCCGGCCAGAGGGTGGCCGCGCTGCTTGGTGCCGCCAACCGGGACCCAGCGGTCTTCGACGACCCCGACTCCTTCGACGTCACCCGGGATCCGAACCCGCACCTGGCCTTCGGTGCCGGGCTGCACTTCTGCCTCGGCGCACCACTGGCGAGGATGGAGATGATCGAGTCGATGGCGCTGCTGTGGCAGCAGCGGCCCGGGTTGCGGTTGGCCGGCGAGCCAGAGAGTCGCGGCACCTTCGTGCTCCGCGGCTACCACCGAGTGAGGGTGAACAGTCATGCATGACGCGGTCGAGGTGATCCTCGCCAAACGGGACGGTCAGGTGCTCACCGACTCCCAGATCGACTGGGTGATCGATGCCTACACCCGCGGCGAGGTGGCCGACGAACAGATGTCAGCGCTGGCGATGGCGATCCTGCTCAACGGGATGACCCGCCCCGAGACCGGCCGTTGGACCGCGGCGATGATCGCCTCGGGGGAGCGGATGGACTTCTCCATGCTGAGCAGGCCCACCGCCGACAAGCACTCCACGGGCGGGGTCGGCGACAAGATCACCCTGCCGCTCGCCCCGCTGGTGGCCGCGTGCGGGGTGGCGGTGCCGCAACTCTCCGGTCGCGGCCTGGGACACACCGGCGGCACCCTGGACAAGCTCGAGTCCATCCCTGGCTGGCGGGCGCTGCTGAGCAACGCCGAGATGCTCGGGCAACTGGAGTCCGTCGGCGCAGTGATCTGCGCGGCGGGTGACGGGCTGGCCCCGGCGGACCGGAAGCTGTACGCGCTGCGGGACGTGACCGGCACGGTGGAGGCGATCCCGTTGATCGCCTCCTCGATCATGAGCAAGAAGATCGCCGAGGGCACCGGTGCCCTGGTGCTCGACGTCAAGGTCGGGGTCGGCGCGTTCATGAAGTCGGTCGACGATGCCCGCGAACTGGCCCGCACGATGGTGGATCTTGGCTCCGACGCCGGGGTGCGCACCGTCGCGGTGCTCACCGACATGGACACCCCGCTGGGCTTCACCGCGGGCAACGCGATCGAGGTCGACGAGTCCGTCGAGGTGCTGGCCGGTGGCGGTCCGGCGGACGTGGTGGAGCTGACGCTGACGCTGGCCCGGGAGATGCTCGCCGCCGCCGGACGGGACGACGTCGACCCGGCCGACCGGCTCGCCGACGGCTCCGCGATGGACACCTGGCGGGCGATGATCACCGCTCAGGGAGGTGACCCGGGGGCACCGCTGCCGGTGGCGCAGGAGTCGCAGGTGGTCACCGCACCGACCTCCGGCGTACTGACCCGACTGGACGCGATGGCGGTCGGTCTGGCGGCCTGGCGGCTGGGCGCGGGCCGGGCCCGCAAGGAGGATCCCGTGCAGGCGGGCGCGGGCGTCCGCTGGCATGCCCGACCCGGCGACCCGGTCACCGCCGGGCAGCCGCTGTTCACCCTGCTCACCGACACCCCGGAGAAGTTCGACCGGGCGTTGGCGGCGCTGGAGGGCGGCTACGACATCGGCACGGCGTACACGCGGACCCCGCTGCTCCTGGACCGACTCGCCTGAGCCTCGTGCGCCGGCTCAGGGGAGCAGCAGGACCACCGTCTCAGCGACGCACGCGGGCTTGGCCTCGCCGTCGATCTCGATGGTGTGCTTGACCGTCAACTGCTTGCCGGCCGGGACGTCGACCACCGCGGCGATCGAGACATGCAAACGGATCCGCTGGCCGACCTTGACCGGGTTCGGGAAGCGCACCTTGTTGACCCCGTAGTTGAGCTTGGCGCCGGGCGTCTGCAGCGAGAAGATCTGGCTGCCCAACCACGGCACCAGTGACAGGGTCAGGTAGCCATGCGCGATGGTCCCACCGAAGGGCCCTTCCTTGGCCCGCTCCACATCGACGTGGATCCACTGGTGGTCACCGGTCGCGTCGGCGAACTGGTTCACCCGCTTCTGGTCGATGGTCACCCAGTCACTGGAGCCGAGCTCGGTGCCGGCGGAGGATTCGATCTCTTCGAAAGTCGTGAAAACGCGCATGTCGCAAACGTACTGCACCTGCGAGGATGCACGCATGGGAGACATGACGAGGGACCTGATCCGCCGGGCACCGAAGGTGCTGCTCCACGACCACCTCGACGGCGGCCTGCGGCCACAGACCGTCCTGGAGCTCGCGGACACGATCGGGCACGTGCTGCCCACCACCGACAGCGCCGAGGCGCTGGGGCGCTGGTTCCGCGACTCCGCCGACTCGGGGAGCCTGGAGCGCTACCTGGAGACGTTCAGCCACACGGTCGCGGTGATGCAGACCGCGGACGCGATCAGCCGGGTGGCCCGCGAGTGTGTCGAGGACCTGGCCGCCGACGGGGTCGTGTACGCCGAGATCCGGTACGCCCCGGAGTTGCACGTCGAGGACGGTCTCACCCTGGACGACGTGGTCGCGGCGGTGCAGGCCGGCTTCGATGCCGGAGTCGAAGCCAGCGGTGGTCGGATCGTGGTCCGGCAACTGCTCACCGCGATGCGGCACCAGGCCCGCTCCCGCGAGATCGCCGAGCTCGCGGTGACCTGGCGCGACGCCGGTGTGGTCGGCTTCGACATCGCGGGAGCGGAGGCCGGCTACCCACCCACTCGCCACCTGGACGCCTTCGAGTACCTGCAGCGACAGAATGCCCACTTCACCATCCACGCCGGTGAGGGCTTCGGGCTGCCGTCCATCTGGGAGGCGCTGCAGTGGTGCGGCGCCGACCGGCTCGGCCACGGTGTCCGGATCGTCGACGACATCGAGGTCGTCGACGGGGAGGCGCGGCTGGGCAGGCTCGCCAACTACGTCCGGGACAAGCGGATCCCGCTGGAGATGTGCCCGACCTCCAACATCCAGACCGGCGCAGCCGCCTCGATCGCCGAGCACCCGATCGGACTGCTCACCGAACTGCGGTTCCGGGTCACCGTGAACACCGACAACCGGCTGATGAGCGGCACCTCGATGACCGAGGAGATGGCCCGGTTGGTGGACGCGTTCGACTACGACCTGGCCGACCTGCAGTGGTTCACCGTGAACGCGATGAAGTCCGCGTTCCTGCACTTCGACGGCCGGCTGGCGCTGATCAACGACCTGATCAAGCCCGGCTACGCCGCCCTGGCCGACTGAGCCAGCGGCAACCCGAACCAGCACACCGGCCAGCCCGCCCCGCGCATCCGCTGCCCGGCCACGTCGCGGTCGGCGACCCGGTTCACCCGGCCGGTGCCGGGTTCGAAGACCTGCACCGAGTCGCCGTCCGCGGCCACCACCAGCACCACGTGTCGGGGGAGCCGACGGCTGCCGACGTACCACGGCACCACGGCGCCGACCTCGAGGCTGGCGCGGGTCGACTCCCACAACGAATCCGACCCCCAACGGGCGGGCACCAGCCGGCGCACCCCGGTCAACGCCCGGCCCAGGCTCCACGGCGGAGTGCCCAGCGCCCGCGGCCACGGGATTTGGGCCAGCCCGACGCCGTCGAGCACGCCGGTGAGCTCCCGGTGGGTACGCCGGACCTCGGCAGCGAACGCCTCCCGCGACCGGGTCAGTGGTGCCGACAACGCTGGGTCGGCCAGCATCCGGGCCACCACCAGCACGGTGGCGCCGCAGCTGACGCGGTCCGGCTGCTGACACCGCCCGCCGGCGGTGAGCCACTCCGGCAGCTCGGCACCGGGGCCACTCACGACGGGTCCGGCACCAGGGCCTGGGCCGCGGCCCGGATCGCGTCCGGGATCGGCACCGGCGTCCGGGAGGTGGCGTCGACGTACACGTGCACGAACCGGCCGGTGGCCGCCAACTGGTGACCGTCCTCGCCGCGCCGGAAGATCGCCAGGGCATAGCTGATGCTGCGGTTGCCGAGCCGCTCGATGGAGATGCCGACGTCGAGCAGGTCGGGGAAGGAGAGCTCCCGGTGATAGACGCACGAGGTCTCGGCGACGATCCCGATAGCGCCCAGGTCGCGGATGTCGGTGCCGGTGGCCGACATCAGCCACGCGTTCACCGCCGTGTCGAAGTAGGCGTAGTAGGCCACATTGTTGACATGCCCGTAGTGGTCATTGTCGGCCCACCGGGTCGGCACCGGCCACAACACCGGGAAGTCGGAACTGCTGGTCATCGGGCCTCCTCCATGGTGATCACCTGGCGCAGCGCACTGCCGGACTCCAACGCGTCCATCGCCTCGTTGATCTGGTCGAGGCCGACCCGGGCGGAGATCAGCTTCTCCACCGGCAGCCGACCCGCGCGCCACAGGTCGACGTACGTCGGGATGTCCCGGGCCGGCACCGCCGAGCCCAGGTAGCTGCCGATGATGGTGCGCGCCTCGGCGGTCAGCAGCAACGGCGAGATCGACGACCGGGCCTCGGGTGCGGGCAACCCGGCGGTCACCGTGGTGCCGCCCGCAGCGGTCAGCAGGACGGCCGTCTCGAACGCCTTCGGGTGGCCGGCCGCCTCCACCACCACCGGTGCCCGGACCCCCGCCTCCAGCGCCTGCTCCGGGGTCCACGTCTCGGTGGCACCCAGCTCCCGGGCCAGGTCGAGCTTGGCCTCGAGGGAGTCCACGCCGATCACCCGGTGTCCGCCGGCCAGGGCGGTCAGCACGGCGGCCAGGCCGACCCCGCCCAGCCCCACCACCAGCACGTCGTCGCCCGGTGCCGGGCGCCCGGCGTTGAGCACCGCCCCACCGCCGGTGAGGACGGCGCAGCCGAGGATCGCGGCGACGTCAGCGGGGACGTCCTCGTCGACCGGCACCACCGAGCGTCGATCCACGACGGCGTGCGTAGCGAACCCCGAGACGCCGAGATGGTGGTGCACCTCGTCGCCGCTGCGGTGCAGCCGACGCACGCCGCTGAGCAGGCTGCCGGCGTTGTTGGCCTGGGAGCCGGGCTGACAGGGCAGCCGGCCGTCGGTCCGGCAGCCGGGACAGTCGCCACAGCGGGGAAGGAACGTCATCACCACCCGCTGGCCGGGGGAGACGTCGGCGACCCCGGCACCCGTCTCCAGCACCCGCCCGGCGGACTCGTGCCCCAGCAGCATCGGCACCGGCCGGACCCGGCTGCCGTTGACCACCGACAGGTCGGAATGGCACAGGCTGGCGGCCTCGATCCGGACCAGCAACTCGCCCGGCCCCGGTGGGTCCAACTCCAACTCCCCGACCGTGATCGGGCGGGTCTCCGCCCACGGCCCCGGCCGGCCGATCTCCTCGAGCACCGCACCCCGGATCCTCATCCCACACCTCCTGGTCACGGCCGACCCTAGTCCCCCTGGCGATTGCGAGGACCCAGGGCACGGTGGGGTGGCAGACTCCGTGCCATGAGACGCCTGATCGGCGGGCTGGCCGCGCTCGCGCTGGCCACCTCGGCCTGCTCCGGGGTGGACGCGGTCGCGCTCGAGGAGTGGCCGGACCTGTGCGACCTGGTGCCCGACGACATCGTCGAGGCCTGGTCCCTCTCGCCGGGTCCGAGCGAGCATCGGCTCCGCCCCGAGGTCGAGACCATCTGCTTCATGACCAGCAGCGTCGAACCAGTGCTGCTCACCGTGCACCTGCACAGCGCGGCGGCCGACGACGACCCGAAGGCGCGGGTCGCCGAGGAGCTCGGTGCGGCGTGTGCGGGGGAGGACCGTTGCGACAGCATCGCCATCGACGACACGCATCAGCCGACGCTGGTCACCGCCCGCGACCTACGTGCCGTCCCTCGGGCCAGCGGCTGGGTGGTGGTGACCCTCAGCGAACGTCGCGATGACGCTGATCAGGCGGTGCTCGCCGAACACGCAGACGCGGTCGCGCAGGCGGTCGTCGACTGGGAGCCGTGAACCTCAGATCCCGATCGGGTGCCAGCCAACGACTGCTGCCGACCTTGCTACATTGACAGAGTGGGCGATCAGGGCAGCGGCAAGCAGGGGTCGACTGTGCTCGAGGAGGCTGTCAAGTGGGTCTTGACCGTCATCGGCGTGTTCTTGCTGTTGCGGCTGCTGGTGCTCGTCGTGGAGAGAGTCGCCAACGCCGCAGCCCGCGTTGCTGACGGCAGTGCGCTGGACAGTGTCCTCTCGGCGCTCAGCAGCCCCAGCCCTCGGGCGATCGTCGTGCAACTCGCCATCATCGCCGTCGTGGTGACCTTGTTCTTCCTGAACACGCGCGGCAAGGGGGCGGGGTCACCCGAGTCGCAGTGAACCTCAGATCCCGATCGGGTGCCAGACCGTCTTCGTCTCGGTGAACGCGGTCAGGGAGTCCAACCCGGGCTCCTGCGTCCAGTCCGGTTCGGCGGCAGGTGCACGCCGTACCCGCTTCAGATTGTCGGCGGCGGCCTCCTCCAGTGCCGCAGCAGTCTGCGGGTCACCGGCCAGCCCGACCAGGTCGACGGCGTTGACGTCCATGTGGCTGGCCAGTGTGGGGGCGGTCCGATCCAGGGAGCCGGTGAGGATGTTCACCACGCCACCGGGGACGTCGGAGGTGGCGAGCACCTCGGCCACCGTCACCGCCGGCAGTGGCCGGTCGGCGGACGCGGCGACCACGCAGGTGTTGCCGGTGACGATCACCGGGGCCACCACGCTGACCAGGCCGAGCAGGCTCGAACCCTGCGGCGCGAGCACCGCCACCACCCCGGTCGGTTCCGGCGAGGAGAGGTTGAAGAACGGTCCCGACACGGGGTTGCCGCCACCGACGACCTGGGCGTACTTGTCCGCCCACCCGGCGTACCAGACCAGTCGGTCGATGGCCGCGTCCACGGTCCGTCCGGCCACCGCCTTCCCGACGCCCTCGCTCATCGTCACCGCGTCGACGAACTGGGGCTTGCGGTCCTCCATCACCTCCGCGATGCGATAGACCACCTGGCCGCGGTTGTACGCCGTCCGTCCGGCCCACCCCCCGAACGCCTTCCGGGCTGCGGCGACCGCGTCCCGGGCGTCCTTGCGTGAGGCCAGTGCGGCGTTGGCCACGAACGCCCCCTTCGCGTCGTGCACCGGGTAGGAGTGCCCTGACTCCGACCGTGGGAACGCGCCGCCGATGAAGAGCTTGTGGGTCTTGCGCACGTCGATCCTGCTCATTTGAGGTACCCCTCCAACCCGTGGCGGCCACCTTCGCGGCCATACCCCGACTCCCGGTACCCACCGAACGGGCTGGCCGGGTCGAACTTGTTGAACGTGTTCGCCCACACCACGCCGGCGCGGAGCCGCTCGGCCATCCAGAGGATCCGCGAGCCCTTGTCCGTCCACACGCCGGCGGAGAGGCCGTACGGGGTGTTGTTGGCCTTCTCGACGGCCTCGGCCGGGGTCCGGAAGGTGAGCACGCTGAGCACCGGCCCGAAGATCTCCTCCCGGGCGATCCGGTGCGCCTGCGAGACGTTCGTGAAGAGCGTCGGCGGGAACCAGAACCCCTGGCTGGGCAGGTCACACTCCGGCGACCAGCGGCCGGCGCCCTCGGCCTCGCCGGTGGCAGCCAGGTCGGTGATCCGGGCCAGCTGCTCGGCCGAGTTGATCGCCCCGATATCGGTGTTCTTGTCCAGCGGGTCGCCGACCCGCAGGGTGCCCATCCGGCGCTTCAGCCGGGCCAGGAACTCCTCGGCCACCGACTCCTGGAGGAGCAGTCGGGAGCCGGCGCAGCAGACGTGGCCCTGGTTGAAGAAGATGCCGTTGACCACGCCCTCGACCGCCTGGTCCAGTGGCGCGTCGTCGAAGACCACGTTGGCGGCCTTGCCGCCCAGCTCCAGGGTGACCCGCTTGTCGGTGCCGGCCACCGCCCGGGCGATCATCTTGCCGACGTCGGTGGAGCCGGTGAAGGCCACCTTGTCCACATCCGGATGGGCGACCACGGCCTGCCCGGTGGTGCCGGCGCCGGTGACGATGTTCACCACGCCCGGAGGCAGGTCGGCCTGCTGGCAGATCTCGGCGAACAGCAACGCGGTCAGCGGGGTCGTCTCGGCCGGCTTGAGCACCACGGTGTTGCCGCAGGCCAGGGCCGGGGCGACCTTCCAGGCCAGCATCAGCAGCGGGAAGTTCCACGGGATCACCTGACCGGCCACGCCGAGCGGCTGCGGATCCGGTCTACCGGGCACCGCGTAGGCCAGCTTGTCCGCCCAGCCGGCGTGGTAGAAGAAGTGCGCGGCCACTATCGGCACGTCGACGTCGCGGGACTCCTTGATCGGCTTGCCGTTGTCCAAGGACTCGCAGACCGCGAGCTCGCGGGAGCGTTCCTGGATGATCCGGGCGATGCGGAACAGGTACTTGGCCCGCTCCGTGCCGGGCATCCGCGACCAGGTCCGGAAGGCCTTGCGGGCCGCCTTCACAGCGGCGTCCACGTCGGCGGCATTGGCCTCGGCGACCTCGGCCAGCACCTCCTCGGTGGCCGGGTTCACCGTCTTGAAGGCGGTGCCGGAGCCGTCGGTGAACTCGCCGTTGATGAACAGGCCGTACGACGGGGCGAGATCGAGGATGTCCCGGGACTCCGGAGCCGGCGCGTAGTCGAATTTCGCAGTCATGTCAGTCCAAGGTGAAGTAGTCGGGACCGGAGTAGCGGCCGGTACGCAGCTTGGTGCGCTGCATCAGCAGGTCGTTGAGCAACGTGGAGGCGCCGAACCTGAACCAGTCGGGATCGAGCCAGTCGGGCCCGGCCACCTCGTTGACCACGACCAGGTACTTGATCGCGTCCTTGGTGGTCCGGATGCCGCCGGCCGGCTTGACACCGACCATCGCGCCGCCAGCGTCGCGGAAGTCGCGGACCGCCTCCAACATCACCATCGTCACCGGCAACGTGGCGGCCGGCTGCACCTTGCCCGTCGAGGTCTTGATGAAGTCGGCGCCGGCCAGCATCGCCAGCCAGGACGCCCGGCGTACGTTGTCGTAGGTCTGAAGCTCGCCGGTCTCGAAGATGACCTTCAGGTGCGCACGGCTGCCGTCCGCGCGGCGGCACGCCTCCTTGACCGCGACGATCTCGTCGTACACCTGCTGATAGCGGCCGGTGAGGAAGGCGCCCCGGTCGATCACCATGTCGATCTCGTCGGCACCCGCTTCGACCGCGTCGGTGGTGTCGGCGAGTTTGATATCCAGCGCCGCCCTGCCCGAGGGGAACGCGGTGGCGACCGACGCCACGTTGATCGGCCGGTCACCGAGGACCTCCCTGGCGGTGGCGACCATGTCGGGGTAGACGCAGACCGCGGCCACGGACGGGCAACTCGGATCGGCCGGGTCCGGATGGATCGCCTTGGACGCCAGCGCCCGGACCTTGCCTGCGGTGTCCTGGCCCTCCAGCGTGGTCAGGTCCACCATCCTGATCGCCAGGTCGATCGCGAACTCCTTGGCGGAGGTCTTGATCGAGCGGGTGGCCAGGGAGGCCGCTCGTTGGTCGGCGCCCACCTGGTCCACGCCCGGCAGTCCGTGCAGGAACTGACGCAGCGAGGACTCCGAGGCGGCCGCATCGTTGAGGCCAGCAGTCATCGTCACCGATCCAGCATAGGTGAGTCGGCGGGTCAGCCGTGCAGCACCGAGGTCAGTTGCTCGACCAGGTGGTCGATGTCGTCCTCGGTCACCACCAGCGGCGGCGCGAGACGGATCGTGGAGCCGTGGGTGTCCTTGGCCAGCACCCCCTTGTCGGCCAGTGCGGAGCAGGCCGCCCGCCCCGACATCAGCGTGGGGTCGATGTCCAGTCCGGCCCAGAGCCCGCGGATCCGTACCGCATCCAGGCCCTTCCCGATCAGCGGCTCCACGCCGGCCGCGAGTCGGGCCCCGAGCTGGGTGGCGCGCTGCTGGAACTCGCCGGTGGCCAACAGGTCGACCACCGCATGCCCGACGGCCGCCGCCAGCGGGTTGCCGCCGAAGGTGGAGCCATGGGTCCCCGGGGTGAGTACGCCGAGCACCTCACGGTCCGCGGCCACCGCCGAGACGGGCACGATGCCTCCGCCGAGGGCCTTCCCGAGCGTGTAGATGTCCGCTTCGACGCCTTCGTGCTGGCAGGCGAGGGTGGTGCCGGTGCGCCCGAGCCCGGACTGGATCTCGTCGGCGATCATCAGCACCCCGCGGGAGGTGCAGAGGTCGCGCACTGCGGCCAGGTAGCCGGGCGGCGGGATCAGCACCCCGGACTCACCCTGGATCGGCTCCAACAGCACGGCCACGTGGTCGTCGGTGAGCGTGTCCGCGAGCGCCTCGAGATCGCCGTACGCGACCCTGTCGAAGCCGGGCGTGAACGGGCCGAACCCGGCCCTGGCGCCCGGGTCGTCGGAGAAGCCGACGATGGTGGTGGTGCGGCCGTGGAAGTTGCCTGCCATCACCGCGATCCGGGCCCGGCCCTCGGCGACGCCCTTGACGTCGTACCCCCACTTGCGGCTGACCTTGAGGGCCGACTCGACCGCCTCGGCGCCGGTGTTCATCGGCAGCACCATCTCCTTGCCGACCAGACGCGCGAGTGCCTCACAGAACGGGCCGAGCTGGTCGGTGTGGAAGGCGCGGCTGGTCAGGGTGACCTTGTCCAACTGCTCCTTGGCCGCCGCGATCAGGGTGGGGTGTCGATGTCCGAAGTTCAGGGCCGAGTAGCCGGCCAGCGCGTCCAGGTAGCGTTTGCCCTCCACGTCGGTGACCCAGGCGCCCTCAGCGCTCTCCACGACCACTGGCAACGGATGGTAGTTGTGCGCGGCGAACTGCTCCTCGAGGCGGATGTACTCGGCGCTGGACTCGATGCTCATGACTGCATCCTGCACCCCGGATGGTTGGAACCACGCGATTCCCGTACCTTCCGCACCCGAAATGGGCGTGGGAGGTGCGCAATGCACGGGAATCAGAGGGCCAGGGCTGCCCGCAGGTCGTCGCGGATGGCGTCGAGTCGCCCGGCCGCAGCGATCCGGGCTGCACCGACGGCCACTCCGGGGTCGGGCTGGTCGGCCTCGACGGGCACGCGCACCTCGAGGTAGGCCTTGAGTTTCGGCTCGGTCCCCGACGGGCGAACCACCACCCGGGCACCCTGATCCAGGGTGTACCTCAGTCCGGTGGTGGGCGGCAGCGTGGCGGACCCGTCCCCGAGGTCGTCGACCGAGGTCACGGCGAAGCCACCCAGCGAGCCGGGGGCTGCCAGTCGCAGCCGCTGCATCGCAGCGGCGATCTGGAGGGGGTCATCCACCCTCACCGAGAGTTGATCGGTGGCGTAGAGGCCGTGGGCGACTGCGATGTCATCGAGCAGATCGACCAGGGTCCGACCCTGCGCCTTGGCCCGGGCCGCGATCTCGCAGATCAGCAGGGCTGCGGAGACCCCGTCCTTGTCCTTCACGTGCACCGGGTCCACGCAGTAGCCGAGGGCTTCCTCATAGCCGAAGACCAGGCCGTCGATCCGACCGATCCACTTGAAGCCGGTGAGGGTCTCGGCGTACTCCTGACCGTGGCGCGAGGCCATCGCCTGGAGCAGGGAGGAGGAGACGATCGAGGTCGCGTACACCCCCGCCCGACCCTCGCCGAGCAGATGCGCGGCCAGCAGTGCCCCCACCTCATCGCCACGCAGCATCTGCCACCCGCCGGGGCCCGGCACGGCGACCGCACACCGGTCGGCGTCAGGGTCGTTGGCGACCACGACGTCGGCGCCCACGTCCTCGGCGACCGCCATCGCCAGGTCCATGGCGCCCGGCTCCTCGGGATTGGGGAAGGCCACGGTCGGGAACTCCGGGTCCGGGGCGGCCTGGGCCGCCACGCTGTGCGGCGCGGAGAACCCCGCCTCGACCAGGGCACGACCGATCACACTGTCCCCGACGCCGTGCAGGGCCGTGTAGACCACCGACAGGTCTGCGCGCGTCGCCTGGTCTCCGTCCCCCACCACGCGCCCGACCGAGGCCAGGTAGGCGTCGAGGATCTCCTCGCCGAGGACCTCGATGTCGGTGCCCCGGGGCACCGACGCCAGGTCGCCGACGGCCGCGATCTGAGCGGCGATCTCGGCGTCGGCAGGAGACACGATCTGGCAGCCGTCCCCCAGATAGACCTTGTAGCCGTTGTCCGCCGGCGGGTTGTGGCTCGCGGTCACCATCACTCCGGCGGCACACCCCAGGTGCAGGATCGCGAAGGCAACCACGGGGGTGGGCAGCGGCCTGGGCAGCAGCAGCGCCCGGAAACCAGCGCCTGCGACGATCTCGGCGGTGTCGTGGGCGAAGATGTCAGAGTTGTGTCGGGCGTCGTACCCGATCACAACGGGCGCTCCGGGGGTCACCGAGGTGGCCTGCAGGTGGGCGACGAGTCCGGCCGCCGCCCGACCGACCACCACGCGGTTCATCCGGTTCGGTCCGGCGCCGAGCGCACCCCGCAGGCCCGCGGTACCGAACTGCAGGGTGCCTGCGAACCGGTCGGCGAGTTCGCGGGAGTCGCCGCCGGCCTCGACATCGGCGACCAGGGTGGACAACTCGGCGCGGGTCATCGGGTCCGGATCCGTCATCAGCCACTCACGGGCCTGCTGCAGCAAGTCGGTCATGGCGCCACGGTAGCCCCGGCATCGACCCGAACGTGACCTGAACCTCACCTGAACACCGCAGGCGTTGACTCACCCCATCGACGAGGCCCTCGACCCAGGGGCTCGTGAACCAGGAGGAAGTCATGGAGACGCACGAGTTCGAAGAACGCCTCACCGAGGTGGTGGGCCAGGAGCGTCGGCGAGCCCGGCGGCGCCTGGCCATGGTGGCCGGCGGGTTGGTGGTGGCGATGGCAGCTGTGAACATGGCTCCGGTCGCAGCCAACCACCTCACCGTCAAGACCAGCGACATCCAGAAGGGTGCAGTCACCACGCCCAAGATCAAGAAGAACGCCGTGAAGGCGGGCAAGATCGCCGGCGGTGCTGTGACGACGGGGAAGATCGCCAACGGTGCGGTCAGCACTGCGAAGCTCGCCAACGGCGCGGTCACCGGCAGCAAGTTGGCCGGGAAGGTCGACGGTGTCGCGCTGGCTGCTGGTCAGGCATTCACTCCGCCAGCCGGCGTGCTGACCGCCTCCACCAGCTTCAACCGGGTCGGCGGCAACGTCACCGTGCAGAGCACCGGCACCGGCGTGTACGACGTGACCGTTCCGGGGGCCACCCTGACCGGCGGCGCCGCCTTCCAGGTGACACCGACCTCGATCACGGTGTTTGCCAACCCCGGCTGGCAGCTCACGACGCACCGGAACCGGCACTGCACGGCAACTCCGGCCGCTGGGAAGCTGCGCGTGTACTGCTTCAACGCCGACGGCGATCCGGCGAACATGGGGTTCACCTTCGTGGTCTTCAAGGAGTAGCCCGGCCGGGCATGATGGGGGAGTGACCGCGTCGTACTCGTTCTCCGGGAGCTGGCTGCTGCCGGCCCCGGCAGAACGGGTGCACGCCGTCCTCCTCGATCTGCAGCACTACCCCAGCTGGTGGCCCCAGGTCCGCGCTGTCGCCAAGATCGATGACGACCGCGCCCGGGTGCTCTGCCGCTCGGCGCTGCCCTACACCCTGGACCTGACGCTGACGGCCACCCGGCGGGACCCGGACGTGCTGGAGAGTGACCTGACCGGGGATCTGATCGGTGAGGTCCGCTGGCGCCTCGTCGCCGAGACGGGGGGCACCAGGTTGCTCTTCGAGCAGGAGGTCGAGGTCGCCAGCCCCCTCCTGTCGGCCGCCTCCCGACTGCTCCGTCCGGTCCTGGTGTGGAACCACGACCGGATGCTGGCCGGCGGGATCGAGGGCCTACGTAGCCGGGTGGGTCAGCGGGCGTAGCGAGGCAGTTGCGCCGCGAGCTCGTCGAAGATCGCCCGGTTGCAGCGGAAGGCCACCTGCACCTCCTCGACGACGCGCGCCCGGGGAGTCACCTCCAGGGCGTCGAGGGCGGCACGGTAGCGATCCTTGTACGGCTTCGGCCTAGCGATCTCGGGGAAGTCGTAGAACGCCAACCCGGCCCCGCCGAGGCCGAAGCTTCGATCCAGGATCCGGCCGATGGCCTGCCCGCCGGAGAGATCCCCCAGGTAGCGGGTGTAGTGGTGCGCGACGAAGAGCGGTGGCCACTCCTCGCAGGCCAGCACTCGGGACACGTACGCCGCACTGGCGGCGCTGTCGGCGGGTTCGGCGTCGGGCGCCCAGTGCGCGAGATCCGCGTCGATCGCGGCCAGCCGGTTCAGGGCCGGGTCGGCGACCGCGGCCACCGCGGGATGGTCGACCAGCCGGAGGGCGAGTTCCTCCAGGGCGGCGTAGACCGGACGGAGCCGCAGCAGGTAGTCGGCGTAGCCCTGCTCGTTGACGTCGCCGGCCAACAGGGCGGCGAGGAAGCGGGAGGTCTCAGCGGCATCGTGCTCGGCCGCGGAGCCGTCGCGCATCGCGACGGAGAGGGGCGCCTCGGGGGCACTGAGGGCTGTCATGGAATCTCCTGAGGGTGGTGGGTGGCCCGGCCGGATGCTGGGCATCCGGCCGGACCGGGGCATGTCAGCGGGCTCGGAAGCCGGCCGCGGTCCGCCAGGCGGCGTGGTGGGTGTCGCCGGGGTACCTGACGACGATCCGGTGGGCACCGCCGCTGACCCGCGGCGGGAGCCGGAAGGCGAGCCGACCGGCCGCGTTGACCTTCTTCTGCAGCCGGAACACGACCTTCCCGCCGCGACGCACCACGACGGCGACCTTGCGGTCCAGGCCGAAGCCGGTGCTGGTGCGGGTGTCGAGGACCACGCGGCGCGCCTTCGGTCGGGCTGCCGCCGCAGCCTTGCGGGTCTGGACCCGCACCTGCTTCGGGGCCACCTTGCCCGACGCCTTCGCGCTCGCCCTGGCCACAGTGAACGTACCCGCTGCCGTCGCGCTCGCATGGGCGTCGTCCCCCGAGTAGGTCGCCTCGAGGGTGTGCCGGCCGCCGGCGAGCCGCGGCAGGGTCACCTGCGCGCGCCCCGCGGCGACGGCTGTGCTGCCGAGCGGTTCACCGTCCAACGACCAGGTGACCTGGCCGGTGGGGGTCACGTCGCTGCTGAGGGTGACCTGGGCGGTGGGTCGGTCACCGGCGCGCGCGCCGGGCACGGTGAGGGTCAGCGTCGGGGTGGCCGGCTCCGGCTCGATGAAGGTGACCGGGGTGTGGTGTTCGTACTCGGCGTTGACGGCGCCGCCGCCGGGGTAGGTGAAGATGCCGTAGTTGACCAGGTTCTCGGCGTTCGCGTGGGCGTCGGCCACGGCGTCGACGGCGTCCTTGTCAACGGTGAGGACCGCGGTGAAGGTGCCGTCGGGGGTGAGTTCAACGGCGCCGGCGTTGCTGCCGCCCACGGTGCTCATGTCGCCGGCCAGCACGGCCCACTTCTGGTCGCTGTTGACCCGGGCGCTGCCGGTGGCGCCGGTGGACGGGCGCCACTGGTCGGCGAACCTGCCGAAGACGACGTACACGCCACCGGAGCTTCCCGACAGAGGCGGCCGGGTGGCCATCACCAGGCTGGGGTCGAAGCCGGAGCCGGTGACGGTGACCTCGACGCTGCCCACGGTGGAGAACTCGACCTGTGACACCTCGATGGCCGGTGCCGACGCCTCGGTCGTCGGCAGGTGGATGTCGACGGGCAGGGCGGGCTTGTTGTTCTGCAGGCCGCCGCAGCCGGTGGAGTAGAAGTGCGGCGCGATCGCAGTCTCGGCGACGGCGCTCACGAAGGCCTCCGGCCAGGCGCCCCAGACATCGTCGCCGGTGCAGTTCCGTGCCTGCTCGGTGGTGAGTCCGTCCACCTCGACGCCGGCATAGTCGGGGGTGATCCGCAGCCTGCCCTCGGAGCTGTCGATGGCGCCGGGGGAGAAGGTGACCACCGGCAGCCGACCGAACGGCTGGGCCGGCACCGGCTCGCCGGCCATGTCGACGCCCTCACCCAAAGTGAGGTCCATGGTGAGCTCACCGGACCCGTCGGCGTTGATCTGCAACTCCGGATCGGCATAGATCTCGTCCGGGGCGCCGAACCCGGCCGGGTAGGCATTGATCGTGTACGAGCCGTCCCAGCCGATGGTGCCCTCGCCGGTGTCGGGGTCGAGCTCGCCTTCGCCGGCGGTGAACTTGATGGCGTTCGGCGTCTTCTGGGGGTTCGAGACCGACATCGAGGTGGCCGGGAACGGTTCGACCAGGTACTCCGTCTGGGTGCCGCCGCTGACCGAGCCGACCAGTTGCTCGGTGTGGCCGGTGAGGTCGTGGTAGGTCCAGGGCCCGAAGATGCCCTGCTGGCTGTAGCCGTTGATGCCCCAGACCAAGGTGACGTCGGTGACGTCGGCGGTGGCCGCGGCGGCCGGGGTCGGCATCGACGCCAGGCCGGCGGCGGCCATGGTCAGGGCGGTCAGTCCGGCGGCGAACCGCCGCGGTGGTGTCGGTCTCATCGTGTTTCCTTCATCTCTGGGTGGGGCGGGTGAGTCGTCGGGTGGCGGTCGTCAGCAGCCCAGCCGTGAGCAGTGCCGCTGCCCCGATCGGCCACTGCCAGGACGGCGGGGCCGGTGTGTCGGCGGCCAGACCGTGGACGGTGGCCACCGGCATCAGGCGGATCGCCGGCGCGGTTGCCTCGGCCGCCGGAGGTGCTGCTGCGGGAGGCGGCACGGACGCCGGTGGACCGGTGGCGGGGTTGGGTGGCCCGGGAGTGGCGGGCACAGCCTCGGGGGTCTCGGGCTCAGGCGGGTGGGTCTGGGGCACGGGGGTCTGGGGCACGGGGGTCTGGGGCGCGGGGTCGCTGCTCGGGGCGGGCGGTGGCGGTGCCGTGGGTGTCGGCGGTGTCTCGACGGGTGCGGAGCCGACGGGGCGGTCCGGTGTGATCGGGTCTCCGGCGGCATAGCTCACGGTCAGCGGCAACGGAACCTTGAAGCGATCCACCGAGCTGCCGGTGCTGTACCAGTAGCCGCCGCTGCCCAGCCGAGTCAGCTGATCCACGAACGAGGACGGGAACGCGCCCCAGTCGGCACCGCTGCGCACCTGCCCGGCGCCCGGTGCGTCGTACTCGACACCACGGTAGGTCGGAGTGACGGCGAAGCCGAGCTCCGCGTCCAGATCGATCGAGTTCCGAGGCAGGTCGGCCAGCCTCACCCGACGCCCGGCCACCGGCTGCCAGGCGGTCGGGTCGTCCATCGAGGCGGCGTAGCCGGCGACCACGGCGGTCAACTCGGCCGCGTCGCGGGTGACGACGAGCTCGGGATCGGTGACGGTGAAGAACGACATCCCCGAGTAGTAGAGAACCGACCAGGAGCCCTCCCAGCCGATCTCGGCGGTGCCGGTCTCCGGGTCCACCTGCCCGGTGCCGCCGCGAAGCACCACGTCGTGGCCACTGAAGCCGTTGCTGGTCGGCCCGCCGATTGGGGTTCCGTCGGGACGGGTGCTCAGCCCCGCGAAGGTGGCCAGCGCGGTGCTGTGGCCGTCGGATTGCAACTTCTCGATGCGGACGTTCCCGACCTCGGCCCACCAGGCGCGTGCCCCGGTGCTGCGCCACACCCCGTGGTCGCCGCTGGCCACCACGGTGCTGCCGCCGACACGCGGGTCGGGGACCATCCCAGCGGAGAGGAAGTTGAACGTGCCGGGGGCGAAGGCCTGGTTCTGGGACTCGTTGTTGATCCCCCAGCGCAGCGACGCGTCCGTCACCTCGAATGCGGACTCGGGGACCTCGGGGATCTCCGGATCCACCTCGGTGGCGAACGCAGCAGGACTCAGCGCGAGCGCCGCGACGACGGCGAGGGCGGTACGACGCATCTCAGGGCACTCTCCGTCGGCGGAGCACCCACAGCAGTCGGGCCAGCGCCAGGGCGAGCACCAACCCCGAGGCCGCGACGAAGATCGTCGGCGGCTGCGCGCGCCGGGGGTCGGGCCCGGTGGCCACGGCGCGGATCGCGAACCGTTCGCTGGGCCGCTCGCCCGACGCAGCCCCCAGCAGCCTCAGCTCGTGGGTGCCCGGCCCGATGCCGACCGGAAGCTGAATCAGCCCGGCCACGTCGCCGTGCTCGCCGGCCGGCAGTGGGCCGACGGCGGCGAGACCGTCGTCGAGCAGTGCCAGCACCATCTCGCCGGGGGTGAAGCCGGAGCCGGTGAAGGCCAACACCTGGCCCTGGGCGGCGGTGGCCCGGTCGACGGACACGGTGGCGTTGGCTTCGTCGACCTCCGAGTCGTCGACGACCTCCTCCGCTTCGACTGGTTCGTCGTCGTTCTCGCCGACCGGCGCCGGGGGTTCGGCGGTCGGAGTGCCGGGCGATGCCGGGCTGCTGGGCTGCGCGGGGGTGCTGGGCTGCGCGGGGGTGCCGGGCTGCTGGTCCTCGACCTTGTAGACGTTGCCGAAGCGGACCGGGGTGAAGGTCTCGTTGGCGGCGTTCTTGACACCGTGCGCGCCGATGGTGATCACCCCGCAGGTCACCTCGCGGCAGTCCACGGTGCTCACCTGGCCGTCCCGGTCGACGCTGGAGAAGACGGGTCCGGGCACGGTCAGCTCGACCGACCAGGCGCCGTTCCGGCTCATCACCGCATGTGCGTCGTCGGCGGTGGAACTGCCCGGGAAGGCGACGAACCTCAGGTAGCCCTGGTTGTCCCCGCTCTCACTGTCGGGCACGTACTTGTAGTCGCTGCCGCTGATCCCGCCGGACGAGGGCTGCCAGCCGGAGCGGCGTACCCAACCGAAGGCGACGTAGAGCCCCCCGAAACCACCCTGCACCGCGTGGAACCCGGTCCCCGACACGGTCAGCGCGGTCCGATACGTGACGTCGGCGGCCGCACCGCCACGGTCGTTCACGACGGTGACGCGGGCGGCCGCCTGGGCCGGGGTGGTCACGATCACCACACACGCGCAGCCCAGCAGGGCCGCGAGCAGGGTGGCACAGAGTCGGCGAGTCACTGTTCAGACCTCCAGTCGTTGGCGCGCGGCGGTGATCCGGTCCGGGAGCACCAGCAGCCCGCCGGTCACCGGGTGCCGTAGCACCTCCACCGGATGCTCGTAGACCCGGGAGAGCAGGTCGCTGGTCAGTACCTCGTCGATCCCGCCGTCGGCCACGGTCTGGCCGCGATCCAGGAGGACCACCCGGTCGGCCCAGGCGGCGGCGAGGTTGAGGTCGTGCACGACGATCACGCCGGCCGCCCCGGCGTCCACCCGCGCACGCACCCTGGCCAGCACCGTCTCGCTGTGCCCCAGGTCCAGGGCGGCGGTCGGTTCGTCGAGCAGCAGGATCCCGGTTCGCTGGGCCAGCACCCGGGCGAGTGCGGTGCGGGCCTTCTCGCCTCCCGAGCAGGTGGGCAGTCGCCGCTGCGCCAGGTGGGTCACCTCGCAGTCGTGCATGGCGGCCGCCACCTCGAGGTCGTCGAGGTCCTCGGCAGGAGTGCCGCGCCACGGGTTGCGTCCCATCCGCACCACGTCGCCGACGGGGAACGGGAAGGCGACCCGGTGTTCCTGGGTCAGCACTGCTCGTTCCCGGGCGAGCTCGCCGAGCGTCCACTCGGTCACCGGACGGCCGTGTACGTCGACCGTGCCCGAGAAGGGTGTCAGATCCCCGGTCAGCACCGACAGCAGCGTCGATTTGCCGGCTCCGTTCGGGCCGACGAGCGCGACGAGTTCGCCCGCGTGTACGTCGAGGGAGACGGAGTCGAGGAGGGTGGCCGCCCCGATCCGGACGCTCACCCCCCGGGCGCGCAGCGCGGGTCGCCTCATGCCCATCCTCCGGCGGTACGACGAGCCCGGCGCAGCAGCCAGAAGAAGAGCGGGCCACCGACCAGCGAGGTCAGCATGCCCAGCGGCAGGTCGGCGTAGGCGACCGCGGTTCGGGCCACCAGATCGGCGCACACCAGGAGCAGGGCGCCGGCCAGCATGCAGGCGGGGATCAGCACCCGATGCCCCGGGCCGGTGACCATCCGGACCAGGTGCGGCACGATCAGGCCGACGAAGGCGACGATCCCGCAGAAGCTGACCGCGGCGGCGGTCAGCAGCGCGACCGCCACGATGGTCAGCATCCGGAAGCGCTCGACGTGCAGCCCCAGGTGGCGGGCGGGGCGGTCTCCCAACGCCAGCAGGTCGAGGCGCCGGGAGAAGGCGATGGCGGCCACCAGGCCGGCGGCGGCCAGCGGGGCGACCACCAGCAGGTAGGCGCCACGGCTGCCGTTGAGGCTGCCCAGTTGCCAGAAGACGATCTGCTCGCGGGCCTGGGTGTCACCGAGGAAGAGCAGCAACGCCAGCAGGGCTCCGGCGACCGCATTGACCGCGATCCCGGTCAGCACCAACGTCACCACCTCGGTCCGCCCATCGGCGCGGGAGAGCGCATAGACCACGAAGGTGGTGACGAGGCCGCCGATGAACGCGCAGGCTGCCACCGTCCAGGCCCCGGCGAAGGTGAGGCCGAAGACGATCGCGGCGGCCGCCGCGACCGCGGCGCCGGCCGAGACGCCGACCACGCTCGGCTCGGCCAGCGGGTTCCCGAATACCCCCTGCATCAGGGCTCCGGCGACCGCCAGCGAGGCGCCGACGAGGATCGCCATCCCCACCCGGGGGAAGCGGATGCTCCACAGCGTCGCCTCGCCGCGAGGGTGACTGGGCAGCGGACCGAGGTCGATGCCGAACCGGTGCAGCACCGAGCCGACCACCTCGACGAACGGGACCGGGAGCTGGCCGGAGCCGGCGGCGACGATGCTGGCCACCACCAACGCCATGCTGAGGGCGACGAAGAGAGCGACGGTGCGTCGCTCCGGGGTGACTGGCGGCGTGGGTCGACTGGTCCGTGCCGGAGGCGCCTGGAGGTGCGTCTGGGTCACGACAGCTCCTCGGGTGCGTACAACGCCACAGCCAGCGCGTTGAGGACCTCGGCCGCACGCGGCCCGAAGCTGAGGATCTGGGTGTCAGGCATCGCGACCACCCGCTGCTGTTCGCCGGCGGGCGTCTGCGCGATGGCAGGGAACCGGTCGATCAGCCCGTCGATGCCGCCGACCGAGTCGAGGCCGCCGGTCATCATCACGATCACGTCCGGTTGGGCATGGACCAGGCCCTCGTCGGTGATCGGACGCATCCCGGCCCAGCCGATCTCGGCGGCCACGTCGTACGCGCCGACCGCCTGCAGCAGGCCCTGGGCACCCGAGCCCTCCCCGAACATGTAGTACACCCCGGCCGACCCGCGGACATAGAGGAAGACCGCCCGGAGCCGGGCACGGTCGTCGGTGGGGGCGACCGCCTCGATGTCGGCGCGGACGGCGTCGGCCTGGGCCTGGATCCGGTCACCGAGCTCACGGCCCACTTCCGGCAGCCCGAGCGCGTCGGCGACCTGCTGGGTCAGTGCGGCGAGATTGTCGATGCTGCGCTCGGGGTCGACCACCACGACGGTGACTCCTGCGTCGCGCAGTTGCTCGACCACCTGCCACGGGCCGAGGGAGGTGTCGGTGATCACCAGGGTGGGGTCCAGGTCCAGGATCGCCTCGGCGTTGAGTTCGTGGCCGTTCTGAGTGACCAGCGGCAGGTCGGCGGCCTGGGGGAACTGGGTGGAGACGTCGCGGCCCACCACCTGGTGACCCAGGCCGAGTTCGAAGACGGTGTGCGCCAGGGTGCCGTAGATGTCCAGGGCGAGGATCCGGGAGACGTCCTCGACGACGACCTCGGTGCCCTGGTGGTCCACCACGTTGGTCGGGAGGTCAGGTGTCGGGTCGTCGATCACCGGGTCGATGGTGACTTCGGGCAGGGCCACCTGCACCACACCATGGTGGCCGCGCGGGTCGGCGGCGGGGGAGACGTCGGCGATCGCCGGGATGGCGGCGGGGGAGGCCGTGTCGTGGCCCACGTCGGAGTGCCCGACCTCGCAACCGGCGGTCGCCAGCACTGTCGCAGCGGCCGCGATCAGTCCGACCAGTCGTGTTCCCCGCATATCATCCCCATGAAGTTAGGTAAGGGTTACCTGTGCAAGGGTAGCCTAACCATACTTTGTGATGCCATGCAAAGGGGGTCGCCGGAAAGCCCTGATGTCAGGCTGTTCTGACTGTCAGGGGTTGCAACCCCTGACAACAGTCAGCAGCCCCTGACATCAGGCTCTTCCGCCCGGGGGGGAGAGAGGGGGGTCAGAAGGCGGGGTCGCGCACCACCGAGGCGAGCAGGGCGCCCATCCGGGAGGCGGCCGCCCGGCCGGCCTCCAGCACCTCGGCGTGGTTGAGGGGCTCGCCGGTGATGCCGGCGGCCAGGTTGGTGACCAGGCTCAGGCCGAGCACCTCCAGGCCGGCCTCGCGTGCTGCGATCGCCTCCAACGTGGTGCTCATCCCGACCAGGTCGCCGCCGATCGCCCGCACCATGCCGATCTCGGCGGGGGTCTCGTAGTGAGGGCCGCGCAGTTGCACATAGACCCCCTCGTCCAGGGAGGAGTCGATGGACCGGCACAGGCCACGCAGTCGCGCCGAGTAGAGGTCGGTGAGATCGACGAAGTTGGCGCCCTCGATCGGCGAGGTGCCGGTCAGGTTGATGTGGTCGCTGATCAGCACCGGAGTACCCGGCTGCCAACTCGGGTTGAGCCCCCCGCAGCCGTTGGTGAGTACGACGGTCCGGCAGCCCGCGGCGGCCGCGGTGCGGACCCCGTGCACGACGGCGGCGACGCCCAGGCCCTCGTAGAGGTGGGTCCGGCCCAGCATCACCAGCACGTTCCGGTCACCGGCCCGCACCGACCGGAGCTTCCCGGCGTGGCCGGCCACCGCCGGCGGGGCGAAGCCGGGCAGGTCGGTGGTGAGGAGCTCCGCGGTCACCTCGCCCAGCGCGTCGGCGGCGGGTAGCCAGCCGGAGCCGAGCACCACGGCGGCGTCGTGACGGGCGATCCCGGTCAGTCGGGCGAGTTCGGCGGCGGCCTGGCCTGGCAGTGTCTCGGTCACCCGCCGCACTCTAGCCGGGTGGACGGGTCACAGGCCGGTGGAACGGCAGGCACGACGGCGCAACGACGCCACATAGTCGACCGGCGCGTCGGCTGCCTCCGCAGCGTCAGCCAGTACGCCGAGGTACGACGCGCTCGGCAGACCCCCCTCGAACGCGTCCAGCACGTAGGCCCAGGCGACCAGTTCTCCGGTCATGGTGGCCACTCTCACCTTCACCCGCCGGTAGAGGCCGGTGTCGGCGGAGTCCCAGCCGTCCAGGGCGGCGGAGTCTTCCGGTGTCACGTCGTACACGGCCACGAAGACCTGCTCGAGCGGATCCTCGACGATGGTGGCCAGGGCGCCGTCCCAGCCGTGCTCCTCACCGCCGAAGGTGAGTCGCCAGCCGGTCAGCCAGCCGGTGCTGCGCAATGGCGAGTGTGGGCACCGCTCACTCATCCGGGCGGGATCCAGGTTCGTCCCGTAGGCGGCATACAGCGTCACGTGCGTCACCCTAGCCGGTCAGGAGAGCCTGTCGATCCGCCGCTTGGTGCGTCGCCGGATGTTCGGCAACCGCGCGTACAGGTGCTCGCCCGGGCAGGCGGTGGCGTTGGTGTCGCGGTGACCGTCGATCACCGGGAGCCTGACCTCCTCGCCCTTCGGGTACAGGCTGCTGCCTCGTGACTTCATCAGGATCCTGGCCCGAGGCCTGCGGTCGAACTGGGCCAGTCGCCAGGCGGCGATCCGGGCCACGGCCCCGACGATCCGTCGGTTCGAAGTCGCATCCTCGAAGTTGCCGATCACCGCCACCCCGATCGAGGCATGGTTGAACCCGCGGGTGTGCGCACCGCGGACCAGTCGGGTGGCGTGCGCGCTGCCTCGGCGCCCCACCCAGATCCGGCCGAACCGGTCGACGAGGAAGTTGTAGCCGATGTCGTACCAGCCCAGGTTCTGGGTGTGGTAGCGGTAGATGCCACGGATGATCCCAGGGACCTCGCGCCGGGTGTAACTGTTCCCGGTGGCGGTGTGGTGCAGGTGCACCTGCTTGATCGTCCGGTTGCGATCGGGGGTGCCGTTGAGGAGGCTGTCGTCGGCGCCCCAGGCCCGGCGTCGGCGGACCCGCGGACGAGGGACGCTGCTCTGCCGGGCGTCCACGGATGTCGGTTCCAGCGTCGGCCTCGCCATCGGCTCGACCGGCGGCTCGATGTCGTCGTTGCGGCGGCCCGTGTCGATCAGCGCCAACTCCGCGTCACGATGCCGGCCGATCAGCTCCACCTGGACGGCGTCGCTGCGCCCGACGTAGACCGGTTCGGTGGCTCGGGGACTGTGCGCGCCCTCCGCGCTGGTGCCGTCCGGGCCGTCGTGCAGGGCGCGGAGCACCTGCCACCGACCCCAGCCGCCCGCGCCGTCGCGGACCCGGACGCGGACGGTGCCCCGGCCCGAGCGCCAGGTCACCCCCAGCATGGTGAAGCCGGTCGTCTCCATCACCGGGCTCCGGTAGCGACCCTGGGACGAGGGCAGGGCGACGTCCAGGGCGGCGACCGGCGAGCCCGGGTCGCGTCGCAGGCGGAGTCGTTCGGGTCGCACGCCGGCGGCGGCGGGGCTGCCCAGGAGTGCGGCCACCGGTGCCACCGCAGCGATCGCCACCGCGTGCCGACGCCCCAGCGCACGTCCGGCCGAGCTGGCGGGCGGGGTCTCCGAGATGCTCATACTCATCCACCATGACAGGCCCCGCCAAGCCGTGCCGTCCGCACTCACCGTCGCCCCAGCGGCACTAGTAGGCTTCGGGGCGTGACCCACTTCAACGTCCTCGTCCTCGGTGCCGGCCCCGGTGGGTACGTCGCCGCCATCCGTGCAGCCCAACTCGGCCAGTCCGTCGCCGTGGTGGAGAAGCAGTACTGGGGAGGCGTCTGCCTCAACGTCGGCTGCATCCCCTCCAAGGCGCTGCTCAAGAACGCCGAGCTCGCCCACCTGCTCACCCACGAGAAGGCCAAGTTCGGCATCGAGGGCGACGCCTCCATGTCGTACGGGCCGACGCACCAGCGGTCGCGCCAGGTCAGTGACGGCATCGTCAAGGGCGTCCACTACCTGATGAAGAAGAACAAGATCACCGAGATCGACGGATGGGGCACCCTGACCGGCGCCAAGGACGGCAAGCAGGGCATCGAGGTGGCCGGCAACGACGGCTCGTCGACCACCTACACCTGCGACCACCTGATCATCGCCACCGGCGCCACGGTGCGCACCGTCCCCGGCGTCAGCATCGGCGGCAACGTGGTCACCTACGAGGAGCAGATCCTCGACGCTGAGCTGCCCTCATCGATGATCATCGGAGGATCCGGCGCCATCGGCGTCGAGTTCGCCTACGTGATGAAGAACTTCGGTGTCGACGTCACCATCGTCGAGTTCCTTGACCGGATGGTGCCCACCGAGGATGCGGCGGTCTCCAAGGAGCTGCTCAAGCACTACAAGAAGCTCGGCGTGAAGGTCCTCACCTCGACTGCGGTGAAGGGTGTCGAGGACACCGGCTCCGGTGTCAAGGTCACGGTGGCTCCGGCCGGCGGCGGAGACGAGGAGGTGCTCGCCGCCGACAAGTTCCTGGCTGCCTTCGGCTTCGCACCCCGGGTGGAGGGCTTCGGCCTGGAGAACACCGGTGTCGAACTGACCGACCGCGGCGCCATCGCCATCGACGGCCGCGGCCGCACCAACGTGCCGAACGTCTACGCGATCGGTGACGTCACCGGCAAGATGATGCTCGCCCACGTCGCCGAGGCGATGGGGGTGGTGGCCGCAGAGACCATCGCCGACGCGGAGACCCAGGAGATCAACTTCGACATGATCCCGCGGGCCACCTACTGCCAGCCGCAGATCGGCTCCTTCGGCTACTCCGAGGAGCAGGCCAAGGAGCGGGGGTACGACGTGAAGACGTCGACGTTCCCGTTCTCGGCCAACGGCAAGGCCCAGGGGCTCGGGGACGCGGTCGGCTTCGTGAAGGTGGTCGCCGACGCCGAGTTCAACGAGATCCTCGGTGCGCACATGATCGGGCCGGACGTCACCGAACTGCTGCCCGCGCTCACCCTGGCCCAGCAGTGGGACCTGACCGCGGACGAGGTCTCCCGCAACGTGTTCGCGCATCCGACGCTGTCCGAGGCGGTCAAGGAGGCCGTGCACGGCATCACCGGGCACATGATCAACCTCTGACCCCACGCAGCAGCAGCGCCACCAGCACCCCGACGATGGTCAGGGCCCCGGCCAGGACGCCGAGTGGCCCGATGTGGGCGGTGGTGGCGAGCTCGATGGCTTGGGAGCCGACCACCTGGCCGGCGATCACCGCCAGTCCGAGCACCAGCACGCCGTGCACCTTGACCAGCAGGGCCGCCAGCCAGATGAAGGCGACCCCCATCGCGCCGCCGACGTAGAGCCACCAGGTGGTCGGCAGCGCCTGCAGCTGCCCGGGCAGCAACAGACTGCCCAGGAAGGCCAGGAACAATCCGGCGGTGCCGACGGCGAAGTTGTTCAGGGTGGTGATCCACGGGCCCACCTGATGGGAGACCCGGCCGTTGAACGCCTGCTGGACCGCGATCCCGGCACCGGCCAGCAGCGGTAGTGCGGCGAGCAGCGCCACCTGGAGTGAAACCGAGGTGTGCAGCCGCTCCCCGGTCGCGATCAGCACCGCCACCACCGCGAAGACGGCGGCCACCAGCCGCGGGCGGCTGAGAGCCTGCGGCCCGGACGGGCCGAGGCCGTGGTGATCGACGAGGAGGCTGCTCGTGGTCTGACCGGCGGTGACCGCCACGATGAAGAGGGCCACTCCGATCGTCGGCACGGTCAGGCCCTGACTGGCGACCAGGAACGCGCCACACAGGCCACCGAGCAGGTGCGGGACGGGGAGCCGCTCGTCGCGGACCGCAGCGACCAGGTGCCGGACCCCCGCGCGGTGCCGCGGCTGGACCAGGGTGAGTACGACGAGCAGGGCCAGGCCGCTGCCGAAGCTGATCAGGGCAGCGCCGATGCCGGCCCGGGGGCCGACACCCAACTCGGCGGCGAGCCGACCGTTGATCTCGCTCTGGCCGGCGACCAGGAGTCCGGCGACCAGCATCAGTGGCACCGCGGAGAGTCGGAGTGGGCGAGAGATCGCCTCGAAGTCGCGTACGGTCACCGGTCGATGCTAGAGCCGACGATGCAAGAATGACGGCCATGTCGCGTGTGGTGATCATCGGTGGTGGACCCGGAGGTTATGAGTCGGCTCTGGTCGCCGCCCAACTCGGGGCCGAGGTGATCGTCGTCGACTCGGACGGTCTGGGCGGCTCAGCAGTGCTCACCGACTGTGTCCCGTCGAAGACCCTGATCGCCACCGCCGAGGTGATGAGTGAGGTGCGGGCCGCAGCTGAGCTCGGCGTGGTGATCGACGAGGACGCCGGCGTCAGCGTCGATCTGGCCACGGTCAACGCCCGCGTCAAGCGGCTTGCCGCGGAGCAGTCGGCCGACATCGAACGTCGACTCATCAAGGAGAACGTCCGGATCGTGCCCGGCTTCGGCCGCCTGGCCGGCCCCGACCGGGTGCTCGCCACGTTGGCCGACGGCTCCGTGGAGACCCTGGAGGCCGACGCGGTGCTGGTCGCCACCGGCGCCGCCCCACGCACCCTGCCCAGTGCCCAGCCCGACGGCGAGCGGATCCTCACCTGGGAGCAGGTCTACGACCTCGACGAGCGGCCCGAGCACCTGATCGTGGTCGGCTCCGGAGTCACCGGCGCCGAGTTCGCCAGCGCCTACCTCGCCCTGGGGATCGAGGTCACCCTCGTCTCCTCACGCGACCGCGTGCTGCCCGGCGAGGACGCGGACGCCTCCCAGGTGCTCGAGGATGTCTCCATCCGACGTGGCATGCAGGTGCTGTCGCAGTCCCGGATGGAGTCGGTCACCCGCGACGGTGACACGGTCACCGTCACCTTGACCGACGGCCGCAGCGTCACCGGCTCGCACTGCATCCTGGCGCTGGGGTCGATCCCGAACACCGCCGGCCTCGGGCTGGAGGAGGCCGGAGTCACCCTCGATGAGGGTGGGTTCATCACCGTCGACAGGGTCTCGCGCACCTCCGCCCGCGGCGTCTATGCGGCCGGCGACTGCACCGGCGTACTGATGCTGGCGTCGGTGGCGGCGATGCAGGGGCGGATCGCGATGTGGCACTTCCTCGGTGACAGCGTGCATCCGTTGAACCTCAAGCGGGTCTCCTCCAACGTCTTCACCGCCCCGGAGATCGCCACCGTCGGCTGGTCGCAGCAGGCCATCGATGCCGGCGAGATCGACGCCGAGGCGGTGATGCTGCCGCTGTCGGGCAACCCCCGCGCCAAGATGCAGGGCGTGCGTGACGGGTTCGTGAAGCTCTTCTGCCGCCCCGGCACCCGGATCGTCGTCGGTGGGGTGGTGGTGGGGCCACGAGCCAGTGAGCTGATCCACCCGATCTCGATCGCGGTGACCGAGAGCCTGACCGCCGACCAGTTGGCGCAGGCGTTCACGGTCTATCCGTCGATGTCGGGGTCGATCGGTGAGGCCGCCCGTCGGCTGCACCAGTTCTGATCCCACTGCGGGTAGTTCAGAAGCCGCCGAAGTCCAGTCCGCCGCCGTCGCCGAACCCGCCGTCGCCGAAGCCCCCGTCGCCTCCAGCGTCACCCCCGGCGTCGCCTCCTGCGAAGTCGCCGTCGCCCAGCCCACCGCCGGCCGCAGCACCGGTGTCGAAGAAGGCGCCGGACATCATCGCCCCGAGCACGAAGGCGGGGAAGAGGCCGTTGAGGGCGTATGCCCCGTAGTAGCCGTTCGCATAGGGCTGGTACGCCGGCCCGCCGTCGTACCAGGGCACCATCCGGTTGCCGTCACGGACCAGTCGGGTCGCCGGCTCGGCGCCGTGGGCCAGCCGCTCGGCATCGGCGAGACAGACGGGCACGTCCCGGGCCACTCCACCCGGAGGGGACCAGCTGACGTCGGTCTGGGCGGGGCCGTGGGCGGCGTTGAAGAAGCACGGCGGTCGTCGTTGGGGCAGCGGCTCGCCGTCCTGGCGGGCCAGCACGCAGGCCATCGCGTAGCGGCCGTCCTCGAGCGCCCGGGTCACCCCGGTGATGTCGTCGGGGACCTGGGCGCCCTGCAGCAACTGTTTGGCGTTCTCGTAGCAGTCGAGCGCCTGCTGGTAGTCCTGGCGCATCGGCGTGTCGAGGGTGGTGGTGAGAGTCTCGATGTGGAGTTGCTGCAACTCCTCGCCGAAGCGGGTGACGTCCTCCTCGGCGACGCGGGCGACCTTGGCGAGTGCGTCGTCGGCGGCGCCGAGCTCGCGTTGCTGGGCGCGGTGGTAGAGCACCGCCAGGACGACGATCACTGCGCCGACCACGACCAGGAGTTCCATGGCCCCCAATCTAGCCCCGTCCCGGTAGCCCGGCAGGAGTGTCGATCAGTAGCGTCCGCAAGCGAGGATCCTTCGGCGAAACGATGAACTACATGGATGTAGTTCATCAACCTGGCTTGTGGGCGACACTTCCTTCGTGTTCCCATGCAGGAGTCACACCAGTCACAACAGCCACACAAGCGGAGGAAATGTCGTGTCGAGCCCTGCCAGGTCACGGACCCGTCCGAGCGCGGCCGCCCTCGCCAGCATCGGTCTGGTGGCGGCGACGCTGACGGTCGCCTCTGCTCCGGCGCACGCCAGCAACGACGAGTACGTGTTCGGCTCCTCCACGTCGGTGACCCTCACCGGCAAGGGCTTCGGGCATGGCCGCGGGATGTCCCAGTACGGCGCCGAGGGTGCGGCGCGAGCCGGGCACAGCCATCAGGAGATCCTGGACTTCTACTACGCCGGCACCGAGATAGGTCGAGCCGGTGGCCGGATCCGGGTGCTGTTGACAGCGGCGACCCACAAGAACCTGGTGGTCAGGGCGCGCTCACATCTGAGGGTCCGTGACCTCGCGGCCGGGGTGCATCGCCTCCCCGACAACGGAGCCGGACGCTGGCGGCTGGTGCCGTTGGCGAACGGGCGCACCCGGGTCGACTTCCGCCGGGGCGGCAGTTGGCACCGCTGGAAGCGCCTCTCCGGCGGTGGGCAGTTCACAGCGGGTGGTCGCCCGATCATGCTGCGCACCCCGGCCGGGATGCGGCCCTACCGCGGAGTGCTGCGGTCGTCGTCGGGTCAGACCATCAACGTGCTCGGACTCCAGGCCTATCTGAGGGGCGTCGTCCCCCGAGAGATGCCGGCCAGTTGGTCGCAGGCAGCGCTGCGTGCCCAAACCGTCGCCGCGCGCACCTACGCCGCCAATGCGATGCGCCATCCGCGAGGCAATCACGACATCTGTGACACCACCGCCTGCCAGGTCTACGGAGGCTTCAGCGCCCACCACCCGAGCACCAACGCCGCGGTACGGGCCACCAAGGGTGAGATCCGGGTCCACAACGGTGCCCCCGCCTTCACCCAGTACTCCTCCAGCAACGGCGGCCACGCCGCCCCCGGGACCGTGCCCTACCAGGTCGGCAAGGCCGACTCCTTCGACGGCGTCGCCATCAACCCCAACCACGACTGGACCGTGAGCATCGCCCGGCCTGCGGTGCGAGCGGCGTGGCCGGGGCTGGGCAGGCCTCAGCGGATCATCGTCACGCGGCGCGACGGTGAGGGCCAGTGGGGCGGTCGGGTCGTTGAAGTGAGGCTGGTGGGTGACCAAGGCAGCCGGACGGTGACCGGTCACGACTTCCGGATGGTGCTCGGCCTGCGGTCGACCTACTTCGCCTTCGGCTGATCGGGGTCGATCACCAGCACCAGGTCTCCGCCGTCCACCGACTGGGTGCCCGGCAAGGCGACCCGCTGCACGGTACCGCCGACACCGGCGGTGATGGAGGCCTCCATCTTCATCGCCTCGATGGTGGCGACCACGTCACCCTCGGCGACCGACTGGCCGACCTCCACCTGGACCGTGACCACACCTTGGAACGGTGCCGCGACCTGCCCCGGCACTCCAGCGTCGGCCTTCTCCGCCGCGGTCACCTCCGCGGCGATGGAGCGATCCCGCACCACCACCGGGCGCAGTTGACCGTTGATGGTGCACATCACCGTGCGGTAGCCGCGTTCGTCGGGCTCGCTGATCGCCTCGAGGCCGATCAGCAACTTCTTGCCCTCGGCCAGCTTCACCTCGTGCTCCTCACCGGCTTGGAGACCGTAGAGGTGGTCCAAGGTGGGCAGCACCGACAGGTCGCCGTAGGTGGCCCGGATCTCGTTGAACTCCTTGGTCGGACCGGGGAAGAGCAGCTCGTTGAGGGTGGCTCGGGGATCCGACTTGAGCCGCTGCTCCTGGTCGCTGGTCAGCGTCTCTGCGGGCGGCGTCCAGGAGCGCCCCGCCAGCGCCTTGGTCCGGAACGGCTCGGGCCAGCCACCGGGAGGATCCCCCAACTCGCCGTGCAGGAAGCCGATCACCGACGCAGGGATGTCGAACCTGCCCGGCTCCGCGGCGAACGCGTCGGCGTCGGCACCGAGCCCGACCAGGGCCAGGGCCAGGTCGCCGACCACCTTCGACGACGGGGTCACCTTCACCAGCCGGCCCAGGATCCGGTCGGCGGCGGCGTACATGTCCTCGACCTCCTCGAACCGCTCGCCCAGACCCAGGGCGATCGCCTGCTGGCGCAGGTTCGAGAGCTGGCCGCCGGGGATCTCATGGTGGTAGACCCGCCCGGTCGGCGACGGCAGACCTGACTCGAACGGCGAGTAGACCCGGCGTACCGCCTCCCAGTAGGGCTCGAGGGCGTTGATGGCGGCGAGGGAGAGGCCGGTCTCACGCTCGGAGTGGTCAGTGGCGGAGACGAGCGCGGACAGCGGAGGCTGGGAGGTCGTGCCGGCCATCGGCGCGCTGGCCGCGTCGACGGCGTCGACCCCGGCCTCGATGGCGGCGAGCAACGTCGCCAACTGGCCGCCGGGGGTGTCGTGGGTGTGCAGGTGCACGGGCAGGTCGAACTCACGTCGCAGGGCGGTGACCAGGGTGCGTGCGGCCGGCACCCGGAGCAGTCCGGCCATGTCCTTGATCGCCAGCACGTGTGCGCCGGCCTGCACCGCACGCTCGGCCAGGCGCAGGTAGTAGTCGAGGGTGTAGAGCTGCTCGGCCGGGTCGGAGAGGTCGCCGGTGTAGCAGAGCGCCACCTCCGCGACGGTGCTGCCGGTGGAGCGCACCGCCTCGATCGCCGGCCGCATCTGCTCCACGTCGTTGAGGGCGTCGAAGATCCGGAAGATGTCGATGCCGGTGGCGGCCGCCTCGGCCACGAACACGTCGGTGACTGCGGTCGGGTACGGCGTGTAGCCGACCGTGTTCCGACCGCGCAGCAGCATCTGCAGGCACACGTTGGGGGCTGCCTCGCGCAGCGCGGCCAGTCGTTCCCAGGGGTCCTCACCGAGGAACCGCAGCGCCACGTCGTAGGTGGCCCCACCCCAGGCCTCGATGGACAGCAGTTCCGGGGTCATCCGGGCCACATGCCCGGCGACGGCGACCAGATCGCGGGTGCGGACCCGGGTGGCCAGCAGGGACTGGTGAGCGTCGCGGAACGTGGTGTCGGTGACCGCGACCCGGTCCTGCTGGCGGAGCCTGGTCGCGAACTCCTCCGGACCCAGCGACAGCAGCAGTTGCCGGGAGCCGTCGGGTGCTGCGGTGTCGGCCAGGTCAGGAAGCTTGCTGGTCGGGTCGATGCTGACCGGTGAGGGTCCGTGCGGCTGGTTGACGGTCACGTCGGCCAGATAGGCGAGCAGCTTCGAGCCCCGGTCGCCGGGCTGCCGGGCGGCCAGCAGGTGCGGGTGATCGGGGATGAAGGACGTGGTCACCTTCCCGGCGGTGAAATCAGGCTCCTCGAGCAGCGCGGAGAGGAAGGCGATGTTGGTGGCGACGCCACGGATCCGGAACTCCGCCAACGCTCGCCGGGCCTTCTGGACCGCGAGTTCGTGGGTCCGGCCTCGGCAGGTGAGCTTGGCCAGCATCGAGTCGAAGTGGGCCGACACCTCGGCTCCGGTGTAGGTGGTGCCGCCGTCCAGTCGTACGCCGGCGCCGCCGGGGGAGCGGTAGGTGGTGATCTTGCCGGTGTCCGGCCGGAAGTCGTTGGCCGGGTCCTCGGTGGTGATCCGGCACTGCAGGGCGGCCCCGCGGACCCGGATCCGGTCCTGGCTGAGCCCCAGGTCGGCCAACGTCGAGCCGGCCGCGATCCGGATCTGGGACTCGACCAGGTCGACGTCGGTGACCTCCTCGGTCACCGTGTGCTCGACCTGGATGCGCGGGTTCATCTCGATGAACACGTGGTTGCCGGCCGCATCCACCAGGAACTCCACGGTGCCGGCGTTGCGGTAGCCGATCTCGCGGGCGAACCTGACCGCGTCGGCGCACATCTGCTCGCGCAGCGCCGGGTCGAGGTTCGGCGCCGGGGCGATCTCGACGACCTTCTGGTGTCGCCGCTGCACCGAGCAGTCCCGCTCGAAGAGATGGATCACGTCGCCGGTGCCGTCGGCGAGGATCTGCACCTCGATGTGTCGGGGGTCGACCACAGCCTGCTCGATGAAGACGGTGCCGTCGCCGAACGCGCCCTCGCCCTCCCGCATGCAGGTCTCCACCGCGGTGGCGAGGTCGGCGGGGTCGTCGACGCGGCGCATCCCGCGACCACCGCCACCGGCCACGGCCTTCACGAAGACCGGGAACGGCAACTCGGATGCGGCCGCGACCAGTGCCGCGGCGTCGGTGGACGGCGGCACGGACCGCAGCGTCGGCACGCCGGCCTTCTTCGCGGCTGCGATGGCACGGGCCTTGTTGCCGGTCAGCTCCAGGACGCTCGCATCGGGGCCGATGAAGGTGATCCCGGCGGCAGTGCAGGCCTCGGCCAGGCCGGGGTTCTCCGACAGGAACCCGTAGCCGGGATAGATGGCGTCGGCGCCGCACAGCAGGGCCACGTCGACGATCGCCTGGGGATCCAGGTAGGCCTTCACCGGGTGTCCGCGCTCGCCGATCTGGTAGGCCTCGTCGGCCTTCATCCGGTGCTCGGAGCCGCGGTCCTCGTACGGGAACACCGCGACCGTCCGGGCGCCGACCTCGTACGCCGCACGGAAGGCGCGGATCGCGATCTCGCCCCGGTTCGCGACCAGGATCTTGGTGAACATGCCCTGCTGGATCATGCGTCGCAGGCTAGTGGACACGACCAGGGAGAATGCGGTTCAGACCGCGGTACGGTCCGGTAACTACGGTCCTCGGCGGTGACCCCTGGACCGGGCCTGACGGCGGCGGCCCGGTCCAGACAGATCAGGCTTCGCGCCGTGCGCCTGCCCTGTTCCCTCCGTGCATCCGCAGCAACGCCAGACCTGCCATCAGCAAGACCAGAGCCAGCAGGGCCAACTGTGCCAGGTAGGCACCCAGTCCGACCTCGGGCAGACCCGCCACTCCCGGCGGTAGCTTGCCGGGGGTCTTGTCCTCGACGAACGGTGCCACCTCGCCGGAGGCGCCGATCACGACTTCGTTGGAACGCAACAGGTGCTCCACGAAGATCTCCGTCGCTGCACGAGCGGCGGCGCCGCGGGCCACGATGTCGTCGGGGTCGAGGGAGTCGATGACCTCGAACCCGACGAACTCCGACCAGCCGAGGTAGCCGACGTTCCACAGGAAGTCCTCGCTGGAGGTACCTGGGGCGATGTCCACGTCGGGGAAGAACACCTCGAACTCGACCGTGAACTCGACGTCGGTGATGGTGCCGGCGGCCCAGGTGATCAGACCGTCGTCGTCGACGGTGACCACGCAGTCGATGCCGACACACCGGGCCGTACCGTCGCGGTACTCCGCCACCAGCGTCGAGGTCTCGTCCTCCGGGCTCATGCCCGGGATGTAGTCGGTGACCGTGACGTCGTGGAAGAGCTTGCGGCCGGTGGCCCGGACCGCGACCCGGTAGAGCACCCGGTCGCCGTACTCGACCGTCGAGCCGCTGGGGGCCAGCACCCACTCCCCGCCGGAGCGGGTGAACTGCTGCTTGGCCACCACCTCGATCTGGCCGAGGGCGGCGTTGGTGAACAGGATCTCGGCCATCTCGCCCATCGGCACGAAGTTGTCGTCGTCGATGGTGATCGCCATGGTCGGGTCGTCCGGGAGGGCGTACCCGTCAGGTGCGGCGACCTCTACCACCAGGTAGTCACCCGGCAGCAGCTCGCCGAACTTGGCCAGGCCGTCAGCGTCGCTGACCTGGGTGTCGATGAGCTCGTCGTTGTGCCAGAGCTCGAACACCGCTCCGGCGAGGGCCTCACCGGTCTCGAAGTCGACCTTCTTGATCACCAGCGTGGTCACCGGCGGGGTGAAGTGGTCGGTGCTGCACGCTTCGACGCAGTCGCCGGCCTCGTCGGGAGTGGCCACGTTGACCAGCTCGACGTTCCAGGCGCCGGCGTTGACGGTGACCGTGTAGGACAGCTCCGCGGTCTCACCCGGGGCCAGATCCGGCAGGCCCCAGATCAGCGTGGTGCCGGCCAGGATGGCGCTCGGCGGCAGCGAACCCTCGTCGAGGGTCGCGTTCGCCAGCACTCCGGACAGGTCGTCCTCGACGATCTTGCCGCTCAGGTGGCCGTCGGAGTCGTTCTCCACGTGCAGCGTGTAGACGATCTGGTCACCTGGCAGCACCTCGCTGCCCGACGGCGGCACGCTGCTCTTGTGCAGCAGATAGTGCGGTGTGTGGTGGGTGGTCGTGCAGCCGTCGATGCACTCCTCGGCACCGTCGGAGGTGACCACGTTGACCAGGGTCACGCCCCAGGCGTCGTCGTTGACCAGCACCTGGTAGGTGAGCGTCTCAGTGCCGCTGAGCACCGGCAGCTCCCAGACCAACTGGTCTCCGACCAGCGCTGCGGTGCCGGCCGAGGCGTTGATGCTGCCGTCGACCAGCGTGGCGTGTGCCAGCACTCCGGACAGGTCGTCCGTGGTGACGACGTTGAGCAGGTTCACACCGTCGTTGGTCTTGGTCAGGGTGACCGTGTAGGTGATCACGTCACCGGGCTCCACGGTGGAGCCGCTGACCGGGTCGCTGGTCTTCTCGCCGATGTACTCACCGGCGATCGCCGTGTTGGTGATGACACAGGTCGCGGTCTCACCCAGCGCCACGGTCACCACGTCACCGGACAGTGACCCGCCGTCGCAGTCCCAGTCGCCGGCGGTGTAGCCGCCGGGGCCACCGGACTCGCTCAGTGTGTAGGCGCCGGGGGTGACCGTCACCAGTTCGAAGCCGCCGGCTCCCTGGACGTTGTCCGGGCCGTTGGCATGCAGCATCCAGTCCGCGGGCACCGCGGTGCCGCCGGTGTCGCCGTTGTCGACCAGTTTGATCAGCGTCAGGGCGGAGTCACAGGTCACCGTGTTGGTGATCGTGAAGGTGTTGTCGGGATCGTCCAGCGTGGCCAGGTGTGGCAGCTGATGGTTGGTGTTGGCACCGTTGACCGAGGTGACCCGGGAGTCGTCGAGCGTGCACAACCAGCTCTCGAAGTCGACCGTCTCGTCGATGCTGACCTGGGTGCCGGACAGGTAGCCGGTCTTCGGCACCCCGAAGGAGTGCCCGGCCCCATCCAGGAGCAGCCCAGCCGACATCAGGTCCGGCTGCTGTCCGTTGGGGTAGCTCTGTCCGTTGACCACCCACACCTTGTCGACGATCAGCGAGGACGTCTTGGTGTTGTGGAACGTGCAGGTGGTGGTGCCCCCGTCAGCGACCGTGATCGAGGCGGTGGCATTCCCGACGTTCACGCTCGAGGAGCTGTCCCCGGTGTTGACACAGACGATGTCATCCAGCGTCCAGCCAGCGGGGAGGTTGATCTCCTCGGCTGCATAGCCACCCGGGGCCACCCAGAAGGTCACGCTCCCGCCGTGGGCCAACTGGAACTGGAAGTTGGCGTCCGGCCGGGACAGGTCGAAGGAGAACAGGTCCGCGGTCGGCGGCTGGGCCTGCTTGGCGATGGTGATGTGCCCGGACTCCAACGCCGAGGCCATCAGTTGGTTGTCCCGGTTGCCGGCCGAAGCACAGTTCAGGGACTCGAGCCAGATGTGGTACGGCGCACCGCTGATCGACCCGGCGCCCAGACCCGGCCCGTAGTCGAACTCGGAGGCGATGTGCCCGCCGAAGGTGATCGTCACCTCGGTGACCCCGTTGGGCACCTGGAAGGTGATGTGCACCGTCTGTTCGTGGTTGGCGCCCGGGAAGGCGGCCAATGGTGCCGAGACGGCATCCCAGCTCACCGAGGCGGAACCGGGCGAGATCGCGAGGTTGCCCAGGTAGTCGTAGGCGTACTTGCCGCCCTTGGTGACCTGGTGGCCGATGACCAGGTGGTTGGTGCCCGGGTTGAGCCCGGTGACGATGATCCGCTGGGGGACGAACTGTCCCTCGGCGTAGTTGGAGTTGTTGTTGTTCAGCACGCTGTGGATCCAGTTACCGCTGCTGTCGGCCTTGGTGTTCTGCGCGAAGCCGCCGCCACCGGGGATCGTGCCGGTGCCGGAGTTCGGGCCGCAGCCGTCGTGGCTCATCGGCGCGATGAGGTCGTCCTCGGGCTCGGTGCCGGCCGACTTGGTGGTCAGGGTGCTGCTCGCCGCCACGGACTCCTGCTCCGCGGCCTCCTCCTCGGCGGCCTGCTCCGTCTCGTCGACTGCGGCGGCCACCTCCGGCTCAGGCTCCGGCTCCGGCTCGGGCGAAGGCTCCGGCTCGGGTACAGGCTCCGGCTCTGGAGCGGGCTCCGGTGCCGGCTTCGGCTCTGGAGCGGGCTCGGGCTCTGGTTTCGGCTCGGGGGCAGGCTCCGGCTTCGGGGCAGGCTCCGGATCCGGCTCAGCCGCCTGCGCCGCGGCGACGACGTCGTCGGGCGACTCGTCGGTCTCCGCAGAGGCCGACAAGGCCATGAACGGAGTCGCCAGCAGCACCACCGCCAAGGCGGCGATGAGGGCGATCAACGCGCGCAGGTGTCCGGTGGACAGGGCGCGCTTCGTCGGAACAGACCAGAGCTTGGACATGGCATTGAGCCTTTGTGTTCAGCAGCCCCGCTCACGACGAAACTGCGACCCTCCCCGAAGGATCGCGTCAGACACCCCGTGGTGTTAACGCCAGACGCTGCTCAACCCCGTCCGAGGACCCTACGTCCGGCCCCCACCGGTTCGTCTGGCCGTCGAAGCAACGCAACGACTTATGTTCTTGCTCCCACGGCCCAACCTCCTCCGCGGGAGCAGAGGCGTCAAGCGGATTCGCCGAACCTGCCCCAGATTTTGCCCTGGCCTTTACCCTGCTCTTTACCTTGACGCCGGTCGGGTGTCGAGGGAGCACGAACGCCGCCGCGAGAGACTCGCGGCGGCGTTCGAGGGGGGTGCTCAGTCCTTGATCTCGCAGAGTACGGCGCCCGAGGTCACGGTGGCGCCGACCTCGGCGTCCAGTCCCGTGACGGTGCCGGCCTTGTGAGCCTTGAGGGGCTGCTCCATCTTCATCGCTTCGAGGACCACGATCACGTCCCCCTCGGCGACCTGGTCGCCTTCGGCGACCGCGATCTTCACGATGGTGCCCTGCATCGGCGAGGCGACCGCGTCTCCGCTGGCCGCAGCGCCGGCCTTGCCCTTCTTCCGCTTCGGCTTCTTCGCAGCAGCAGCCGGACCGGCTCCGAATCCGAGCCCGGCGGGCAGCACCACGTCCAGGCGGCGACCGCCGACCTCGACGACCACGCTCTGCCGTTCGCCGGCCTCCTCGGCCTCGGCAGCCTCACCTGAGTAGGGGGCGATCTGGTTGTCGAAGTCGGTCTCGATCCAGGTGGTGTAGACCTCGAAAGTGCCTTCGCCGGTGGGCGTCGAGGCGCCCACATAGGCCGGGTCGTCGATCACCACACGGTGGAAGGGGATCACCGTCGGCATGCCGTCGACGATGAACTCGTCGAGAGCCCGGCGGGAGCGTTCCAGGGCCTGGGTGCGGTCGCGGCCGGTGACGATCAGCTTGGCCACCAGCGAGTCGAAGGAGCCCGGGATGGTCTCGCCGTTCTCGTAGCCGGAGTCGACGCGTACGCCGGGTCCCGACGGCGGATGCCAGGCGGACAGGGTGCCCGGCGCGGGCATGAAGTTGGTGCCGGCGTCCTCGGCATTGATCCGGAACTCGATCGAGTGGCCGCGGATCTCCGGGTCGTCGTAGCCGAGCTCCTCGCCGGCGGCGATCCGGAACATCTCCCGGACCAGGTCGATGCCGGTGACCTCCTCGGAGACCGGGTGCTCCACCTGGAGGCGGGTGTTGACCTCCAGGAACGAGATGGTCCCGTCGCGGCCGACCAGGAACTCACAGGTGCCGGCGCCGACGTACCCGGCCTCACGCAGGATCGCTTTGGAGGAGGAGTAGAGCGTCTCCAGTTGATCGTCGGTGAGGAACGGCGCGGGCGCCTCCTCGACGAGCTTCTGGTGCCGCCGCTGCAGTGAGCAGTCGCGGGTGGAGACGACCACCACGTTGCCGTGCTGGTCGGCCAGGCACTGGGTCTCCACGTGCCGGGGACGGTCCAGGAACTTCTCGACCAGACACTCGCCGCGACCGAAGGCGGTCACCGCCTCGCGGACCGCCGACTCGTAGAGCTCGGGGATCTCCTCGAGCGTGCGCGCCACCTTCAGGCCCCGGCCACCGCCACCGAAGACGGCCTTGATCGCGACCGGGAGTCCGTGGGCCTTCGCGAACTCGACGATCTCGTCGGCATCCTGGACGGCGTCCTTGAGACCCGGCGCCAGCGGCGCACCAGCGGCGAGCGCGATCTGCTTGGCCTTGGCCTTGTCGCCGAGACCTTCGATGGCCGCCGGCGAGGGGCCGATCCAGATCAGCCCGGCGTCGAGGACCGCCTGCGCGAAGCCGGCGTTCTCGGCGAGGAAGCCGTAGCCGGGGTGCACCGAGTCCGCGCCGGAGCGCTTGGCCACGTCCAGGATCTTGTCGATGTCGAGGTAGGAGTCGGCCGGCGTCGCCCCGTTGAGCGAGTACGCCTCGTCGGCCAGGCGCACGAACAATGCGTCCCGGTCCGGCTCGGCGTAGACGGCAACACTGCCGATCCCGGCGTCCTTGCAGGCACGGACGACACGGACGGCGATCTCGCCACGGTTGGCGATGAGGACCTTGTTCAACGGCTTGACTGGCACGGACTCTCCTCTTGGTCTCGCAAGGCAGGCACAGCCGGTGCGCTGCCGCAGGTGAGTCTAGGGGGTTCGATCCGGCACCGGGCCGCCTGCCTGTGCCATGGACGCGGAGCGACCCTGGCCGGGGCGCCTTCAGGCTGCCCCGTAGGGTCGAGAGCATGCTCGGACGCCTCGCTCGCCTCGCCCCGGAGGCAGCGCGGTTCCTGACCGTCGGGGTGGTCGCAACCATCGTGGCACTGGTCGGCTTCAACGTGCTGGTGCACGGGTTGCCCGGGCGCGCCGGTCCGATGCACGCGCTGCCGGTGCCGGCGTACGTGGTGGCGAACGCGGTCGGTGGGGTGCTCGCCTACCTCGGCCTCCGCGGGTGGGCGTTCGCTCACCGAGAGGTGACCGACGAGGTCACCGGTCCCTTCCGCTTCTTCGCGATCGGTGCGGCCACCCTGGTGATCCCGGTGGTGTGCCTGGCGATCAGCCGCTACCTGCTCGGTCTGGACGACCCGATCTCCGACAATGTCTCCGCGAACGTGATCGGGTTGGGACTGGCCACCGTGACCCGGTTCTGGGCGTTCCGTGCCTTCGTCTTCCTGCGACCCGAGCAGGTGCGCACCCGCCCGGCGGGCGAGCGGTAGGTTGGCAGGTGTGAACACCGGGCGCCGGCTGGTCGACGAGATCTCGCGCTTCCTCGCCGTCGGCGGGGTGGCCACCCTCGTCGCCGTAGCGCTGTTCAACTTCCTGCTGCACGGCTTCCACTCCGGTGACGCCTGGCTGGCCGATCGGCCGCTGCTGGCGTTCATCGTCGCCAACGCGATCGGGATGAGCATCTCCTACAACGGCTCGCGGCACTGGGCCTTCCAACACCGACGGCCGGTGCACCCCGACGGGGGGCGCACCATGTACCTGCTGATCAACTCGATGACGATGGTGCTGCCGCTGGGATGCCTGTGGTTCAGCCGCAACGTGCTGGAGCTGACCGACCCGATCTCTGACAACGTGGCTGCCAACGTCATCGGGCTGACCCTGGGGGTGACTGCGCGGTTCTGGCTGTTCCGGCACCTGGTCTTCGCCAGGCCCGCCTATCACAAGGCGAGGATCGCGAACACCATCGAGCCGATCGACCACCGCGAGGGCCACGTCCACCCCGGAGTCACGACGGGCTCCACAGAGACACCCAGGAGTGACCCAACTCCGCCACCAGGTCCCTGAGCAGCGGCAGGCTCACCCCCACCACGTTGTGGTGATCGCCCTCGATCCCGGCCACGAACGGCCCACCCAGGGCGTCCACGGTGAACGCGCCAGCCACGTGCAGGGGTTCCCCGGTCGCCACGTACGCCGCGATCTCGGCGTCGGTCAGGTCCGCGAAGTGCACACGCGTGGACGCGGTGGCGGCCGCCACCTGGCCGGTGCGGGTGTCACGGAGACTGTGGCCGGTGTGCAGGACGCCCGACCCTCCCCGCATCTGATGCCAGCGGGCGGCCGCCTCCGCAGCGTCCGCAGGCTTGCCCAGGATCTGGGAGCCGAACTCGAGCACCGAGTCGCACCCCAACACCAGGGCGTCCGCGGGCAGGTCGGCGCGTGCGGCGACCGCGGCACACTTCAACTCCGCCAACTGCAAGGCCAGCTCGGCTGCCGGCAATCCGTCCACCTGGGATTCGTCGACTCCTGACACCACCACCGTCGGATCGAGGCCGGCACGGCGCAGGGTCTCCAGACGGGCGGGCGAGGCTGAGGCAAGGACGAACGTGATCACGGGACGACCCTAGGCCTTGGGGTCGGCGTACCATGGAGGGACCACATCCCGTGCGGATTGGTGGTCCTATGTGGTGGATGCTCTGGTTGGTGCTGGCCGTACTCCTCGGCGTGGTGGAGTCCCTCACGCTGACGCTGGCGTTCGGCCTCCTTGCCGCCGCCGCGCTGGCTGCCGCGCTCGCTGCCGGACTCGGTGCCGCGCTGCCGATCCAGGTGCTCACCTTCGCGGTGACCGGCGCCGTGGGGCTGTGGGCGGTCCGCCCGATCGCCCGTCGGCACCTGGTGCTGCCACCGCGCTCGCGTGAGGGCAGTGATGCGCTGATCGGCCGGCAGGCGTTGGTCACCCGGGAGATCACCGCGACCACCGGGCTGGTCCATCTGGTCGGTGAGGACTGGACGGCCCGGTCCTATGACGAGGACCTGGTGATCCCGGTCGGCGTGCGCGTCGACGTCCTCGGCATCGAGGGCGCCACTGCCCTGGTGCTGCCCCGGGACCCGCTACCCGAACTGAACGAGGAGTGAGCACGATGACCCTGTTGGTGCCGATCATCATCCTGGCGTTGCTGGTGGCCTTCGGTGTGGCCGCTACCATCCGCATCGTGCCGCAGGCGCGCCGCTACAACATCGAACGGTTCGGCCGCTATCAACGCACGCTCCAGCCGGGTCTGAACTTCATCATCCCGCTGGTCGATCGGGTGAACACCCGGCTCGACGTACGCGAGCAGGTCTACTCCTCCGACCCCAAGCCGGTGATCACCGAGGACAACCTGGTGGTCAACATCGACACCGTCCTCTACTACCAGATCACCGACCCTCGGGCGGCGGCCTACGAGGTCGCCGACTATCTGCACGCGATCGATCAGCTCACCGTCACGACGCTGCGCAACCAGATCGGCTCGATGGACCTCGAAAGCACCCTCACCTCCCGGGAGACGATCAACACCCGCCTCCGGGACGTGCTGGACGAGGCCACCGGCAAGTGGGGGATCCGGGTGAACCGCGTGGAGATCAAGGCGATCGACCCGCCGGTGACCATCAAGGAGGCGATGGAGAAGCAGATGCGCGCCGAACGGGACAAGCGCGCTGCCATCCTGCACGCCGAGGGGGAGCGGGCGGCGCTGATCCTGACCGCCGAGGGGACGCGCAACAAGCAGATCCTCGAGGCAGAAGGGCGCCGGCAGGCGATGATCCTGACCGCCGAGGGGGAGGCCCAGGCGTTGGAGCGGGTGTTCCAGGCGGTGCACGCCAACGACGCCGATCCCAAGGTGCTGGCCTACAAGTACCTGGAGATGCTGCCCAAGCTGGCGGAGAACGGGAACGGGTGGCTGATGATCCCCGGTGAGTTCACCGAGGCGGTGCGGACGGTCACCTCGGCGTTCGCGAGCCGCGAGGATCAGCCGGCGCCGCCGCCGGCGGTGCCGGCCCCCCGGATCGGGCCGGTCGCCCGGCCCCAGGTGATCGCCCCCACAGCCACTCCCGCGACCACTCCCGCAGCCGCGACCGAGGCCGCGCGCGCCGCGGTGGACGCCGCCAAGGCCGAGGCCCGGGCGGTGGGGGAGCAGGCGGTGGTCTGACCAGCGCGGTCGGACCAGGGCGGTCAGACCAGCGCGGTCAGACCAGGGCGCTGGGGAAGGCTGCGGAGTAGCTGCGCATCTCGCCCCAGTCGGTGCTGGTGCTCTGCGCTGCCAGCATCGCCCGGGCCACCGCCCGGGTGACGCAGTCGGCCGCCTCCTCCAGCAGTCCGTGGAAGACCATCGGGTCCGGAGCCGGACCGGCCCCGGTCGCCATCGTGAACAGGGTGTCTCCGTCGAACATGGTGTGCACCGGTCTGATCGCCCGGGCCAGCCCGTCGTGGCCGATGCCGGACACCTTCGCGCACTGGGCCTTGGTCAGGGTGAGATCGGTGGCGATCACACCGATCGTGGTCGCCAGCGCCGACCGCCGCTCCGCGGGTTGGGACGCGGCCGCCGCAACCGCTGCCGCGAGGTCGTCGGGGTCCGGGCGGCGTAGTCCGGGCAGGTCCCCGGGTCGGCAGAAGCGGGCTGCGTAGAGTTCGCCGGTGGCCGGGTCCACACACGAGCCCACCGAGTTGACCACCACCAGAGCGCCGACCGTGTGGCCGCCGGGCAGGGTGGTCGACGCGGTGCCGACCCCGCCCTTGAGGCCGCCGCTGCGCGCCCCGGTGCCGGCGCCCACGTTGCCCTGGCCGGTGACGTCGGTGGCGGCGTCGTACGCCTGCGCGCCCAACGCAGCGTCCGGGTAGTGGCCGAACTCGCCACCGCGACCGAGATCGAAACAGATCGCAGCCGGCACGATCGGCACCACCTCGCCCGGAGCGGCGCCGACGGGGTAGCCGACGCCGGCGGCCAGCAACCGGGCCGCCACCCCGTCGACGGCGGCCAGGCCGAGCGCCGATCCGCCGCCCAGCACGATCGCGTGCACCCGCTCGACCAGGTTCCGCGGATCCAGCAGATCGGTCTCCCGGGTGCCCGGCCCGCCGCCGCGCACATCCACGCCGGCCACCGCGCCGGTCGACGGTGGCAGCACCACGGTGGTGCCGGTGAGCCAGCCGTCGCCGACGCGGTGGGCGTGACCCACCCGGATCCCGGGAACGTCGGTGATCGCGTTCATCACGGTCGGGCCTGCCTCCTCACAGTCGCGCCAGCGCGGCCCGCAGCGGATCGAGGCCGATCGAGCCCAGGTCGAGCGCCGCGGAGTGGAAGGCCTTGAGGTCGAAGTCGGCGCCGTGGCGTGCCTTGGCGCTCTCTCGGGCCTCGAGCCAGATCCGCTCGCCGACCTTGTACGACGGAGCCTGGCCGGGCCACCCCAGGTACCGCTTGACCTCGAAGCGGATGAAGGCGTCCTCCATCCGCGCGTGCGCGCGCATGAACTCCAGCCCCAACTCCGGCGTCCAGGTCTCGCCGACGTGGAAGTTCCAGGGGTTCGCCGGGATCGGCAACTCCAGATGCATGCCGATGTCGACGATCACCCGGGCCGCCCGGAGGGTCTGCGCGTCCAACATCCCGAGCCGGTCAGCGGGGTCGGCCAGGTAGCCGAGCTCGTCCATCAGCCTTTCGGCGTAGAGCGCCCACCCCTCGCCGTGACCGCTGACCCAGCACATCAACCGTTGCCACCGGTTCAGCGCTTCGCTGCGATAGACGGTCTGCCCGACCTGCAGGTGGTGGCCGGGGACACCCTCGTGGAAGACGGTGGTGACCTCCCGCCACGGGGTGAAGCTGGTGATGCCCTCGGGGACCGACCACCACATCCGGCCCGGCCGGCTGAAGTCCTCCGACGGTCCGGTGTAGTAGATGCCGCCGTCGCTGGTCGGGGCCAGACAGCATTCGATGCGACGTATCGGCTCGGGGATGTCGAAGTGCACGTCCGCCAGTTCGGCGACGGTCCGGTCGGCCAGCTCCTGCATCCAGTCCCGGAACGCCTCCTTGCCCTGGATCTGTCGGTCGGGGTCGGCGTCCAGGTGGGCCACCGCTTCGGCGATCCCGGCGCCGGGCAGGATCCGGGCGGCGGTGGCCGACATGTCCTCGGTGAGGCGAGCCAGCTCGTCCCAGCCCCAGGCATAGGTCTGTTCCAGGTCGACCGTGGCGCCCAGGAACTCACGCGACGCCAGTTCGTACTCCTCGCGACCCACGGCCTCCTTCTCCCGGCCCAGCGGCACCATTTCCGCGCTCAGGAACGTCCCGAACGAGCCGAACGCGTCGCGGGCTCGGGCTGCGGCGGCGCCGAGTTCAGCGGTCAGTGAGTCGGGGATCCCGGCCGCCCCGGAGACCAGCGCGGTGAACACATCGGGTCCGGTCTCGGAGCTGGTCCACCCGGTCACCTGATCGGCGACCTCGGCATACTGCCGGGCGGCGACCACCCGACCGGCGGCCGCTTCTTCGGCCAGGGTGCGCCGCAACCCGTCGAGCACGTCGGGCACCGAGGCCAGCCGGGTGGCGATGGCGACCCAGTCGGCTTCGGTCTCGGTCGGCATCAGGTCGAACACCTGCCGTACGTCGTGCAGCGGTGAGGTGAGCACGTTGAACTGGCGTCGGGCGACCCCGGCGTCGACGCGCTCCACCGCGAGGCCCAGCCGCTCGACCAGTGCCTCGCGCGCCACCCGGTCCCGTTCCGCGACCGGGGTCATCGCCTCGGCCCGCTGGCACGTCGCCCGGTCCAGTCGCTCGCGGGCAGCGAACCCGTCCGGGGACAGGTCCGGCCATGCGTGGTCGTGTCCGGCCACCCCCAGGAAGGTGGCAGCGATCGGGTCCAGGCGGCAGTAGTCCTCGAGGTAGCTGTCGGAGAGTGCGTGGATGTCCGGCTCGGTCACGCAGTCACCCTAGCCGGAGGGCACCGACGGTGCCTGTGCCATTTCCGGCTCTTCGGTCAGCGCGGCAGGGCGCTGGACCGCCACCCTCCGAGGCCGTGCTGCACCGGCCGTCGGACGAGCCGGTGCGGGGCGTTCCACTCCGGGCGCGGCGCCCGCGGCGCGGAGTCCGCTGATCCGCCGAGCGCGCTGAAGACCGCCACCACCGCGGCGATCTCCTCGGGCGTGGCGTCAGCGTTGACGACGTGCAGGGCCGGCGGAGTGTGGGTGGCGTCGGTCATCGGCGTGATCCTCGGCTGGTGCGGGGGACGGTCGGAGTCAGAGCGGGATGTTGCCGTGCTTCTTGGGCGGCAGCGTCTCCCGCTTGGAGCGGAGCAGTCGCAGCGCCCGGACCACCTCGACGCGGGTCTCGTGCGGCGTGATCACCGCGTCCACGTAGCCACGCTCGGCGGCGATGTAGGGGTTGGCCAGGGTGGTCTCGTACTCATCGATCAGCTCCGCCCGGCGTGCCTCCACGTCACCGCCGGAGGCCTCCACCTCGGCCAGGGTCTTGCGGTGCACGATGTTGGCGGCCCCCTGGGCGCCCATCACGGCGATCTGGGCGGTCGGCCAGGCGAGGTTGATGTCGGCGCCGAGGTGCTTGGAGCCCATCACGTCGTAGGCGCCGCCGTAGGCCTTGCGGGTGATCACGGTGATCAGGGGCACGGTGGCCTCGGCGTAGGCGTAGATCAGCTTGGCGCCGCGGCGGATGATGCCGTTCCACTCCTGGTCGGTGCCGGGCAGGAAGCCGGGCACATCGACGAAGGTGAGGACCGGGATGTTGAACGCATCGCAGGTCCGGACGAACCGGGCTGCCTTCTCCGAGGCATCGATGTCCAACGTGCCGGCGAACTGCATCGGCTGGTTGGCGACCACGCCCACCGGGCGACCTTCGACGCGACCGAAGCCGATGATCATGTTGGGTGCGAACATCGCCTGAACCTCGACGAACTCCTCGTCGTCGACGACGGACTCGATCACCGTGTGCATGTCGTAGGGCTGGTTGGGGCTGTCGGGGATCAGCGTGTCCAGGGCCCGGTCGGTGTCGGAGAAGTCGGTGTCGGCCACCTCGTCGAAGGAGGGCGGCTCGTCCATGTTGTTCTGCGGCAGGAAGGAGAGCAGCGCCTTGACGTAGTCGAGGGCATCCTCCTCGTCGGCCGCCATGTAGTGGGCGTTGCCGGACTTGGTGTTGTGGGTCCGGGCGCCGCCGAGGTCCTCCATCGAGACGTCCTCGCCGGTGACCGTCTTGATCACGTCAGGACCGGTGATGAACATCGCCGAGGTCTGGTCGACCATGATCGTGAAGTCGGTGACCGCGGGGGAGTACACGTGGCCCCCGGCGCAGTTGCCCATGATCAGGGAGATCTGTGGGATCACGCCGGACGCGTGCACGTTGCGGCGGAAGATCTCGCCGTACAGGCCCAGCGAGACGACACCCTCCTGGATCCGGGCACCGGCTCCCTCGTTGATGCCGATGATCGGGCAGCCGGTCTTCATGGCCAGGTCCATCACCTTGGTGATCTTCTCGCCGTAGACCTCACCCAGGGACCCACCGAAGACGGTGAAGTCCTGGGAGAAGACGCACACCTGACGGCCGTCGATGGTGCCGTAGCCGGTGATGACCCCGTCGCCGTAGGGCCGGTTCTTCTCCAGACCGAAGGCGGTGGAGCGGTGCCGTGCCAGTTCGTCGAGCTCGACGAAGGAGCCCTCGTCGAAGAGCATCTCGATCCGCTCACGGGCGGTCTGGCGGCCCTTCGCGTGCTGCTTCTCCACGGCCTTGGCCGAGCCCGCGTGCACGGCCTCGTCCAGGCGGCGCTCCAGATCGGCAAGCTTGCCTGCCGTGGTGTGGATGTCGATCGTCGGCTCGTCGGGTACTGCACTCACGTTCTCAGGCCTCCTCGGCAACTCCTGTGGTGCCTGCCGCGACACCGCGTGCCAATCTAGTGCCCATGACCGACGCCGCCCGCACGCGCCCACCCCTCGATCCGGATCGGCTCGCCCAGCAGTTGGCCGACATCGTCGCCACCGTGGACGTCCGCGAGGAGTCGGGATCGAGCAACGCCGACGCTGCCGAACTGGCCCGCGCCGGCGCCCCGCACGGCACCGTGGTGGTGGTGGAGCACCAGACCTCAGGTCGTGGTCGGCTGGACCGCACCTGGGTGTCTCCGGCGCGGGCGGCGCTGACCTTCTCGGTGCTGCTGCGGCCGGAGATTCCGCCCCAGGCCTGGCCCTGGCTCCCCCTGGTCACCGGGTACGCCGTCCAGACGGCACTGGCCGAGGCCGGCGTGGAGACGGGCCTCAAGTGGCCCAACGACGTGCTGCTCGGCGACCGCAAGGTCGCCGGGATCCTGGTGGAACGCGTGGAGACCGACACCGGTCCGGTCGCGGTGGTGGGCATCGGCCTCAACGTGACCACCACCGCCGCTGAGCTGCCGATCGAGGAGGCCACCTCGATCGCGGAGGCGACCGGACAGACCCCGGACCGCACGGCGCTGCTGGCTGGTCTGGTCCGGGCGCTGTTGTCCGAGTACGACGCGTGGCTGGGGCAGGGTGCGGCGACGCTGCGGGAGAAGTACGCGGCCCGCTGCGTCACCCTCGGTCGGGTGGTCCGGGTGGCGCTGCCGGACGGGTCGGAGCTGCGCGGCACGGCTACCGGGATCGACGGCACCGGCCGGCTGATGGTGGAGACCGACGCCGGGACGGTGCCGGTCGGAGCCGGGGATGTGGTGCATGTCCGCGCCGAGGCGGAGTTCTCCGAGCAGGTGGAGCAACTCGTGCTGGGCGGAGCCCGGGAGTGGACCGCCGAACAGGTCGCTGCCGAAGCGGGGCTCTCGATGCTGGTGGCCCGACGGCTGTGGCGGGCGCTGGGGTTCGCCGAGCCCGGGACCGAGGTGGCGTTCACCGCCGCCGACAAGGACGCCCTCACCGACCTGGCTGAGGTGATGGACGAGCGCGACATCGACGTGGACACGGCGGTGAACCTGACCCGGGGCATCGGGCAGACGGTCGCCCGACTGGCCGACTGGGAGGTGGCCGGGCTGGTGCAGTACCTGAGTCCGGAGTTGCTGCGTGACCCCCAGATCGCGGTAGGACTCCTCGAGCACCTCAACCCGCCGTTCGAGCGGATGCTGGTCTACGCGTGGCGCCGTCACCTCGCGGCGGCCCTGGCCCGCCAGTCCGCCATGTTCGGTGGCGACGAGCGCGGTGCGTTCCTGACCGTGGGCTTCGCGGACCTGGTGAGCTTCACCGAGCTCTCCAACGAGATCGGCGAGGAGCGGATCGGTGACCTCGTCGAGGTCTTCGAGTCGCGCTGCGCGGACGTGATCGCCAACAACCGGGGTCGGGTGATCAAGTCGCTGGGGGACTCGGTCCTCTTCGTCAACGACGACCCGGGGGCCGCCCTGGAGACCGCCGAGGGGATCATCGCCGTGATCGGACGTGACCAGCGGATGCCCGACGTCCGTCTCGGACTCGCGTCCGGGCAGGTGACGCTGCGCCTCGGGGACGTATTCGGGCCTCCGGTCAATCTGGCGTCCAGGCTCACCCAGGTGGCCCGGCGGAACCGGTTGATCATCGACCAGGCCACCGCAGACCGGTTGCCCGAGGGGGAGTTCGAGTACCGTCGGATGCCGGCCCGCCCGCTGCACGGGTTCGGCCTCGTCGAGCCGATCACCGTCCGCCGCGCCTGACCAGTCGCGGCGGCGCCGGGCTCCGGATCCGGCGCTGGCCGCACTAAGTCAAATTTTCTGGATTCGGCCACGCCGTCTCGGGCGTTCTGCTTACTGTCAGAAGCGTGATGGAAGTCCAGGACGTCCGCGTGGATCCGCAGGCTCGACGGGTCTGGCGGGGGGATGCTGAGGTGCTCCTCTCCCGCAAGGAGTTCGACCTCCTGCATGCCCTGATCAGTCGCCCCGGCGAGATCGTGACGAGGGACGAATTGATGCGCGACGTGTGGCAGACGAACTTCTGGACCTCCGCCAAGACCATCGACGTGCACCTGGGCTGGTTGCGCCGCAAACTCGGCGACGATGCCCGCCATCCGACCTTGATCAGCACCATCCGGGGTCACGGGCTGCGGTTCGAGCGCGCCTCCTCGGACTCGTTCAGCGGCTGACCTGCCGCCCCACTATCCTGTGCGGCGTGTCTGCCGCCCTCGCACCCGCCCTCGCCGTGATCGGCGCCGGTCAGCTCGCGCGGATGATGGCCTCGCCGGCCAACGAGCTCGGGGTACGGCTGCGACTGCTGGCCGAGAGCCCCGATGCCTCCGCCGCCCAAGTGATCGTCGACCAGCAGGTCGGCGACCATCGCGACCTGGCAGCGCTGCGTCGGATCGTCGAGGGCTGTGCTGCGGTGACCTTCGACCATGAGCATGTGCCGACCGAGCACCTGCGCGCCCTGGAGGCCGACGGGGTGCCGGTGCGGCCCGGCCCCGATGCCCTGGTGCACGCCCAGGACAAGGCGGTGATGCGCCAGGCGCTGACCGGGCTCGGGGTGCCCTGCCCACGCCACCGGGTCGTCGATTCCGCGACGGAGGTCGCTGAGTTCGGCTTCCCCTGCGTGCTCAAGACCACCCGGGGCGGGTACGACGGCAAGGGCGTCTGGGTGGTCCGCTCGATCGCCGAGGTGGACGAACCGCTGCGAGTCGCTGCGGAGGCCGGCGTCGCGGTGTTGGCCGAGGAACTCGTCGACTTCACCCGGGAGCTGTCGGTGCTGGTGGCCAGGTCGCCCAGCGGCCAGGCAGCGGCGTACCCGGTGGTGGAGTCACGCCAGCGCGACGGTGTCTGCCACGAGGTGATCGCCCCGGCCCCCGACCTCGACCCGGTGCTGGCGGGCGAGGCGCAGCGGATCGGCCTCACCATCGCCGGTGAGCTCGGCGTGGTCGGCATCCTGGCGGTGGAGTTGTTCGAGACCACGGACGGACGGGTGCTGGTCAACGAGTTGGCGATGCGGCCGCACAACACTGGCCATTGGAGCCAGGACGGGGCCGTCACCTGCCAGTTCGAGAACCACCTCCGGGCGGTGCTGGACCTGCCGCTGGGCTCCCCGGAGCCGCGGGACCGGTGGACGGTGATGGTGAACATCCTCGGTGGCGACGTCGACGCTGGTCGCCTCTACGACGGCTATCCGCACGTGATGGCCCGGGATCCGCGACTCAAGGTGCACCTCTACGGCAAGGGCCTGCGGCCCGGGCGCAAGGTCGGCCATGTCAACGCCTACGGGGATGACCTGGAGGACTGCCTGCAGCGCGCTCGGCATGCGGCCGCCTGGTTCCGGGGCGACCTCGGCGACGAATCGGACTGAGATCGCGACTGCCGGCGATCGGCGGGCTCGACCGCGAGCAGGCCCGGCCACCGGCTAGGCTCGGCCGTCATGGAGCAGACGCCGCTGGTCGGGATCGTGATGGGGTCGGACTCGGACTGGCCGGTGATGCAGGCCGCCGCCGAGGTGCTCGACGAGTTCGGGATCAGCTATGAGGCCGATGTGGTCTCCGCGCACCGGATGCCCGCCGAGATGATCTCCTACGGCCAGCAGGCCGCTGAGCGTGGACTGCGGGTGATCATCGCCGGCGCTGGCGGCGCCGCCCACCTGCCCGGGATGCTCGCGTCGGTGACGACCCTGCCGGTGATCGGCGTACCCGTGCCGCTGCGACACCTCGACGGGTTGGATTCGCTGCTCTCGATCGTGCAGATGCCCGGCGGGATCCCGGTGGCCACCGTCTCGGTGGGCGGAGCCAAGAACGCGGGCCTGCTGGCCGCGCGGATCCTCGGCTCCGGTGACAGCGCGCTGACCGAGAAGCTTGCCGGGTACGCCGTGCAGTTGCGGGACCAGGCCCACGCCAAGGGCGCCGTGGTTCGCGATGCTGCGGGGCAGCAGGGCCGGAAGGTGGGCTTCTGAACCGTCTGATCGGCGTCGACGTCGCGCGGTGCCTGGCGCTGCTCGGCATGATCGCCACCCATGTCCTGGTCGCCCGTACGCCCGACGGCGACCTTGCCCTGTGGCAGTCGATCGCGGGTGGTCGGGCCTCGGCGCTCTTCGCGGTGCTGGCCGGAGTGAGCCTGACGCTGGGCAGCGGCTGGGCTCGTCGGGACCGGCGGCCGACACGCGCCGAACGGGTCGTGCAGTTGCTGGTCCGAGCCCTGTTGATCGGTGCCTTGGGCCTGGTGCTCGGCGGATTGGACTCCGGCCTGGCGGTCATCCTCAGCTACTACGCGATGCTGTTCGTGCTCGCGGTGCCGTTCCTGGAATGGTCGGCTCGACGGCTCGCCGTGGCCGCCGCCGTGTGGGTGGTGCTGGCGCCGGTCCTCTCGCATCTGGTGCGCCCGTTCCTCCCCGACCGTGGCGTGGACAGCCCGAACCTGGATCAACTGAGCAGTCCGGGGGAGTTGCTGGCGGAGTTGTTCCTCACCGGCTACTACCCGGCGTTCGTGTGGATGGCCTACCTGCTCGCCGGGATGGCCCTGGGGCGACTGGACCTGCGCCGCTGGCAGGTCGCGGGGGCGGTGGCGGCCGGGGGAGCAGTGCTGGCTTCGGCGGCGAAGCTGATCTCGGACGAGGCGACCCGGCAGGCCGACACGCTCCGGGCGCTGACCGGCTCCGCCAGCGGCGAGCAGCGTGAGCAGTTCCTGGACGGGATCGCCGGCGGCATGTTCGGCACCACGCCGGCGGGGGAGACCTGGCACTGGTTGTGGGTGTCCGCCCCGCACAGCGGCACCCCCTTCGACCTCGCCCACACCATCGGGACGTCGCTGCTGGTCCTGGGCGTGAGCCTGCTGGTCGTGGCGATGCTGCCGGCAGGGCTCGGGCGGGTGCTGCAGGTGCTCACCGGGGCCGGGGCGATGACCCTGTCCCTCTACACGCTCCATGTGGTGATGCGCACCCCGCAGGTGTGGCCGGCTGAGGAACCCGACGCGATCGCCTGGCACCTGCTGGTGGTGCTGGGGATCGGAGCCGGCTTCGCGGTGGCCGGCCGCCGGGGGCCGGCCGAAGCGGTGGTCCGGTGGGTCTCCCGGGCCGCAGGTGGGCTTGCGTCTCGCTGAGAACGGTCGGCTCGGCGTCGCTCACTCGTCGCCGCGCACTCGGCCCCGCAACGTCTTCGTGGCGCTGCGGCGCTTCTTCGCGGCCACTCGTCGGCGCTGGGAGCCGGCGGTCGGCCGGGTGGGCCGCCGTGGCGGTGCCGGTGGGGCCAGGGCCTCGCGCAGCAGTCGGCTCAGCCGCTCCCGGGCCGCGACCCGGTTCCGGTGCTGACTGCGGTGTTCCGAGGCGGTCACCACGAGGGTGCCGTCGACGAGTCGGTCGGCGAGCCGGCGCAGCACCTGCTCGCGTTGGGAGTCGCTCAAGGCTGCCGAGGCGGACACGGCGTACACCAGCTCGACCCGGGTGTCGCTGGTGTTGACCGACTGCCCGCCCGGGCCGGGGGAGCGGGAGAAGCGTTCGGTCAGCTCGGCTGCCGGGATCACCAGCCCGGAGGGGATGCCGGGACCAGCCGGGAGCGCCAGGTCGGCACCGGGGACGGTCATGTGTTCACGGTAGCTGTCCAGCGGGGACGCCTCGGGGTTAGCGTCGGTTCACCCTGACCTAGAATCCGCGCCATGACCGCAGACCAGCCCATGTACGCACTCTCCGAGGAACACCAGGCGATCCGGGAGGCGGTGCGGGCTGTTTGCGACGCGAAAGTGGCGCCGTACGCCGCCGAGGTGGACGAGGAGGCGCGGTTCCCGCAGGAGGCGCACGATGCGTTGGTCGCCTCGGACTTCCACGCCCCGCACGTCGCCGAGCAGTACGGCGGCGCGGGTGCCGACGCGCTGGCCACCGTGATCGTGATCGAGGAGGTGGCCCGCGCCGACGTCTCCGCCAGCCTGATCCCGGCCGTCAACAAGCTCGGCTCGTTGCCGGTGATCATCGGCGGCTCGGAGGAACTGAAGGCCAGGTACCTGTCCAAGCTGGCCGCCGGCGACGGGATGTTCTCCTACTGTCTGTCCGAGCCCGAGGCCGGCTCCGACGCGGCGAACCAGAAGACCCGGGCCGTCCGTGACGGCGACGGCTGGGTGCTCAACGGCACCAAGCGATGGATCACCAACGCCGGGGAGTCGGAGTTCTACACCGTGCTGGCGATGACCGATCCCGACAGCCGGTCCCGCGGGATCTCGGCGTTCGTGGTGGAGAAGTCGGACGAGGGCGTCTCGTTCGGCGCTCCGGAGAAGAAGCTCGGCATCAAGGGCAGCCCCACCCGTGAGGTGTACCTGGACAAGGTGCGGATCCCCGCGGACCGGCTGATCGGCGAGGAGGGCAAGGGCTTCGAGTATGCGATGAAGACCCTGGACCACACCCGGATCACCATCGCCGCGCAGGCCGTCGGCGTTGCCCAGGGGGCGCTGGACTATGCGCTGGGCTATGTCAAGGAGCGTCAGCAGTTCGGCAAGCCGATCGGGGACTTCCAGGGCCTGCAGTTCATGATCGCCGACATGGGCATGAAGATCGAGGCGGCGCGGCAGATGACCTACGCGGCCGCGGGCCGTTCCGAGCGGGGCGACGCCGACCTGACCTTCTTCGGCGCCGCCGCCAAGTGCTTCGCCTCGGACGTGGCGATGCAGGTGACCACCGATGCGGTCCAGTTGCTCGGTGGCTACGGCTTCACCCGCGACTACCCGGTGGAGCGGATGATGCGCGACGCCAAGATCACTCAGATCTACGAGGGCACCAACCAGGTGCAGCGCATCGTGATGGCCCGGCAACTCCTCGCCGGAGTGCAGTCCGACCTCTGATCGAGGGAGACTTCACGGTCTTCTCAAAGGCTTTCCATGGCCAACTCCCAGGTTCCTGAGGCACAGTGGAGGGAACCGGAGGCGAAGGAGACGCTGGTGAGACGCACATCGTGGGTTGCGGGGACGGCGGCAGCAGCCGTACTGGCCCTGGGGGCCGGTGGACTGGCGCTCGCCCAGACCTCCGGGGACTCTGAGAATCCTGGTCGTGCGGCCGCCGCCGAACGGGTCGCGGAGAAGCACCGCGAACTGGCCGAGCGGCTGGCCGAGAAGCTCGGTCTCGATGCCGACGAGGTGGCCGACGCGCTGGGTGAGGCCCAGGCGGAGATCCGGGCGGAGCGCGATCAGGAGTACCGGGAGCGCAAACTCGAGCAGTTGGCGCGCGCGGTGGAGGATGGACGCATCTCCGAGGAGCGGGCGGAGGAGCTGCGCGAGCGGATCGAGTCCGGTCAGCGTGGCTGGGGTCCCGGTGGGCTCGGCAAGGGCCACGGGCGCCACGGCTTCGGGATGTCGGACGGCAAGGGTCGACCCGAGCACCTCGGCCCCCCGGACGGTCGTGGCAAGCCGGACGGAACCGGCAAGCCCGACGGCCACCGGGGCTACGGGCCTGGCGGTCGCTTCGGTCGCGGCGACGCTGCCGATGGCTGAGCCGTCGCGTAGCAGGAACCTGTGAAGTCGCCTACTCGGCGGGCCCTGGTTCTGACTCGCGGTAGATCATCGCCGCCGTCAGCACCCGCCGTGGCACTGACGCCGTCGCGATCACCTCACCGGTGATGCTCACGGCTGCGATCTCGTCTGTGCTGGACATCAGCAGGGTGGTGGAGTCCTCGGACCAGGCGAGCGGCCACCAGCCGGGCGGCAACTCGGTGACGTGGGTCTGGTTGAAGTCCGCGTCGTAGCCGAGGAGGTGGGCTCGGTCGCAGCCCGGGGCTGCCTCACGTTCCTTCCGTGACATGGACGGGTAGGTCGCCAGGAACGCACGGCTCGGAGCCGGTGTGAGCCCTACAGCACAGAACGCGGTTCCGCCCTGACGCTCGCCGCCATCGGTCGTGTACAAGACGATCCTTGAACCGGGCTTGCCCCCCTTCCTGAGGGTGACCAGGTGTCCCTCCGAAGTCCATTCGAGGTTGCTCCGCAGGCTCTGCGAACTGCTGCGTGGGTCGGTCTCCCAGGTGGTCTCGCCGTTCCGCAGGATCGCGAAACCCTTGTCCCGTCGCATCACCACGATGTCGCCTTCCGGTGACAGTTCCGGTGCGAAGAGCATCACGTCAGCTTCCGGAAGCGGTTCCAGCCGGCCGTCGACCAGGCGGAAGTGCTCATCGAAGAGGAACCCCCCGCCGTACTCCTCGGCCGGTACGCCGCCAGCAGTGACCACGACATCTCGCCCGTTTCCCGACACGCCGTTGAACGTGTACGCCGCTGGTTCGGTCAGCATCTCGGACAAGCCGTTGCGGGTCAGGGTCCCCAGCTCTTCCAAGCCGTGTCCGTCGCCTTGGTAGGTGACATAGACGGTGTCGACGGCGAGGGTCTCCAGTACGGCTGCGATGTCGTCGTCGACTGAGTCGCCGGCCCCTACCGTGCACCCGGCCAAGCCGAGCAGCAGCAGCGCTGTCACCGCGGCTCGGCTCGCTGTGAACAGCCGCGTCACGGCCGCAATGCGGCGCCGAAGACGTCCGGGGTCTGCGACGCCTTGGCGGTGAACTCGGGCGACCGCTTCTCCAAGAAGGCCGCCACCCCTTCCTTGCCGTCGCCGACCGAGGCATGCCACATCGCCAGCGACTCGGCCAGATGGGCCTCGCGGGGGTGGCTGGCACCCGCGCCGCGATACATCATCTGCCGGGCCAGGGCCACCCCGACCGGGGAGCGGTGATCGATGAACCGGTGCGCCAACTCGTACGCCGCGTCCAGGAGTTGCTCGGGCTCGTGCACCGAGCGGACCAGCCCACCGGCCAGTGCCTGCTCGGCGGTGAGGATGTCCGCGCCGTAGACCCACTCCAGCGCCTGTGACATGCCGACGATCCTGGGCAGGAAGTACGACGAGCAGGCCTCGGGCACGATGCCGATCCTGCCGAACACGAAGCCGATCCGGGCCTGGGTCGAAGCCAGCCGCACGTCCATCGGCAACGTCATGGTGGCGCCGATGCCGACCGCGGGACCGTTGATCGCCGCGATCACCGGCTTGCGGCACTCGTAGACGGCCAGGCTGACCCGACCGCCGGTGTCGCGGACCCCGGAGACCACCGCCGGGTCGTCGTACCGGGCCTCCAGCTCGGCAGGGCTCAGTGCGAGGTCCTCGTCGAGGCCGAATACGTTGCCGGGCACCGACAGGTCCATGCCGGCGCAGAAGGCGCGGCCGGAGCCAGTGACCACGATCGCGCCCACCGCATCGTCGTCGGAGGCGCGTCCGTAGGCGTCGACGAGTTCATCGGCCATCGTCACGGTGAAGGCGTTCAAGGCGTCGGGACGGTCCAGCGTCAGGGTGAGGACGCGGTCGGTCACGGACCAGTCGAGGGTCCGGTAGTCGCTCATCGTGGAAGTCCCGTCGGGGTGCAGAGTTGGCGGCCGATCCGGTCAGTCTCGCCCGCGATGATGCGGGCGAAGAGCCGCTCGGCCCGTTCGGTGTCCCAGTTCACCTGCAGGTCCCGGATCGGGATGCCGCAGGTGAGGGTGGAGTCTCCGCCGGCTCGGGTCAGCGCCAGCGCGAACCTGCCCATCGCCACCAGGCCGGTGCCCTCGCTGGTGGTCACGGTGCCGGCGGCGGCGGTGTTCAGTTGCCACCAGCGCACCGGGTTCAGCACCGTCCACGGGCTGAGCGCCTTGTGGCCGATGGCCGAGACGACCTCGCGCTGATTCTCGGCCCGATTGATGTCGCCGAGCCGGCCGGTCTTGCGGGAGCGGGCGTAGGCGAGGGCGGTCACCCCGTCGACCTCCTGGCAGCCGGCGGCGATGTCCAGCCGCGCGTCCTTGTCCACCATCGCCGACTCCGGACACACCTCGATGCCCCCGAGGGCATCGACCATGTTGACCACGCTGCCGAAGCCGAGCTCAACCACATGATCGACGCGGATGCCGGTGTTCTGTTCGATGGTCGCGACCATCAATGGTGCGCCACCGAAGGCGTGCGCAGCATTGATCTTCGTAGTGCCACGTCCCGGAATGGCCACGATCGAGTCGCGGGGGATCGACATCAGCACGTTCGGTCCGCTGCCCACGCGCAGCAACATGATCGTGTCCGCACGGGAACCGTCCCGGACCCCGGCCCGGACCTGGCGCTGCTGCTCCGGCGTGAGGTCGTCGGCCGTGTCGCTGCCCAGGATCAGATAGGTGGTGCCCGGTTGGGAGGCGGGCCGCGCCTCGGTGGGCCAGGCGTCGATCCGGTCGGTCTGGGTCCATGCCCAGTAGGGGACAGCGACCAGGTAGGCCACCAGTGCCAGCACCAGCACCACCAGCAGGACGCCCGGCCGCAGCCTCCGGCGGCGGCGCGGCGGCGTGGGTTGGGCGAGGGGCGGCGGCCCGGGCCGCACCGGCGGTTTGGCGGGCCCGTCCTGGGTGGCGCGGGTGCCCTCAACCCCCCGGCGTGTTGGCTCGGCGGGGAGGATGCGGGTCTGATCGGGCTGCCCCGTCCCGGCGGTGCCGGAACCGTAGAGCCAGTCGTACTCAGGGGTCCCGGGTCGGGGACCTGGAGTCCCAGGACGTTCTGCCATGCGCACAGACGCTACCGTGCCGCCATGGCACCCTCGCTCGAAGACGCCCCCGACGCGGCGCACGGGTCGTCGTACGCCCGTGTCTCGCTGGCCATCATCGCCCACGCCGGCGAGGCCAACCTGCACGGGAACGTGCACGGCGGCGAGATCATGAAGTTGGCCGACACCACCGCAGGTGCGGTGGCGCAACGGCACTCGGGCGGGCCCGCGGTGACCGCCTCGATGGATGAGATGGCCTTCCTGACTCCGGTGCACGTGGGCGACATCATCCGCACCAGTGCGCAGGTCAACTGGGCGGGGCGCTCCTCGATGGAGATCGGCGTCCGAGTCGAGGCCCAGCCGTGGAACGACGCGGCGAGTTCGCCGCGACACGTGGCTTCGGCGTACTTCGTCTTCGTGGCCGTCGACGCGGACGGGCGTCCGCGGCCGGTGCCTGCGTTGACCCCGGAGACGCCGGAGGAGGTACGGCGGTTCCGGGAGGCCGAGATCCGCCGCGCCCACCGGCTGGCGAGCAAGCGGGAGATCGAAGCAGGGCGCCACAGTTGATCCGCAGTTGATCCAGGACCGCTCGGCGCGCCGTGACGCATGTGACACCTGTGACTGGTGATACTGGCCCGGACTGATCCTTCCCCGGACGAGAGGCATCCCATGCCACCCGTACCTCAGTCGGGCATGGCCCGGGTCGCCGCTGGTGAGCGCGCGGCACGGGTGCGGTTCCGACGCGCCATCACCCTGATGGTGATGACCCTGGTGCTCCCCGGGTCCGCGCAGCTGGTCGCTGGCCACCGCCCCCTGGGCCGGGCCGCGATCCGGGTCTGGGCGGCCCTATGGGCCGTCTTCGGCTTCCTGCTGCTGCTCGGCTACCTGTGGCATGGCCTGATCTTCACACTGGTCTCCTCCACCCTCGCGCTCGGTTCGGTGCAAATGGTGTTGACCCTGGTCGCCCTCGGATGGGCGGGGCTCCTCATCGACGCCTGGCGACTCGGCCGGCCGCTGTCGCTGCTGCGCAACCAGCGGCTGCTGATGACCGGGCTCAACGGCGCCCTGGTCTTCTCGGTGGCCGGGGCGGTCCTCTTCTCCGCACACCTGGTCAGCGTGCAGCGCGACTTCGTCGCCACCATGTTCACCGGCTCGGAGCGCTCCGACGCCAGCAACGGCCGCTACAACGTGCTGCTGCTCGGAGCAGACTCCGGCGACGGTCGGATGGGTCTGCGGCCGGACTCGCTGAACGTGGCCAGCATCGACGCCAAGACCGGACGCACGGTGATCTTCGGGCTGCCGCGGAACCTGCAGAACTTCCCGTTCGCAGACGGCTCGGTGATGGCCGACCACTTCCCGGACGGCTGGAACTGTGACGACTGCTATCTCAACGCGGTCAGCACCTGGGCTGAGGACCGGCCACAACTCTTCGACACGGAGAACCCCGGCGTCGAGGCCACCATGCAGGCCGTCGAGGGGATCACCGGCCTGGACATCAACTACTGGGCGATCGTCAACATGCAGGGCTTCCGAAGGCTCGTCGACGCGGTCGGCGGCGTCACCCTCACCCTGCGCGACCCGATCCCGGTCGGTGGCCTGGGCCGGGACGTGACCCACTACCTCGAGCCGGGCACCCGCAAACTGAACGGGCACGACACGCTCTGGTTCGCTCGGGCCCGAGAGGGGTCCGACGACTACTCCCGGATGGCACGCCAGAAGTGCGTGATGCACGCCATGGTCGGCCAGATCAGCCCGCAGCGGGTGGTCCGCAACTTCGACAAGATCGCGTCGGCGTCGGTGGCCATGTTCGAGACCAACCTGCCCTCAGGCGAACTCGACACCTTCATCGACCTGGCGCTGAAGGCCCGGAACCACCCGATCGGCTCCGTGTCGTTCACCCCGCCGCAAATCAACACCAGGAACCCCGACCTGGCCAAGGTGCGGCAGATGGTCGACAACGCCATCGCCCGCGCCGAGGGGCGCGCACTGGCGAAGCCCAAGCCGGCGGAGTCCAGCGGTGCGGCAGGATCGTCGGGAACGACCGGAGCGGCCGACACGCCCGGCCCGAACCCGAACGAGACCACCGGCGGCTCCAAGGGGTCGCTGCGCCACGGCTACCAGGCGAACGAGGCCGACGACCTGGCCGACGCCTGCTGATCGGGGGCGTGACGGCTAGGGTGGCGGCCGTGTCCGAGCGCCGCATCGTCGCCGTGGTGGTGACCTTCAACCGGTTGCCGCTGCTGCAGCGTCTCCTGGACCGGCTCGCCGAGATCGGCGAGGTCGACGAGGTCCTGGTCGTCGACAACGCCTCCGACGACGGCACCGGGGCCTGGCTCGAGGCCGCCGACATCCCCGGACTCCGGCACCACACCCTGGACGAGAACCGCGGCGGCGCCGGCGGCTTCCACCACGGCCTCGGCTGGGCCGTCGACGAAGGCGCCGACCTGGTCTGGCTGATGGACGACGACGGGCTCCCCGAGCGGGACTGCCTGGCCACCCTGTTGGACCACCACGGACTCGACTTCTGGGGGCCCCTGGTGGTGGACGAGGCGGCCCCGGATCGACTGGTGTTCCCGATCCGACTCCCCGGCGGCACCCGCGTGGTGCACGACGTGTCGGTCGCCGAACGGGCGGACCCGAGCGGCGTGATCGCCGGCATCGTGATCCCGTTCAACGGGGTGCTGGTCACCCGCGAACTGGTGCAGCGGATCGGGCTGCCGCGGGAGGAGTTCTTCATCTGGGGCGACGATCACGAGTACCGACTGCGCGCGGAACGGGCCGGCGCCCGCATCGCCACAGTCACCGCCGCGAAGGTGCATCATCCCTCGATCGGTGAGCTCGGCACGCCGATGATGTTCGGCCGCACCACCTACAACCACAGCCCGAGCGAACTGAAGCACTACTGCATGGCCCGCAACAACACCGTCAATCTGCGCGAGCACCGGGGCTGGCTGCAGGTGGTCGCGTTCTGGGTGAAGACCGTCTGGTTCTACCTGTTCACCCGGCCGCAGCCGGCCCGGATCCCGATCAGCGCCCGGGCCGCGTACGCCGGGTTGCGGGGAGACTTCTCGGGACACCGGAGGTACCTGGCATGAGCACGGAGACAGTGGCCGTGGTCGTGGTCACCTACAACCGGGCCGACCTGCTGGAGAAGATGCTCGCCGGGCTGGCCCGCCTCGACCCGGCCCCGGACGCGGTGTTGGTGGTGGACAACGCCAGCACCGACCGGACTCCCGAGGTGTTGGCGGCCTTCCCCGTCCAGGTGATCCGCAGCCCCGAGAACCTCGGCGGCGCCGGCGGATTCCACCTCGGCATGAAGACCGCCTACGAGCAGGGGTTCGACCGGATCTGGCTGATGGATGACGACGTGATCCCCGCGCCGGACTGCCTCGGCGTCCTGCTGAGCCACGACGAGGCCTGCCTGGCCGCGGTGCGCGAGGACTCCCGAGGCGCCCTGTGCGAGAAGGCGGCGGTGCGGTTCGACCTGGCCAACCCGTTCGCGATCAAGCCGAAGACGGCGATGGTCGAGACGACGTACCGGACCCGTGAGGCGATGCCGGAGCTGGTGGAGATCCAGAACGTCGCGTTCGAGGGGTTCCTGGTCCGGCGCGAGGTGGTGGCTGCGATCGGGCTGCCCGATCCGGCGTTCTTCATCTTCTACGACGACGTGGACTTCGCGTTGCGGGCCCGCCGGGCCGGGTTCCGGATCTGGGCCGTCCGCGACGCCGTCCTGGTCCGGCAACTCGACTTCGACCAACAGCACGCGCTGGATACCTGGAAGGGGTACTACATGTACCGGAACCTCTTCGTCGTGCATCTGCGGTACGGCGAGAACGTGCTGGTGCGCCTCAAGCCGTGGCTGATCATGCTGGCCGTGCTGATGCTCAGCCCGGTGCGGGGGGGCCGTGCGGAGGCCCGGAACGTGATCAAGGCCATGCGTGCGGCGCCGGCCATTGCGCGTGGTGTCACACCCTCGGTGGGTCCTTCCGTAGACTGACCGATCGTGTCCACCACTGATGCCCCCGACCTGCCCGACCTCGTCGTCGTCGGCTCCGGCTTCTTCGGCCTCACCATCGCGGAGCGCTGCGCTGCCGAGCTGGGTCTGAAGGTGCTGGTGCTGGAGCGTCGGTACCACCTCGGCGGCAACGCCTACAGCGAGGTCGAGCCGGAGACCGGCATCGAAGTGCACAAGTACGGCGCCCACCTCTTCCACACCTCCAACGAGAAGGTCTGGGAGTACGTGAACCGGTTCACCGCGTTCACCAGCTACCAACACCGGGTGTTCGCCAAGTACCAGGGCCAGATCTACTCCTTCCCGATGAATCTCGGTCTGATCAGCCAGTTCTTCGGACGCGCCTTCACCCCTGACGAGGCGCGCGCACTGATCGCCGAGCAGGCCAGTGAGATCGCCACCGAGGACGCCACCAACCTGGAGGAGAAGGCGATCTCCTTGATCGGCCGGCCGCTCTACGAGGCGTTCGTCAAGGGCTACACGGGCAAGCAGTGGCAGACGGACCCGACCGAGCTGAGCGCCGACATCATCACCCGGCTCCCGGTCCGCTACACCTTCGACAACCGCTACTTCAACGACACCTACGAGGGCCTGCCGGTCGACGGCTACACCGCCTGGCTGACCCGGATGGCCGACCACGAGAACATCGAGGTCCGGCTGGAGACGGACTTCTTCGACGTCGCCGACGAGTTCAAGGGCAAGGTGCCGATCATCTACACCGGCCCCGTGGACGAGTACTTCGACAACGCCGAGGGCCGACTCTCCTGGCGAACCGTCGACCTGGAGGCCGAGGTCAAGGACGTGGACGACTTCCAGGGTTGTGCGGTGCTGAACTACAACGATGCCGACGTGCCCTACACCCGCATCCACGAGTTCAAGCACTTCCACCCCGAGCGGACCCACCTGCCCGGCAAGACCGTGATCGTGCACGAGTACTCGCGCTTCGCCACCGACGACGACGAGCCCTACTACCCGATCAACACCGCCGAGGACCGGGAGAAGCTGCTCAAGTACCGCGAACTCGCCAAGGCTGAGCCGATGGTGCTCTTCGGTGGCCGGTTGGGCACCTACAAGTACCTCGACATGCACATGGCGATCGGATCGGCGCTGTCGATGTTCGAGAACAAACTCCGGCCGCACTTCGTGGACGGTGTGCCGCTGACCAGCGGAGGAGTGGACGCATGAGTGGGAAGCAACTGCCTCCGGCTGTACATCCGGCACCGATCGCGGTGCGGGCCCCGGCAACTGGTGGTGACCCGGTGGTCACCCGGCTGCTGCAGCGGCAGATCATGCCGGCCAAGGCCGAGATCGAGGCGATCCGTCTCTACGTCGACCCCGAGCCGTTGGTGCTGGACGCAGACAAGTACGACGTGGGCAGCAACCGCAAGGCGCGGGAACTCAACTCTGCGATGAGTCGTCAGGGTGTCCAGACAGGCGCCACCATTCATCCCGAGCAGATCGAGTCCCGGACCTCGATCCGGATCGAGGCGGGGGAGAGCCTGTCGTTCGGCAGCTACTTCAATGCCTTCGCAGCGAGCTACTGGCGACGGTGGACGGTGGTGACCGAGGTCGATCTGGCCGTGACCATTCGCGGTCGTGGCGCCAAGGTCAGCGTCTTCCGATCGATGGCCAACGGTCGGTCCCAGCAGGTGGCCGGTGCGGTCAATGCCGAGGATCTGACGACGCATTCCTTCCGACTCACCCTGAAGCCCTTCACCGATGGCGGCTGGTACTGGTACGACGTGGTGGCTCCCGACGACTCAGCGGTGGTGGTGGAGACGGCCGAGTGGACCGCCCAGGTCCCCGCCGACCTGGATACCCCCGGCACGGTCACTATCGGGATCACCACCATGAACCGGCCCGACTTCTGCGCCAAACTGCTCGCCTCGCTCGGGGATCACCCGGAACTCGCGCTGGTCCTGGACCGGGTCCTGGTGATGGAGCAGGGCAAGGATCTGGTCGTTGACTCCGACCACTTCGACGCCGCCCTGGAAGCACTGGGGAAGAAGCTGCGGATCATCACACAGGGCAACCTCGGCGGCTCCGGTGGTTTCGCACGCGCCCAGTACGAGGCGCTCAAGGCAGACGAGTCGACGTACTGTCTGATGCTCGACGACGACGTCGAGTGCGAGCCCGAGGGCATCGTCCGCGCCGCCACCTTCGGCGATCTGTGTCGTAGGCCGACCATCGTCGGCGGCCACATGTTCTCGATCTATCACAAAACTCAGTTGCACAGTTTCGGCGAGAGGGTGGCGCCCTATCGGTTCTGGTGGGGGTCAGCTCCGAACGTGATCCCCGGCTGGGACCTGACAAGCCGGAATCTGCGCTCCACTCGGTGGATGCACATGCGGGTCGACGTGGACTACAACGGCTGGTTCATGTGCCTGATCCCACTCGAGGTGCTCCGCACGATCGGGCTCAGCCTGCCGGTGTTCATCAAGTGGGACGACTCCGAGTACGGGCTGCGGGCCAAAGAGGCCGGCTATCCGACCGTGACCCTCCCCGGGGCCGCGGTCTGGCATGTGCCGTGGACCGACAAGAACGATGCCCTGGACTGGCAGGCGTACTTCCATGTCCGGAACCGCTTCATCGCCGCGCTCCTGCACTCGCAGTACCCGCGTGGCGGCCGGATGCTGCTGGAGAGCTTCAACCATCAGGTCAAGCACCTGGTCTCGATGCAGTACTCGACGGCCGCGCTGCGGCACCGCGCCCTGCAGGATGTGCTGGCCGGGCCCGAGGGTCTGCACGATGCACTCGCCCGCACCCTGCCTGAGATCCGCGAACTCTCTCGCAGGTACAGCGACGGTCAGACAGAGTCGGACCCGGAGGCGTTCCCGTCGGTGCGCCCCAGCAAGTTGGCCCGGAGACTGGACGACGGTCGGGTGGCGTCACGCAGTCAGGAGGCCGTCACAGCGTTGCTGCAACCGCTGCGGCAGTTCCGCAAACCCCGAGAACTCGCTCGCCACCACCCCGAGACGGCGATCTCGGCGACCGACGCGAAGTGGTACCGGATCAGCAAGTACGACTCGGCAGTGGTCTCAATGCCTGACGGCACAGCGGCGGCCTTCTACCGTCGCGACCGGGAACTCTTCGCCGGGTCGATGAAGGAGACGATGGCCATCCACAAGGAGTTGGCCAGCCAGTGGGACGCCTTGGCTGAGCGGTACCGCGAGGCGCTGTCCGAGATCACGTCTCCCGAGGCATGGGAGAAGACCTTCGCCCCGTGGCTGGGCTCCGATGAGTGAGACGGTTGCCGGCGCGGGTGAGCCACCGCGCCGGGACGTGGACGCTCCGCTGGTGGACCCGGCGGCGAACACCGGTCTGCTGGAGGTGTTTCAGCGACGGTACCTGCTCCGGTTGCTGGTGAGGCGGGAGATCCAGGCCAGGTACCAAGGCTCGTTCCTGGGGATGCTGTGGTCCTACATCAACCCGGCGGCGCAGTTCGTGCTCTTCTTCGTGGTGATGGGCATCATCATGAATCTGCGGGAGATCGAGTGGTTCGGGATCCACGTCTTCGCCGGGCTGGTGGTGGTGGTCTTCTTCGGCGAGACCCTCAATGGCGGCACTCGATCGATCGTGCAGAACAAGGCGCTGGTGACAAAGCTGGCGGTCCCTCGGGAGATGTTCCCGGTGGCCTCAATGCTGGTGTCAGGGTTCCACGCCGGACCGCAGTTGGTGATCCTGACCGGGGTCTGTGTCGTCGTGGGTTGGGTGCCTGACCTGGTCGGGATGGCCGCGTTGTTGCTGGCGCTGCTGCTGATGTGTGTGCTCGGCACGGCCCTCGCGCTGATCTTCAGCGTCGCGAACGTCTTCATGCGCGACGTCGGCAGCCTGGTGAACGTGTTGACCATGTTCATCAGGTTCGGGGTGCCGATGATCTACCCGTTCACCATGGTGGAGGACCGGTTCGGGGCCGGAAGCCTGGAGGCGTACCTGGCGAACCCGATCGCCCAGGCGGTGCTGCTGATGCATCGTGCCTTCTGGGTCGGCACCACGAAGGACCCCGAGGCCACTGCGCTGGAGCATCTCCCCGACGACCTATTCATGCGCGCGGGTGTGTCGTTGCTCGTCGCGGTGGTGCTGCTGGGGATTGCCCAGTGGGTCTTCACCCGGTACGAGAACAAGATCCCCGAGCATCTGTGAGGCGCTTGCATGTCTGAGTCGATCGTGGTGGACGGTGTCGCCAAGCAGTTCACGCTCCGCTACCACCGGACCTTGAAGCAGATGGCCGTAGCGAAGATGCGCGGGCGCGACGTGAGCAATCGCTTCCTGGCTCTCGATGACGTCTCGTTCACTGTTCAGCAGGGCGAGTCGATCGGGCTGATGGGCCTCAACGGGTCCGGGAAGTCGACGCTGCTGCGCCTGGTGAGCGGGGTGATGCGGCCGGATCGGGGCTCGGTGCGCACTCGGGGTCGGATCGCCGGCCTGATCGCCACCGGAGCCGGCTTCCACCCGCAGCTCACCGGCCGCGAGAACATCTACATCAACGCCGCCATCAACGGAATGACTGAGGCCGAGACGCGGGGGAAGTTCGACGAGATCGTCGAGTTCTCCGACATCAGCCAGTTCCTGGACACCCCGGTCGGTCACTACAGTTCCGGGATGGCGGCTCGGCTGGGTTTCTCGGTGGCCATCCATGTCGACTCGGACATCTTCCTCGCCGACGAAGTGTTGGCGGTGGGGGACAAGCCGTTCAAGAAGAAGTGCATGGAGCGGATGCAGGAGATCCGTGAGTCGGGGCGGACGATCTTCTACGTCAGCCACGCGCCCGGGTCGGTGCGCAAGATGTGTGACCGGGCGATCGTCCTGGAGCACGGTCGGGTCGGCTTCGACGGGGACGTCGCCGAGGGGATCCGCTACCTCAAGTACGACGAGCCCAAGGGCACCCCCGAGGACGACATCGACGACGAGCTCGGCTCCGACGTCTGACCCACCCGGTACTCGGTCTGACGGAACACCCTGATGTCAGGGTGTTCCGAACGTTGTCAGGGGTTGCAACCCCTGACAACGTTCAGCAGTCCCTGATATCAGGGTGTTCCGCCCACCCCTGGGGCAGGGAGGGGGAGGAAATTTGGAATGTGTCGGCGTGTCGACTGGAAATTACATCATTGTAGTTACTCACGAACCCTTGCGGTGACCCCTGTGACTGATGTGACACTTGGGACTCACGTGATCCTTCCCCATCACTGGAGTGGACCCCATGCCCGTCAAGAAGGCCGGTTTCGTCACCGCGTGCCAGCAGATCCTGGCCCTCGGTGTGGTGGTCGTCGTCCTCGCACCCGCCACCAATGTCATCTCTCTGGACGTGGTTCGCAAGGCCCCCGGCGAGGAGTACTCGGGCACCGCGACGCCGGTGTCGGAGACGGTGGTGGTGGAGACCGAGGTGGTCGACCCGACCCTCGTGGAGCACGCGTTCGAGGAGGCCGAGGCGCTGGAGGCCGAGCTCCCGGCGGCCGGCGCGCTGGCCGAGGCGTTCGCGGACGTGGACGGGCGTCGTCAGGCCACCGACGAGCACGACACCTCACCGGCCGAGGAGACCGACGACCACCTGGCCCACCTGCTGGCCGAGGCCGAGGAGGAACTGCTCTCCGACGGGCTCCTGGCCGCCGTCAGCGACGAGCACCCCGTCACCGGGTACGGCGCGGTCGGCGTCACCTGGGACGTGGGTCAGGAATGGTCCGAGCAGCAGATCCTGGTCGAGGTTCGCACCCGGACGGGTGAGGAGTGGTCGGAGTGGGAGCACGCGGAGTACTCCCCGGTCGATGCGCCCAACGTCGACAGTGATGAGGCCAGCGGCCTCCGCGACGGCACCGAGATCTTCTTCGTGGGTGAGGTGGACGCGGTCCAGGCCCGTGCCTTCACCGATGACGGAGCAGTACCCACCGGACTACGGCTGGTGGTGATCGATCCCGGCCACTCCGAGACCCAGACGGAGGTGCCCGCCGACGCCCCCGGCGACGCAGCCACCGAGACCGAGGGCGGCGACGACGCCCTCGCGCTCAGCTCGGTCACCAAGCCGGCGCTGCGGACCCGCAAGGACTGGGGGGCCAACGAGAGTTGGGCCGGAACGCCGACGTACGGCGCAGTGAAGGGCGGCGTCATCCACCACACGGTGACGTCCAACGACTACTCGGCGTCCCAGGTGCCGGCGATGATCCGGAGCATCTACAGCTACCACACCCAGTCGCGCGGCTGGAAGGACATCGGCTACAACTTCCTGGTCGACCGGTTCGGCACGATCTGGATCGGCCGTAAGGGTGGATCCGGCCGCGCCGTGATCGGCGCCCACGCCAGCGGCTACAACCACGTCGCCTTCGGGGCCAGTGCGCTGGGGAACTACGACATCAAGGAGCCCAGTTCGGCGATGATGGCGGCCTTCGAGCACCTGATGGCCTGGAAGCTGGCTCACCACGGCGTGACCGCGAACACCACCTGGACCCACAACGGACGCTCCTTCAACACCATCGTCGGTCACCGCGACGTGGGGTCCACCGCCTGCCCCGGCCGCTACATCTATGCCAAGCTTCCTGCGGTCCGCAGCAGAGCCGCAACCATCCAGCGCAACGGCGGCGGGGTGAGCACGCCGGCGCCACCGCCGGCGCCGTCGCTGCCCACGATCGTGCCTGACCCCCGGGGGAACCTGATCGGATCGCCGTACCCCGACCTGGTGCTGCGGCGGCGCAGCGACAACCGGATCATGCTGCTGCCGACCGAGGGACTGCTCCGCTATCGCCAGTCGGAGGCCTTCGGAAACTTCGAAAGGTTCGAGAGCCTCCTCGTCTCGCCGGACCTGACCGGCAACGGACGCGCCGACCTGGTGCTCCGCAACGCCAAGGGACGGGTGCTGATCCGGCCGGGTAGGCCGAACGGCCGCTTCGCCAAGGCGGTCCGGAAGTTCAAGCCCAGAGCATTCGCCAACGTCATCCACCTGACCGCCGTCGGCGACCTGACCGGCAACGGGCGCAACGACCTGGTCGGCTTCAACCCCGCCACCAAGGCGCTGATCCTGTTCCGCGGGCGACCCAGCGGAGGGTTCAAGCGGATCAGTCTCGGACGGAACTTCGGCAACTACGTCACGGTGGTGGGTGCCGGTGACCTGTCTGGGAACGGTCGCGGTGACATCCTGGCCAAGGACCGGCTGGGACGGTTGTGGCTGCATGCGGCGGTCGGCGGCGCCAGACTGGCCCCCAGGCAGCGAATCGCTGGTTCCTGGGACCGCTGGGACGCGATCACCGGTCTCGGCGACCACACCGGGAACGGGCGTCCGGACATCTTCGTCCGCGACGCCAAGACTCGTCGTGGCTACGTGCTCCCGTGGAACGGCGCCAACTTCGGGGCGCCTCATGGACCGATCACGGGTGTCGCCAATCAGGTGATGCTGTCCAGCCCCGGCCGGGTGGGGTCGACGGGGTCCGGGCCCGACCTCGTCGGGCGTCGCCCGAACGGCCGGCTGTCGGTGGTCAAGCACCTCGGCTACTACGACGTTGGCGATGCCGTCGACACCGGCATCAGCGCGAACAACATCGATCTGCTGATCAATGCAGGTGACTGGACCGGCAATGGACACGGCGATCTGGTCATCCGGCGCGCAGACAACGGCCGCCTGCGGGTCCGACAGGGGAACGGCCGAGGCCAGTTCGCGGCACCGGTCACCATCAGCTCCGCCGACCACAGCGGCCAGCAGGTGCACGCCCTGGGTGACGTCAACGGGAACGGGCGTCCCGACCTGGTGACCCGGGCCGCGACCGGGCAGGTGCACATCCTGCCGGGCAACCGGCTGAACCCGGTGGGCGAGCCCGTGCCGGCGGCTGGCATGCCAACCTTGCGCGGAGCGAACCTCGCCCCGTACGACGCGGTGGTGTGGACGCCCGACCTGATGCTCAACGGCCGGCCCGGCCTGCTGGCTCGGGAACGCAGCACCGGGCACCTGTACGTGATCCGCAACGACGGCTCCGGCAACGCCACCCCCCGTCGCTACCTCAGCGACGGTCTGGCCGGCTACGACCTGATCGGCTGACCCACGACCACCGCATGCTCGGTGGCAGCCAGATCGGCGTGCCGGTCCGGGTTGCCGCCGGCCACCCAGACCGTGGAGCCGCCGGCCGCGAACGGGCCGGTGAAGCTCCACAGGCCGGCCCGGGTCACCGGATTGGCGTCGGTGAGGATCCGTTCCGGCACCGCAGCCGTCGGCTGGGTCCACAGGGCGGCCTGGCTGAGGTCGTCGAATGCCGCGTCCTGATCACCAGGCGGATCCCAGGGCACGAACGCGTCCGGTTGTGACCACACCTCAACGCCGTAGTCACGCACACCGGAGGGAAGTGCCTCGCGGAAGCGAACGCCCATCGGCAGCAGCGCCGAGGCGAGCACGGGGACGCCGAGAGCCGCTGCGCGTTCGACGCCGTCAGGCCCGCAGACCACCAGGTCCGACTCCTCGCCGTCGGCGACGACCACCGCGCCGAGACACCAGGCGGCACCCAGGAAGACCGGGCCCAGCCAGTGTGTCGGCAGGTCGAGTCGGACCCGGGATCCCCGCTCGAGGTCGAACTCCTCGACCCACAGCGACGCGGTCTTGGCCACCCAGTTCGCGTAGGTGGTCACCGAGAGTTCGGTGCGTTCACCGGTCCGCTCGTCGTAGCAGGTCACCAGGGGCCGGCCGGCGTCCGCGCGCAGTCGGCGCTGCAACACGTCGTTGAAGGTGGTCACCGGCCAAGCCTAGGTGCCGTGGCCCGGTTAGGCTTCGCTGCCATGGTGGACGAGACGCAGGTGCCGCACTTCTGGGCAGTGGTCCCGGCCGGCGGCGCCGGCACCCGGTTGTGGCCGGTGTCGAGGGCCGGCAGCCCCAAGTTCCTGCACGACCTGACCGGGACCGGTCGGTCCCTGTTGCAGCAGACCGCCGACCGGCTCAGCCCCTTGGTCGCCGACCGACTGGTGGTGGTCACCGGCCAACGGCACCGCGACGCCGTCGCCGCCCAGTTGCCGCAGGTGGCCCCGGACCAACTGATCGCCGAACCCTCGGCCCGCGACTCGATGGCCGCCATCGGGCTGGCCGCCGCCCTCCTGGAGCGCCGCGACCCCGATGCGGTGATGGGGTCGTTCGCCGCCGATCACGTGATCGCCGACGGGCGGGCCTTCGGGGAGTGTGTACGCCGGGCGGTCACCGCCGCTCGCGACGGTTGGCTGGTGACGATCGGGATCACTCCCACCCATCCGGCCACCGGGTTCGGCTACATCGCCCGAGGTGGCCCGCTGGCCGATCACGACCAGGTGTGGCATGTCGACGAGTTCGTGGAGAAGCCGTCCCAGTCGGTGGCCGAGCGGTACGTGGCGGCCGGCACCCATGTCTGGAACGCCGGCATGTTCGTCTGTCGTCCCGGGGTGCTGCTGGACCTCCTCGCCGATTCCGATCCCGACTTCGCGGCGGCACTGCGCGCGGTCGCCGCCGCCCCTGACACGCTGGCCGAGGTCTGGGAGACGCTGCCCCGGATCGCGCTCGACCATGCGGTGGCCGAACCGGCCGCCAGCGCCGGCCGGGTGGTGGTGGTGCCGGCCGGGTTCGACTGGGAGGACGTCGGCGACTTCGACGCGCTGCGCGGCCTGCTGGACGCGGAGCCCGCCGGGCTGACCGTCCTCGGCGAGGCCGAGACGGTGCTCGGCGTCGAGTCCAGCGGCCTGGTGATCCCCGGCGGCGATCGGGTGGTGGCGGTGATCGGCCTGGACGACGTGGTGGTGGTGGACACCCCGGACGCGCTGCTGGTGACCACCCGGGCCCATGCCCAGCAGGTCAAGGGCATCGTGGCCCGCCTCAAGGACGCGGGTCGCTCAGATCTGACCTGAACCGGCCTGACCTGAACCGGCCTGACCTGAACCGGCCTGACCTGAACCGGCCGGGTCGCTCAGCTGGCGTTCGGCTCGGGGGAGTCCATGTAGGGGTACTCGAGCATGAACTGCTCCAGCGCCTCCCCGGAGGGTTCGCTGCAGTACTGCCAGACACCCTGGAACATCGCCTGGTCGGTGTTCCCGATGCCGCCGGCGGACCAGCGGGTGAAGGCGATGTGCTGGTCCTCGGGGAACTCGTCACCGTCGGCGCTCGTCCACGGCACCGCCTTGAACTTCATCCGGTAGTTGGTGCTGCCGCTGAACGTGCTGGCGATGCCTCGGATGGTGGCCATCATCTCCGAGTCCGCCGCCGCCGTCTCGTCGTACCAGAGGATCGCGTAGCCGTGCTCGAGGTTGTGCACCAGCATGCCCAGGTCGGGGCGGTCCGCCGCGGTGTAGAACTTCCGCTCCATCGGATCCCAGGTCTCCCAGTGGTCGCCGAACGCCGGCGGTGCCTCCGGGTACGTCATCGGCGTGCCCGGGGCCACGTGCGAGCCGGCCGCACCCGAGGAGTCGACGGTGACCTCGCCACAGACGTCGGCGGGGGCGCCGATCGAGGAGAGGTCCAGGCCGCTGAACTTCTGCAGGTCGTACCAGTTCTTCACCGGCCGGTACGCCGCGGAGCCGATGATGAGCGCGGCCACGAGCATGCTGACGCCGACGATCATCATGTTGCGTCGCCGGTCCGCATTCTTCTGCTGGCTGCGCAACTGGTCGACGACGGCGCGGCGGTCCGCCTTGGCCGAGTTCTTCTTGGTCACGTCGGGGCTCTCTGCTCGTTCTCGTGGGATCGAGGCAGAGTCTATGCAGTCGCTGGTCGCAGCCGCAGCCGAGTCGGGTGCCCGGCCTCGCTCTGCCAGCCACAGGCGTAGGCCAGCACCCTCGCGCGGGCCGCCGTGGCGGCATCCGGGGCCCGCACCTCCACCTCGTCGCCGTGTCGGTCGACGTCCAGCCCGGCCACCGTCTCGGTCAACTCGGCGGCCAGGTCGTCGGCGGTCAGCGGCGGCCCGAACGGCGCCCGGTCCGCGGCGTCGCCGCTGACCGCCCGGCGGACCGCCTCCCGGGCGCCGTACCCGAACAGGTCATCCCCCTCGGCCCTGATCAGCACCGAGGCTCCGGTGCCGTGCTCACCAGCGTCCAGCACCAGGTCGGCCCGCCCCCGGACCACCACGAACGGTCGCCCACCGAGCTTGCCGCTGGCCAGCTCGGCGGCCCCGGCAAGTTCGTCGGCCACCGCCGGGGCGGTGACCAGCAGCGGATTGCCGTGCGCGTCGGTGCGGCCGGCGAACTCCTCCACCACACGGATGCCGGCGGCGCCGATGGCGATGTCGGTCTGCCCGGTCCGCCACGCCCGCCCCGCCGTGTCGGTGACGATCACCCCCACATTGACCCCGGTCCGCTCCCGGATGGCGGCGCGCAACCGCCGGGCACTCGCGTCGGGGTCCTCGGGCAGCAGCAGCACCCGGCCCGCCTCGACGTTGGAGGCGTCGATGCCGGCGGCGGCCATCGTCAGGCCGAGCAGGTTCCGGACGATCACGGTGGGTCCCCGGCGGGCGACCACGCGACGGGTCTGACCCGGCAGCGCATCGTCGCGGGTGCCGGTCAGGATCCGCCCCTCGGCCTTGCTGACCACCTTGGACGTGACCAGCACGATGTCGCCGTCCTGGCACGCATCGGTGCTGGCGAGCAGCAGCGCGGCGAGATCGTCGCCCGGCGACACCTCGCCCACCCCGTCGGGGGCGTGCAGGGTGATCATCGGCCGACCAGGTCGAGTGCGGCCCTGGCCATCGCCGCGGTGGCGTCCGGGTCGGTCATCATCAGCGGCACCGATCGGCACCTGATCCCGGCGGCCTCGACCTCCTCGACCTGGCCGGCGTCGGCGGTGTCCACCAGCCATCCGTCCAGGACGCCGCCGGCCGCCCGGGAGCCGTAGTGACGGCCGACGGCACCGGCCTGGGCGTCGACACCGATCGCGGCGAGCATCTGCTCGGCCATCCCGCGCACGTGTCGCCCACCGACGATGGGGGACAGGCCGACCACCGACGCCGGTGTCGTGGTCAGGGCGCTCCGGACACCGGGGACCCCCAGGATGGTGCCGACCGAGACCACCGGGTTCGAGGGCGGCAGGAACACCACGTCGGCTCCGCCGATGGCCTCGAGAACCCCGGGGGCCGGGGTCGACTCCGGCTGGCCGACCACCACCACCGTCTCGGCCGGCACCGACGCCTGCAGGCGGACCCAGTACTCCTGGAAGTGCATCACCCGCTGCCCACTCGGGCTGTCGGCATCGGCGACCGCGACGTGCGTCTCGACCCGGTCGTCGGTCATCGGCAGCAACCGCACCCCCGGCTGCCACCTGGCGCACAGTGCCTCGGTGACCTGCGACAGCGGGTAGCCGGCCTCGAGCATCTGGGTGCGCACCAGGTGGGTGGCGATGTCGCGGTCACCGAGGCCGAACCAGGTCGGCTCCACGCCGTACGCCGCCAACTCCTCCCGGACGCTCCAGCTCTCCTCCCGGCGTCCCCAACCTCGCTCGGTGTCGATGCCGTCGCCCAGGGTGTACATCACCGTGTCCAGGTCGGGGCAGACCTTCAGTCCGTGCACCCACAGGTCGTCGGCGGTGTTGGCCACCACGGTGATCTCCGCCCGGGGCAAGCGCCCCGCCGCGATTCCGTGCTTGAGACCCTGCAGGAACCGGGCTCCGCCCATGCCTCCGGAGAGGACCGTGATCCGATACATGGACACCAAGCCTGCCCCATATCAGATCAGGGCTTGACTTGTGGGGTATGACAGGCATGTAATTCCAATAGTGTCGCGTTCGCCGGTCGGGCGGGTGCGAGGGTCGAAAAGGGGCGAAGAACCGTGAGAGAACTGTTTCTCGTAGACCCCGACGTAGAAGAGTTGGGGTGGCAGGACCGCGCGCTGTGCGCGCAAACGGATCCGGAGGCGTTCTTCCCCGAGAAGGGCGGCTCCACACGCGAGGCGAAGAAGGTGTGTCTCACCTGTGAGGTGCGCGACGACTGCCTTGAGTATGCGTTGATGAAGGATGAGCGGTTCGGCATCTGGGGCGGGCTCTCCGAGCGAGAACGCCGCAAGCTGAAGCGACGCGCAGTCTGAACTCACACGGCCGACACCCTAAGGTGTCGGCCGTGAGTCTTCCTAGCGTCGCCTGCGTGCTCGTCAGCCATGACGGTGCCCGCTGGCTGCCGCAGGTCCTCGCCGGTCTGCAGGCCCAGGAGATCGCCCCCACCCACCTGGTCGCCGTGGACACCGGCAGCAAGGACGACAGCCGGGAACTGCTCGCCGCCGCCCTGCGCGTCGGCCCGTGGGACGGCCACCTCGACCCGGCCCCGTCCTCGACCTCCTTCCCGGCGGCAGTACGCCGAGCGCTGGACCACCTCGCCTCGCGTGGCGTCGCGCCCGAGTGGATCTGGCTGCTGCACGACGACTCGGCCCCGGCTCCCAGTGCCCTGCTCGAACTGCTCGAGGCGGCGCTGCAGCGGGACGCCGACATCTGTGGGCCGAAGCTGCGGGAGTGGCCCTCGCTGCGCCGGCTGCTGGAGGTCGGCGTCACCATCTCCGGCACCGGACGCCGCGAGACCGGCCTCGAGCGAGGCGAGTACGACCAGGGCCAGCACGACGACATCCGCGAGGTGCTGGCCGTCAACACAGCGGGGATGCTGGTGCGCCGCGAGGTGCTCGAACGCCTGGGCGGCTTCGACGACGAACTTCCGATCTTCGGCAACGACCTCGACTTCGGCTGGCGGGCCGCGGCCTCCGGCCACCGCTGCGTGGTGGCCCCGGCGGCGGTCGTCTTCCACGCCGAAGCAGCGCACCGGGGGCTGCGCCGTACGCCACTGACCGGTCGACACACCCGGTACGCCGAGCGTCGGGCGGCGCTCTACACGCTGCTGGTCAACTGTCGTCCGCAGATGCTGCCGCTGCTGTGGCTACGGCTGATCGCCGGCACCGTGCTGCGGATGCTCGGACTGCTGCTGACCAGGCAGGTCGGCTTCGCCCTCGATGAGCTCGCTGCGCTGCTCTCGCTCTACACCCACCCCCGCCAGATCCATCGAGCCCGACGGGCTCGCCGCGCCCTGCACACCGAGGAGTCCCGCGCCCCCCGGCTGCTGGCCCCATGGTGGCTGCCCTACCGGCACGGGCTGGACGCCCTCGGCGACCTGGCGGCCGCGGTGAGCAACCAGGCCCAGGATGTCGCCGAACGGCGTCGACTCGAACGCATCGCCACCGAGGGAGGCGCCCGGGTGGCCGTGCGCGGCAAGACCCCCGAGGACGACGAACTGGCCGAGGAGACCGGCTGGTTGCCACGGTTCCTCACCAGTCCGGTCGCCTGGCTGGTCACCGTCTTCGTGGTGCTGGTGCTGGTCGGGGCCAGGGACGCCTGGGACGGCGTCTCCGGCGCCGGAGCACTCTCGCCGGTGCCGGACGGTGTCGCCGCGTGGTGGCAGCTGCACCTGTCCAGCACCCATCCCCTCGGTGTCGGCACCGAACTCCCCGCACCCGGCTACGTGCCGATCCTGGCCCTGCTCGGCACCGCCTTCCTGGGCAACGCCGAACTGGCGGTGGCCGCGCTGATGATCGGTGCGATCCCGCTGGCCGCCCTGGGGGCCTGGCGCTTCTTCTCGATCATCGGCCGCCTGCTGGATCACCGCGGGGCGCCACGCTGGGTGCTCGGCTGGGGAGCAGTGACCTGGGCACTGGTCCCGGTGGCCAGCGGTGCCTGGGGGAGCGGCCGACTGGGCACGGTGGTGGTGGCCGCGGTGCTCCCGTGGCTGGCGGCCGCCGCTCTGGGTCTCGCGGACCCGGCGCTGGACCGGCGGCGACGCGCGGGCTGGCGGGTCGGGTTGCTGCTCGCGCTGATGGCCGCCTTCGTCCCGGGCACCTGGCTGCTGGCGGTGCTGATGACCCTGGTGGTGGGCCTCGTCGGCTGGCGCACCGAGCGGCTCGGCTCCTGGCGCCAGTGGCGGCCGGTGGCGGTCGCGCTGGGTACGCCGGTGCTGTTGCTGCTCCCGTGGTGGCTGCCGCTGCTGGCCAACGGTGCGCCCGGTGGGCTGGTGCTGGAGGCCGGCCGAGTGCCGTCGACCGAGGTGGGTGCCTGGGGTCTGATCGCCGGGCGCTTCGCCGACGCCGGAGCCCCGGCGGCCCTCGGCTTCGCCCTCGCCCTGGTCGCGCTACTCGCGCTGGTGCCGGCCTCCACCCGGGTCTGGGTGGGGATCTGTTGGGCGGTCGCGGCGGTGGCCGGGCTAGCGGTGGCGCTGCTGGGCAGACTCAGCGTCGACATCGCCGGTGGCTCCTCGCATGCCTCCCTGGCGCCGAGCCTGCTGCTCCTGCAGGCCGCCTTCATCACCGCGGTCCTGATCGCCGGACAGGGCGCCTCGGGCCGGGTGCCGCGGCCGGATCCGCCGGCCCGCCGCCGCTTCCTGCTTCCGGTGGCCGCAGTGGCCGCCCTGTTGCCGATGGTGACCCTCGGCTGGTTCGCGGTGACCGCCGGCTCGCCGGCGCCGGCCACCGCGTCCCCGGTGCCGGCGTACATGACCCAGAGCGCGCGGGCCGACGTCACCCACGGCCTGCTGCTGTTGCGAGGCAGCGTGGAGGAGGGGCTCAGTTGGACCGTGCACCGCGGCGACGGCACCACGCTGGGCGAGGACGAGATCCTGGCGCTCACGCCGCCCGATGACGGTTTCAACGCGGTGCTGCGGACGATGGTCGCCGAGCCCAGCCCGGAGTTGGTCGACGCGCTGGCCGAGCAGGGGATCGTGTATCTGTTGATGCCCGCACCCGCGGACGGTCGAGTGGCGGCGGTGCTGGATGCCACCGGCGGACTGGTGCACGCCAGCACCGAGGATCGGCGTACCCGGGCCTGGCGGGTGGAGCCCGAGCCCGCTGCCGACTCCGTCGTGCGGGAGACGGCCCGCTGGCGCACCCTGCTGGTGATCCTGCAGGCACTGGCGCTGCTGGTGGTGCTGGTCCAGTGCGGACCCGCCCGGCCCGACCCTGAGGAGGCCCGATGAGTCGCGTCGGACTGCCGTCCCTGGCCACCGGGCGCCGATGGCTGATCCCGCTGCTGCTTCCCGTGCTCACCCTGGCCGGAATCGCGGTCGCCGGCGGGTCGGGGCCCCCGTCGCCGCCGGACACCGCCGCGGAGTCGGTGCCGCTGTCCCATCGCACCCTGGCCTGCCCCACCGCCGACGGCGGTGCCGAGCCCGCACCGGCGGGGCCTGGCCTCGGTCCGGTGACGGTGGCGAACAGCGCCGAGGCCCAGGGCCAGGTCCGTGCCCTGGCCGCCGGGGAGGCCACCGCGGTGGAGCTCGACGGAGCCGCCCTGGTGTCGGTCGGGCTCGACGGGCCGGTCGTGGTGCGGGCTCGCGGCAACCTCGCCCCCGGCCTCGTCGCCGGCCGGTACGCCGCCCGGGGCCGGGCCCGGGGAGCCGAATGCGTCGGGCCGGTGGCCGACCAGTGGTTCACCGGCGTGGGTGCGGGCGCCGAGCACCGGTCCGTGGTGGAGTTGATCAACCCCGACGCTGGCGACGCGGTCGCGGACATGACTCTGCTCGGTTCCACCGGCGCCATCGACGCGCCGCGGTTGCGGGGGGTCCGGGTGCCGGGCCGTACCAGCACCGTGATCGACCTGGCCGCGACCGTGCCCCACCGTGAAGTGCTCGCGTTGCGGGTGGAGGTCTCCCGAGGGCGACTGGTCACCCACGTCCTCGATGAGCATCGCCCGATCGGCAACCGGGAGGGGTCCTCGGACTGGCTCCCGGGTCAGGCCGAGCCGGCCCCCAGCAATGTGCTGCTCGGGCTGCCGGCCGGGCCGGGTCCCCGGCGCCTCACCGTGGCGAACCCGGGGGAGGACCGGGCCCGGGTGCAGGTGCAGGTCCTCACCGCGGACAGCCAGTTCCGTCCCACGGGTCTCGAGGAGATCGACGTGGAGGCGGGCAGCACCGTCAGCGTCAATGTCACCACCCTGGTCCGGGATCAGGTCGCCGACGGGGCTCTCGGGCTGGTGCTCACCTCGACCGCGCCGATCACCGCGACCCTCGCCTCGCTGGCCGGCGGGGACCGGTCCCATGCCGTGCCGGCGCCGGCCGCGACCCGCGCCACCGTGCCGCTGCCCGACCTGCCCGACCTGCCCGCCAGCGTGGTGCTCACCGCCGACGCCCGGGTCGTCAACGCCACCGTGATCAGTCACGGGCGGCAGGGCCGGGTGTTGGCGACCGAGATCGTCGAGCTCGACCCCGGTGTCGCGGTCAGCCATCGACTGCCACGCCGCACTCGGCTGGTCACCGTCGTCACCGAGGAGGTGGCCTTCTTCGGGGCGGTGCTGGTGGGAGGCCGTGCCGGCTCCCTGGAGCAGGGCCACCTGGTGCTGCCGTTGCGCCCGGAGCGGCTGCGCGGGCTGCGCCCGCACATGGCCCCGGGGGTGCCCTGACCGGCAATCGCGGTCGGTGGGGTCAGTCCCGGTAGCGGGGGTCCACGTCCTCGGCCGCGATGCCCAGCAGTTCCGCCACCTGCTCCACCACCACGGTGTGCACCAGCGCCTCGAGTTCGACCCGGTCCTCGGCACGATGCTCGATCGGCCGCCGGAACAGCACCAGCCGGGTCGGTTGCCCAGCAGACCCCGGCACCAGCGAGGACAGCGGCACGGTCTCCCCCTGCCAGCCCTCGGGCATCTGGGGGACATCCTCGACGGCGTACTCGATGCGGCCCAGCCGCGCCGACCAGCGACGATCGATCTCCGTCACGATGCGCAGCGCGATCTCGTCGAAGCGCTCCCGGGCCGTCGCTGCCTGTGGTGTCCCCGGCCGCGACGGCCACACGCCGGGGCCGCGGAGGCCGCGACCGTGCCGATCACGAAGACGGGGGCGAGGCATGCGAGCGAGCCTATCCAGCGCAGCCCCCGCGATTGGGTACCGTCTGCACCGTGAGTACTGCACGTCGCTGTTCGCGAACCGCGTGTGGCCGTCCGGCGGTCGCGACGCTGACGTACGTCTACGCCGACTCCACGGCGGTGCTGGGCCCGCTCGCCCTGCAGGCGGAGCCGCACGCCTACGACCTGTGCGACTTCCACAGCGAACGGCTCTCGGCGCCGCGGGGATGGGACGTGCTCCGACTCGCCCCCGACCCGTCGTTGGCCGGACCCACCACCGATGACCTGCTGGCCCTGGCCGACGCGGTCCGCGAGGTCGCGCGACCGGAGCCGACCGGCACTCGCCCACCGGCCGGGCTGGCCGCGGAGACCGGCCGGGAGACGGCCCGCCGTGGCCACCTGCGGATGCTGACCACGGACTGACGCCCGTCGGGGTCGACGGTGTTCGGCCAGCGGTAGGGTGCGGCCATGGCCTCCGGCACCCTGCAGCCCGACAACGTGGCGGGCATCTTCAAGGCGTACGACGTCCGTGGCACCGTTCCCGATCAGCTCGATGACGAGTTGGCGCGCCGGATCGGCGCCGCCTTCGTGGCGGTGACCGAAGCCGACACCGTCGTGGTCGGACACGACATGCGTCCCTCGTCGCCGGGGATGGCCGGGGCATTCGCGGACGGCGTGATGTCGATGGGCGCCGACGTGGTGCACATCGGCCTCGCCTCCACCGACCAGCTCTACTTCGCGTCCGGGCACCTGGGCCATGCCGGAGCCATGTTCACCGCCAGCCACAACCCGGCCCAGTACAACGGGATCAAGATGTGCCGGGCGCACGCGGTGCCGATCGGCATGGAGTCCGGTCTCGCCGAGATCCGCGACCTCGCTCTGGCGGCCCCCCGGCCGGCCACGGCGCAAGGCTCGATCACCCAGCACGACGTGCTGAACGCGTACGCGGCGCACCTGCTGGCGTTGGCGCCGGTGACCGGTCGCCGACTCAAGGTGGTCGTCGACGCGGGCAACGGGATGGCCGGACTGACCGCGCCGGCGGTCTTCGAACGTCTCGGCGAGCAGCAGGTCGACCTGGTGCCGATGTACTTCGAGCTCGACGGCACCTTCCCCCACCATGAGGCGAACCCGATCGAGCCGGCCAACCTGGTGGACCTGCAGAAGCGGGTGCTGGCCGAGGACGCCGACATCGGTCTGGCCTTCGACGGCGACGCGGACCGATGCTTCGTCGTCGACGAACGCGGTGAGGCGGTCAGCCCGTCGACGCTGACCGGACTGATCGCCGCCCGCGAACTCGCGCGCGTCCCCGGCTCCGCGGTGATCCACAACCTGATCACCTCGCGGGCCGTCCCCGAGATCGTCACCGAGCTCGGCGGTACGCCGGTCCGCACCCGGGTGGGCCACTCCTACATCAAGGCGACGATGGCCGAGACCGATGCCGTCTTCGGCGGCGAGCACAGTGGCCACTTCTACTTCCGCGACTTCTGGCGCGCCGACTCCGGCATGCTCGCCGCGCTGCACACCCTGGCCGCACTGGCCGAGATCAGCACGCCCCTCTCGACCCTCCTGGACCGCTATGCGCGCTACCCGTCCAGCGGCGAGATCAACTCCACCGTGGCCGACCAGCAGGCCGTCATCGAGGAGCTCGCGCAGGCCTACCGGGACCGGCCGGGCATCGAGATGGACCGGCTCGACGGACTCACCGTCACCCACGACGACTGGTGGTTCAACGTCCGGGCGTCCAACACCGAGCCGCTGCTGAGACTCAACGCCGAGGGGCGCGACGCCGCCACCATGACCGACATCCGGGACCGTGTCCTGGCCGTGATCCGGAGGGACGCATGAGGATCGACCCCGACCTGCTGGAGATCATCGTCTGCCCGGACTGCCGGGCCGGACTCCGGGTGCTCGACCTGGAGTTGCAGTGCACCGGCTGCGGTCTGCGGTATCCGATCGTGGAGGACATTCCGGTGCTGTTGGTCGACGAGGCCCGCCGGACCGACTGAGAGGCAGCCGCAGATGTGGTTCGACGACTCCCGACTCGACGATCCGGCCGCGCTCGCCGAGATCGACCAGCAGCTACGCCACCTGGCCGAGTCCGGGGCGCGGGTCCGTCGGGAGGCCACCGAGGCCGACCAGGCCGCGAATGCCGCCGTGGAGAGGTCCGGGGGACAGTCGCCTCGCGCCGTGATCGCGGCCGGGCCGGACTCGCGGTTGCTCAGAGCGGTCCTGGAGCCGTGGTGCCCGGTGCCCTTCGTGGCGTGGCCGGGCCCGCTGCTGCCGGGGTGGGCCGGCAGCCTGGACCTGGTGGTGATGCTGGCTCCCGAAGGCTCCGACTCCGGGTCGGCGTCGGCGGTGGCCGAAGCGGTGCGTCGGGGCTGTCGGGTGGTGGTGGCGTGTCCGCCGCACTCGTTGGTCGCCGAGCATGCCGCCGGTCGGGACACCGCCCTGCTGCCCACCGGCACCCGCGACCAGTTGGCCACCGCGGTGGTGGTCCTCGACGTGCTGCACCGGCTTGGCCTCGGCCCCGGCGCGGACGCTGAGGAGGTGGCCGGGGTCCTCGATGGGGTGGCGGCGGACTGTTCCCCGTTCCGGGACCTGTCCAGCAACCCCGCCAAGGAGTTGGCGATCACCCTCGCCGACGCCAGCCCGCTGGTCTGGGGCGGCTCCGTGCTCGCCGCCCGGGCGGCCCGCCGGGTGGCCGAGGACTTCCGCCGCGCCCGCGGACGCGGCGCGCTGGCCGGTGACGCCGAGCACCTGCTGCCGGTGCTTGAGGCGGCCAAGGCCCGCGACGTCTTCGCCGACCCGGTCGCCGACGGTGGGGAACTGCGACCGGTGCTGCTGATCCTCGACGACGGAGCCGACGAGCCGGTGGTGCGCGAGCAGCGAGGGCAACTGAAGGCGGCCGCAGCCAGACGCGGCGTACGCGTGCACACCCTGTCGGCAGAACAGGGGAGCGAGGTGGCGCGGTACGCCTCGCTGCTGTTGCAGGGGCGGTACGCCAACCGCTACCTGGCGCTCGGCCTGGTCGACTGAGCAGAGCCCCGCGTCACGATTCTGCGATCCGGATCACTCGGTCCTACGCTGAAGGGACACCCGCGTGGGAGATCCCTTATGGCGCAGATGCGTGACGCGGCGAAGTCACTTTCTGAATCGGAGACAACCATGGACTACAAGGTCGCCGACCTGGCGCTGGCGGACTTCGGACGCACCGAGATCGCCTTGGCCGAGCACGAGATGCCGGGCCTGATGGCGATGCGGCAGCGTTACGGTGCCGAGCAGCCGTTGGCCGGGGCACTGATCGCCGGCTCCTTGCACATGACCGTGCAGACCGCGGTGCTGATCGAGACCCTGGTGGCTCTGGGCGCCGAGGTGCGCTGGGCCTCCTGCAACATCTTCTCCACCCAGGACCATGCCGCCGCTGCGGTCGTGGTCGGCCCGAACGGCACCGTCGAGGACCCTCAGGGTGTCCCGGTCTTCGCCTGGAAGGGCGAGACGCTGGAGGAGTACTGGTGGTGCACCCAGCAGATCCTGATGTGGCCCGACGGCAAGCGCGCGAACATGATCCTCGACGACGGCGGTGACGCCACTCTGCTGGTGCACCTCGGTCTCGAGGCCGAGAAGAAGGGCGAGGCTCCGGACCCGGCGTCGGCCACCTCGGCCGAGCAGCGGATCATCTTCGAGGTGCTCAACGCGTCGCTGGCCGAGAGCGGTGACCGGTGGACCCGGATCGCCGAGGAGATCAAGGGCGTCACCGAGGAGACCACCACCGGTGTGCACCGGCTCTACGAGATGATGAAGGAAGGGTCGCTCCTCTTCCCGGCCATCAACGTTAACGACTCGGTCACCAAGTCCAAGTTCGACAACAAGTACGGCTGCCGGCACAGCCTCATCGACGGCATCAACCGGGCCACCGACGTGCTGATCGGCGGCAAGGTCGCCGTGGTCTGCGGCTACGGGGACGTCGGCAAGGGCTGCGCCGAGTCGATGCGCGGACAGGGTGCTCGGGTGATCATCACCGAGATCGACCCGATCTGTGCGCTGCAGGCGGCCATGGACGGCTACCAGGTCGACACCCTCGACAACGTCCTGGACGTCGCCGACATCATCATCACCGCAACCGGCAACAAGGACGTCGTCACGGCCGAGCAGATGTCGAAGATGAAGCATCAGGCGATCGTGGCCAACATCGGTCACTTCGACAACGAGATCGACATGGTCGGCCTCGAGTCGTGGCCGGGCGTCGAGCGGACCAACGTCAAGCCGCAGGTGGACCTCTTCAAGTTCCCCGAGACCGGTCGCTCGATCATCATCCTCTCCGAGGGTCGCCTGATGAACCTCGGCAACGCCACCGGCCACCCGTCGTTCGTGATGTCGAACTCGTTCACCAACCAGGTGCTGGCGCAGATCGAGATCTTCACCAAGCCGGAGGAGTACCCGGTCGGCGTCTACGTGCTGCCCAAGCACCTCGACGAGGAGGTGGCCCGCCTGCACCTGGACGCCCTCGGTGTCAGGTTGACCACCCTGACCGGCGACCAGGCGAGCTACCTCGGCATTCCGGCGGAGGGCCCCTACAAGCCGGACCACTACCGCTACTGATCGCGGGCGTGTCGGCGGCGAACGCCGCCGCGCACGCGGGTGGTGAGTTGGTGATGGCCTCGTTCCTCGGTCCGACCGGACCGAAGAACGAGGCCATCGCCCGTGGTACCGAAGTGCGGTGAGGCACAATGACCGGCATGAACGACACGCGCCCTCGCGGCACCGACGGCAAGGGCAGGATCCTGGTCGTCGACGACGACGCGTCGCTGGCGGAGATGCTCGCCATCGTGCTCCGGCAGGAGGGGTTCGACAGCCAGTTGGTGGATCGGGGTGACGACGCGCTCGACGCGTTCCGCAGCTACCGGCCCGACCTGGTGCTGCTCGACCTGATGCTGCCCGGCAAGGACGGTATCGATGTGTGCAAGGAGATCCGCGCCGAGTCCGGCGTACCGATCGTGATGCTCACCGCCAAGGGGGACACCGTCGACGTGGTCGTCGGCCTCGAGTCCGGCGCCGACGACTATGTGGTGAAGCCGTTCAAACCCAAGGAGCTCGTGGCCCGGATCAGGGCACGCATGCGCCGAGCCGAGTCGCCCGCCCCCGAGACCCTCAACGTCGGGGACCTGACCATCGACGTCGCCGGGCACGAGGTCACCCGGCAGGGGCGGCCGATCGGGTTGACGCCGCTCGAGTTCGACCTGTTGGTCTGCCTCGCCCGCAAACCCCGGCAGGTGTTCTCGCGGGAGGTGCTCCTCGAGGAGGTCTGGGGATACCGGCACGCGGCGGACACGCGGCTGGTGAACGTGCATGTGCAGCGGCTCAGGTCCAAGGTCGAGCACGACCCGGAGAACCCCGAGATCGTGGTCACCGTGCGGGGCGTCGGCTACAAGATCGGCAGCCCCTGATCCGCGATGCCTGACCTCCGCCTCGGGCTCAGCTTCTGGCGCCGCTCGATCCAGGCTCGGGTGGTCGCCAGCACCGTGGTGCTCTCCTTCGCGACCGGCAGTGTCGTCGGTTGGTTCCTGCTCCAGCAGACCCGGGAGGGCCTCCTCGAGCACCGGGTCGACGCCGCCCTGTCGGAGGCGGCGAGTGAGACCGCCGAGGCCGAACGGCGCCTGGCCGCGGTCTCCGGGACCGAGTTCGACCCGGCCGGCCAGCGGGCCCAACTGGTCGAGCCGGTGATCCTGCGAGGCAGCGCCCGCGGGTTCGCGGTGGTGCTGGCCGGTCCCGGCTTCGGCGTCCAGATCCTGACTCCCGGAGTGGACACCGACAGTGTCCCGGAGCGGTTGCGCCGACACTTCGAGGAGTCCACCACCAGCGCGTGGACCTTCACCGAGATCCTGGCCGACCCGGACGCCGGGATCAGGTCCGGGCCCGGGATCGTGGTCGGCTCCCAGGTGCGGCTGCCCGCGGACGGTTCGGCGTACACGCTGTACTACCTGTTCTCGCTCGAGGAGGAGCGGGCCACGCTCCGGCTGGTGAGCCGGGCGCTGCTCACCGCAGGAGTGCTGCTGCTGGTGTTGGTGGCCGGGGTCACCTTCCTGGTGTCCCGGCAGGTGGTCACCCCGATCCGGCTGGCCCGCCAGGTCGCGGAGCGGCTGGCGGCCGGACAACTGACCGAGCGGCTGCGGGTCTCCGGTGAGGATGACCTGGCCCGGCTGGCGACCTCGTTCAACCAGATGGCCTCCAACCTGCAACGCCAGATCCGCCAGCTCGAGGAGCTGAGCCGGGTGCAGCAGCGCTTCGTCTCGGACGTCTCCCACGAACTACGGACCCCCATCACCACGGTGCGGATGGCCGGGGACGTGCTGCACGACGCACGGGAGGACTTCGACCCGGCCACCCGCCGGGCCGCGGAGCTGCTGCAGACCGAGCTCGACCGATTCGAGGGACTGCTCGGTGATCTGTTGGAGATCAGTCGCTTCGACGCCGGCGCCGCCACCTTGGAGACCGACGACGTGAACCTCGTCGACGTCGCCCATCGGGTTGCGGAGATGACCCGCGGGCTCGCCGACCAGCGCGGAACCAGGGTGGTGGTCACCGCTCCCGGTCACCCCTGCCTCGCCGAGGCCGACGTACGCCGGGTGGAGCGGGTGATCCGCAACCTCGTCACCAACGCCATCGACCATGCCGACTCCTCCGACGTCGAGGTGCTGGTCGCCGGCGACGACCACGCCGCGGCGATCGCGGTCCGCGACCACGGGGTCGGGCTGGCGGCCGGCCAGTCCGCGATGGTGTTCAACCGCTTCTGGCGGGCCGACCCGGCCCGAGCCCGCACCAGTGGCGGCACCGGTCTGGGGCTGGCCATCGCCCTGGAGGACACCCATCTGCACGGCGGCTGGCTGCAGGCCTGGGGCCGGCCCGGCCAGGGTGCCCAGTTCCGTTTGACATTGCCCCGCCGAGCCGGCGACGAACTCCGGCACAGTCCGCTGTCCCTGGTTCCCGAGGATGCGGAGGTGCCGATGTGAGGAGCGACGGGATCCGCGCCGCACTGATCGTCAGCGTCCTGCTGCTCACCGCCGGGTGCGTGCAACTGCCGGTGAGCGGCCCGGTGGTGGAGAGCCCGGTGGAGGTGGAGGCGAACGGTCCGGACGCGGTGATCGTGCCGAACCCGCCCCAGCCCGGTGAGTCCCCGAGTGCGGTCGTGACCGGGTTCCTGGAGGCGATGCAGGCCAGTCCGGTGCAGACCAGCATCGCCCGGCAGTTCCTGTCCGGTCGGGCCCGGTCGCAGTGGCGGCCCGAGCAGGCCACGGTGATCTACGGCCAGATCACTCCGCCGACCGGCGCGGCCGAGGTCCAGGTGACGGTGCGGGGCGCCCATCGGCTCGACGAGCGGGGTGCCTGGTTGGGAGCGGTGCCGTCGACCGGGAGCCAGATCACCTTCCCGATGGTGCGCGAGGACGACGAGTGGCGCATCGATGCTGCTCCGGATGCGTTGCTGGTGCCTCGCTCATGGTTCGAGCAACGCTTCACGCAGGTGGACCTGTACTTCTTCGACCCCACCGGTCAGGTGCTGATCCCGGAGCCGGTGTTCGTGCCTCGGGGTGATCAGTTGGCGACCGCGCTGACCCGAAGCCTGCTGCACGGGCCCGGCGAGGGACTGGTCGACGTGGCCCGGTCGTTCTTCCCCGAGGGCGCGGAGTTGGGGCTCTCCGTCCCGGTCTCGGCCGGTGGGACCGCCGAGGTGGCGCTGACCGGGGAGTTCGAGCGGCCGAACGCGGAGGTGGCCGCGCTGATGAGTGCGCAACTGGCCTGGACGCTGCGGCAGGACCCGGCCATTCGCGGCATCCGGATCACCGTCAACTCCGAGTCGGTGCCCGCTCCCGACGGGGCGCCGGAGTTCCGGATGACCCACGGTGAGGAGTACGCGCCGACCATCGCCGGCGCCAGCTCGCGGATGTTCGGCCTGCGTGACGGTCGGGTCGTCGAGGTGCTGCGGACCGGCGTGATCGGCACCGGAGGACCGCTGGGGCGCGCCGACGCTCCGCGTCAGCGCGAGCTGGCGGTCGACCTCGATGCACGGCGGGTGGCCGGCGTCTCCCGGAACGGCCGGGTGCTCAGGGTGGCCTCGATCACCGATCCCGTCGCGGCCCCGGAGTCGGCGCTCACCGGCACCGATCTGCTGCGGCCGGCATGGGACTCCGACGGCAGGCTGTGGACGATCGACCGGGCTCCCGGCGGCGCGGCGGTCTCCGTGATCACCGCCGCCGGGCCGCAACCGCTGCAGGTCCGTGGTGTCAGCGGTGAGAACGTGACCGCCTTCCTGGTGTCCCGGGACGGATCCCGGCTGGTGGCCGTGGTCCGCCGCCCCGCGGGCGACTCGTTGGTCGTGAGCCGGATCCGGCGCGACGAACGCGGCGCCGTGGTGGGGGCCGGACCGGCCACCGTGATCGCCTGGGACGTGGACACCCCGCTGGACGTGCAGCACCTGGCCTGGCGCACCGCGTCCAGCGTGGTGGTCGTCAACGCCCGCAGCGACCAACTCACCGAGATCCGGACGATCCCGGTCGACGGATCACACGGCCGCAGTCGGGAGGCACTGGTGCTCCGCCGGGACCGGGTGCTCGGGTACGCCGGCTCGCCGGTGGAGTCCGATCGACGCTACCTGCTCACCGACGACGGCGTCATCGACCTCGACGACCGGGAGCCGTTGCCCTTCGACGACGAACTCGACGCCCTCGCCTTCGTCGGCTGACCCCCCGTCGAGTTGGGCCCCATCCGCGCCGAGTTGGGCCCCATCCGCGTCGACTTGGGCCCCATCCGCGTCGAGTTGGGCCTCCTACGGCGCCAACCGTACTTCTCCACAGGCCCTGGTTGCGCCGGACACCGCCGATGCGCTGGGCTGGGTCGATGGGCTCGCCGTGGTCGGACTTCGTCGTTGATCCACTGGCCGACCTGGTGTTCGGCAGTCAGTGCCTGGGCTGCGCGCTCCCGGGTCGGATGCTGTGCGGCGACTGCAGCGCCGCGCTGCCGACGACCGCCTTCTGGACCCGACCGACGCCCTGCCCCGAGGGACTGGGCGCCGTCGCGGCGTCGGCTGCCTACGGCGGGCCGGTGCAGGCGATGGTGGTGGGACACAAGGAGCATCGACAACTGGCCCTGCGGCGGCCGTTGGCCCGACTGCTGGCCACCTCGGTGCAGTTGCTCGTCGCCGACGACCCCGGGGTGCCGGTGCTGGTGGTTCCGGTGCCCTCCGCACCGTCGAGCGCGCGGCGGCGCGGCCACGATCCCTTGTACGCCGTGGCGCGCGGCGCAGCCCGGGCACTGCGGCGCGCCGGCACTCCCGCGCGGGTGACCCGCCTGCTCGTGGTGGGTCGGCGGGTGCATGACCAGAGCGGCCTGGACAGCGCTGCCAGGGCGCAGAACCTGGCCGGGGCGTTGGCCGGTCGTCGCCGGGCCCTGAAGGCCGCGGCCAGTGGCCGGCCGGTGCACGTGGTGATCGTCGACGACGTGATCACCACCGGCGCCACCGCCCGGGAGGCGCAGCGAGCCCTGGAGGAGTTGGGGGTGCGGTTGCGGGGGATCGCGGTGATTGCCGCGACTCAGAGGCGGACGGCCCTTTTATCGTCGGCCGGTTTCGACTAGCGTCTCTTCATGGAGTCCACCCACCTCTCGCGGCCGGGGGGCTCTCTGTCTCCCGGGTTCGCATGAAGTGAGGTTCGGCTCCCCATCGCACCCGACTCCAGGAGGTAGGAATGGACGTTGTCGTCACAGGTCGTCACTGCGAGGTGTCCGACCGGTACCGCACCCATGTCACCGAGAAGCTCGCTCGCCTGGAGAAGCACGACCACCGGATCATGAGGGTCCAGGTGGAGGTGGAGCAGGAGCGCAACCCGCGCCAGCACGACCGGGCCGTCCGGGTTCAGTTGACCGCCTTCTCCAAGGGCCCGGTGATCCGCGCCGAGGCGGCCGCCGAGGACAAGATGGCCGCGCTCGACCTCGCGATGGACAAGATGGCCTCGCAGATGCGCAGGGCCGCGGACCGTCGCCGGATCCACCGCGGCCGACACACCCCGGTGAGTGTCGGGCAGGCACTGGCCGACGCGATCCCCGAAGGGCTGCTGGCCGGTGCCGAGCAGGCCGAAGAGACGGTCGAGGAGCGCACCGTCGGGCCGATCACGGTGACCGGGGACGGACCGCTGGTGGTCCGGGAGAAGGCACACCCTGCCTCCCCGATGACGTTGGACCAGGCCCTGTACGAGATGGAGCTGGTCGGCCACGACTTCTACCTGTTCGTGGACAAGGAGAGTGAACGTCCGTCGGTGGTCTACCGCCGCAAGGGCTACGACTACGGAGTGATCTCGCTGGACCTCGGCGACGCCGCTCAGTGAACACTGTCCTGCCTGTGTCGCCGGTCTCTGCCATGATGCAGGGGTGGACAAGGGGCAGCCGGCGGAGCCGATCAGGGTCGTGGTCGTTGATGACCACGAACTCTTCCGGCGCGGGTTGACCATGCTCCTCGGTGTCGAGGCCGGCATCGAGGTCGTCGGTGAGGCCGGGGACGGCGACGAAGGCATCGAGGTCGCGGCGCGCGTGGCACCCGACGTCGTCCTGCTCGACGTACGGATGCCACGCCGCTCCGGCCTGGAGGCCTGTCAGGCCATCAAGGAGGCCGCTCCGTCGGCGAAGATCGTGATGCTCACGATGAGCGACGAGGAGGCCGACCTCTACGAGGCCGTCAAGGCGGGTGCCGCGGGCTATCTGCTGAAGGACTCCTCGATCGATGAGGTCGCCCAGGCGGTCCGGGTGGTCGCCGACGGGCAGTCGCTGATCAGTCCGTCGATGGCGACCAAGCTGATCGACGAGTTCAAGCAGATGTCGCGGCCCGAGCGTGCCGAGTCGCCGCGCCTCAAACTGACCGAACGTGAGCTCGAGGTGCTCGGGCTGGTGGCCGAGGGGCTGAACAACCGCGACATCGCCAAGCGCCTCTTCATCAGCGAGAACACGGTCAAGAACCACGTCCGCAACATCTTGGAGAAGCTGCAGTTGCACTCCCGGATGGAAGCGGTGATGTACGCCGTGCGGGAGAAGATCCTCGAGCTCTGATGGTCAGTCTCTCCCTCGACCAGGCTCGCAGGATCGCGCTCGGCGCCCAGGGGTTCGCCGACCGACCGCATGCCCGGCCCACGATGCGGACCCTGGAGCGGACCGTGCAACGCACCGGAGTGCTGCAGGTGGACTCGGTCAACGTGCTGCAGCGAGCCCACTACATGCCGCTCTACTCCCGGATGGGTCCCTACGACGTCGACCTGCTGCACCGCGCCTCGGAGCGGGGACCGCGCCGGTTGGTCGAGTACCTGGCGCACGTCCAGGCGCTGATGCCGGTCGAGCTGTGGCCGGTGATGCGGCATCGGATGGAGCGGTACCGACAACGCGAGGCCCGCTGGTGGGCCGGCATCGACGGCGCGCTCAAGCGGCGGATCCTGGCCGAGGTCACCGAACGCGGCCCGGTGACCGCCCGCGACCTCGATGACGGTGCCCCACGCACCAAGGAGCACTGGGGCTGGAACTGGTCCGAGGCACGGAAGGCGCTCGACCTGCTCGCCGCGACCGGCGACGTGGCGGTGGCTGGTCGCAACGCCCAGTTCGAGATCCGCTACGACCTGCCCGAACGGGTCATCCCCGCCGCTCACCTGAGTGGACCACACCTCACCGAGACCGAGGCGCATGTGGAGTTGGTACGCCGTGCGGCCCGCTCGCACGGCGTCGCCACGCTCGCGTGTCTACGGGACTACTACCGGATGCCGGTGGAGGCGACCCGTGTCGCGGTCGCCGAACTGCAGGCGGCGGGGGAGTTGGAGCCGGTCCAGGTGGAGGGCTGGCACCGGCCCGGCTGGCTGCACGCCGAGGCGAGGATGCCACGCCGGGTGGATGCCCGGACGCTGCTCAGTCCGTTCGACCCCGTGGTCTGGGAGCGGGACCGGACCGAGCAACTCTTCGGTTTCCGCTACCGGATCGAGATCTACACCCCCGCCCACAAGCGGGTGCACGGCTACTACGTGCTGCCCTTCCTGCTCGGCGATCGGCTGGTGGCCCGGGTCGATCTCAAGGCGGATCGCGCTGCTGGGCGGCTGCTGGTCCGGGCCGCCTGGGCCGAGCCGGCCGCGCCCGATCGGACCGCCGCCGAACTGGCCGCGGAACTGGTGCGGATGGCCGGCTGGCTCGGCCTCGACGACGTACTGGTCGAACCCCGCGGGGACCTCGCGGCGGCGCTGGAGGTGGAGATCGGCCGGTGATGCGGATCCGGCTGGCCCCCGTGGGTAGCATGGCCGGGGTTGTCCCCCGAGTGGCGCGGCCGCGCCGCCCGTCAGATCCGTGAACTGGAGTCCGCAAGCCCGTGCCCGTCATCATCGACAAGCTGCTCCGCATCGGCGAGGGCAAGGTCCTGCGCCAGCTCGAGGCGATCGCCAAGGCGGTCAACGCCATCGAGGACGACTTCGTCGCGATGAGCGACGCCGAACTCCAGGCGATGACCGAGGAGTTCAAGCAGCGCTACAGCGAGGGCGAGACCCTCGACGACCTGCTCCCCGAGGCCTTCGCCACCGTCCGTGAGGCCGCCCGCCGGGTGATCGGCCAACGGCACTACGACGTCCAGATCATGGGTGGTGCTGCGCTGCACCAGGGCAACATCGCCGAGATGAAGACCGGTGAGGGCAAGACCCTGGTCGCCACTCTGCCGGCGTACCTGAACGCGATCTCGGGCGACGGCGTACACGTGGTCACCGTCAACGACTACCTGGCCAAGTACCACGCCGAGTGGATGGGCCGGATCCACCACTTCCTGGGCCTGACCACCGGTGTGATCCTCCCGTCGATGAAGCCGGCTGAGCGTCGTGAGGCCTATGCCTGCGACATCACCTATGCCACCAACAACGAGCTCGGCTTCGACTACCTGCGCGACAACATGGCCTCCTCGATCGAGGACTGTGTGCAGCGCGGCCACAACTTTGCGATCGTGGACGAGGTCGACTCGATCCTGATCGACGAGGCCCGCACTCCGCTGATCATCTCCGGGCCCACCCAGGACGAGGTGGCCTGGTACGGCGAGTTCGCCAAGATCGCCGGCAAGATGACCCGGGACACCGACTACGAGGTGGACGAGAAGAAGCGCACCGTCTCGGTGCTCGATCCGGGCATCACCAAGGTCGAGGACCACCTCGGCATCGAGAACCTCTACGACTCGGTGAACACTCCGCTGATCTCGTTCCTGAACAACGCGATCAAGGCCAAGGAGCTCTTCCGCAACGACAAGGAGTACGTCGTCATCGACGGCGAGGTGCTCATCGTCGACGAGCACACCGGCCGGATGCTGTCCGGGCGCCGCTACAACGAGGGACTGCACCAGGCGATCGAGGCCAAGGAGGGTGTCCGGATCCGCGAGGAGTACCAGACACTCGCCAACGTCACCCTGCAGAACTACTTCCGCCTCTACAAGACCCTGTCCGGGATGACCGGTACGGCGATGACCGAGGCCTCGGAGTTCGACAAGATCTACAACCTCGGCGTGGTGCCGATCCCGACGAACAAGCCGATGGAACGTATCGACCAGCCCGACCTGGTCTACCGGACCGAGGAGGCCAAGTACGACGCCGTGGTGGAGGACATCGCCGAGCGTCACGCGAAGGGCCAGCCGATCCTGGTCGGCACCGTCTCGGTGCAGAAGTCCGAGTACCTCTCCGGTCTGCTCAAGGCCAAGCGGATCGCGCACACGGTGCTGAACGCGAAGGTGCACGCCGACGAGGCCAAGGTGGTGGCGATGGCCGGCCACAAGGGCGCGGTCACGGTGGCCACCAACATGGCTGGTCGAGGCACCGACATCATGCTGGGCGGATCGGTGGAGTTCCTGGCCGACCAGGAGTTGCGCAGCAAGGGCCTGGATCCGGTCGAGACGCCGGACGAGTACGAGGCTGGCTGGCAGCCGGCGCTGGACCGGGTCAGCGCTCAGGTCGCGGCCGAGCATGACGAGGTCGCCGCGCTGGGTGGTCTCTACGTGATCGGCACCGAACGCCACGAGTCCCGGCGGATCGACAACCAGCTGCGAGGCCGGTCCGGACGTCAGGGTGACCCGGGGGAGTCCCGGTTCTACCTGTCGCTCCAGGACGAGTTGATGCGGCTGTTCAAGTCCGACTGGGTGGACCGGGTGCTGCAGGTGCTCAAGGTCCCCGACGACGTGCCGATCGAGAACAAGCGGGTCACCAACGCCATCGCCGGCGCCCAGGGCGCCGTCGAGGCGCAGAACTTCGAGTCCCGCAAGAACGTGCTCAAGTACGACGACGTGATGGACCGGCAGCGCAAGGTCATCTACGGGGAGCGGCGCGAGGTCCTCGAAGGGGCCGACATCGCCGACCAGATCCGTGGCTTCATGGACGACGTGGTGGCCGGCTACGTGCGCGGCGCCACCATGGAACTGGCCGAGGACTGGGACCTGGACACGCTGTGGACGGCGTTGAAGCGGCTGTATCCGATCACGCTGAGCCACGCCGACCTCGATGCCGAGGTGGGCGGCCGGGCCGCGATGACCCGGGAGAAGCTCATCGAGCGGATCACCGCCGACATCCACGCCGCGTACGACGTCCGGGTGGCACAGGTCGGCGAGGAGGTGGCCCGGGAGCTCGAGCGTCGGGTGCTGCTCTCGGTGCTGGACCGGAAGTGGCGCGACCACCTCTACGAGATGGACTACCTGCGTGAGGGCATCCACCTGCGTGCCTACAGTCAGCGGGACCCGCTGGTGGAGTACCAGCGTGAGGGCTTCGACATGTTCGCGGCGATGATGGACGGCATCAAGGAGGAGGCCGTCGGCTACCTCTTCAACCTCGAGATCGAGGTGGGTGAAGACGCCGACGGCGACAGCGAGGTCGTCTTCATCGAGGAGGACGAGGCCCCGGCCCGATCCGCTCCGGCAGCCCAGTCCGCTACAGCAGCCCAGGCCACCGCGGCGACCCAGTCCGCTCCGGCAGCCCCGGCGTTCAAGGCCAAGGGCCTCGAGCGGCCCAAGCAGCCCCAGCGGCTGACCTACACCGCTCCGGACGAGACCGGCGACGAGATGCAGGTGGCCGGCGGCACGGTCACCCACCACGACGACCCCTATGCCACGGTGGGTCGCAACGAGGTGTGTCCGTGCGGGTCGGGCAAGAAGTTCAAGAAGTGCCACGGCGCGCCGGGGGGACCGCCGCTGACCACCGCTGTCAGCGGCTGAGCCGGTCCGCGACAGGGGCGTCAGGCGAAGACAGGGCCGTCAGGCGAACTCCAGCGAACGGCAGAGCCACCGCCCCCGGTCGACCTCGAAGCGCGCCGCGATGGCTCGGTGGCGCTGGCCCGTCTGGACCCGCAGGCACACCTCGGCGACGCTGTTGCTCAGGAAGCTTCCGTGCACGCTGACCACCCGGGGCCGGCCCTCCGGTGACCAGCGTCGCCCCAGGCCCTGATCGGAGCCGGCGGCCCGGGCGACCAACAGCGCCCGCCGAGTGAGGTCGGCCTGGACCTCCCGACTGGTGTGCCTGGCCAACTGTCCGGGGGGCCGGTCGCCGTTGACGATCTCGGCGGCGGCCTGACCGAACCGCAGCGCCCACCGCAGGAGCTCTCGCCGGAGCCGATCCGGCACATCGACGAGATCCTGCCCCGGGGCGGTGCCGGCATCGGAGGTTGCCAGCGACTCGAGATGGTCCGACCCGACCTCGGGCGGGTCCAGGGCCGGCTGGAGGTCCAGCGCGAGCGTGCCTTGGAAGGCGGCGGCGGGCACCGGTGAATCCGTGAACATGCCCTCACCTCTCAATCATTGTGTTTGCATTCGTTTGATGCAGTTCATACCCACTCGCCCGGGTTTGAAACCCGACTTGGGGCACCTTCTGTGACAGGCTTGCCCGCATCGGGACTCGGGAGGGACGGATCGGATGCGCTGGGAAGAGCACCTGTGCACGCTGTTCGACGAACTGGAGCAGCAGGCGGGGGTGATGTTCGCCGCCGAGCGGGAGGCCGAGATGGCCGACCGGAGGCGGGCCGAGTACCTGGGCGTCACCCTGGCCAGTCGCCTGATCGCTTCGGTGGGGCGGGACGTGTCGGTGGACCTGGCCGGTGTCGGTCGGCTGCACGGTCGGCTGCGTCATGCCGGTGCCCAGTGGTGCCTGCTGGTCAGCCCCGCTCAGGACTGGGTGCTGCCCCTGGCCTCGATGCTGGGCGTGCACGGGCTCTCCGACCGGTCGACCCCGGAGGCGGCGTGGCGAGTCTCGGCGAAGTTGGGACTCGGTGCCGCGCTGCGCCGCCTCGGTGACGCCGACGAGGTCTGCGTACTCCATCTCGTCGACGGCAGCCGACGGGAGGGAACCGTCGGCCGGATCGGCGCCGACTTCGCCGAGATCGTGCCCGCGGCCGACCCCGGTGAGGTGCCGGCTCCGGGGCTGGTGCCGCTGGCGGCGATCGCCGCGGTCAGTTCCAAGAAGGTGCCGCTGTGATGCTCAGGTGGCGTCGAGGTCGAACGGTGGGCGTTCCCCCGGATCCAGCCCAGGAGCAGCCGCCCGACGTTGCCGAGCCTCCTCGGCATCGTCCTCCATGGCCATCGCGTCGGCGATCGTCTTCTTGACGATGCGGCGCGGGTCGAGGTCGCGCAACTCCAGGTCGGCGAACTCGGGCCCCAGTTCGTCGCGGATCTCGTCCCGGGCCTGGTCGGCCATCCGTCGCAGCTGACGCAGCATCCGGCCCGCTTGCTTGGCCAGGTCGGGCAGCTTCTCCGGCCCGACCACCAGCACCGCGACGAAGGCGAGCACCGCCAACTCGGTCAACCCGACGCCGAACACCGCCAGGCCCCCGGATCAGAACTTCGACGAGGGAGTCAGGCCCAGTTGGAGACCGGCCAGTCCGCGGCTGCGGCCCGACAAGGTGTCGGCCACCTGGATCAGCGCCTTGGCAGCGGGAGTGTCCGGGGCGCTGCGCACCACCGGGTCACCGCTGTCGCCGCCCAGGCGCAGGGCGGTCTCCAGGGGGATCTGGCCGAGCAGCGGTACGTCGTACCCGAAGCGCTCCGACAGGGTGCTGGCGACCCGGGCGCCGCCGCCGGCGCCGAAGACCTCCAGCAGTTCACCGTCCGGCAACACCAGGTGGCTCATGTTCTCCAGCACGCCGACCACTCGCTGATGCATCATCGAGGCCATCGTGCCGGCACGTTCGGCCACCTCGGCCGCAGCCTCCTGCGGGGTGGTGACCACCAGCACCTCGGCGCTGGGGAGGTGCTGTCCGAGGGAGATCGCGACATCGCCGGTGCCCGGTGGCAGGTCGAGCAGCAGCACGTCCAGGTCGCCCCAGTAGACGTCGGCCAGCATCTGCACCAGAGCCCGGTCCAGCATCGGGCCCCGCCAGGCGACCACCTGGTCGCGGCGCGGCTTGAGCATGCCGATCGAGATCACCGAGACACCGGACGGCGCCGGGACGGGCATGATCAGATCCTCGACCTGGGTCGGTCGGGCGTCAGCGACCTGCAGCATCGCCGGGATCGAGTGGCCATAGATGTCGGCGTCCACGATGCCGACCTTCAGGCCCCGATCGGCCATCGCGACAGCCAGGTTCACCGTCACCGACGACTTGCCGACACCGCCCTTGCCGCTGGCGATCGCGAACACCTTGGTCAGGTTGCCCGGCTGCGAGAACGGGATCTCGCGCTGCGCCCGACCGTCGCGGAGCACCTCCTGGAGCCCGGCCCGCTGCTCGGCGGTCATCACGCCGAGCTCCAACTCCACCCCGGTGACCCCGTCGACCGCCTGCACAGCGGCCCGGACGTCGGTGGTGATCGTGTCCTTCATCGGGCAGCCCGCCACCGTCAACAGCACGGTGAGTCGGACGGTTCCGTCCGCGTCCACCTCGACCGACTCGACCATGCCGAGCTCGGTGATCGGTCGCTTGATCTCCGGGTCCTGGACGCCGGCCAGGGCGCTGCGGACCTGATCGGGGGTGGGGCTGCTCATGGTGCCCAAGCGTACGTCGTACCCCCGAGCCCCCCGGCATCGGCGTAGCATCGGTGGAATGGCGACGAAGTGGCGACACCTGACCGTCGCGGCAGTGGCCGCACTGGCCGTCTCCGGCTGTGGCTCCGGGTCAGAGCCCGGGGCGGCCGATCCGGAGCCGGAGCGACCGGGGGAGGCAGCCCCTGACTGCGCGGCGCTGTGGGTCGACGGCGGCACGCTGCCCGAGGAGTACGACGGCTGCGTGGCGGACGGCGTGCTGGTCGAGGCGGATGGCTTCCCGTGCGAGTTCGGGATCCCGCTGTTCACCTATGCGGACCGCTACTACGCGGTGGCGGGGGGACGGATCAATGAGACCGACGGGCCGCTGGCCAACTCGGAGCAGTACCTGAACGCCTTCGACTCGTGCGCCGGCTGACCTGTTAGCCTGACCGTTCCGACCGGCGCACCGGCGCGCCGTCGTTGACAGGTGCAGAAGACATTCGGGGGAAGACGACGTGAGCAGGGAGCGTGACGTGCGCGTGCGCATCAACAGGACGTTCGCAGTACTGGCCACCGCACTCGCGGTGACCGTGGCCGGACTGGCCGTCGCGCCGACCGCCAGTGCGGAACGGTACAAGCCCCGCCCCGGTGTCGTGTTCAACAACCCCTTGGGCACCGTGGACCAGAAGTGGGCCGTGCACAACGAGATCGTGCGCTCGATCCGCGGCACCGGACGCAAGCAGAAGATCCGCATCCACAGTTGGAACATCCGTAGTGGTGCCATCACCCGGGCCCTGATCAACGCGCACAAGCGGGGGGTCTCGGTGCGGGTGATCATCTGGGTCGGCAACGCCCACGCCGAGAACCCCAACGAACTCCTCGATGAACTCGAGCGGGAACTCAAGCGCAACGGCAACCGGAAGCGCCCCCAGGCCCGTAAGAGCGGCGTCACCCGGTGCGTGGGCTCGTGTCGTGGCCGTGGCGGCATCGCGCACAGCAAGTACTTCCTCTTCACCCGGGTCAACGGGGTCCGCCACGTGATCATCTACGGCGGTCACAACGCCACCCGGATCGCTGCCACTCACCAGTGGAACGACGTGGACATCATCACCGAGAAGCGCCCGATCTTCCGGGACTTCATGCGGACCTTCAACGAGAGTTACCGCGACGAGCCGGTCCGACCGGCCTGGCGGACCAACACCTTCGGTCGCTGGGAGACCCAGTTCTACCCCTACCAGGGCCCGAAGATCAGCGGCGATCCGGTGCTGGACGACCTGCGCAAGGTCAAATGTCGCGGCTCGACCCATCCGGCGACCCCGAACGGCCGCACCCAGATCAGGATCGCGATGACCTCGTGGCACGGTGAGCGCGGCAAGAACATCGCCCGGCTGATCACCCGCAAACAGGACCAGGGCTGCGACATCAAGATCATCTACGCCGTCGCCGGCAACCAGGTGATGCGGATCCTCCGTAGCGAGGGCAACAGGCCGGTCCCGTTCCGACAGATCGTCCAGGACTTCGACGGCGACGGGGTCTACGACCGCTATCTGCACACCAAGGTGATGACCGTGCGTGGCGTCTGGGACGGCCGAACCCGAGCATCGATGGTGTGGAACGGCTCTGCCAACTGGTCGCCGCTGGTGATCGCCAGCGACGAGGCCGGCATGCGGATGCAGGCACCGGCCAAGGCGCGTGCCTACGCCCGGTTCGTGGACCACTGGTACGACAACCCGCCGGTCAGTGCTCGCCCCAACCCGCAATTGATGGCGCGCACCGCGGCGCAGGGGATCGACCCGTACGCCAAGATCGAGGTCGACTGACCTGGCCGAGCAGTCAGCCACTTCGGGACCCGGGCGGTTGACCCAGGCGTTGTCGTTGGTGGCCGCAGTCGCGGTGATCGCACTGATCGCAGCGCTGCTGTGGGCTGCTCCGGGGGGCCGGCCTCACGACGCGGTGGCTCCCGACGACCCGGAGACGGCCGAGGTCAGCGAGGCGGACACCGAGGCAGCCGAACGTGCCACGCAGCAGGCGCTCGACGAACGGCCGCCGGTGCAGTTGCCCGAAGGCATCGAAGCGCTGCGGGACGCTGCGGAGGAGGCGGCGCGGGCGCTGCCTTACGAGTTCACCCTGATGACGTTCAACGTCTTGGGCAGCAACCACACGGTGCCGGGAGGGACCGCTCCCGGCTACGCCCCCGGGCGGCAACGCGCCGGCTGGGCGGCGGACCTGCTGCTCCGGGACCAGCCGGACATCGTCGGCTTCCAGGAGTTGCAGCGGGACCAGTACGCGATCCTGCGGGAGCGCCTCGGCGACACCTGGACCTTCTACACGCCACAGGGACCCGGCGCGGTCCAGACCACCGTGATGTGGCGGACCGAGATGTGGGAGCCGACGTGGACATCGGCACTCGCGACAGCGTTCGTGGCCGGGCCGCGGGTGCGGCCGATGGTCCGGCTCCGCCACCGGACGTCGCTGCGCGAGATCTACCTCGTCAACGTGCACAACTCACCCGGCGGCCGACAGTCCGAACGGGACGCGGCGATGCGGATCCAGATCCCCGCGCTGAACGAACTGCGCAAGGACGGGATACCGGTCTTCTTCATCGGCGACCTCAACGAACGGGCCGGCGTCTTCTGCACGGTGACCACCCGCACCGACCTGTACGCCGCGCGGGGTGGCTCCCGGGGAACGCCGTGTCGGCCGCCCTCGGGACGGCTTCGGGTGGACTGGATCTTCGGGTCGGGGGGCGTCACGTTCTCCGGCTATCGGGAGGACCGGAGCGCGATGGTGCCCCGGATCACCGATCATGCGGTGATCAGTGCCCGGGTGCACGTGCCCTGACCGCCGATGTCCTAGGGTGTCCGAGTGTCATCTGGGGTCCGAGTCGACGAATCCGGAGTGACGTTGCCGCCCGGGTTCACCGGCGCCTGCGACGTCCACTTCGATGACCACCACACGTGGTCGTTCAGTGTCGATGCGCCGTCTCGGGGTAGCGGCGGGACCAAGGTCGAGTGGCCGAAGCGGCTACGGCGCTTCCTCGAAGGTGCCTCGCGGGTCCGAGTCACCTCGGCACGCCGGGTGATCTTCGACGACGAGGTCGCTTTCGGTGACGGCGAGGGCCGGGTCAGCCTGCGGGACAAGCACGGCGTCCCGTTCATGGTCGACAAGTGGGGACTGCTCCAGCACCCGTTCTCGGGACGGGACAAAGCCGTGGTGACCGAACTGGTCGAGCTCACCGAGGTGGTGCTGCAGATCCTGCGCGAGGACTGTGGCATCGATGCGTGGATGGCCTTCGGCACCCTGCTTGGCGCCGCTCGGGAGGGCGGTGTCATCGGCCACGACTCCGACGTCGACCTGGCCTACCTCAGCGAGGCTTCGACACCGGCCGAGATGGCCCTCGAACTCTACGGGATGACGCGGGCGCTGCGGCGCCGCGGCCTGCGTGTGGTGACCAAGTCCGCTTCGTTCATCACCGTGGTCTTCACTGCCTCCGACGGGGTGATTGGCAGCATCGATGTCTACACCACGTTCTATGTGGGGGAGTACCTGCACGAGACAGCGACGGTGCGGGCACCTGTGCCCCGAAGTGCGGTGCTGCCCCTGACGGAGCTCGAGTTCGAGGGACGCATGCTGCCCGCACCAGCCGACGTCGACGCGATGCTCGCGGTGAGCTATGGACCGGGCTGGCGAGTGCCCGACCCGTCGTTCCGGCACCAACCCTCGAACGAGATCAAGCACCGCTTCGACGCGTGGTTCGGCAGCCTGATGCGTCAGCGCCGGGAATGGGAGAGCCGACTCGCCGAATCGGACGACCTCAACGGTTCCGAGTTCGCCGACTGGGTGCTCGCCAGCACCGCCACCGACGCTCGGATCGTCGACGTGGGTTGCGGTCGGGGCGGCGACGTCCTGCACTGGGCCCGCGCGGGCAGGTGGGTGCTCGGCCTCGACTACGCCCGTGGGTCGTTCCGCCCCGCGGCGCGTGTGGCCAAGGACGAGGGCCTGCGTGCCGGCTTCGGCCAACTGAACCTCCTCGATCTACGCAGCACCTGGACACGCGCGGCGATGGTCTCCCGGGATGCTGCCCCAGCACATGTGGTGACCGCCCGCGGCTTGGTCGAGGCACTCGACCGTGACGGGCGCGAGAACTTCTGGAACTTCGTCAGCATGGTCGTCCGGGGCGGTGGCTCCCTCTTCCTCGAGGGCGAGGCCGTGGGACGAGCGAGGCCTGCCGTGGATCGGGCCGACGAGTCCGGCCCCCGACTTCGCCCGGTCGACCCGAGCGACCTGATCGCCGCTGCCGAGCGACTGGGGGGCCGGTTGATCGACAGTGCCGGCACCACCGAAGCTGGCCTCGTCCTCCGCACCCGGAGCGACCGTGCCGTCCCGGCAAGGTGGCGTCTGGCGTTCGCCTGGGGCTCGACGACCGAGTCCACGGGGAGTCGTGATGACTGAGCGCGTGTTCCTGCACGTGGGAGCCCCCAAGTCGGGCACCACGTACCTGCAGAACGTGTTGGCCTTGAACCGGGAGAAGCTGGCCGCTGCGGGGATCGCGGTGGTGGGTGAGCGACATCTGGACCGGGTGCACGCGGGCATGGTGGTCCGGGAGGACCGACGGCTCGCGGATCTGCCTCCCGCCGCTGCCGAGGCCTGGGGCCGTCTGGTTGCCCAGATCCGTCGCTGGCAGGGACCGACAGCGGTGCTGAGTTACGAGCTGTTCGCCGGGGCTTCGGCTGACCAGGCGGCGCGAGCCCTGAGCGATCTCTCCGGTCTTGAGGTGCACGTGGTGATCACCGCCCGCGACTTCGCGCGAGCCGTCCCCTCGGCCTGGCAGGAACGCCTCAAGTTCGCCCTCACCACGCCGTTGGAGGAGTGGCGCCCCAAGGGCGAGAAGGCAGGTCCCCGTGCCGAGTGGGGCTGGCGCACCATGGACCCGGCGAAGGTCGCCGCCCGGTGGGGGGCCACGCTGCCCCCGGACCGGGTGCATGTGATCACCATGCCGAAATCGAAGGCCCATCGCGATGAACTGTGGCACCGATTCGCCGCCGCGTGCGGAATCGACGTACCAGGACTGGAGATGAACGTGGAGCGCACGAATGAGAGTCTCGGGGTGGTCGCCGCCGAGGTGCTGCGGCGGGTGAATGTGGCTGTGGGTGATCGATTGGTCGGCAACCGCGAGCAGGCGCGCTGGCTGCGGGACACTCTCGCCCACGGCGTACTGGCCGGGTTGGATTCCGAGTCGATCGGGGCCACAGACGAGCAGGTGGCTGATGCCGCCCGCCGCAGCAGGCGGGCGATCCGGGCTATCACGGAGGCCGGGTACGACGTCCGTGGCGAGCTCGGGGACCTCGAGGCGTCCCGGCCGGGCGGACGCACTCCGGGCCAGGTATCCGACTCCGAGATCGCCGAGCTCGCGGTCCGGGCTCTGGCGGAGCTGTTGCTGAGACAGGCCGCCGAGGCCGACGAGGCGCCGGTGCCACGTCGGTCGCCCCGCCAGGCCGCCAGGGGGCTGGTCAGCCGCGCCACCGCAGGGCTCGTCGATCGGCGTGCCACGGCACTTGAGGAGAAGGCTCGGGACCTGGAGGGCCAGCTCGCTGAACTCCGTGCGCTGCAGCTCCGGGTGGCCGACCTGTCCGACCTCGTCCGAGAGCTCCTGTTGCCGGCTGCCAAGGCTGACTCCAAGGTCACCGGGGCCGCGCTGCGTCGCTACCGTCAGGAATCGGTGTGACCACCGGCCGAGTACGCCGTCGGCTCCGGGTGCTAGCGGGACTCGACCGCATCCACGGGTTGAGCGAAAGGTTCAGCGTGCTCGAGGTCGGTGTGGCCGAGGAGGCCGTCCTGCTCGCCGGCCTTGAACGTCTCCTCGATGAACTCGACCAGGACCTGTCGGTGGTGCTCGGCGAGTGGCCAGCCAGCGAACCTGACGAGGAATGACTCGCGTTGCGAGGTTAGGATCTCCCGAACCGCCAACTGCCTCCGCAACTCCCTGCGGGCGTGCGTAGACGAAGGGTACGAGCATCATGGGTCGCCTCTGCAGCACCGAAGGCCTGACCGACATCCAGGAGGAGATCCTGAAGACGGTCCGGCAGTTTGTGAACGCCAAGATCATCCCGGTTGCCCAAGAGCTCGAGCACGCGGACGAGTACCCGACCGAGATCGTCGAGGGCCTCAAGGAGTTGGGCATCTTCGGGATCATGATCCCCGAGGAGTACGGCGGGCTCGGCGAGTCGCTGCTCACCTACGCACTCTGTGTGGAGGAGATCGCTCGCGGCTGGATGAGTGTCTCCGGTGTGATCAACACCCACTTCATCGTTGCCTACATGCTGATGCAGCACGGCACCGAGGAGCAGAAGCAGAAGTACCTGCCCAAGATGGCCACCGGCGAGGTTCGCGGTGCCTTCTCGATGTCCGAGCCGGGGCTGGGCTCCGACGTCGCGGCCGTCTCCACCAAGGCCGTGGTCGCGACAAGCTCGGCCGACGGGACCCCCGAGTCCTACGCGATCACCGGCCAGAAGATGTGGCTGACCAACGGCGGCTCCTCCACCCTGGTCGCGGTGCTCACCAAGACCGACGAGGGCGCTCAATCGGTCTACAAGAACATGACGGCGTTCCTGGTCGAGAAGACCCCCGGGTTCGGTGAGGTCGCCCAGGGCATCACGGTGCCCGGCAAGATCGACAAGATGGGCTACAAGGGGATCGACACCACGGAGATGATCTTCGAGGGTCACCAGATCTCGGCCGACCAGATCCTCGGCGGCGAACCGGGCAAGGGCTTCTTCCAGATGATGGACGGGGTCGAGGTCGGTCGGGTGAACGTGGCCGCCCGCGCCTGCGGAATCGCCTGGCGCGCCTTCGAGCTGGGCATCGACTACGCCCAGCAGCGGGAGACCTTCGGCAAGCCGATCGCCCAGCACCAGGCGGTGCTGTTCCGGCTCGCCGAGATGGCCACCAAGGTCGAGACCGCGCACACCATGATGGTGCGGGCCGCCCGGCTCAAGGACACCGGCCAGCGGATGGACGTCGAGGCCGGGATGGCCAAGATGGTGGCCAGCGAGTACTGCAACGAGGTCGTCGAGGACTCCTTCCGGATCCACGGGGGCTACGGATACTCCAAGGAGTACGAGATCGAGCGTCTCTACCGTGAGTCGGCGTTCATGCTGATCGGTGAGGGGACTTCCGACATCCAGAAGATGATCATCGGCCGGCGACTCCTCGAGGATTACGCGACTGGGTCCTGATCGGCGACGCGATGGCTAACCGCGTGGTGCTCCATGTGGGGGCGATGAAGTCGGGGACGACGTACCTCCAGTCCACCCTCTTCGCGAACAAGGCAACCCTGGCCAGTCAGGGCGTCTTGGTCCCCGGGCGCACCTGGGGGCAACATTCGAGGGCAACCCGAGACGTCCTGGGGCGCACCGACCTGCCCGGCCGCCGAAGCCACGCAGGCGCCTGGCAGCAGGTTCTGGACGAGATCGACGCCTGGCCGGGCACGGCGGTCTTCTCGATGGAGCTGATGGGGTCCGCCTCGCCGGCTGGCATACGCCGGGTGATGGGCAGCTTCCCGCACTGCCAGGTGGAGGTCGTGCTGAGCCTGCGGGACCTCAATCGGAGCATTCGCGGCATGTGGCAGGAAACGATTCAGAACGGCCGGTCCTGGACCTGGCCCGACTACCACGCTGCCCTGAAGCGAGGACGTCCCCGGGTCGAGCGAGCTCCGGGCGACGTGACCCGCGCAAGCAGGACCTTCTGGATGCAGCAGAACTCAGTGCGACTGGCACGACGATGGGCAGACGTGGCCGGCGGAGTCACGCTGCTCACTGTCCCGCCCCCCGGTGCTGCCCCCACCGTGTTGTGGAATCGGTTCGCCGAACTGGTCGGCTTCGACCCGGTCGGCATGGTCCCCGGCGAGCGGGTCAACACCGCAGTCGGTGCCGGATCGGCGGAGGTTCTTCGCGCTTTGAATGCGGAACTCGACCGCAGGGGCCGTTCCTTCCCCTGGTCTGCTCGACTTCGCAAGAAGGTGCTCGCCAAGTCGGTGCTGGCAGCGCGCCGCGCGGACGAGCCGCAGATCGGTCTGCCGGTCGCCGACTGGGTAGGGGAGCAGGCTGCGACGATGACCTCTGAACTGAAGCAGTTGCAGCCGCGCCTGGTGGGTGCGTGGGCGGACCTGACCCCGGTCGATGTGCCCGGCATCGACCCCGCGACGGTCGATCAGACACACGTGCTGGCAGCGGCCGAGGCGGCCCTCGTCGGCATGCACGCGGCCGTGGCGGCACGATACCCAGCCTGGTCCGGAGCGCCGAACTCGTCAGGACAGTTGGCGACCCGGATCGAGGCACTGGCCGACCTTCTCGAACAGGTCAACGGCGAATTCGGTGACTTCGGCTGAGCCGGTCACAGGTCGAGCACGAACCGGTCGCCCTCGCGGCGGAAGCCGACGTGCGGGTAGTAGTCGTCCACCATCTGCGGTGAGGTGAGGACTCGCCGGAACCCGTGCTCGGCGAGCATCGAGCTGCGCCGCCACACGAACTCGCCCGGCGTGAAGTCGCGGTAGGCGGGCAGGACGTAGTCAAGCCTGACCACCGCGGTGTCCCCGTCGCCGTCCAGCAGCACCACGCCGACCAACTGTGTCTCGGCGACCACTACGAAGGCGTAGTCGCGCTCGGCCAGGGCACCCACATCGAAGTCGGGCTGATGCTCCGCGATGTCCTCGGCACGCAGCCGCAGCAGATGCTCCAGCAGCCCGTCGTCGGTGCGCACCTGGACGACCTGGTAGGTGGCGGTGTCGTGCCGCGTCCGCAGCAGCTTCACCGTGAACCACACGTTGATCACCGCCAGCAGGGCGTTGAGCGCCACCATCGGCCAGATCTGCAACAGGCCGTTGAAGGCCAGCAGCAGCACGCTGCCGGCCAGGTTGAGGACCCGGAACCGCAGCACCCGGGCCTGCATCAAAGAGATCACCAGGATCGCGGTACCGGTCCAGCCGAGTGCATCGAGCCACGTCACGGGTGCCACCGTAGGCGATCTGCTTGACGAGAAGGGCCACAACGATCACCGTGGAGCCATGTCGCTGGCCGCAGCCTGTCCCACCTGCCCGGAGCAGCTCAGCCGCGCCGAGGGGCCGTGGCGCTGCCCCACCCACGGCGTGGTGACGCCGTTGTGGCGACCCACGCACTCGTCGTACGCCGATTTCGCCGAGCAGCTCCGCACCGCGGGCGACTTCCCGACCTACCTGCCGTGGCCGATGGGGCCAGGCTGGTCGGTGACCGACTTCGCCGTCGTCGGTGACGGCGACAAGGTGCTGGCCACCCTCACCTGCTGTTCGGGCACCAGCGACCTGGACGGCCCGGTCGATGTGCTGGTGGTGGCCGAGGAGCCAGGCACCGGACTCGGCGCCCGGTGTGCGGGCACGCCGGTGCCCGACCCGACCATCGGTCTGGGGCGGCCGTCGGTGCGGATCCGCACCGGCCGCCAGAGCGTGCCCCTGTGGGACGTCTACACCGCCGACGCCGACACCAGGTTCGACCGCTCGGTGGTCGCCGGCGAGGCCGCCGGACGGTGGCTGTGGATGGTGATGAGACCCGCCTCGGCGATGCTGTTGCTGCGCGACGACTGGATCCTTCGGGACGTCTCCGGCGACGGGCCTCACCTGGTCGAGATGCCCTTCGGTGGCACTGCGCCCCCGTGGTGAGCGGTGCAGGTGGCAGGCTGTGCGGCATGCGGATCGACCTGCACACCCACTCCCGGGTCAGTGACGGCACCCAGACGCCCACCGAGCTGATCCGGGCCGCCGCAGCAGCAGGTCTCGACGTGATCGCGTTGACCGACCACGACACCTGCGCCGGCTGGGACGAGGCCGCCGAGGCCGCCGACCGGGTGGGCATCGGGTTGGTGCGTGGCCTGGAGATCAGCGCCGAGGAGGCCGGCGCCTCGGTGCACCTGCTGGCCTACCTGCCGGCGGCTGACCATCCCGGGCTGGCCGCGATGCTGGATCGCATCCGTCAGGGTCGCGACGCCCGGGTGCCGCAGATGGTGGCCCGGCTCCGTGAGTTGGGCAGTCGGATCACTGTCGCCGAGGTCGACCGGGTGGCCGGCCCGGCGGCTGCGGTCGGCCGACCGCATGTGGCCGATGCGCTGGTCGGGCTCGGGGAGGTGCAGCATCGCAACGAGGCCTTCGACCGGCTGCTCGGCCGCGGCCGGCCGGCGTACGTGGACAGGTGGGCGGCACCGTTGGAGGAGGCGATCCGGACGGTCGAGGCCGCCGGAGGAGTGAGCGTGCTGGCGCATCCGTGGGGTCGGGGGACTCGGCGTCACCTGCCCGAGTCTCGGTTGGCCGAACTGGCGGGCGTGGGCCTGGCCGGCGTCGAGGTGGCGCACCAGGACCACCGCCCCCAGGTACGTCGGGAACTGGCCGAGGTGGCGGACCGATTGGGCCTGATCCGGACCGGCTCCAGCGATCATCACGGGACCGGCAAGGTCGACCACGAACTCGGCTGCCACACCACCGAGCCGGAGATGCTCGACGCCCTCCTCGAGCGCGCCGGCCGGGCGCGGGCAGCGGCCACCGGTGACACCGGCGAACGGCTGGGCTGAACGAGGCTCTGCCCGGACTACTTCCGACCCAGTGACTGGGCTCGTTGCAGCAGGCCGCGGGGGATCGCCCGGCTGCCGGCCACCAGCAGCTTGTACCGCTTGCTCGGGATGGAGATCGCCCGACCGCGGCGCAGGTCCGCCAACGCGTCGGCGGCCACGGCGGCCGCATCCAGCCACATGAACGTCGGGGCGGAGTCGTGGCCGACCTCCATCCGGGGATGGAACTCGGTGCGCACGAAGCCCGGGCACAGGGCCATCACGCTCACCCCGCGATCGGCGTACTCCTGGTGCGCCCACTCACTGAAGCTGTTCACCCAGGCCTTCGCCGCGCTGTAGCTGCCTCGCGGCAGGAACGCGGCCACGCTGGACACGTTGATGATGGCTCCGCTACCACGCTCGGCCATCGGCAGCAGCGCAGCGTGACTGAGTCGCAGCACCGCGGTCACCAGGACGTCCAGCAGTGCCTGCTCGGCGTCGATGGGGTTGTCGGCGAAGCGGCCCTTCAGCCCGAAGCCGGCGTTGTTGACCAGCAGGTCCACGGGCCGGCCGGGATCCGAGAGGCGACCCGCGACCCGGTCCACGTCCTCGCGGACCGAGAGGTCGGCGGCGATCGTCTCAACGGCTATCTGGTGGACTGCGCTCAGTTCCGCAGCGGTGTCGGCCAGCCGCTGGGCGTCCCGGGCGACGAGGATCAGGTCGTGGCCGTCGGCGGCCAGAGCGTCGGCGAACGCGCGGCCGATCCCGGCGGTGCCTCCGGTGATGAGGGCGGTCTTGCTCATGGGCTCACTCTCGCAGGTGCACCCGAGGTGAGTGTCGCCCACCCACCGTCTGGGCCGGTGCGGCATGATGGGGCCTGATGAGCACCACACTCGCGATCGCCAACCAGAAGGGTGGCGTGGCCAAGACGACCACGGTCGCCTCGCTCGGAGCGGCACTGGCCGAGTCCGGGCACTCGGTGCTGCTGGTCGACCTCGACCCGCAGGCCTGCCTGACCTTCTCCTTGGGCATCGACCCGGAGGATCTGGAGACGTCGGTCCATCACGTCCTTACCAAGGGGCTGGACGCACGCGAGGCGATCATCCCCACCGACGATGGGGTGCACCTGCTGCCGGCCACCATCGAACTGGCCCGTGCGGAGGCCGACCTGCTCACCCGGACCGGTCGTGAGCACGTGGTGAAGTCCGCATTGGAGCAACTCGAGGACGACGGTGCCGGCTACGACTGGGTGCTGCTCGACTGCCCCCCGTCGCTGGGTGTGCTCACGGTGGCCGCGTTGACCGCGGCGCGCGCCGTGGTGGTGCCCCTGCAGTGCGAGACGCTCTCGCACCGCGGCGTCGGGCAACTGCTGGACACGGTGCACGACGTACGTCGCTTCACCAACCGCAAGCTCGAGGTGTGGGGGGTGCTCCCCACGTTGTACGACGGGCGCACCAACCATGCGCGCACGGTGCTGGAGACGATCTCGGACGCCTACGACCTGGATGTGATCGAGCCGCCGATCCCCAAGTCGATCAAGTTCGCCGAGGCGCCGGCGGTCGGACGCTCGATCCTGTCGACCAGCCGGTCCCACAAGGGGGCCCAGGCCTATCGTGACGTCGCTGCGAACCTGGTGAAGCGCGCCGGGAGTCGCTGATGTCGAGGCACCGGATGGAGGGGGTCCGGCCGCGCTACGGGCGGCTCGCGGTGGCGCTGTGTGCGCTGACGGTGACCTTCGTGGCGGTGCTCGGTGGGCTCGGTGTCGGTTCGCTGACCAAGTCCGGTCAGGTGTCGGCCAACTCCGGTCAGGTCGCGGTCGATCCGGAGGGGCAGGTCGCCGCCGAGCCCGACGGGCAGGTGGCCGCCGAGCCCGAGGCCGACGAGGTGCCGGCTCGGGCCACCGGTCGACCCACGCCCGCCCGGGCAGGCACTGCGCTGGTGCCCGATCCGACCGTGTTGCCCAAGGACTCCGGGTCCGGCTACCGGGTGGTCTTCGCCCAGGCGGCCCAGCGGGTGTGGCTGGTGGACGCCGACGAGCAGGTCAGGCGCACCTACCCGGTCTCCGGCTCGATCTACGACAACCTCAAGCCGGGCACCTACTCGGTCTACTCGCGCTCGGAGAACGCGATCGGTGTGGACAACTCCGGCACCATGCGCCACTTCGTGCGCTTCACCCGCGGTGAGCGAGCCGCGATCGGGTTCCACGACATCCCGCTGAAGAACGGGAAGCCGGTGCAGACCCGGGACCAGTTGGGCACGCCGCTGTCGATCGGCTGCATCCGGCAGGCTCCCGAGGACGCGGAGGCGCTGTGGGAGTTCGCGCCCCTGGGCACCACCGTGGTCGTCGTCGCCTGAGCCAGTCCTCAGGCCGATGCCGGTGAACTGGTGGCGCCGCTGTCGCCGTTGCCGACCACCTGGCCGCCCCGACGGCGGGTCCGGTTCCGGTTCCGGTTCCGGTTGTTGCGGCTGCGCTGCGGCTGATCCGCGTCGGCGGTGTCGCTGCCGCGGGCACCTTGCTGGCCGCCGCGTCCACCACGGGACTGGCCATCACGGGACTGGCCATCACGGGACTGGCCACCACGCGACTGGCCCTTGCCCTGATCGCCCGAACGGCCACCGCGGGAGCGGTCACCCTTGGGCTCGGCCGGCTTCTCGGGGACGATCCGCCCCTTCGTGCCCGGCGCGATACCGAGGTCGTGGTACAGGTGGTCGGAGGTGGAGTAGGTCTCTTGGGGGTCTTCGAACGGCAGCCCCAGGGCCTTGTTGATGACCTTCCACCGGGTCACGTCGGCCCAGTCGACGAAGGTCACCGCGACGCCGGTGGCGCCGGCCCGGCCGGTCCGCCCGATCCGGTGCACGTAGGTCTTGTCGTCCTCGGGGCAGGTGTAGTTGATGACGTGGCTGACGCCGGCCACGTCGATGCCCCGGGCTGCGACGTCGGTGCAGACGAGCACCTTCACCTTGTCCTCACGGAACCGGCTCATCGCCCGCTCCCGGGCCGCCTGCTGCATGTCTCCGTGCAGGGGGCTGGCTGCGAAACCGCGCTCGGAGAGGTCGTCGGCGATCCGCTGCGACTGACGCTTGGTGCGGGTGAAGACGATCACCTTCTCGGCATCGTCTGCCTGCAGGATGCGCCCGATGATCTCCGGCTTGTCGAGGTCGTGGGCCACGTAGATGAACTGGGCGGTGGCCGGCACCATCTGGCTGTCACTGGTCGACTCGGCCCGGATGTTCATCGGGTGCCGCATGTGGGTCCGGGCCAGCGAGACGATGGCGGCCGGCATGGTCGCCGAGAACAGCATCGTCTGCCGGGTCTCTGGGGTGAGCCCGATCAGCTTCTCCACGTCGGGCAGGAAGCCGAGGTCGAGCATCTCGTCGGCCTCGTCGAGCACCAGCGACTTCACGTGCGACAGGTCCAGGACCCGGCGGTTGGCCAGGTCGATCAACCGGCCCGGGGTGCCGACGACGACGTCGACTCCGGCCTCGAGGGCCTCCAGTTGCGGCTCGTAGCCGACGCCGCCGTAGACGGTCAGCACTCGGATGCCGCGGTCGCTGCCGGCCAGGGTCAGGTCGCCGGAGACCTGCAGCGCCAGCTCCCGGGTGGGGGCGACCACCAGGGCTTGGGGCTTGCCGGTGGCCATCTGGGAGTAGTCGGGGTCGTGCTGGGCGACGGCCCGCTGCACGATCGGGATGCCGAACGCGAGGGTCTTGCCGGTGCCGGTGCGCGCCTGGCCGATCAGGTCGGTGCCCATCAGGGCGACCGAGAGGGTCATCTCCTGGATCGGGAAGGGAGTGCTGATCCCCTTGCGTTCCAGGGCGTCGCAGATCTCGGGCAGGACGCCCAGGTCGCGGAAGGTATGGGTGGTGGCTTCGGTAGTCAGTGTTCTTCGCTCTCTGCTCAGGGGCTGCGGCCCACTTCAAGATTGCGAAGGCCGCGGACATACGCGACCAGGAGCGCGGTTCGCCCCCGGTCTGGGGGAAGGGGCGCCGAAGAGTGTTCCGGTGCCCTCGTAGACCCCAGACTATCGGTAGGGTTCGAGCATGACTGAATCCTCGGCCACGAAGGACCCGCGCTACCGCGCCGCAGTCGTCGATCTGCTGGGGGTGATCGCGTACGGCGAGATCTCCGCGTTCGACCGGCTCGCGGCCGACGCCAAGCTCGCTCCGACGCTCGAGGACAAGGTGGCGCTGGCCACCATGGCTGCGGTGGAGATGACCCATGTGGCCAGCGTCCGGGCACGGATCGTCGAGCTCGGCGCCGACCCGTTCGCGACGATGGCCGAGTTCGCCGCCCCGATCACCGCGTTCCACGACCACACCCAGCCGGCGGACTGGTACGAGGGCCTGGTCAAGGCCTACGTGGGGGATTCACTGGCCTGCGACTTCTACCGCGAGATCGCCGAGTTCCTCGACCCCGAGACCCGGGAGTTGGTCACCGAGGTGCTCGCCGACACCGGGCACTCACAGTTCGTGGTGGACCGGGTCCGCTCCGCCATCGAGGCGGATCCGCAACTGGGTGGCCGGCTGGCCCTGTGGGGTCGCCGGCTGATGGGCGAGGCGCTCGCCCAGGCACAGCGCGTGATCGCCGACCGCGATGCCCTGACCGGGCTGCTCGCCGGCGCCGACACCCCGGGGATGGATCTGGTCGCGATCGGGCAACTGCTGGCCCGGATCACCGAGCGGCACGCGGACCGGATGGCCCAGCTCGGCCTGGACTCCTGAGGAGCCCGGGGATTCAGCTGCGGAAGCCGACAGTGCCGACGGTGCTGCTGCCGATCTCGACATAGGCCAGCTTCGCGGCGGGCACCATCGTCCGTCGCCCCTTCACGTCGGTGAGGGCGAGGACGCCCCCGGACTCGACGGCGGCGGACACCAGGGCGGCCACCTCGTCCGCCTCGGCCGCCACGTCGACGGTGAGTTCGCGGGCGGCGTTCTGGACGCCGATCTTGACCTCCACAGGTGCTCCTTCACTCAGTGCCGGCCAGTTCTTGGCAGCGGCGTGACGATTCTGGCACGCGGTCTGGAATCACGACGCCGCGGGCTCGCCCGTGGGCGCGGTGTCAGCACCCCGCAGGGCGCACCTCTCAGCCGATCTCGTCGCTGAGCGGGTAGCCGGCGATCCCTCGCCAGGCGAGTCCGGCGACCAGCGCGGCCGCGCTCTCGCGGGGGATGCCGGCGGTCTCGGTCAGCCAGTAGCGGGCCGAGACCTGGGCCATCCCGACCAGCGAGACGGCGAGCAGCCGGGCCATGTCGGTGGGCAGACCGGTGTCGTCGGCGATGACGTGCCCGATCAGGTCCGCGCACTCGGTGGTGACCCGTTCCACGTGCTCGCGGACCGCGGGCTCGCTGGTCAGGTCGGACTCGAAGACCAGCCGGAAGGCGCCGGTCTCCTCGGCGACGTAGGAGTAGAACGCAGCGACGGCGGCCTCGACCCGGAGCTTGTTGTCGTCGGTGGCGTCGAGGGCGGCTCGGCAGTTGTCGATGATGGTGTCGCAGGAGGCGTCCAGCAGCGCCAGGTAGAGCTCCAGCTTGCCGGGGAAGTGCTGGTAGAGCACCGGCTTGGAGACCCCGGCTCGCTCGGCGATGTCGTCCATGGCCGCCGCGTGGTAGCCCTGGGCCACGAACACCTCGAGTGCGGACTTGAGGAGTTGGACGCGGCGTTCGCGGCGCGGCAGTCGTCCACCGCGCGGTCGCAGATTCGCACCGAAGCCGCCAACGCTCACCGACGTCACCTCCAAGTTCATTGTGTCCGATGCGCAGCCTACTGGGGTCCGGATGTCGGGCTGGCGGGGCACCCCGGTTGTCCGGCGAGGAACAATGGGCCGCGTCCGTGTGTTGCCTGCACGACGCCCATTTGACCAGTACGAGGAGTAGCAGTGTCCCTTCCGCCGCTCGTGGAGCCGGCAGCCGAGCTGACCGTCGACGAGGTACGCCGTTACAGCCGTCATCTGATCATCCCCGACGTGGGGATGAGCGGGCAGAAGCGGCTGAAGAACGCCAAGGTGCTGGTCATCGGGGCCGGAGGCCTGGGCAGTCCGGCGCTGCTCTACCTCGCCGCGGCCGGAGTGGGCACCCTCGGCATCGTCGAGTTCGACGAGGTCGACGAGTCCAACCTGCAGCGCCAGATCATCCACGGTCAGTCCGACGTGGGTCGACCGAAGGCGATCTCGGCCAAGGAGTCGGTCGCCGAGGTGAACCCGCTGGTCAACGTCATCGTGCACGGCGAGCGCCTGGACAACGACAACGTCTTCGAGGTCTTCAAGGGCTACGACCTGATCGTCGACGGCACCGACAACTTCGCCACCCGCTACATGGTCAACGACGCGGCGTACTTCCTGGGCATTCCGTACGTGTGGGGCTCCATCTACCGCTTCGACGGCCAGGCATCCGTCTTCGCGCCGACGCTGACCGATGACGCGCCCTGCTACCGGTGCCTCTACCCGGAGCCCCCGCCGCCCGGCATGGTGCCGTCCTGCGCCGAGGGCGGCGTGCTCGGAGTGCTGTGCGCGTCCATCGGCTCGATCCAGGTCAACGAGGCGATCAAGCTCCTCACCGGCATCGGCGACCCGCTGGTCGGCAAGCTGATGATCTACGACGCACTCGAGATGGAGTACCGCAAGCTCAAGGTCCGCAAGGACCCCAAGTGCGACCTCTGCGGGGAGCAGGCGACCGTCACCGGCCTGATCGACTACGAGTACTTCTGCGGTGCGGTCTCCGAGGAGGCGGCCGACGCCGCCGCCGACGCGACCATCTCGGTCACCCAGTTGGCCTCGATGCTCAAGGAGCGCGAGGAGGGCAGCCGGGACTTCGTGCTGGTCGACGTCCGGGAACCGAACGAGTACGAGATCAACCAGATCCCCGGCTCGGTGCTGATCCCCAAGGGCGAGTTCCTCAGCGGAGCGGCGCTGGAGCAGTTGCCCTCGGACAAGCAGTTGGTGCTGCACTGCAAGTCCGGCGTCCGGTCGGCCGAGTGCCTGGCCATCGTCAAGGGCGCCGGGTACGCCGACGCGGTGCACGTCGGCGGTGGCGTGGTGGCCTGGGTGAACCAGATCGACCCCAGCCAGCCGTCGTACTGACAGACCGCCATTGCCCCTGGGTGGAACACGTACTAGGTTGAAGGGACCCAGTCCAACGTCCCGCTCTGGAGGGTCCTATGTCCTTGCGTGTTCTCGCGTCCACCCTTGGCAGCCTGGTGCTGACCGCCTCCCTCGGTCTGGTGGCGGCTGCCCCAGCCCAGGCGGCGCCGCGCACCGATTGGGCGCCGAGCTCCTCGGCGACCATCACACCCGGCGTCCAGATGTACACCTCCGGAGGCCAGTGCACGGCCAACTTCGTCTTCACCGACGCCGTGGGCAGCACCTACGTCGGCTTCGCCGCGCACTGTGCCGGCACCGGCGCCGCGACCGACACCAACGGCTGCCTGGCCAGCAGCCTGCCGCTCGGCACCCCGGTCGAGTTCCGCACCGGCGGTTCGCTGCTGAGTTCGGGTGCCCGGGTCGGCGGCGGCACCCTGGCCTACTCCAGCTGGATGGCCATGAACCAGACCGGGGAGACCGACCCGAACGCATGTGCCTACAACGACTTCGCCCTGGTCAAGGTGGACAACGCCGACCTGGGCAAGGTCAACCCGACGATCCCGTTCTGGGGTGGACCCGTGGGGTTGAACACCACCGGCACCGCCGCCGGTGAGTCCGTCTACTCCTACGGCAACTCCAGCCTGCGGCTGGGGCTGACCCCGCTGTCGCCGAAGCAGGGCATCAGCCTCGGCACCAGCGGCGACGGCTGGAACCACTCGGTCTACACCTTCTCCCCGGGCGTCCCCGGAGACTCCGGCTCGGCCTTCCTGGACTCCTCGGGCCGGGCGTTGGGCACCCTCTCCACGCTGGCGCTCGCTCCGCTGGCCGGCTCCAACGGTGTCGGCGACCTGGCCCGCGAGCTCGGCTACGCCCAGCAGCACTCCGGCATCGGCGGACTGCAGCTGGTGCCCGGCACCGAAGCCTTCTCCGGCTGATCATCGATAGTGGGCGGGCGGGTCGACCGCCCGCCCACCGTCATGCTCACTCAGCCTCGGGAGACGAACCCGAGCCCGTTCGGCACCCGGCGCTGCTGCCCGTCGGAGGGGTCGTTGCGAACCCGCAGGCGTCCCGCCGGGGTGCGGGCCACCAAGGTGGAGGAACCGCCGCCGTCGAGGTTCAGCGCGTCGGTCGCGCCGAGGTCACGCAGCAGTTGCCCGAGTTCACGCATGGTGAGACCGCGGCTGTACTCGGAACGGCCGTCCACGACCAGCAGCATCACCGTGTCGCCGTTGACCCCGACGGCGGTCCGGGGGTGCAGTTCGGTGTCATTGAGCCCGGTCAGGGCCCCGTCGCTGACCAGGATCCGGTTGCTGCTGAGCACCACCTGCGGCTTCCCCGCGGGGCGGGCCCGGACGGTGACCCGGGTGCCCACCTTCAGGGCGGCCAGCTGCCGGGCGCCGCGTCCCTTGCCGATCAGCACCCGGCCGTGGATCCGCATCCGGTTGCTCAGGCGCTTGCGGTTGGCCACCACTCGGCCTCCGCGGATCACCACCTCGCGTCGGTTGGCCGACCCGCGGATCACCTTCGCCCCGGCGGTGCGGCCCCAGAGCGGGGTGTACAGGCCGATCCCGTGCCTGTCCACCACCGGGGAGTTGACGCTCGTGATGGTCAACTCCGGGAACTCCCGGATCCGGGTCACCACCGAGATGCTGCCGATGCGTGGTTTGCCGCCACGGCCGACCACGAAGGCGGCGTGCGGTCGCAGGTGCCCGTGTCGCAGGGTGCCGCGGTGCACTCCCAGGCCGAGCGGCGCGCCCAACTCGCCGATGTCGAAGAAGTCGCCGTTGACGCCGGCGATCGCGTTGTTGCGGGTCAGCAGCCGTCGCACCGGAGCGCGGTGGCGGACCTTGCCGGCTCCGACGTACCGCACTCCCAGGGTCGCCTCGGCCAGGTCGCCCACCAGCAGATGCGCGCGGAACCGGCCACGGGCGTCGGTGGTGTCCCAGCGGCGATAGCTGAGCCCCGGCGCGATCTCCTGGCTGAACTCGTTGCTGATCACCGGGACAACGCGCCCGTTCCCGGGCAGCACGGTGGTGCCGGGAAGCCCGTCGGAACTGTGTCGTGGGTACGCCGGATCCACGGCAGCCGAGGTCGGTGTCGAGGTCGGGTGGGCTGAAGCCGGGAGCGTCACCGGCAGCACCAGGAGCATCGACACGAGCCACGCGGCAGCAGGTCGCACGCCCTCGATGGTAGGTGTCGGTGCCACATGGCAGGGTGGCGCCATGCCGGTCAGCCATCGACTCCTCGCCGCGCCGGCGGCACCCCCCGGAGCCGTCCACCTCGATGAGGCCCAACGCCAGGTGGTGGCCCACCGGGCGGGTCCGCTGCTGGTGCTGGCCGGGCCGGGCACCGGCAAGACCACCACGCTCGTCGAAGCCATCGCGGCCCGCATCGATGACGGAGTGGCGCCGGACGCGATCCTGGCGCTGACCTTCTCCCGGAAGGCCGCCGAGCAGCTGCGGGATCGGGTCACCGCCCGGGTCGGGCGCACCGTGTCTGCGGCGATGAGTGCCACCTTCCACTCGTTCGCCTACGGGCTGATCCGCCACTACGCCCCTACCGACCTCTACGACGCCCCGCTGCGGCTGCTGTCGGCGCCGGAGCAGGACGTCGTACTCCGCGAACTGCTGGCAGACCACCCCGAGTCGGTGCATTGGCCGGCGTCGTTGGGCCGTGCCCTGGGCACCCGCGGGTTCGCCCACGAAGTGGGGTCGGTGCTCGCCCGGGCCCGGGAGAAGGGCCTGGACGGCGCGGCGCTGACCCGGCTCGGCGCCCAGCACGACCTGCCCGAGTTCGTCGCCGCAGGCGCCTTCCTCGACCAGTACCTGACCGTCTTGGACAGCCAGGGGGCCACCGACTACGCCGACCTGATCCGGCGGGCGGCGCTGGAGGCGGAGCACCATGTCGACGAGCTGCGCGCCCGGTTCAGCCACGTCTTCGTGGACGAGTACCAGGACACCGACCCAGGTCAGGTCGCCCTGCTGCGGGCGATCGCCGGCGATGGCCGGAACCTGACCGTGGTCGGCGACCCGCACCAGTCGATCTACGGGTTCCGAGGCGCCGAGGTGCGCGGAATCCTGGACTTCCCGACCGAGTTCCCGACCGCGGACGGCCGGCCGGCGCCGGTGGTCGCGTTGCGGACCACCCGTCGGTTCGGGCCCCGGCTGCTGCGCGCCTCACAACGGGTGGCGACCCGGCTGTCGCTGCCCGGCAGCATCCCGATCGAGGCCCGCAAGGCCTTCTCCGAACCCGAGGCCGAGGCGGCCGAGCCGGGTCGACTCGAGGTGTTCACCTTCGACACCGACCGGGCCGAGGCCGAACACCTGGCCGATCTGCTCCGCCGGGCCCACCTGAGCGACGGGATCGCCTGGGACCAGATGGCGGTGCTGGTGCGGTCCGGGCGGACCACCATCCCCGGGCTGCGCCGCTCCCTGACCGCCGCCGGGGTGCCGGTCGAGGTCGCCGCCGACGACCTGCCGCTGGTGCGCGACCCGGCCACTCAGCCGCTGTTGGAGGCACTTCGGGCAGTCGTGCACCTGGGGGCCGAGCAGGGCGAGGACGGCCCCGACCCGCACTCGCTGCTGATGGGGCCGCTGGGCGGCATGGACGCCGGTGAGGTGCGCCGACTCGCCCGCCAGCTGCGGAGCCGCGCGAAGGCTCGAGCATCCGAGACCGGCGAGCCGGTGCCCACCTCGGACGACCTGGTCCGCCAGGTCCTGGTCGATCCCGCCCGGCTGGACGGACTGGACGGGCCCGAAGCAGCGCGCGCCCACGCCTTCGTGACGCTGCTGGACCGCGCCCGAACCGCGTTCGAGGCGGGGGCGACCGCCGAGCAGTTGCTGTGGCTGCTCTGGGACGGCACCGACTGGCCGGCCCGGTTGCGCCGCTCGGTGGAGGCCGGCGGCGGCGCGGCCCGACGCGCGCACCGGGACCTGGACGCGATCTGTGCCCTCTTCGACGCGGCCGCCCGGGCCGAGACCCGCCGGGACCACACAGGCGTGGTCAACTTCCTGGCCACCCTGGTGGCCCAACAGATCCCGGGGGACAGCCTGGCCGAGCGCGGTGTGCGCGGCTCCAGCGTCCGGCTGCTCACCGCGCATCGGGCCAAGGGCCTGCAGTGGCGGCTGGTGGTGGTGGCGCACGTCCAGGCCGAAGGCTGGCCGGATCTGCGCCGACGCTCCACGCTGCTGCCCGGCGACCTGATCGGCACCGACGGCTTGCAGCCTCCGGTGACAGCGCGGGAGCTGCTGCTGGAGGAGCGCCGCCTCTTCTACGTCGCCTGCACCCGGGCCACCGAACGGCTGGTCGTCACCGCTGTCGCCTCGGCCGACGACGACGGCGAGCAGCCGTCCCGGTTCCTGGGCGAGCTGGGGGTGCAGCCCGAGCACCTGGTGGGGCGGCCCCGACGCCCGATGTCGATGGCGGGACTGGTCGCCGAGCTGCGTCGTACCGTCGCCGACCCCGACGTGGCCGAGGGCCTGCGGCTGGCCGCAGCCCGCCGGCTCGCCGCGCTGGCCCGGGAGCAGGTCGGCGGCCGGCCGCTGGTGCCGGCTGCGGACCCGTCCACCTGGTGGGGCACCCGAGCCGCGTCCCGAGCGGTCCAGCCCCTGCGAGACCCGGAGGCGCCGGTGCCCGTCTCGGCCACCATGGTGGACGCGATCACCACCTGCGCGGCCCGCTGGTTCTTCGAGCGTGAGGCCGGCGGCGCCTCAGCCACCCACCAGGCCGCCAACCTCGGCAACATCGTCCATGCGGTCGCCGAGCGAGTCGGCCGCGGCGAACTGGAGCCACGGCTCACCGAGGAGTTGCTGGCCGAGGTGGACCGGGTCTGGTCACGGATGAGCTTCCGGATCCCCTGGGCCCGGGAACGGGAACGGGAACGGGTGCAGGCGGCGATGCAGCGGTTCTTCGACTGGCACACGGCCAACCCCCGGGCCTTGGCCGAGGTGGAGAAGAGTTTCTCTGCCGTCGTCGAACTCGAGGACGGACGGTCGGTACGGCTCACCGGCAAGGCGGACCGGCTGGAGGTGGACAGCGACGGGCGGGTGGTGGTCGTCGACCTCAAGACCGGGCGGACCAAGGCGAGCAAGGTGGACCGACACGTCCAGCTGGCGTTCTATCAGTACGCGGTCGATGCGGGCGCCTTCGCCGACGCCCGCGCACCGAGCGGAGGAGCCGAACTGGTCCAGTTGGGTCTGATGGAGAGCCCCGGTGCCGCGCTGGTGCAGCGGCAGGAACCGCACGCCGACGCCCACCCGGTCCGCGCCGAGCTGCGGTCGTTGATGGCCGCGGCCACCGACGTGATCCGCGACGAACGCTTCCCGGCCACCCCCGGGGGCCACTGCACCAACTGCGGCTTCCACACCCTCTGCCCGACCACGACCACGGACTCGGTGGTCGAGGCATGATCGCGGTGCGGACGCCGGCGGACCTGCAGCGGGTGATGGGCACCCCGTTCGCGCCCAGTGCTCAGCAGTGGACGGCGATCTCCGCGCCCCTGGAGCCCGGGGTGGTGATCGCCGGCGCCGGGTCGGGCAAGACCACGCTGATGGCGGCCCGGGTGGTCTACCTGGTGGTCACCGGCCAGGTGCGCCCCGACCAGGTCCTCGGGCTCACCTTCACCACCAAGGCAGCGGCCGAACTGCGTACCCGGATCCTGGACGCGCTGACCGCCGCCGGGGTGCTGGCCACGCCGGACCCGACGGCGCCGCCTGCGGGCGAGGAGGCCGACATCCTCGAGCCGACGGTGGCGACGTACAACGCCTATGCGGCCGCCCTGCTGACCGATCACGGCCTCCGGATCGGCCACGAGCCCGATACCCGGGTGATCACCGACGCGGCCCGCTATCAACTCGGCGCCCGGGTCGTGCAACGCCACACCGGCGAGATCGCCGCCCTCAGCGACCACCCGCCGACGGTGATCCAGTGGCTGCTGCAACTCGATGCGGCGATGAGTGAGCATCTGGTGACGCCGGCGCAGGTGCTGGCCGAGGACGCGACGTGGCGGCGCGGATTCTCCGCGGCGATCGCTGAGGAACGGGCAGGCAAGGCCCGCAAGAGCTACATCGACGGAGCGGACACCCCCGGGAAGGCGATCACCGCGGGGGAGCGGCGTCAGGAACTGCTGGGACTGGTCGGCGAGTACCGCCACCTCAAGCAGACGCTGGGGCTGATGGACTTCTCCGACCAGATCGCCCTCGGCGCCCGGCTCGCCGACGAGCAGCCGGCTGTCGGTGCCGCCGAGCGGGACCGGTTCCGGGTGGTGCTGCTGGACGAGTACCAGGACACCTCGGTCGCGCAGGCGCTGATGCTGGCGCGGCTCTTCGGCGGCGGCCACCCGGTGACTGCGGTGGGCGACCCGAACCAGGCCATCTACGGGTGGCGGGGCGCCTCGGTGTCCAACATCGTGCACTTCCCCGAGGTGTTCCGACGCGCTGACGGCAGCCCGGCGACGATCCACCACCTGACCGTCAACCGCCGATCGCGGACCCGGATCCTCGACGTGGCCAACCATCTGGCCGGGCCGCTGCTGGAGAAGTACCCGGTGGCCCCCCTCGAGGCGGCCCCGGATGCGGCGCCGGGCGAGGTCGAGGTCCGGGTCTTCGAGTCGAGCGAGGAGGAGTTGGCGTGGCTGGTCGAGGCGGTCCGTGACGCCCATGACGGGCGCGGTGCCGACTGGTCCCAGATCGGCGTGCTGACGCGCGACAACAAGCGCGCCGAGGCGGTGTACGACGTGCTCACCGGCGCCGGTGTCCCGGTCGAGATCGTCGGGCTGGCCGGGCTGCTGCGGCTGCCGGAGGTGGCCCACGTGGTATCGGTGCTGCACCTGATGCAGGACGTCACCGCGAACGCCGCGTTGCTGACCCTGCTGACCGGACCACGCTGGGCGATCGGCCCCCGCGACCTCCGGCTGCTGGCGCAGCGCGCGAAGCGGCTGGCCGGCGGAGACGGCCCCGACGCCGACACGCTGACCGATCAACTGGAGCAGATCGCCGACGGCGTCGACGCGGTCGAGGTGCCGGCGCTGCTGGACGCTCTGGAGGACCCGGGTGCGGAGGCGTCGTACTCACCGGTGGCCCGGGAGCGTTTCGCCCTGCTCGCCGACGAGCTGCGGATGCTCCGCCGGCACGTCGGCGAACCGCTCCTCGACCTGGTGCGGCGGATTGTCGATGTGACCGGCGTGGACGTCGAGCTCGCCTCCGCGGTCGGCCCGGCGGCCGCGTCGCGACGCGACAACCTGGATCTGTTCGTGAAGGCGGTCGCCGACTTCCAGGCCATCGACGGGGACGTCAGCCTGGCGGCGCTGCTGGCCTACCTGACCGCCGAGGACGACTTCGCCGGCGGCCTCGACCTGGCCACCCCCAGCCAGGCGGACTCGGTGAAGCTGCTCACCGTGCATCGGTCCAAGGGGCTGGAGTGGGCGCATGTCTTCTGTGTCGGGGTGTGTGAGACGAAGTTCCCCAGCACTCGCGGCCGCGCCAACTGGACCAGCACCGCGCCGCCGCTGCCGTCGGCGTTGCGTGGCGACGCCGGCGACCAGCCGCAGCTGGACGGCTGCGACAAGCCCGCGCTGGTGGCCTACCGGGACCGGGTCCGCGCGCACGACCGCGAGGAGGAGTTGCGGCTGGCCTATGTGGCCTTCACCCGCGCCGCCGAGCGGCTGGCGGTCACCTCCTACCTGTGGGGCGAGGGCAGCCGGCCGTTGGGGCCGTCGGTGTTCCAGAAGCAGGTCGCCGAGGCGATGGCTCAGTGGAAGCAGCCACCCCAGCAGTGGCTTGACCAACCCCCGAAGGGGGCCACCAACCCCTTCCGCAACGCCGGCGCGCCGGCACTCTGGCCGCGCTCGGGGGTGGGGCGCGAGGCCGAGCTGCGTCGCCGTGCCGCCGCACTCGTGGCGCAGGTCCAGGCCGGTGAGGACACCGGCTTGGACATGCTCGAGGCGGCCCAGGTGGCCGACTGGGACACCGATCTGGAGCGGCTGCTGGGTGAGGCGCGCCGCTCCCGCCCGGACGTGGTCGAGGTGCCGCTGCCGCCGTCGCTGTCGGCGACCGCGCTGGCCCGGCTCCAGGACGACCCCGACGGGTTCGCCGCCGACCTGGCCCGGCCGATGCCGCGCCCTCCGTCCCCGGCCGCTCGATCGGGCAGCCGCTTCCACGCCTGGGTGGAGGGGCGCGTCGGGCAGCAGTCGCTGATCGACGCCGACGAGCTGTGGGGTCGCGGCGATGCTGATGTGGACGACTCCGAGCTCGCCGAGCTCGCCGCCTCCTTCGAACGCAGCGAGTTCGCCGACCGGGTCCCGCATGCGGTGGAGGCCCCGTTCGCGCTGGTGCTGGGTCCGCAGGTGGTGCGCGGCCGCATCGACGCGGTCTACGCCGACGGGGACGGGTGGCTGCTGGTGGACTGGAAGACCGGCCGCGGTGAGCAGGCCGACCCACTGCAGTTGGCGGTCTACCGGGTCGCCTGGGCCGAGCTGACCGGCGTACCGGTGGAACGGGTACGGGCGGCGTTCTTCCACGTCAGGTCGGGCCGCTTCGAGGAGCCGGTCGGGCTGCCGGTGCGCGAGGACCTCGAAGCACTGCTGCCATGAGCGCTCCTGCCCTGATCGCTCCTACGTGGGGCGCTGCGGGGTGGGGCGGTCACCACGCCTGCGCGACCAGGTCCGCGAAGAGCGCCTCACCGTCGACCGGGAGACCGCGGCGGGTGAACCAGTCGCTCATCACCAGGCAGTCGCGCCTCAGGTAGTCGAATCCCTGCGGGTTACCGGCCAGGTCGACGACCTGAGGCATGTCGATCAGCACCAGCCTCTCGCCGGCGGCCAGCACGTTGTACGGCGAGAGGTCGCCGTGCGCCACGCCATCGCGGACCAGGGTGATGAGCGCGTCGCGTACCTGCTCGAGGTACGACGCCAGCAGTGCCGGTGCGGGCCGCACCTGAATGAGTCGGGGTGCAGTCTCCTCCTCGGCGGTGATCCACTCCATCAGGATCTCGGTGCCGTCGATCTGGACCGGGTAGGGGACCGGCACGCCGAGCTGCCAGCAGCGGACCAGAGCGTTCCACTCCGAGACCGCCCACTCGCCGGCCGCCACCTGCCGTCCGAAGGTGCTCTTGCGTTTGATCGCCCGCTGATCCCGGGAGCGCCGCATGCTGCGGCCCTCCGTGTAGGCCGCGGATCGGTGGAAGGAGCGGTGCTCGGGGGAGCGGTAGCGCTTCGCCGCCATCACCACCGACTCCTCCGGTCGGCGGGGATCGGCCCGCTGCAGCAGCGACACGTCGGCCTCCTTGCCCGTCTTGAGGATGCCGAGCTCGGTGTCGATCGCGCCGCTGCCGGTCACCACCCATCCGGGGCGAGGCTCGGGACCACGGCACAGCGGTTCCACGTCCAGCCAGGTCGACCAGCGCTGGCCGTCGGCCAGATCGTCGTACGGGACGAAGGTGAAGGGGTCAGGGGCGCCGGAGTGCTGCGGCGCGGGGTTGTGCTCGGGGGTCATGGCGGGTGCTCCGGGTCGAGAGGGGTCGGTCTGAGGACAGGCCGAGGACAGTGATCGTCATGTCACGCTCCTCTCGTCGGGCACCGGCGGCACCGGTGGCTCGGTCCCATGGTGCGTGGCAGCGGGCCGCGGCCGCAACCGGGTTTCCGATGCGTCGGTGGGGCTGTGGATGGGGGTAGTTTTGGCCCCGATGACGACGAACGATCGCGCTGGTCCCGGCCATGTCGCCGGTGACTGGATCGCGCACGACCGGCTGGGGCTGCGCCGTACCGACCAGGAGTGGGCCGACCAGCAGTGGCAGCGCCCCGACACCCGAGTGCTGGTGCTGGCCAAGGCACGACTGCGGATCGTCGCCGGTCAGGTCGAGTGGGTGCCGGTGAGGCAGGCGCCCGACGGCGTCCGGGTGCTGCTCGGCGAGGTGGACGGCATCGCCCACTTCGCGGTGCTGGTGGACCGGGTGCTCGGCGACGACTGGGTGACCCTACGAGGGGCCTGGGAGTTCGTCGGTGAGCAGCCGACCCTCCCGCTGGTGTGGCAGGCGGTGGGGATGGCGGAGTGGCATCGGGCGACCCGGTTCTGCGCCCGGTGCGGGACGGGCCTGGTGCCGACGGCCGCCGGTCACGTGCTCACCTGTCCCGGCTGCGCGCGTCAGCACTTCCCGCGCACTGACCCGGCGGTGATCATGCTGGTGTCCCACGGGCCGTCCGGCAGCGACGAGGAGGCCTGCCTGCTGGGTCGTGCGGTGGGCTGGCCGGAGCGGCGGTACTCGACGTTGGCGGGATTCGTGGAGCCCGGTGAACGGTTGGCCGACGCTGTCCGCCGCGAGGTCGCCGAGGAGACCGGTGTCCGGGTCGGCGAGGTGACGGCGTACGGCGACCAGCCCTGGCCGCTGCCGGGCAGCCTGATGCTGGGCTTCCACGCCCGCACGGCCGACGACACCCCGCCTTCGGGGCTGCCGGCGTCGGGGTTGCCGGCGTCGGGGTTGCCTGCGTCGGGGTTGCCTGCGCTCGCCCCCAACCCCGACGAACTGGAGGAGGCTCGCTGGTTCACCCGCGCCGAACTGGAGCACTCCCTCAACACCGGCGACGTGATCCTCCCCGGCACCGTCTCGATCTCTCGCTCTCTCATCGAGTCCTGGCGCCACCCCTGACGAAGTTTCACCTCTCGGCAGCCGAAGTGTCAGATATCGGCAGCCCAGGTTGCTTGTTTCGGCGGATAAGGCCCAACTCGGCGCGGATAAGGCCCAACTCGGCGGGGATAAGGCCCAAGTCGGCGGGGATAAGGCCCAACTCGGCGGGGTGTCGGGGCGGGCGTCTACTGTGGCGCCGAGACGAGCAGAAGGCCGAGACGAGCAGAAGGCCGAGACGAGCAGAAGGCCGAGACGAGCAGAAGGCCGCGGCGAGCAGGAGGAGGAGGAGGAGCCCGTGATGGATGCCGAGAGGCTCCTGGCCTCCTTGGACCCCGAGCAGCGCAGGGTGGCTGAGGCACTGCGCGGGCCGGTGCGAGTGTTGGCTGGAGCGGGCACCGGCAAGACCCGGGCGATCACCCACCGGATCGCACACGGGGTCGCGACCGGCGTGTACGAGCCTTCCGAGGTGCTGGCCGTCACCTTCACCACGCGGGCGGCCGGCGAGATGCGCGAGCGACTGCGGACCCTCGGTGCTCCCGGTGTTCAGGCGCGGACCTTCCACTCCGCTGCGTTGCGGCAACTGCGCTACTTCTGGCCCCGCGTGCACGGGCGGGAGCTGCCCGAGCTGACCGAGTCGAAGATCCGGCTGCTGGCACTGGCGGCCAGCCGACAGCGACTCAAGGCGGATCAGTCGCTGTTGCGCGACCTGGCCAGCGAGGTTGAGTGGGCCAAGGTCAGCAACGTGCGTCCCGAGGACTACGCCCGCACCGCGGCGGCGCGTGGTCGGGACGTCGCCGAGGTCGATCACGAGACGGTGGCCCGGGTCTTTCACGGCTACGAGGACGCCAAGCGCAGCGCCGGGCAGATGGACATGGAGGATGTGCTGTTGCTCTGTGCTGGTCTGCTCGCCACCGACGAGGCTGCGGCCGCGCAGGTCCGGCGGCAGTACAAGTGGTTCGTCGTCGACGAGTTCCAGGACGCCTCGCCGCTGCAGTCGGCGCTGCTCGACCTGTGGCTGGGCGGTCGAGACGAGATCTGCGTGGTCGGTGACCCGGCCCAGACCATCTACTCCTTCGCCGGAGCCGACGCGTCGTACCTGCGCGACTTCGCCACGAAGCACCCGGGCGCCACCTCGATCGAACTGGTCCGCAACTACCGCTCCACCCCGCAGGTGATTGCGGTCGCCAACGCCTTGCTCGCCAACACCCCGAGTCAGGGCGTGGAGTTGCAGGCGCAGGCCGAGCCCGCGGCTGCGGTGCGGTGGGTCGAGTTCCCCGACGAGGTCGCCGAGGCCGAGGGGGTGGCCGCCCGGATCGACGAACTGCGACGCGCCGGAGTCGCGCTCGGCGAGATCGCCGTACTCTTCCGGATCAACGCGCGTTCCGAGGCATTCGAGGAGGCACTCGCTGCCCGCGGCATCGGGTACGTCGTCCGCGGCGCGGCCCGGTTCTTCGAGCGGGCCGAGGTCAAACAGGCAGTGAGCCTGTTGCGGGGAGCGGCGCACGCCGACCCCTCGGCGCGGGACGTGGCTGCGGTGCTCTCCCAGATGAACTGGCGCGCCGAGCCCCCCGAGGGCCGCGGCCAGGTCCGGGACCGCTGGGAGAGCCTCAAGGCGCTGGTGGACTCCGCCGGCGACTACTTCGCTGCGGAGGGGGCGACGCTGGCCGGCTTCGTGGCCGAGCTCGACCGGCGGTCCGCCGAGCAGCACGCGCCGGTCGCGGACGGGGTCACCCTCGGCACGCTGCACGCAGCCAAGGGCCTGGAGTGGGATGCGGTCTTCGTCACCGGCGTCACCGAGGGCACTCTGCCGTTCGTGTACGCCGAGACCCCCGCTGAGATCGAGGAGGAACGACGGCTGCTCTATGTGGGGGTGACCCGAGCCCGGCGACACCTGGAACTCTCCTGGGCGCTGGCCCGCAACCCCGGTGGTCGCCAATCCCGCAAGCCGTCGAGGTTCCTCGACATGGTCCGTCCGCAGGCCGGCGATGCGGCGCCGGGCCGCCGGAAGGCCAAGGCCCGGGGGAAGGCCGCCCGCTGCCGCAACTGCGGCCGCCCGCTGGAGAACGCCGCCGAGCGCAAGACCAAACGCTGCGGCAACTGCCCGATCAACTACAACCTCGACCTCTTCGAGGCGCTTCGGAGTTGGCGCAAGGAGCGCGCCACCGCCGAGGGCAACCCGGCCTACGTGGTCTTCACCGACGCCACGCTGGAGATGATCGCGGAGAGGTTGCCGGCCACCCACGGGGAACTCCTCAAGATCTCCGGCGTGGGACAGAGCAAGCTCGACAAGTACGGCGACGAGGTGCTGGCGCTGGTCGGCGAGACCTGGGGAGCAGGCTGACCGGCCCGCTCAGGTCACAATTTCGTAAGCACCGAAAAAATAGATTGCTCATGACAGAAATTCTGTCGTAGGGTGAACCACATCGCGTCTCACCCGGGCCGCGACCAGACCGCGCACAAGGTCCCGCCAAGACCTGCGTCCGACACCTGAGAAGGAGGTGGCACCAGATGGAGATCAACACCGCAACGTGGAACGCCCTGCCGAACGGCACCGGCGCCCTCGCGGTCGCGCACTCGATGAAGCTCACCTCCGTGGTGACGGGTGCTGCCGACCGCATGGTGCGCGACCGCGGCACCGGCATCTTTGCCGGCCACGTCCCGGGGACCACTGTCTGGAGTCCGCCGATCACTTGACCTTTGTTGATCGTCAGCCTCCAGGCCGCGGAATCCGGAACCACCGGAACCGCGGCCTTCTTGTTTGTTTCGCCCACGAAGCACACCAACCAAGAGTGAGGAAAATCAGATGACGATCAGCGCGACACTGCCGCTCGGGGCGGCAGACGCGACTCTGGTCCAGTTGCATGAGGCGGGAACCCAGATCGACCCGGACAACCTGCCGTGTCGGGTCAACGATCCGGAACTGTGGTTCGCCGAGGCCCCCAGCGATGTGGAGGAGGCCAAGGCGCTGTGCCAGCAGTGCCCGGTCCGTGCCCTCTGCCTGGCGGGCGCCCTCGCCCGACAGGAGCCGTGGGGCGTGTGGGGTGGCGAACTGTTCCTCCGCGGAACGGTGATCCCACGCAAGCGCCCCCGCGGCCGGCCTCGCAAGACCGAGACAGCCGCCTGACCAGAACCCCAGCCGTAGCGGACAGACCCTGTCCGCCTCCAGTGACACCGTGTCCAGTGAGCGGCAAAGACCTTGAAGTGAGAATCGTGATGAAGAGGAAAGCCATGAACCTACAGTCCGAAGCCCTGTCCCGCGCGCAGCATGACGCGCGCCTGGGAGAGGCGCAACAGCAGCGTGCCGAGCAGCACTTGGCGCACCAGCTCCGCGTGGCCCGCGAGGCCGAGCGGAGAGTCCACCAGGCGCGACTGGCGATCGCGCGCAGCCTGATCTGATCAGATCACGGCGGTCTCCGTAGCCCAGCAGCATCCGCAGCGGGGATCACGTAGCCACTCATCCTGGGCGGGGCCATCGGCCCCGCCCAGGGTCATGGTGGCCGACCACAGCTGCGGGCGATGCCCATCCAGGAACCGGACCACGTCGTGGGCGGCGAGTGCCGTCGCGGTGGTCCAGGCGGTCGCCTCGACCGGCTCGGGGATCGCGCCCCCGGGACACGCGGCGTACTGCTCCACCAGCAGCGGGATACGGGGATCATCCCCGGACCGCTGGTGGTCCACACAGCGCAGGCAGGCGGTCAGGTCCGGCACGCAGAACGGGCCGGCGATCACCCGTCCCTCCACCGCGCGGACCGGCAGGTAGGGGACCGAGTCGCGCAGCCACCGGTCGGTCCAGGCCCGTGGCATCTCCGCCTGCCGGACCAGGAGCACCACATCGGGACGCGGTCCCGGAGGATCGACGACGTCGGTCTGTTGGGCTGGTACGCCGCTCTGCCGCAGCAAGGTGCGGATCGGGTTGGTGAGCCGGTGTGGTCCGACCACCAGCACCCGGGACTGCTCCCGCGCCCGAATCACCTCGGGTGCGCGGTCGCCGTGCGCGGCGATCACCGCCGCCCGCGAGCGGGCGACCTCGGGATCGACGAGCTGGGTGAGCCGCAGCGTCGTCGGATCCACGGTCAGCCCGTGAGCGCTGAGGCGCCCCAAGATCTCAGCGGGCCAACCGGCGGGTTCGTCGGGGTCGCCGGTGAAGACCGGACCGCGCAGACCGACCTGCACGGTGCCACCGCCTCGTCGTATCGCCCGGATGCCGGGACGCAGCGCCAGGTCGACGGGTGGGGACGGGGTTGTCGGCTGATCGGGCATGCCGACACTGTGACAGCATCCAGCGTCCGATGACGCCGCTCATCCACAGGCCCGCCGGGGGCGGGCGCTGCGGAGGATCAGGCCTTGCCGAGGATCCGGTTCAGGTTGGTGTTGCAGACGGGGCAGACGCCCTTGGCCATCTTGGTGCCCTTGTCGTTCACGCGAATCTCGCCGGTGGCTTCGCGCTTCTCCTTGCACTTCACGCAGTAGAACTCGCCACTCCAGGTTTCGGCCATGACGGCCTCCTTGCTCTCGGGGTTCTCCGCCTGAGGCTAGACCACGCGGACGGCCAGCGGCCGGATTTGGCGGCCTGCCGTCCCTCGGAGTGTCTGGTGTTCTCGGAGCTCTGGGTCGGGCCCGGCGAACGCCTAGGGTGGTGGCATGACCCATCTTCGACTCGAGCGCCCATCCGCGGGCGTGGCCAGGATCGTCCTGGACAACCCTGACCAGCGCAACGCCATGTCGGAGGAGATGACCCGGGGCTGGGTGGCCGCTGTGGACGAACTCGCCGGGGACCCGTCGGTCCGGGTGGTGCTGGTGACCGGTGCCGGGCCGGCCTTCTGTGCCGGCGGTGACCTGTCCTGGCTGGCCGGCCACGGCGCCCACACGGCGCTGACGCTGCGCGACCGGATGAGTGCGTTCTATCGCTCCTGGCTCTCGATCCGGCGCCTGGAGGTGCCCACCATCGCCGCGATCAACGGCCATGCCATCGGCGCCGGCCTGGCGATCGCGCTCGCCTGCGACCTTCGCTATGCGGCGCCGGGAGCCCGGATGGGGGTGCCGTTCACCCGGCTCGGGATCCACCCGGGGATGGCAACCACTTGGCTGCTCCCGGATGTGGTCGGCCGCGCCCGGGCGCGGGACCTGCTGCTGACCGGCCGGCTGGTGGACTCGGCCGAGGCGTGCGAGATGGGACTGGTCTCCCGGGTCATCGAGGGGGACTTCGAGGCCCAGACGTTGGCCGCCGCCGAGCAGGTGGCCGGCAATGCGCCGATCGCGACCCGGTTGACCAAGGTCGCGCTGGCCGGCAGCGGACATCGCGACATCGAGGCGTGCCTGCAGTGGGAGGCGTTGGCCCAGCCGGTGACGATGACCACCGCAGACCTGCAGGAGGGGATCGCGGCGGCCCAACAGAAGCGTGCCCCCGAGTTCACCGGACGCTGAGGCGGGCCAGACGATGCAGAAGAGGCCCCCTGCCGGCGACACTTGCCTTCCCCTTGCGAGTGTCGGACGGCTGGGGGCCTCAACTGCCGATCACCGTAGGAGCCGCCGTCGCCGGTGGTCAACAGTTCCCGCCGAACTCGTTGTCCACGCCTGTGGACAAACCTGTGGAGGACCTGTGCAGAGTGGCCCGGCTACGGTGGAGGAGCAGGGGAGAACGGTGTGGACGACACGCCCGACAACTTCCGACTCGCGGGCGCTGACCTGCAGAAACGCTCATCCACGGGGTGTGCGCTCAGGAAAGTTGACGGTGAGGAGGTGTCGATGACCCCGGTCGCGGCGCTACGGCGGATCGCCTTCCTGCTCGAGCGCGCCCGCGCCGACACCTACAAGGTCCGCGCCTACCGCAACGCCGCGGCCGCGGTGCTGGAGGTGACCGAGGACGAGCTGCGTGAGTTGGCCGACCGCAGCCAACTCACCTCGCTGCCTGGAGTCGGCGCCAGCACGGCGACCGTGATCACCGAGGCGTTGGCCGGCGAGGTGCCGGAGCGGCTGCGCCGCGCCGAGGAGGAGTACGGCGGCCCTGTCACCACCGGCGGCGAGGAGCTCCGGGCGGCCCTGCGTGGCGACCTGCACTCACACTCGGACTGGTCCGACGGCGGGTCCGGCCTCGAGGAGATGGCCTTCACCGCCGTCGAGCTGGAGCATGAGTACTTGGTGCTCACCGACCATTCGCCGCGCCTGAAGGTGGCCCGGGGGCTCAGCGCAGCTCGGCTGGCCCGGCAACTGGAGGTGGTGCAGGCGGTGGACGCCCAGTTGCCGGGCTTCCGGCTGCTCAAGGGCATCGAGGTCGACATCCTGCTCGACGGGGGTCTGGACCAGACCGAGGAGATGCTGGGACGGCTGGACGTGAGGGTCGCCAGCGTGCACTCGGAGTTGCGGATGGACGCCGACCGGATGACCCGCCGGATGCTGACCGCGATCGCCAACCCGTTCACCAACGTGCTCGGGCACTGCACCGGCCGACTGGTGACCGGCAGCCGTGGCACCCGGCCGCCGTCGCAGTTCGACGCCGACGCGGTCTTCGAGGCCTGCGCGGAGCACCAGGTGGCGGTGGAGATCAATGCCCGCCCGGAGCGCCGCGACCCGCCGACGAAGCTGCTGGAGCGGGCCCGCGACCACGGCTGCCTCTTCGCGATCGACAGCGACGCGCATGCACCCGGCCAACTGGACCTGCTGGGGCACGGATGTGCGCGCGCGGAGGCGGCCGGCATCGACTCGGATCGGATCGTGAACACCTGGCCGGTGGAACGGCTGCTCAGTTGGGCCGGACGCCGCCTCTGACCCGCGCCCCTCGGTGGGTTGCGCGGACCGGCTGGGGACTCAGGTGGCCGGTGGCTCCACGTCGGCCGCATGCGACCAGCCGATCAGGAACCCCTTGGCCCGCTCGGCCTTCGGGTAGCGATCCACCCAGGCCCAGAACTCGTCGTTGTGGTGCGGCTCGATCAGGTGGACCAGTTCGTGCATCAGGACGTAGTCGATCACCCAGGTCGGCATCCCCTGGACCCGGGATGAGATCCGGATCGCCCGGTCGCTGGGGGAGCACGACCCCCATCTGCTCTTCTGGTTGTCCACCCACCGCACCGACTCGGGCACCGCCAGACCGCCGAGGTACTCGTCGTTGAGGTGCTTGGCGCGGGAGTGCAGTTCGGCGTCGGTGGGATGGGTACGACGCTCGGAGCGTTCCAGCCGCTCGATCATCTTCTGCACCCAGGCGGCCTCGTCCCGGCGGGACATCGACGCCGGGATCATCACCACCACCGTGTCGCCGTCCCGGTACGCCGACACGGTGCGCCGCCGCCGCTTGGAGCGGCGTACCTCGACGTTCGGCACGCTGGTCACACCCGCAAACCTAGCGGCGCGGAGAACCGGAATCGGGGAGCCGGGCCCTGGTGAGCCGGGCTCCAGTGAGTCGGGCTCTCGCGAGCTCGACGAGGTCGACGATGTCCGGGTCGTCGGTGGGCAGTTCGTCGACGGGCCACCAACGCACGTCCACCGACTCCGCCGACACCGTCGGCGACCCGGCCGAGTCCTCGGCCACGGCGAGGAACCGGACGTCGAGGTGGGTGGTGGTGGGTCCCTCGGGATGGCAGAACGGCACCGGGTGGGCCGACAGTTGCACCGGATCGGAGTCGAGACGCAGGGTGGGCAGCCCGGACTCCTCGACCGCCTCCCGCAGTGCCGCGGCGGCCAGCGTCGCGTCGTCGTCCTCGCAGTGGCCGCCGAACTGGAACCAGGACCGGGCCTTGGCGTGCAGGGTGAGCAGGGCTCGCTCACCGTCCGCGGAGAGGACCAGTGTCGAGGCGGTCAGGTGGTCGGGCCGGCACTGCCGCCACACCGCGTCGTGGTGGTCGGCCAGGGTGGCCAGGTAGCGCTGCTGCAGCGCCGCCTGGGCCGCGTCGGGGGCACGCCACCGGGCGAGCACCGCGGTGGCGTCGGCGTGCAGCGTCACTGGTCGGTGTCGGGCCCGTCGAGCAGTTCCCGCAGGCCCGCCTCGAAGGCGTCCTCGTCGAGTTCGGCCGGCGCAGAGGCGCCCTCGCGGAAGCCGAGCGGGTCGTCCAGGTCCGCCGCGGTGGGCAGCAGATGCGGGTGTAGCCACACCCCGTCGCGGGCCTCGCTGCCCTGGCGGGCGCGCAGCGATCCCCACAGGGTGGCCGCGTCGCGCAGCCGTCGGGGGCGCAGTTCGAGGCCGACCAGCGCGGCGAACGTCTCCTCGGCCGGTCCGCCGGCCGCACGGCGACGGCGTACCGCCTCGGCGAGCTTGCTGGCCGCCGGCATCCGGTCCGCGGTGGCCTGGCTGACCACTTCGTCGACCCAGCCCTCGATGAGCGCCAGGGTCACCTCGATCCGCTGCAGCGCCGCCTCCTGGGCGGGACTGCGGGCGAGGTCGAAGAGTCCGCCTTCGAGGGCGTCCTGGAGGGATTGCGGGTTCGACAGGTCCATCTGGGTCAGTTGCGCCTCGATGCCGGACGTGTCGATGTTGATGCCGCCGGCGTAGTCGGTGATGGCGGTGAGCAGGTGCTCGCGGAGCCAGCCGACGTTGTGGAAGAGCCGCTGATGGGCAGCCTCGCGCAGCGCCAGGTAGAGGCGGACGTCGTCGGCGCTCACGTCGAGACCGTCGGCGAAGGTGGCCAGGTTGGCAGGCAACAGCGCCGCCTGGCCCTGGGGGCCGAGGGGGAGCCCGACGTCGGAGGCGCTGAGCACCTCGCCGGCCAGCGCGCCCAGGCCGGTGCCGACCTGGGTGCCGACCATCATCGAGATGCCCTGCCGCATCATCCCGATCAACGGTCCGGCCATCGTCTGCGCTTCCTCGGGCACTGCCGACCCCATCGCATCGATGGCGCTGGCGGCGATCGGCTCGACCAGCCCCTGCCACACGTCGACGGTGTTCACCACCCACTCGGCGCGGCTCCAGGCCGCGGTCGAGGTCACCCCGGTGCTGAAGTCGGTGACCTCGTCGAGCCAGTGGTCGGCCAGCCCGAGGGCGTCGGCGACGGAGTCCTTCTCCCGCTGACTGGGGGAGGGGTCGGGCTGCTGGGCGACCGCGCGCCGGGCCGTGTCGGTGACGAACTCCCAGTTCACCGGCCCGTCGTGGGGCTTCATCATCGCCTGGAGTTGGCCGAAGATCGCGCTCAGGTCGAACCCGCCCGCGCCGGCCGCGCCGCCGAGCCCGGAGAAGAGTTGCTCGAACGGCGTGCCCTTGAACGGGTTGTTCCGATCGTCGGGGTCGCCGGGGAAGTCGCTCATGGCTTCCACGTTACCCGGGCGAGGGTACGTCGGTACGCTGGCACCATGAGCGATGCGGTGCGGCTGGCTGCCATCTCCGAGGAGTCTCTGGACGTGGACGCCGTGATGGCGGCCTGTGACGACGACAGCTCCGGTGGACTGGTGGTCTTCGTGGGGCGGGTTCGTGACCATGACGGCGGCAAAGGGGTCACCGAGTTGACCTACACCGCGCACCCGACCGCCCTGGATCGGCTCCGCGAGGTCTGCGAACGGGTCGCCGCCGAGCACGACGTCGCCGCGGTCGCTGCTGTGCACCGGGTCGGCAAGCTGAAGATCGGTGACGCTGCCGTGGTGGTGGCCACCGCCACCTCCCACCGCGGCGAGGCCTTCGCGGCCAGCAAGGCCCTGATCGACTCCCTCAAGGCCGAGGTGCCGATCTGGAAGGACCAGCTCTTCAGCGACGGGCAGCGTGAGTGGGTCGGCGCGCCGTGACCGCGGCAGTGGCTGCGGCTCGTACGCTCTGAGCCATGGAGGTGTTGTGGTGGCTGGCGCCCTCGGCCGCGGTCGCGCTGGGCGCGATGGCCTGGGTGACCTGGGTGGGTCGCGATGCCCATGACGAGGTGGACCGGGAGCAGCAGGTCGCCAAGCTGGGTCGGGCGCTGGCCAAGCCGCATCCGGCCGCCCGGCGTACCCCCACACCGCGACGGCCTGCGGAGCGCAGCACCGGGGTCGCGGTGCGCCAACCGCGCGACGACACCCGGCGCAGCGCCTGAGTGCCCGGCTCGTGGGCTGCCCGTGGCCGCGTTGGTGAGGTCTGAGAAGGTGGTGGCATGAGTCCCCGCCTCGTTGCGGGACTGCTCGCCGCACCCCTGCTGTTGGCGCTGTGGGGAGCGGCGATCTTCGTCCCGCTCCCGTATGTCACCTACACCCCGGGCATCACCGTGGACGTCCTCGGGGACGGCTCGGTGATCCAGGTCGACGGCGCCGAGGCGTACCCCCACGACGGGGGACTGCTGATGACGACGGTCTACGTCACCCAGCCGGACGGCAAGATCAACCTGCTGGACGCGGTGGGTGCCTGGCTGGACCGGTCCACCGCGATCGTGCCCCGCGACGTCATCTATGGCCCGACCGAGACCAGGGACTCCAACAGGCGCCAGTCCCAGGTGATGATGGTGTCCAGTCAGGACTCTGCGGTCGCGGCGGCGATGCGGGCGTTGGGCCACGACTTCGAATCCTCGGTCGAGGTGCTCAACGTGGACCCGGACATGCCCGCGCACGGCCGATTGCAGGTGCGCGACGAGTTGGTGCGGGTGGCCGGCAAGTCGATCAGCACCCCCCAGGACGTGGTGGACGCGGTCGTCGGCGCCGCCCAGGTCGGTACGCCGATCCCGTTCGAGGTCCGTCGTCGCGGCGAACTGCTCACCGTCGATGTGACTCCGAAGCAGGTGCAGGACGAGAGCGGCGAGCCGGTCCTGCGGGTGGGCATCGTGCCGGGCTCGGGCTTCAGTTTCCCCTTCGACGTGCGAGTGAACATCGATGAGGCGATCGGCGGCTCCAGTGCGGGGATGATGTTCGCGCTGGCGATCTACGAGACCCTCACCGAGGACTCCCTGACCGGCGGCGACCTGATCGCGGGCAGCGGCACCATCGACGCCGAGGGCAACGTCGGCCCGATCGGCGGCGTGCAGCAGAAGATCGTGGCCGCCGAACGGGACGGCGCCGGACTGTTCTTGGTCTCGGCCGAGAACTGCGACGAGGCGGTCGGGGCCCCCCGGGACGAGATCCGGCTGGCGATGGTGCGCACGTTCTCCGATGCGGTGGCGGCGGTCCGTGACTGGACGGCCGACCCGGATGCCGACCTGCCCGGGTGTGAGGCCGCATGACGGCCGCCGGCGAGGACCCGCTCCGGGTGGAGGGTGTCGACCCCGCCCTGGCTGCGGCGGTGCTGGAGATCGAACAGCACGCGGCCGCCGAGGGCTGGGACCAGCCGGCGCGCCTGTTCGCGCTGGTGGACACCGCGGAGCTGGTGGCCAGGGAGCCGGCGCTGGCCCGGTCGATGGGCCTTGATGACAGTTCGGCCGCTGGGTCGTTCACCCCGATCGAGCAGGACTCCGTGGGCACCGACCAGGTGCTCGAACAGGTTCTGGAGACCATCGTCTGGCCGGCCCAGGTGGCGGGCTGTGCGGTGGTGGTCGAGCGGTTGGTGCTCCCCCCGGAGGCGGAGGCCCAGTTGCCCGAGGACGCCGACGCGGCGCAGGCGATGGCCCGCGAGCATCCGCTGCGTCAGGAGGTGCGGATCGTGGCCGGTGCCACCCGCGCCGGCGCAGCGTACTGTGCCTTGAGACTCAAAGCCCATGATGAGGACACGTCGGTGGTGGCAGGCGCCGACATGGTCCCCCGATTGACCGACCTGCTGCGCAGTACCTTGGAAGAGGAGACCGACCAGTGACTGACTTCTTCAGCAACCCACCTCGGAACCCGGGCCCGCCCCGGGGCCCCGGCGGTGTCGGGATGAGACCCGGACCCCCCCGGGGGAGGTCGCGTGCGCTGCTGGTGACGGGTGTGATCCTGGTCGTCCTGTTCATGTCGACCTCCGGCCTGGCGCAGTTGCTCACCGAGCGGCTCTGGTACCTCTCCCTGGGCTACGGCAGCGTCTTCACCACGCTGATCTGGACCCGGATCGCGCTGTTCCTGGTCTTCGGCTCGCTGATGGCACTCGCAGTGGGCCTGAACATCTGGCTCGCCTACCGGCTGCGACCGCTCTTCCGGCCGGCCTCTCCGGAGCAGACCAACCTGGACCGGTACCGCGAGGCGGTGACCCCGATCCGCACCTGGCTGCTGATCGGCGTGGCGCTGCTGGTGGGTGTCTTCGCGGGTGGTTCGGCCTCCGGCAACTGGCGGTCGTGGCTGCTGTGGCGCAACGGCACAGAGTTCGGGGCGACCGACGAGTACTTCGGGCGTGACCTCGGCTTCTACATGATGGACCTGCCGTGGCTGCACTACATGGTCGACTTCGCGATGGCGATCGCTGTGGTGTCGCTGATCGCCGCCGGCGTCGTGCACTACCTGTACGGCGGCATCCAGCTGCAGAGTCGCACGAACCGGTTCACCGGGGGAGCGGCGGTGCAGATCTCGGTGTTGGCCGGTCTGTTCATGGCGTTCAAGGCGGTCGACTACTGGCTGGATCGCTTCGACCTGATGGTGGACCCGTCGGGCATCCACACTGGGATGACGTACACCTCGCACAATGCGGTGCTGCCGGCCAAGAACATCCTGATCGCGATCGCGGCGATCTGTGCGCTGCTGTTCTTCATCAACGTGTGGCGCCGGTCCTGGCAGCTGCCGTCGGTGGGCGTGGCGCTGCTGGTGATCTCGGCGATCCTGCTCGGGATGGTGTGGCCGGCGACGGTCCAGCAGTTCCGGGTCAAGCCGACCGAGGCGGACCGCGAGGAGCCCTACATCGCGGCCAACATTGACGGCACCAGGAAGGCGTTCTCGCTGGAGGATTCGGTGGTCGAGTCGTACGGCGGCACGCCGACGCTGCCGCCGCGGAACATGGCCCAGGCGGTGATCGACGCGCCGGGCATCCGGCTGGTCGACCCGCTGGTGGTGCGGCAGACGTTCGAGCAGCGTCAGCAGGTGCGGGGCTACTACACGATCGCGCAGGTGCTGGACGTGGACCAGTACACGATCAACGGTGAGGAGCGTGACGTCGTCCTGGCGGTGCGCGAACTCAACCAGGCGGGCATCGCCTCCGGGTCGCAGAACTGGGCCAACCTGCACACCGTCTACACGCACGGCTACGGCGTCGTAGCGGCCTACGGCAACCAGCGCCCGGCGGACAACGACGCGGTGCTGACCGGCCAGGAGCCGGCGTGGGCCGAGATCGACCTGCCGCCGCGCGGTCAGTTGACCGACCTGTTCGAGGGTGGCTATGAGCCGCGGATCTACTTCGGCGAGTTCTCCCCGACGTACTCCATCGTCGGCAAGCGCAGCGAGGACGCCCGCGACATCGAGTTGGACCTGCCCGGTGACGGTGCTGCCGCAGGCGAGGACGAGGCCGGCAGTGGTGACCGGACGAACACCTATGACGGCGCCGACGGTGTCGAGGTGGGCTCGCTGTGGCGCAAGCTGCTCTATGCGGTGAAGTTCTCCGAGGTCAACATCGTGCTGTCGGAGCGGGTGCACGAGGGGTCGAAGATCCTCTACGACCGCGACCCGGCCCGTCGGGTCGAGAAGGTGGCCCCGTGGCTGACCGTCGACAGTGACCCCTATCCGGCCGTGATCGACGGGCGGGTGCTGTGGCTGCTCGACGGCTACACGATGAGCGACATGTATCCGATGAGCCAGCGTGGGTCGTTCGACGAGATGACCGACGACGCGCTGACCGTGGACAACCCGTTCCAGACATTGCCGACCGATGACATCAACTACATCCGCAACGCGGTGAAGGCCGTGGTGGATGCGTACGACGGCACTGTCGAGCTGTACGCCTGGGACGAGGAAGACCCGATGCTGCAGGCCTGGATGAAGGCGTTCCCGGACACGGTGCAGCCGAAGTCGGAGATCCCCGACGCGGTGATGAACCACCTGCGCTACCCCGAGGACATGTTCAAGGTGCAGCGCTACCTGCTGGGTGCCTACCACGTGACCAACGCGAAGGACTTCTACGAGGCCAACGACCGTTGGGTGGTGCCGGCTGACCCGAACAACCCGGCCAGCCTGCAGCCGCCGTACCGGTTGTCGGTGCCGAGTGTGGACAACTCCGACATGTTCTCGCTGACCAGCGTCTACACGCCGGTGAACCGTGAGAACCTGGCCGCGTTCATCTCGGTGGACGCCGACGCCGCTGCGGACACCTACGGCACGTTGCGGATCAAGCGGCTGCCGTCGCAGACGCAGATCCCGGGCCCGGGCCAGATCGCCAACCAGATCCAGTCCGACCAGGCGGTCACCAACGCGTTGCTGCCGTATGCGCGGTCGACGCAGACGCAGGTGGTGAACGGCAACCTGCTGACGCTGCCGATCGGTGGCGGTCTGCTGTACGTGCAACCGCTGTACTCGCTGCGTACCACCGGTGAGGGCAACTTCCCGGTGCTGCGATTCGTGGCGGTGTCGTTCGGTGACGAAGTCGGGATCGGCCGGACCCTGGGTGAGGCGATCTACGACGTGCTGAACCTGTCCGGCACCCCGTCGGACACTCCTGGTGACCTGCCGCCGGTGCCGGAGGACCCCGAGCTCGAGCCGGAGCCGGGCGATCCTGAGGTGGACCCGGAGCCGGCCCCGCCGCCGCCGACCGGCGATGCCACGGTGCAGTCGCTGCTGCAGCAGGCGGACACCAAGTTCGCCGAGGCGGATGCGGCCCTGCAGCGCGGCGATCTGGCCGGCTACGCCCGGGCGATCGAGGAGGCCCGGGCGCTGGTCGACCAGGCGATCGCGCTGGCCATCGCGGACTGAGATCAACGGAGGCCCCGGGCGTGGTTGTCAGACCACTCCCGGGGCCTCTGGTCTGTCCGGTGGGTTGGGGCTCTGAACGCGGTCCCGATTTGGTGATGCTGCACCTCGTCGCGTAACGTTGCGTTCACCGACGCGGGGTGGAGCAGCTCGGTAGCTCGCTGGGCTCATAACCCAGAGGTCGCAGGTTCAAATCCTGCCCCCGCTACAAAGTGTTTGTGCAGGTCAGAGGCGGTCTCCGGAGGAATCCGGAGGCCGCCTCTGGCGTTGATGTCCGCACGCTGTCTGCGGACGCCGCGCGGACATCGAGCCCATGTGAGCCTCCGCGCGCACGATGGCGAAGCCTGGCGGACGTCCGCGGAACCTGGGTTCGGTGACCTCGTGGCCGTCGGACCGACCCGCGCAGGAGGTGGGTCTGCCTCGCCTAGATCAGGCTTCCTGCTCCTTGAGCGCCTCGAACGCCTGGCCCCACCAGGCGCTGAGTTCGGCCGCCTCCTCGGGGCTGGGGTCTTCGTGTCTCATGGGCTCAGTCCTCGAGGGTGGTGTAGGTGACGGTGTATCCGTTCGAGCAGGGAGAGCTATGCGTGATCGATCCACCGGCGCGCCGAATGGTGAGAAGGAGTTTGTCCAGGTCGCTCTCGGCCACGGTCACCGTGTGCCAGGTCATGGGTGGCCACCCCGCAGAACCTGGACCAGGTCGCCCTTCATGACCTTGCCGCGCATCGGATGCTCGGCGCGGGTGCGGGTGACGTTGAACCAGCCGTCCCAGTACGCCGAGCCGGGGCCGGGGCAGCCCGGCCCGAGGTCGAGGCGGACGTAGCCGACTTCGCGGTCGTGGTCGATAACGCAGGCTCCGTCGGTGATGGTGGATCCGAAGGCGTCGCGGAGGTACCGGTGGTTCTGGGGGATCACTGCGGACATGAGGTCATCTCCTTTGGACTGGGTCACGATCTGACGAGGAACCGGTCGGCTTCGCAGCGCAGCGCAGCGGCCGCGGATCGATGTGCCTGGACGGATGGGGGATGGGGTGCCCAGTAGGGGACCGAGGCAGCCTCAGTGGCGGCGAGTTCGTCCTCCCGGGCAGCGAGGCGGAGGAGCTCGCGGCGGACAGCGGTAGCCAGGAGGTGAGGATCGGCGCTGGGGTCGGACAAGGTCATCACCTCATCGGGGGGGCGAACTGGTAGGTGCCCTGGACGGGCGACTCGTGTGACCCGCGGAGAGCGGTTTGCAGGGCCTTGCGGCCGAGCATGGGGCCGAGGTCGCGGACGCGTCTGGCCACCCAGGGCACACCGTCGACCGCGAGCGAGCGCAACTCACCGATGAGAGGGGTCGGGTCTCCGTCCAGTTCCAGGGCGGGTGGCCCGAAGGTCAGGCCGTACTGGTCGAGCAGGGCTGCGAACTCGTGTGCCAGGGCTCGGTGTCCGAGTTCGGAGGGGTGCAGTCGGTCGAGGGACCAGAACTCGCGGTCGTAGATGCCGGGGTGGTCGGCCAGGTCGACCTGCACGCCGCCGTAGCGGGTGTGGATCTCGTCGTAGATGGCGTTGAGGTCGTCGATGCGCCGCCGCATGGGCCGGGCCAGGAAGCCGGGGAGGCCGAAGACGCGGCTGTGGTCGTGGAAGCGCACTGTCAGCAGCAGCGCTCCCTGTTCGGCCAGGCGGTCGGCGGCGTACAGAAGGTCCGCCCGGACCGCGGCAGGGTCCCAGGCTGAGCGCATGGTGTCGTTGAGCCCGACGATCAGTGCCGCCAGTTGCGGCCGGTGGTCGAGGGCCTCGTCGAGCTGTTCGGCTCGCATCTGAGCGGCGGTGGCACCCGGTTGCGCGAGGTTCCAGAGGGAGAGGTGGTGGTCGCCGGCGATGGCCTTACCCAGCAGCCGAGCCCAGCCCCGGGGACGTTCACCGGCGCGGTCGCCCAGGCCGTAGGTCACCGAGTCGCCCACCGCGACGAAGCGCACGTACCTGCATCCGGTTTCCATGGCTCAGCACCTCCGCGGCCTGCTACTCGTCCGCGTTCGCGGCGTCGTCGCCGTGGCGGTCGGTGACCCACGAGCCGTTCGCTGCGGAGTGGACGTTGCCGCCCCAGTCGTGTGATCCCCACTCGATCATCGTGAACACTTCCCATTCATCTGAAGAACTTCTGCTGACCACTCCACAGTGGCCCTCGCAGATCCAATTCACAGCCGCAGAACTACTTAGGTACCCACGTAGATAGGGCCGCGAGAGCTGGGTCAGGGGTACCGAACACGCCGGCTGCGCCGCGTCGGGGAGGCGCCGTTCCGCAGGTCTACGGCAGCCGGATCGAGGTCACCACGGCAGAGGCCGGCGCGGAACTCCTCGCTGATTGTGGCCAGCATCGGAGTTTCGACGATTCCGGGTGTGATGGTGTTGACCCGGATGCCGTGCTGTGCGAGAGCGCGAGCCCTCTCCGATGACCAGGTCTCGCGTGACCTGCTCGACCAAGGCATCGCCCACGTGTTCCTGCTCCTGGGATGGGCCACTGAGTCTGCTCGATAGTCTGTGGTCATGGGTGTGAGTGCGGGGGAGCAGGCTGGCCTTCCCGAGGCGCTGGTGATCGAGCTGCGCCGCACTGCTGCCGAGCTGCTGGGGGACGTGACGGCCTACGCCGATGACATGCTCGGCTACATCCTCGAACGGATCCCCGAGGCCGGGGCGGATGACGATCTGCGCGGGCTGACGTTGGGGTCGTGCTCGTCGAACCTCGAGGCGGTGCTGTCGATGGTCCGGCACGGTATCGACGTGAGTGCGGCGACGGCGCCGGCCACCGCGCTCGAGCATGCGCGCGCCATGGCGGCTCGCGGCTACAGCGTCGATGTCATGTTGCGCTTCTATCGGATCGGTCACGCCTACTTCAGTGAGCGGCTGCTGTCCGGGATCACCGGTTTTGTGCCCGACCCGGCCCTCGCCCTGCCGGTGGTTGCCAACCTGCAGAGCTACGGGTTCGCGTACGTCGATCGCATCTCCAGCGAGGTCGCCATCGAGTACGTCGCCGAGCTGGATCGCATCCAGAATCGGGTCCGTGCGGCCCGGACCGATGCGGTCCGCGGGTGGATCGCCGGTGACCAGGTCGACCTCCGCCGCGCGGAGCGCACCCTGTCCCACCGGCTCACCGGATGGCAGACCGCCTTCGTCTGTTGGACCGATCGCGACGACGCGGACCTTGGACGTGTTGGTTCGACGATCGGTGCTCACTTCGGCGCCCTCCATCCGCTTCTCGTCCCGGACGGTGTCCAGGCGCTGTGGGGCTGGGTGTCCACCACCCACAGTCCCGACCTGACGCCGGAGGGCCTCGCGCCCTTGCTCGACCAGGTCCCAGCGATGGTCCGGATCTCGCTCGGCATGCCGGCGAGAGGGCCCGGTGGTTTCCGCAGCTCGCATGCCCAGGCGCAGCGCGGCCGTCGAATCGTCGAGCTCGCCGGGCCGGGAGCTCCGGTGACGTCGTACGCCGACATCGCGCTCGTGGACACGATGAGCGGCGACTTGGACCTTGCCCGTGCCTTCGTCGCGGCCGAACTCGGGGCACTGGCAGTCGTAGGGCGCCGGGAGGAGGAGGAACGACGGGCGCTGCTGGCAGTGCTCGACGCACAGGGTGGCCTGGCAGCCGCAGCCGAGGAGTTGGGGGTGCATCGCAACACCGTCTTGCAGCGCCTTCGCCGGGCAGAGGAGCGACGCGGCCGTCTCGCTACGGACCGTGTTGCCGAGCTGCATGCCGCACTGCGGCTGGTCCAGGTGCTCGGACCGGTGGTGCTCACCCCGGAATCAGATCGCCCCTGACCGAACCTGACCGACATGTGCTGCGCGCACACGGACATGGGCTGGGCACCCCTCGCGGAGGCCCACTCGCCGTTCGTATCTTCTGAGGCATGTCAGCCACCACCGAGCGGCCCGCGCCCGCAGCGTCGCGGCATGCACTTCCTGACCCGGGCGAGCAGGTCCCGACGATCTCGTGGCCCATCGTCGCCATCTTCTGCGGTGCCATCGCGGCCTTTTCGTTCTCCACGTGGGCGGCGCTGGCCGACAGGCTTCCTGCCCCGGCGACGATCCTGCTCAGCGCAACCGCGATCTTCGTGCTGTTCACCGTGCTGCACGACGCCGCGCACTACTCGATCAGCACCCACCGCTGGGTCAACGTGGCGTTCGGCCGGGTGGCGATGCTCTTCGTCTCGCCGCTGATCTCGTTCAAGTCGTTCGCGTTCATCCACATCGAGCACCACCGGAACACCAACGACGGCGACTTCGACCCCGACCACTTCGTCAGCGCTGCCCCGTGGTGGCAGCTTCCCCTCCGGGCTCCGTTCATGGATGTGCCGTACCTGTCCTTCCTGGTGCGCAACGTGAAGCGCCGTCCTCGGCCCGAGGTGCTGGAGACCGCCTTCCTGATGGGGACGACTGTCGCGGTGATCGTGGCGGCTGCGTTCGCCGGTCACCTGTGGACGCTGGCGGTGCTGTACCTGATCCCGGCGCGGGTCGCCATGTTCGTGCTGGCGTGGTGGTTCGACTGGTTGCCGCACCACGATCTGGAGGACACCCAGCAGGAGAACCGTTACCGCGCCACCCGCAACCGGGTCGGCTCCGAATGGATCCTCACGCCGCTGCTGCTCTCGCAGAACTACCACTTGGTTCACCACCTGCACCCCTCGATCCCCTTCCATCGGTACGTCGCCGCTTGGCGACGCAACGAGGAGGCCTACCTCGAACGTGATGCTGCGATCGGCACCGTCTTCGGCCAGCAGCTCGACACAGACGAGTACCGCGAGTGGAAGAGGCTGAACGGCAAGCTGGCTCGGCTCCTGCCCGTGCGGATGCCGAAGCGATCCTCAGTCCGTGCCGCGGTCTTCCACCCGGTCCCCGTCGCGAGTGCTGACCGGGTGACCGAGGACAGCGTGCTGATCCGCTTCGACGTGCCCGACCACCTGCGCGACCAGTTCGCGTTCGAGCCCGGTCAGCACGTCACAGTCCGCACCGACCTGGGCGGCGAGGGCGTACGACGCAACTACTCCCTCTGCACCTCGGCCACCTCCGGTGAGCTCGCGATCGCCGTCAAGCACATCCCTGGTGGGGCGTTCTCCACCTTCGCGATGGAACAACTCCGGGCCGGCGACACCCTCGAGGTGATGACCCCGACCGGTTCCTTCGGCACTCCGCTCGACCCACTCGCCACGAAGAACTACGTCGCCATCGTCGCCGGCAGCGGCATCACCCCGGTCCTCTCGATCCTTCAGACGACACTGGCCATCGAGACTGAGAGTCGGTTCACGCTGATCTACGGCAACCGGGATGCGGACAGCACGATGTTCCGCGAGGAGCTGGACGACCTGGAGGCGCGGTACGCCGACCGGTTCCGGATCATCCACGTGCGGTCCCGCGATCCGCACCACCCCGAGCATCTGCGGGGGCGCATCGACCGCCCGAAACTCGAGCAATGGATCGACTCCGACCTGGCCCCGGACTCGGTGGACGAATGGTTCCTGTGTGGGCCGGTCGAGATGGTGACCGACCTGCGCGACCTGCTCCTCGAGCGCGGCAGCGACCCGGACCGCGTCCATGTAGAGCTGTTCCACGGCTACCAGAAGCCCAAGGTCACCGACGGCTTCACCCCGGCGGAGGTCGCGGTCAGCTTGCGCGGCCGACAGCACGTGGTCCCGCTGGCAGCCGGTGACACCGTCCTCGAGTCCGCGCTGAAGGCCGGGCTAGAGGCGCCCTATGCCTGCCTGGGCGGAGCCTGTGGGACGTGCAAGGCGAAGGTGCTGTTGGGGTCGGTTGCGATGGAGCAGGACTTCGCGCTGTCTCAGGCCGACGTGGACGCTGGGTACGTGCTCACCTGCCAGTCGCATCCGACCACGCCGTCGGTTGCCGTCGACTACGACGTCTGAGTCGTGATGCGGACGCTGGAGGGCAAGGTCGCGATCGTGACCGGCGCATCCATGGGGATCGGTGCCGCGATCGCCGAGGAGCTCACACGCGAAGGAGCGCGGGTGGCGCTCGTGGCACGTGGCCGCGGGGCGCTGGAGGCCCAGGCAGCCAAGATCGGCGCATTGGCCCGTTCGTATCCGTGCGACATGAGCGACCCGGCGGCGATCGAGGACATGGTCGCCGACGTGGAGAGCGACCTCGGGCCGGTGGCCATCCTGGTCAACAACGTCGGCGCAGGAACGTTCAAGCCCCTCCCTCCGAGGTCAACACCGGCTACTTCGAGCGCAACGACGCCGACATGGGGTGGTATCCCCGGATGTCGACCTGGTTCCCCGTGCTCGAACCGGAGGCGGTGGCGCGTCGCACGGTTCAGGCGATCCGGAAGAACCATCGCGAGGTGATCTTCCCCTGGCAGTTGGCGCTGGTCACCTGGCTCCACCGGCGCTTCCCGGTCGCAGGGCTGGGTCTCCTCAAGGCGCTGGGACTGTTCCGTCCGCGCCTCACCCCGCCGTCGTAGCTGAATCGGCGGACGCGTCGGCCGCTTCCTCGGCCTGGTTCAGGCCGTTGGCATCCGCTCAACCGAACGACAGTCAGTGCACGCATGCTCACTGTAGTGAGCATCACGTCGAGCTCGCTTGGCGCCACGGGGTGGCATGCCCTACCTTAATCAGTGCACAGTTGTTCACTAAAGGAGTCGGGAATGTCGCTCATCGCTCAGAGGCTGACGTCGTCGTCGGTCGCTCGTCGCGTCCTGAACTCATCCCTCGCGGCTGCGATCACCACGCCGCACGGCGTCGACCGCTACGTCGAGATGATCGACCCGCTGTGGTCCAGCACCGAGATCCGCGCCGAGGTCACCGATGTCGAGCGCAAGACCGCCGACAGCGTCACCCTGACCCTGCGGCCCAACAACCTGTGGACCGGCTTCAAGGCCGGCCAGTTCGTCAAGCTCTCCGTCGAGATCGACGGCATCCGTCGTACCCGCTGCTACTCGCCGGCGAACTCGCAGTTCCGCCGCGACGGCCACCTCGAGCTGACCATCAAGGTCGACCCGGACGGCCTCGTCTCTCCGTGGCTGCTGGCCCACGCGAAGCCCGGCCTGATCGTCCAGATCTCCCAGGCGCAAGGCGAGTTCCACATCCCGTTGCCGCACCCGCGCAGCATCCTGCTGATCAGCGGCGGCTCCGGCATCACCCCGGTGATGTCCATGCTGCGCACGCTCACCGAGCGCGCCTACATCGGCAAGGTCACCTTCCTGCACTACGCGTTCACCGAGGACGACGTGATCTACCGCGAGGAGATCGCCGAGATCGAGGCGAAGTACGAGGGCGTCCGCATCGTGCGCGCCTACACCAACGCCGACAACGGTGACCTCCGGGGCTTCTTCAGCCGCGAGCACCTGGTCGCCGCGGACAAGCACTACGCCGAGGCGGAGACCTTCCTCTGTGGCCCGATGCCGCTGATGGACGGCGTCCGCGCGGTCTTCGAGGCCGAGGGCATCTCCGACCGCCTCCACCTGGAGCAGTTCGCGGCGCCCACACGCACCGTGCCGACCGACGACGCGACCGGCACGCTGTCGTTCGGCGCCTCTCAGATCGAGGTGGAGAACAGCGGCCAGACGATCCTCGAGCAGGCCGAAGCGGCAGGCCTCACGCCGGACTACGGCTGCCGGATCGGCATCTGCAACACCTGCGTCTTCAAGAAGGACGCCGGTACGACGCGCAACGTCCTGACCGGCGAGATCAACAGCGACGAAGACGTCAACATCAAGACCTGCATCTCGGCGCCCTGCGGCGACGTGTCCATCGCCCTCTGACCACCCGACCGACCTGACTCCGGGAGACCTCATGAGCACCACACTGGAAAGCCCCGCCACGACCGCCTCGAGCACGACGGCGAAGAAGCTCAGCCCGGCCCAGATCGAGGCCTTCGGCAAGGAGCTCGACGACCTGCGCGCACGCATCGTCGCGGACCTGGGCGAGAAGGACGCGGCGTACATCCGCGACATCGTCAGCAAGCAGAAGAAGCTCGAGGTCGCCGGTCGAGGCCTGTTGTGGGCCGGCTGGTTCCCGCCGGCCTGGATCGCCGGCGTCACCGCGCTCTCCCTGTCGAAGATCATCGACAACATGGAGATCGGCCACAACATCATGCACGGCCAGTACGACTTCATGAACGACCCGCAGTACACGTCGAAGAACTTCGACTGGGACAACACGATCCACGCCGACAGCTGGCTGTACACGCACAACTACGTGCACCACACCTTCACCAACATCATCGGCAAGGACCACGACGCCACCGGGTACGGCGTCATGCGCCTGGCCGAGGAGCAGCCGTGGCACCCGATCTGGCTGCTCAACCCGGTCTTCTGCGGCCTCCTGCAGACGTTCTTCCAGTGGGGCACCGCGATCCAGGAGCTCGAGTCGGAGAAGTTCTTCAAGCGCGAGAAGACCTGGGCCGAGATGAAGCCGGGCCTGCGTCGCTTCCGTGACAAGGCCGGCAAGCAGGCACTGAAGGACTACGTCCTCTTCCCGCTGCTCTCCGGTCCCGGTGCGCCGTTCACCTTCGCCGGCAACGCTGCCGCCAACCTGGTGCGCAACCTGTGGGCGTCGTCGGTCATCTGGTGTGGCCACTTCCCCGAAGAGGTCGAGACCTTCTCGATCGAGGAGACCGAGGACGAGAGCCACGCCGAGTGGTACTACCGCCAGATCCTCGGTTCGGCGAACTTCACCGGCTCGCACTGGGTCGATGTGCTCTCGGGCAACCTGAGCTACCAGATCGAGCACCACCTCTTCCCCGACATCCCGGCGTACCGGTACAAGGAGATCGCCGTCGAGGTCCGCGCGCTCTGCGAGAAGTACGACATCGCCTACCACGAGGACTCGATGGCCAAGCAGCTCGCGAGCGTCTGGAAGAAGGTCTTCAAGCTCTCGCTGCCGGACAGCTTCTACACGACGTCGAAGAAGGCCGGCCTTGCCGAGATCATCACCTTCCCGGTGCGCAGCATGAAGCTGAAGCAGCAGGCCGCCGCCTGATCGCGGGTTCCCTGGCGCTGGCCGGGGCCCGGGCAGTGGTCGTCAGACGACGGTGAACTCGATCCGGAGCAGCTGGTCTGCGGGAAGTTCGTCCTGATCAGCCGCAACGCCGCCGCCGCCGTGAGTCGCGGACGTTGGTCGCCCGGTCAGGCGGCGCCGGTCTCGATCGGCAGACCGGCCGCGCGCCACTCCAGAACCCCGTCGGCAGCCCGCCTGGCCCGGTGACCCTTGGCAGTGAGCAGCCGCACTGCGTCGTGGGCCAGCACGCAGTACTGGCCACGGCAGTAGGCCACGATCTCGCGATCCCGCGGCAGTTCGGAGAGCCGGTCGGCCAGTTCCTCCAGCGGGATGTGGACGGCGCCCGGCAGGTGACCGCCGGCGTACTCCGGTGGCGGGCGGACGTCGAGGACGACCACGTCACCCCTGCTCAGCCGGCGCAGCAACTCGGCGGTGTCGAGTGCCTCGGTGTCCTCCGGTCCCAGGTAGGCGCGGCGGGCGACCTCGGTGTGTGGTCGGTGCGCCTGGGCCACCCGTCGCAGGTGCGCCCACAACCCCGCCACATCGGCACCGGCGAGTGAGTAGATGACCCGTTTGCCCTGGCGGCGGGTCTCCACCAGGCCCGCCTCGCGCAGCGTCTGCAGGTGCGCCGAACAGGTGCTCATCCCCAGGTCGGTGGCGGCGGCGAGCTCCTCCACGCTCCGTGGGCCCTGGGCCAGCAGGTCGAGGATCTCGAGCCGTTTCGGGTGGCCGAGGACCTTGCCGACCGCAGCGAACTCGGCGTACAAGGCCTCCTTGGCAGCGCGCTCACCCATCCGTGACCTCCCCCTCCTGCTCCCGACCCCTCGTCGGCCGAGCATGCGTCTCGTACATCCGGACGGCGACCACGAGCGCCGAGGCGACACTGACCGCTGCTGCCACCCATACTGCGGTGCGCAGACTCCACAGGTCGGCCACCACGCCACCCATGAGGGCGCCCACCGCATAGCCGAGGTCGCGCCAGACCCGGTAGATGCCCACTGCCCGGCCACGCCACGCCGGATGGGCCACGTCCCCGATCACGGCGAGCAGCGTCGGGTAGACCATCGCGGTCCCGGCACCCAGCAGCAGGGCGCCTGCCGCCCAGAGACCGAACGAGCCGGCGGTCGCGATCACGACCAGGGCCGTCGCCTGAGTGAACATCCCGACAGTGATCAGGTGCTTGCGTCCCCACCGGTCCGACAGGGCGCCGGTGAACAGTTGGCCGATGCCCCACATGCCGGGGTAGAGCGCGAACAGCACCCCGATCTGGCCCACCGGGAGTCCCGAGCTCGCGAACAACAGCGGGAACAGACCCCACGACAGCCCGAAGTTCAGGTTGTTGACCAGCCCGGCCTGACTGGCCGAGGACAGCGCCGGCTCGCGGAAGCTCGCCTGCGCGAACACCTCACGGTTGCTGAGATCGCCGTGCAGGTGGTCGTGCTTGCCGTCGGCCCGCGCCACGTGGCCGGCAGCATCGACCCTGGCGTGGTCCCGGGTCTCCCTGACCGCCAGTGTCGAGAGGCCGAGCGCGAGGGCGGTGTAGGAGAGGCCGAGCAGGAACGGCGCCGGCCGCAGGCCGTACTCGGCGGCCAGGTAGCCGGCTGCCATGGAGGTGAGCGCGACCGCGCCGTACCCGGCCGCCTCGTTCAGGCCCATCGCGAGTCCACGTTGCTTCGGTCCGACCAGGTCGATCTTCATGATCACCGTGGTCGACCAGGTCAGCCCCTGGTTGATGCCCAGCAACACGTTGGCCGCTACCACCCACCCCCAGTGGGGTGCCCAGATCAGCATCAACGGCACCGGCACCGCGAACAGCCATCCGGCGATCAGCACCGGTTTGCGGCCGTACCGGTCCGACCAGGTGCCGGCGACGTAGTTCGCGGCCGCCTTGGTGACACCGAAGGCGACCACGTAGGTGAAGATGAACGTGTAGCCGGTGAGCCCGAACTCGTCCTCGGCGAGCAGCGGCAGCACCGTCTGCTGTTGACCGACCATGCCACCGACCAGGGCGTTGATGGCCACCAGGATCGTGAACTGCGCCGCGTTGGCGCGCAGCCCCAGGGTGACCGGCCGACGGCCGGTCCCCCCGGCAGCACGGATCCGGGTCACGTGCCCGTCTCCAGGGCGTCGCCGGTCGCGTCCGCCCAGTCCTGCGGCCCGCCGGCCAGGACCGAGATGTCGCGGCGTCCTGCCCGCGCGAGCAGGCTCGCCGCTCCCATGGCGCGCTCGGCGTGGCCGCACATCAGGACCGTCGGTCCCGCTGGGAGCTCAGACGCCTGCGCGTCGATGGCGCCCAACTCGAGGTGCCGCGCCCCGGGGAGGTGTCCGGCCTCGAACTCGTGGCGCTGGCGCACGTCGAGCACCGCAGTGCCTCCCACCTCGCTGGCCGAGACCACCGGGATCGCGGTCGTCGGCTCACCCGAGGCATGCCAGGAGTCGATGCCCCCGTGGAGCTCCCCGGCGATCCGGTCGTAGCCGATCTTGCGGGCCTGCCAGAGGATCTCGTCCGGGTCCTGGTCGGCGTTGCGCACGACGACGATCGGGGTGTCGGCCTCCACGAGCCATCCCAGCCAGGTGGCGAACACGGGACGCAACGGGATCGACACCGACCCCGGCAGGTGGCCGGCCCCGAAGTCGACCACGGGCCGGACGTCGACCACCGCCGCGCCGGATGCCTGCAGGCGCGCGACCTCGGCTGCGGTGAGCCCGGACAGTACGCCGTCCTCGGCAGTGAGGGCGGGCCCGCGGCGGTTCACTTCGCCGAGGCGGAGGAAGTACGGCGGGAAGGTGCCCAGCGAGCCGAGCAGTTGGGCGACGAAGGCGTCCTCGTTCGGGGACCGCAGCAGCGAGTTCGTGGCGCGTTCGGTGCCGATCGTCGAGGTCCGCTCGGCGCCGGGCGGTGCGGAGCAGAACGAACCAGCGCCGTGGGTGGGCCATACCGCGACGTCGTCGTCGAGCCTCGCCAGGCGCTGGAGCGATCGGTACTGAGCCCGGGCCAGCGCCTCGGTCCGCTCCGGGGCGACCAGGTCGGTGCGGGCGGCCGAGCCGACGATCAGGGAGCCCCCGGTGAACACCCCCAGCGTGGCGGCGCCGTCGAGCAGCTCGAAGGCGAGGTGCTCATGGGTGTGCCCGGGTGTCTCCAGGGCCCGCAGCCGCAGACCTCCCAGGTCCACCTCATCGCCGTCGGCCAGTGCCGCATGCCGATACTCCCGGTGGCCCTTCGCCGAAGCCAGCACCTGCGCCCCCTCCGACGCAGCCAACTGCACCGCGCCGGTCAGGAAGTCGGCATGTAGGTGTGTGTCGGCCGCATAGGCGATCCTCAGCCCACGCCGCTGGGCGAGCTCGCGGACCTGGCGCAGGTCACGGCTGACATCGACCGCCAGCGCCCGCCCGTCATCCAGGTCCAGCAGGTACGCCGAGTTGCCCAACCCCTCGTCCACCAAGGGGATGACCGTGATGTCACCCATAGGCCAACAGTACTTCAATCCATGGAATTATGGAATGAGTGTGGAGGGGGAGGGAGGGGGTGGACGAGGGGGAGGGGGTCGCTGTGGCTACTCCCCGCGGCGGCGCCTGATCTCGGCGTTGATGGCGGGCACCACTTCGTGCAGGTCCCCGATCACGGCGTAGGTGGCCTTGGTGACCATCGGTGCGTCTGCGTCCGTGTTGATCGCCAGGATGGCCTTGGCCGAGGAGCAGCCTGCCCAGTGCTGGATGGCGCCACTGATGCCGCACGGGATGTACAGGTCCGGTGAGATCCGGCTGCCGGTCTGGCCGACCTGCTCGTGGTGGGGTCGCCACCCGAGCGAGGTGACCACCCGCGAGACGCCCATGGACCCGCCGACGAGCTCGGTCAGTTCGACCAGGTCGGCGAACCCCTCGGCGCTGCCAGCGCCACGACCGGCCCCGACCACCACCTTGGCTGACTTCAGGTCCCCGGAGAGGTCGGGCTCGGGTTCCTCCGACGACACGACCCGGGCGATCAGGTCCGCGGCCGCCACGTCAGGTGCGTGCTCGACCAGCGTTGCCGCGCCCGGTGTGGCGGCCGGCGCGGCCTCGACGGCGTGACCGGCGACGGTGAAGATTGCCGGCCGGTTGCCGAGCCTCATCTCCTCCAGGGCCTGGCCACCCACGACCTGTCGGGTCACCACGAACGGAGACAGTCCGCCGAAGGTGAGCACGTTCGCGGCCATCTCGACGCCGCGGCGGGCCGCGACGTGAGCGAGGACCTCGTTGCCGCGCGGAGTCCCGGCGGCCATCACCACCACCGTGGTGGTGGCGGCGAGCACGCTCTCGATGCCAGCGGCCCAGGCGGCGCCTGCGAAGGAGTCGTACGCCTCACCGCCGAGCCGGTGCACGTCGCGGACGCCGTACGCCGCCAGTTGCTCGCGCAGCGCGTCGGAGACCTCGCCGACCACCACCGCGTCGATGGCGACGCCGCCTCCAGCCTCGGACAACGAGCGCGCGAAGGTGACGGTCTCACGCGAGACCTCGACGGCCAGGCCGTCGGGTCCCTTCTCCACCAGTACCACGATCATCGCGACAACACCCCCAACTCCTCGAGTACGTCCACTACTGCCGGCGCGGCGTCCGCGCCCTTGCCCAGGATCTGCACGTTGCTGGGCACCGGGGGTGGCAGCGCCAACTTCACCCGGTTCGGCCCGGTGGGCTCACCGGCCGGGGTGCGCTCCTCGATCGCCACCTTCTTCGCCTTCATCCGGCCGGGGACCGTCGGGTAGCGCGGCTCGACGCCTCCCTCGAGGATCGTGACGACCGCTGGGACCGGCACCCGGTAGGTCTCGTAGCCGTCGGTCCCGGCGCCGCTGGCGGTGACCACCCCATCGGCCACGGACACGTGGGTGACACCGTTGACGACCGGACGGCCGAGCTCGTAGGCGAGCCGGATCCCCACCTGGAAGTCGCCGCTGTCGGCGGCGTCGTTGCCGAGCAGGATCAGGTCGTAGCTGCGACCCGCAGCCTCGTGGTCGCGGACCACGGCGGCGATCTCACGGGCGACGTCGGCCGGGCCGAACCGCTGGGGGTCGGCCACGACGTGCGTCGCCGCGGTGCACCCGACCGCCAGGGCGGCCCGCAACTGCTCGACCGCCTCGGCGTCGCCGAGGGTGAGGGCGGTCGCCTCACCACCGCCGGCCGCCGTGACCAGCGCGGCCAACTCGACGGCGCACTCCTCGTGGGTGCTCATCGTGAACCCGGCGAAGCGGCCGTCGACGGACTGACCGTCGGCGGTCAGCACGACTTCGCTGGAGGCGTCGGGCACCCGCTTGACGCAGACCAGGACATTGGTCATCTCAGTGGATCCGTTCGTTCGAGGGGTCGAAGAGGCCGGTGGCGTCGACCGAACCGACGGTCACCGGGTAGAGCTCCTCCATGTAGGAGACCGCGAGCTGGTTGCCCACCGTTGCCTGGTCAACCGGCAGGTAGGCCATCAGCACGTGCTTGCCCAGCGAGGGCGCCGATCCCGCCGTGGTCACGTACGGGTGGTGACCGTGACCGTCGGTCAGCGTGCCGCCGTCTCGGGTCAGGATCGGCTCGCCGCCGAGCATGTAGCGCTTGATCCCGCTGGCGGAGGTGTGATCGTCGACGGTGAGCGTGCACAGGACAGTGGCGGGAGGGGTCTCGCGCTGGGCGAGGTAGGCCTGCTTGCCCACGAAGTCGGCGGCCTTGACCTTCGGTCGCTGCATGCCCGCTTCGATGATCGTGCGCTCCGCGTCGAGCTCGGCGCCGAACGCGCGATAGCCCTTCTCGATCCGCCCGGTGGTGCCGTAGACGCCGATGCCGACAGGCACCGCGCCGTGCGAGTCGCCGGCCTCGAGGAGCGACTCCCACAGTTCGGCGGCCTGGTCCATGGAGACGTAGAGCTCCCAGCCGAGCTCGCCGACGTAGGAGATGCGGGAGGCGAGGACCGGGATCCCGTGGACGTCGATGTCGCGACAGGACAGGAACCCGAAGCCACTGTCGGAGACGTCGTCGGTCACCAGCGAGGCCAGGATGTCGCGGGCTCGCGGTCCCCAGAGGCCGATCGTCGAGATGTCGTTGGTGAGGTCGGTGAGGGTGGTCGCGCCGTCCTCGACGAGGTGGTCGGTGAACCACTTGCGGTCCGCCATGCCGTGCGCGCCGCCGGTGACGACCCGGAAGTGGTCCACGCCCAGGCGCATCACGGTCAGGTCGGACTTGAAGCCGCCGCGGGCATCGAGCACCGGCGTGTAGATCACCTTGCCCACCGAGACGTCGCATTGGGCGACGCAGGTGCGCTGCACGGACTCCAACGCCCCCGGTCCCTCGATGTCGAAGATGCAGAAGGCGGTCAGGTCGATGACCCCCGCTGCCTCACGCATCCGCAGGTGCTCGGCGTTGATGATCGGGCTCCACCAGCGCGCGTCCCACTCGTGCTCGCGCGGCATCACGGCGTCGCCGTACACGTCCAGCAGGTGGGCGTTGGACTCGTACCAGTGCGGCCGCTCCCATCCGGCGGTCTCGTAGAAGAACGCGCCGAGCTTCTTCTGCGCCTCGAACATCGGCGACAGCCGCTGCTCGCGGTCGGACTCGTACTGCTCGGAGGGGTGGACGATCCCGTAGGTCTTGATGAAGGACTCGGTGGTCCGCAGCCGGGTGTGCTCGCGGCGCTCCTGGTGCGCGTGGAACCGGGCGATGTCGCTGTGGTGGATGTCGATCTCGGACCAGCCCTGGGTCATCCACTCCGCGACCGCGCGCGCCACTCCCGGACCCTCCTTGATCCAGACCGCGGCCGCGGTCCACAGGCCGCTGACCTCACTCTCGCCGAGGATCGGGGCGCCGTCGGCGGTCAGTGACAGCAGACCGTTGATCGCATAGCGCATCTCCGCGCCCTCGGCGCCGAGGAGTTCGGGCATCAGCTCGTAGGCCTGCTCGAGCTGCAGGTCGAAGTCGTCGGAGGTGAAGGGCATCTCGGTCGGGGAGAGCTTGGACTGCTCGATCGAGGGGATGTCCTCGGGCTCGTGGAGGATCGCTCGGTGTGCGTACGAGCCGACCTCCATGTCGGCTCCGTGCTGGCGCTCGTAGCAGAAGGTGTCCATGTCCCGGACGATCGGGAAGGAGATCTCGCCCTCGGTCCCTTCCAGTTGCGGGCAGGGTCCGACGCTGATCATCTGGTGGACCGCGGGGGTCAGCGGGATGCTGATCCCGGCCATGTCACCGATCTTGGGGCTCCAGACGCCACAGGCGATCACCACGGTCTCGGCCTCGATGTCACCACCGGTGGTGCGCACCTTCGTGATCCTGCGGCGACCGTTGGGCCCCTCCTCGGTGTCGAGCCCGGTGACCTCGACCGTCGGGACCACGGTGAGTACGCCGGCCTCGAGGGCGCTCTCGCGCATGATCGTGCCGGCGCGCAGCGAGTCGACGACGCCGACGCTGGGTGTCCAGAACGCGCCGATGATCTGGTCAGCCTCCAGGAACGGCACCTTCTCCTTCACGAACGCGGGGGAGACCAGCTCCGCCTCGATGCCCCAGGCCTTCGCCGAGGACATCCGTCGCCGCAACTCCTCCATCCGCTCCTCGGTCCGGGCGACCTCGAAGCCGCCGGACTGCGTGAAGACCCCCATCTCCTGGTACTGCCGCACCGAGTCCAGGGTCAGGTCCGTGATCTCGCGGGAGTGGTCGACGGGGAAGATGAAGTTCGAGGCGTGGCCGGTGGAGCCGCCCGGGTTCGGCAGTGCCCCCTTGTCGATCTGGACGATGTCGGTCCAGCCGAGGCGGGCAAGGTGGTGGACGAGCCCGTTGCCGACGATTCCGGCGCCGATGACCACGACGCGGGCGGTGGAGGGGACGGTGGCCATAAGTGGTCCTCGATTCATGGAACGGCTGATGTCGACGTAGTTACGCTATACGCAACAAGATGCGTCATGCGCTACACGTATAGGATCGACCGCACCTGGCCCGGGTGTCAATCCCCGACCGAGCACTGGATCAAAACTTTTTCTGGCCACGGACCTGTTGCGTATTGCACAATGAGTTCCGTAACGTGCTTCCAGCCTGATCTTCCACCCCGACCTAAGGACCTCCCATGGTGTTACCGGCCTCCACGCCCGCAGGCGACTTCGTGCTCGTCCTCTCCTGCCACGACCGACCCGGCATCGTGCACGCCGTCACCGGCTTCCTGGTGCGTCACGGCGGGAACATCCTGGAGAGTCAGCAGTTCAACGACCAGCTCGCCGACCGCTTCTTCATGCGGATCGACTTCGTCGTCGACGGCTCCCGGGGCCCGACGGACGCCGAGACGCTGCGCTCGGACTTCGCCGCGGTCGCCCGTGAGTTCGGCATGGAGTACGAGCTGTGGGACGCCGCGGCGCCCTACCGCACGCTGATCATGGTCTCCAAGCACCTGCACTGCCTCAACGACCTGCTGTTCCGGGCCAGCACCAACTCGCTGCAGCTCGAGGTGCCCGTCGTGGTGTCCAACCACCTCGACGCCGAGCCGTTGGTCCGTTCCTACGGCCTGGACTTCCGGCACATCCCGGTCACGCCGGACACCAAGCCCGAGGCCGAGGCCGAGCTGATGCGCCTGGTCGACGACCTGGACATCCACCTGGTCGTCCTGGCCCGCTACATGCAGGTCCTCTCCGACGACCTCTGCAAGAAGCTGTCGGGCCGGGCCATCAACATCCACCACTCGTTCCTGCCGAGCTTCAAGGGCGCCAAGCCGTATCACCAGGCGTTCGACCGGGGCGTCAAACTGGTCGGCGCGACCGCGCACTACGTGACCTCCGACCTCGACGAGGGACCGATCATCGAGCAGGACGTGATGCGGGTCGATCACACCTACGACCAGGACCAACTGGTCTCGGCGGGTCGAGACGTCGAGGCGCAGGTGCTCTCCCGCGCCGTGCGCTGGCACTCCCAGTCGCGCATCCTGCTCAACGGTCGCGGCACCGTCGTCTTCCGCTGACTCTGGGCCTGACCCTGCGCCGCGGGGGCCACTGCTCGAGTGGCCCCCGCGGCGCGTGGGCTCAGTCGCCGAGCTCGGCCCGCCGGCGTACCACGTACTCCTCCAGCTCCAGGCGGATCGCCTCGTCGAGCGCCGGGGCCTGGTACTCCTCCAGCTTGCGCCGGTAGATCTCGCCCGCACGCGCGTTGGCGTCCTTGCCGCCGTTGCGCATCCAGCGCTCGTAGTTCTCCGACGAGGACAGCAGTGGCCGATAGAAGCAGTCGCGGAACCGTTCCATGGTGTGCATCGCGCCGAGGAAGTGCCCGCCGTGGCCGACCTCCTCATGAGCGCCGAATGCCATCGACTCCTCATCGATCTCGAGCGGGGTGAACTCGGCCCGCAGCATCTGCAGAAGTTCGATGTCGACGATGAACTTCTCGTAGCTGGCGACCAGGCCGCCCTCCAGCCAGCCGGCGGAGTGCATCACCCAGTTGGCGCCGGCCAGGAAGGTGGGCATCAACGTCATCAGCGCCTCGTACCCGGCCTGGGCGTCCGCGGTCTGCGACGAGGTGAGTCCGCCGCCGGTGCGGAACGGCAGCCCGAAGTGGCGCGCGATCTGGCCGGTGCACAGCAGCCCCAGGCCCGACTCGGGGGTCCCGAAGGTCGGTGAGCCCGACTGCATGTCGATGTTGGAGAGGAACGACCCGAAGATCACCGGGGTGCCGGGACGGATCAACTGGGAGAGGGCGATGCCCGAGAGTGCCTCGGTGATCTGCTGGACCAGTGCGGCGGGGATGGTCACCGGGGACATGGCGCCCATCAGGATGAACGGCGTGAGGACGACGGGCTGGCCGGCGCCGGAGTACTCGAACTGGGCCTCGAGCATCCGGTCGTCCCAGCGCAGCGGCGAGTTGCAGTTGATCAGCGAGATCGTCGCCGGAGTCTCCTCGATCGCCTCGCGGGAGCCGAAGAGGATCGAGGTCATCGCCAGGGTGTCGGCGGCGTTGACACCCGAGACGACGTTGCCCATGTAGACCTTGTCGGTGAGCGTCTGCAGTGCGTAGGTCATGTCGAGGTGGCGGCTGTCGAGGGGGGTGTCGTTGGGCTCGCAGATCACCCCGCCCGCGGAGTCGAGTGCGGGGAACGACTGGGCCAGCTTGGTGAAGTTCGTGAAGTCGTCCATCGTCGCGTCACGGCGCAGGTCACCCTCGCGCACGAACGGGGGGCCGTAGACCGCACCGAAGGCCATCGAGTCGCCGCCGATGTGGATGTTGTTGGCCGGGTTGCGGGCCTGGACGTCGAACTCGCGCGGCGCCTTGGCCACCTGCTCCAACACGAAGTCGGGGTCCAGGAAGACCGTGTTGTCCTCGACGCGTTGACCCGCGCGGCGGAAGAGTTCGAGAGCGCGGTCGTCCATGAACTCGACGCCGATCTCGGAGATCAGCCGGCGCCACCCCTTCTCAAGCGTCGCCATCGCATCCTGCGAGAGGACCTCGTAGCGCGGCATCCGGTTCTGGAACATCGATCCTCCTGCGGTGGTCGTGGAAAAAGCCTCGTGGGGCGCTTGACGCCGCTGCCTCGGGCATCCTAGCGTTGCGTCATTAAGGAAGCGTTCCATATCGCGGAACTCTTGCCAAGTGATGAAGGGACGCGGATGTGACCCCCGAGGAGATCCTGCAAGGGCTGTACGACGAGACGCTGGTCGGCAACGGCCCCCGTGTGCTCGAGTTGACCGATGAGGGTCTACGGCTGCAGATGGAGCCGCAGACCATGCTGTTCGACGCGTTGATCCCCTCGCTGGAGGAGGTGGGTGCACGCTTCGAGCGCGGTGACTTCTTCGTGCCCGAGATGCTGATCGCCGGCAAGGCGATGGCCGGCGCGATGGCGGTGCTGCGGCCGCTGCTGGCCGAGACCGGCGTCGAGACCATCGGGAAGTTCCTGATGGGCACGGTCAAGGGCGACGTGCACGACATCGGCAAGAACCTGGTGAACATCATGCTCGAGGGGGCCGGCTTCGAGGTGATCGACCTCGGCGTGCAGGTCGCCCCGGAGAAGTTCGTGTCGGCGATCGAGGAGCACCAGCCCGACATCGTCGGCTTCTCCGCGTTCCTCACCACCACCATGCCGATGTTCAAGGCCAACCTCAACGCGCTGGAGAAGGCCGGCATCCGCAACGACGTGATCGTGATGGTCGGCGGCGCCCCGGTCACCCAGGAGTACGCCGACGCGGTCGGAGCCGACGGGTACGCCGCCGATGCCTCCGCCACCGTGAAGCGGGCGAAGGCACTGCTCGACGAGAAGCGCACGAAGGTGCCCGCCTGATGGCCGCGCCACGGCTCGAGACGGTGCTCCGCTCAGCCACGAGCGAGTTCACGATCAGCCACGACACCCGGTTCTGTCTGATCGGTGAGCGGATCAATCCGACGGGTCGCCGGATCTTCCAGGAACAGTTGCGTGCCGGGGACCTGTCCGCCATCGAGCGCGATGTCAAGGCGCAGGTGGACGGTGGCGCCGACGTGCTCGACGTGAACATGGGCGTGCCGCTGACGGACGAGGCCGACCTGCTGGCCAAGGCCATCACGCTCGTGCAGCAGCTCACCGACAAGCCGATCTGCATCGACTCCTCGGTCGTCGAGGCACTGGAGGCGGGTCTGTCGGTCTACCAGGGGCGGGCGCTGGTCAACTCGATCACCGCCGAGGACGAGCGGATGGAGCAGATCCTGCCGCTGGTCAAGAAGTACGACGCCGCGGTGATCGCGTTGCCCAACGACGAGGACGAGATCCCGATGGAGGTCGAGAAGCGGGTCGAGCTCACCCGCAAGATCATCGAGGTCGCCACCACCGAGTACGGCATCAACGCCGCCGACATCGTGATCGACCCGTTGGCGATGCCGATCGGCGCCGACCAGGCGGTGGTGAACACCGTCCTGGAGACGATGCGCCGGATCCGCGACGAGTTCGGTGTCAACATGACCTGTGGCGCCTCCAACGTGTCCTTCGGGATGCCGAACCGGCATGCGCTGAACGCGACGTTCCTGCCGATGGCGATGACCGCCGGGCTCACCAGCGCGATCATGGACACCCGCACCCCCGCGGTCGTCGAGGGTGTGAAGGCGGCGGACCTGCTGCTCGGTCACGACGACTGGGGTGGCGCGTGGATCGCTGCGCATCGCGCGCGACAGGCGGGCGCGTGAGGACACCGTGACGACCGGTCCCGTCGACGATGTGCCGGACCAGGACTTCTCGCTCGACGACGTTCGCCGAGAAGGCCTGCTGGCCGCCCCGGGGGCGCCGACGGTCGACCACGACGGGGCCGGACGGGTCGAGCTCGCCTTCACGGTGGAGGACGCCGGTGGCGCCCCCGCGGCCAAGCGGACGGTCCGGGTCCCTCCGGGGGTGACCGTCTTCGACTCCGCCTCGTGGAACGGCATCGCGATCGACTCCACCTGCGGCGGCCACGGGACCTGCCACAAGTGCAAGGTGCGGGTCGAGGGCAGTACGCCGATCACCCGGCACGACGTACGCACCTTCAGCCGTGATCAGCTCGACGACGGATGGCGGCTGGCCTGCCTGGTGCAGGCCACCCGTGATCTCGCCGTCGACGTGCCGCCGCTGACCACCCGACCCAAGGCGGCTACGGTGGGTGTCGGACGACAGGTGATCCTGCGCCCCGCCGTACAGAAGAGGTACGTCGAGCTCGCCGAGCCGGACCTCTCCGACCAGCGCCCCGACCTCGGCCGGCTGCTCGGCGCCATCGACGATCTGGAGCTGACCGCCGGCCTGCCGGTGTTGCGCCGGCTGCCCTCGGTGCTTCGCGGGGCGGACTTCAAGGTGACCGCGGTGATCGTGGACGAGGAGCTCATCGACGTCGAACCGGGCGACACCACCGAGCAGCGCTACGCCATCGCCTTCGACCTCGGCACCACGACAGTGGTGGCGACCCTGCTCGACGTCGCGCTCGGCGTCCCCGTCGCGGTCGCGTCGATGCTCAACAAACAGCAGCCGTTCGGCGGTGACGTGATCACCCGGATCAGTGCCACCATGCTCGACCCCGACACGCTGCCACGGCTGCAGCAGGCGGCCACCGCCACGCTGGCCGAGCTGGCCCAGCAGGTCTGCAGTGACGGCGATGTCGACCCCGGGCAGGTCTACGAGGTGGCGGTGGCCGGCAACGCGACCATGGTCGCGCTGGCCCTCGGCATCGATCCCGAGCCCCTCGGGGTGGCGCCCTTCGTGATGTTCACCGATCAACCCCCGACGATCCTTGCGGCGGACCTCGGGCTGGGTCTGCATCCGCAGGCCCGCGCCTACTTCTTCCCGGCCCTGGGGGCCTATGTCGGCGGTGACATCGTGGCCGGCATGCTCGCGACCGGGATGGACCGGGACAAGCGGACCCGGCTTTTCATCGATGTCGGGACCAACTGCGAGATCGTGGTCAGCAACGGGGACCGGCTGGTGTGCACGGCCGCCCCGGCCGGTCCGGCGTTCGAGGGCGGAGCGATCCGGTGCGGCATGCGCGCCGCCGACGGGGCGATCGAGGTGATCCGCCTGGGCGAGACCGTGGAGCTCGGCGTGATCGGTGACGTGCCTCCCAAGGGCCTGTGTGGCTCCGGCCTGGTCGACGCGGTGGCCGAGCTGGTCCGGGTCGGGCTCCTGGACGGCTCGGGCCGGTTCGTGCCCGAGGAGCAGGCCGCCGAGATCGCGCCCGATCTGGCCGACCGGCTCACCCGGATCGGCGACGAGCGGGTGTTCGTGCTGCACCGGCCGCAGCCCGACTCCGCCCCCGAGGACTGCGTGGTGCTCTCGCAGCGCGACGTGCGGGAGCTGCAGTTCGCCAAGGCGGCGATCTCCACCGGCTGGACCCTGCTGCTCGAGGAGCTCGGGGTGGAGCACCTGGACGTGCAGCAGGTGCTGATGGCCGGCTCCTTCGGCAGCTACATCTCCCCGGCCTCGGCAGTGCGGATCGGTCTGGTTCCGAAGCTGCCCGTGCTGCGGATCGTCTCCGCGGGCAACGTGGCCGGCGAGGGGGCGAAGATGGCCCTGTTGTCGGTGCGCGAGCGCACCGGTGCGGCGGCGCTGCTCAAGGAGGTGACCTATGTCGAGCTCTCCGACCGCGCCGACTTCAACGACCGTTTCGTCGACCAGCTCGGCTTCTGAGCGACTCTCCCTGATCGCCTGCGGTGCGCTGGCCCAGCCGGCCGCGGAGATCGCCGCCGCGCGCGGCTGGCCGCTCGTCGTACATCCGTTGCCGCCGCTGCTGCACAACCAGCCGCAGCTGATCGCCGGCGAGGTCCGGGCCCTGGCCGAGCGACTGCTCGCCGACGGTGATCGGGTGGCGGTCGGCTACGCCGACTGCGGCACCTACGGCGCCCTCGACGAGGTGTGTCGCGAGCTGGGGCTCGAGCGGCTGCCGGGCCTGCACTGCTACGACGTGTTCGCCGGGCCGGACCGGCTGGCGGGGTTCTTCGCCGAGCAGCCCGGCACTTACGTGCTGACCGACTTCCTGGTCCGCTCCTTCGCGCGCACGGTGCTGCGCGAGCTCGGCCTGGACCGGCACCCGGAGCTGCGCGATGACTACTTCGGTGCCTACACGCGGGTGGTCTGGCTGGCCCAGGAGCCGTCTGAGGAGTTGCACGCACTCGCGGCGCAGGCGGCCGGGGCGATCGGGCTGCCACTGACCGTCGTCGACACCGGCCATGCCGGGCTGGAGCGGGAGCTCGCCACGCTGCTGGGATGAGCGCGGCCTCAGCCCTGCAGTCGCTGCAACAGATCTGTGCGCCAGGCCTCGGTCTCGGCGACCTGATTGAACGTGAAGACGTGCAGACCCTCCACGAGTGCCTCGGGCGGTGCCAGTGAGGGGGCGCAGCGCTCCAGGAAGCGTTCGCCGGTGAACCCCCCGGGCGCGGCCAACCGGGCGAAGGTGCCCTTGTGCTTGGACAGGAACTTCGTCGACTCGCCGACGCCGATCTTGGTGGCCATCGACAACAGCTTGGTGCGGTCCACGGGCCCCGGGAGGCCGAGCAGCAGCGGCATCGTGACGCCGCGCGCGCGGAGTCGGCGGACCCAGTCACGGATGACGGCCGGATCGAAGGTCAGGTTGCTGACGATGTGGGTGGCGTAGCGACGCTTGTCCCACATCGACTGGACGGTCAGGTCGTCGTCGATCGTGGGGTGTGACTCGGGGTACCCGGTGATGCCCACCTGCTCGAACGGCTGGCCGAGGCTGACCAGGTCCTCGAGCAGGGACAGGGCGTCGGGGTAGTCGCCGGCGGGGTCCGCATCGCCCCCGGGGACGAAGATCCGGGTGATGCCCTGGGAGACGAGCCGCTCGCAGATCTCGACGAGTTCGGCACGTCCGGTGACCATCCGGGCGGCGATGTGAGGCACCACCGGGTAGCCGCTCTTGGCCAGTCGCTCGGCCAGGTCGAACGTCGCATCGAGGCCTTTGCCCGGAGAGGCGGTGACGGTGATGGTCACGTCGGACGGCACGTGCGCGAGCACCTTGTCTTCGGTGGTGGCGGTCGGGAGGACCTCGTAGCGCGCGTGCTGGAGCAGGCGGACCATCGTGGCGGACGCGGAAGCTGCATTGCGCATTAAGCAACTCATTTCGTGATGCGCATCGGATGACGGTAGCGTAGCCGCCGAAGGCTGTTGGCGCCAGAGTGCCGAGGACCCGATGTGCGCGGCGATGGTCGACTAGCGAAGCGCGTCGCAAATTTGTCCCGCCCGGGCTCTTGACGGCGGGATCGACGAACAGGCATTGTTGCCATTAACGCACTACGGTGCATATTACGCAACAATGGGAGTGGGAGTGCCGGCATGACCGTCATCCGCTCCCCGCGCCCAGCCTTCGGAGGTTCCCTGTGAGTTTCATGACCGGCCCTGCCGCCCATCTTGCTGAGATCGCCAGCATGGTCGAGCGCCGTGAGGTGGGCTACAGCCTCGAGGCGCCCTTCTACACCAGCCAGGCCGTCTACGACCTCGACATGCAGGCGATCTTCGGGGCGCACTGGCTCTTCTGCGCCACCGAGGCCGAGGTGCCCGAGCCGGGGGACTACGTCACCGTCCAGATCGGCGCCTACTCGCTCATCATCGTCCGCGACGACGACGAGGAGATCCGTGCGCTGCACAACGTGTGCCGGCACCGGGGCTCCCGGCTGCTCGAGGACACGTGTGGCTCGGTGGGCAACCTGGTCTGCCCCTACCACCAGTGGACCTACCGCACCGATGGCAGCCTGATCTTCGCCGAGGGCCAGTCACCCAGCTTCGACATGACCAAGTTCGGCCTCAAGCAGGTGCACGTGCGCACGGTCACCGGTCTGATCTTCGTGTGCCTGGCGGAGGAGCCGCCGGAGGACTTCGACGAGGTGGCTGCCGTCATCGAGCCCTACCTCGCGTCGTACCGGCTCGAGGAGGCGAAGGTCGCCCACCAGACCGACCTCGTCGAGGAGGGCAACTGGAAGCTCGTCCTGGAGAACAACCGCGAGTGCCACCACTGCGACGCCTCGCACCCGGAGCTGATCACCTCCTACTTCCCGTTCCTCCGCTACTCCGAGGAGGACGTGACACCCCGCATGCGGCCGATCTACGACCGTTACCTCACCGCCACCGAGAACCTGGACAACGTCTGCAAGCTCAACGGGGTCCCGCGCGAGCTCGTCCACGACCTCGACACGCGCCCGACCGGCTTCATGATCATGCGCCTTCCGCTGGACGGAGACGGGGCGTCCTTCGGACCCGACGGAGCCCAGGTGTGCGGCAAGCTCATGGGCGACCTCACCAACCCCCAGTTCGGCGACCTGTCCCTGCACATGCAGCCCAACTCCTGGTTCCACATGCTCAGCGACCACGCTGTCGTGTTCAGCGTCCTGCCGCTCGGGCCGGACAGGTCCATGGTCCGCACCACCTGGCTCGTCCACCCGGACGCCGTCGAGGGCGTCGACTACACCATCGAGGGGCTGACCGGCGTGTGGCAGGCCACCAACGACCAGGACCGGCTTCTCGTCGAGAAGGCCCAGCGCGGCGTTGCGGACCCGAGCTACGAGCCCGGTCCCTACGCCCTGGTCGAGGACGACGTCGAGTCGTTCATCAACTGGTACGTCGGCCGGCTCCACGACTACCTCACGCCGCACCACGAGCACGCCGAGAAGCTCAGCCGCCTCACCGCGGCCGCGAGCCAGTAGCCCTACCTGATCACCGGGAGTAGCCAATGTCGTCCACCCAGGCACCCGAGCGTCTCGTGCCGCCCCTGCAGTCGCCGGTCTGCTGGTCGGAGGAGGACCAGACCGTGCTGGTGTGCACCGGGGTCTCCGACGTCACCCACGACGTCAAGAACTTCGTGTTCGAGCCCGAGGGACAGCAGGTCTTCGACTTCGAAGCGGGACAGTTCCTGACCCTGATGCTCGACATCGACGGCTACCCGGTCAACCGCTGCTACACGATCTCCTCGCCTCCGACCCGCCCCCACCGCATCGCCATCACGGTCAAGCGGGTCCTGGGCGGGACGGTGTCCAACTGGGTGCACGACAACATCGTGCCCGGCAGGAAGGTCAACGCGATGGCGCCGCTCGGTGCCTTCACGCTGGCGCGGCAGCCGGCGGACAAGTACCTCTTCCTCTCCGCAGGAAGCGGGATCACGCCGCTCATGTCGATGATCCGGACGATGTATGACCTCGGGTCGCATGCCGACGTGGTGTTCCTGCACAGCGCACGCACGCCGAGCGACATCGTGTTCCGCCACGAACTCGCAGCCATCGAGACGATGATGCCCAACCTGCGGGTCGTGCACGTCTGCGAGAACGACTACCCGTCGGAGCGTTGGGGCGGCATGCGTGGTCGCCTCTCGCTCACCATGCTCAACACGATCGTGCCCGACCTGCACGACCGGATCACGTTCAACTGCGGCCCGGTGCCCTACATGGATTCCGTACGCCGCATCCTCGAGGAGTCCGACTACGACCTCCGCAACTACCACGAGGAGAGCTTCACCTTCGACGACCCGGCCCAGCCGGGTGCGACGCCGCCTCCGGAGGGAGTCGACTACGACGAGATCGCCGTTGCCCCGCGGTCCACCGAGGTGGACGGCACGGAGGGGGCGGTGACGACGTACTCCGTCGAGTTCGTCAGGAGTGGCCGCACGGTCACCTGTCGCGCCGACGAGAACGTGCTGGACGCGGCGCTCGCGGAGGGCCTGCGCATCCCGTCGTCCTGCAGCCAGGGCATGTGCGGCACCTGCAAGCTCCCCAAGCTGTCCGGGGAGGTGGAGATGAACCACAACGGCGGCATCCGCCCGCGCGAGATCACCGCGGGCAAGATCCTCGTCTGCTGTTCCAAGCCGCTCAGCGACCTCACCCTCGACGCCTGATCGCGTCAGCAGCACCCCCCACCCGAAGCAGAAACGGAGTCACACCATGGCTGACAACAGAGTCGTCGTCTACGCGGGACCTGGACAGGTCGCGATCGAGAACACCGAGTTCCCCAAGCTGGAGATTCCGCGTGAGGTCTCCCAAGGACTCGGCATCAAGCAGGCAGCCCCGCACGCGGTGATCCTCAAACTGGTCACGACCAACATCTGCGGCAGCGACCAGCACATGGTCCGCGGCCGGACGACGGCACCCGTGGGCCAGTCCCTGGGCCACGAGATCACCGGCGAGATCGTCGAGATCGGTGAGGACGTCCTCTTCCACCAGGTCGGCGACATCTGCTCGGTGCCGTTCAACATCGCCTGTGGTCGCTGCCGGATGTGCAACGAGGGCAAGACCGGCATCTGCCTCAACGTGAACCCGGCGCGCGCCGGGGCGGCGTACGGCTACGTCGACATGGGTGGCTGGGTCGGCGGCCAGGCGGAGTACGTGATGATCCCGTTCGCCGACTTCAACCTGCTGAAGTTCCCCGACCGCGACGCGGCGCTGGAGAAGATCCTCGACCTCACGATGCTGTCGGACATCTTCCCCACCGGCTACCACGGCGCGGTCACCGCCGGCGTCACCACGGGCTCGACGGTCTACGTCGCCGGCGCCGGTCCGGTCGGCCTCGCCGCGGCGTACTCGGCGCAGCTCCTCGGCGCCTCCCGGGTCATCGTCGGTGACATGAACGCCGACCGGCTCGCGCAGGCCGCCAGCTTCGGCTGCGACATCGCCGACCTGTCCACGGGCGACTCCCTGACCGACATCGTCGCCGACCTGCTCGGCGAGCCCGAGGTCGACGCCGCCGTCGACGCGGTGGGCTTCGAGGCCCGCGGCCACGGCGCCGGCGCCGGCGAGGCACCGGCCACGGTCCTCAACGACGTGATGGGGATCGCCCGCGCGGGTGCCTCCCTCGGCATCCCCGGCCTCTACGTCACCGGCGACCCGGGCGCGGTCGACGAGGCAGCGAAGATCGGCCAGATCGGCGTCCGCCTCGGCCTCGGCTGGGCGAAGTCCCACACCCTCGTCACCGGCCAGTGCCCGGTGAAGAAGTACAACCGCCAGCTGATGAACCTGATCCTGGCCGACAAGGCGCACATCGCGAAGGCCGTGAACGCGACCGCGATCAGCCTCGACGATGCGCCGCTCGGCTACGCCCAGTTCGACCAGGGCGCCGCGCAGAAGTTCGTCATCGACCCGCACGGCATGGTCCGGGCCTGAGGCGATGGGAGACGTCATGACTTCGCAGATCTCCGTGCTCGACCGCACCCTCGCCGACTTCGACCCCGAGATCGCCGAGCAGATCGAGCGCGAACTGGTCCGCCAGCAGAGCACGCTGGAGATGATCGCCTCGGAGAACTTCGCACCGCGCGCGGTGATGGAGGCCCAGGGCTCGGTGCTCACCAACAAGTACGCCGAGGGCTACCCCGGCCGCCGCTACTACGGCGGCTGCGAGCACGTCGACGTCGTCGAGCAGCTTGCCATCGACCGCATCAAGGCGCTCTTCGGCGCCGAGGCCGCCAACGTGCAGCCGCACTCCGGCGCCCAGGCCAACGCGGCGGCGATGTTCGCGCTGCTCGACCCGGGCGACACGATCCTGGGCCTCGACCTGGCCCACGGCGGACATCTCACCCACGGCATGCGGCTGAACTTCTCGGGGAAGCTCTACCACGTCGTGGCCTACCAGGTCTCCCCGGAGGACTTCCGGATCGACATGGCCGAGGTCGAGCGTCTCGCCGTCGAGCACCAGCCGAAGCTGATCGTGGCGGGCTGGTCGGCGTACCCGCGTCAGCTGGACTTCGCGGAGTTCCGCCGGATCGCCGACAAGGTCGGCGCCTATCTGATGGTCGACATGGCGCACTTCGCGGGCCTGGTCGCGACCGGCCTGCACCCGAGCCCCGTGCCGTACGCCGACGTGGTCACGACCACCACGCACAAGACCCTCGGCGGGCCCCGCGGCGGCGTGATCCTCAGCAGGGCGGAGCTGGCGAAGAAGATCAACTCCGCGGTCTTCCCCGGCCAGCAGGGCGGTCCGCTCGAGCACGTGATCGCCGCCAAGGCGGTCGCGTTCAAGATGGCCGCCGAGCCGGCGTTCAAGGACCGGCAGGAGCGGACCTTGGAGGGGGCGCGGATCATCGCCGGCCGGCTCGGGCAGCACGACGTCGCCGCGGCCGGGATCACGGTCCTGTCCGGTGGCACCGACGTGCACCTGGTGCTGGTGGACCTGCGTGACGCCGAGATCAACGGCCAGGAGGCCGAGGACCGGCTGCACACGGTCGGGATCACGGTCAACCGCAACGCCGTGCCGTTCGACCCGCGGCCGCCGATGATCTCCTCCGGTGTCCGGATCGGCACCCCGGCGCTGGCCACCCGTGGCTTCGACGCCGCCGCCTTCACCGAGGTCGCCGACGTCATCGCCGAGGCACTCGCCGGCTCCGGCGACGAGACCCAGCTCAAGGAGCTCCGCGGCCGGGTCGAGGTGCTCGCCGCGAAGTTCCCCCTCTACCCCGACCTGGAGCCCTGATGGCCAAGCCGCTCCCCGAGCATCCCGACTGGCTGTGGCGGGACGCTGACCCCCGACCGTCGTACGACGCGATCGTGGTCGGTGGCGGCGGGCACGGACTGGCCACGGCCTACTACCTGGCGCGCAACCACGGCCTGACCAACGTCGCGGTGCTGGAGAAGGGCTGGCTCGCCGGCGGCAACATGGCCCGCAACACCACCATCATCCGGTCCAACTACCTGTGGGACGAGAGCGCGGCGATCTATGAGTTCTCACTCAAGCAGTGGGAGCAGCTGCCCACCGAGCTGGACTACGACTTCCTGTTCAGCCAGCGGGGGGTGCTCAACCTCGCCCACACCCTGCAGGACGTCCGCGAGGCCAGGCGGCGCGTCAACGCGAACCGGCTGAACCGGGTCGACGCCGAGTGGCTGGAGCCGGACGAGGTCGCCAAGGTCTGCCCGATCCTCAACGTCTCGCCGGAGTTGCGTTACCCGGTCCTGGGCGCCACCTTCCAGCCGCGCGCCGGGATCGCCAAGCACGACCACGTCGCCTGGGCGTTCGCACGCGCCTGTGACGCCAGCGGCATCGACCTGATCCAGAACTGCGAGGTCACCGGCTTCGTCAAGGACGGCAACCGGGTCGTGGGTGTGGAGACCACCCGAGGCAGGATCGCCGCCGGCACCGTCGGACTGGCGGCCGCCGGCCACAGCAGCGTGCTCGCGGAGATGGCAGGCTTCCGGCTGCCGGTGCAGTCGCACCCCCTCCAGGCGTTGGTCTCGGAGCTCTACCAGCCGATCCACCCGACCGTGGTGATGTCCAACCACGTCCACGTCTACGTCTCCCAGGCCCACAAGGGCGAGCTCGTCATGGGCGCCGGCGTGGACCCCTACAACGGGTACGGGCAGCGTGGGTCCTTCCACGTGATCGAGCGCCAGATGGCCGCCGCCCTGGAACTCTTCCCGATCTTCGCACGGGCGCGCCTGCTGCGCACCTGGGGCGGCATCGTCGACGTCTCCCCGGACGCGTCGCCGATCATCGGCCCGACGCCGGTGGAGAACCTCTACATCAACTGCGGGTGGGGCACCGGAGGGTTCAAGGCCACACCGGGTGCCGGCACGGCGATGGCCCACACCATGGCGACCGGCGAGGCGCACCCACTCAACCGACCGTTCGGGCTCGAGCGCTTCGTCACCGGGGCGCTGATCGCCGAGCACGGCGCCGCGGCTGTCGCGCACTGACGTCCGGAGAGGAGGAACACCGAATGCTGCAACTGAACTGCCCGTGGTGTGGTCCGCGGGACGAGACCGAGTACCACTACGGCGGCCAGGCCCACGTTCCCTACCCCGAGGACCCCAGCGCGCTCAGCGATGCGGAATGGGCGGAGTACCTCTTCGTCCGCGACAACCCCCGGGGGCCGTACGCCGAGCGGTGGTCCCACAGCACCGGCTGCCGACGTTGGTTCAACGTCGTCCGCGACACCGCCAGCTACGAGGTGCTCGCGGTGTACACCCACGCCGACCCGCGCCCGGTGCCCGGCTCCACCGCAGGAGGCTCCCGATGAACACCCAGACCCACCGTCTCGCCGTCGGCGGGCGGATCGACCGCGACACGGTGCTGAGGTTCACCATCGATGGTGTCGAGTACGCCGGTCATCCCGGCGACACGGTCGCCTCCGCGATGCTGGCCAACGGTCGGGTGCGGGTGGGCGACTCGATCTACCGCGGCCGACCCCGCGGCATCATGACCGCCGGCGTGGAGGAGCCCAACGCCCTGCTGCAGATCGGCGGTGACCAGCCCGAGCCGATGGTGCCGGCGACCACGCGGGCCCTGGTCGACGGACTCACGGCGAGCACCCTGTCCGGTCTCGGGGTCCTCGAGCCCGTCTGGGACGACGCCAGCTATGACAAGCAGTTCCTGCACACCGACGTGCTGGTCATCGGCGGGGGACCTGCCGGGCTGGCCGCGGCCCGTTCGGCGTCCCGTTCCGGGGCCCGAGTGGTGCTGATCGACGAGCAGGCCGAACTCGGCGGATCACTGCTGTCGAGCCGACGCGAGCGGGTCAACGGCCAGCCCGCGCTCGACTGGGTCGCCGAGACAGCCTCGGCGCTGGCCGCCGAGCCGGAGGTCACCGTGCTGACCCGGACCACTGCCTTCGGCTCCTACGACGACAACTACGTGCTCGCCGTGCAGCACCGCACCGACCACCTCGGCGCTGCCGCGCCGGCCGGGGTGTCCCGGCAGCGCGTCTGGCACCTGCGGGCCCGCCGGGTCGTGCTCGCCACCGGCGCCCACGAGCGCCCGCTGGTGTTCTCCGGCAACGACCGCCCCGGGATCATGCTGGCCGGCGCCGTCCGCACCTACCTCAACCGGTACGCCGTCAGGCCGGGGGAGCGGGCCGTGGTGGCCACCACCAACGACAGCGCCTACGACACCGTCGACGATCTGCTCGCCGCCGGGGTCGACGTCGTCGGGGTGCTCGACGCGCGGGACGTGCTGTCGTGCCGCGCCGCCGAGACCGCGGGCCGCGGCGTCCGGGTGATGGCGTCCAGCACGGTGCAGGGCACCGACGGTGACACCCGACTCACCCGTGTCCACGTGGGCACCCTGGACGACCGGGACCAGGCCACCTGCTGGGAGAGCCTGGACGCTGACCTGCTGGCCGTCTCGGGTGGTTGGAGCCCGGTGGTGCACCTGCACAGCCAGCGCCACGGCGCGTTGGGCTGGGACGATCGGCTGGCCGCGTTCGTCCCCCAGGGGGCTGTCAAGGGCCAGCAAGTCGTCGGCGCCGCCGCGGGCACCGTCACCCTGGACGGCGTGCTGCGTGAGGGCGCCCTCGCCGGCGCCGACGCGGCCACCCGAGCCGGCTTCGCCGTGCGCCCGCTGCCGGTGGGCGGCTCAGCCCCGACGTCGGAGGCCGGCGAGGTGCGCCAGCTATGGATGGTGCCCGCGGTCAAGGGTGATCCGGGGGAGTGGGAGGACCACTTCGTCGACCTGCAGCGCGACCAGACGGTGGCCGATGTCTGGCGGGCCACCGGGGCGGGGATGCGCAGCGTGGAGCATGTGAAGCGCTACACGTCGATCGGCACCGCCCATGACCAGGGCAAGACCTCCGGTGTCAATGCCATCGGGGTGATCGCCGCGGCGCTCGGGGGGCCGAGCGTCGGGGAGATCGGGACCACGACCTATCGGGCGCCGTACTCGCCGGTCCTGTTCGCCGCGCTGGCCGGTCGCGAACGCGGCGACCTGTTCGAGCCGGAGCGGACGACCCCGATCCATCCCTGGCATGTCGAGCACGGCGCGGTCTTCGAGCAGGTCGGCCAGTGGCTGCGCCCTCGCCACTACCCGCTGCCGGGTGAGGACATGGACGCGGCCGTGGCACGCGAGTGCCGCCAGGCCCGCACCGGGGTGGCGATGATGGATGCCTCCACGCTCGGGAAGATCGAGATCCAGGGTCCCGACGCCGGCGAGTTCCTCAACCGGGTCTACACCAACGCCTACGTATCGCTCCCGCCCGGCTCCGCCCGTTACGGCGTGATGTGTCAGCCCGACGGGATGATCTTCGACGATGGGGTCACCCTCCGTCTCGACGAGCACCGCTACCTGATGACCACCACCACCGGCGGGGCCGCGGACGTCCTGGAGTGGCTGGAGCAGTGCCTGCAGACCGAATGGCCCGAGCTTGATGTCTACTGCACCTCGGTCACCGAGCAGTGGTCGACCATCGCCGTGGTCGGCCCGCGCTCACGGGAGGTCGTCGCCCGGCTCGCGCCCGACCTCGACGTCAGCAACGAGGCGTTCCCGTTCATGACCTTCGAGGAGACCACCTTGGCCTCGGGCGTGCCCGCTCGGATCTGCCGGATCTCCTTCTCCGGCGAGCTCGCCTTCGAGATCAATGTGTCCGGCTGGTACGGGCTCTCGGTCTGGGAGCAGGTGCACGCGGCCGGGCAGGACCTGGGCATCACGGCGTACGGCACCGAGACCATGCACGTGCTCCGCGCCGAGAAGGGCTACCCCATCGTCGGTCAGGACACCGACCGGACCGTCACCCCCCAGGATGCCGGGATGGCGTGGGTGGTCTCCCAGCGCAAGGAGTTCATCGGCCGACGGTCCTACTCCCGGGTCGACACCCGACGCGCCGACCGGTTGCAGCTCGTCGGTGTGCTGCCGCTGGACCGGACCACCGTGCTGCCGGAGGGGAGTCAGCTGATCGCCGCGGGGACCGGCCTCGGACACGGCAACGACCCGGTGCCGATGCTGGGTCATGTCACCTCCAGCTACCACAGCGAAGCCCTCGGCCGGTCGTTCGGCCTGGCCCTGATCAAGGGCGGCCGGGACCGGTTGGGCGAGATCCTGCTGGCGCCGGTCGGCGACGACCTGGTCGAGGTCGAGGTGGCCCCCACCGTGCTCTACGACCCCGAAGGGACGAAGCGAGATGGCTGACCTGACGATGGCGCGCCGCAGCCCGCTGGCCGGGCTGGCCCGCGAGTTCATGGAGAAGGCGGTGACCGGCAGGCGTCACGTCCGCCTGTCCGAGTGGCGCTTCACGACCATGGTGAGTCTGCGGGTGGATCCGGGCACCGATGCCGCGGCGGCCCTGGCACAGGTCCTCGGCACCGCGCTGCCGCGGGTGGTGGGGGAGGTGTCCAGCCGCGGCCAGCACCACGTGATCTGGCAGGGACCGGACGAGTGGCTGGTGGTGTCCGAGGAGTCCCCGGACACTCTGGTTCCGGCCCTCGCGGCCAGCGTGCTGGACGCCCACGCCGCGGTGGTGGACGTGTCGGCGAACCGGACCGTGCTGGAGGTGCAGGGCGCTGCCGCTCGCGCGGTGCTGCAGAAGGGGTGCCCCCTTGACCTCCATCCCCGAGCGTTCGGGCCCGGCAAGGCCGTGACCACGACCCTGGCCCGGGTCCCGGTGCTGCTCTGGCAGGTCGGGCCGCACGGGTATCGGCTGCTGCCACGCTCCTCCTTCGCCGACTACGTTGCTCGCTGGCTGCTGGACGCCACCGAGGAGTTCGCCTCCGATTTCGCCGATGACGGGACCTTGTGATGGCACTCTCCGCGTTCGATCTCTACTCGGTCGGCATCGGTCCGTCCTCGTCCCACACGGTCGGGCCGATGCGCGCCGCGAAGCGGTTCGCCGACGGTCTGGCCGAGGCGGGCCTGCTGGCCGACGTACGCCGGTTGCGGGCCGAGCTCTTCGGCTCGCTCGGCGCCACCGGCCACGGCCATGGCTCCCCGAAGGCGGTCATCCTCGGCCTGCAGGGGGAGGACCCGGCCACCACCGACACCGACCGGGCCGACGGGATGATCGACGAGGTGCGCGCGCTCGGCTACCTGCTGCTGGGAGGCACCACCCCGGTCAGGTTCGACGTGGACACCGACCTGATCATGCACCGCCGCCGGAGCCTGCCGGCACACCCCAACGGGATGACGTTCGCGGCGTACGACGAAGCAGACGTCGAGATCAGGTCCCGCACCTACTACTCGGTGGGCGGCGGCTTCGTCGTCGACGAGGAGGCCACCGGCGCCGACCGGGTGGTGGTCGACGACACCGCGGTCGAGTTCCCGTTCAGCACCGCCGGCGAACTGCTCGACATCTGCGCGCGTGAGCGGCTCTCGATCAGCGACGTGATGCTCGCCAACGAGCAGGCGTGGCGCACCGAGTCGGAGATCCGGGACGGGATGCTGCACCTGTGGTCGGTGATGGCCGACTGTGTCGAGCGGGGGTTCCACCGGGACGGAGTGCTGCCCGGCGGTCTGCGGGTGCCTCGCCGCGCCCCGGCCCTGCACCGCGACCTCTCCGCGCAGGGCGTTGCCGATCCGTTGCATGTGATGGACTGGGTGAACCTGTATGCGCTCTCGGTCAACGAGGAGAACGCCTCGGGCGGGCGGATCGTCACCGCACCCACCAACGGAGCGGCCGGGATCATCCCCGCCGTGCTGCACTACTACGTGCGATTCGTGCCGGGCGCCGATGACGACGGCATCGTGCGGTTCCTGCTCACCGCCGCGGCGATCGGGATCCTGTTCAAGACCAACGCCTCGATCTCCGGTGCCGAGGTCGGCTGCCAGGGCGAGGTGGGTTCGGCCTGCTCGATGGCGGCCGGCGGTCTCGCCGAGGTCCTCGGCGCCAACCCGCCCCAGGTCGAGAACGCCGCCGAGGTCGGGATCGAGCACAACCTCGGGCTCACCTGCGACCCGGTCGGCGGCCTGGTGCAGATCCCGTGCATCGAGCGGAACGCGATCGCCTCGATCAAGGCGATCAACGCCGCCCGGCTGGCCATCAACGGCGACGGCAGTCACAAGGTCAGCCTCGACAAGGCGATCAAGACCATGCGCGACACCGGCCGTGACATGAAGAGCAAGTACAAGGAGACCGCTCGCGGCGGTCTGGCCGTCAACGTCATCGAGTGCTGATGAGCGGCGACGACCAGCGCCTCCTCGGCTCCGCGGACGAGTCGGACCTGACCATCACCGGACCGGGCGACCACGCCGCGGGTCTGCCCGCCGTCACGGTGGCGATGCGGCGCGCCCTCAAGGAGATGGGGCCGGTGCGCACCGCGCGCACCCTGCTGCGCGTCAATCAGCCCGAGGGCTTCGACTGCATGAGCTGCGCGTGGCCCGATCCCGACCCCGAGCACCGGCACCGTGCCGAGTTCTGTGAGAACGGCGCGAAGGCGGTCGCCGAGGAAGGCACCAAGGCGCGAGTCACCCCCGAGTTCTTCGCCGAGCACAGCGTCGGCGACCTCCTCCAGCAGACCGACCACTGGCTGGGGAAGCAGGGGCGCCTGACCCACCCGATGGTCAAGTGGCCCGGATCCGAGCACTACGAGCCGATCTCGTGGGATGCCGCCCTGCAGGTCGTCGGCGACCACCTGCAGCGGCTCGGCTCCGCGGACGAGGCGGTCTTCTACACCTCCGGCCGCGCCTCGAACGAGGCCGCGTTCGCGTATCAGTTGTTCGCCCGCGAGTTCGGGACGAACAATCTGCCCGACTGCTCCAACATGTGCCACGAGTCCAGCGGTGTCGCGCTGATCGACACGATCGGCATCGGCAAGGGCAGCGTCAGCCTGGAGGATCTCTACTCGGCGGACCTGATCGTGCTTGCGGGGCAGAATCCCGGGACCAACCATCCTCGGATGCTGTCCGCGCTGGAGATCGCGAAGCGTCGCGGGGCGCGGATCATCTCCATCAACCCGCTTCGCGAGGCCGGTCTGGTCAACTTCCGCAATCCCCAGTACCCCCGCGGCATCGTCGGGCGGGGGACCGACCTCACCGACCTGCATCTGCAGGTCCGCCTCAACGGCGATCTCGCGCTCTTCCAGGCCATCGGGGCGCTGCTGGTCGAATGGGATGCGATCGACCACAGCTTCGTCGACGCCCACACGCAGGGTTTCGGCGAGTGGCGAGATCACGTCGCCGGGGTGGACTGGGAGCAGGTGGAGGCCGTCACTGGCCTGGACCGGGAGCAGATCACCGAGGCGGCCCGGATGATCGCCGACTCGCAGGCGACGATCTACTGCTGGGCGATGGGCCTGACCCAACACCGCAATGCCGTCGCCACCATCAAGGAGGTGGTCAACCTCGCCCTGGCCCGGGGAGACATCGGCAAGCCAGGCGCCGGGCTGTGCCCGGTGCGCGGCCACTCCAACGTGCAGGGTGACCGCACGATGGGGATCTGGGAGAAGCCGCCACCGGAGTTCCTCGACGCGCTGGCCGCCGCCTACGGTTTCGAACCGCCCCGCGAGCACGGCCACGACACCGTGGAGTGCATCCACGCCATGCTCGAGGGGAAGGCGTCGGTCTTCGTGGCGTTGGGGGGCAACTTCCTGCACGCGGCCCCGGACACGGCTCTGACCGCGGAAGCGCTGCAACGTACGGCGCTCACGGTGCAGATCTCCACCAAGCTGAACCGGTCCCATCTGATCACCGGTCGCACGGCGCTGATCCTGCCCACCCTCGGCCGCACCGAACGTGATGAGCAGGCCAGCGGTCCACAGTTCGTCACCGTCGAGGACTCCATGTCGGTGGTGCACGCCTCCCGTGGGCGCCTCGACCCGGCCAGTGCTCACCTGCGCTCCGAGGTCGCCATCGTCACCGGGATCGCCGAGGCAGCCCTCGGGCCGGCGTCGGTGGTGAACTGGAGGGAACTGCGGGCGGACTACCGGCTGATCCGGGCCGGCATCGAGCGCGTCGTACCAGGCTTCGAGGACTTCGAGGCGCGGGTCGTCCAGCGCAGCGGCTTCGTGCTGCCGCATCCGCCGCGGGACAGTCGCACCTTCGTCACCGGCTCGGGCAGGGCGCACTTCACGGCTTCACCGATCGAGCCACTCCAGGTCCCGCCAGGGCACCTGGTGCTGCAGACGCTGCGCAGCCACGACCAGTTCAACACCACCGTCTACGGGCTCAGTGACCGATACCGCGGCATCGAAGGGGGCCGCCTGGTGGTGATGGTCAACCGCCGCGACCTGGCGGCGATGGGACTGCGGGCCGGCGACCTCGTCGACATCGTCGCCTGCTGGGACGACGCACGCGAGCGTCGGGTGCGCGACTTCCGGGTCGTGGAGTACGACACGCCCGTCGGCACGGCCGCCGCCTACTACCCCGAGACCAACCCGCTGGTGCCTCTCGACTCCACGGCCGAGGAGAGCAACACCCCGACCTCGAAGTCGGTGCTGGTCCGCCTCGAGCGCTCGGCCGCGGGGGATCAGTAGCCGCGGGCGATCCACGCGTCGAGTGCGGGCAGCTCGGCCCGCACGGTCGTGTCCTGTCCGTGACCGGTGTGCACAACGGTCTCGGGCGGCAGGGTGAGCAGTTTGTCGCGGATGGAGTCGATGATCGTGGGGAAGTCGCTGAAGGAGCGGCCGGTGGCGCCGGGTCCACCCTGGAACAGGGTGTCGCCGGTGAACACCGCCCCCAGTTCCTCGGAGTAGAAGCAGCAGGCTCCTGGGGCGTGACCCGGGGTGTGCAGGGTGGACAGGCGGATGCCGCCGACCTCGAACGAGTCGCCGTCGGCGAGGTCTCGGTCCGGGGGGAACGCATGCACGCGGTCCCACAGCACCCGGTCGTCGGGGTGCAGGTACGACGGGGCGTTCGTGGCCGCGCACAGGTCACCGGCGGCGCCGATGTGGTCGTCGTGGGCGTGGGTGAGAAGGACGGCGAGCACCCGGCGGCCGCCGACGGCCGCCAGGATCGGTGCGGCGTCATGGGCGGCGTCGATGACGACACACTGGTCGTCGTCGCCGATCACCCAGACGTTGTTCTCGACGTCCCAGGTGCCGCCGTCGAGGCTGAAGGTGCCCGCGGTGACGACCCGGGTGCAGCGCACCGCGGTCACAGTTCGACCACCGAACGCAGGACGTCACCGTGGTGCATCTTCGTGAACGCCGCCTCGACGTCCCCGAGCCCGATGGTCTCGGTGACGAACTCCGCGAGTGGGAACCGGCCCTGCGCGGCGAGGTCGACCAGCATCGGGAAGTCGCGGGAGGGCAGACAGTCGCCGTACCAACTGGACTTGAGGGCGCCGCCGCGGCCGAACACCTCGAGCAGTGGCAAGGTGATCTGCAGGTCGGGCGTGGGGACGCCGACCAGCACGACGGTGCCGGCGAGGTCGCGGGCATAGAAGGCCTGTTCGTACGTCTCGGGGCGACCGACCGCGTCCACGACCACATCCGCGCCGAATCCGCCGGTGAGCCCGCGGATGGCCTCAACGGCGTCCTCCTCGCGGGAGTTCACTGTGTGCGTGGCGCCGAACCTCCTCGCCCACTCGAGCTTCCGGTCGTCCACGTCGACGGCGATGATGGTGCTCGCCCCGACCAGGGTGGCGCCGGCGATGGCGGCATTGCCGACGCCGCCGCAGCCGATCACCGCGATGGACTCGCCCCGGCTGATCCCGCCCGTGTTCACCGCAGCGCCGAACCCTGCCATCACGCCACAGCCGAGCAGTCCGGCAGCGCTGGCGGGTGCGTGGGGGTCCACCTTGGTGCACTGCCCGGCCGCCACCAGGGTCTTCTCGATGAATGCGCCGATGCCGAGGGCGGGGGAGAGGGGGGTGCCGTCGGTCAGGGTCATCGGCTGGGTGGCGTTGTGGGTGGCGAAGCAGTACTGGGGCTTGCCCTTGGCGCAGGCACGACACTGGCCGCACACCGCGCGCCAGTTGAGGACCACGAAGTCACCGGGCTGGATCTCGGTGACGCCGGGGCCGACGGTCTCGACGACGCCGGCGGCCTCGTGACCGAGCAGGAACGGGAACTCGTCGTTGATGCCGCCCTCGCGGTAGTGCAGGTCGGTATGGCAGACGCCGCAGGCCTGCACCTTGACGACCGCCTCGCCCGGTCCGGGGTCGGGCACGACGATGTCGACGAGTTCGACCGGTGCTCCCTTGCTGAGGGCGACGACGCCCTGGACGATGGCGGCCATGATTCTCCTTGGTCTGTGGGTGCGGGTGCCCGGGACCGTGCGGTCCCGGGCACCCGCGAGCCAGCCGCGATGAGGCGGGTCAGCTCTTGTGGTTCTCCAACTCCTCGGCCACCTGCTCGGCCAGCCACTGCCGGTGCTTCTCCAGGCGGAGTCGGTTCTCCGCCAGCAGTGCTTTCGCCGTGGCGATGCACATCAGCACCATCACGATGCTGAAGGGGAGCGCGAGCAGGATGGCCATCGTCTGCAGAGCGCCGAGTGGGTTGGCGTCCCCGCCCGCTGCGGTGCCGGCCAGCAGCAGCACTGCTGCGATCGCGCCCTCCAGGCAGGCCCAGAAGGTGCGGCTCCAGACCGGCGGGTTGGCGTTTCCACCGGAGGAGAGCATGGTGATCACGAACGAGCCGGAGTCGGAACTGGTGACGAAGAAGATCACGATCAGGAAGATCACCACGATGCTCAGCAGCACCGAGATCGACGGCGCCACGAGGTCGATCAGCTGGAAGAGAGCGGTGTTCGTGCTGACGGCACCATCCTCGATCAAGCCGCCGCCCTCGAAGACCTCCAGGTACAGAGCGGTGCCGCCCATCACCGAGAACCAGATGAAGGTGACCAGGGTCGGCACCAGCAGCACACCGACGATGAACTCGCGCACGGTGCGGCCACGGGAGATCCGGGCGATGAAGACGCCCACGAACGGCGCCCAGCTCATCCACCAGCCCCAGTAGAAGGTCGTCCACCAGCCCAGCCACTGCTTGCCGTCCTCCTCGAACGGCATCCCGTTGAAGGACAGCGTGAAGAAGTTCTGCACGTAGGAGCCGACCTGGGTAACGAAGTCGCTGAGGATGAACACCGTCGGGCCGACCACGAGCAGCACGAACACCAGACCGACAGCCAGCACCAGGTTGATGTTCGAGAGCCACTTGATGCCGCGGTCGATGCCGGTGACCACCGACACCGTGGCGATGGCGGTGATGACGATGATCAGCAGCACCAGCAGCAAGGTGGTGGCCTGGTCCACCACGCCCAGGTAGGCCAGGCCGGCGCCGATCTGGCTCACGCCGAGGCCCAGCGAGGTCGCCACGCCGAACAGGGTGCCGAGGACGGCGATGACGTCGATGACGTCACCCCAGAAGCCCTTGACCCGGTCGCCGAGCAGCGGTCGTAGTACCCAACGCAGCGAGATGGGGTTGCCCTTGCGGTGCACCGAGTAGGCGACGGCGAGGCCGACCACCACGTAGATCGCCCAGGCGTGCAGGCCCCAGTGCAGGAAGGTGATGTCCATCGCGGACTTGGCCTGCTCCGCAGGCGTGGAGCCGTCCATCCCGGGCGGGGTGGCAGCGTAGTGGTTGAGCGGCTCCGCGACGCCCCAGAACACCAGTCCGATGCCCATGCCGGCGGCGAAGAGCATCGCGAACCAGGAGGTGAGCGAGAACTCGGGGCGTTCGCCGTCCTTGCCGAGCACGATGTCGCCCATGTGGGAGGCGGCGATCCAGATCGAGAAGAAGACGAAGCCGGCGACGATGGCGATGTACCACCAGGCGAGGTCCTGGACGACCGAACTGTTGGCCTTGCCGATCCACTCACCCATCTTCGTGGGGAACGCCGCGGTGATGGCTACGAACCCCACCACCAGCACTGCTGCGGGGATGAAGACGCGTGGGGCCGGGATCAGTCCGCCCGTGCTTGGGGGCTTGGGTGGGGGCAGCTCCTCTGTCGCAGTTGCCTGAGACCTGCGACGTCTCGCCTGCGGCATCTCGGGTGTGCTTGTCATGCGAATGTCCCTTCGGATGGAGGCAACGTTGCCGGAGTTGCTTTTCACTCTAGGACGACTGTTGTGTGATTCGCAACACAATGCTGAACAAGAAACAAAAACTCGTCGAGCGACTCTGCCGAGGGGACCGGTCCGACCAAGGCACCAGTCCCCCGCCCGGACGAGCCGAGCGGGGGACTGGTGACGACGTGCGAGGTGCCCTGACTGCTAGGGCTGGCCGCTAGGACTGGTCGGGGGCTGGATCCCGGTCGAAGTAGCCCATCCTGCGGCTGATCTGAGCGCCGGCGGCCTCCAGATCCTTGATCTGGGCCGCGATGCTCTCCTGGTCCATCCGGTAGGCCGGTCCGGCGGCACTGAGGGCGGCGACCACGGCTCCGGTGTGGTCGCGGATCGGGACCGCGGCGGCGTTGAGGCCGGTCTCGTACTCCTCGAAGGTGGTGGCGTACCCATCCTCGCGAACCTGGCGCAACTGCTCCAGCAGTGCGGCGCGCGAGGTGATGGTGTGCTCGGTGAACGCCTCGAGTCCGGCCTCATCCAGAACGTCGTGGCACTGCTGCTCGCTCATGAAGGCGAGCAGGACCTTGCCGCTCGAGGTCGCGTGCAGGGGCGTGAGTTGACCCACCCAGTTCTGACTGGCGACGGCGGCGGAGCCGAGGGCCTGCTGGACGTGCACCGCGTAGTGCTTGCGCACCACGGCGACGTTGATCGTCTCGTCCAGGCGCGCGGCCAGTTCGTCGACGACGCTCTGGGCCTGGCGGACGACGTCGAGTCTGGTGGGGATGGCGCCGGCGAGTCGCAGCACGCCGAACCCGAGCTGGTACTTGCCGCGCTCATGGTTCTGTTCGACCAGGTCGCGTTCCTCGAGGGCGGCCAGCAGGCGGAAGGCGGTCGACTTGTGTACGCCGACCTCGGCAGCGACCTCGCTGACCCCGGCGCTGCCCTCGCGGGCCAGGATCTCCAGGACGGTGATGGCGCGGTCCACCGACTGAACGCCGCCGGCGCTGTCGCTGCCTCCGCGCTTGGTGGTGCCTTGCGCTTGGTCCGAGTTGCTCATAGCGCAACCCTACGTCATGAGTGGAGGGGGACTCGGGTTCGCGCCACTCGGTGTGACGGGAATCATCGTCCTCTTGACACGCGGGGAGACCTCTCGGAGACTGTTGCGCATTACGCTCCGCGTTGTGTGAAGGGAGACATGGTGGCCACTGCGACCAGGATCGACGGCACGCGTAGTGCTGCCGAGGTCAAACGGCAACTCGCCCTCCGCGTCCAGGGGTTGCGTGCCCGGGGCGGCGATCCCGGGCTCGGCACCATCCTGGTCGGTGAGGACCCGGGCAGTCATGCCTACGTGGCTGGGAAGCATCGTGACTGCGCGGAGGTGGGCATCGCCTCACTGCGGGTGGAACTGCCCGCCACGGCCAGCCAGGCCGAGGTCGAGTCCGCCGTAGCCCGGCTCAACGACGACCCGGCCTGCACCGGGTTCATCGTCCAACTCCCGCTACCTCGGCACATCGACACGCACCGGGTCCTGCAGCTGATCGATCCGGACAAGGACGCCGACGGGCTGCACCCGACCAACCTCGGCAAACTCGTGCTCGGAATCCCCGGACCGTTGCCGTGCACACCGCGGGGGATCATCGAGTTGCTCCGCCAACATGACGTGCTCATCACCGGCTCACGGTTCTGCGTGATCGGCTGTGGCCTGACGGTGGGACGCCCGCTCGGGTTGATGCTGACCAGGCCCACCGAGCACGCCACGGTCACCCTCTGTCACGAGGCGACCGTCGACGTAGCCGCCCACACGCGTGCCTCCGATGTGGTGGTCGCGGCCGCCGGGGTCGCCCACCTGGTCAAACCCGACTGGGTGCGTCCCGGCGCCACCGTGCTCTCGGTCGGGATCACCCGCACCATCGAGGGGATCCTCGGCGATGTCCATCCCGAGGTCGACACGGTGGCCGGCAAGGTCAGCGGTGCGACCGGTGGCGTCGGGCCGATGACCCGCGCGATGCTGTTGACCAACATCGTCGAGATCGCCGAGCGAGGACTCCCCGACCTCGGTGGCGCTGCGGACATGGCATCCCCGGCTGTGGCCGCGGGGTCGGCATGAGTACGCCGACCGTCGCCGCGCCGCTGGGCGACACCGGGCCATCGGCCACCTCGACGAGGCGGTGCCAGGTGATGGGCATCGTGAACGTCACCCCCGACTCGTTCTCCGACGGCGGCCGGTTCCTCGATGTCGACGCGGCCGTGGCGCACGGTCTGGACCTGGTACGGCAGGGCGCTGACCTGGTCGATGTGGGTGGTGAGTCGACCCGGCCGGGGGCGGTGCGGGTGAGCGAGGGCGAGGAACTGCGCCGGGTGCTGCCGGTGGTGGAGGCCCTCAGTGACGCCGGCGTCCGGGTCTCGGTGGACACCATGCGCGCCGGCGTCGCGGCGGCGGCCGTCGCGGCCGGCGCCGACCTGGTCAATGACGTCTCCGGCGGGCTGGCCGATCCGGCGATGCTGCCGTTCCTCGCCGAGGCCGACGTGACGTGCGTGCTGATGCACTGGCGTGCCCACTCCCAGGTGATGCAGCAGCACGCCCACTACGGGTCGGTGGTCGAGGAGGTCCGCAGCGAGTTGGGGCGACGCTGCGAGGCGGCCCTGTCGGCGGGGGTGCGCGAGGAGCGCATCGTCATCGACCCGGGTCTGGGCTTCGCCAAGACCAGCGAGCACAGTTGGTCGCTGATGGCCGCCCTGCCCCGGCTGATCTCCCTGGGGTTCCCGCTGCTGGTGGGCGCCTCCCGGAAACGGTTCCTCGCCGAGTGCGTGGACTACGGCGGACTCGACGGCGCCCGGCCCGAGGATCGCGACGACGTCTCCGCGGCGGTGGCGACCCTCGCCGCGGCCACCGGCGCCTGGGGCGTGCGGGTGCACTCGGTGGCCGTCGCGGCGGCAGCGAGCCGCACCGTCAGTCGGCTGCGTGCCGACACCGGCTCAGCTCACTGAGCGCGAGTGGGACCTGGAAGGCGCCGAGTACGCAGACGATCGGCAGGGCCTGGCTCAGCGCCGAACTCAGAGCCGCTGCCGGACCTCGAGGGCGGCCCGCTCACCCGAGCGCACGGCGCCGTCCATGTAGCCGTTCCAGTACGTCGAGGTCTCGGTCCCGGCCCAGTGCACCCGGTCGAACGGATCGCGGATGGCGGCGCCGAAGTCCGACACCACTCCGGGGGCGGCCACCGAGGTCGGTCCGCCGAGGGTCCACGGCTGCCGCGTCCAGTCCTGCTCGAAGTACTCCACCGGCGTGAGCGCCCGACTGCCCACCGTGGTGGCGAAGTTCTTCAGAGCCGCTGCCCGGCGAGTGGCGGGGTCGCGGTACCGGCGCCAGGCGTGGCCGCCGATGAACCCCATCAGCACGCCGGGAGCTTCGTCGCCGGGTGGGGTGTTGTCGAACATCGATCGGACCGGCCCGGCGAGGTTGATCGCCATCCCGGAGAGGCCCGCGTCGCGCCAGAACGGCCGCGGGTAGACCGCCTCGACCTTCATCAGCGTGCCCATCGGCAGCCTCTGGAACAAGGTCTCGTGCTCGACCGGAAGCCCCGGGTTCCACGCGATCTTCACGGCCAACTGGGGCGGGATCGCCACCACCACTCGCTTGCCGGACCAGACGCCGGCGTCGGAGTGCACGAGGACGCCGGTGCTGTCCTGGTCGATCCGACGCACCGGCGCATTCAGGACGACCCGGCCGTCGAGCTGGTCGGCCATCCGCAACGAGATCAGTTGGGAGCCACCGTGGAACCGGGCGTCCTGGGCGCCGCCGTCCTGCCCGATGCCACGCTCCAGGGTGCCCGGCGTGGTCTCGTTGCCGAAGCAGGCGATGTAGTAGAGCGTGAAGAGCAGGGACGCATCGCGGGCCTCGCCGCCGTAGGCGGAGCTCAGGACACGTTGACCAGTTCCAGGGCGCGTGGCAGCAGGCTGTTGCGGCGGATCCAACTGTCCAGGGTCTCGCGGTCGTAGACGCTGGCCTTGGCGGCCGCCCACGGCGCGGCCACCGGCACGCCGGTCGACATGTGGTTGAGCCGCTGCATCAGCAGCGCCAGGTCGGCCAGCGCGGTCGGGTCCGGGGGAATGTCGCCGGTGTAGGTGCGGCGCAGCCCGTCGGCGAAGTAGACGTTCTTGCCAGGGCGGGTGGCGGCGTACGACGTCACTCCCACTTCGGAGGCGAGCGAGAGGATGTGGTCCTGGGTGGGGCCTACGAACTGGCCACCCGCCTCGACCGTGAACCCGTCGCCCAGGTCGTGGTTCAGGGTGCGCCCTCCGACTCGGCCGCTCGCCTCGAGCAGAGTGACCGAGTGGCCGGCGGCGACCAGTCGCCGTGCCGCCGTGAGCCCGGCCAGCCCGGCACCGACCACCACCACGTCGGTACGACGTGAACCGGCCGAGGACGCAGCGGACGCGGACGAGGGCAGGCCGACGACGCCCAAGCCGGCGCCGGCGGCGAGACCGCCGAGCAGACCGCGCCTGCCGAGCGCTGGTCCGGCCGCGGGCGAACGCAGTGGTGAGGTGGTCATCAGGGGCTCCGGTTCTGTCGTGGTGGTGGCTCAGCCTTCGGCGGTGACGAGGCCTTCGAGGTTGCGCATCGACTGCTGGAAGCGCTGACGCAGGCCGGGTTGTTGCAGCGTGTCGATGAGGCGTCCGATCGGGCCGAGGCCGGGGCGGTAGCGCACCGTGTAGGTCATCTCGGTGTGCTCGCCGTCCGCGTGCGGGACGGTGCGGAACTCGAAGATGTTGGTCATGTCGTGCATCGGGGCGAAGCCGACACCGGTGTCGACCCGGCGTCGGCGCGGCTCGATCTCCCGGACGGTCCACACCGAGCGGGTGGTCAGCGGTCCGAGGGTCCGGTTCCGTTCGCTGTAGCTGGCACCGATCGCTGCGGTGCCATGGTGGTCGGTCACCTCGAGTACGCCGTCGACCCACTCGGCGTACCGGTCGGTGGCGCTGATCACCTGCCAGACCCGCTCCAGCGGAACCGCCAGGATCGCCGTCTCCGTCACCTCGGTCACTGCGGCACCGCTCCGTTCCGCGGGGCGGTGGCCGCGAAGGCCTGGACGGCGGCCAGGTCGTAACTGCCGGCGTCGGTGCCGAGGCCGCTGGCGGTCTGGGCGGCGACCGCACAGCCCAGCACGGCGGCCTGCTCCGGTGTCTGGCCGAGGGCGAGGCCACGCAGGAAGCCCGCCGAGAACGAGTCGCCGCATCCGCTGGTGTCGACAGGAGTGATCGCGAAGGCGGGCACGCTCACCTCGTGGTCGGCGGTGACGACCAGGGCTCCGGCGCTGCCCGCGGTGACGGCGACGCAACCGACGCCGAGCTCCAACAGCGCCCGGCTTGCGGCGACCAGGTCCCCGGCGCCGGTCCAGCCGAGGATCTGCTCGTCGTTGGGCAGCAGGTAGTCGACGTAGGGGAGCGCCGGTGCGATCCACTCCAGCATGCCGGGGTCGTCGGGAGCCAGCGAGTCGAGCGAGGTGACCACGCCGTGATCGCGGGCGAAGGAGAGGATCTTGCCCGCCGCCTCACCGCCCATGAACTCCGGTCCGCCCAGGTGCAGGTGGGTCGCCGACGCGATCTCGTCCCAGGGTGCGTCGTCTGGGCCGTAGGCGCCGTTGGCGCCGATCACGTGGAAGGCGGGTCGGGACCCGTCGGGGCGGATCGGCAGCACGCTGGCGGAGGTCTGCTGGTCGGTGCGGCGGAGCAGCAGCGAGGTGTCCACGCCGTCCCTGGCCAGGAGCGTCAGCAGTTGGTCGCCCAGGGCGTCGGTGCCGATGGCGCCGGCGCTGCGCACCGTCGCGCCCAGCCGCGCAAGCACCAGCGCAGTGCCGCCGGCCGGGCCGGCCGCGGTCACCCGGATCTGGTCCACGAGCTGGCCCCCCTGGCCCTCGGGGATCACCTCCACCGGACGGACCAGGGTGTCCAGGACATGGGCTCCCAGGGCGATCACGGTCATGTCGGTGGCGTTCATCGGTTCTCCTCGGTGCGGGCGGGTCGGGTGCTGCCGTAGTGCCGGGCCGTCGCCTGGACGACGACCTGCTCCTGCTCGGCGGCGCTGAGGTGTCGAGGCGAGCCCATCGATGCGGCGCGCCAGTAGAGGGTGCAGGCCCACTCGAGCAGCAGGGCCTGGTCGACGGCGGCCTGGAGTGATCCGGCGTGGGTGACGGCACCGTGGTTGGCCATCAGTGCGGCGGACCTGCCCTCGAGTGCGGCCGCGACAGCGGTCGCGAGCTCGGGGGTGCCGAAGGTCGCGTACGGCGCCACTCGGACCGCGCCGCCCAGCAGCAGCATCTGGTAGTGCACGCAGGGCAGTTCATCGACGACCAGTCCGACAGCGGTGGCGACGGGGGAGTGGGTGTGCACCACGGCGGTGCTGCCGAACCGTCGGTAGATGCCCAGGTGCAGGTCCAGCTCCGAGGTGGGCTGCAGCTCTCCCCAGACGTGATCGCCGTCGAGGTCGACGATGCTGACGTCGGTGGCGGTGAGCTCTTCGAACCTGGCACCGGTCGCGGTGATCGCGACCCGGTCGTCGATGCGCACGCTGACGTTGCCCGCCGTACCGATCACGAGGCCCGCCTCGGCCAATCGCCGGCAGGCCATGGCGATCGCGGATCGTTCCTCGTCGAAGGTGCTCATGCGTGGGTGTCCCATGGTCGAAGGTGGAGGTGCGGTGGGGATCGGCTGGTGATGACTGTAGATGCAAACCTGAAACAGATTCAAGTTCGAGTCAGTGTTAATCTGAGCCGGTGGAGGGGAATGGGATGACCGAGTTCTCGGGCATGGCCGTCGAGGAGGTTGCCGTCGGCAGCAACCTCCGGGTCGTGCCCCAGCAGGCGCGAGGCCGGGACAAGGTTGCGCGGCTGCTCGCGGCGGCCGACCGGGTGATGGCGGCCGAGGGAGTGGAGGCGATCACCACCGTCCGGATCGCCGCTGAATCCGGCGTCTCGGTGGGCTCGTTGTACCGCTACCTGCCCAACCGGGACGCGATCATCGAGTCACTCGCGCGGCACTACCTCACCCTGCTGGAACAGCGGATGGACGAGGTGGGGCTGGAACTTGCGGGCACCAGTGGCGACGTCGTCGGTCTCAGCATCGACGCCTTCGCGGACTTCTACCGCGACCACCCCGGTTTCCGGGCGCTGTGGTTCAGCCGGCACCTCACCGAGGAGACCCGGGAACAGGACCGGGCTCACAAACTGGCCATGGCCCATCGGATCCGCGGCCTGCTCGTCGAGCGCGGGATCGGACGCCACGACGAGTCCACGCTACGCTTCGCCCAGACCATCCAACTCACCGCCGATGCCCTCATCCAGGAGGCCTTCCGGATGGACCCGCGCGGCGACGCGGTGCTGCTCGCCCACCTCAAGACGATGGTGCGCAGCTACCTTCTCGAGATGGCTGCCGAATCGTCGGATCACTGACCTGTGTCGGATCACGGACGTGTGCGGTGGTCGAGGCTCCAGCGGCCCGCACCTCGCCTCACCACGTACGCCGCACCCACCAGGACGGCGATCGGCAGCAGCAACGGTGGCTCGTTCTCCGGCCCGTTGGGCCACACGTCGATGACCAGGTGCGCATAGAGGGCGCCGAGCATGGTCGGGATGGCGAGCAGGCCGCCGACCCGGGCCCACAGGCCCAGGATCAGCGAGAGGCCAGCGACGATCTCGACCCCCACCGAGACCGGGGCGACGAGCCCGGCGAACGGGATGCCGGCGGCCTCGACCAGCGGGCCCATCGGCGCCTCGGGGACCACCACGTGGGCGATCCCGATCCCCAGCAGCGGCACCCCGGCCACCAGTCGCGCCACCACGGTGAGCCGGTGGGATCCCGTCTGTCGCAGGCGGGTCGCCGCCCGGATGAGCTGGCTCCTGTCGGCACTGCGGGTGGTGAGTTTTCCGGAACGGTTCATCGGAGGCTCCTTCTGTGTCGGGGAGCACCAGACTCACCTCTGCCCACGCTGAGGGGCATCGGTAGAGCTACCCATATTCGCCCCTCTGGCCGCCTCGCCCCTGTTGCCAGAATCCCCTGATGTCAGGGACTTCGCACTGTTGTCAGGGGTTGCAACACCTGACAACAGTCGACAGTCCCTGATATCAGGCTTTTCCGGCAGGGGGGAGGCCAGTCGCCTCCGCCACCTGGCGCCACACGTCCTCGACCTCGGCAGCCGTGCTGTGGGTCGATCGCCGGTAGTGGGCCGGGCGCTGCTGACGGTCATGCCAGAAGGTCCCCGCCGGCGGGGCGGGTTCGGTGGCCGCCAGCCAGACCGTCGTGTCGGCGCCCTGCTCGGCGGTGCGCAGCAGCGGTCGGGTGACGGCCCGGAAGACCGGCAGTGACTGCGCCACCCCCGGAGTGTCGACCCAACCCGGGTGCATGGCGTAGACCGCCGTCGGCCAGCGTCGGGCCAGCAGCGGCGTCAACGCCACCTGGAGGCGCTTGGACCGGGCATAGGCCACCGAGCCGCGGTAGCGACCGTTCTCGAACTCCGGATCCGCGGCATCGAGCCGTTGGGTGTACATGCCACCGGAGGAGACGAACACCACCCGGGCACCGGTCTCGGACGCGCGCAGCGCCGGCTGCAGCAGTTCGGTCATCAGCACCGGGCCGAGCACGTGGGTGGCCAGGGTCAGTTCGTGCCCCTGGGCCGAGGTGGTGCGTGCGGCCGGCATCACGCCAGCGTTGTGGATGAGTACGTCGAGAGGCAGCGTGAACCCGTCGGCGAACCGGCGTACCGACGCCAGGTCGGAGACGTCACAGGCCTCGACCTGCACCCGGGACGGGAGTCCGTCCGCGGCCAGGGCCTGGCCGATCCGGGCCACCGCGGGTCGGGCACGGTCAGCGGAGCGGACCAGCAGATGCACGGTCGCGCCGAGCCTGGCCAGGCCCAGAGCGGTGGCTTCGCCCAGGCCGGATCCGGCGCCGGTGACCAGCGCGCGGCGCCCGGCCAGCGCGTCCGGGGCGGGGTCGTCGGGCTGCCAGGATCGGCGCCGCAGCCGCAACCCCCACGAGGTGTAGCCGAGCACCACGGAGCGGTCCAGGAGCCGGTCCAGGCCACGATCGGGGCTCACTGCGCCTCCTCGCCGGCGCCGCCGAGCAGGTGCCGCAGCGCCGGCTCGAGGTGCGGGAACCGGAACCGGTGGTCGGCCTCCAGCAGCACTCGGGGCGCCACTCGCTGGCTCGCCGAGGCCACCTCGCGCTCACCTTCGCGGCCCAGCAGCAGGCGCGGGCCCAGCCGGGGGGTGGGCAGGACGGCGGGCCGGTGCAGCACCCGGCCGAGGGTGCTGGCGTACTCGCGTTGGGTGAGTGGGTGGGGGGTCACCGCGTTCACCGGCCCGCGCAGTCGGGAGTCGATCAAGGCACGGTGATAGACGTCGACGAGGTCGTCGATCCCGATCCAGGAGAGCCACTGGTCGCCGCCGGCCAACGGCCCGCCCAGTCCGGCGGCGTACAAGGGTCGCTGCAGCCGCAGGGCGCCGCCGCGCGGGCTCTGCACCACCCCGGTGCGCACCAGCACCACCCGGGTGCCCGGTCCGGCACCCTCCACGGCGCCCCGCTCCCAGGCGGCGACGAGATCGGCGAGGAACCCCTCCCCGTGGCTGCTGGACTCGTCGAGGACCTCGTCGTCGCGGTCCGGGCCGTAGTAGCCGATCGCCGACGCGCTGACGAAGACCGGCACCCCGGCGGTGGCCGCTGCCTCGGCGAGCAGCCGGGTGGGCTCGATCCGTGACGACGCGACTGCGTCCCGATGGGCGTCGGTGAACCGGCCGGCGATGCTGTGGCCGGCCAGGTGCACCACCGCATCGACCCCGGCCAGCGCGGCCGGGTCGGGGCGCCGGGGGTCCCAGCGCCGCTGGTCCTCGCCGGCGGCGGCTCCGCGGACCAGCCGGATCACCCGATGGCCCCCGGTGGTCAGGAACGGCGCCAGCGCACTGCCGATCAGCCCCGAGGCCCCGGTGATGGCCACGGTCAGGCGGGGCGACTCGCTCGCCCAGCGGTGCGCGGCCAGGTCGTCGGCGAGCTGCCGTTGCCGGAAGGCGAACATCGCCGGCAGCAGTCGCCGCGGGACGGTGGTGCGCACCTGGTCGATCAGCCGGGTGCCGCCGCCCTCGGCACAGAACTCGTGCCGGTGTGTCCAGGAGATCGGTACGACGAAGGGTCGCGACGTGAGCCGGTCCACGAAGCAGCGCCCGTCGGCGTACTCGGTGGCCAGATGCTGGGCGACCCAGGTCCGGCCGCCGGGGAAGACGAGTTCGGCGGCGCCGGCCCTCAGGTCGGGTGACTCCTGGCCGATCCGGACCGGTTGCCACGGTGGCAGCAGTCGGGCCAGCGCCCCGGGGCGCCGGTGCCAGTCGAAGACGACCTCGGGCGGGTCGGGCAGTGACTGGGTGAACTCAGCGGTGCGCGACAGCGAGATCACGAGGTCTCCCTTCGTGGGCGGGTGGCGAGTGGGTCATCGCGATTCCTTGAGTTCGGCGAGTCGGTGGAGTGCTTCGTCGCGTTCGGTGGCGTGGTCGACGATCCGGTCCGGGTAGCCGTGCTCGCCGCCCTCGGCCAGTCTCCAGGGCTCGTGCACGGCGGCGCCGGTGATGTGTCGCAGTTCGGGTACCCAGCGGCGCACATAGTCACCCGCGGGGTCGAACCGCAGGCCCTGGGTCACCGGGTTGAAGATCCGGAAGTAGGGCGCGGCGTCGGTGCCGGTCCCGGCGACCCACTGCCAGCCGTGGTTGTTGGAGGCCACGTCGCCGTCGATCAGATGGGCCAGGAAGTGCCGGGCGCCGACCGGCCACCAGGCGTGCAGGTCCTTCACCAAGAAGCTGGCGGTCACCATCCGCACCCGGTTGTGCATCCACCCCTCCGAGCGCAACTGACGCATCCCCGCGTCGACGAAGGGATAGCCGGTCCGCCCGGAGCGCCAGGCGTCGATCAACGCCCGGTCGTGGTCGTGACGCATCCGGCGCAGCTGCGGGCGCCAGTCCTGCCAGGCCGAGGCCGGGTGATGCCAGAGCACATCGGCGTAGAACTCGCGCCACCCGAGCTCGGTGACGAAGCGTGCCACGGTGTTCGGGGGTCGGGTGCTGAGCTCGGCGAGCAGCGTGCGCGGATGCAGCTCGCCGTACTTCAGTGACACCGACAGCCGGCTGGTGACGTCGAGGTCGGGCCGGTCCCGGGTCTCGGCATAGGTCTCCAGGTCGTGGTCGAGGAACTGCTCCCATCGGACCCGGGCGGCCTGCTCGCCGGCCGGGGTCGCCCACGTCGGCGAGGGGAGCGGCTCGGAGGCGGCGCCGGTGCTCCAGCGGGGGTCGGCCGTCGGGGCGGGGGCGCGAGTGGCGGCCGCACGCCACGCCTTGAAGAACGGCGTGAACACCTGGTACGACGCACCCGACGGCTTCCGCACCCGACCGGGTGTCACGGCGTACGGGCTGCCGGTGGCGACCAGCGGTACGCCGGCGTCCTGGAGGCGTCGGGCCACCGACTCGTCCCGACGCCGGCCGTAGGGGGTGGTCTCGGCGCTGATGTGCACGCTGCCCGCGCCGGCCTCGGCGACGACCTGGGGGAGCACCTGGGTCGGGTCTCCGGTCCGGATCACCAGCGCACCGTCGGTCGACTCGTGCAGCGCGGCCAGTGAGGCGAGGAGCCGGTCGCGTCGGGCGCCGGCGGTGGCCATCAGGGTGGGGTCGAGGACGAACAGGGGCAGCACCCGATCGGCGGCCGTGTCGGCAGCGAGCAGGGCCGGATGGTCGTCCAGGCGCAGGTCTCGCCGGAACCACACGATGCTGGTCGAGGACACCGAGCTCACCCGGTCGGCTCCAGGCGGAGTTGGGCGACGTCGAGGTAGCCGGTCCGGAAGCCCGCCTCGCAGTAGGCCAGATAGAACTCCCAGGTGCGGGCGAACTCGTCGCCGAAAAGGTCCGAGCGGATCGTCGGCCAGGCGGCCAGGAACCTTGCCCGCCAGCGGTGCAGCGTCTCGGCGTAGTCGGTCCCGAACGCGTGCTGACGCGCCACGCGCAGGCCAGCGACCTCGGCATGCTGTTCGATGGCGGGCAGCGAGGGGACCAGGCCGCCGGGGAAGATGTGCTTCTGGATCCAGCCGTAGGAGTGCCGGGTGGCCAGGTAGCGCTCGTGCGACATCAGGATCGACTGGAGCACCACCGCGCCGCCGGGCCGGACCAGCCGGGAGAGGGTGCCGAAGTAGTCGGGCCAGAACCGTTCGCCGACGGCCTCGATCATCTCGATGCTGACCACGGCGTCGTAGTCGCCGGTCACCTCGCGGTAGTCCTGCACGATCACCTTGACCCGTCCGCTCAGCCCGGCCGCGTCGATCCGCTGCCGGGCGAGGTCGGCCTGTTCGACCGAGAGCGTCACGCTGGTGACCGTGGCGCCGCGCCGCGCCGCCTCGATGGCCAGGGTGCCCCAGCCGGTCCCGATCTCGACGAGGTCGGTCCCGGGGCCGACGCCGGCCAGGTCGAGGGCGGCGTGCACCTTGCGCAGTTGTGCGTCGGTGAGGTCCTGCTCCGCGAGTGGCCGGGAGTCGTCGAAGAGTGCGGAACTGTAGGTGAGTGAGTCATCGAGGAAGGCGGCGAACAGGTCGTTGCTCAGGTCGTAGTGGGCGGCCACGTTGGCCTGGCTGTGCTCCAGGGCGCCGTGTTGGTCCTCGGGAATGGGCCGGTCCACCAGCCGCCGCAGCCGCAGCAGCCAGGCCGGCAGGACGTCGGTGAGCCGCTCCGCGAACGGGATCAGCGCCGCCGCGAGGTCGGTGCCGGGTTCGGCCGCCCACTCTCCGGCGGTGTATCCCTCACCGATCCCCACCTTCGGGTCCCGGGCCAGCCGCCGGACGAAGGCGTCCGGCTCGATCAGCCTCAGCCGGGGGCGGTCGGTCGCGCCGCCGGTGTGGTCGCGGCGGCCTCGGGCACGAGGCAGCGGCGGCAGCAGGGTGTCGTCGGGGAGCAGGATGTCGACCGGCACCCGGCCGGCGACCACCCGCAGCAACTGGCGGGTGAGGCGCTCGCGTGCGCTGGGTCGCCGCGTGGTCCGGGCCGGCGCCGGTGGGCTCGGCAACACCTCAACGCTCATCTGGACTCTCCTTGTGGTCGGGGCCGGGGGTGGACCGGCAGGCGGCGCAGCCACAACCGGATCCCGTGCAGGCGGATCAGGGCGGTGACTCGCTGGGTCATCAGCAGGTGGGTGGCGACGGTGCGCAGCAGCGACCTGGGGGTGGCCGGCACACATCGACCGCCGCTGGTGGCGGTCAGCACCCGGGTGCCGTCCCGGTCCAGGCCCACCGAGAGGTGGATCTGCTCGGGACCGAACCGGACCCGCACGGCGTACTGGCCGGACAGGTCGTTGAACGGGGAGACGGGGAAGGCCTTGGGTGTCCGTGCGCGGCCGTGCGCGTCGACCTCCAGCAGGTAGGCGTGCCGTTGCCGGTAGGTGTTGTGGACCTCGAAGACCACCGCGCGCACGGCGTCGGCCTGGTCGAGCACCCAGAAGACGGTCAACGGGTCGAAGACGTGGCCCAGCACCCGGGCGTTGGCGAGCATCAGCACCCGGTCGCTCGCGCTCAGTGTCAGGCCGTGGCCGCTCAGGAACTGGGCCAGGTCGCCACGGATGCCGCCGTGCCGACCGCGATCGAGGTGGTCGGCGGCGTCGAACCTGGCCAGTGGCCGCAGCAGGACCGGGAGCGTCGGCAGCTGGTCGACGTCGACCAGCCACTGGTAGGCGCGGTGCGTGAACGCGTAGTGGATCGGCAGCTGCCGGCGGTGGCTCACCGAGCCCACCACCAGGGCCGGCAGGGCGGGGAGCGCGAGGGTGCTCACCAGGTCACCCCGAAGGAGCCGGCTGCCTCCACACCCGAACGGCAGCCGTCCTCGTGGAAGCCCCAGCCCAGGTGGGCGCCGGCGAACGCCAGTCGGTCGCCGCCGGCGGTGCGCAGGCGGGCTGCCGCCTCGACCGCGGCCGGGGTGAAGACCGGATGGGTGTAGGTCATCCGGGCGGTCACCGTCTCCGGGTCGATGCGGTCGGTGGCGTTCAGGGTCACCACGTGATCGTGGTCGTCGGTCAGTCCTTGGAGGCGGTTCATCCAGTAGCTGACCTGCACCGCGTCCGAGCCGCCCGTGCAGGCGCTCAACCGGTAGTTCCACGACGCGCGCGCCCGCGGTGAGGTGGGCAGGATGGTGGAGTCGCGGTGCAGCCAGGTCTCGTTGCGGGAGTAGCCGATCGCGGCCAGGTCGGCCTTCTCCTGCGGTGTCGGGTCGGCCAGCAGGTCCAGCGCCTGGTCGGCGTGGGTGGCGATCACCACCCGGTCGACCCGGGTGCTGGTCCCCGACGCGGTGCGCACGTCGACGCCGTCGGCGTGCCGCTCCACGGCGAGCACCGGGTCGCCGGTGCGGACGTCGGGGAGCCGGGCGACGATCCGGTCGACGTAGGTCCGTGACCCGCCGACCACCGTGTGCCAGGTCGGTGACCCGGTGACCTGGAGCATCCCGTGATGGTCGAGGAACGCGAAGAGGTGCCGGGCCGGGTACGCCGAGGCGTCCTCGTCCCCGCACGACCAGACGCAGGCGACCAGGGGGAGCGCGAAGTGGTGGATGAAGTACGGGCTGAAGCCGCCCTGGGTCAGGAACTCGCCCCAGGTCGGGTCGGCCGCATCGTGCGCCAGCAGGGCCCGGGCGCGGCGATGGAAACGCGGGATCTGGGTGAGCATGCGGAGGAATCGCGGGTCCGCGATGCGTCGGGGTTGGGCGAGGATGCCGCCCAACCCCTTGCCGCCGGCGTACGCGAGGCCGCAGCCGTCACAGGCCACGCTCATGCTCATCTCGGTCGGCCTTGTCGGGACGTTCAGGTCGTCGAAGAGGCGCAGCAGCTGCGGGTAGGTGCGTTCGTTCATCACGATGAAGCCGCTGTCGACATGCAGCGTCGTGCCGGCGGCGCTGGTGACCTGGTGGGTGTGGGCGTGCCCGCCGACGCGGTCGTCGGCTTCGAAGAGGGTGACGTGATGGGTGCGGTTGAGCAGATGGGCCGCGGTCAGCCCGGAGACTCCGGCGCCGATCACTGCCACGCTCGGGCGACTCTCGACGGTCATCGGATCCTCCTGGGTGCCTCGCGTTGTCACGGCGCCAATGTTAGGATTCTGTTCAAGGTTTGTCAAAGGTACGTAGAAGGTATGGTGAGGGTATGGAGATCCGTCGCATCGTCACGACCCGAGCGCCCCTGGCCGCTGTCTTCGACTACCTCGCGGACTTCTCGACCACCACCGAGTGGGATCCGGGCACCGTCCGCACCACCCGCGTCGACGGTGATGGTGGGGTGGGGACCCGGTATGAGAACATCTCTCGATTCCTGGGTCGCCAGACCCGCCTCATCTACGTCGTGGAGGAGTTCGTGCCGCTGCAGCGCATCGCCCTCCGCGGCGAGAACGACACCGTGCTCGCCCGGGACGCCATCGACGTGTCCGCGACGATCGACGGCGGCACCCAGGTCACCTATCACGCCTCCTTCGACTTCCACGGCGTCGGTCGAGTGCTGGCTCCGCTCCTGGCGCCCGCCTTCCGTAGGCTGGGGGACAAGGGTGCCCGTGGGCTCGCCGAGGCACTGACCGGACTCACAGGGCGGCCCGATGTACACGATCAAACGCGCGGCTGAACAGGTCGGCATCAGCCCGGCCACGCTGCGCGCGTGGGAGCGCCGGTACGCCGTGGTGACGCCGCAGCGCTCCGACGGCGGCTACCGCCTCTACGGCGACGACGACGTCCGGGTGCTGGAGGCGATGGCCCGGCTGGTCGCGGAGGGATGGTCTCCCAGTCAGGCCGCCCGGGAGGCGAGGGAACAGGCCTCGGCGCAGTCGGTCGGCCTCACCGATGATGCCGTGGGGGTGGACCGGTCGCCCGCCGTCAGCGAGACGGTCATCGAGGCGGCGGCAACCCTGGACGCGGCACTCCTCGGCGCCGCGCTCGACGAGATGTTCACGCGGGGCAGCTTCGAGGCGGTCGTCGACACGCGCCTGCTGCCCACCCTGACCGCGCTCGGGGAGGCCTGGGAGACGGGCCGGGTCAGCGTCGCCGGCGAGCACCTGGTCGCGCACGCGGTGATGCGTCGGCTGGGCACCGCGTACGAGGCGGCCGCCAGTGTCGGCAGCGGGGCGCGGGTGCTGCTCGGGCTGGCCCCGGGCGGCCGGCACGAACTGGGGCTCTTCGCCTTCGCAGTCGCGCTGCGACGGCGCGGCGTCAGCACCCACTATCTGGGCGCCGACCTGCCGGTGGCCGACTGGGTGCACGCGGTCCGCGACCGCGAGGTGGCCGCGGTGGTGCTGGCCGTCCCGTGCCCGACCGACGTCGAGGCCACGGCCGCGGTGGTCGGCGCGGTCCGCGCCCAACGGCCGGACCTGCTCACCGCCGTCGGTGGCAGCGAACAGGACCAGGCTCCCGAGGGAGTGCTTCGGCTGGGCCACGGCATCGGTGCCGCGGCCGTCACCGTCGCCGAGGCGATCCGCCGCTGAGCGGCCTTCTCAGCCGGGGAGCACGCCTCGGCCCAGCCACCGGCAGGCGGTGAGGGCGAGTTCGAGGTTGAAGCGGTCGTGGTCGAGCCCGCTGCCGCGTGCTTCCACCGCCTTGTCGACCCGATACTTCACCGTGTTCTTGTGCACGTGCAGGCGCGCGGACGTCGACAGGTAGCTGCCCTTCTCGGTGAGGAAGACCAGCAGGGTGTCACGGAGCCGCTCGGCGGCCGGGTCGTCGGCGCCGAGCCCGCCGAGGGTCGACCTGACCAGGTCGCGGGTCGCCTCCAGGTCTCCGGCGAGCAGCGCGGCGGTCCTGACCCCCGACTCTCCGTAGCTGGTGGCCGCTGAAGCCTGATCGCCGGCGATGGTCGCGACGGTGTGGGCGCGGATCGCCTCGATGTGGGTGGTGCGGAAGCCCGCGGTCGCCGCGCCCGGGGAGCCGAGGGCGACACGGATCCTCGGTCCGGCCGTGGTGACCAGCCCGTCGATCACGCTCGCGTCGACCTCGGTCGCGGTGCGACCGAGGGGCACCCAGGCCCAGCCCAACGAGCGGTCCTGGGGGATGAAGAGCGGTTGCCCGACCGCGCCGAGCTTCTCGCCGATGGCCGCGACCAGCGACTCGAGGTGTCGGAGTTCGCTGGTGGATTCGTCTCGCTCGCTCGCCCAGGCGACCACGCCCACGTGATGCTGCCAGAGCCGGTACCCCAACGCCCGTTCGGCAGTGGCCACGTCGACCTCGGTGCCGGTGAGGATGGTGGCCAGCATGGTGGCGCGCACGGTGTTGCGGTTCGCGAGCCAACGTTCCCGCTCGGCCTCGTACTCCGCGACCACCTGTTCGGAGACCTTGTCGATGTAGCTGAACGAGGTGGCCTGCAGGATCTCCGCGGCCGCGAACGCGACCCGGCCGTCGAGCTCCTCGCGGGCGATCTCCTCGAACACCCAGGTGAGCATCAGTTGCTGTCCGAGCCGGTAGGCCCTGAGCAGTGCGTTCGACGAGGTGCCGCGTTGGGCGAGCCGTCGCGCGTACTCGACGGCGGCCGACGGTGGCCTGACGTCCTCGATCACGATGCTGTACTGCGCCACATGCAGGAACGTTTCGATGTTGCTCTCGATGCTCGCCCGGAGAAGATCGAGCATCAGCGGGTCGCCGCGAAGTTCGGGGATCGACTCGGCGAGCTCGGCATGGACGCCTCGCGTCAGGTCGGTCAACTGCTCACCCATGGTGGTCGCGACCTCGGCAACGCGAGCCTCGGTCAGCCGGAGAAACTCCGCGGAGTCAGCCCTCCTCGGCCCCATCGTGATCCTCCTTGACCATCGTCTCGTTGGTTCCGACACCCAACGAGTGGCCGGACCGGCTCATCCTGACACCGATCTGCCCGCGGCGGAACTGCGCTCCGGCCACGAGGGTCGACCTCCGTTTCGTGCTCTGAGCACAGTGACGGACCTCACGCCCACTCCTAGGGTGCTGTCTGCGACCCCAGCCTCCAGGAGCCCGAAATGGGATTCATCAGCCCCTCACCCCAACCCGTCGAACCCAGCGAGTTCCTCCAGTTGCCGCTGCGTGAGCGGATCCGGCTGCTGGCCGTGCACTGGGTCGAAGACGGCTTCGGCACCCCCCGGGTGCTGCACATCGTCTACGTCCTGAAGATGCTCGGCCTCTACTTCGGCGTCGGGCTCTGGATCACCGCGATGACCACGGCCGGGGTCGAGTTCACCGACCCCTCCACCTGGTTCGACAACATCGTCGTCTACCAGAAGCTCGCGGTGTGGCTGATGCTGCTCGAGGTCATCGGCCTGGGCGGCGCCTTCGGACCGTTGTGCGGGCACTTCGTGCCGATGCTCGGGAACATCCGCTACTGGATCCGGCCCGGCACCATCCGGATGGCGCCATGGGGGAGACGTGTCCCCTTCACCGGTGGTGACGAGCGCACCATCGTCGACGTACTGCTCTATCTCGGTGTGCTGGCCAGCCTCGCCTACCCGCTGCTCCGCAGTGCCGAGCCGATCGCGCTGCTTCCCCAGGGCACCGGACCCCAGGAGCTGATCCCGCCGGCCGCGTTCATCCCGATCCTGGTGCTGATGCCGCTGATGGGGCTGCGCGACAAGGTCATCTTCCTGGCCGCTCGTTCGGAGCAGTACCTGCCGATCATGCTCTTCTCGGCCACCTTCGGCTGGCTGGTGACCAGGGATGGCGCGAGCACCGCCGACTTCGTGAACCTGGTGGTCGCCTTCAAGATCATCATCTGCGTGGTGTGGATCGGCGCCGGCGTGTCGAAGCTCGGCGAGCACTTCATCAACGTCGTACCGCCGATGGTGTCGAACAGCCCCGGCCAGCTCAACGTCGTCAAGCGGCGGCACTACCGCAACGCCCCCGAGGACCTCCGGCCGAGCCGAGTGGCCTGGTTCATGGCCCACGTCGGCGGCACCACGGTCGAGATCGCCATCCCGCTGGTGCTGCTGCTGACCACCAACAACACGATCGCCCTGGCGGGTGCGGTGGCGATGCTGATCTTCCACGTCTTCATCACCTCGACCTTCCCGTTGGCGGTCCCGCTGGAGTGGAACGTCTACTTCGGCTACATCGCGATCGTGTTGTGGGCCGGCTTCGGCGATGGTTTCGACGCGTCGGTCTACAACATCTGGGAGTTCTCCGAGCCGCTGCTGCTGATCCCGATCTTCGCGGTGTTGTGCTTCGGTCCGGTGCTGGGCAACCTGCGGCCCGACCTGGTGTCGTTCCTGCCGTCGATGCGGCAGTACGCCGGCAACTGGGCGTCGGCGGTCTGGGCGATGAAGCCCGGGGTCGAGGAGCGTCTCAACGAGTTGCCGCTGGTGGAGAACCAGGTCGACCAGCTGCAGCGGATGCAGCCGATGCCGTATCAGAAGGACGACGCGGAGATGACCGTCCAGAAGGCGCTCGCCTGGCGGTCCATGCACAGCCAAGGTCGCGGCCTGTTCTCGGTGCTCTACGAGCATCTCGACGACATCGAGGGGCGCACCGTCCGCGAGGGCGAGTTCATCTGCAACGCCTTGCTCGGCTGGAACTTCGGCGACGGCCATCTGCACGACGAGCGGCTCGTCGCCGCCGTCCAGCGGCGACTGAACCTGCAGCCGGGCGATCTGGTGGTCGCCTACTGCGAGTCCCAGGCGATCCCGTGGGCCAACCCGCCGCAGGCCTATCGGGTCATCGACGCCGCGCTCGGGGTCGTCGAGCGGGGCACCTGGAACGTCAAGGACTGTGTCAAGGAGCAGCCGTGGCTGCCGAACGGCCCGATCCCGCTCGAGGTCACCTGGGCGGCCGAGGGGTATCAACGGCAGCAGACGCTGACCAGTGGCAGCGGGCAGCACGCGTGACCACGGCCGTCGTGGTGGGCAGCGGCCCGAACGGGCTCGCGGCTGCGATCACGCTGGCCCGGGAGGGGGTGGACGTCACCGTTCTGGAGGCGGCGATCCGCCCCGGGGGCGGAGCCCGCACATCCGAGTTGACGGTGCCCGGCCTGGCGCACGATGACTGCTCGGCGTTCCACCCCACCGGGATCGTGTCCCCGTTCCTGGCATCGCTGGACCTGGCCGGGCACGGACTGGAGTGGCTGTGGCCCGAGATCGACCTGGCCCACCCGCTTGACGATGGCCGGGCCGGGGTCCTGTCGCGGGACATGGCGCGCACCGCCGAGACGCTCGGCGGCGACGCCCGCAGTTGGGGACGACTGTTCGGCACCTACGTCGATCGGATCGACGACCTGGTCGAGGACATCTTCCAACCCATCCTGCACCTCCCGAAGCATCCGATCACGCTGGCCCGGTTCGGCACCAACGCCCTGCTCCCCGCGACCTGGACCGCACGTCGGTGGCGCGAGGATCCGGCACGGGCGCTGTTCATGGGGGTCGCCGCGCACGCCTTCGGGCGGCTGGACACGCCGCTGAGCGGATCGGTCGGGCTGATGCTCACCGCGGTGGGACATGCCGCAGGCTGGCCGGTCGCCAAGGGCGGTTCCGGCACCATCACCGCTGCGCTGCTCGGGATCCTCGAAGGGTACGGCGGCAAGGTGAGGACCAGCGTCAGGGTCGAGTCCCTCGATCAACTCCGCGATCTGACGGGCGTGCCACCCGACATCGTGATGCTCGACACCGCGCCCGATGCCGTCGTACGCATCGTCGGCGACAGGCTGCCGCGACGGGTCCGCAAGGCCCTCACCTCGTACCGGTACGGCCCGGCGGTGCACAAGGTCGACTTCGCCATCGAGGGGGATGTGCCCTGGATCAACGAGCACTGCCGGCGTGCCGGCACCCTCCACCTGGGCGGCACCGCCGAGCAGATCCGGGCCAGCGAAGCCGCGACCGCTCGTGGTCGGATGCCGGCGGACCCGTTCGTCCTGGTCGGGCAGCAGTACCTCGCCGACCCGTCGCGCTCCGTGGGGTCGGTCAACCCGCTGTGGGCCTATGCCCACGTGCCCCATGGGTGGGGGTCGGACGCCACCGAGGCGGTGACCCGGCAGATCGAGCGGTTCGCTCCCGGCTTCCGCGGCCAGGTCGTGGCCACGCACAGCCGGACGGCCGTCCAGATGGGCTCCTACAACGCCAACTACGTCGGGGGAGACATCAGTGCCGGTGCCAACACGGCACGTCAGATCGCGCTGCGACCCCGCCTCGCGGTCAACCCCTACGTGCTCGGCGTACCGGGGGTCTACCTGTGTTCCTCGGCCACGCCGCCGGGGGCGGGCGTCCATGGCATGGGTGGGTTCAACGCCGCCCGGACCGCGCTGGCGCGCGCACGCTGATCCCGACCGATCAGCGGGAGGCTTCCGGGGCCGATGGCAGGAACGGAGGGTGAAGGAGCGTGCTGGTTGGCAGGTCACCGCCCTGGCGCGGGTCGGGCAACCTGGTTCTCGTCGACGTGGACGATCTCAAGGGGCAGGTGACTCTGGGGACCGGCTGAGTGGTGGAGTTGGGCGGCCTCCTCGAAGCGAGCGGCGGCTGAGGCGCTGGCTGTCGGGGCCACGTACACCTCGATGCCGCTGTAGTCCCTGTTGGGGCCACCGTGAGCGAACTGGTAGCCGTGGGTGTCGAGGATCCCGCTTTCGACCAGCGACTCCACTGCGGTCAGGGCGTCGTCGCCAGAAGTCTTCGCCTGCTTCACGATGATTGTGATGTCCGCAGGGAGCTCGGCGATAGCCCGGGTCACTTCGCCAGGCAGGTCACCGACCCACCAGACCGTCACGCTTCGGGCGTCGTAGTCGAGCCCGGTGGCAGCGAAGCCAGGAAGGTCCCAGAACGTCGCGATCGAGTCCGCAGCATCGTCGACCTGCTGTTCCGCCAATGTGATCCGCGACGTGTTCTGGTCGTCCGAGTCTCCGGGAGGCGTCGTGCTCTCCTGCGAGAGTGCGGTGGCAGTCGCCATTGCGGCCACGGCAGCCGTTGCCACGAACACGGCTATCACGCTTCCAAGGGTGAGGCCTCGTCTGGTCACGTCACCCTCCTGGTCGACAGTCGGTCAAGTGATGTGACGTGTCATGGCGTCGGGTGGTTCCCGTCAGGCTTCGTCGGGGGGCAGGGCCGTGGGGCTATCCGGGCTCGAACCCCTCGACCAGGGCGACCAGCTCCTGCGCCACCCGCTCCATCGGCTCGCTGGAGCGCTGCGCGAGGCCGAGGACGACGGCGCCTTCGATGGCTGCGAGCGCCAGGGTGGCCAGCGACTCGGCGCGGTCGCCGGGTAGCCCGTGGTTGACGAGCATCTGGCTCATCGCGTGCGTCCAGGAGGTGAAGGCCTCACCGGCCAGGTCCCGGGCCTCGGGTTCGCTGGCGCCGCCCAGAGCGGCGGCCACCACCGGGCAGCCGGCGGTGTAGTCGCTGGCCTCGGCCTCGGCGCGCCACACCTCCACGAGCAGTGGGATCGCTTCGGCGGGGGTGAGGGTGACCAGGTAGTCGATGCCGGTGGTGTACTCGTCGATGGCGCTGCGGACCGCGTCGCCGACCATCTCCGAACGACCCCCGGGGAAGTAGTGGTACAGCGAGCCCCGGGAGGCGCCGGCGGCGGCGACGACGTCGAGCATGGTGGTACCGGGGACGCCGTTGCGGCGGATCAGGTCGCGGGTGGTGCGGACGATCCGATCGCGGTTCTCCGGGTTGGGCCGCCGAGCCATCGCCGGCTCACAGACCGCGGCGGCCGACGCGGACGCTGTCGCGACCGTTGCGGATCAGGTAGGCGGTCACGTTGAACGCCGGGTGGCGACGCGGAGCCGGTTCACGGCCGTCGGCCATCCGCCACATCTGCACCGTGTACGCCGTGAGCTCGGTGAGGCTGTCGATCAGCCGGATCCCGCTGCGCTTGGGCTTGACGGTGCTGGCGGTGACGGTGCCGTCCAGCAGTTGGCCGGGTACGTCGGGTTCGACGGTGAGTGGCCGGCCCAGGCCGATCAGGTCGACCGCCCCGGAGGCGACCGCGTCGTTCATCGCCTCGGCGGTGCGGAAGCCGCCGGTGAGCATCAACGGCAGATCGGGCAGTTCGGCGCGAACCCGTTCGGCGTAGTCGAGGAAGTAGGCCTCGCGGCGTCGGGTGCTCTCCTTCAGGGTCGGGTCGACGCCCAGCATGGCCGCGGAGGAGTAGGTGCCACCGGAGATCTCCAGCAGGTCGATCCCTTCGGCGGCCAGGGCGCGAACCACGTCGAGGGACTCGTCCTCGTTGAAGCCGCCGCGCTGGAAGTCAGCGGAGTTGAGTTTGATCGCCAGGGCGACATCGGGGCCGATCTCGGCGCGGATGGCGCGGACCAGGGCGAGCACGAAGCGGCGCCGGTTCTCCGGTGTACCGCCCCACTCGTCGGTGCGCTGGTTGGCCAGCGGGGAGAGGAACTGGCTGACCAGGTAGCCGTGTGCGCCGTGGATCTGGATGCCGTCGAAGCCGGCGCGGATCAAGATGCCGGCGGTGGTCGCGAACCGGGCGATGATCTCCTCGATCTCGGCGACGGTCAGCTCGCGCGGTTCGGCGAACATGCCGCCGGCGCCGGGCAGGGCGACCGCGGAGGGGGCGACCGGCTGCGGGGTCAGGGTGCGGGGGGCCTGCCGGCCGGGGTGGTTGATCTGTGCCCAGGCGGCGGCGCCGCCGGACTTGATGATCTGGGCCCACTCGACCAGATCGGCGAACGCAGAGTCGTCCTCGACGACCACGTTGCCGGGTTCGCCGATCGCGCGTCGGTCGACCATCACGTTGCCGGTGATGATCAGGCCGAGCCCGTTGTCGGCCCAGCGGCGGTAGAGGTTCTTGATCCGGGAGCCGGGGGAGTGGTCGCGCCGGGCCAGGCTCTCGCTGAGTGCGCCCTTGGCCAGGCGGTTGCGGAGCACGATGCCCTCGCGCAGGGTGAGGGGCTGGTGCAGGGCCTCGGCGGCGGTGGTGGTGGTCACGGGTGCTCCTTGGGGACGGGATCGACCTTAAGTATGCACACCTACATAGTTATTTGGACAGGGTCCGGGCGTGTGACCTGCCTCACCCGCGATCACCTCACCGGTCGAGCTCGGCCATCGCGGCCAGCTGCTCCAGATAGTGCGCGAGTGAGTCGGCACGCAGCGTCACCGAGACGATCGTGGCGCCGGCCTCGGCCAGCCTCGCCACCGCATCCTGGGCGAGGTCCGGTTCGCCGAGGGGGTCCAGGGGCCGGCCCGGACCCAGCACCGTCTCGAACTCCGCGGGTACGTCGACCTCGCCGAGCATCCGGGCCAGCTCACCGGCGCCGAGTCCGAACGGCACCCAGCCGTCGCCGAGGGCGATCGCCCGTCGCAGTGATCGGCGGGTCCGGCCGCCGACCCACAGCGGCACCCGCGGCTGCACGGCGTACGGGTCCACGACCACGTCGGCGAAGGCGAAGTGTGCCCCGTCGTACACGGGCTCGCGCTGGGACAGCGCCGCTCGCAGTGCCGCGAGTGCGTCGTCGGCGATGGCGCCCCGGCCCTCGAAGGTCGCCCCGAGGACGGCGAACTCCTCCTCGAGTGATCCGACGCCGACCCCGAGCACCAGTCGGCCGCCACTGATCCGGTCCAGGGTGCCGTACCGCTTGGCGATCGCCAGGGGGTGGTGGTAGCCGAGCACCAGCACCTGGGTGGCGAAGCGAATCCGCTCGGTGTGCCCGGCCAGGAACCCGAAGGTGGCCAACGGATCCCAGTAGGTGCCACCTCGCTCGGCGGCGACCCCGGTCGGCACCAGCACGTGCTCACTGCACGTCAGGTGGTGGTAGTCGAGCCGTTCGGCTTCCTGCGCCACCCTGACCAGGTCATCGATCCCGGCGGCCCGCTCCCAGGTGCTGCTGGCGCCCGGGACCGCGGTGACGATCGGGCTGCTCACGGCGAGTCTCATCGGCGTGCCTCGCTGGACCGGGTCTGCGCCATCCGCGTCAACCTAGCAGTCGGCTGGACCGGATGGGTGGCCTCGATACACCGCCTCGTTCCTCGGCGGCACTCGACCACCGAGCGTGAGCGGTTCGGCGGTCGACCACCGAGCGTGAGCGGTTCGGCGGTCGAGTAGCGAGCGTGAGCTGTTCGGCGGTCGAGTCGCGAGCGTCAGCTGTTCGGCGGTCGAGTAGCGAGCGTGAGCGGTTCGGCGGTCGAGTCGCGAGCGTGAGCTGTTCGGCGGTCGAGTAGCGAGCGTCAGCGAGCGTATCGAGACCCCGTTCGACCGACCAGATGTGAAACCTCGACCGCCGAAATGTGACACCTCGGCCGACCAGATGTGACACCTCGCGGGTTAGGGGAGGGCGGCGTCCAGGGCCTCGATCACCCGCGGACGCAGCCGGGCCACGCTGATCACCTCGTCCACCGAGCCGACCTGCACCGCACGGTGGATGTCGTGGACGCCGTCGAACTCCGCCGCCACCTCGCTGATCTTCTCCGGACGCACCGAGGCCTCGAGTTCGGCGAGCTCGACCACCAGCCTGCTCTGGTCGGCGCCACTGGCCTCGGCGATCTCATCCTTCAGCTTCTGCAACCGGGGGTCGGCCGAGGTGCGCTTCTGCACCTCGCCGGCGAAGACCACCGCTGCGGCCGGGGCGCCACCGATCACCGACGCGTACGAGCCCTCCAGGGCCAGCACCGTCATGTTCGGGTTCAGCGCCTTGGAGAAGACCACGAAGGCGCCGCCGTGGTAGCGGGAGATGACCACGAAGACGATCGGTCCGTCGAAGTTCACGATCGCCCGACCGATCTCGGCGCCGTACTCCAACTGCAGGTGCCGCATCGAGTCCGGGGAGCCGTCGAAGCCGGACAGGTTCGCCAGCACCACCAGCGGACGGTTGCCGCTGGCCGCATTGATCGCCCGGGCCGCCTTCTTCGACGAACGCGGGAACAGGGTGCCTGCCGTGTACGTGTCGGGCCCGTCGGTGGGAGGGAACCCCAGCCGGGGCACCGGCCGCGACTCGATGCCGAGCAGGCACACCGGGTGCCCGCCCAGGTGGGCATCCTGCACGACCGCGGTGTCGGCGTCGGCCATCCCGGCCCATCGCTCCAAGGTGCGGTGATCCTGGTCGGCCAGCGCCCGCATCACGGTCCGGATGTCGAACGGCTTCTTGCGGTCCGGGTTCTTCGTCGCCGAGAAGATCTCACCCACGGTGCTGAAGTCGCTGTCGGGGCAGGTGTGCGGGAAGGAGGCGATGTCCCGGTCCGCAGGGTCGGTGGTCACCGCCCGGCGGGGGCGTCGTTCACCCGGGACCACATAGGTGTGGTCGTAGTGGGCCATCAGTACGTCGAAGGCGCCGGCCAGGTCCGGAGCCCAGTACTGCGCCTGGCCGTTCGGGCCCATCACCCGGTCGTAGCCGCCGATGCCGAAGTTGTCCTCGGCCGAGACGCCGCCGGAGAAGTCCAGGGACTGCTTCCCGGTCAGCACCATCGCACTGTCCGGGGTCATCACCAGGATGCCCTTGGTGTGCATCAGCATCGTCGCCTCGGCGTTCCAGTACGGCTGCGCGCCGACGTTGATGCCGGCCACCACGATGTTGATCTCGCCGCCGGCCTGGGTGAACTCGATGATCCGCTTCAACGCGGCGGCGACCCAGTCCATGTTCTCGGTGCCGGACTCCATCGAGATCCGGGCACCCGCCGAGAGCGCGAACCACTCCACCGGCACCTGCATCCGCTCGGCGAGGTCGATGGCGGCGATGACCCGGCTGCATTCGGGCTCGGCGACCGCACCCAACGCCATCGTCGGGTCGCCGCAGAGCACCACCCGGGTGACGCCCTCGGGGTGCTGGGAGGTCGGCGTGGTCACCACCGCGACCAGGATGCCGGCCTTGTTCAGGCCGCGCGGGCGGTGCACCGGGACCAGGGTTCCGGTGTCGTCGAGGTCGTGCTCGACCAGGGTGCCGCCGGGACCGGCCAGCACCGACTCGAGCTCGTAGGGGTAGACCAGGCCGCGTCGACGGGCCCGGACCACCTTGTTGCTGTACTCGTCCAGCGGCTTCAGCGGCTCCGTGGGCGGCGCCTCCACCGAGGCGGTGACGCCGGCGCCGGGCCGGGAGTGGAACCGGATCACCACGGGTGTCGGGCCGTCCGGGCCGGCCAGGCTGCCCTGCGCGCAGACCTCCTCGATGCCGGCGTTGTCGGTCAGCGGCGTGATCTTGCCCTGCAGGGCGCCCAACTGCTCCGGGTCCGCGTCGACCACGGGCCATACCTGCACCCACACGTGGTTGGTGTCGAGCTTGCTGCCGGCTGCGCCGCGGGCGGTGCGTGCCCGCCGGATCGCCTCCAGGCAGTTCTCCACCGCACGCTCGGCGTGCGGGACACCGACGACCTTGCCGTCATCGTCGCGGACCACGGCGAGCTGCCGCACCTGGGCCAGCGCCACCAGGCGCCGATCCTGGGGGTTCTCCTTGGCCACGCACTCGTAGAGGAGCACGTCCTCGGGGGCCTCGATCCGGGTGACGTCGAAGTTGCGCAGCCGCCACAGGTTGAGTCGCCGGCCGACCATCGGATGCACGCCGCGGATCAGGTCGTCCTCGACCGTCGTGTCGTCGGGGCCGGGCCGGAAGCTGAAGTAGCCGACCGGACGTCCGCCGCCGGGGCAGACCGCGATGGTGACCCGGCGTACGTCGAGCGCGAGGGCGCCGACCAGGCGGGCCAGTTCCGCGCTCGCCGCCTCGGGTGCCTCGGGGGCGTCGGGCCAGTGCAGGTAGAGGTCGATGACGGCGTCGTCGCCTCCGGTGCGGGCGGCCACCTCCTCGGCGAGTGCGGTGGTCAGCGCGGGGTCGCTGAGTTCGGCGACCGAGCCGACCGTGGAGATCAGCCGCGTCGGCCGCTGGTCCAGCGTGTAGTCGGCCACCGCGAACGGGCGCCCGCCACGCTGCACCGAGGCCACGCCGGTCAGGTCGTGCTCGCGGTAGTGCCGCCGGACCAGCACCTCCAGCATCGGCTCCTCTTCGGGTACGCCGTGCTGGAGCCGTTCGGCCAGGAAGTCCACGATCTGCTCGGGGATGGCGGCCAGCGCCTCGATCCGCTCGGCCCGGTCCGGCAGGTCGGGGTCCGCGGCCAGGGCCGCGACCTGGTCCTGGACGCCGCCGAGCACGCTGGCCCGTTCGGCGTCCACCAGGGGCTGGTCGAACCAGCGGAACCGGACACTGCGGGCCAGGTCGCCGACCACCGGGAACCTGAGCTGGGTGGCCCGGACCAGGCGCTCCAGCAGTTCGCGGACCGGTCCGGCCAGGTCGGCCGGGACCGGCGGCTCGGCGATCCAGCGCTGCAGCAGCCCGGTCACCAGGTGCACCTCGGGCGCCGAGCGCTGCTGGGCGAGGAAGATCCGGAAGACCGCAGCCTCCAGCGCCGGGGTCCGGTCCCAGTCGGTGACGCCGTAGTGGGCGAGCACCCGGGCGAGCCGGTCGGTGAACTGGGCGGGGAGGCCGTCGCGCTCCACGTCGAGGCTGCGTAGGTAGGAATGGAAGTGCTCCCGGGAGCTGTGCACGCGCAGTTCGGTGTGCAGCTCCTCCCCGGCGGGCCGGTTCCGGCTCAGCTCCGCGAAGTCGGCGAAGAGACCGAGCAGTGGCAGCTCCTCGGCCACCACGTCGTGCCCGGCGCGGACGAGTTCGTCGCGGACCGACAGGTACTGCGCGACCGCGTCGTCGCCGTCGTTCGGGTCGAGGTCGAAGCCCATCGCCAGCGCGGCCACGTCGGCCCGGGTGGCCGCCGCGCGTGAGGTCGCCGACGCGGCGGGGTTCAGTTCGGGCAGGTCCAGCGGCGGGCCGGCGGTGTCGCTGGCCGACTCCTCGTCGGTGCCGTCGCCGATCGGCTCCAGCCGCACCAGCGGTGCGCCGGTCTCGACCTGGCTGCCGGTCATCACCATCAGTTCCTGCACCCGCGCCTCGAAGGGGGCGCGCAACACGGTCTCCATCTTCATGCTTTCCAGCACCAGTACCGGTGCGCCGGCGGGCACCACGTCCCCGACGGCCACCGGTGAGGCCACCACGAGTGCCGGTGCGGGTGAGCGGAGCACGCCGCCCTCGTCCCGGCTGACCCGGTGGGCGACCCCGTTGACCTCGACCAGGTGCACCGGGCCGTGGGTGGCGGTGACCATCCGGTACTCGCGGTCACCGACTCGCAGGCGGGCGTGGAACTCGCCGCGGCGCTCCAGCTGGGCCACCACCTCGTGGACGAGGTCCCCGGCGCCGATCCGGACCCGGAACCGGGACGGGCCGATCTGCAGCACGGTGACCTGGTACGACGTACCCCGCAGCTTGAACTCGACCGGTCGGCCGACCCGGTGCTGGACCTGGGGCCGGCCGCCGTGGGCGCTCTCCAGGAGGCGGGCGATCTCCACCCGCTCCTCGTCCTGGTAGGCCTCGATGCCGGCCGCGACCAGAGCGATGCCGGAGTGTTCGTGGACGACCAGGCGGCCCTGGTCCCGGGCACGGTCGATCCAGGCGGTGTCGGCGGTGCCGTCGATCACCTCGGGCTGGTCGAGGAGGTCGAGCACGAAGCTCTTGTTGCAGGCCCCGCCCTCGATCACCACGCAGGTCTCGGCCATCGCCCGGCGCAGTCGTGCCAGTGCCTCGGCGCGGGTGCTGCCGTGGGCGATGATCTTGGCGATCATCGAGTCGAAGTCGGCGGGGATGGTGTCGCCTTCGCCGACACCGGTGTCCACCCGGATCCCGGGGCCCGAGGGCAGCTCCAGCAGCGCTATCCGGCCCGGGGCGGGCGCGAAGTCGCGGTCGGGGTCCTCGGCGTTGAGCCGGGCCTCGACGGCGTGTCCCTTCTCGGTGGGCCGGTCGCCTTCGAGGCGGGCGCCGGCGGCGACCCGGATCTGGGCCTTGACCAGGTCGAAGTCGCAGGTGACCTCGGTGATCGGGTGCTCCACCTGCAGGCGGGTGTTGACCTCCAGGAACGCGAACGTCCGCTCGCCCGGGTGGTAGAGGAACTCCACGGTGCCGGCGCCGCGGTAGCCGACCGCGATCGCCAGCCGTTCCGCGGCTGCCTTCAGTTCGGCATTCTGGTCCGCGTCCAGGACGGGGGAGGCGGACTCCTCGATCACCTTCTGGTTGCGTCGCTGTACGGAGCAGTCGCGCACTCCGATGGCCCAGGCGGTGTCCTGGCCGTCGGCGATCACCTGCACCTCGACGTGCCGGGCACCGGTGACCAGTCGCTCCAGGAAGACCACGCCGCTGCCGAAGGCGCGCTCCGCCTCGTCCCGGGTGCGCTGGTAGGCGTCGCTGAGGTCGTCGGCCGAGTCGACCCGCCGGATGCCGCGGCCGCCGCCGCCGGCGGTGGCCTTGAGCATCAGCGGGTAGCCGACCCGTTCGGCCGCGGCGAGTGCCTGCTCCAGGGTGTCTACTCCGCCACCGCTCCACGGGGCGACCGGGACACCGACCTCCTCGGCGATCAGCTTGGAGCCGATCTTGTCGCCGAGCTTGCGCATCGCCTCGGCGCTGGGGCCGATGAAGGTGACCCCGAGCCGGTCGCACAGGTCCGCGAACGCGGGGTCCTCGGCGACGAATCCCCAGCCCACCCAGGCCGCGTCGGCACCGGACTCGACCAGCACCCGCTCCAGCACGGCCAGGTCGATGTAGGGCCGCGCCGACGCCGGGCCGAGCGGCCACGCCTCGTCCGCCTCGCGGGCGAACATCGCGGTGCGCTCCTCGTCGGTGTGCAGCGCGATGGTGCGGATCGGGGTTCCGCCCTCGGCGTTGAGGTCCCGCACGGCGTGGATCAGCCGCATCGCGGCCTCTCCTCGGTTGACGATGGCGATTCGGGTGAACATGGCGTGGCTCCTTCGGCTGCCGAGGAACGGCGGTCGGGCCTGAAGGCTGTCATGGGTGGCGGGTTACGGGCGAGTACGACGCGTACGCGTGAGTAGCCACGGCTCGCCAGCACGGGGGTACTGCTACGCGCGGGGCCGGTTCCGGGGTACGCTGGGCCTCGTCCGGAGTCAGATTCAGTGCTCTGAGATGAAGGCTGCCCCCGATGGCCATCTGGTCCGAGTGAGGCAGGTCTATCGGAGCGATCCGGGGGTCGAGGTCTGTGGCCCCCTGCGTGGCCCGGACATCGCCGTACCAACTGGCACGTCACCGCAGTGTGGCGTGGGAGGAGTTCTCTTGGCCGCACAGGGTCGACGCCGTTCCGGCGCAGCGCGCACCACCTCGGGTGGTCGTCGTCGCGCTCAGGACAACCAGGGCATCATCCCGATCCTGGCGATGCGGGTGCGGGAGGTGGAGACCAAGGTGCAGCGCGGCGAGGTCGCCGCCGCCGGCTTCCAGGCGATCGCGCTGCTGGTGCGTGAGGAGCGCGCCGCGTTGAATGCGGACACCTCGTTGACGGCTGCGCAACGCGACGGCCAGCTCAAGCGACTCGACGGGATCGCCACCATCCTGGCCCAGACCGCGGCCCGGCAGCCGGCGCTGTTCACGCTGCTGGCCGACGATGCCGACGTCTCCGACGCCGCCCGCCGGTTGAAGCGGGAGATGGAGATCGCCGGCGGCCGGGAGCCCGAGCCGGTGCCCGAGCAGAAGCCCCGTGCCGCGGTGGACACCGAGCGTGCCGAGCGGCGGGTGGTGCCCCAGTCGGTGATCCGGGCGCAGATGGCCAACCCGTTCATGACGCCCGACTACCAGGCCGCGCCGCCGAAGCTGACCGAGCGTCGGCTGGCCGGCTGGGAGCTGATCGGGCCGCTGCTGAACGCGTTCGAGCACCCGTCCCCGGGCGCCTCGTCCTGCATGGAGCTGCCCGACCCACGGCCGGTGCTGCTGCCCGAGGGCCTGGAGCTGATGGGCCACCAGGCCAAGCTGCTGGCCGCGGTCGCCAAGGGGCACCGCACCTTCCTGCTCGCCGACGAGCCGGGTCTGGGCAAGACCGCTCAGGCGCTGCTCGCCGCTCAGGCCGCCGACGCGTTCCCGCTGCTGGCCGTGGTGCCCAACGTGGTGAAGACCAACTGGGCGCGCGAGGTGAGCATGTGGACGCCGTCGCGCAGCGTCTCGGTGATCCACGGCGACGGTGAGCACGTGGACGGGTTCGCCGACATCATGGTGGTCAACTACGAGGTGCTGGACCGGCACGTCGACTGGATCGGCGAGCACGGCTTCCGCGGCATGATCGTGGACGAGGCGCACTTCATCAAGAACAAGAAGTCGCAGCGCTCCCAGCACGTCCTCGAGATCGCCGACCGGATCCGCCGCCGGGTGGCCAGGCCGCTGATGATGGCGCTGACCGGCACCCCGCTGATCAACGACGTCGAGGACTTCCGCACCATCTGGCAGTTCCTGGGCTGGATCGAGGAGAAGCAGCCGGGGCTGGCGCTGATGGCGTCGCTGGAGGCGACCGGGATGACCCCGGCCGACTTCGGCTTCTATCCGGCGGCCCGGCAGGCGGTCGTCGACATGGGCATCGTCCGCCGCCGCAAGGTGGACGTGGCCGCCGACATCCCGGCGCGTCGGATCGCGGACGTCCCGGTCGAGCTCAGCGACGCCGACACCCGCTCCATCCGCGACGCCGAACGCGAGCTCGCGGTGCGGCTGGCGCAGCGCTACGACGCGGCGATGGTGACGCGTCGCGGCGGCGACCAGGTCGACGGCATCGACCACGAGCTGGTACGCCGGGTGGCGGGCTGGGAGCTCTCCGACAGCGACGACTCGGGCAGCGGCGACAACGTCTTCGCGATGATGCGCCGGATCGGCCGGGCCAAGGCCGAGCTGGCCGCCGACTATGCCGCCCAGTTGGCGCGCAGTGCCGGCAAGGTGGTCCTGTTCGCCAAGCACCTGGACGTGATGGATGCGGCCGGGGCGCTCTTCGACCGGCGCGAGATCCGCTACACCGAGATCCGTGGCGACCAGTCCGCGACCGCGCGACAGAAGGCGATCGACTCATTCGTCAACGACCCCGACGTAGCCGTGATCGTCTGCTCGTTGACCGCGGCCGGGGTGGGCATCAACCTCCAGGTCGCCTCCGACGTGGTGCTCGCCGAGCTGTCCTGGACCGACGCGGAGCAGACCCAGGCCATCGACCGGGTGCACCGGATCGGTCAGACCGAGCCGGTCACCGCGTGGCGGATCATCGCCGCGCAGACCATCGACGCCCGGGTCGCCGAGTTGATCGACTCCAAGGCCGGTCTGGCCGCCCGCGCTCTGGACGGGGCCGACGGGGAGGTCTCCACCACCGACATCCGGCTGGAGGCGCTGGTCACCCTGCTCACCCAGACACTGGAGCAGCGCGGCTGAGTCAGCGGCGCTGAATCACCGGGGCCGAGTCACCGGGTCAGCAGGGCGTCGATCGCGGCCGGGGCCAGCACCTGGTCGAGCGCCAGTCGGGCGCAGCCGACCAGGCCGGCCCGTTCTCCGTGGGTGGCGGGCAGCAGCTTCAGATCCCGGGTGGCCAGGGCGGACGCGCGCGAGTAGAGGCTCTCCCGCAACCCCGCGGCGTACACGTCGAAGGCGGCGCCCATGTCGCCGGCCACCACCACCGCTTCGGGGTTGAGCAGGGTGACCGCGTCGGCGAGCACCTCGCCGAGCCGGCGGGCGCTCTCCCGCAGCAGCGCGCGGGCCTCGGCGTCGCCGGTCTGGGCGCGGGCCACCACCTCACGCACGTGGGCGACGTCGTCGCCGCGGGCACGCAACTGCTGCACCAGGGCCCAGCCGGCGGCGATCGCCTCGACGCAGCCGGAGTCGCCGCAGCGGCAGGGCAGCCCGGCCGCGGCGTCGACCTTGACGTGGCCGATCTCGCCGGCTCCGCCTCGGTGGCCGCGGACCAGCCGGCCGTCCACCACCACGCCGAGGCCGAAGCCGGTGGAGGCCTTCACGGCGAGCAGGTCGCGGACCTCACGCAGGTGTCCGTCCCGCTCGGAGACCGCGAGCGCCTGGCAGTCGCTGCCGACCACCACCGGGGCCGAGGTGACGTGCTGCAGGTACGGCGCCAGCGGGATGCCGTCCCAGCCGGCCAGCACGGGGGAGTCGACGCTGGCGCCCTTGTCGATGTCGACGACGCCGGGGATGGAGAGCCCCACCCCCCAGATCCGGCCCTGGTCCTGGCCGCCGGGGGAGAGCTGGGCGAGCAGGGCGGCGAACTCGTCGCCGACGAACTGCATCGCCGCGTCGGCTCCGGCGCTGACCTCGTGGTCGTGGCTGCTGGAGACCAGGGCGGTGCCGTCGAGGTCGCAGACGGCCAACTGGATGCGGCTGCGGCCGATGGCGCCGGCCAGCACCAGCCCGGCGCCGGGGGAGAACCGCAGCCGACCGGCCGGGCGGCCGCCGGTGGCGGTGCTCTCGGCCTCGGTGAGCAGGCCGAGGTCGGCCAGCGCCGCGAGCCGGGAGGTGATCGCGGTGCGGGAGAGGCCGGTGTGGCGTTGCAGGTCGGCCCGGGTCACGACCTGTCCGGCGCGGATCAGCTGCAGCAGGTCGCCGGCTGTGGTGGTTCTTTCCATGGTGGCCGCATTCAATCACCCCCCTTTGGATTATGAAAGACCTAAGGACTGTTCAAGACAGACATAATTGGTCTACCATCGTCGGTGTGACCCAGATCAAGCCAGCGATCAACCCCGTGATCGCCGACGTGACCAGCCGAATCCAGCAGCGCAGCGCGGCCTCCCGGGCCGCCTACCTGGAGCGCAACCGTGCCGCCGCCGTGCGCGGCCCGGCCCGCGGGAGGCTGGCGTGCACCAACCTCGCGCACGGCTTCGCCGCCGCCGACGAGCCGGTGAAGACCGGCCTGCGGTCGGGGCGCAAACCCAACATCGCGCTGGTCTCTGCCTACAACGACATGCTCAGCGCGCACCAGCCGTTCCGGGACTACCCCGAGGTGCTCAACCGTGCGGTGCTGAAGGCGGGCGGGTTGAGTCAGTTCGCCGGGGGAGTGCCGGCGATGTGTGACGGCGTCACCCAGGGCCGCGACGGGATGGAGTTGTCGCTGTTCAGTCGGGACGTGATCGCCATGTCGACCGCGATCGCGCTCTCCCACGACATGTTCGACGGCGCGCTGCTGATGGGGGTCTGCGACAAGATCGTGCCCGGCCTGGTGATCGGGGCGCTCTCCTTCGGGCACCTGCCGGCGGTCTTCGTGCCGGCCGGGCCGATGGCCTCGGGCCTGCCGAACGGCGAGAAGGCCAAGGTCCGGCAGCGGTACGCCGAGGGCCTGGCCACCCGCGAGGAGCTGCTGGAGTCCGAGGCGGCCTCCTACCACTCGGCCGGGACGTGCACCTTCTACGGCACCGCCAACTCCAACCAGATGCTGATGGAGGTGCTGGGTCTGCACCTGCCGGGGGCCTCGTTCGTGCCTCCGGGCACCGCGCTGCGGACCGCGTTCACCGAGGCCGCCGGCGCCCGGGTGACCGCGATCTCCCGTGAGGAGGAGTACACCCCGATCGGTGAGGTGGTGGACGAGAAGGCGATCGTGAACGCCTGCGTGGCGCTGCTGGCCACCGGTGGCTCCACCAACCACACGATGCACCTGGTCGCGATGGCGGCCGCGGCCGGGATCTCGCTGACCTGGGACGACCTGTCGGACCTGTCCGCGGTGGTGCCCTCGATCGCCAGGGTCTACCCGAACGGCAGCGCGGACGTGAACCACTTCCACGCCGCCGGCGGGACGGCGTACACGATCGCGACGTTGCTGGACGCCGGACTGCTGCACGAGGACGTGCGCACCGTCGCCGGTCCGGGCCTGCGCCGCTACACGGCCGAGGCGCGCCTGGACGGCGACGCGGTGACCTGGGTGGAGGGTCCGACCGAGTCCGCCGACACCGCGGTGCTGCGTAGCGCGGCGGACCCGTTCACCGCCGACGGCGGGCTGCGGGTGATGGGCGGGCCGTTGGGTCGTGCGGTCACCAAGGTCTCCGCGGTCGGCCTGGAGCATCGGGTGATCAGCGCACCGGCCAAGGTGTACGACGACCAGTCCGAGCTGTTGGCTGCGTTCGGCGCGGGCGAGCTCGACGGCCAGGACTTCGTGGCGGTGGTCCGCTACCAGGGGCCGGCCGGCAACGGGATGCCGGAGCTGCACAAGCTGACCCCGGCGCTGGGGGTGTTGCAGGACCGCGGCCAGAAGGTCGCCCTGGTCACCGACGGGCGGATGTCCGGCGCGTCGGGGAAGGTGCCGGCGGCGATCCACGTCACCCCCGAGGCGGCGTTGGGTGGCCCGTTGGCGCGGGTTCGTGACGGGGACCTGATCACCGTCGACACCGACCGTGGCCTGCTCGACATCGGTGTCGACGAGGCCGAGTTGGCGGCCCGAGCGGCCGGGGGCCGGCCGCGCACCGAGGCCGAGCAGGCGGGCACCGGCCGCGAACTGTTCGCCGCCTTCCGGGCTACCGTCGGGACTGCCGACACCGGTGCCAGTGTGTTCCGTGTGATCGGCGAAGCCCAGGAGGTGCGCGATGTCGTCCACGTCTGACCTGCTCTCGATCGTCCCGGTGATGCCGGTGGTGGTCATCGACGACGTCGCCGACGCCGTCCCGCTGGCGCGGGCGCTGGTGGCCGGTGGCCTGCCGGCGATCGAGCTGACGCTGCGCACCCCGGTGGCCCTCGAGGCGGCCAGGGCGATCGCCGCGGAGGTGCCGGAGATCGCGCTGGGTCTGGGCACCGTGACCACCCCGGCCCAGGCCGAGGCAGCCGCCGCTGCGGGCGCGTCGTTCCTGGTGTCGCCGGGGGCGACGCCGACGCTGCTGGCGGCGATGACCGACACCGGGGTGCCGTTCCTGGCGGGCACGTCCACGCCGTCGGAGGTGATGGCGGTGCTGGAGGCGGGTCTGACGCAGATGAAGTTCTTCCCCGCCGAGGCTGCCGGTGGGGTGCGGATGCTCACCTCGATCGCCGGGCCGTTGCCGCAGGCACGCTTCTGTCCCACCGGCGGCATCACCGCCGCCACCGCGCCCGACTATCTGGCGTTGGCCAACGTCGGCTGTGTGGGCGGGACCTGGCTGACCCCGAAGGACGCGGTGGCGGCCAAGGACTGGGGCCGGATCGCCGACCTGGCCGCGGAGGCCGCTGCGCTGGGTTGATGCTGGCTATCGTGGGGGCGACCACCGAGGAGGTTGCCCATGCCCGCGATGCCGCGCTACGACACCTTCGATGCGTACGCCGCCGCCCAGCCGGCACACGCGCGGCCGCTCATCGACCGGCTGCGGGTGCTGGTCGCCGAGGTGGCGCCTGAGCTCACCGAGTCGGTGAAGTGGGGCAACGGCTGTTGGCTCGACGTGGACCGTCCGGTGGCCTATGTGCATACCGAGGCCGATCATGTGCAGTTCGGCTTCTTCGGTGGGGCGCATCTCGATGACCCGGATGGGCTGTTGGCCGGGAAGGGCAAGCACGTGCGGCACGTGCGGGTTGACACCGCTGCCGACGCCGAGCGGGACAGCGTCGCCGCTCTGCTCCGGCGAGCGGTCAGCGGGTGAGCATGAGCCGGCGTCAGCTCGCTTCTGGCAGGCCCGACTCGCGGGTGGGGATGTAGGTGTAGCGGCCAGATGGCTGTGGTCGTCGGCGCGGTGGTCTCAGATACTTGAGGGTCCACTCGGTGTCCGAATGTCGGAGTAGTTCGTGTTTGCCCTGGTGGACGGTGCGGTGGTGGTGTCCGCAGAGGGGGAGGGCGTTGTCGAGGTCGGTGCCTCCGCCGTGACTCCAGGGGGTGGGGTGGTGGATCTCGCACCAGTCGAAGGGCCGGTCGCAGCCGGCGATGGCGCAGGAGTCGTGGGTGAGCGCGAGTGCCTGGCGCTGCTTGTCGGTGTGCAGTCGGCGGGCTCGTCCCAGGTCGAGTGGCTCGGATCGGCCACCGAGGACCGCCGGCACGAGCTGGGCCTGGCAGGCCAGGCGCCGGGCTTCGGCTGCGGAGATGTCGACTCCGGAACCGGTGGTGGCGACCCCGGCCTCGCTCAGTTTGGCGATCAGGTCGTCCAGGTCCATCTTCACCAGCATGGTGATGGCTGAGGGGCCGAGCCGGTCGGTGGGCAAGTGCTCGATGAGTTCGCACAGTGCGTGGCCGAGACGGTCGGTGACGCCCCAGTCGGGCGCGGAGTCGTCCACGATCGAGTTGCCGGCGCGGTCGCGGACCAGGCGGCGTGGGGCGGAGAGCTTCTCCAAGACGCTGCGCAGCAGCTCGCCGTGGCGCTCGGGGATGGAGAACCTGCCCGAGTAGGTGCCGTCGCCGCGCGGACCCATCGACAGCCAGGTTTCGCCGTGGCCGCGCCGTTCGTGTCCGTTGACGCTCATGGCCTGGTGGCGAAGGTGCAGGTCGTGGTCGATCCGGGCGTAGGCGCGGCGGGCGGCCTGCCGCAGGCGGGCCGGTGGCATCGGGACGCCGGACCGGGTGCCTTCGCCGGTGGCTTTGGCGATCAGGAGGTCTTCGGCAGCCGCGATCTGCTGCGGGGTGGCCTCGTCCACGGTGGGCGCGAGGCCGTTCACGATGGCTCGGGCCTGGTCCAACCGGATCCTGCCCTCGCTCAGGGCGGTCAGAGTGGGCCGGTGGTGGGCCTGCAAGGCCTCGGCCAGCAGCAGTCCGCCGTTGAGCAGCTCGCGGCGGTCCCCGGTCAGTCTGGCCAACCAGGCGTCGGTGCCCGTGTCGCCGGTGTCTTCTGCGGCCTGGCGACGCTCGGCCTCGGCGGCGAGTTGCAGCTTCAGGGCCTGCAGCTGGGACTCCAGCGCGGCTGCCTCGGTGATCGCCGTGGTCAGCCCGACCTCGTCGAGGTCGCTGAGCGGAGTTGCTAGAGCGTTCGCGACTTGGCTGCGAGCGGCGCGCACGTGACTGACCATGTGGTCTGCCGATGCGCCGAATCGCTCCATGACGTGACTATATCAGAACGTATATACGAATACAAGGCAGATCTGAGAGAATTTTCGGACGGTCAGAGCTCTGCTGCATGCCGCTCAACGTACGCGTCACCGCCGACAATGCTGTCGGGGTTGCGCTAGCTACTGGGCAGCGCACGGTGACCTTGTACCCCCCTCGTCTGCTCTTCGAGCTCCTTGCGGAGCGCGTCGGTGTCAACCCCTGCCTGGAGAAGGAGCGCTCGACCGGGGCTCTCGGCCTGCAGGATGCCGAGTAGGAGATGACCGGTGTGGATGCTCTTTCAAGCGGAGGCAGTCTTCGGCCCTGATGCACTGGAGCGGGCAGCCCGGGCCCCGGGTGGCCACATTCCGTTCACGCCGGATGCGAAGAAGGCGCTCGAACTAGCGCTATCCGAGGCGATTCGGTTGAAGCAGAACCGCCCGGAGCTGAGGCTCGATTCTCGGCACCGGGCATGCCCTGGCGCGAGCGTCACTCGCGGCGGCAAGACGCACGTGTTGACCGACGGTGGGTCGTGGCGCTGCTCGCAGCGCTGGGCTCAAGCCTGATGGGAGCCGGATCGGGCCAAGTCGGTCCACTTCGGTGCGAGGAGTGCTGAGGACGGTCGCATACTCCACCGCTGGCAGCGGCCGGAGGCAAACGCTGTGGGTTGGACCCATGCTTCAACTATCGTGCTGCCCGGAGACCAGCTCTCCGTCGTGCCGAACGATCAGGTGCGATGGGAAGAGGAAGCTCGAAGAGACTCGCCATCCATGGAGTGGGACCGATCCGCGGAGCTCGGTCCACGGCGGTTGCTCTTCGCGGTCGGGTCGGACGGTCGGCAGCGCTTCTACGACCTCGCCCTCCGAGATGGGTAGGGGACTTATGGCGGAGTGACGCGGGTTCGACAACGGACGGGGTTCTGGGACGAACGGTCACAGACCCTTCGTCTGGCGGGCACTGAGGTCGGTGCTGCCGTCAGATGAGGTTCGCTCCTCACTTCGAGATACGCTTGAGCGTATGGAGAAGACCTTGTCTCATACGTTTTACTGTATACTAAGGTGGAACCTTCATGTACTCTAATGCATGAAAGATCGGATTCTTCATACGTTGCAACGTATCTGAAAGGCGGTTTGGATGGTGTCCGACCGACTTCGAACCCAAGCTCGTGCGCGCGCGGCCCTCGACGAAAGGTTCGTGGCGTGGCGGCAACTGCCGGCGAAGGGCGCAAAGCCGCACGGCGGCTGGGTGCGTGCCATCCGTGAGGCGCTGGGGATGCGTGCCGATGATCTGGCTGAGCGCATGGGCGTCTCCCAGCCGAGCCTGACCAGGCTCGAGAGCAATGAACGAACGGGCAGCATCCGACTCGACACTCTGCAGCGGGCTGCTGACGCGTTGGAGTGTGACGTCGTATACGCCTTGGTACCTCGCCGCTCGCTGGAACAGATGGTCAACGAACGGGCGCGCACTCGTGCACTCGAGCGTCTGGGCCGGGTCGCTCACACGATGGCTCTTGAGGACCAGGCGCTCAGCAACGAGCAGCTTGAAAGGCGAGTCAGGGACCTCGCAGACATGTACCTGACGAGGCCGGGGCTCTGGAGCGCCAGCTCCGACAATCATTCAACGTCCGCTACACGGGCGGGGGCCTGAACATGAGCATGAGCATGAGCATCATGATGCTCATACTCATGCTCACGATCCTCACCCAGCTGCACGCCGGCGCTAACCGGCGAGCTCTAACGCCCTGGACGTGAAGGTGCTGACGGACCGGGGGGAGGAACCACCTGGCGCGACCCCGCTCGATGAAGAAGAGCTTGAGGGGCTCAAACAATCGTGGATCACCACGCGCGGCGACCTCAACGAAGCTGAGGCGGACAACATTCTGTCCGGGCAGAGCAAGTGGACCAAGCGGCGCAACACTCTCGACCGGATACTCGACGACAAGACCGTCCGCGACCTCCATAAGGACCTCTTCGGCCAAGTCTGGAGCTGGGCCGGCACCTACCGGCGCACCGAGAGGACCATCGGCATCGACCCGATCTACATCAGCGTCGAAGTCCGAAACCTAGTCGAGGACGCCAAGTACTGGTTCGCCGAGAACTCTGACCTGTCCATCGACGCCGCAGCCGTCCGGTTCCACCATAAACTCGTCGCCATCCACCCGTTCGCGAACGGTAACGGACGCCACTCCCGATTCATGACCGACCTCATTCTCAGAGCGCTCGGAGCGCCCGAGTTCACCTGGGGAGGCAGTCAGGGCAACGTCCTGAGCACCGCAACCGAGGTGCGGGCCAAGTACCTCGCGGCGCTGCGCGCAGGCGACGTCGGCGATTGCGAGCCGCTGCTTTCCTTCGTGCGTTCCTGAACTCTCGGCTTGGTCGAACTGGCGCTGTGAACCTGCGTCAAAGTGGGCGGGCGACGCAGCCGTTGTACGACGCGGCAAGGCAGGTGGGCGTGCTGCTGGGGGCGGGTGGCTGAGGGGCCGCTCCACGCGACGCCGGAACCGCGCACCACGAGCCGGCGTACACCCCCCAGGCGGGCCATGGCGGCTCACCGTAGCCGGGATTAGCGTGCCGAGAGAGCGGGATGGTCTCGCGGGAACGAGGATCGGTCATGATCAGGTTCTTCAGGAACAATGCCAAACTCATCGTCGTCGCCGCAGTGGCCATCTTGCTGGGGCTCTCTGCGCCGGCGGTTGGACACGGCGTACATGCGAAGTTCGCGCACAATGCCGACAAGGTGGACGGCAAGCACGCGGTGGGGGCGGGAGCCGGCGTCGCGAAGCGCCGGGGCAAGCTGGTGGCCACGAACAAGAGTGGGTACCTGCCCAACAACATCATCAAGCGGGCGCCGGACGCTGCCAGACTCGGTGGATTCACGCATGCGCAGATGTCGTCGATGCCGCTGCTGGTCCAAGGGGCAGGCGTCTCGGGGACTGCAACCGTGGGTTCGGGTGGGGTGAATCTCTCGGCAGGCAGCACCGGGGAGATGCGATTCGGGTTCATCGTGCCGCCCGACCACACGGAGGGGACGGAGCTGCACGCGGACATCGTCTATCGCGAGCACAGTTCGGGCGCCTGTTCGTGGCACATCTCCACCTCGGGTCTGGTCGGTCCGAACGAGCACCTTGGCGACATGGTTTCGCACAACGGTGCGTGGGCCTTCCCCGGACACACGGGCTGGCAAGGCACCATCCCCGTGCCGGCGGGCGGGTCCAACACGTTCAAGGCCACGTTCACCTGGCCCCACACGGATGCGCCGGGGAAGTACGTGCAGTTCGCTGTCCAGCGCAACGGTGGCAACGCGGCGGACACCTGCGGGGCCATCCAGGTGATGGGGGTGCAGATCCGCTACTAGCCGCCGCGCAGGATGGACGTCATCTTCTTCCCGCGAGCGAGTTCGTCGACAAGCTTGTCGAGGTAGCGGATCTTCTGCATCAGCGGGTCCTCGACCTCTTCGACTCGTACCCCGCAGACGACGCCGGTGATCAGGGAGGCGTTCGGGTTCAATCGGGCTGCGGCGAAGAACTCCTCGAAGGTTGTCTCCTGGGCCAGGTGGTCGGCCAACTCTGCGGCGTCGAAGCCGGTGAGCCACTCGATCACCTGGTCCAGCTCGGCCCGACTGTGCCCCTTGCGCTCCACCTTGGTCAGGTAGTGCGGATAGACCGAGGCAACGCTGGTGGTGAAGATCCTGCTCATTTCAGAAGGCTACCGAGAGGCAGGCGCGCCTGGGTGCGCATCGTCTGCCAGACCTCGTCCAGGTCGGCGAAGAAGGCACGCAGTTCCGCCACCGTGACGTCCACGCCGTCGACCTTCGGGTGTCGCAGCATCGCGTCCGCCACGACCAGCCCAGCGAGTCCACGGCTCACGCGAGCGCCTCCACTCGCGCGGGCACGTACTTGTGCCACGGCGTACCGGCGATGGGGTCGCGGTAGCGGCTGCTGGTCAGAGTGTTCAGCGGTACGCCGGTCACCACCGTCTGCCCGGACTCGTCGGGGTGGTCGACCCCGAGGCCGTTGGGCAGGGTGATGTGCCCGGGCTGGAGGGTGTCGGTCACTTCGACGACGGTTTCGGCGCTGCCGGTCTCGGTGACGACGCGGACCCGGCCGCCGGTCTCGACGCCGAGCCGGTCGGCGTCGGCGGGGTTGATCCGCAGCGCCCCCTGGCCGTCGCGGCGGCGCCATTCGGGGTCGCGGATGATCGTGTTGGCGGTGAACGCGCGGCGTTCGCCGGCGGCGAGGACGAACGGGTACTCCTCACTGGTCCAACTCGAGGGCGCCTCCCCGAGTCCGGCGAGGTCGTCGAGGAGTCCGGGGATGGCGAGGGTGAACCGGTCGCCGCGGACGTGGTCCCAGGCGTTGTCCCAGGTGTCGACGGTGAAGGTGACGCCGCTGCGCTGGGTGAGGATCGCGTCGAAGAGCTTCTCGCCGGGTCGGAGGCCTGGGCCGTCGAAACCGGCGCGGGCGACGGCGGCGGGGTGGGCGAGCGCGCACAGGTGCGAGGCGCCCCACAGGAACGCTGCCGCGGCGGCGTCGTTGGGCAGGGTGGGTCCGAGGGTTTCGTAGAGCACGTAGGCCGCCATCTTCATGAGCGACGGGTCGGCGGCCACGGCGGTGAAGAAGGCGAGCGCGAACACGTCCCGGCCTCGTTCGGCGGCCGCCCGCAGCCGCGTGATGACGGCCGGGTCGACCGCGCCGAGGGCGCGCAGCACCCGGGTGTAGATCTCGGCCTCGGGCAGCGTGCCGGGCAGTGGGTCGAGCAGCGGGGCGCGGAGCTGGAAGACGTTGCGCGGGAACTCGAAGTTGAAGAACGTCGCCTCCCACTTCTCGTACTGGGTGGCGGCGGGCAGCACGTAGTCGGCCAGCCGGGCGGTCTCGGTGAAGGCGATGTCGACGACCACCACGAGGTCGAGCGCGGCCAGCGCGTCCGCGAACCGGCCTGAGTCGGGCAGGGAGTGCGCGGGGTTGGAGGAGTCGATCCACATCGCCCGGAACCGGTCGGGGTGATCGGTGAGGATCTCGTCGGCGATGGAGTTGCAGGGGATCAGTCCGCCGATGATCCGGGCGCCGGTGACCGGGGTGGTCTTCGAGGCGCCGCCGCCGATTCCGACGGTTGAGCCGCCGACCAGCGGAGCCATCGGGTCCACGGCCAGCCTGGCCAGCCGAGCGAGTACGTCGTCGGGGACCGGCGTACGGGCGGCCAGGCCGACGGCGTGGCTGAGGCCGCCGGCGGCGAGCGTGGTGGCTCGCGCGGCGGCGGTCTTGGCGGCCCTCGCCGCGGGTGAGGGCGTGCTGCGGGGTTTGCCGCTGCCACCGCCGCCGATGCTGACCAGGCTGGAGTGCAGATACATGGTGCCGGGGCGGCCGAAGTTGCCGGTGAGGATCCACAGCAGCTTGTTGAGGTAGGAGGTGAGGGTGCTGTTGGGCGCCTGCTGGGTGCCGAGGTCTTCGTAGGTGGTGGCGGTGGCCGCGGCGGCGAAGCGTCGGGTGGCGGCGCGGATGAGCTCTTCGGGCACGCCGCACTTCTCGGCGTACTCGGCGACGGGGACCTGGCGCAGCAGCGGCAGCACCTGGTCGGCGCCGGTGGTGCGGGTGCTGAGGAAGTCGTGGTCGAGGAGGTCTTCTTGGACGAGTACGCCGAGCATCGCGGCGAGGCACCAGGCGTCGGTGCCGGGGCGGACCTGGAGGTGGTAGTCGGCCAGGTCGGCGGTCTCGGTGCGGCGGGGGTCGAGGACGATCATTGCCCGGTCGGGGTCGGCGGCGATCTCCTTGAGGGTGGGTCGGGTGCGGGGGAAGCTGTGGGACTGCCAGGGGTTCTTGCCGAGGAAGAGGACGACTTCGGCGTGTTCGAAGTCGCCCTTGGTGTGGCCGCCGTACAGCCGCCCGTCGACGTACATCTCGCCGGTCTTCTCCTGGGCGAGCGCGTTGGAGTAGTACTTGGTGCCCAGGGCGGCGCGCAGTGATTGGCCGTAGGCGCCGGGGAAGTGGTTGCCCTGGCCGCCGCCGGAGTAGAAGAAGATCTTGTCGCCGCCGTGCTGGTCCTTGACGGCGCTGAGTTTGGCGGCGATCTCGGCGATGGCGGTGTCCCAGTCGATCTCGTCGTAGCCGCCGTCGGCGTTGCGGCGCAGCGGCGAGGTGAGCCGGTCCCGGCTGTTCTGGTAGCGGTCCAGGCGCAGCGGCTTCTCGCACGTGTAGCCGGCGGAGGCGGGGTGCGCCTTGTCGCCGCGGATCTTGGCCAGCCGGCGGCCGTCGAGCTGGATCTCGAGGCCGCAGTTGCATTCGCAGAGGATGCAGGCGGACTTCTTCCACTCCGGGGCGGTGGGGGCTTCGGTCACGGCTCGCTCCTTGGGTGCGACGGGTGGGGGAGCGGCGCACTCCCGCGCGGGTAGATCGATTGGTCTACAGTAGAGCACGGATAGACCGGACGGTCTACCCTGGTGCAGCGAGAGGAGGTGGCACATCGATGACCGACGGTCCCCGCGAGCGCCTGTTGCGCAGCTCGATCGCGCTGGTCCGCGCCCACGGCGTGGAGGGCACCGGCCTCACCGAACTGCTCGAGCACTCCGGCACCGCCCGACGTTCGATCTATCAGCACTTCCCGGGCGGCAAGGACGAACTCATCGCCGCCTCCACCAGGGCGGCAGGCTCCTGGATGAAGCGGGTCCTGCAGGACGTGGGCGGCCAGGGCGACGTCGCCGCCGCGGTCACCCTGGTGATCACCGAGGTCGCCCGCAACCTCGAAGCCGAGGACTTCGCCCTCGGCTGCCCGATCGCTGCGGCTGCCTTCGCCGACTCACTCCCTGTGCGCGCCGCTGCCGCGGAGGCGTTCCACAGCTGGGCCGATGAGCTCAGCGCGGCCCTGGTCGCCGAAGGGCGCGAGGTAGCCGACGCCGAGTCGCTGGCGCGGTTCATCGTGGCCGCCGTCGAGGGGGCGCTGATGGTGGCCCGGAGTGCGCGGTCGACGCAGCCGTTGTACGACGCGGCGAGGCAGGTGGGGGTGTTGTTGGGGGCGGGTGGCTGAGGCTCTAGGTGCGGCGCCGGGCATGCCTTCTGTGCAAGCGTCACTCGCGGCGGAATGGGGCCATCGTCCGGAAGTAGTCGGACGGGCGACCTGGTCCGGCTGCTTCGTGCAGAGGCAGAAGGCCGAGGCCTATTGTTGCCACCGGCTACCCCGAACGATCCTGAGGCGATCTGGGGCGCGCTCCTGGCCGCAGAACAGAAACAGCAGGACAGACCACGCTCCGTACGCCGGCGATGGCGGCGCCGCAAGGAGGAAGTCTGCCCAAGGATTGACTGCCCAATCATCGCCATGATCGGGCTTCTGAGGCGCGCCAGCAAGCGAAACGACGCATCCCGCGGCTCGCGCCTCGCGGTCGCACCTCGCACCATGATCCCGGGCCATTGCCTAGGCACTACCTCCGCGACGCGGAGCCGACTCATACTCCGCTCCACCTTCGCTTGCTCGCCAAGCGATCATGCGCTCCGCTACGGCCACGCCAGCCAACGCGCTCCTCGCGCTCCTTCGCTTCCTCGACGTAGTCGGCGAGGCGGTGAGAGGACGTCGGCCCGTGGTCTCCTACCAACGCCCGGGATGGGTATAGGCGTCGTCGCGGAGGTCCCAGAAACTGTCCACAACTCTGCGCTCGACGTTCGCCATTGGAGGATCGTCCATCGGCACACAGTCCGCGTGGCCCTTGGGGCGCCTTCAGGTGGGAGCAGCGCACAACCGTCAGCAGCAGTGAGCCCTCGGGCGCTAGACCTGTTCACAGGTAAAGGCTGGTCAAGTACGTGGCGTTTCCAACCGCAAACTACGGCAGTCGTGCGAGACGCCCTACGCAAGCCCAGACGCCGCCTTTCTCGTTGCTCGTTTAACCTCGCCATTCTGTTGCGGAGTCTCCGCTCGGCTGTCACGCTAAGTAGGACGCCGATTTCATGAACTACTGGCGTTCGGGAGGGTGCTCGATTCCGACTCAGGTAAGGACAAAGTGATGACCAACTCGAATGAGCAGAAGTTTTCAGTAATGCTGGCCGATATCAAGGCGGATGAAGGCAACTATGATGCCTTCATCAAAGAGCCCCTGGTGTACCTCCAGAAGCACGGCGTAGACCTAGTAGCTCAGGAGGATCTAACACCTCCGGGGGCCTCCGTCCTGGCCAACTCAGCCGCGACCGACCGAGGGGTAAGTCTCCACGCTGCCCTGGCCGAGTCAGAGCAGCTGACCGTCAGTTGGGACTGGTGGGGCGTCACATTCACGATGAACGACACGCTGTGCAAGGACATCGCAGGTGGCGGAGCGACCATGGCCACGCTCTCAGGTCTGGCTGGCACGGTCATCACCAATGCGGGGCTTGTGACCGGTGGGCTGGCCACCGTTGCCGGCGCAGCAATCGCGGCGGTCCTGATCATCAAGGCAGCCGAGATCACCCTGGTCAATAACGGCAACGGTGTCTACTTCCCGATCTCTTGGGTGCAGTGGGCGCCGATCATCGCCATGGGCGGGGTGACGGGACCTGCGCTTATCGCTGCAGCCGCGTTGATCCACCCAATCCGGCTCTGATCGCTGCCGGGAGGAGAGTCCCCTGGGGTGTGACATCGACGAGAGCCACGCGCCGGGTGTCACCACGGCCGAGGCCAAGCGGATCAAGGAGCTCGAGCAGGAGAACCGCGAGTTGAAGCGGGCCAACGAGATCCAGAAGAAGGCCGCCAGCTTCTTCAGGGCGGAACTCGACCGCCAACACAAGAAGTAGTCGCGTTCATCGATGCCAACCGCGACGACGTCGTGGGCGGCAAGAAGCTCGGGGTCGAGTCCATCTGCAGCACCCTGTCCACGGCGGGCTGCAGGTGGCTCCGAGCACCTACTGCGCCGCGAGGTCCCGGCAGCCGTCGTTGCGCGCTCGGCGTGACGCGTTGCTGCGGTCGGCGCTCCGGGCGCTGTGGGAGGACAACTATCGGGCCTACGGGGCACGGAAGCTGCGGAAGGCTGCCACGCGAGCCGGCCACGATGCCGGCCGTGACCAGGTCGCCCGGCTGAGGCGTGCCGAGGGCATCGAGGGCGTCCGGCGCACCAAGCGGGTCCGCACCACCAGACCGGACCCGGCTGCAGCTCGGCATCCGGACCTGGTGAAGCGGAACTTCACGGCCACCGGGCCGGACCAGCTGTGGGTCACCGACCTGACCTTCGTGCCGACGTTCGCCGGGATCGCCTACGTCTGCTTCATCATCGACGCGTTCAACCGGATGGTCGTCGGGTGGCGGGTCCCGTCGAACATGCGCACCGAGACGGTGCTCGACGCGATCGGGATGGTCCGCTGGTCACGCGGCACCCAACTCAAGGGGCTTCGACCGGTTGAACTCGCCCAGTTCACCAGCCTGCGATAAAGGGAGCGGCTCGCCGAGATCGGCGCCATTCCGTCGATCGGCACCGCGGGCGACTCGTATGACAACGCGCTCGCCGAGACCCCGCTCGCGACGCTATGCCAGTTCTCTGTCGTGAGGGCACGAAGCGAGATGTTGAATCGAGCGCAGGCGCGGGGCATCTCTTGCCGACCGCGTGGCAACAGGGCGGTACGCGGGGCTCTGCCCGCCGGTCGCTGACGAGCAACTGCTCGCTTTCGTCCTGGACATCTACGCCGTCCTGATGACTCGCGGGATTCGAGAGACCTACCTGTACGTCGTGGGCAAGCTGCTGCGTGAGTACCAGAAGCGGCTGCCTGGGCTGACTGCCGAACACGTGGAGTTGGAAGCACCCCCGGGAGCGGCTGCTGCGCAGCTCGATCGCGCTGGTCCGCGCCCACGGCGTGGAGGGCACCGGTCTGACGGAGTTGCTCGAGCGCTCCGGCACGGCCCGACGTTCGATCTATCAGCACTTCCCGGGAGGCAAGGACGAACTCATCGCTGCCTCCACCAGGGCGGCAGGCTCATGGATGAAGCGGGTCGGAAAGGATGTGGGCGGCCAGGGCGCGCCGCTGCCGCGGAGGCATTCCACAGCTGGGCCGATGAGCTCAGCGCGGCGCTGGTCGCCGAAGGGCGCGAGGTAGGGGAGGCCGAGTCGCTGGCGCGGTTCATCGTGGCCGCTGTCGAGGGGGCGCTGATGGTGGCCCGGAGTGCGCGGTCGACGCAGCCGTTGTACGACGCGGCGAGGCAGGTGGGCGTGTTGCTGGGGGCGGGTGGCTGAGGCTCCGATGCTCGGCACCGGGCGGACTCTTGGCGAGAGCGTCGCTCACGGCGGATAGCCGCACTCCGGAGTTCCGTGGGCGTCAGTCGAGCGACCGCAAGCCTTCGGGCGCCGGGAACGGCAAGTCAAACGCCTCCGGCTGGGCCCCGACCACGGAGGCGCTGCCGAGTTCATCATCCAGAACGACTATGCGCGATGTACTTACCTCACTGATGCGGACGCGGCGCTCGCTGCCATCTGCAAGGCGTAGGACGTAGCGGTGGGCGAGGTAGCGGATGCCGAGCGATTCAATAGTTTCCTCTGCCTGCAACCAGTCAACCGGGACATCCGTACATTGGCGGCCCAGCAGGTCGACCACGTGGAAGGCGTCGCCCGAGGGCACCATCCAACCCACGCGCTCACCGTCGGAGCGCCGGTGTTCGATCCAATCGGGTGAGGGCACGGCTCGGAGTGTACGGACCGACGCAGGCAGAGCGCACCACGTTTCCCGAGCACAGACCGGGCCGTCACCGCCCCCGCACTTGCCGCCCCCACTCGGTGTGTTCGCGGAGGTCACCTTTCAGTACCTTTCCTCCCGGATTGCGCGGCAGAGGAAGGTCTCGAAGAGCGACGTACTGGGGCACCTTGAAGTCTGCTAGCCGCTGCTCCAAGTAGCCCAAGAGTTCCGTCACGTCGACGCCTGCAGGCCCCGGGACGATGACCGCACCCACCTTCTCGCCCATGACCGGGTCGGGAACGCCGACGACCGCCGCCTCCGCGACCCCGGGAGCCCCGGCCAGCGCGTTCTCAACCTCGACGCAGTACACGTTCTCGCCGCCTCGGTTGATCATGTCCTTGGCCCGATCGACGATGTACACCAGGCCTTCGTCGTCCACACGGGCAAGGTCTCCGGTTCGGAGCCAACCGTCCTGGAACGCCTGGGCCGTGGCTTCCGGCTTGTTCCAGTAGCCGGCCACGGTGTTCGGTCCGCGCAGGAGCAGTTCACCCACTCCGGTCACGGGATCCGGGTCGAGCAGCCGCAGGTCGACGACCGGAGCCCCGAAGCCGACGGAGTCGGCATGCTCGCTCGACCACTCGTGAGGCAGGTAGGTGGCGATCGAGGAAACCTCGGTCAGGCCGAAGCCGTTGCCGACCCGCGCGGCCGGGAAGCCGGCCTTGATCCGCTCGACCAGGGCGGGCGCGATCGGCGCACCGCCATAGGCGACGAGCGAGACGCGGCTCGTGTCGATCGCTGCAAAGTCTGGATGAGACAGCGCCAGCGCGTAGATCGCGGGCACCGATACGAGCACGTCGATCCGCTCGTCCACGATCGTGGCCAGGAAGGCGCGGACATCGAACACCGGGAGCACTACCGCCGCACCCCCCAGCGCCAGCTGCACGAGCAGTTGGGTGTTGCAGCCCGTCACGTGGAACAACGGCACCGAGATCAGGCTCCGCAGGGTGGGGCCGGCGCTCCGGTCCAGCGGCATGACCCGAATCGCGGTCTCGATGTTCGACAGGAAGTTCTCGTGGGTCGTGATCGCGCCCTTGGGAAAGCCCGTGGTGCCGCTGGTGTAGAAGATCGCCGCCGGATCGGACAACGCCAGGTCCTCGACGGCGTACGCCGGCCCGTCGGGCAGCACCACCTCCGGGCGGAACACGTACGCCGCGCCCGCGTCCTCGACCACGTAGTCGATCTCGGGCTCGGCGAACCTCGTGTTGACCGGGACGACTACTCCGCCGGCGAGCAGCGTCCCGAGGAAGGCGAGCACCCAGTCGGCGCCGGCAGGGAGAAGGATCGCCGCCCGGTCGCCACGCACGAGCCCGTGCTCATGCAGCCCTCCGGCGACCCGTGCGGCCCGCTCCCAGAGCTGCGCGTAGGTGTAGGTGTTGCCGCCGACCTCGACAATGGCATCCCGGTCCGGGTGTGCCTCCACGGACATCCGGACCGCCTCCACGAGCGACGCCGGAAGGCCGTCGTATCGCGCGATGCCGCTGGCATCTCGGGTGATCCCGGTCAGGTCGAACGGCCTGGTCAAGGACTCCCTCATCCGCAGTCACACCCCCGCCGTGAAGTGCTGACGCGGGTTGTCCACGAGCATCGTGGTGATCTGAGCGTCGCTGACTCCCTGCTCGCGGAGGGCGGGCAGGACGTCCTCGGAGATGTGTTGGTAGTTCCAGTTGGGCACCGCGGTGCTGAGTTGCGCCTGCGATTCCTCGCCAGAGAAGAAGTCCATGTAGCAGGACGCGTCGTGGGCGAGCACGATCCGATCGGCGTACCCCTCCTCGCACAGGGCGACAATCGTGCGCACCCGGTCGGCCGTCGAGTTGAAGACGTCGAGACCGAACCGGTCACAGCCGATCGTGGCCCCGGCATCCATGAGTTCGCGGAGGTAGTCGAGGTCATTGCTGTCGCCGGCGTGCCCGATCACCACTCTGGTGAGGTCCACCCCGTGCTTGCGGTAGAAGTCCAGGGCGATCAGTCCGGTCTTGGCGGCCGAATTGGTGTGCACGGTGATCGGGGCTCCCGTCCGCACATGGGCCTCGCAGATCGCCGTCTGGACTCGCAGCTGGTCCGGCGTCAGGCCGCGCTCCTCGATGACACCCTTGAGGAAGGCAGCCCGGACGCCGGTCTCCCCGATGCCTTCAGTGATGTCCTTCACGAACAGGTCTGTCATCGGCTCGGGCCCATCGAACAGCGCACCCGGTCCCCGGTAGTGGAAGTAGTGCGGGATCTCGTCGAAGGTGTAGAGGCCCGTGGCCACGATGATGTTGAGGTCGACGTCGGCGTTGACTCGCTGGATCCGGGGGATGTAGCGGCCGAGCCCGACCACCGTCGGGTCGACGATGGTGTCGATGCCGGCCGCCTTCAAGGCCCGAAGCTTCTCGACTGCGTCAGCGACCCGGAGCTCCTCGTCCCACCACTCGCTCCCATAGTTGGCCATCACGTCTGGCGTGAGCACGAAGACGTGCTCGTGCATCAGCGTGCTTCCGAGCTGGTCAACGGCCATCGGGCCGCGCACCGTGGCGACAGTGCCAGTTGTCATTGCTTGCTCCTTCTGACGCGACCGCCTCGCCCCCGGCGGCCGCTGCGCATGAGTGAATGGGCGATACCTGAGTGAACGTGGTCACACCCGGTCCGGTCTCGCGCCGATGCGCACACCTCTGTCGTTGAGGCGCACAGTCCGGTACGGCGGGTCAGAACCGCGACGAAATCGACCCCGTTCCTGCGCCGCGGTATATCCTTGGGCGCACCGCGAACAGGGGGTGACGACCACGTACACGATCGATGGTCTGGTCACCGGTGGGCCCGACTCCGTCGGAACGACCGCCCAGGACGCCTGGCGTGACTGGTGCAACGACGTCCACGGCATGTTCGACATCACCTTCGGCAACGAGGGCTACCGCGGGCGCGTCGTTCGGCAGCGCACCTCGAACTACCAGCTCGTTGCTTGGACCAGCGAAGCGGAGGTCCTCAAGCGCCGGGCCGCAGGTATCCGCCGCGATCCGCGCGGTCACTACGAGCTGCTCGTGCCGTTGCAGGGGACCCTCGTCGTGGGGGTCGCGGAGGCACTGTCCCGGCTCGTTCCCGGCGAAATGGCCATCGTCCCCTTCGATACCCCGTTCGAGGTCGCCCATGACGGCGGTGCCCGTGCCCTCACGCTGCTGGTTCCGGGCGAACGCATCGACCAGCGGCTCGGGCCCACCTCTGACCGCGGCGCGCGAGTGCACGCCTCGCGAGGCCTGGCGAAGGTTGGCCGTGACCTGATCGTCAGCCTGCTGCGGGAACGGAACGCGCTCTCCGGCAGGGGATTCGACGCCGCGGCCGATCGGGTGGTCGACCTCCTGTGCCTCGCAGCGGACGGTGACGAACAGCTGCCCGACGCTGCCGACACTCAGCCTGTGCTGGAAGCGGTACGCCGCTACATCCGAGAGCACGCTACGGACCCAGAGCTCACCGTGGCCGCTATGGCCCACGCGATCGGTTGGTCGCTGCGCTACGTCCAGTCAGTGCTGGCGAGGGAGAACCTGACGGCCCGGGAGCTGATCCGCATCGAGCGACTCGAGCTCGCAAGGGCCAGGCTCGCGAACCCGGCCTTCGCGTCCCGCAACGTCGCCGCAATCGCCATGTCAGTCGGCTTCACATCACCAAGCGCCTTCAGCAATGCCTACCGCCGGCACTTCGGGCAGTCGCCACGCGAGACAAGACACGAGATCGGTCCGCCCGGTCCGGCCAGTTGTTGAGGAACCGTTCGACCCAGTCGGCCGCTCCTGGATGAAGCGGGTCGGGCAAGGCCTCGGCTGCCCGATCGCGGCTGCCGTCGAGGGGGCGCTGATGGTGGCCCGGAGTGGGCGGTCGACGCAGCCGTTGTACGACGCGGCGAGGCAGGTGGGTGTGTTGTTGGGGGCGGGTGGCTGAGGCTCAAGGTGCGGCGCCGGGCCTGTCTGGGCGCGAGCATCACTCGCGGCGGATTGACTCGCCCCGGGGGAATCACGTCCCACTCCCTGCCTGGGCGTGTCAGGCTCCCTGTTCGAGCACATCGGTCAGTCACCCGGTGCATGATGAGTGGGTGACGATTGCCGACGAGACGAGCTCCGCCGAGACGCCGGATCCAAAACTCCTTGCCGTCTCGACGTTCACGCTCGGTGACGCTCTCGCCAAGACGGGCATTTCGCTCAACGAGGTGATGGCGATCCGGCATGCCTACGTGAAGATCCACAAGGACGGGTACCCGGGCATCCATGCCGATTCGACCGATCGGGAGATCCTCACCTACACGAGCACGCAGAGCCTCAACGGCTTCGCCAAGAAGCCACCCCGCTACTGGGTGATCCTGCTGCCGGCGCAGGGGACGCGTGCGCGGCTGTGGCGGATCGTGGAAAACCGGGGCGAGGCTCCGTCGAGCGAGCAGCACCGGAGCTTCGACTTGAGGTTAGTCGACCTGCTGTCCGACCTCACCGGTCGCTGCGTCATCCAGTGGGGCTCGCCGCGTGCCTGGTGGGTCCACGGCACAACGGCTGCGAAGTACCCCATCCTCGACGTGGCTGATGTCGAACCCGAACCTTTCCCGGGTTTCGATCACCTCGTCGTTGACCACGAACGCCTTCAAGCGGTCGTTCGGGATCCTGTCTACGCGGCATGGCGTACGGCGCTGTCGTCGGTAGTCGGGATCTACCTGATCACCGACACCTCCGACGGCCGTCACTATGTCGGCAAGGCCGACGGACACGAGACTCTGCTGCAACGTTGGAGCGCTTACGCCACAAACGGGCACGGTGGAAACGTTGGCTTGAAGCGACGGGACGCGACCAAGTTCCGCTACTCGGTCCTGCGAGTCCTGGACCCGTCCTCAGCAGAGGCAGACATCAACGCGGTTGAGAAGCACTACAAGGACGCCCTCGACTCCCGCAGGCATGGACTGAACGAGAACTGAATCGTGGTCTGCGCCGGATCGCGGCGGAGTGACGCACCGATTGCGGCAGATGCGTTCCGTCTCGGTGGGGCGTTGCCCCTTGCGCACGCCGGCCCCGGACTACATGTGAGGCTGCGCCGCCGAACGCATTAGCCCGATTCGACCCATCGTCAACGGCTAGGGGCCGTTAGGCTCCGGGTTGTGCGGACCGTGGCCTTCTCAAAGCGTGACGGCGAGTGGCTCGTGCACGGAGAGGAACGTCGCAGTGGCATGGGCGGCGACCTCGTCCTGGCCCATGACGAACTAGCGGACCTTAGAGCGGTAGACCTGCGCGACGCCCTCTCGTCAAAAGCCGAGTACTCGGGCCACAAGGACTCCGCAGCCTGTGTATCACCGCTCTCCCTAGCCAACCTGGACACCGACGTAGTCGGCATTGAAGTCGGGTTCGAGTACCGAGACGGGCACCTTCTCGTAACCGCCATGCACTTCGGGGATCGGTCCCACGATGGTGATGAACACGCAGCCGTCGCGAAGGTCGAGCGTCTCATCGCGCCATACCTGGCCCACAAGCGCGCAACGCTGGCATCCGCCAACGTGGTAGACGCCTACTCCGGGCCGGAACACCTCGCGATCGAACTCCGAATCGCGCTGCCCATCCGCGGCCGCACTGTCCAAGACTTGCACGACATCGGCGACGGAACACGCCAGCTCTGCGACACGCTGAGCTCAGGCTCCGTATCGAGAGGCGTGGTCGCGGACCTAGTCCGCGGCGGTGCAGCCGAACTACTCATTGGGCAACCGGAAGGAAACTGGCTGGACGCGAAAGCCCAGGAGTACGACCTCGCTACGCTGCGAGGCAAGGTCGGTCTTGCGCAGGCTGTCGCCCGGTTCGCGAACGGCGAAGACGGCGGGGTCATCATCATCGGTGCCCACGCCAAGAAGATTCCCGGCGGTGAGGAGATCCGCAGCGTCCCCGGCGTCTCTCCGCGCTACAAAGACACCGAAGCCCGATACCGCCGCATCCTCGACCACCACCTGTATCCACCGGTGTGGGGTCTGCGTATCGACGTCGTTCCGACCACCGACGACAAGTCCCTCATCAGTATCGACATCCCACCGCAGCCCGAGGAACTCAAACCGTTCCTCGTTCACGGCGCCATCACCGCCGATGGCGACACCCAAGGCTCGTTCATCAGCGTCGTACAACGCCGCGGTGAAGGCAGCATGCCCATCACCGCACCGATGATTCACGCCTCCCTTGCAGCCGGCCGCGCTCTTCTGAGAGGCGCCGGCCGGCCCCAGGACTCCAACGAGTGAGCAGGCGAGTTCCGCGATCCCGGCGGATTCCGGGACCTGTCAAGCTTTCGTTGGCGGCGGTCAGACGCACGCCGGAACGCACGAAGCACGGGGCCCCCAAGACGTTCCACGCAGTCGGCACCGTGGTGATGTACGGCCAGCCGCTGGAGGGCGTCTGCCCCGAGCAGGGTGTCGACGAAGGCAGCGCTCACAATGATGAAATCACCTGGGCTACATGGACGAGCGGCCTTGGCATTGGGCCGAGCTGCTGCGCGAGGTCGGCAACGTCGGCGCCTTTCCGACCCGCGGGCGACGGCGACCCGCCAGGACGGCGAGGACTGTCTGATCTCTGAGTCTGCGTCATGACCCACAAACCGTCGGTCCCGTGTGACAGAGTCCTGACTCGGACCCAAGACAGGAGACCGCATGAGACTTCACTCGGTGTACGCACGATTCTACCGGTCGCTGAACTACGATTTCATACGCGCATCGGGCGAGAAGTACGACCCGGACCCATGGGACTCCACGCCTGAGGGCGAATACCCGTTCGTCCGCATCAAGCTCCGCCCGGGCATCACGACTGTCGTCGGCGCGAACGAGTCCGGGAAGTCCCAGGTTCTCAGCGCCATTGAAGCCGCGTTGACCGGCAAGGGGTTCGAGCGCAGCGACTTCTGTCGTTACTCCCGGTTCTTCGGTGTCCACAATGACATCGTGCTGCCTGAGTTCGGCGCGGCTTTCGCTGACGTAACGGATGAGGCGGTTAAGCTCATAGAGAGCATCTCGGGCCATAGCGACCTCCACGACGTTGAGCGGGTCGCGTTCTTTCGAATGAACGAGACGCCCAAGTTCCGGGTCTACGTCCGACAGAAGGACAAGTGGACGGGTCCTGAGCATGTCGAAAAGCCCACCGCACTCGCAGATCTCGGTGTCCCCGTTCCGTTTCACATCGACGCGGGCGTTCCGCTCCCCGACAGCGTTCCCCTCGACTACCTCGTCTCGGGCAACAAGACTGCGCCGCTCGGCCGGGACCTGCTGCGTGAGCTCTGGGACGGATTCCAGAAGCACAACGCCTGGTTCGAGTCCGACCAGACCATCACGACGAACGCCGGCGGCATCTCCAAGCTGTTCCAGCCCGTGCGTCAGGCCACCGAGGCGGAGGTCGAGATGTACAAGCTCGCGGGCGACCTCATCTTCAAGGTCGCCGGCATCAAGAAGGAACTTCTAAAGGAACTCCAGGAGCACGTCAAGAAGAAGAACGGCTACGCCAACAGCATTGTCGACACCATCAACAGCGAACTCGCGAAGGCCCTCGATTTCCCTCACTGGTGGTCTCAGGACGCCCAATTCGAGCTGTTCGTCTCGCTGTACGAGTTCGATCTCGTCTTCATGATTCGCGACCGAACCGGACGCACCTACGGGTTCGACGAGCGCAGTGCCGGTCTAAAGTACTTCCTGTCCTACTTCGTCCAATACCTCGCCCATGAAGTGCGACCCGACGGCCGCCCCGAAATCCTCCTCATGGACGAGCCGGACCAGTTTCTGTCGGCATCAGGCCAACAAGATTTGCTTCGGGTGTTCGACGACTTCGCCGACCCCAAGGATGCAGGCCGCGACCCAGTTCAGGTCGTATACGTGACGCACTCGCCGTTCCTCATCGACAAGAACGAAGCCGACCGCATCCGCGTCCTCGAGAAGGGCGAGCACGACGAGGGCACACGCGTCGTTACTAGTGCCGCCGCGAATCACTACGAGCCGCTGCGTTCGGCGTTCGGCAGTTATGTCGCCGAGACCACCTTTATCGGCAACTGCAACCTCATGGTCGAGGGACCGTCCGACCAGGTCCTCATTGCCGGGGCATCGCGATGGCTCAAGAAGCTCGGCATTGCGGGCCGTGACCGACTGGACCTGAACCACATCACCATCGTTCCCGCCGGCGGCACCCGTCACATCCCCTACCTCGTGTACCTGGCCCGCGGACGCGACATAGACAAGCCGCCCGTCGTTGCGCTCCTGGACAACGACAAAGCCGGCAACGATGCGAGGGACGACCTCGCGGCCGGCGGTGCGTACGGCGACAAGCTTGTTGACGAGGATCTAGTCCTCCAGCTCGCACAAGGCGACCTCGCTGGCCTAGTGACCGACAACCCGCTCGGCATTGCGGGCATCGAGGACATCGTCCCGTTCAACGTCGCAGTCCTCGCAGCCGCGATCTACTGCCGGGAGTTCGTACCGAGCGTTAGCCCGCTCGACCTCGACGTCGTCCCTGCGAAGGTCTACCCGGATGCAGTCGGTCCCGACGGGAAAGCGCCCAAGAACTCCGGCACCCTGAAGTTCCTCGAGGGGGCCATCGCGGTACAGGCGGGGATGCCGAGCTTCCACTTGGACAAGGTTGCGTTCTCACGCGCCACAATCGACGCACTGACCGGCACCGTCGACGACGTCAAGGCAACCGGGGAGGACCGCGAGACCGCGGCCGAGAACTTCAAGCTGCTGTTAAAGAACATCGCCCTGTGCCAGCGGAAGGCCGAGCGAGCCGAGTCTGTCCAGAAGATCTCTAGCCGCATCAACCGCGCCAAGAAGGACTTCACGCGCACCCATGCTAGCCAAGCGCGTCGCGAGGACGTCGCCACACTCATAGAGGAAATAGGAAGCCAACTCGACCGTACCCCGGAGGCCGAGGATGTACGGGCCGTAATGCGCACCTGGTACGCGAGGTTCGAACTTGACACAGACCCGCGCAAGCATGTTACCGACTTCGACGGGCTCCTCACGGCCCTCGACGGATTAGCCTACAAGGCCGTCCGCGAGGCCGCAGTCCGGTAGCACATCCAGAGTCCCGAACGCCGCCCTAGTCACTTCTGGTCGACAGCTCCGTGTTGCCCCACATGCGTCACGCGGGGGGTCGAAGAGCCGCCAGGCCGTCTCATCCGAGGGGTCTGCTGCACGAATGGGTGACAGTGGTTAGTCACGCAGCCTGACTGGCTGGCGTGGTCATGATGGTCTCGAACTCGATGGGGGTCAACCGGCCGAGTCCGTCTTGGCGTCGACGGAGGTGGTAGGTCCGCTCGATCCAGGTCACGATCGTGATGCGGAGGTCTTCGCGGGTGGCCCAGGAGCGGCGGTCGAGGACGTTCTTCTGCAGTAGCGAGAAGAAGCTCTCCATGGCGGCGTTGTCGCCGGCTGCGCCAACACGGCCCATGGATCCGACCATGCGGTGGTGGTTGAGTCTGCGGACGAATTTCCGGCTGCGAAATTGCGACCCCCTATCGGTGTGGACGATGCAGCCGGCCACATCGCCGCGCCTGGCCACGGCGTTGTTCAACGCGGCGACGGCGAGGCGGGACTTCATCCGCGAATCGATGGAGTAGCCCACGATCCGGTTGGAGTAGGCGTCCTTGAACGCACAGAGGTACAGCTTCCCTTCGCCGGTCCAGTGCTCGGTGATGTCGCCGACCCACAACTCGTTGGGCGCATCGGCGGTGAACTCGTGCCGGACCCGTCCGTTCTCATCGGTCACCGCGCACAGGTCGTCGTGGACCGGCGGGCCGGGCAACTTGGAGTTCTTGCCGCGCTTCTTCCCGAACGCCGACCACCAGCCGTTGTCCGAGCAGATCCGCCACGCGGTGCGTGCCGCCATCGCCTCACCAGCATCGCGGGCCTCGTAGGCCAGGTACCGGTAGCCGAACTCGGGGTCGTCGCGGTGGGCGTCGAACAGAGCGTTGGCGCGGTAGGCCTCCTAGTACTCGGCGTCGGTGATGGGGTTGGCCAGCCAGCGGTAGTAGGGCTGGCGGGCGATCTTGAGCACCCGGCACGTCACCGTGACGGGGACTCCGTCCTCGGCCAGCTCGCGGACGAGCGGGTACATCATTTTCCCGGAAGGTTCGCCTGCGACAGATACGCAGCCGCGCGGCGAAGGACCTCGTTCTCCTGCTCCAACGTCCGGATCCGCCGCTTGGCCTCACGCAGCTCAGCCGACTGGGCCTCGCTCGCCCCAGGGCGTTCCCCGTCCTCGATGTCGGCCTTCTTCATCCACGAGTACAGCGTCGTGAAGTGGATCCCGAAGTCCTTGGCGATCTGATCGAGCCCGACACCGGGCTCACGGTTCCGCGCGACCCGGACCACGTCGTCACGGAACTCCTTGGGGTACGGCTTGGACACGGTGAACATCCTTCCAGCCCAGTCTCTCGACTAGGCAGATCGGTTGTCACCGATCCGTGCAGCAGACCCGATCGTCATGGCCAAAGCCCTCGCAACCGTATCCCTGTGGCCGACACGCGCAGCCGCCGTTGACAAGTCGGCGCGGCCGAGGACCCGAGCAGTAGGCTCTGCGGACACCATCGATCACAACATTCCGACTCATGCCCGGTTGTCGCGATTCGTCGCAAGCACCGTCCGTGCGAGGTCGCGGACTTCTCTATGGACGTGCTGGGCAGCCATGTGCTCGATTCGTCGCTCGGTCGCCGCGCTTAGGCGTCGTGGACCATCCTTGAGTCCGTTGAGGACCTGCCGCGGCACTAGCGAACCGTCGCCGTGGAGGAGTTGCAGGGCTCGAAGCTCGGCAGCCTCGGTCAATCCATCTCCACCCGAGTCAAGGTGACAGAGCGCATTCATCGCGACACCCTTCACCTCATCATCAGCCGAGTGGCTCAGGGAGATGAGCAGTACCTCCAGCCACGGTTCGCTCATCCCGGACATCGCCCACTGACGAGCCACTTGGGCCCCTTCATACCGTGCCCCGTCTTCGCCACTCCCCAGGAGTTGACTGAGGAGTACGAGCAGATCCCCGTCGCTCGCAAGACGCAGAGAACCCAAGACCTGGAGTCCTTCAGGGAAGGGATCGAGCGGGCTCTCTCGGAAGGTGCTGTGGCCTTCCAAGAGATCGCGCGCCTGGTCTCGCAAGGTCTTGATGAGGTCAGCTGGAACCTTCTCCCCTGCCCGAGACAGCCGATGCAAGGCTCCTGTCTTGTCCTGTCGCGCAACGGCTGGATCAAGGATGAACGCAGCGATCTCGGTCCAGAGGTTCGCACCGAACTCAGCCGCTACAACCGCCAGCGCCGCTGCTGAAACTCCTCCGAACGTGAATGTGCCGTTGGAGGCCGAACTCCGGATCTGGTCCATCTTGTCTCTGAGGACCGGTTCCATGGCGCCGAGATCTGCATTGGACGGCCACCCCTCGGCGGCCAGAGCGGCGTTCAATGTACGCCTGATCTCGCCGAGGGACGGATTCGTCGGCAGGGGCGGGACCAACGGATGGCCCGCGAGGTCACGCGCGGCTTGCGCCGACTCAGGAAGTTCGGCTGATTGAGTAGACTCTGCCCATGCCGCGAACGCCACAAGCGTTTCATCAGCGAGCTTCGACCGTTGCGGGAAGGACCGTGCATACGAGGGGTCCAGATCGGCGCTGGGAGTGTGACTGAGGTCCTCGATGAACGTTACGGCTGCCTCGTCGAGACGTTCTGCTGACGCCGCTACGGCAAAGATCGCGGGCCATAGGGTCTCGATTCGGGTGCCGTGTGACTGCCATCCGAATCCACGTTGGACCGGCGCGACATGTCGGACAGCCATGAGTCTTGCAAGGAGTTCCTTAGCCAAGACTGGATCGAGGCAAGCCGCACCGACGGCGAGGACGCGCAGGTTGCATTCGTCGAGCTGTCCGATTCGCGTGCACTGTTGCGCGACTTGGTAGGTCTCTTCCTTGAGGACTTCGAGCGGGCCGTAGTAATCGAGTCTTCGGAGAAGGGCATCGACGTGCTTTCTTGCCCCCGCGTGACGTAGTAGCCGCAGCGATTCCCGCAGAAGCCAGCGTTCACCGTCGCCTAACGCCATCAACCCACGGACAACGCCGGCCAACTGTCTATAGTAGCGAGCCTGGGGGTGGCCCGCGAACTCAAAGACGTATAGCGCATGCACGACGGCCTCGTCGCCGCGTTCGTTGCGCCAAGTGATTGAGTTCCGCGATCCCTCAAGTGAGGCCAGCAACGAGCGGTCCTGCATGTCTCCCAAGGATCCTCCTGCCCGAAGCTCGACCTGCTTGTAGATGGTCGGACGTTCGACCGCGATGCGCTCGACGCGCGCGCCCATGTCCGGGCTGGCTGCCACAGCATATGAATGGCATGCGTCGCGGATGAGGTCTTCAATTTCGGCCAGGATTGCGTGTGATCCACCTGCGACGCGACGACTCACTTCAAAGGTGGGAACCGTGGACGGCACGAAATGGTCAAGGTTGCGGAGAGCTTCCTCCGCCTCGGCAGTGCCAACCTCGCCTGCGTCCCAAGTTCTGTGTGCGATTCCTTGCAGGAGCACGGCGCGCAGCAATCCGTCTCCTGGTGCCTGAGCGGTCAAGTCGAGCGCCTTGCGGAGCACCCGGAGAGCCGACTCAACGTCATCCAAGTCCATGAGTGCCGTGGACGCGATCAGCGCGGCACAGGTCGTAATCGCCGTATCGGTTCCCTTGCTTACAAGGCGCTCCAGTTCCTTGATGCCCTGCGGAACGGTGCCCAAGGTGGTTGCTGCGATAGACGCAGCGAGCAATGACGCGCCGGCGGGGTCATTGGCTGATGCAGCTTTGAACTCATCCGAATTGAGGTAGTCGGTGGCGCCGGGCGAGCGGCCCAAGAAGTGTCCGGCCAACACCGCTTCGAGCGACGAAGGATCCGTTGAGCGAAAGTTTGGATGCACGGCGACGGCGTTGCTCGCCAAGAGTGCCGCGATCCATCGCATGTTTGTGCTCACAGGAGGCTCCCCTCGTGGCCTAGGTCGTGTCGTTCCGCGGCGCGAGTTCTTGTGCTCAGAATGGGATTGATCGCGAGCCGCTCGAGCCACCTCGCCATCTCGTCCTCCAACTCTCCACGCGTTGATGTCGCCTTTAGCCACCTCTTGTCCGCTGTTCCAGCGATCTCTCGGACGGTCTTAATCGATGACGGGTCTTGACCGTATGTCGCGATGCCCAGAGCGCCGATCCGCCTGCAGTCGTGATCGGCTACATCTTGTACAAGGTCTGCGCGGCATTCACCCCCGGCGACCGACTCGTCTGAGACCACCCGCATCCGGAGTCCGATGTCGCTCTCCGATTCCGCGACATCTCGGCAAACGACACCATGGGTGTTCCGGTGACGGAGGAGGGCGCCGAGGTAGGCGTCTTCCCAAGAGCCATTCATTGAATCGCCCTTGAACTGCGTCGTAGGGCCTGCGGCGAGCACGTCGGGCCCCAGAGGAAGCCGGTGGATTGCGAGCGATTCCGAGATCCGTTCATCGAGCCAACCGTGGAGCGTGGGATTGGCAAGGACCCCGCTGTGGCTGCCATCGAAGACGCGCGTCTGGCCGACCGGGATGCCGAGTTCCGTACTCCACCTCCCGACGAATCGATCACGACTAGCGGTCGCTGTGAAGCTCGGGATCTTTCGCGGCCCGACACCCTTGCGGCCAACTGTTGGATCGACATGATCGATCAGAAACCTCTCGTTGAGACGCTGATCCGCACTGTGACGCTTGAGGAGGCGACGTTCCCGTGTGGGTACGAGCCACTTCGTGCCAGCTCGTGGCGATGCGACGTAGATCATCCCAGCCACCCGCTCGATACCGGTCTGGGGGTTCAGGACCGAACTCCAGTGACGGACTGTGGAGGCCGCCAGGAGACCTCCCATGCTGTGGCCGACAAGGACGATCGACTCATAGTCGAGGGCCTGCAGTTCGCCGTAGAGAAGGTCGACGACCATCTCCAGCTTTGGCTTCCTGCTCAGTGCACGCCAAGCGCTCCGGTAGTCGAGAATCGCGACGTCAACGTTGGCCTGCTGCGACTGAAGCAGATGAGCGGGGAGGGTTCTCCAGGTTGCGAAGCCGGAACCGGCAAGTCCGTGGATCATGACAACGACGCCGCGAGGCCTTTCGCGATCCGGCCGTGTCAGGACGACGAATGGATCTGTGCTGAAAGACCGCTTGTCCAACTCCACTTGATCTGTGATGAGCTTCCCCATGCATCTCCTCTCGCGTGCACGAGGCTAGTGCCAATCAGTGGATCCTGCGGCTGGTTCTTCGGACCGTTTCAGATTTCGCTATGGACGAGGCGCTCTCGCAACGCAGCCCTGCGTCAAGGGGGAAACGGCTCGCGCCCCTCACCCGCAGCGCTGCGACATGGAACCCCAGCGAGCCTGGGACCCCGATCTCTGTCCCGATCGGGCCCCGGAAGCGAGTCGGACACGTTGCGGTGTAGCAGTCAGCGGATCAGGCCACCTCGTCCGGCACAGCGGTCCGCTTGATGTGGCGGAGGGTGTCGACGATGACCTCGACGTCCGCGTCAGGGAAGTAGAACTCCGGGCCGGTGGGGGCGTGGTCGATGTAGGGCGACTCGAACAGGCGTCCGGGTTCCATGACCCCGTTTGCGGTGAGTTCGTCGACGATCTGGTTCACGAATCTCACCTGTTCGACCGAGAACCTTGAGCCGTCGAGGTAGCGCGCGAATGCCTCGGCCGCTGCCGCGCGGTCCAGGCCGACCAAGGAGCGCACGAAGAGTCCCAGGCCGCCGGTCTGCTGATCGGCCCACGCGATGTCGACCTGCTGGCCGCCTGATGCCACCAGCATCTCCTCGAGTGACGTGAGGTCTTCGGCGGTGAGTTGCTTGTTGCGACGGAGGCGCTGCAGCGCCACGTGGTCTTCGTGCTCCTTGAGGTACGCCGCTGCCTTGGCGCGGAAGCGCTCGAAGTTCGTCCCCGGAGTGACCCCGGGCAGGTGAATCTCGGTTGTGGGCCCGAGCTCGTCCTCGAAGTCGGTGTAGACCGGGTTGCGAGTCGTGCGCTCGATGAAGCGCACCAAGGCCCGGAGCCGCAGACGCGCGATCTCAAGCATGGGGAGGGTGACATCGACCCACCACTCGTCGCTGGCGACCGACTCGATGAGCACGGCTTGCTCGGCCACGGACGGGATCGCGGTCTTTCCCAGCAGCGCGGCTGCGATGTTCTGGATGGTCTCGCGAAGCCGCTCGGCCAGGACGGCGTCGCCGTCGAGCTGGGCGAGCTGTCGGCGCAGGATCAGCAGGTCGAAGCGTTTGGCGTCCTCGTCGTCATCGCGGACCGCCGACGGCAGACCGGCGAGTTTGAAGGCCGCCTCGGCGTCCTCCGGCGTGAGCGCACCCCAGGAATCGGCCGTCGCGAACCGCTCGACAGCCTTGCGGTGCGGGCGGACCACGAAGTTGTCGAGGTTCATCGCCGACACGATCTCGTGCAGCGTCGTCGTGGTGGCTGCCCGCAGCTCCGGCTCGTCGTCGCCGAGCGCAGTGACCAGGCCGAGCCGGGCCTCGAACAGCCGCTCAGCCAGCGACTTCTGTGTCGACCCCTCAGACCCGGGGAGGTCTTGACTGAAGTACTCGAGGTTGCCGCAGAAGTCGAAGACGAAGAAGTCCTGCTTGTCCTCCCCGGGGCCGAACAGGTCGGGGCACAGGCGGGTGCCGCGGCCGATCATCTGCCAGAACTTCGACTTGGAGCGCACCATCTTGAAGAAGACGAGGTTGACGACCTCGGGCACGTCGATCCCGGTGTCGAGCATGTCGACGCTGATCGCGATGTGGGGCGCCTTGTCCTTCTGACTGAAGTCATCGATCAGGGACTGGGCGTAGGGCATCCCGTGCGTGATCACCCTCGCGAAGTGACCCGCCAACTCGGGGTAGGCAAGGTCGAAACGCTGGGAGATGAACTCGGCGTGCTTCTGGCTCTTGGCGAAGATGATCGTCTTGCCGATCCGGTCCCCGCCGGCGACCTTGTGTCCGTCGAGCATGAGGGTGGCGAGCACCTTATCGACGGTGTCTTCGTTGAACAGCCACCGGTTGAGGTCCTCGGCGCTGACCTCGTCGGGCGCATCTCCAGTTGAGGCTGCGTCATCACCCCATTCGAGGGTGTCCCACTGCTCCTTCTCGTCCTCGTTGAGATCGTCGTACTTGATGCCGGCGCGCAGGAACTTGGTGCCCACCGAGACGCCCTTGGGCGGCACGAGGTAGCCGGCCTCGACGGCTTCGTCGAGGCTGTACGCGTCGGTCGGGACACCGTCCTCGAGGTGGAACAGCCGGTAGGTGTTGTGGTCGACCTCATCCTTGGGTGTCGCCGTGAGGCCGACGAGGAGCGAGTCGAAGTAGTCGAAGATCGCGCCGTACTTCGCATAGACCGACCGGTGGGCCTCGTCGATCACGATCAGGTCGAAGTAGCCCGGCCCGAAGCGACGAGTGCCGTCGTCGATCTCGTTGATGAGGTTCATCATCGAGGGGTACGTCGACACGTAGACCCGCCCGTCGGTGACCTTCTCGGCCACCAGGTTGACGGTGGTGGAGCCGGGCAGGTGGGTCTTGAACGCGTTGGCGGCCTGGTTGACCAGGGCCTTGCGGTCGGCGAGGAACAGCACCCGCTTGGCCCAGTTCGCCTTCTGGAGTTGATCGACGAGCGCGATGACGGTCCGGGTCTTGCCGGACCCGGTCGCCATCACCAGGAGCGCCTCGCGTTGTTTGCGGTCGAATGCGTCGCCGACTGCTTTGATCGCGCGCACCTGGTAGGGCCGACCGGCGATGTCAGTGTTCACCGGCGCTGTCGACAGGGTGAGCTTGGTCTGGCGGCGCTGGATCAGCAGCTCCAACTCGTCGCGGGTGTAGAACCCATGGGTCTCACGCGCCGGGTAGCCACCGGCGTCGTCCCACAGCCAGTGCTCATAGCCGTTGGTGTAGAAGATCACGGGCCGACGTCCGAACTGCGTCTCCAAGCAGTCGGCGTAGAGCTTGGCCTGCTGTTTGCCGACCTCGGGTGACTTGGAGGTGCGCTTGGCCTCGACCACCGCGAGCGGGAGACCGTCGGCGCCCCACAGGACATAGTCGACGAAGCCCTTGCCCACAGCGTTGGGCATTCCCACGACCTCATACTCGCGGTCGCGCTCCTGACCCAGCGCCCACCCGGCCTCGTGCAGCAGGACGTCGATGAACAGGTCGCGTGCGGCCGCCTCGTCGTAGTCGCGCGTATCCGGGGCTGCTGCTGCCTGTGCCGCGGCGATCTGAGCCTTGAGCTCGGCGATCTCGGCCTCGTGGACCGCGAGCCGTTCGTCCTTCTCGGCGAGCGCGCGGGCGTGGGCCTCGTCTTGTGCTCTGAACTTCGCTGCGAGTCGCCCGACCTCCTCGCGCGACAGGGGAGCCGCCTTGGCGGCGACCTTCGGGTCGAACTGCGCCTGCAGCGGCACGACGCCGGGCTTGGGGGAGTGGTGGTACGACGCCCACACGACGACGTGGAACAGTTCGCGGAGCACGGCCAGCGACACGTCGGGACGGATCTGCCGATTCTCATGGACGGCGGTGTTGGCGATGCGACGGATAGCCGTCAGCTTCTGCGTGATGCCTTGCGGCACCTGTGCCTTGAACGCGGCGTCGTTGATCTTCGCGGCGAGGTCGTCGCGATAGGGCGTACGCAGTGACAGTACGTCGTAGAGGTAGCCCACCAGTTCCTCGACCACTCGGCGGCTGTAGAAGCAGGCCGAGCGCGGGTCGGAGGCCAGGTATGACTCAGCCCGGGCGCAGTCGTCGTGGAGCGACGGCAGCGTCTGGCGGACGAAGGCGAAGTTACCCATGCCGGGGAGTCACTCGCCGTCCTCGTCGAGACCGAAGTGGTCGGCGAGGCGCTGCAGGGTGAACTCCTGACGGAGTTTGCAGGCGCTGTGCTGGCTGGCGAACATGCCCTTCTCCCAGAATCCAGCGTCGAGCGGGCGAGCATGGATCCATTCAACCGGCGCCACCCACTCGGCATCGTCGTCGCTGGTCTCCCGGTCAGTGGGGTAGTTGCCCTGCAGGGCTTGGCTCGCTAGAGGTATCCAGCTGTCACCCTTACGCACCTGGGCGTCCTCGAAGCGGGTGGCCGGCGCCAAGACTCGCCCGACCGCGACGTATCGCATGGGCGGCACGTTCACCCAGACTCGCGCATCCTTCGGCAATGACCGCATGTCCTGGGACCAGAACTTCGCGCCACCACCCGAGACGAAGCCGAACTGCCGCGCGTCCTCCCACACGCGGTCACCGCCGCTGAAGGAGATGTACCAGTCCTTGCCGTTCCAGGCGGCTCGCTTGCTCTTCTTGCTTCCGGTCGTCTTGGCTAACGTCTCTTCCGCCGATGCCGCGAGCCACGATCGGGCAAGGTAGCGGCGTCCGTCATCTTCGAGGTAGGAGAAGAAGACGGCGTTCACCGGCACACCGAAGTCGCGCAGGTAGTTGACGATCCGCTCGGAGCTGGCGTCAAGCTCGGCGGCGACGATAGTCAGGCTGAGCTCGCTGTTGAGCTCGTCTGGTGGCGCGCTGCCGAAGACGTCCTCGAACGCGGCCTCGAAAGGCTGGTCGAGGTGCCTGTCGGCGATGTCGATGACGTCGTCGCGCGAGAGCGTCGATGCCCACGACCCGTAGTCGAGCACTTGAGCTACGACTTGACGCGGTGTCTTGTCGCGCTTGAGCTCCAGCAGGTGCAGGTTGCCGTCAGCATCGACAGCGAGCAGGTCGAGACGTGACCCGTACGGCGTGATCACTTCGCTGCCGATCACCAGCAGACGCTCGCCGAGCAACGACGGGTCGCGTTTGAGGAACTCGTGCAGATCCTTCTCCGCTGGGAGCACCGACGCCGTCAGGGGGCGCGGGTCGTCTCCGTCGATACGCCACATCCGCATCTCAACCGACATCGGTCACAGCTCCCCTCGGAAGGCGCGGGACTGGAGGGAGGCGAACATCCCGTCTAGCGCCTCCTGCGCACTGCTGGTGCTGGCTCGTTGCTCCTTCACGGCGCGTATGCGCTCGTGGAACTCCTTCAAGAGGTCGTCGCCCGGGGCTGGAACCTTCAGTTGTCGTAGGATCGCGAGATTGATGTTCTTCTGAGCGGACTGTGGGGCTGATGCCTCAAGAACCGCCTGCAGGAATCCAAGCCACGCTTGGACGAAGGTGCACGACTCAGGGCTCGAGGTGAAACCGACAACGCTGTCAGGGAAGCACGCGTCGAACGTCAAGATGCCTGTCTTAGCGATGTTCGCGGCGATGGTGATGCAGAGCGTCCCTGCTGGCCACATCCTGCTCTGCGCGAGGCCGACATCGGAATACGTGGCCCGAAAGTTCCTGATGTATCCACCAGAGTTGGCGACGTCACCCGTTTGAATCAGCGGATGCGCACCTCCCAGTAGGGCCGGGTCATTGCGAGGCCGATGCTTGGATACTCCTCGGTCCAGGGTGCCGAGCTCTGAGAGAGGCTTGAGGGGCCAGTTGCGGTCGTTGGTGACCGGGTTCCCGAACATCTGCCGAAAGATTGCGGGGCCGACGTCCTCAAGGTGGGCGAGGACATGGCGGCGCTTGGCGCGGAGGGCGTCGGCGTGATCGAGGATCGCGGCGATGCGGCGCTGCTCGGGGAGGGGCGGGAGGGGCACTGGCAGTGCGCCCAGCGCTGCCAGGGAGATCGCTTTGCGTCGGTGGACCGCGCCTTTGCCGAGTTGAGGATAGTGCGCGAGCGCGCGGGGGCTTTTGAGGAATCGGATCAGGTATCCCGGGTCGACCAGCGAGTCGTCGGCCTTGAAAACGGTGTACATCGGGCTGATGAGGCTGCGTTCCGGCGCGATCCCGATCGAGCCCTCGTCGAGATGGATTGTTGCGTAGGCGAAGTCACCCGGGTTGACGAGCTTGTAGCCCGCGACGTCGCGGCTGAATACTTGCTTCTTGAAGTATTCCAGGCTCGGCACGAAGCCTGCGTGCTTGGTGACCGAGTAGACGGGCAAGTCCGTCTCGGTGCCCGCCCTCCGACCGCCAGGGCGCACAAGCTCGGCGAGGGGGGTGACTTTCATGACAGCATCGCCTTCAGCTCCGCGAGACCCTTTGCGATTTCCTCTTCGAGCGTCTCGATGTCGGCGATGATCTCCAGCGGGGTGCGGTGCTCGACTTCGTCGTACTCGATCTCCTTGTAGCGGTTGAGGGAGAGGTCGTAGCCCTGGGCGACGATGTCAGCCTTGGGTACGAGGAAGGACTGCTCGGTGCGGGCACGGGACAACTCGGGCCAGGTGGTCTCGATACAATCGCTGGCGCTCGCTACTCGACCGGCGATGGGGCGGCTCGACCAGCGGTCTAGTAGGTCGGGGAGGTCGTTGGCCTCGATCGGGTTGCGCTTGTCGTCGAGGGAGTAGCCGTCGGCGCGCACGTCGTAGAACCAGACGTTGTCGGTGCTGCCGGAGTTGGTCTTGGTGAAGAAGAGGATCGCGGTCGAGACGCCGGCGTACGGGCGGAATACGCCGCTCGGCAGTTTGACGACGGCGTCGAGTTTCTGGTCCTCGACAAGCGCCTTTCGTAGCGACTTGTGTGCATTGGACGACCCGAACAGCACGCCGTCGGGGACGATCACCGCGGCCCGGCCGCCGGGCTTGAGCAGCTTGAGGAACAGTGCCAGGAACAGCAGTTCAGTCTTCTTCGTTCTCACGACCCGCTGCAGATCCTTGGACGTCGACTCGTAGTCCAGCGACCCTGCGAAGGGTGGGTTGGCGAGGATGAGGGTGTACTTCTCGGCGTCCTCGCTTGCGCCTTCGGAAAGGGAGTCGCGGTAGCGGATGTCGGGGGACTCGATGCCGTGGAGCAGCATGTTCATGCTGCCGATACGGAGCATCGTCGAGTCGAAGTCGTAGCCGTGGAACATCGAGCGGTGGAAGTGGGTCCGCTGCGTGGCGTCGAGCAGGGCATCGGCGTGCGTCTCGCGGATGTACTCGCTCGCAGCGACCAGGAAGCCGGCGGTGCCACATGCAGGGTCGCAGATCTCGTCGCTCGGCTTCGGCGCAGTCATCTTGACCATCAGTTCGATGATGTGGCGCGGCGTACGGAACTGGCCGTTCACCCCGGCCGAGGCGATCTTGGACAGCAGGTACTCGTACAGGTCGCCGTTGGTGTCGCGATCCGTCATCGGGATGTCGTCGAGCAGGTCGACGACCTTGCTGAGCAGCGCCGGGGTGGGGATCGTGAACCGGGCGTCCCTCATGTGCTCGCTATAGGTGGAGCCGTCGCCGCCGAGCTGAGTGCCGAGAGTGCGGAGGAACGGGAACACGTCGTCGGCAATGGTCCGGTGCATCACCTCGGGGGAGGCGTTCTTGAACTGGCTCCACCGCAGGTGCGACTGTCCGGGCAAGAACACCGGGTCGTTGATCACGCCCCCGGTGACGCGCGCCTTCTTCTCGGCGAGGACCTGGAGGTCGTCGAGGCGCCGGACGAAGAGCAGGTAGGTGATCTGCTCGATCACCTCGAGCGGGTTGCTGATCCCGCCAGACCAGAACGAGTCCCAGACGCGGTCGATCTTGCTCTTCAACTCACCGGTGATCACACGAGGAACAATAGCGTCGGTGCCGGGTGTGGATCGTGGCATTGGATACCTCCTTGCCGCTCTGGTCCCTCCAGCGCAGCCGGGCAGCATGGCACGACGGTCCGACGGATCTGCACCAGTGATATCGAGAGTTCGTCTTCGCCATGGAGCGTCGGGACCATCCGATAGCGTGCCAGCCATGCCCGAGCCTGGCGACGTTGCCGACAAGCGCATGAAGCTCCGCTACGCCGGAGCCTGTCGCCTCTGCGGAACGGAACTGGCCGCACGGACCGAGGCGATCTATGAGCGCGTTTCGAAGACCGTGCGCTGTCTGGATTGCACGAGCGCGACCGAAGATGAGGCCGCGGTGACGGAGACGGAACCAGTGGCCGAAGCGTCAGTCGAGGAGACTGAAGCAGTCGAGGAGGCCGTGGCAGCCGAGAAGGCGGGGGTAGCGGGGGCGTCCGCGCGTCGCGAGTACGAAAGACGCAAAGCCAGGGACGAGGAGCGACTCCGCCAGAAATGGGGACGGCTGGGGGGCCTCGCCGTCGCCCTGTCGGAGGAGAAGCAGAGCACGAGGGCATGGGACACCGGCGCCGTCGGGGAAGAGCGCCTCGGTGCCCGCCTTGATGGGCTCGCCTCCGATTCGGTTGCAGTCCTGCACGACCGGCGCATCCCCGGCACCAAGGCCAACATCGACCACATGGTCATCACCGCCACGGGGGTCTGGGTCGTCGATGCCAAGAAGTACAAGGCCCGACCCACCCTCAAGGTCGAGGGCGGCATCTTCCGGCCTCGCGTCGAGAAGCTCCTGGTGGGCCGCCGCGACTGCACCAAACTCGTCGACGGCGTACTGAAGCAGGTCGGCCTGGTCCGCGATGTCGTCGGCGACGTGCCCGTCACCGGTGCGCTCTGCTTTGTCGAAGCAGACTTCCCGCTGATCGGGGGCGCCTTCGCCACCCGGGCAGTCCACGTCCTCTGGCCCAAGCGGCTCGCGAAAGTGATCAACCAATCCAGCGAAGACGAGATCGTCGTTGACGTAGCCGCGGTCCATCAACTCCTCGCCGATCACTTCCCGCCTGCCTGAGGACCCGAAGGCGGGGAGTCCGCGGCGTAGGCAGGCATTTCAGAGTCGGAGGGTCTGGCGGCACCTTGGGAATCGGCTGCACCCAAGAAATGACCCGTAGCGACCCTCTCGTCGCACGAGGGTCCCCTCGCCGCAGCCTGGACAGGCCTGTACATCAGCTGCTGCCGCGGTCTCGGTAGTGACCCGGACTCCTGGGTCCTTCAGCAACTCAACGACGAACGGTGACTCCAAGCCGGTCACGGTGAAGATCGTGACAGTGTGGCGTGCCCTCGTCAGGGCAACGTAGAAGAGGCGACGCTCTTCCGCGTGCGGGTAGTCGTCCTCGTTCGACATCGCCAGGGCCAGAACCGGGTCATCGATGATCTGGCTCGGGAATCCGTAGATGCCTGTGGTGAGGTTGGGAAGGATCACGTGGTCGGCCTCTAGGCCCTTCGCGCTGTGTGCAGTCCGGAAGGTCACCGTGAGACTCGGGAACCGTCGTCGCGGCATCAGATCGCGCTCGAATCGGTAGCGGCCCAGCACGTCGACACTGTTGCCCGGAGACTCGGCGGAGAGTCTGGTGAGGTGCTCCTCAAGTGCGCTCGAGATCGACTCGCGGTCGTCAAGGCGCACGATGGTGACGGGCGCTCCCTGTTTGTCGCGTGCAGCCTGCACCTCCTTGGCGATTTGGGCTGGGTTGCGTGAGATGAAGCGACTGGCCACGTCGGCGATCGTTTGAGTGCATCGGAAGGTCGTCTGCAGGCGTCGTGTCTGAGTGGGCCCGAAGTACGAAGCGAAGTTCGTCATCAGCGATAGGTCCGCTCCGGCGAAGCGGTTGATCGCCTGCCAGTCATCGCCCACGGCCAGGAGGTGCTTGCCTTCGCCCTGCTGGAGGGCTCTTGTCAGTCGAGCCCGGGCGCGACTGGTGTCTTGGAACTCATCAACCATGACGAGGTCATAGCGGGCAAGGCTCGGGTCTCGCTCGACGAGTTCGGCTGCCTGCAAGAGCATGTCATCGAAGTCCACAGCGTCCGCGGCGCGCAGAGCTGCCTGCCAACGGTCGTGAATCTGCCAGTAGAGGTCGAGGAACAGCAGGGTGCGAGGGTTGGCTCGCTGCGGTTGCTGGCGCAGGCGAGTTTCCACGTCGCGGCGGGTCAGCGACGCGGACTTCACATGTGACATGAACGTGCGCACCAGCCGCGCGAGGCGTTCGTGCTCAAGAGGCTTCGCCCCGGGGGTCGGCCGATCAGGGTTCCAATCGAGGGTGAGGCCGTGCCCGGTGAGTTCCGCCGCCAGGGCTTCGAAACCGCTGAGGTTGATGATCTCGTGCCACGTCGTCTCGACCAGCGTCGTGCCGCACCGCTGATGAACCTGCCGCTTCCACCGCATCGAGTCGCTGTAGCCAGCGAAGCTTTCAGGTGCCGTGCCATCCGCTCGAAGGGCCCAGTGCTCGTGCCACACCTGAGCGTCGGGGTAGAAGAAGTCCGGCCGATACTGGGAGTGTTCGCTGTCGGCGACGTCGAAGGCGTACGGCCGTTCGTACTCGTAGTTGACCCCGTTGAGGAACAGCCAGTCGGCGATGAGTCGCTCGCCTTCACTGCGGACGGTTTCGCCTCGATAGGTCTGGAAGCCTGTCAGCCGCGAGGAGCTGTCGTAGCTGTCGGGCGCCCCGCCGTCAGGTTCCTCAGAGAGGCGACCATAGAGAAGGCGAAAGACGTCCCACTTGAATCGGAAGCCAGGGGAGGAATCGCGCAACTCGTCGACGATCTGCTCCACTTTCGTGGCGTCCTGACCGCTCTCAACCCACGGAGCGATCCGCGGCTTACGGCCGGTCGCCTGGCCGATGACGGAGAGTCCGAACGCGTGGAATGTGCTGGCCGTCAAACCGTCAGACGAGAGCCCGAGCGCGCCCAACCGAGTGCTCACCCGCTCCCGGAGCTCGTGTGCGGCGTCGGTGTTGAAAGCGAGCATGAGAACGCGGTCGGCAGATACGAAACCACGCTCGATCGCATAGGCCGCGCGGGCCACCATCACCGAGGTCTTCCCCGATCCGGCCGCCGCGATCACGCGCACTCGGTTGTCGAAGGAGACCACTGCGCCTGCTTGCTCGTCGGTGAGGGGCGACTTCTCGACCTTGTCGAAGAAGTCGCGTCTGCTGGCTAGTTCACGCTGCAGGATGTCGTGGTTGGTGGCCGCGATCTTTGCTCGGTGGTCGCCGTCGAGGAAGTCGAGCGACTCGATCTCTGCCGCGGTCAGGGAGTCGCCGAGGGCCGCAATCTCGGCCGCGGTGAGTTGGGACAGCACCTCACCCTTCGTCGGGAGGCCAGCGAGGACATGTTGAGCGGTGTCATGTGCGATCCAGCGCTGGTTGGCGACGTGGGAGTCCACAAGGTGCTCAAAGGACGCCCTACCCTCCACTGCGAGTGCGAGCTGTGGTCCCAGCTTCCCTCGGACCACGGCTCGGTTGATCGCAAACTGAGCATCCCTGCCCTCCCGCCGTCGCAGACCACGCAGCTTCCTCGGGTCGGAACCCTTGACCGAAACGGAACTGCGGAACCAGCCACGCCGAACACAAAGGCGGGAGGCATCGACGCCCACGAACACCTCGTGCGCACCGTTTCTGGACAAGGTGAGCTGGTCGAGGTCGGCGGTCAGAGTCCAACCGCCCTTCCCCGACCACACGTCGTTGTTCCCCGTCCAATCTCGAGTCACTGATCAGAGGGTTCGAAGGTCAGCGGTGCCGCCATCAAGGCACCGGAGGAAGTCGTCCTCGGTCATCACCTCGATGTCCTGTCCCTTCTCTTGCAGCGCGAAGGCCTTCTGAGCCTTACCGGTGAGGTTCGATCCGGGGCGAAGGACTGCGGGGTTGATGTCGCCCACGACCAACACGTTGGTCCGTTGGGTGGTGTTCTTGGCCGGGACTGCCCCGACGCGCGCAGCTGCTTCGAAGGCATCTTGGCGGCGCATTGCCATGAGCGTGCCGGTGAATACGACCTCCCGGCCATACAGGTAGCCGTCGGGGTCTGCGTTGGGATTGACATCGGGGATCGTCAACCCGTACGAGCCGCCAGTCTGCGTGCACACGCTGCCCTCGTAGATACCGGCGAACATGCGCCCCACCCGGACTCCATGGGCGAACGCGAGCTCGTGGATATCGGCTGCAGACTGGGTGCGCGTAGCGAGCCCGCTGACGATGGCGACCACGCCTCGAGCGTCGTCGGTCGGGTCGTGATGTGTTCCCATGTGGCCGCCGAGGGCCTCGACGACGTACGGGAGCCGGTAGGAGGGAAGTGGCAGTGCCCGGCGCGCGAGGACCATCGTGCAGAGGAAACGGATGTCGGGCCAGGCGATGTTGTCGACAGCGCAGGCGTAGCGGATCACTCCGGTGTCGAAGCCTGCGTTGTGGGCAACCAGGACATCGTCGCCGACGTAGGCGACGAGCCGCGGAAGCACGTCGCGCCACCGCGGAGCATGGGCGACCATCTCGGGAGTGATGCCGTGAATGTGGACATTGAATGGCTCGAAGTGGTCGACTTGCTCGGGTGGTCGCATGAGCCACGTCTGCTGGTCCACGACCTGGCCGTCACGGACGCGAGCGAGGCTGACCGCGCACGGCGATCCCCGGTAGAAGTTCGCAGTTTCGAAGTCGATTGCAACGTAGTCCATGGAGTTCCTCCCTGTGCCGCTGTTCCCGCGCTGGGTAGTTGCGCCTGTGCTCACGGTCCTGCTCGGACACGTCGGCCTTGGGGAGCAAGGTAATGGAGACCAACGACACGCACTGTGGATTCTTCAGGACCGTCCACCCGTCCAACCGCTCCGCTAGCGGGTTGAGGCGCACGGGATCGTCCGAGCAGTTGGCTTCCCCATTACGGCCCGCCCGGCACCGAACCCCGGTAGCGTCACCGGCACGGCCAGGTGAGGGCACTCGGAGGTTGGTCCCAATGACGAAGTACGAGGTCAAGCAGACTGCGGTGAGCCAGCTGCTCGCGCAGGTTCGTAGCGATTCGATCGCCATCCCGGAGTTGCAGCGTCCATTCGTCTGGAAGACCAGTCAGGTACGAGACCTGATGGATTCGCTCTACAACGGCTACCCGGTCGGGTACCTGATCACCTGGCAATCGGTGGGCGCCAAGCTCAAAGGTGGCCAGGTCGCCAAGCACCAGCAGATCCTCATCGACGGCCAGCAACGAGTGACGGCGCTGCGCGCGGCTGTCGATGGTCAGACGGTGGTTGACAAGAACTACGCGAAGAAGCGGATCAAGATCGCTTTCAACCCTGTCACCGAGGAGTTCGAGACCCAAAGCGCGGCCATCAAGAAGAGCAGCACCTGGATTGGCGATATCGCGGAGTTCTTCTCCCAAACCAGCCAGTTCACGTTCGTGCGGGAGTACGTCGAACGCAACCCCGACGTCGACCCCGGCCAAGTCGAACGTGCCATCAACCGACTCGCCGCCATCCAGCACGCGCAAGTCGGCGTGATCTCGCTCGCTGACGATCTGGATGTCGAGACGGTCGCTGAGATCTTCGTCAGGATCAACTCTAAGGGGGTGCCGCTGTCGAGCGCGGACTTCGCGATGAGCAAGATCGCGACATACGGCGACGAAGGCCGCAACCTGCGCAAGCTCATCGACTACTTCTGCCACCTGGCGGTGGCCCCGCACGCCTACGAAGACATTCGCGACAACGATGAAGAGTTCGCTGCCTCCGAACACCTCAGCAAGATCTCCTGGCTCAAGGACCAGAGCGTCGACCTCTACAACCCGTCGTACACCGACATGATCAGGGTCGCTGGAATGGTCGGCTTCAGCCGCGGCAAGGCGTCGTCGTTGGTGAGCCAACTGTCCGGGCTGGACCCGGCGACCCGCAAGATCGACGAGAGACTGATTCCCGGTGCCTACCAGCGTTTCGCCGGGGCGCTGGACGAGTTCGTCCGCAGGTACCACTTCGAGAACTTCCTGATGCTGATCAAGTCTGCCGGATTCATCGACGCCGACATGATCACCTCCAAGAACGCGCTCAACTTCGCGTACGCCTTGTACCTGCGCTTGCGCGCCGATCGCGACCTGTCCGAGGGGGAGCGGCAGCGCGTGGTCAAGAGGTGGTTCGTGCTCACGCTGTTGACCGGACGTGCCGTCGGCAGCTTCGAGACCACCTGGGAGACCGACCTGCGGCGGATCAGTGAGCAAGGCGCGTTGAACTACCTCAAGGTTCTAGAAGAGTCGCAACTCGATGACGGGTTCTGGACGGCAACGCTTCCGCAGAACCTCAACACCCCCAGTTCACGCAGTCCATACTTCCAGACCTACCTTGCGGCTCGAGTGGTCCTCGGTGGGCGTGGGTTCTTGTCCAAGACCATCAAGGTCTCGTCGATGATCGAACACCGCGGCGACATCCACCACATCGTCCCCAAGAACCATCTTCAGAAGAACGGCTACCCCAAGTCCGGCGACTACAACCAGGTAGCCAACTTCGCGCTGACCGAGACTGCCATCAACATCGCGATCGGCGACCGGCCGCCAGCCCAGTACATTCCCTGGGTCACCGAACAGATCGAGACCGGGGCACTGCGGCTGGGGGAGATCAGCGATGCCGCGGATCTGCAGGAAAACCTTGTCGAGAACGCGATACCTGACTTCATCGGAGACGTCACCGCTGCCAACTACCGCGAGTTCCTCGCCGCACGTCGGATCCTCATGGCTGCACTCATCCGTCGGTACTACGACTCCCTCTGAGCTCGAGAAGGCCCCTGCGAGAGGCTGCTCCATGTCTAGAGTCCGGCCCTACCCGAGGCGAGAGCTGCGCGGCCGCTTCACTCGCTGGCTGGGCCGCAACACGTTGGTGCTTATCGCTGTTGTCCTGCTGTTCGCGATCGTCGCCGGCCTCGGGACTTGGGCCCTGTGGAGTGTCTACGACCCCGGGCCCACCCAGTGGTACCTGATGGGCGTACTGCATGCATTCTCTGTGTTCGTCGTCGTCGCCATGGTGGCGACGCTCTTCATCGTCACGGACGGCGAAGCCATGCGACACCTGCGTGGAGCGTGGGGCGAGGAGAACACCAGCACCGAGTTGCGCCGCGCCAAGCGCAAGAAGCTGATCTGGGGCTGGGTCGACAGCATCCCACTGCAGCAGGGAGATATCGACCATCTGGTGGTCACCCGAGCCGGTGGCGTGCTGGCGATCGACTCGAAGTGGCGCTCGACGACAAACCAGACGGACCGAGCCAGCATGGTCGAGGCGGCCCAGCGTGCCCGCGGGCGAGCAGTCGCGGTCGTGCACACGCTGCTGAAGCGGGAGCGAGGCGGTCATCGAGAGCGCGGCGCCGCCTACCAAGTCCGTGCGGTGGTGGTGCTGTGGGGCGCGGAAGCGCAACGGCTGGGGGAGCCTAGGAACTTCGAGGGCGTGGACTTCGTGCCCGGGCGAAGTTTGGTCCCGTGGTTGAGTGCCCTGGACGGCGACCGGGTGGATGCCGCGGCAGCCAAAGACGTCCTCGGGCAGATCGAAGCGTTCCGGGCCGGTGTGGCGGAACGCGCCACCTGACTCACACCGGCCGCGACGCCGCCAGCATCGACCGCAGCAGATCCACCATCGGGAGAGTCATGGATCCTCGGTTGCCAGGTTCTGAGAGGGATCCGGGGGGCGGTCGTGGCGGGATATGGTTGCGCCAGTGCGTCTGAGGCTGGCAGGCTTCGCGGCATGTCGAAGGTCAGCATTGTTGCCCGCGTCATCGATGGGAACCGGATCGAGTGTCGAGTGGTATCGGCTCAAGGCCCGGAGCTCACGCTCACGGGGAGCGTCGACGACCAGGACCCCGAGATCAACGGCCAAGGGGACCCCGCGTTCGTGGAGAACCGCGCTCTCGCGAGCAACGCCTGGGCCTATGCCACCTTCACTCACAAGTCCGTGAGCCTGCCCGATCGGGAACAACAGACGGCTGCTGCGAAGCGTGCCAAAGCCCACGAGACCGTGGCCAAGTGGATTGCTGAAGTTGCGAGCGACGTGACCACCGAGAGCCGGCACGGTTGGTGCTCCGCCTGCTTCGGTGAGCACTCCCACCGGAAGGCCAAACGGCCCGCTGGCCAGCTTCCGTCGTACTTGTGCGTTGGCTGCGGCTCGCCGACCCTGCCCTGCGCCGGTCCCACGTGCAAGAACATGGCGGTCCGAGGGCGCGGTGGAGTGCGGACGCCGCGCTACTGTGCCGAGCATCGACACGAGATCCCCGGGTTCTCAAAGGCCAGCCAGACCATCGGCGACCTGAGCAACTACCGCGAGTTCCTGGAGTTCGAGAAGCGGAACCTCAGCGGTACTTCAAAGCTCGTCGGCCTCGGTCTTAGCGGGCTCCTCATGGCAACTCCCGCCGCGCTGGCGGCAGCCCCCGCCATCGGCGGTGCTGTTGGAACGGTGATCGGCGGATACACGGGCGCCGCAGCCACGAACTTTGGTCTTGCGCTCCTCGGCGGAGGTGCGGTGTCTGCGGGTGGGTTCGGGATGCTCGGAGGCACTCTGGTGATCGGTGCGCTGGGCGGTGCCCTCGGCGGCACCTTGGGAGCCTCGATCACTAACACCTATGTTCGTGAGGACAAGTCATTCCACATCGAGATGCTCCGGGGTGGTCCCGGCACCGCTGTGATCGTGTGCAGCGGCTTCCTCAGCCAGAACGGCAAGGGCTGGGGAGAATGGCGAGAGCTCATCAACCGGCGTTACCCAGACTCGCCGGTATACCGGGTCCACTGGGGCGCCAAGGAACTCAAGAATCTGGGCCTCTTGGGCGGCAGCGGAGCAGCCAAGTTCGTTGGCGGTGCTGCGTTCAAGCGCGCCGCGGCGAGGGCAGCGAAGGTGGCAGCGAAACGAATCGGCCCAATCGCACCCGCCCTCATGGCCCTGGACCTCGCGCACAACCCTTGGCACGTGGCGAAGAGCCGGTCCGAGAAGACCGGCCTCATCGTCGCCGATCTCCTCGCCCGGACCGACGAGAAGTCGTACGTGCTGATCGGCCACAGCCTCGGCGCGCGGGCGATGGTGGTCGCCGCGCAGGCCCTGAGCAGCAAGTCCGGCGGCCCGCGGCTCGAGGCTGCCCACCTGCTCGGGGCAGCCATCGGCGCCAAGAGCGACTGGTTCACCCTCACCGCAGCGGTCGATGAGGCAGTCTACAACTACCACTCGACCAACGACCGCGTCCTGAAAATGCTGTACACGGTCGCTCAGGGCGGTCAGACTGCGGCCGGGTTGAAGGGCTTCACCCCAATCGAGGACAAGTTGCAGAACATCGACGTCTCAGAGCAGGTCAAAGGCCACTCGGACTACTTCGAGAACGTGATTCTGCGGTAGGAGCAGTGCCCTCCGAGCGCAGCACTCACTGGACCCGGAGGGCCTGCTGAGGGCGAAGTTGGAGATTTCACCTCCGGCCAGCATCGCGACTCGCTAGCGTGCATGTCACACGCCCGGAGGCGGCGCTGTGGGCGATCGGGCTGCGCGGCCACTGAATGAGTCGGAGGGGGCTCGTACCTTGCACGCTGAAGCCAAGCCGAGCCAGGTCTGACGACGACGTTGTTGACGCCGATCGCGCCCTGGGTGGCGGAGGCGTTCGCTCACCAGGAAGGTATCCATCATGCGTATCGCGATTCGGGCCGTGGCCTTCGTCCTTGTCGGCGTGCTTGTGCTCGTCGCCGGGGCCAGTGTGGCCGCGCAGTTCAGCCTCATCTCAAACCCGTTCCAGACCACGACCACGGACCGGAGTCAGCCCGCTCTACTGAAGTCGATCCAGGACATCGGCCAGTACCACGCTGCCGTCGGCAACTTCGAGGTCATTCTGGACGTCGAACACGACACGGGATGGGTGCCGAGCTTCCTCGCCGGTGAGCGGACGCTGTTCGTGGCCGCTGGAACGGTCAATGCCTACGTCGACTTGTCCGGCCTCGCCGGCGGTGACCTGGCGTTGTCTGACGACATGGAGTCGGTCCAAGTCAGACTTCCCGGTGCGGAACTGGACAAGCCCAACCTGGACCAGGAGCGCACCTACCTGTTCTCGCAGCAGCGCGGGCTGACGAACCGAATCAGCGGCGCGATCTCGGTGAAGGACCAGTCGGAGTTCTACAAACTCGCAGAGGAGAAACTCGCCTCTGCCGCTCAGGAGTCGGAACTGGTGCAGCGAGCCGACGAGAACACCAGGGCGATGCTGATCGGAATGTTCGCTGCCCTCGCCATCGAGGTGACCTTCATCGACGAGGCCCCCACGGAATAGACGCTGGTCTGACTCACGCCGGCCGCGACGCCGCCAGCATCGACCGCAGCAGATCCACCAGTGCGTGCACCGGCAGCTCCGGGTCGAAGGCGCGTTGCACACCCAGGCCGATGCCCAGCGACAGGAGCTGCACGGCGGCGTCCTCGGGCGGCATCGGCAGGGTCAGGCCCAACTCTTCGGCCTGTTGTTCGATCAGGCCGGCGACGAGCGTGGTGATCTCGCGGCGGCGTTGCGCCAGGTGGGGGGCGAGGGGGGAGAGGTGGCGGGTGCTGGTGGCGAACTCCACCTCCAGCGCGGTCCAGCCCACGTCGCCGATGTTGGCCTCGGCCCAGGCAGCGAACGCCTCGATCCGCTCCTCGGTCCCCTCCACCCCGGACACCGCCTCGGCCAGTGAGATCGCCCGCTCCATCCGCACGCGGTCCAACACCGCCAACCCCAGCCCGTGCTTGGTGGCGAAGTTCGAATAGACCGCCCCCTTGGAGAAGCCCGCCTCGGCAGCCACCCGATCGAGCGACGTGGCGTTGTAGCCATCCGCCAAGAACAGCCGCGCCGCGGTCGTCACCAACGACTCCCGGGTCTGGGCGTGCGACTCCTTGCGGGACAAGCGGGTCATGGAGAAACCCTAGCAATCAGGGCTACCGCTGGTATTGGAATACCGTTAGTATCTGAATGTATGACACGAGCACTCGCCATCGGCTGCGGTGGCACCCTCGGCTTCGCCTGGACCGCGGTCGCCCTGCGCGCCCTCGAAACCGAACTCGACTGGGACGCCCGCACCGCCGACATCCTCATCGGCACCTCCGCAGGCGCGGAGATCGTCGCCGCCCTCGGCTCCGGCCACCGCCCCCAAGACCTCCTCGACGCCCTCGACGGACACCCCGACGCCGACGCGCTGCTCGCCCGGCACGTCGCCACCCACCCCGGCCACCTGCCCCCGCTGCCCCTCCCACTCCTGCCCGCCACCGGCCTGATCCGCGCCGGACTGCAGCAACGCTCGGCGTACACCGCCCTCGCCGGCCTGCTGCCCCGCGGCCGCGGCGACGCCACCTGGCTCCGCGAGTACGGCGACGCGCTCGCCACCGACCACGGCTGGACCACCCACACGGCCACCTGGATCGTCGCCGCCGACGCCGCCACCGGAGCACGGGTCGCGTTCGGCGCCCCCGGCGCACCCGAAGCCAACCTCGGGGAGGCGATCGCCGCCTCCTGGGCCATCCCCGGCTGGTTCCCGCCCGTCACGATCGGCGACCGCCGCTACGTCGACGGGGGAGCGGTCTCCTCGGTCTCCGCCGACCTGCTCCTCGAGGCGGGCGTTGACGAGGTGATCATCGTCGCCCCGATGACCAGCGAAGGTGGTGCCCCGGCGCGTGGCGTTGCCCGTGTCGAACGGGTGCTGCGACGGCAGATGACCCGCGGGCTGGACGCCGAAGTCGACCGGCTGCGAGCGGCGGGAGTTCGCGTGCGGCGGATTGAGCCGGGGCCGGCCGAACTCGAGGCGATGGGGGCCAACTTCATGGACCTGCGTAGGCGGGGGGAGACGTTGGGGGTGGCGCGGCGGGGTCTCGATACGTCGCTCGACCGGCGAGGGGGTGGTCTCGATACACCGCCTCGTTCCTCGGCGGCACTCGACCACCGAGATGGGGAGGAGGGGGAGTGAGGGGTGATGTGGAGGTGGCGATCATCGGGGCCGGGATCTCCGGGATCGCGGCCGCGATCAAGCTGCGCGAGGCCGGCATCACCGACATCGTCGTACTCGAGAAGGCCGACACCTACGGCGGCACCTGGCGCGCCAACACCTACCCCGGCTGCGCCTGCGACGTGCCCTCGCGGCTCTACTCCTACAGCTTCGCGCCCAGCACCGACTGGTCCCGGGTCTACTCCACCCAGGACGAGATCCTCGACTACATCCAAGGCGTCGCCCGCGACCACCATCTCGACGACGTCACCCGGTTCGGGGTCGAGGTCACCGACGCCGAATGGGACGGCAAAGTCTGGCAGCTGACCACCACCGACCACGGCACCGCCAGTCCCCAGACAGCGGGCCAGGCCGCCACCAGCCAGCTGACCGCCCGCTACCTGGTCAGCGCCGCCGGCCCCTGGAACGAACCCAAGATCCCCGACATCCCCGGCCTCGCCGACTTCGCCGGACCCGTCTGGCACTCGGCCCGCTGGAACCACGACCACGACCTGACTGGCGAACGCGTCGCCGTCATCGGCACCGGCGCCTCCGCCGTCCAGTTCGTGCCCCGCATCCAGCCCGACGTCGCCGCCCTGCACCTCTTCCAACGCACCGCCCACTGGGTGCTGCCCAAACTCGACCACCCCGTCCCCGACGTGGAGAAGTGGGCGCTGCGCACCGTGCCGCTGCTCGCCCGCACCCTCAAGCGGCTCGAGTACTCGATGATGGAGTTGGTCGGGCTCGCCTTCCATCGCCCCAAGCCCCTCATGCACGCCCTGCAACGACTTGGCAAGGCCTACCTGCGCGCCGCCGTACCCGACCGCGAACTGCGCGCCACACTCACCCCGCACTACCTGATCGGCTGCAAGCGGATCCTCTTCTCCAACGACTACCTGCAGACCCTGGGCCGGCCGAACGTCACCGTGCACGCCACCGGCGTCGCCGAGATCCGCGGCAACACCGTCATCGGCACCGACGGCAGCCACGCCGAGGTGGACACCATCATCCTCGGCACCGGCTTCCACATCCTCGACATGCCGGTCGCCGACAGGGTCCGCGGCGCCGACGGCCGCACCCTGGCCGAGCACTGGGCCAGCTCCCCGGAGGCCTACCTCGGCACCGTTGTCGCCGGCTTCCCCAACGCGTTCATCGTGCTCGGCCCCGGCCTCGGCACCGGCCACACCTCCGCGTTCGCCATCGCCGAATCCCAGGTCAGCTACCTCGTCGACGCGATCCGGCACAGCCAGGACACCGGGCAGCCGCTCGCCGTCCGCCCCGAGGTGCAGGCCGAGTACGTCGCCGGAGTCCAGGCCGCGCTGGGCGGCACCGCCTACAACCTCAGCCAGTGCAGCAGTTACTACATCGACGCCAACGGCCGGAACTCGTTCAGCTGGCCCTGGTCGACCGGCGAACTCGTCCGCCGGGTCAGCCACTTCCACCCCGCCGACTACCAGGAGACCCCCGCATGAGCCGCTACCCGCGCATCGACCTCGACGGCGCCCTCGTCGTCATCACCGGTGCCGCCCGCGGCATCGGGCTCGCCACCGCCGCCGCCTTCGCCGAAGCCGGCGCCCGGGTCGCCCTCGGCGACCTCGACGGCGACCTCGCCGAGAAGGCCGCCCACGAACTGCCTCCCGGGATGGCCAGCGGACACCACCTCGACGTCGCCGACCTCACGTCGTACGCCGACTTCCTCACCGCCGCGCAAGGCCACCACCAGCGGCCCGTCGACGTCCTCGTCAACAACGCCGGCGTGATGCCCAACGGCCGCTTCGTCGACGGCGAGGAGCGCATCGACCGGCTGATGATGGACGTCAACGTGCACGGCCCCATCCACGGGATGCGGCTGGTGCTGCCCGGCATGACCGACCGCGGCCGCGGCCACATCGTCAACGTCGCCTCGCTGGCCGGGAAGTTCCCGCTCAAGGGGCTCGCCGTCTACAACGCCAGCAAGTACGCCGTCGTCGGGCTCAGCGCCGCGGTCCGCCTCGAACTCGACGGCACCGGCGTCAGCGTCAGCACCGTCCTGCCCAGCGCGGTCAACACCGAACTCTCCTCAGGCATCGACCTCGGCGTGCTGCCCAAGGTCGAACCCGAGGCGATCGCGGCGGCGATCGTCGGCTCGGTGCGCAGCCGCCGCGCCGAGATCGCGGTGCCCGGCTACCTCGGCCGGCTCGCTGCGATCACCCCGCTCACCCCCGAACCCGTGCTGCGCACCCTCCGTCGGCTCGCCCACGACGACGCCGCGATCACCCGGGTCGACGACGCGGTGCGAGGCACGTACCTTGGCAGGATCCTGGGTCGCGAGGAGGCCTGATGAACGAGACCTCCATGAGGTCCATCCCGAGGCCAGTGGGCCCTAGCAGCGCTATGGAGTGACCTCTGGCATTTGCGGCGAGGGCATAAGGCCGTACCTGAACCAGAGCTCGACCTGTGCGGTCTCTCGCATCGCCTGCTCGATCTCGGGTGAGCGAGATTGCTGTCTCGTTCTCAAGCCCACGATCAGGCCCAACCCATCTGGCCGCAGGCTGACCGCCTCAAGCGGCCACTCGTTGTTGCTCGCAGCCTTGGATAGACGCCTATGAGCGCTGTCGAGCTCCTCGTAAGAGTAGACACGAGCACTGTCCTCGATCGACGACTCACTCCCGTCGCTCCCCTCCGACGGGGACATCTGGCATGCAACGAGGAACGCCGTGAACGCCGCAGCAAGCACCACCCCGCCAGTGGCACTACTCCTTGCCTGGGACAGCATCGGCTACTCCACAGTTCCGAGGTACGTGACGCTACCCCCCTGAGACGTGATACGCCGCGTACTGGTTCCGGAGACCCATAGACGAGTCCGGCGGATGGGTTCTGGTCAGCCCCTGGGTCGGGCCTCCGTCGCCCTCCTCGCACCTTCACCGTGGACGAGGTCGGGGAGCGCCGTAGCAATCTTTGGGCCAGACGAGCCACGACAATGAACTGACGACGCGGATCATGAATGCGATCGACGCCAGCAATCTTCGCGCAGGCATCCGCACTCGCCAGTCCACGTCTCGACGCCTGCCTGACTTGCCGGTGGTCGTTCACGGGGAGGCCGCGTGCTCCAGCCACGTTTTGTGGGTGGGTCGTGGGATGCTCGGGCCCCCAGTGAGAGTGGGGGAGGGAGGGTTCGGTTGAGCGACTCGCGCAAGCGTCTCGATGCGTCCGATCACCCCGACAAGGATGTACGCAAAGCGCTCAAGAGGATCCTGGAGGGACCGTTCGAACTGGTCAAGGGCGGCCACTGGGGGATGTTGAGGTGCGACAACGGGTGCTGCCAGATCTCGGTGAGCGGCAGCCCCCGCAACGCCCCGCGCCATGCCTTGGAACTGCTGCGCGAGGCTGCCAAGTGCCCGCGCGACGACGGAGATGTCCGAAACAAGCTGCGCTGACCGCGGGTGGCCGTCCGATCTCGGATTGTGATCGAAACCCCATTGTCGGGTCGAGTCCGGGCCGATAGTGTTGTCTGATGACAACAGTTGGATTGGGAGAGGCACCGATGAACGAGTACCGACTGTCCTTCGAAGCTGCCTCGCCGTTGTCGATCGAGGAACTCTCGGAGGGCTTCTATGAGCACTTCGACGGCGTGCTCGTCGAGCGCGCCGGTCAGATCATCGTGACGGTCTACGTGGAGGGCCCGACGGCCATCGATGCAGCGCACGCGGCCATCGACAAGCTCGAGAGGCTGAATGTGAGCGTCTGTCACGTCGACAGCGACCTGGTTGACGCCTCTGAGATCGCCAGTCGGCTCGGAGTGACCCGCCAGGCTGTTCAGCTCTGGGCTACCGGGAAGCGCGGCAAGGGCTTCCCGCGCCCCGTTGGTTCGCCGGGTGGGAAGCGGATCTGGACCTGGGGCGAGGTCGTCGCTTGGGCGCGAGCCAACCAGCATTCGGATGAGGCTTCCGGTCTGAGCCGAGACGAGCTCACGATCGTGAACGCGCACCTGGCCGAGCGACGCCGGCGAGCCTCATCCCCTAGCTGGGAGGTCAAGCCGGGCCACTCAAAGGCTCAGGCCGGCGTGCGTGGCATTGAGGACTACCACCAGTCTCCCGTCCCGGTGAAGGCGAGCCTGTGATGGCGCGCAGCGCCGCCGCGGTCAGCCCGACCGCCTACTACACCGGTCACGTCTGGGTCCGGCACGGGCTCGCGCCCACCAGTTGGCGCACCCGCCCCGGCCGGCTCATGTACGCCGCGCTGCAGCCGGCGATGCTCGCCTCCCGGACCGTCGACGGCCCCACCCTGGAGAGCTTCCTGCTGGCCCGGCACCGACTCATCGACCAGCTGCTCACCGAGGCGATCGAAGCCGGCGAGGTGACCCAGGTCGTCGAGATCGCCGCCGGCATGTCCCCGCGTGGGCTGTGGTTCACCGACAACTACCCGGTCCGCTACGTCGAGACCGACCTGCCCGCGATGGCCGCCCGCAAACGGGACCTGCTCGGCACCCGCCCCGACCACCACCAGGTGGTCGCCGCCGACGCCCTCGGCACCGGACCGGGCAGCCTCGTCGACGTCCTCGCCGGCCTGGACCGCAGCGCCGGGGTGGCGGTCATCTCCGAAGGACTGCTCAACTACCTGCCCGCAGCCGACGTACGACGCCTCTGGGCGACGATCGCCGGCGCCCTCGCCGAACACCCCCACGGCCGCTACCTCTCCGACCTGCACCTGTCCGGGGAGAACACCGGCGCCGCCGCCCGGATCGGCGCCCAGATGATCGGCGCCTTCGTCCGCGGCCGGATCCACCTGCACTTCACCGACACCGACGAAGCTCAGCGAGTGCTGCTGGAGAGCGGGTTCACCGCCGCCACCCTGCACCAACCCGGCTCCGGCCTGGTGCGCGTCGTCGACGCCCACGCGCGTTGACCGTGCTGGTGAGGCTCAGTCGGTAAGGCCGTCGCCGCCCTGCAGCGACGCGGACAGCCCGGTCACCAGAGCCGTGAGGCCTTCCTCGAAGGCGGCATCGGCGGGGCTGCCGCCGGTCCGCTGCAGAGCCTCGTCATGGGCGGCGACCGCGGCGGCGAAGTCCGGCACCGCCTCGGCCGCGGCGCCGGGGGAGAGCACATCCGTCGGCGCGGTCGCGTCCAGCGCGGAGCCGAGGATGAACGACTCCAGGGCGACCATCGCCGGGATGATCCGCTCCTCGGGCCAGCCGGCCCGGCGGAAGCCGAGCACCACGTGCTCGTACATGTGCAGCGTGCGGATCGCCCCCTTGACCGGCATCGTCGCGAACAGGGTGATCGCCCGCGGATGGGCGATGAACGCGGCGCGATAGCCCCGCGCCCACGCGGTGACCGCCTCGGTCCACGGCCGCTCGTCGAACATCGACGCGTCGATCGAGTCGGTGATCAGCTCCTGGATCCCGTCGAGCACGTCCTCCTTGCCGGAGACGTGGTTGTAGAACGACGAGGGTCGCACCGACATCCGGGCCGCCAGCGCGGCCATCGAGAACCCCTCCGGCCCGACCTCGTCGAGCAGGGTCAGCCCGGCGGCCACGATCCGGTCGCGGCTGAGCACCGTCTCGCGGGGTCGGCCGACCCCGCGCGGGCTCTGCCTCTCAGATGCGGTGCTCATGGGGCCATCCTGCCGTGTCGTGTCCGTCCGTGCTCAGCGGCGCAGCCGAATCAAGTGACCGCATTCAACTGACCAGGGGCCGCATCATCCGCGCCACCACGCTGGACCGACGGGTCACGCGCTCCTCGACGTCGGCCAGCGTCATCGCCCGCAGACCGGCGTTGATCCCCAGCCAGCGCAACGGCTCCGGCTCCCACCGAGGCGAACGATGATTCACCCACGGCAGCCCGGTCAGCGCGGTCGACTCACCCAGCACCAGATCGCGCAGGGTGCGACCGGCCAGGTTCGTGGTGCTCACCCCGTCGCCGACGTACCCCCCGGCCCAACCCAGCCCGGTCGCCGGATCCAGCCCCACCGAGGCGCACCAGTCCCGGGGGATGCCCAGCGCGCCGCCCCAGGCATGGGTGATCCGGGTCCCGGCCAGCACCGGGAGCAGATCCACCAGCGTCTCGCGCAGTCGAGCGAAGACCCGTGGCTCGTGGTCGAACTCCGGCCGGATCCGCGAGCCCGCGTGGTACGGCGCTCCCCGGCCGCCGAAGACCAGTCGCCCGTCGGCGGTGCGTTGGCCGTAGACGATCAGATGCCGGTGCTCGGAGAAGGTCTCCCGCTGCCGCAGGCCGATCTGCTCCCACAGCTGATCCGGGAGGGGCTCGGTCGCGATCACCAGCGAATAGACCGGCGCCACCTCGCGACGGGTGTCGGGCAGTTGGGCGGTGTACCCCTCCGTCGCCCGGATCACCGAGCCGGCACGGACCGTGCCACCGTCGGTCTGCACCAGGCCGGGCTCGATCCGACGTACCGGGCTGTGCTCGTGGATCACCACCCCGCGCCGTTCACAGGCGCGCGCCAACCCGGCCACCAGCCGCATCGGCTGCAAGGCGGCACAGTCGGGGGTGAAGGTGCCACCGATGACCCGGGTGGCGGCCAGCCGGGCTGTCGCCTGGTCGGCGTCGAGCAGCGTCGGCTGGTCCAGACCCCAGGACCGGGCATGGGCGACCTCGTCCCGCGCCCGCTCCAGTTGGGCGGCCGAACGGGCCAGCACCACGGTGCCGCCGGCAGCGAAGTCGCAGTCGATCCCTTCGGCCTCGGCTGCTCGCCCGACCTCGGCCACGCTGGCCACCATCGCCTGGTGCTGGGCCAGCGCGGCGGTCCGCGACGAGCCACCGAGGGCGGCCAGCGACTCCAGGGAGGCAGGGAAGAGCGCCGAGCACCAGCCGCCGTTGCGCCCGGAGGCACCGAACCCGACGTGCTCGGCCTCCAGCACCACGACGCGTGCGTGCGGGGCCAGATAGTAGGCCGTCCACAGTCCGGTGAGCCCGCCGCCGACGATGGCCACGTCGTAGTCGGCGTCGCCGGTCAGCGGCGCCCGGGGTGGGACGTCGATCTGGTCGGGACCGAGTTGGTCCGCCCAGAGTGAGGTCACCGCACACCCCAGGAGTAGGTCTGTTTGCGCAGGCTCAGATACATGAACGTCTCAGTGGTGTGCACGCCCCCCACCGAGCGCATCTCGTCGAGCAGCCGCAGCAGGTGCTCGTCGCTCACACAGACGGCCTCGACGAGGATGTCGAACGTCCCGGCGGTGACCACGACGTACTCCACCGAGTCGAGCTCGGCGATCTTGTCCGCGACCGGCTCCACCGGCCCCTGCACCCCGACGCCGATCATCGCCTGCCGGGCGAAGCCCAGCTCCAGCGGGTCGGTGACCGCGACCACCTGCATCACGCCGCTCTCGATCAGCCGCTGCACGCGTTGTCGCACCGCGGCCTCGGAGAGTCCCACCTCCTTGCCGATGGAGGCATAGGGGCGGCGACCATCCTGCTGCAGTTGCTCGATGATGGCCTTGGAGACGTCGTCCAGTGGGGCGCCTGACTTCTTCACGAGAGCCATCTTGGCGAAGAACAGTGCCGAGGTCAACGCTTTACGATCGTGTTAACGACGGATTTCGTAGTTCTTCAGAAGATTCTCAACGATATCCCTTGTGTGGGCTGCGCCACATTTGGCATAGTGCCGTAGGTCGCACCCGTCGACATCGTGATCAGGAGGACTCGTCATGCCCACAGATCCCGCACTGCGCAATGAGGTTGCCCGGCTCGCTCGACAGGCCGGCGCTGCAGGCGTCAGCCGTCGCAGATTCCTCGGCGGCGCCGGGCTCGCGGCCCTCGCCGTGGCGGCTCCCGGGCTGGTCGGCTGCGGCACCCAGGGTGCCCGCCAGACCGCCGACTCGTGTGTGAGCGAGGACCTCTCCGCGACCGAGCGGACGCTGCACTTCTCCAACTGGCCGCTCTACATCGACGAGGAGGAGATCCGGCGCGGCGGTCAGCGGGTCACCGTCTTCCCGACGCTGGAGCGGTTCCAGGCCGAGTCCGGGATCACCGTGGACTACGTGGCCGACGTGAACAGCAACGCCGAGTTCTTCGGGGTGGTCCGCAACCAGCTCGCCGACTGCCAGCCGACCGGCCGGGACCTCTTCGTGCTCACCGACTACATGGCCCGCCGGATGGTCGAGCTGGGCTGGCTGCAGGCCCTGGACATGTCCCGGATGCCCAACGTCGAGGCGAACCTGGTGGACAGCCTGCGCAGCCCGTCCTGGGATGCCGACCGCACCTACTCGGTGCCGTGGCAGACCGGGCTCACCGGCATCGCCTACAACGCCAAGCTGACCGGCGAGGTGAGCAGCTTCGAGGAGCTGCTCACCCGCGCCGACCTCAAGGGCAAGGTCTCGCTGCTCTCGGAGATGCAGGACACGATGATCTTCATGCTGCTGATGACCGGCGCCGACCCCGAGAACTTCAACGACGACGAGTTCGAGACCGCGCTGGAGCGGCTCAAGGAGGTCACCGCGTCGGGTCAGATCCGCCGGTTCACCGGCAACGAGTACGCCCAGGATCTGTCCAAGGGCAACATCGTCGCCTGCGAGGCCTGGTCAGGTGACGTGATCCAGCTCCAGTTCGACAACCCCGACATCAAGTTCGTCGCCCCCACCGAGGGTCTGTCGCTGTGGTCGGACAACCTGCTGGTGCCCAACCGGGCCACCCACAAGTCCAACGCCGAGGACCTGATCAACTTCTACTACCAGCCCGACGTGGCCGCCGAGCTGGCCGCCTGGGTGAACTACATCTGCCCGGTCAAGGGCGCCCAGGAGGCGATGCTCGAGATCGACCCCGAGCTCGCCGAGAACGAACTGATCTTCCCCAGCGACGAACTGCTCGCCAACAGTCACGGGTTCATGTCGATGGACCAGGCCACCGAGCGGCGCTACCAGCAGCTCTTCTCCGAAGTGGTCGGTGGCTGATGACCGAGACCCAGACGCCTGCTGCGGGAGCGCAACTCAGCCTCCGGGCGCTCACCAAACGCTTCGAGAAGTTCGTGGCCGTCGACGCCCTCGACCTCGACGTCGGTGCCGGACAGTTCTTCGCCCTGCTCGGCCCCTCGGGCTGCGGCAAGACCACCACGCTGCGGATGATCGCCGGACTCGAGGAGCCCACCTCGGGGCAGATCCTGCTCGGCGGCGACGACATCGCCCGGCTCAAGCCCTACAAGCGGCCGGTCAACACCGTCTTCCAGAACTACGCGCTCTTCCCGCACCTGAACATCTTCGAGAACGTCGCCTTCGGCCTGCGCCGGCGCCGGATCGGCAACGTCAAGCCGAAGGTCGACGAGATGCTGGAGCTGGTCCAGCTCGGGGCGATGGCCACCCGCAAGCCCTCCCAGCTCTCCGGCGGCCAGCAGCAGCGGGTCGCGTTGGCGCGGGCGCTGATCAACCAGCCCAGGATCCTGCTCCTCGACGAGCCGCTGGGCGCGTTGGACCTGAAGCTGCGTCGGCAGATGCAGTTGGAGCTCAAGCGGATCCAGACCGAGGTCGGCATCACCTTCATCCACGTCACTCACGACCAGGAGGAGGCGATGACGATGGCCGACACGATCGCGGTGATGAACAACGGCGTCGTCGAGCAGTTGGGCGGCCCCACCGAGCTCTACGACAACCCCGCCACCACCTTCGTCTCCAACTTCCTGGGCCAGTCCAACCTGATCCGGGGCACCGTCAAGACCGCCGGTGCCGACGTGGTCGTGGACGTCCATGGCACCACTGCGGCGGTGCCGGCCGACCGGGCCCGGGTCACCTCGGGTGACGTCTGGGTCGGCGTCCGTCCGGAGAAGGTGGAGCTGACCGCGGCCGGCCAGGCGGCCGGCGCGCCCGGCACCACCCAGACCGGCACCACCCTGGCCGGCGGTGTCGTCGCCGAGGTCGCCTTCATCGGGGTGTCCACCCAGTACCTGGTGGAGATGCCCTGGGGTCAGCAGCTCACCGTCTTCGTCCAGAACAACGGCGCCCGCGACGACTTCCGTCCCGGTGACCCGGTCGACGTGCACTGGCGCGGCGAGCACACCTTCCTGCTCGACGCCGCCCAGGACGCGCATGCGGGGGAGGAGGAGTGAGTGCGGTCGTCGGCGGCCTGACCGACGCGGCCCGGGGCACCGCGACCACCCCCACTCCGACCCCGATCTCGCGGCGCAAGCTCACCGGCTACTTCCTGCTGCTGCCGGCGCTCGCCTGGCTGGCGATCTTCTTCGCCGTCCCCAGCGTCCAGTTGATGGCCACCTCGTTGTACGACCGCAGCGGTTCGCTGGAGTACGGCTACGAGATGACCTTCGCAGTGGGCAACTACCCGGCGGCCTGGACGGCGTACGCCACCCAGTTCGGGCGCTCCTTCATGTACGCCGGCATCGCGACGGTGCTGGCGATCTTCCTCGCCTACCCGCTGGCGTACGCGATCGCCTTCCGGGCGGGGAGGTTCAAGCACCTGATGCTGGTGCTGGTGATCGCGCCGTTCTTCACCAGCTTCCTGGTCCGCACCCTGGCCTGGAACTCCATCCTGGCCGACAACGGCTTCGTGGTCGGCTCGCTGAAGACGATCGGCATCCTGCCCGAGGACGGCCGGCTGCTGGCCAGTTCGGTGGCCGTGGTCGCCGGTCTGACCTACAACTTCCTGCCGTTCATGGTGCTGCCGCTGTATGCCAGCCTGGAGAAGATCGACCTGCGGCTGGTCGAGGCGGCCCGCGACCTGTACGCCAACGGGTTCACCGCCTTCCGGAAGGTGACGCTGCCGTTGTCGCTGCCCGGCCTCGTCGCCGGCACCCTGCTCACCTTCATCCCGGCGTCGGGTGACTACATCAACAGCCAACTGCTGGGCACCCCGAAGCAGGCGATGATCGGCAACGTCATCGACCGCAACTTCCTGGTGATCCTGGACTACCCGATGGCTGCGGCGTGCTCGGTCACGCTGATGGTCGCCATCGTGACCATGGTGCTCTTCTACGTGCGCCGCTCCGGAGCGGAGGAACTGCTGTGACGCGTGTCGGACGCTGGGCCGCGGACCATGCGGTCCTCTTCGTGGCCGGGCTGGTGCTGCTCTACATGTTCCTGCCGGTCTCCTTCGTGGTGCTGATGTCGTTCAACGACCCGGTCTCCCGGCTCTCCTACGAGTTCCAAGGGTTCACCTGGGACAACTGGCGCAACATGTGCGCGCCGGCCGGGCTCTGCTCGTCGCTGCTGACCTCGATCCAGATCGGGCTGGCTGCCACCCTCGGTGCCACCGTGTTGGGCACCCTGGCCGCGTTCGCGCTGGTGCGGCACCGGTTCCGCGGCCGGAAGGCGACCTCGGTGCTGATCTTCCTGCCGATGGCCACCCCGGAGGTGGTGATGGGCTCCTCGCTGCTGGCGCTCTTCGCGGCCGGCGGCCTGGCCGGACGGCTCGGCTTCTGGTCGATCCTGATCGCCCACATCATGTTCTGTCTGTCGTTCGTGGTGGTGACCGTCAAGGCCCGGCTGGCCGGGCTGGACTCCACCCTGGAGCAGGCGTCGATGGATCTCTACGCCAGCGAATGGACGACGTTCTGGCGGGTCACCATGCCGCTGGTCTTCCCCGGCATCATGGCGGCGGCGATGTTGAGCTTCTCGCTCTCCTTCGACGACTTCATCATCACCAACTTCAACCACGGCAACACCATCACCTTCCCGATGTTCGTCTGGGGGGCCGCGCAACGCGGCATCCCGCCGCAGGTGAACGTGGTCGGAAGCCTGATGTTCCTCACCGCGCTGCTGCTGGTGCTGGTCAGCACCGGCATCGGCCGCCGGAAGCAGGCCGCCTGATGTCTGCCCGAAGTCGGGTCCCGACGGCAGCCAGTGCCGCCGCAGGGGCAGCCCTGGCCGACGCGTCACCGAGTGTCTTCTGGCTCGACGACCCGGACCGCCCCGAGCCGCTGCCACCGTTGTCGGGTCGCCAGCACGCCGACCTGGTGGTCGTCGGCGGCGGCTACACCGGCCTGTGGACCGCGCTGCGTTCGGTGGAGCGGTACCCGGACGCCTCGGTGATGGTGCTGGAGGCGGGCCGCTGCGGCAACGAGGCGTCGGGCCGCAACGGCGGCTTCGCCGCGGCCAGCCTCACCCACGGATTCGGCAACGGGCTGGCCCGCTGGCCCGACGAACTGGACACCCTGGACCGGCTCGGTGCGCAGAACCTGGCCGACCTGGCCGCCGACGTGGACCGCTACGGCATCGACTGCCACCTGGAGGCCACCGGTGCCCTGGATGTGGCGTTGGCGCCGTGGCAGGTCGAGGAGTTGGCAGAGTACGCCGACGAGCTCACCGCCCGGGGTCACCAGGTGCAGTTGCTCTCCGGCGAGCAGACCCGCAAACGGGTCGACTCACCGACGTACCTCGGCGGCCTCTACGACGCGGCCGGCACCGTGATGGTGGAGCCGGCCCGGCTCGCCTGGGGGCTGCGTCGGGCCTGCCTGGAGCGGGGCGTGGTGATCCACGAGGGCACCCGGGTCACCGCGGTGGCCGACGAACGCGGCCGGCCGGTGGTGCACACCGTGAGCCGCGACGGGGTCGCCGCCGCGGTGCGCGCCGACCGGGTCGCCTTGGCCACCAACGCCTTCCGGCCGCTGCTGCGCCGGCTGCGATTGATGACGGTGCCGGTCTACGACCATGTGCTGGTCACCGAGCCGTTGAGCGAGGCCCAACTGGCGTCGATCGGCTGGTCGGGTCGCGAAGGCATCGGCGATGTCGCCAACCAGTTCCACTACTACCGGCTGACCCGGGACAACCGGATCCTGTGGGGCGGCTACGACGCGGTCTACCACTACGGCTCCCGGATCGACCGGTCCCTGGAGCAGTCCGCCAGCACCCACGCGACGCTGGCCGAGCACTTCCTGGAGACCTTCCCGCAGTTGCAGGGCATCCGATTCACCCATCGCTGGGGCGGGGTGATCGACACGTGCACCCGGTTCAGCGCCTTCTTCGGCACCGCCCGGCACGGCCGGGTCGGCTACGCGCTCGGCTACACCGGGCTCGGCGTGGCCGCCACCCGGTTCGGCGCCGACGTGATGCTCGACCTGCTGCACGGCGAGACCACCGAACGCACCGAACTGGAGATGGTGCGCAGCACGCCGCTGCCGTTCCCACCCGAGCCCGCCCGGGCGCTGGGCATCAACCTGACCCGCTGGTCGCTGGCCCGGGCCGACCGGAATCAGGGCCGGCGCAACTCCTGGCTGCGCACCCTGGACCGGTTCGGGCTCGGCTTCGACTCCTGACGCCCACGTCGTACCCACCACCAAGGAGCACCACCCATGGAGACCATCCGCAACGTGATCGACGGCCGGGTCGAGGAGTCCGCGGCGACCGAGTTCATCGAGCTGGTCGACCCGACCACCGGGGAGCCGGACGGACGCTCGCCGAAGTCCACCGCTGAGGAGGTGGACCGCGCCTGCGCTGCCGCCGAACGGGCCTTCACGACCTGGCGGCGGACCACCCCCGGCGAGCGGCAGGCGGCACTGCTGGCGCTGGCCGACCTGGTGGGCGCCCACCGCGACGAACTGGTGGAGCTGCAGTCGCGCGACACCGGCCAGATCAAGGACCACATCGCCACCGAGGAGGTCGACCAGGGCATCGACCAGCTCCGCTTCTTCGCCGGCGCCGCCCGGATGCTCGAGGGCCGCGCCACCGGGGAGTACCTGGCCGGGCACACCTCCAGCATCCGCCGCGAGCCGATCGGCGTGGTCGCCCAGGTGACCCCGTGGAACTATCCGTTCGCGATGGCGGTGTGGAAGATCGCGCCCGCGCTGGCGGCCGGCAACACCATCGTGCTCAAGCCCAGCGACACCACCCCCCGATCCACGGTGCGGCTCGCCGAGCTGGCGCAGCAGGTGCTGCCGGCCGGGGTGCTGAACGTGGTCAACGGTGACGCCGAGACGGGGCGACTGCTGGTCGAGCACCCCACCCCCGCACTGGTCGCGATCACCGGATCGGTGCGCGCCGGGATCGCGGTGGCCACCTCGGCCGCGCAGCAGCTGAAGCGGGCGCATCTGGAGCTGGGCGGCAAGGCGCCGGCGGTGGTCTTCGCCGACGCCGACGTGCAGGCGGCCGCCGAGGGGATCGCCGGGGCCGCGTACTTCAACGCCGGCCAGGACTGCACCGCCGCGTGTCGGGCGATCGTCCACGAGTCGGTGTACGAGGAGTTCCTGGCCGCGCTGGTGCGGCACGCCGAAGCGCACCGGCCCGGGCCCGCCGACGATGAGGAGTCGGCGTACGGACCGCTCAACAACGCCAGCCACTTCGCCAAGGTGAGCGGGTACGTCGAAGGGTTGCCGCCGCACGCGAAGGTGGCCACCGGCGGTCACCAGGTGGGGGAGTGTGGCTACTACTACGCGCCCACGGTGATCACCGGGGTCCGCCAGGATGACGACGTGGTGCAGCAGGAGATCTTCGGGCCGGTGATCACCGTGCAGACCTTCACCGACGACGACGAGGCGCTGGCGATGGCCAACGGGGTGCCGTTCGGGCTGGCCGCGAGCGTGTGGACCAGTGACCACCAGAGAACCCTGCGGATGACGATGGATCTGGACTTCGGCTGTGTCTGGGTGAACACGCACATCCCGTTCGTCTCCGAGATGCCGCACGGCGGGTTCGGGATCTCCGGCTACGGCAAGGACCTGTCCGGCTACGGGCTGGAGGACTACACCCGGATCAAGCACGTGATGAGCGCGCTGGGCTGAGGTGACCTGCCCCGCCCACTCACGATGCGCGGTGCGCGCGGGCTGAGATGAACTGCTCCAGGTCGGTCACGGCGACGACAAGGTCAGTCGGACCCCCGGTCACCCGCGCCTCGATCCACTCCCGCATCAGGGTGGTGGCGGGCACGCCGCTGCCTCACACATGACGCAGCGTCAGGTCGTCAGGTACACCTTCCGTAGCGGTGACCGGACCTCCCAGGTGGTCCGCTCACCGGCATGAAGCCGGACCAGACGACCCGGCGTCAGGTCGAGCCGTTCGCCGTCGGCGAAGGTCACCGTCGCCTCGCCCGCGAGGACCAGGAAGTACTCGTCGGCCTCCACATCGCGGACCGTGCCCTCGGTGAGTGACCACACGCCGACCTCGACGCCGGCCAGGTCGCCGACCACCGCGGCCGCCGCCTGCGGGGCGCCGGCGAGGACGTCGTCGGGGTCCAGAGGGAGGGGCTGCAGCGGCAGCCGGTGCACGTCGACCCCCCGGTCGCTGGTGGTGCTCATCGGACGTGCACGTCGCCGAGCTTGAGCGCGGTGTCCAGCACGTCCAGGGCCTCTCGGGCGTCCTCGGCGGAGGTGTTGCACGGCGGCACCAGATGGATCCGGTTGAAGTTCGCGAACGGCAGCACCCCGCCGGCCTTCAACGCGGCCAGGATCTCGTTCATCTCCGGGCTGGAGCCGCCGTAGGGAGCCAACGGCTCCTTGGTGACCCGGTCCCGGACCAGTTCGACGGCCCAGAACGCGCCCAGGCCCCGCACGTCACCCACACACGGGTGCCGCTCGGCCAGTGCGGCCAGGCCCGGGCCGAACACCTCGGCGCCCAGCGTCGCCGCCTGCTCGATGATCCGCTCCTCGCGCATCACCTCGATGGTGGCCACCGCGGCCGCCGCGGCCAGCGGATGCCCGGAGTAGGTAAGACCGCCCGGGTAGGGACGCTCGGCGAAGGTGTCATAGATCGCCCCGGAGATGATCACCCCGCCCAGTGGCACATAGCCGGAGGTGACCCCCTTGGCGAAGGTGATCAGGTCCGGAGTGACGCCGTAGTGGTCCAGCGCCAGCCAGGCCCCGGTCCGGCCGAAGCCGGCCATCACCTCGTCGAGCACGAACACGATCCCGTGCTCGTCGCACAGCTCCCGCACCCCGGCCAGGTAGCCGTCCGGGTAGGGCATGATCCCGGCGGTGCCGGGCACCGTCTCCAGCACGATCGCGGCGATCGTGCCCGGCCCCTCCAGCTCGACGGTACGACGCAGATGCCGCAGCGCCCGCTCGCACTCCTCGGCCTCGGTGGTCGCGTCGAACTCGGAACGGTAGAGGAACGGCCCGAAGAACTTCACCGCGCCGGCCGACCCGTGGTCGCTGGGCCAGCGACGCGGGTCACCGGTCAGGTTGATCGCGGTCTGGGTGCCGCCGTGGTAGGAGCGGTACTGCGAGAGCACCTTGATCCGCCCGGTGTGCAGCCTGGCCATCCGCACCGCATGCTCGATCGCCTCGGCCCCGCCGTTGGTGAAGAAGACGTGCTCCAAGCCGTCGGGTGCCAAATCGGCGATCAGCCGGGCCGCCTCCGACCGGGCCGCGTTGGCGTGCTGCGGTGCGATGGTGCACAGCAGGCCCGCCTGCTCCTGGATCGCCGCGACCACCTTCGGGTGCTGGTGGCCGATGTTGGTGTAGACCAGTTGCGAGGAGCAGTCCAGATAGCGGCGCCCCTCCCCGTCGTACACGTGACTGCCCTCGGCCCGGGTGATCACCATCGGGTCCAGGGTCGCCTGCGCCGACCAGGAGTGGAAGACATGCGCCCGGTCCAGCTCCCAGGTCCGGCGTGCGTCGTCGTGCATCTGTTGGCTCCTCAGTGGTTCTTGGGGAAGGCGAGCTCGAGGCCGCTGGTGGGTCGGGTGGCCGGGTCGCCCCAGCGGGAGGTGACCACCTTGCCGCGGGTGAAGAAGTGCACGCCCTCGGTGCCGTGCGCATGGCTGTCGCCGAAGAGTGAGTTCTTCCAGCCGCCGAAGGAGTAGTAGGCCATCGGCACCGGGATCGGCACGTTGACGCCGATCATGCCGACCTCCACGTCGTGCTCGAACTTGCGGGCCGCGCCGCCGCTGGCGGTGAAGATCGCCACCCCGTTGCCGTACGGGTTGGCATTGACCAGGGCCACGGCCTCGTCGTAGGAGTCCACCCGAAGCACCGAGAGCACCGGCCCGAAGATCTCGTCGGTGTAGACGCTCATCTCCGGAGTGACCTGGTCGAGCAGGGTGGGGCCCAGCCAGAAGCCGTCGGCGGCGCCGTCGGGGCGCACCTCGCGGCCGTCCACCACCACCTTCGCTCCGGCGGCCTCGCCGGCGGCGACGTAGCCGGCCACCTTGTCCCGATGCTCGCGGGTGACCAGCGGCCCCATGTCGGTGCCGCGGGTGCCGTCACCGGTGCGCAGGGTGCGGGTCCGGTCGGCGATCTTGGCGACCAGGTCGTCGGCGATCGGGCCGACGGTGACCAGCGCACTGATCGCCATGCACCGCTCCCCGGCGGAGCCGAAGCCGGCGCTCACCGCCTGGTCGGCGGCGTGGTCGAGGTCGGCGTCGGGCAGCACCACCATGTGGTTCTTGGCGCCGCCCAGCGCCTGCACCCGCTTGCCGCCCTGGCTGCCGCGCTCGTAGACGTAGCGGGCGATCGGGGTGGAGCCGACGAAGGAGATCGCCTTCACATCGGGGGAGTCGATCAGCGCGTCGACGGCGACCTTGTCGCCCTGGAGCACGTTGAAGACACCGTCGGGCAGGCCGGCCTCCCGCCACAACCGCGCCATCCACAGCGCCGCGGTGGGGTCCTTCTCGCTCGGCTTGAGGACGACGGTGTTGCCGGCGGCGATGGCGATCGGGAAGAACCACATCGGCACCATCGCCGGGAAGTTGAACGGGCTGATGATGCCGACCACGCCCAGCGGCTGCCGCTTGGAGTGCACGTCGACGCCGGTGGAGACGTCCTCGGAGTAGCCGCCCTTGAGCAGGTGCGGGATGCCGCAGGCGAAGTCGACCACCTCGAGCCCGCGGGAGACCTCGCCGAGGGCGTCGTCGAGGACCTTGCCGTGCTCGGCGGTGATGATCGCCGCGAGCTCCTCCTTGCGGGCGTCGAGCAGGTGCCGGAACGCGAAGACGATCTGGGTACGCCGGGCCAGCGAGGTGTTGGCCCAGGCGGTGGCGGCCGCGCGGGCCGCACCGATCACATGCTCGGCGTCGCTGGTGTCGGCCAGCGCCACCCGGCCGGTGACGGCACCGGTGGCCGGGTTGGTGACATCGGCGGTGCGGCCACTGCGGCCGGCGTACGCCGTGCCAGCGGCCCAGTGGGTGATGAGGGCGGGGGAGGTCTGCGACATGCCTCCACTGTGGCGGCTCCCCCTACTCGACGGCCAGCGACAGAATGTATGGCTCTCGGACGATCTGACGACAAAGTGTCGGCTAGGCTCGGAGCATGGCCCTGACTCTGCGCGACCTGCTCGCCAGCGACCCGGTCCGCCGGGGGCGCCCGCTGGTGATGACCGGTGGCGATCACCTGGACCGTCCGATCCGGTGGGTGCACGTGAGCGAGGTGGCCGAGGTTCCCGGGCTGCTCTCCGGTGGGGAGCTGATCCTCACCGTGGGCCATCCGCTGACCGGTTCGGGCGCCCAGGTCCGTCGCTATGTGGATGGGTTGGTCGAGGCCGGGGTCTGCGGTCTGGTGGTGGAGCTGGGCGCGGCGCTGCCGGCCATCCCGGCCGCAGTGCTGGACCGCGCGGAGGCCCACGGACTGCCGGTGGTGGCGTTGCGCGACCAGGTCCGGTTCGTGGAGATCACCGAGCTGGCGCACCGGGCGATCGTGGCCGAACAGTTCGCCTTCGTCGACTTCGCCCGATCCACCCACGAGGCGTTCACCCGGCTGAGCCTGGCCGAGGCAGGCGTCCAGGAGATCGTGGACACCGCCGCCGAGCTGTGCGACTCCTCGGTGGTGCTGGAGGACCTGTCCCGGACGGTGCTGGCCTACCGGGCCCGGGGCCGTCCTGCTGCCGGGCTGCTCGCCGACTGGGAGCAGCGGTCCCGGCGGACGCCGTACCTCACCGAGGTCGGACTGGTGGGGGACGAGGGGTGGATGGCCGCGTCGGTGGGCATCGGTCCGCACGCCTGGGGGCGGCTGGTGGTGCCCGACCCCCGCGCCGCGCAGGACCGGCTGGCGATGGTCCTGGAGCGCGCCGCGCAGGCCCTGGAACTGCACCGGATGGCCGAGCGGGACCGCTACGGCCTGGAACTGCAGGCCCAGGCCGGGTTGCTGGTGGAGCTGCTCACCCGGGCCGTGCCCACCGAGGCCGACGCGTCGGCCCGCGCCAGCGCGTTGGGGCTCCCCGTGGCCGCGCGCTACCTGCCGGTGGTCGTGCAGCGGCGCGACAGCGACGGGGTCGATCCGCGGAGCCTTCCCGAGCGGGTTGCGGCCGCCGCCCGCGGCCTGGCCTCACGATCGTTGGTGGGGCAGTTGCGCGCGGGTCAGGTGGGGGTGCTGGTCGCGGTCCCCGCGGCCACTGTCAGGCCCAGTGGCCGGGACAGTGGCCGTGCCGGTGGCCGTGCCGGTGGCCGGGACGTCGAGGACCGGCTGCTGCAGTCCCTGGCCGACGCCCTCCCCGAGGATCACCTGCTCGGTGTCGGCACCCCGGCCCCGACCCTGCTGGCCGCCGGCGCCGGGCTGGCGGCCGCCCAGCACGTCGCCGAGGTCGCCGTCGCGATGCCCGGCCCGGAGCGGGTGCGCCGGGTCACCGACGTCCGGTTGCACGGGCTGATCGCGCTGCTGCACGACGACCCGCGGGTGCAGGCCTTCACCGAGGCAGAGTTGGCGCCACTGCTCGAACACGAGGGCACACACGGCGACGGGCTCATCGACCTGCTGCGGGACTACCTGGCCGTCGGCGGCAACAAGTCCCGGCTCGCCCAGCGCGCGCACCGCAGCCGGTCCGCGGTCTATGCCCGGCTGGACCGGTTGGAGCGGCTGCTCGGGGTGAGCCTGGACGACCCGGCGTCAGTGCTGTCGCTGGGCGTGGCGATGCTGGCCCACGATCACAGCAACCGGGTGCGTCGTACTGCGCGCTGAGGTCCGTTGCTGGTCCCTCGCCCGGCACGCATGATGGAGGTGTGCGCGGCGTACTGCTCGATCTCGACGGAGTCTTCTACGTAGGAGACCGGGTGGTGCCCGGTGCCGTCGAGACGGCTGCGTGGCTGAACGATCAGGGCATCGCGCACCGGTTCGTCACCAACACCAGCTCCAGGCCGCGATCCGCGATCGTGGCCAAGCTGACCGGCCTAGGCATTGACGTCACGGAGGAGGAGATCCTCACCCCTGCGGTGGCTGCGGTGGCCTGGCTGCGGCAGCGGGGCCTCGAGCGGCCGGCCACATTCGTGCCGGAAGCGACGATGGCCGAGTTCGCCGACCTGGATCCGGTGGCGCCTTCCCACGCCGACACCCCCGACGGCGTCGGTGCCGTGGTGATCGGCGATCTGGCTGAGCAGTGGAACTACGCGACCTTGAACCAGGCGCTGCGACTGCTGATGAACGACCAGGCGCCGCCGCTGTTGGCTCTGGGGATGACCCGCTACTGGCGTGCCGAGGACGGCTTGCGGCTGGACGCCGGAGCGTTCGTGCGGGCGTTGGAGTACGCCGCCGACACCGAGGCCGTCGTGCTCGGCAAGCCCGACCGGTCGTTCTTCAGCGCCGCACTCGAGGCACTCGGTGTGGAAGCCGCCGAGACGGCGATGGTCGGCGACGATGTCCGGGTGGATGTGGCCGGAGCGCAGCGGTCTGGGCTGCGAGGTGTGCTGGTGCGCACCGGGAAGTTCTCCCCTGGCGACCTGTTCCGCGAGGAGCGTCCGGACGCGGTCCTGGACTCGATCGCTGACCTGCCTGCCTGGTGGACCTGACGCCACCAGGCAGGCCACGGGTCAACGACGGGTGCCCAGGATCTGCGCAGCGGCGAAGACGGTCACCGTCGCCGCCTGCAGCAGGCACCAGGCCAGGCCGATCCCGGTCAGGCTGAGGAGCCCGGCGGCGGCCGCCACGGAGCCGGCGACCCAGACCAGGTTGAGGTAGCCGATCTCCCGGATGACGACGCGCGGCAGCGGGTCACGGGTGGCGACCGCGGCCAAGGCGACCGCCCAGCCGACGAGAACGACCCCGAGGATCTGGATCAGGGTCGCCGAGGGCCCCAGCAGATCGGAGAGCATCGACGCGGCAACGAGGTAGACCAGCCCGTTGACGCCGGAGACCCCGGCGTCGATCACGACGGCCGGACGGAGCCATGACGGGCTGGTGGTGGAGGTGGACTGGTGTGTGGTGTGTGTCGTGTTCATGGCCGACAGCGTGGCCCCGGCGGCGTCATGGTGTCGATGACGTCTGAGGTCATGGTCTTCGATTCGATGGTGACGGCAGACTGAGGTCCGTGACCAGCACACTCCAAGCCGAGGACCGGGTCGGGCCACTGCTGCGTGAGTGGCGCAGCCGACGCCGACGCAGCCAGCTCGACGTCTCCGCCGACACCGGGATCTCCACCCGCCACCTGAGCTACGTCGAGACCGGCCGCTCCAAACCGAGCCGGGTGATGGTGTTGCGGCTCGCCGAGCACTACGACGTACCCCTGCGCGAGCGGAACACCCTGCTGCTCGCCGCAGGCTATGCACCGGCCTATCGCGAGCGATCGCTGGCGGACGAGGAGATGGCACCGGTGCGTGGCGCGCTGGAGCAGATCCTCGCCGGCTACGAGCCCTACCCGGCACTGGTGATCGACCGGGGCTGGCACATGCTCCACGCCAACGCCGCGGTGGCTCCGCTGATCGAGGGGGTCGCTCCGGAACTGTTGGAGCCTCCGGTCAACGTGCTGCGGCTGAGCCTGCACCCACACGGGATGAGCCCGCGGATCGTCAACCTCGCCGAGTGGCGCGGCCACCTGATCGACCGGCTGGCGAGGGAGGCGGCGATCACCGGCGACGAGGAGATCGCAGCCCTGGTGCGGGAGCTGCGCGGCTACCCCGGCGGGGAGGAACACCCGCCGCCCGAAGGTCGCGTCGCCGTTCCGTTGCGGGTGCGTTCTGACGCGGGGGAGCTCTGCTTCATCTCCACCGTGACCACCTTCGGCACCGCCGTCGACATTGCGCTGGCCGAACTGAGCATCGAGGCGTTCCTGCCAGCCGACGAGGCCACCGCCCGGATCCTCCGCGGCGACGGATGAGGTCAACTGGCTACCTCTGGGTCGACTCCCGGACCACCAGCCGGGCCGACACCTGCACCGGGTCGGCGTACTCGGCACCGTCGCGGACCACCCCGACCAGGCTCTGCACCGCTGCCGCCCCGGCACTGCGGGGATCGATGTCGACCGCGGTGATCGACGGTGCACAGGCTGCCAGCGACGGGCCGTCGACGTAGGAGGCCAGCGGCAGGTCCTCAGGCACGCTGACCCCGCGACGCTGCAGATGCTGGAGCGCGCCGAGGGCGGCACCGTCGGGGACCACCACCAGGGCGTCAGGCGAACCCCCGAGGGAGACATCGACGGCGGTGCGGATCTGGGACATCTCATAGGCCAACGGCACGTCGATGACCCGGACCTCGGGGTCGGTTCGGCAGGCCCGGCGGATCTCGGCGCCGAAGAAGTTGGTCTGCTCCGGGGCGAGTACGTCGATCCGGTGCGCGCCCGCGGCGCGCAGGTGCGCCAGCAACTCGGTCATCGCGGCGGCGTGGTCCGAATGCACCACCCCGACCGGGGCCGCGTCAGGATGCAGGTCCTGCTCGCAGGTGACCATCGGGATCGGCAGGCTGCGCAGGATCTGTAGCACCGGGTCGTTCACGTCCGGGTCGGAGACGATCAGCCCGTCCAGGTGCAGGGCAGCGAGTTGCTGCGCGTCGTGCCAGGCCGGGATCAGGGTCAGCGCGTACCCGTGTCCCAGCGCCTCCTCGGCGGCCCCGCGGGCCAGGTGCGTGTAGTACTCGAAGCCGACGGTGCGGTCGGGCAGGTAGAGCCCCAGGCTGCCGGAGCGGCCCAGGCGCAGGTTGCGGGCCGCGGCGCTGGCCACGTAGCCGACCGCGTCGGCGGCGGCGCGGACCCGCTGCCTCGTGGCCTCGGTGAGCCGGCCGCGACCGGCCAACGCGTCGGAGACGGTGGTGGTGGAGACGCCCGCCTCCCGGGCCACATCCCTGATGGTGGCGCGTCGTGGCCCGCGATTGGTCGGCATGGGTCCACAACTTACCGCTCAGAAGGCCTTGCAGGAACGTTTCTGCACGTGATTCCATGATCCACGTCACAATCCATCCGAGGAGCACGCCATGCGACTGACGCCGTCCGAGCGGGACCGGCTGCTGATCTTCTCCGCAGCCGAACTGGCCCGCCGTCGCCTGGCCCGCGGCCTGCTGCTCAACGCCCCCGAGGCCGAGGCGCTGATCGCCGACACCGTCTGCGAGGTGGCCCGCGACGGCGGCCGGCACGCCGAGGCAGTGGCCGCAGGGCGCGGCGTACTCACCCGTGCCCAGGCCCTCGACGGCGTGCCCGAACTCGTCGGCGACGTCGCCGTGGAGGCGGTCTTCGATGACGGCACCCGACTGGTGGTGGTCAGCGACCCCTTCGGCCCCGCCGAGCCCCACGACGCCGGCACCCTGACCGCGATGACCTCCACCGAGGCCGCCAGTCTGCCGCCGGGCACCCTGCTGCCGGCCGCCACACCACCACGACCCGATCACCGCGACACCGTCGCCGTCAGGGTCACCAACACCGGCCCGGTGCCGATCAGCGTCACCTCCCACTTCCACTTCTTCGAGGTCAACCGGCGGCTCGCCTTCGACCGCGCCGCCGGCTACGGACGCAGGCTGGCGATCGGCGTCGGCGGCATGGTCCGCTGGGCGCCGGGGGAGACCCGCGAGGTCAACCTGGTGCCGATCGGCGGCGCCCGGATCGCGATCGGCTTCTCCGGCCTCGTCGACGGCCCCCTCGATGCGCCCGGCGCCAAGCAGGCCGCGCTGCAACGGGCCCACGAACGCGGCTACCTCGACACCGAGGCGGCCCAGTCATGAGCGCCCGCTACGGACCCACCGTCGGCGACCGCCTGGTGCTGGGTGACACCGGCCTGGTGGTCGAGGTCGAGCACGACGCCTCGCTGCCCGGCGAGGAGTTCGTGGTCGGCTTCGGGCAGAGCGCCCGCGACGGTATGCACCTGCGCGCCGCCCCGGCCAGCGAGACCTGCGACATCGTGATCTCCAACGCCCTGGTCATCGACCCGATCCTGGGGATCCGCACCGCCTCGGTCGGGATCCGGGCCGGCCGGATCAGCGGCATCGGCCGGGCCGGCAACCCCGACACGCTCGACGACGTCGACGTGGTGGTCGGCACCGGCACCAGCATCATTCCCGGCGAGGGTCTGATCCTCACCGCGGGCGTGATCGACCCGCACGTGCATGTGATGAGCCCGCGGGTCATGGAGGCCTGCCTGGCCAGCGGGGTGACCACCATCATCGGCCAGGAGTTCGGGCCGGTCTGGGGGGTCGGGGTCAACTCGCCCTGGGCGCTGGAGCGTGCCTTCGCCGCCTTCGACGCCTGGCCGATCAACGTCGGGTTCCTGGCCCGCGGGTCCGCGTCCCGGGCGTCGGCGTTGGAGGAGGCCCTGGTCGAGGGCGCCGCCTGCGGCTTCAAGGTCCACGAGGACCTCGGCGCGCACGCCCGGGCCCTGGACACCGCGCTGACCGTGGCCGAGGAGTACGACGTCCAGGTCGCCCTGCACTCGGACGGTCTCAACGAGTCGCTGCACGTCTCCGACACCCTGGCAGTGCTGGACGGACGCACCGCGCACGCCTTCCACGTCGAGGGCTGCGGCGGCGGACACGTGCCCGACGTCCTGCAACTGGCCGGCGTACCGAACGTGATCGGCTCCTCCACCAACCCGACCCTGCCGTTCGGCCGGGACGCGGCCGCCGAACACCTGGCGATGATCCTCGACGTGCACGGCCACACCGGCGACGGAGCCGCGGCGATGATCCGGGCCTCTGAGCGGATCCGGCCCGCCACCATGGCCGCCGAGGACGTGCTGCACGACCTCGGGGTCATCCCGATCACCTCCTCCGACGCCCAAGGGATGGGCCGGGCCGGAGAGACGGTGCGGCGTACCTTCGCGATGGCCGGGAAGATGAAGGTCGAACGCGGCGCCGAGCACGAGCGGCACGACAACGCCCGGGTGCTGCGCTACCTGGCCAAACTGACGATCAACCCCGCGATCACGCACGGGCTTGCCCACGACGTCGGCTCCGTCGAGGTCGGCAAGCGCGCCGACCTGGTGCTGTGGGACCCGCGGCACTTCGGCGCCACCCCCGACCTGGTGCTCAAGTCCGGCTTCCCGGCCTGGGGCGTCACCGGCGACCCCAACGCCGCCATCGAACGCGCCCAACCGTTGGTGATCGGCCCTCAGTACGGCGGTCACGGCGCGGCCCCGGCCGAGATCTCGGTCGCCTACGTCAGCGCCGCCGCAGCCGCCACCGGCAACGACGACCTGCCGACCCGCCGACTCCGGGTCGCCGTGCGGGACACCCGAGGCATCGGGCTGGCCGACATGGTGCGCAACGACCGGGTCGCCGACGTCGTCGTCCACCCCGAGTCCGCGTCGGTGTCGATGGACGGCGAACCCCTCAGCAGTGCCCCGGCAGAGCGGGTCAGTCTGACCCGCCGCTATTTCCTCTGAATCCTGCCCCTGAACCGCGCGAAAGGCCCCGCATCGTGTCCACCGCTCGCCTCGACGGCCACGCCTCCGACCCACGCCCGCCCAGCGGCGCGCCCGCCGACTGGGTGATCCGCGGTGGCCGGGTCTTCACCGAAGACCCCGGCCACAGCGACGCGATCGCGGTCCGCGGCGGCCGGATCGTCGCGCTCGGGTCCAAGGCGGTGTCCTCGGTGACCGGGCCGGCCACCGAGGTGCTCGATGCGGCCGGTGGCCTGGTGGTCCCCGGCTTCATCGACGCGCACGTGCACGCCCCGTTCGCCGGCCACAACCTGCTGAGGGTCTGGCTCAACGACGACGAGGGACTGCCCGCCTACCAGGCGCGGGTCGCTGCGTACGCCGCCGCGCATCCCGACACCGAGTGGATCGTCGGCGGCGGCTGGGCGATGGAGCATTTCCCCGGCGGCACCCCGCGCAAGGAGGACCTCGACGCGATCGTGCCCGACCGGCCGGTGTTCGTGTTCAACCGTGACGTGCACGGTGCCTGGGTCAACTCCCGCGCCCTGGAGATCGCCGGCATCGACAAGCACACCCCCGACCCCGGCGACGGACGGATCGAACGAGACCCGGTCACCGGCGAACCCACCGGCACCCTGCACGAGGGAGCGGCGTACTCGTTCAACGAGCGGCTGCTGCCGCTGCCCACCCAGGCCGACTGGGAGGCCGCGATCCTCACCGCCCAACGGCACCTGCACTCCCTCGGCATCACCGGCTGGCAGGACGCGTGGGTGACCCCGGCGACGCTGGCCGCCTACCGCAGCCTGGCCGAGTCCGGCGGACTCACCGCCCGAGTGGTCGGCGCGCTGTGGTGGGACCGGCACCGCGGAGTGGAGCAGATCGGCGAGTTCGAGGAGCAACGAGCCAACGGCGCGGCCGGGTCGTTCCACCCCACCACGGTCAAGATCATGACCGACGGGGTGATGGAGAACTACACCGGCGCGCTGCTGGAGCCCTACTGCGACGGCTGCGGCGGCCACACCGACAACGCCGGACTCGACTTCGTCGACGCCGAGACCCTCGCCGAGGCGGTCACCGCACTGGATGCGCGTGGCTTCCAGGTGCACATGCACGCGATCGGGGACCGGGCCGCCCGGCACGCCCTGGACGCCGTCGCTCGGGCCCGCGCCGTCAACGGCGCTTCGGACCACCGGCACCACATTGCGCACCTGCAGCTGGTGCAGCCATCCGACCTGCCGAGGTTCGCCGAGTTGGGCGTCGTCGCCAACCTGCAGGCCTACTGGGCCCAGGCCGACGCCCAGATGACCGAGTTGACGGTGCCGTTCCTGGGGGAGGAGCGGTCCCGGCTGCAGTTCCCGTTCGGGGCGCTGCACCGGCACGGCGCCCGACTGGCGATGGGCAGTGACTGGGCGGTCAGCACCGCCGACCCACTCGCCCAGATCGAGGTCGCGGTCCGTCGTGCCGACCCCGGAGCACGGGAATCGGAGCCCTTCCTGATCGAGCAGGCACTGCCCCTGGAGGTGGCCCTGCGCGCCTTCACCGCCGGGTCGGCGTACGTCAACCACGACGACGAGGCCGGCGAGCTGCGGGTCGGTGCCCGCGCCGACCTGGCCGTCCTCGACCACGACCTGTTCGGCGACGACGCCGTGCTGCCCGCTGATGCGGCGGTCCGGCTCACCATGGCCGCCGGCCGCATCGTCCACCAGTCCTGACGCGGCTCGGCGGCTCCGGGGCCGCCAGCCAGAATCAGCACCCCGGCGGCCCCGCTGCAGCCCGACTCAGCCGGCGAGCACCGCCTCCAGGCTGACCGCGGCGATCCCGTGCGCCTCACCGACGGGGGCGTTGGTGAGGGCACCGTCGTGGGTGTTCAGTCCGAGGGCGAGCGGGTGGTCGTCCCGACAGGCCTGCGCCCAGCCCTTGTCGGCCAGCGCCACGGCGTACGGGATGGTGACATTGGTCAGCGCGTACGTCGAGGTGTGCGGCACCGCGCCGGGCATGTTCGCCACGCAGTAGAAGACCGAGCCGTGCACCGGGTAGGTGGGGTCGGCGTGGGTCGTGGGCCTGGAGTCCTCGAAGCAGCCGCCCTGGTCGATGGAGATGTCGACCAGCACCGAGCCGGGCTTCATCCGGGAGACCAGCTCGTTGGAGATCAACGTCGGCGCCTTGGCGCCGGCGACCAGCACCGCACCGATCACCAGGTCGGCGTCGATCACCGCGCGCTCGATCTCATACGCGTTCGAGGCCACCGTCTGCACGTGGCCCTGGTAGATCCGGTCCGCGGCCCGCAGCACGTCGATGTTGCGGTCCAGCAGCAGCACCTCGGCCTCCATCCCGAGCGCGATCGCGGCCGCGTTCATGCCGGCCACGCCGCCGCCGATCACGACCACCTTGGCTGCGTACACCCCCGACACTCCACCGAGCAGGACACCGCGGCCCCCCTGGGCGCGCATCAGGTGATGGGCGCCAGCCTGCGGGGCGAGCCGGCCGGCCACCTCGCTCATCGGCGCCAGCAGCGGCAGCGCCCCGTTGGGGGTCTGCACGGTCTCGTAGGCGATCGAGGTGACCTTGCGCTTCATCAGCTCCTCGGTCAGCGGCTTGTCGGCCGCCAGGTGCAGGTAGGTGAACAGCACCTGCCCCTCACGCATCCGGTGGTACTCCTCGGCGATCGGCTCCTTGACCTTGAGGATCATCTCGCCGGTGGCCCACACCTCGTCGGCGGTCGGCAGCACCTTGGCGCCGGCGGCGAGGTACTCCTCGTCGGTGATCGAGGAGCCGAGTCCGGCCCCGGCCTCGACCACCACGTCGTGGCCGTGCAACACCAGTTCGTGCACTCCGGCAGGGGTGATCGCCACCCGGTACTCGTGGTTCTTGACTTCCTTCGGCACGCCGACCTTCATCGACCTACTCCTTCTGCGCATGCTCGCTGTGTGACTCGGGGGAGCCCGGGACCGCCGGGCGCGGGTACGACGTCAGCCGTCGAGGTTGTGCATCACGTGCTTGATCCGGGTGTAGTCCTCCAGGCCGTACATGGACAGGTCCTTGCCATGGCCGGAGTGCTTGAAGCCGCCGTGCGGCATCTCCGCGACCAGCGGGATGTGGGTGTTGACCCACACGCAGCCGAAGTCGAGACGCCGGGAGACCCGCATCGCCCGGCCGTGGTCCTTGGTCCACACCGAGGAGGCCAGGCCGTACTCGATGTCGTTGGCCCAGCCGACCGCCTCGTCCTCGTCGGTGAACCGCTGCACGGTGATCACCGGGCCGAACACCTCGTTCTGGATGATCTCGTCGTCCTGGTGCAGCCCGCTGACCACGGTCGGCTGCCAGAAGTAGCCGCGCTCGCCCTGGCGTTCGCCGCCGGCCAGCACCTTGGCGTGGTCGGGGAGCCGGGAGACGAAGCCGCCGACGTGGGCGAGCTGGTTGGCGTTGTTCAGCGGGCCGTAGAGCACGTCCGGGTCGTCGGGCATCCCGGTCCGGGTGGCGTGGGCCTGCTCGGCGAGCGCCGCGGCCAGGTCGTCGACCATCCCCGGTGCGGCGAGCACTCGGGTGGCTGCGGTGCAGTCCTGGCCGGCGTTGAAGTAGCCGGCGACCGCGATCGCCTCGGCGGCAGCCTCCACGTCGGCGTCGTCGAAGACGATCACCGGCGCCTTGCCGCCCAGCTCGAGGTGGGTGCGCTTGAGGTCCTTGGCCGCGGCGGCGGCGACGTCGAAGCCGGCCCGGGTGGAGCCGGTGATGGAGACCATCGCCGGGATCGGGTGCGCCACGATCGCGCGACCGGTGTCCCGGTCGCCGCAGACCACGTTGAGCACGCCCGGAGGCAGGAACTCCGCGGCCATCTCGGCGATCATCGCGGCGGTCACCGGGGTGGTGTCGCTGGGCTTGAGCACCACCGTGTTGCCGGCGGCCAGGGCGGGCGCGATCTTCCAGACCGCCATCATCATCGGGTAGTTCCACGGCGCCACCTGGCCGACCACGCCGACCGGCTCACGGCGTACGTAGGAGGTGTGGCCGGCCAGGTACTCGCCGGCGCTGCGGCCCTCCAGCAGCCGGGCCGCACCGGCGAAGAAGCGCAGCTGGTCCACCATCGGCGGGACCTCCTCCTCGGCGGTCAGCGCCAGCGGCTTGCCGGTGTTCTGGGACTCGGCGGCGACCAGCTCGTCGGCGCGGGACTCCATCGCGTCGGCCAGCTTGAGCAGCGCGCGCTGCCGATCCGCCGGGGTGCTGTCGCGCCAGCCCTCGAAGGCCCGTCCGGCGGCGGTGTACGCCGCGTCCACATCGGCCTCTCCCGACAGCGGCGCGGAGCCGAACACCTCACCGGTGGTCGGGTCGATCAGGTCGGTACGCCGTCCGTCCGCGGCGTCGACGAGCTCTCCGTCGACGAAGTTCTGCACCCTTGTCATCGATCTCTCCTGGGGTTGGTGGGGGTCAGAGCCGGCGCCAGGCCTCGGTGAGGACGCCGCGCAGGATCTGCTCGATCTCGTCGAACTCGGGCTGACCGATGGTCAGCGGCGGCGCCAGCTGGATCACCGGGTCGCCGCGGTCGTCGGCGCGGCAGTAGAGGCCGGCGTCGAACAGGGCGGTGGAGAGGAAGCCGCGCAGCAGCCGCTCCGACTCGTCCTCGTCGAAGGTCTCCTTGGTGGCCTTGTCCTTGACCAGCTCGATGGCCCGGAAGTAGCCGTTGCCGCGGACGTCGCCGACGATCGGCAGGTCCGAGAGGCGCTCCAGGGTCGCCTGGAAGGCGGCCTCGTTGTCGAGCACGTGCTGGTTGAGGCCTTCGCGCTCGAAGATGTCCAGGTTGGCCATCGCGACCTTGGCCGAGACCGGGTGGCCACCGAAGGTGTAGCCGTGCGGGAAGTAGTTGTCGCCGCTGTAGAACGGGGCGGCGACCCGGTCGCTGACCACCGCCGCGCCGAGCGGGCTGTAGCCGCTGGTGAGTCCCTTGGCGCAGGTGATGATGTCGGGGACGTAGTCGAACTTGTCGCAGGCGAACATCGTGCCCAGCCGGCCGAAAGCACAGATCACCTCGTCGGAGACCAGCAGTACGTCGTGCCGGTCGCAGATCTCCCGGACCCGCTGGAAGTAGCCCGGCGGGGGAGGGAAGCAGCCGCCGGAGTTCTGCACCGGCTCGAGGAAGACCGCGGCGACGGTGTCGGCGCCCTCCATCTCGATGGCCAGCTCGATCTGGTCGGCCGCCCAGCGACCGAACGCCTCGGGGTCGTCGCCGTGCTCGGCGGCGCGGTAGAAGTTGGTGTTGGGCACCTTGTGCGCGCCGGGCACCAGCGGCTCGAAGTACTTCTTCGCGTCCGGGAGGCCGGTGATCGACAAGGCGCCCTGCGGGGTGCCGTGGTAGGCGATGGCCCGGCTGATCACCTTGTACTTGTAGGGCTTGCCGGTGAGCTTGAAGTACTGCTTGGCCAGCTTCCAGGCGGTCTCGACCGCCTCGCCGCCGCCGGTGGTGAAGAAGATCTTGTTCAGGTCGCCGGGGGCGTAGTCGGCGAGTCGGTCGGCCAGTTCGATGGCCGGCGGGTGCGCGTAGGACCAGATCGGGAAGAACGCCAGCTCCTTGGCCTGCTGGTACGCCGCGGCGGCGAGCTCCTCGCGGCCGTGTCCGGCCTGGACCACGAAGAGTCCGGCCAGTCCGTCGAGGTAGCTCTTGCCCCGGTCGTCGAAGATCCGGGCTCCCTCGCCACGCACGATGGTGGGCACCGGGTTCTCGGCGTAGGACGACATCCGGGTGAAGTGCATCCACAGGTGCTCGTGTGCGGTGGCCGAGCTCTGCCCGGGATCGAGCGTCGGGGCTCGGTCGGCACCGGTGCTGGGCGAGGTTGCGATGGTCATGGCGGCTAACCCTTCTGGCCGGCGTCGGGCCGGCGTCCGGTCCGGCGAGGAGTCCCTCGACAGAAAACGAACGTGCGTCGTTTATTGATGGTAACCTACGTCACGTTCTGACGGAAGAGGAAGCCTGACTTTGCGGCGCCACTGGTCGATCGACCGCCTGGCACGAGGAGAAGCATGAGCGAGCACACCTGGGCGATGCCGGCCGAGACGGTTCGACACGAGCGGACCTGGATGGCCTGGCCGGCCACCGGCTACACGCTGGGCGACACCCCCGCCGACGCGGAGGAGGCCCGGCGTACCTGGGCTGCGGTGGCCAACGCGGTCGCCGAGTACGAACCCGTGCATCTGCTGGTGCCGCCGCACGAGCGCCGCGAGGCCCAGCGACACCTCACCGCCGAGATCGTCCAGCACGAGCAGCCGCTCGACGACGCGTGGTACCGCGACATCGGGCCGACCTTCGTGCTCGGCCCGCAGGGTCTGGGCGCGGTGAACTGGGTGTTCAACGGCTGGGGGCAGCAGGAGTGGGCGACCTGGCAGCAGGACGCGCTGGCCGCCGGGGTCGCGATCGCGGCCAGCGGAGCCGTCCCGATCGACTCTCCGCTGGTCAACGAGGGTGGGGGTATCCATACCGACGGCGCCGGTACCGTCCTGGTCACCGAGACCGTGCAGTTGGACCCGCTGCGCAACCACGGTTGGACCAAGCAGGACGTCGAGGCGGAGTTGGCCCGGACCATCGGCGCCCGTGAGGTGATCTGGCTGCGCCGGGGGCTGACTCGCGACAGCGACCGGTTCGGCACCAAGGGTCATGTCGACCTGCTGGCCACCTTCACCGCACCCGGCCGGGTGCTGGTCCACGACCAGCGTGACCCGGCACATCCGGACGCCGTCGTCACCGCCGAACTGGTCGAGGTGCTCGGCCGGGCCCGCGACGCCGCGGGCGACCCCTTGCAGGTGACGCCGCTGCCGGCGCCACAGACGCTGCGCGACGACGAGGGATTCGTGGACTACAGCTACGTCAACCACTACGTGGCCAACGGCGTCGTGATCGCGTGTGCCTTCGACGATCCCGCCGATGCCGAAGCGGGAGCCATCCTCGCGGACGCCTATCCCGGACGTGAGATCGTGCAGATCGACGCGCGACCGCTGTTCGCGCGCGGCGGCGGGATCCACTGCATCACCCAGCAGCAGCCCGCCTTACCCACCCAGTGACCGCCGAGGTGACAGCATCTCGACCCGAGGAGAGTCCGCCGGAACAGGAGGGCATGTGAGCAACTCGGCGCTGCCGCTCTCGGGCATGCTGGTGGCCGACTTCAGTCGCGTCCTGGCCGGCCCGCTCGCCACCGCCACGCTCGCCGACCTCGGCGCCCGGGTGATCAAGGTCGAGCGCCCCGGGAGCGGCGACGAGACCAGGGCCTGGGGGCCGCCGTGGACGGCCAACACCAGCTCCTACTTCGAGAGCTGCAACCGCACCAAGGAGTCGGTGACCCTCGACCTCACTGTCCCCGGTGACGCCGCGCTCGCCCGGGAGTTGGCGATCCGGGCCGACGTGCTGGTCGAGAACTTCCGCACCGGCACCATGGAGCGCCACGGGCTCGGCTACCAGCAGTTGCGTGCCGACAACCCGGGCCTCGTCTACTGCTCGATCACCGGGTTCGGCAGCGGTGCCGGCGCGGACCTGCCCGGGTACGACTTCCTGGTGCAGGCCGTGGGTGGACTGATGAGCATCACCGGTGAACCCGACGGCACCCCCACCAAGGTGGGCGTGGCGCTCGTGGACGTGCTGACCTCCAAGGACGCGGTGGCCGGGATCCTCGCCGCGCTGCTCGCCCGGGGGAGCAGCGGCGAGGGCCAGCACGTGCAGGTCAACCTGCTCTCCAGCCTGTTGGCGTCCCTGGTCAACCAGGCCTCCGCGTTCGCCGCCACCGGCCGACCACCAGAGCGGCTCGGCAACGCACACCCCTCCATCGCCCCCTACGAACTCCTCCGGTGCGCCGACGCGATGCTGGCCGTCGCCTGCGGCAACGACGCCCAGTTCGCACGGCTGGCGCGGGTGCTCGGCGATGCCGCGCTCGCCGACGACGCACGGTTCGCCAGCAACGGGGCGCGGGTGACGAACCGTGCCGTCCTGGTGCCCGCACTGGAGCGGCTGCTGGGCACCGACACCGCCGCGCACTGGGCCGAGCGTCTGGCCGAGGTGGGCGTGCCGGCCGGTCAACTCGGCAGCATCGAAGACGGGTTCGCGTTGGCGGGCACACTGGGGCTGGACCCCCTCGTCGACGTGGGCGAGGACCGGCCCGCCCAGGTGCGCCACCCGGTCAGCTACTCCCGCACCCCCGTCACCGACTACCAGGCCCCGCCACGGCTGGGCGAACACAGCGACGAGCTCCGCCGCTGGCTGAGCAAGGAGGAACAACCGTGACCGCGTCCCACCCCACCCCGACCACCCTCGACGTCACCGAGGTGGCCGGACTCGACGACCTGCTCACCGCCGACGAGCGGGCCATCAGGGCCTCGGTCCGGCAACTCCTGGACACACGCGTCGAGCCGCACATCGCCGAGTGGTTCGAGCGCGGCGCGATCCCCGACGTACGCGACCTCACCCGGGAGTTCGGGTCACTGGGACTGCTGGGGATGCACCTGGAGGGATACGGCTGCGCCGGGATGAGCGCCACCGAGTACGGCGTGGCCTGTCTGGAGCTCGAGGCATGCGACTCCGGGGTGCGATCGCTGGTGTCGGTGCAGGGGTCACTGGCGATGTACGCCATCTGGCGGTGGGGGTCGGAGGAGCAGAAGCAGCAGTGGCTGCCCGCGATGGCCGCCGGTGAGGCGATCGGCTGCTTCGGGCTCACCGAACCCGACGCCGGCTCGGACCCGGGCAGCATGCGGACCCGGGCCCGCAAGGACGGCAGCGACTGGATCATCGACGGCCAGAAGATGTGGATCTCGAACGCGCCGTACGCGGATGTGGCCATCGTCTGGGCGCAGACCGACGACGGGGTGCGCGGCTTCCTGGTCCCCACCGACACTCCCGGCCTCAGCACCCCCGAGATCACACACAAACTGTCGCTGCGTGCCTCCGCCACCGGAGAGCTGGTGCTCGACGGCGTCCGGCTCCCCGCCTCGGCGATGCTGCCGGAGGCGCGCGGCCTCAAGGGGCCACTGGCCTGCCTCAACGAGGCCCGCTTCGGCATCGTGTGGGGCTCCCTGGGGGCGGCCCGGTCCAGCATCGAAACGGCCCGGCGCTACGCCATCGAACGCACCCAGTTCGACAAGCCGATCGGCGGCTTCCAGCTGACCCAGCAGAAGCTCGCCGACATGACGTTGGAGTACGTGAAGGGCTACCTGCTCGCCGTACACCTCGGCCGACGCAAGGACGCCGGGGTGCTGAGCCCGACGCAGGTGAGCATCGGCAAACTCAACAACGTCCGGGAGGCGTTGGAGATCTGCCGCACCGCCCGCAGCATCCTCGGCGCCAACGGCATCTCGTTGGAGTACCCGATCATCCGGCACATGAACAACCTCGAATCGGTGCTCACCTATGAGGGAACCGTGGAGATGCACACCCTGGTGCTCGGTCAGGCCCTGACCGGGGAGGCCGCCTTCCGCTGAACGGCGGCCGGCTCGGCCAGCAGTCGACGCAGCCGATCGACCATCCCGGCGATCATCTCCTCGGGGTCCTGGGCTCGTCCGGTGGCCACCCAGTCGGCCAGCCACACCTGGAGCGCCGAGACGACCATGCCGGCGGCCACCCGCGGCCGGATCCCGACCACCTCACCCTCGGCCAGTGCGGCCTCGACGCCGCTGGTGATGGTCTCCAGGCCGGCGTTCCAGACACTGCCCTGCACGCCCTGGGCGCGGCCGCTGTGCTGCGCCCAACCGGCCCCGGCCCACAGGTTCATCTCCAGATAGGGGCCGTGGTCGGTGAGGAAGCGGGCCACCTCCGCGATGCCGGTGAGCAGACGCTCCAACGGAGCGAGCCCCTGCCGAGGAGCCGCATCGACCGCCTCCAGCAGTTGCCGCATCCGCTCGCTGTGCAGGTCGTCCCAGATCTCGTTCTTGCCGGCGAAGTGCTTGTAGACGGTGGCCAGCGAGAGCCCCGCGGTGCCGGCGATCGCATTCACCTTGGTGTCGGCGAACCCGGCCCGCCCGAACTCCACCTCGGCGGCAGCCAGGATCTGCTGCCGATACATCTCCCGACGCGCCTCGGAGATGGGGCCGATGACGGCTGCGGGCTGGGTCGTCGGCGGGGTCATCGGCCGGGTCGTCGGCGGGGTCATCGGCGTACTCCTGGGCGGCTCTTGTCGGCGTGATCGCCCCCATGCTACCTTCCGCAGAATTGCAATTCTGTTTCACGTGACAACCATTCTGGAGTGAGAGGGGAGCGTCGGATGGCACGCCCCACCCTGTGCATGACGCCGACCGGCTGGTTCCAGGTGGCCTGGGCCGACGAGGTCCCGGTCGGCCAGGTGCATCGGATGCACTACTTCGGCCGGGAACTGGTCGCCTGGCGCGGACACTCGGGTGCCGTCACGGTGATGGACGCCTACTGCGAGCACCTGGGCGCCCACCTGGGGCACGGCGGCACCGTCGTCGAGGACACCATCCAGTGCCCCTTCCACGGCTGGCAGTGGAACAGCGCCGGACGCAACGTGTGCATCCCGTACGAGGACCGCCCCAACATCGGCAAGAAGATCGCCACCTATCCCACCGTCGAACGCAACGACGCCATCTATCTCTGGCACGACACCGAACGGCGCGACCCCTGGTTCGAGATCCCCGACATCTTCGACAGCTGGGACGACGGGCGCACCGCCGCCGACTACCACCCCACGACCACCCGACGCTGGGACAGCCTCGAACTGCACCCGCAGTACGTGCTGGAGAACGGCGTCGACTTCGCGCACTTCACCTACGTGCACAAGGTGCCGATCGTGCCGGTGTTCACCCGCCAGGAGTTCACCGACCCGATCTCCTACGTCGACTTCACCATCACCTTCGACGGGTCCGCCGCCAGCGCCGAGGAGATCAACAGCGGAGTGGAGGCCATCAACGCCGGCCTCGGACTGGCGATCACCAAGAGCTGGGGAATGATCGACAACCGCACCGCCACCGCCGTCACCCCCGTCGACGACCGCACCTGCGACGTCCGGTTCTCGGTCTGGATCGGCCACAACCCCGAGCTGAGCGAGGCAGAGTCCGCAGCCGCCGCGGCCCGGCACGCCCAAGGCGTCATCGACCAGTTCGAGGCCGACGTCGAGATCTGGTCGCACCAGAAGTACGCCGACCCCGCCGCCCTGGCCCGCGGCGAGTACGCCGGATTCACCGCGCTCCGCCGCTGGGCCACCCAGTTCTACCCCGACGCAGGCAGCGTCGACGCACCCCGAGAGGAAGCCCGATGACCACCACCCCCGACGCCCCGATCCGACTCTTCCAGGTCGCCACCGGCAACGTCGGCACCGAGATGATCAAGCGGATCGGGCAGCACCCGGACCTCGAACTGATCGGTGTGCACTGCTACTCCCCGGAGAAGGTCGGCCGCGACGTCGGCGAACTCGCCGGCCTCGACCCGATCGGCGTCACCGCGACCGGCAGCGTCGCCGAGATCATCGCCGCCAAGCCCGACGTGGTCACCTTCCACGGGGTCTTCCCCGACGAGGAGCTCTACCTGCAGGTGCTCGAGGCGGGCATCGACATCGTCACCACCGCCGACTGGATCACCGGCCACCACCGCAACGCCAACCACCCACACCCCTCCGGACGCCCCTGGACCGAGATCATCGAGGAGGCCTGCCAGCGTGGCGGCGCCACCTTCTACGGCACCGGGATGAACCCGGGTCTCTGCCAGATCCTCGGCGTCGTGCACACCGCCGACGTGGCCGAGATCGAGAACGTCACCGTCATCGAGTCGGTCGACGTGTCCTGCCACCACTCGGCCGACACCTGGCGCGAGGTCGGCTACGGCCTCCCCGTCGACGACCCGGCGCTGCCGGGGATGCTGGAGAAGTACACGAGCGTCTTCGCCGACTCGGTGTGGATGATGGCCGACTGCTTCGGGCTGGAGCTGGACGAGGTCGCCTTCTCCTACGAGCTGGGCGCCTGCACCGAGGACATCGACCTGGGCTGGTACCAGCTCCCCGCCGGGTCGCTCGGCGCCAACTACCTCAAGTACCAGGGCCTGGTCGACGGCGTGCCGCGAGTGGAGGCGCATCTGGAGTGGCAGATGACCCCGCACACCGAACCCAAGTGGGACATCCAGGGCTGCTACATCACCAAGATCGCCGGCGACCCGTGCATCTACAGCAAGCACATGATCTTCCCCAAGCCCGGCACCGACTTCTCCAGCGTCGCGGCCTTCGCCTCGATCGGGATGACCGTCACCGGGCTGCCCGCACTGAACGCGATCCGCTCCGTGGTCGCCGCCCCGCCCGGCATCCTCACCAGCGCCGACATGCCGCTGCGAGGGTTCGCCGGGCGGTTCGCCGGCCCCACGACCGAGGCTCAACCCAGCACATCGGCCACCAGCGGCACCCCCGGCCGATAGGCCAGATGCAGGTACGACGGAGCGTCCAGCACCACCAGGTCACCGCGGGCGCCCGGCACCAACCGGCCCACGTCCTGGCGCCGTAGCGCGGCCGCGCCACCGGCGGTGGCCGCCCACAGTGCCTCGGCCGGCGTCATCCGCATCTCGCGGACCGCCAGCGCGATCATCAGCGGCATCGACGAGGAGTAGCACGAGCCCGGATTGCAATCACTGGCCAGCGCCACAGTGACCCCGGCGGCGAGCAGCCGCCGGGCATCCGGATAGGGCGACCGGGTGGAGAACTCCACGCCGGGCAGCAGCGTCGCGACCGTGCCCGACTCCGCCAGCGCCGCCACATCCGCCTCACTCAGGTGGGTGCAGTGGTCGGCCGAGGCCGCACCGAGCTCGCAGGCCAGTTGCACCCCGGGGCCGAGGCCGAGCTGGTTGGCGTGCACCCGCGGCAGCAGGCCACGGGCCATCCCGGCGGTCAGCACCGCCCGGGCCTGGTCGACGTCGAAGGCGCCGACCTCGCAGAAGACGTCCACCCACTTCGCGTACGGCGCAGCCGCGTCCAGCATCGGCCCGGTGACCAGGTCGACGTAGCCACCCGGATCCTCGGCGTACTCCTCCGGGACCACGTGGGCACCCAGGAAGGTGGTCTCCGGTGTGAAGGCACGGGCCACCGCCAACGCGCGGGCCTCGTCGGCCACGGTCAGGCCGTAGCCGCTCTTGATCTCCACCGTGGTGGTGCCCTGGCGGCGCATCTCGGCCACCAGCCGGGCCACGCCGGCCTGCAGTGTCTCGTCGGCGGCGGCGCGGGTGGCCGCCACCGTGGTCCGGATCCCGCCGGCCGAGTACGCCGTCCCCGCCATCCGGGCCGCGAACTCGGCAGACCGGTCGCCGGCGAAGACCAGGTGCGCGTGCGAGTCCACGAAGCCGGGGATCACCGCCCGCCCCGCCGCGTCGTACGCCGCATCGGCCGCCGGCGCCCGCGACGACGGCCCGACCCAGGCCACCACGCCGTCCTCGATGACCACCGCGGCGTCCCGGAGCAGACCCAGCGGCGAGCCGTCGCCGAGCTCGGGGTCGTTGCTGACCAGTTCGCCGATCCGGTAGACCACCAGCGTGCCCATCAGTCCTCCTCCCAGACGGCGGCGATCGCAGCCTCGAGCCGGGCGCCGACCTGGCCGGCCCGCTCGGTCGTGAACACCACTGTGCCACCGGAGACCACGTGGCGTACCTCGGCGGCGGTGGCCGCGAAGACCACCGTCTCGGCCGACGCGCCGGTGCCGGCGGTGCGCGGGCTGACCGAGTCGACGGTGACCAGATCGGCCCGGGCCCCGGGCGCGATCACCGCGTCGGCGAAGCCCAGCGAGGAGGAGCGGCCGCCGGCGGCCAGCAGTTCGGCCGCCCGCCAGTGGCCGCGGCGGCCGGTGGCCAGTCGCTCGTGCAGCTCCATCGCCCGCATCTCCTCGAAGGGGTCGACCACGGCGTGACTGTCGCTGCCCAGGGTGAGCCGGGCGCCGGCGCCGTGCAGAGCCCCGGCCGGGCCGATCCCATCGGCCAGATCACGCTCGGTGGTCGGGCAGAGGCAGACGTGGCAGCCCGCCGCCCCGATCGCGGCGATGTCGGCACCGCTGAGATGGGTGGCATGCACCAGCGACGTGTCCGGACCCAGAGCCCCAGCCTCGGCGAGCAGCCCGGTGGGGGTGAGGCCGTAGGCGGCCAGACACTCCTCGTTCTCGGCGACCTGCTCGGACAGGTGCACGTGCAACGGCCGGCCCGCGGCGGCCGCGACCACGGCCCCGAGCTGATCGCGCGGGACCGCCCGCACCGAGTGGATCGCCGCCCCGATCACCACGTCCTCGGCGCCGGCGTACGCCGCGGCCAGCGCCGACCAGCGCTGCGCCCACGAGTCGGCGTCACCGTCGCTGAAGCGGCGCTGCACGCCCTCGACGTCGCGGCCGATGCCGGCGGCCAGATAGCAGGTGTCCAACAGCGCGATCCGCAGCCCGGCCTCCCGGGCGGCCTCGATCAGGGCGTGGCCCATCGCGTTCGGATCCGCGTACGGCGCGCCGTCCCGGGCGTGGTGCAGGTAGTGGAACTCGCCGACGCTGGTGATCCCGGCCGCCACCATCTCGGCGTACGCGGCCCGGGCCAGAGTGAAGTAGGAGTCCGGGGTCAGCGTCGCAGCGAGCCCGTACATCTGCTCCCGCCACGTCCAGAAGCTGCCGCGCTCGCGTTGGGTGCGGCCGCGCAGTGCCCGGTGGAACGCGTGACTGTGACAGTTCGCGAACCCCGGGACGGTGATCCCGCGCAGCGGCTGCGCGGAGCCGGGCGCGACGCCGACCTCGACGCCCGCGATCCGGGTCCCGTCCACCTCGACCCGGACCCCGTCGACCACGTCGCCGGCGCTGAGCCAGGCCCGCTCCAGCCAGTACGCCGTCACGGCGGGTCACCGGCGAGGAGGGCGAGGGTGTCCGCGAGCGCGCCCACCCCGGCCAGGCAGTCGACCAGCTCGGCGCTTTCGGCGGGCGAGTGCGAGACGCCGGTGGGGTTGCGGACGAAAAGCATCGCCGTGGCGATGCCGGCCTGCTGCAGGATCCCCGCATCGTGGCCGGCCTGGCTGCCGATCACCGGCCAGCCGTGCGGGCCGGCGATCCGGGCGGCCAGACCGGTGTCGAAGTCGACCGCCGCCGAGACCGACTCGGGGGTCACGGCCACCGCGGTGCCGTCCCGGCCCGCCCGGTCGGCCGCCTGCGCGGTGATCGCGGCCACCATCTGGGCCAGCACCTCCTCGGAGGCGCTGCGGGCGTCCAGCCAGCCGGTCACCCGCGACGGGATCGCGTTGGTGCCGTTCGGGGTCACCTCGACCCGGCCGAAGGTGGCCCGACTGAGATCGGCCAGGCGGGCCTGCTTGTTGGCCGCCAGCGCGGTCATCGCGTAGCTCAGCATCGGGTCGCGCCGATCGGCCATCGCGGTGGCGCCGGCATGGTTGGCCTCACCGGTGAAGTCGAACCGCCACCGCCCGTGCGGCCAGATGCACTCCGCGACCCCGATCGCGGCGTCGCGGTGCACCAGGGTGCGGCCCTGCTCCACGTGCAACTCCACGAAGCAACCGACCTCGTTGAGCAGGTCGCTGCCGGCGCTCGGATCCAACCCGGCGTCGGCCATCGCGTCCAGCACGCTCACCCCGTCGGCGTCACGGATGGTCGCGGCCCGGTCCAGGTCGACGGCGCCGGTGGCCAGCCTCGACCCCAGGCAGGCGGTCGGGAACCGGGATCCCTCCTCCTCGACGAAGACGGCCACACTGATCGGCCGGCTGGGGGAGAAGCCCCGGTCACGGAGCATGTCGATCGCGGCCAACGCCGAGGCGACGCCGAGGGGACCGTCGTACGCGCCGCCGTCGAGGACGCTGTCCAGGTGCGAGCCGGTGAGCACCGCCGGGCCGGAGCCCGCCTGCCAAGTGGCCCGCAGGTTGCCGAACCCGTCGCCGGTCACCGCCAGGCCGCGAGCCTGGGCGGCCTCGACGAACCAGGCCACCGCCTCCCGTTCGGCGCTGCCGAAGGGCTGCCGGAAGTAGCCGCCGCCGGCCTGCCGGCCCACCGGCGCGAGGTCGCCCCACAGGCTCTCGAAGCTCACGGCTGCTCCTGCATCGGGATCCGTACGCCGTGCTCCCGGGCCACCTCGCCGGCCCGGTCGTAGCCGGCGTCGACGTGCCGGATCACCCCCATCCCGGGGTCGTTGGTGAGCACCCGCTCCAGCTTCTGGGCGGCGAGCTCGGTGCCGTCGGCGACGCAGACCTGGCCGGCGTGCAGGGAGCGGCCCATGCCGACCCCACCGCCGTGGTGGATGGAGACCCAGGTGGCCCCCGACGCGGTGTTGACCAGCGCGTTGAGCAGCGCCCAGTCGGCGATCGCGTCCGAGCCGTCCAGCATCGACTCGGTCTCCCGGTAGGGGGAGGCGACCGACCCGCAGTCGAGGTGGTCGCGGCCGATCACGATCGGTGCGGAGAGCTCACCGCTGGCCACCATCTCGTTGAACTTCAACGCGGCCCGGTGCCGGTCGCCGTACCCGAGCCAGCAGATCCGCGCCGGCAGCCCCTGGAACTGCACCTGCTCGCTGGCCATCGTGATCCACCGGCGCAGCCGCTCGTCCTCGCCGAAGAGCTCCAGGATCGCCCGGTCGGTGGCGGCGATGTCGGCCGGGTCACCGGAGAGGGCCGCCCATCGGAACGGGCCCTTGCCCTCACAGAAGAGCGGCCGGATGTAGGCGGGCACGAAGCCGGGGAAGTCGAACGCCCGGTCGTAGCCGCCCTTGCGGGCCTCGTCGCGGATCGAGTTGCCGTAGTCGAAGACCTCCGCGCCGCGGTCCGCGAACTCCACCATCGCCTGGACGTGGATCGCCATCGAGGCGCGGGCCTGTCGGGTGAACTCGTCCGGATCGGCCTGGGCGCGGTCGTGCCACTGCTCGAACGGCACCCCGATCGGCAGGTAGCTCAGGGGATCGTGCGCGGAGGTCTGGTCGGTGACGATGTCGATCGGGGCGTCCATCCGCAGCAGTTGCGGGAGCAGTTCGGCGGCGTTGCCGAGCACCCCGATCGACAGCGGCCGGCGTTCGTCGCGGGCGGCGACGGCCATCGCCACCGCCTCGGTCAGTGAGTCGGCCTGGACGTCGAGGTAGCGGTGCTCGATCCGGCGGGTGATCCTGGACTGGTCCACCTCGAGGCAGATCGCCACGCCCTCGTTCATGGTCACTGCCAACGGCTGCGCACCCCCCATCCCGCCCAGCCCGGCGGTCACCGTGATCGTCCCCGCCAGCGAGCCGCCCTTCCCGGTGATCGAGCCTGTCGAGATCTTCTCCGCCACCGCAGCGAACGTCTCGTAGGTGCCCTGCAGGATCCCCTGGGTGCCGATGTAGATCCACGACCCCGCGGTCATCTGGCCGTACATGGTCAGGCCCAGCTGCTCCAGGCGTCGGAACTCCTCCCAGTTCGCCCAGTCACCGACCAGGTTCGAGTTCGCGATCAGCACCCGCGGCGCCCACTCGTGGGTCCGGAAGACCCCGACCGGCTTGCCGGACTGGACCAGCAGGGTCTCGTCGTCGGCGAGGGTGCTCAGGGTGCGCAGGATCGCGTCGTACGACGGCCAGTCGCGGGCCGCCTTGCCGGTGCCGCCGTAGACGACCAGGTCCTCGGGGCGTTCGGCGTTCTCCGGGTCGAGGTTGTTCATCAGCATCCGCATCGCTGCCTCGGTCTGCCAGGACCGTGCGGTGAGGGTGCTGCCGTGCGGTGCGTGGATGGGCAGTCGGGGGTTCGAGGTCATGCCAGTTCTCCGATCGTGGATTCGGCGGCGGCCAGGACGGCGCCGGTGGTGACCAGTTCGACGGCGGTGGCGATCTCGGGGGCCAGGAACCGGTCCGGTCCGGGGACGCCGGCGTCTCGTGAGTGCAGCAGCGCGGCGACCGCTCCGGTGGCCGGCGCCGGGGCGACCCCGGCGGTGTCGCCGGTGGCGGTGCGGATCGCCAGTGCCCGGGCCGCGGTGAGCACCTCGATCGCCAGCACCCGCCCCAGCCCGTCGATGGCTCGGCGAAGTTTGCGGGCCGCTGACCAGCCCATCGACACGTGATCCTCCTGCATCGCGCTGGACGGGATCGAGTCGACGCTGGCCGGAGCCGCCAGCCGTTTGAGCTCGGAGACGATCGCGGCCTGGGTGTACTGGGCGATCATGTGGCCGCTGTCCACGCCGGGATCGTCGGCCAGGAACGGCGGCAGTCCGTGGTTGCGCGCCTTGTCCAGGAACCGGTCGGTGCGGCGTTCACTGATCGAGGCCAGGTCGGCGGCGACGATCGCCAGGAAGTCGAGCACGTAGCCGACCGGGGCGCCGTGGAAGTTGCCGTTCGACTCGACCCTGGTCGAGGTGGCCGAGACCACCACCGGGTTGTCGATGGCGCTGGCCAACTCCCGGGCGGCCACCGTGGCCGCATGGTCGAGGGTGTCCCGGCCGGCGCCGTGCACCTGGGGGGAGCAGCGCAGCGAGTAGGCGTCCTGGACCCGGTCGCACTGTGTCCCACTTTCTGGGGTGCCGCGATGGGAGGCGACGACACCGGAGTCGGCGAGCAGCCGGACCAGGTTGGCGGCCGAGGCGGCCTGGCCCGGGTGCGGCCGCAGCGCCTGCAGTTCGGGAGCGAAGACCCGGTCGGTGCCCAGCAGTGCCTCCACCGACATCGCCGCCGCCACGTCGGCGGTGCGCAGCAGCAGCCGCAGGTCGGCCAGTGCCATCACCAGCATGCCCAGCATCCCGTCGGTGCCGTTGATCAGCGCCAGCCCCTCCTTGGCCTCGAACTCGACCGGTCGCAGCCCGGCCGCGGCCAACGCGTCGGCCGCCGGCATCCGGCCGGCCGGAGTGTCCACCTCGCCTTCGCCCATCACCGCCAGCGCGCAGTGGGCCAGCGGCGCCAGGTCGCCGGAGCAGCCCAGTGATCCGTACTCGTGCACCACCGGGGTGATCCGATGGGTGAGCAGGTCGGCGTAGGCCTGCGCGGTCCGCGCCCGTACGCCGGTGTGCCCCGAGGCGAGTGTGGAGAGCCGCAGCAGCATCAACGCCCGGACCACCTCGGTCTCGACGGGGTCGCCGCTGCCGGCGGCGTGGGAGCGGATCAGCGAACGTTGCAGTTGGGACCGCAGGTCCGCGTCGATGTGTCGGGTGGCCAGTGCCCCGAAGCCGGTGGAGATCCCGTAGGCGGGGGTCGGGTCGGCGGCGAGCTTGTCCACCACCGCCCTGGCCCGTTCGATCGCGTCGACGGCCTCAGCGGTGAGTTCGACCCCGGCGCCGTGTCGGGCGACCGCGAGAACGTCGTCGAAGGTGACCGGGCCGACCCCGACGGCCACGGTGCGGACAGGTGGTGTGCTCATGTCTGCCATTGCACACCCGTCGCGGGCCTGGGAGGATCCCCGTGACCGACAATCAGTCTCGGATCCGAGACAGGAGCAGAGATGGCACAGGTGCCGGCGGCGACCCGCACGCTGCGCGTGCTGCGGTTCCTGGCGCGTCAGTCCGAGCCGGTCACCCTGGACCGGATCTGCGCCGGCGTCGGAATGCCGCGGTCGACCGGGTACCACCTGATGGCGGCGATGATCGAGGAGGGGTTCGTGGTGCACCTGGCCGAGGAGCACCGCTACGGCCTCGGGGTGGCCGCCTTCGAGGTGGGCTCGGGCTACACCCACCAGGAGCCGATGTCGAGGATCGCCCGCCGACCGCTGGCGGCGCTGGTGGACCGGACCGGCCACTCGGCGCACCTGGCCGTCCCGCACGGCCGCGAGGTGCTCTACATCATCGAGGAGCGGGCCCCCGGACGGCCGCCGCTGGTGACCGACGTCGGCGTACGCCTGCCTGCCCACCTCACCGCCAGCGGCCGGGCGATCCTGGCCGCCCTGCCGGCCAGCCAGGTCCGCGCGCTCTTCCCCGACCGGTCCGCCTTCGTCGACCGGCACGGCGTCGGGCCGACCTCGCTGACCGCACTGCGCAGTGTGCTGGCCGCGACCCGAGGCCGCGGCTACGCCTCGGAGGAGGGCGAGGTCACCCCGGGGTTCGCGTCGGTGGCCGCTGCGGTGCTCGACCACAACGCCCATCCGGTCGCCGGCATCGCGCTGACCTGGCCGAGCGCCGAGGACGTCGATGTCGCCGCGCTGGCCGCCGAGGTCAGCTCAGCCGCGACCGTCCTCAGTCGACGGGTCGCGGGTGGCCCGTTGGTGTCCCGAAGGTGACCCGGATGGGCCAGGCGGGCGAGGACCAAGATCACTACTTCGGGGGACGCCGGACCCGGCCCGACTGAGGGAGCCTGAACGATGTGGCGGACTCCGGTCGGGCGATGGCCCAGCATCTGGTCCCCGAGCAGGACGGACTGCTCGGGACCGTGGCCGGGGCGTTCGGGCTGACCGACGTCGACGCGGCGGTGATCACCGGCCTGGCGGAGCGGTTGACCGTCCCTGCGGGCGAATGCCTCTTCCGGGCCGGCGACCCCGGCGACGCGCTGTACGTCGTCGCCTGGGGACGGCTCCGAGCATTCCGCACCGACCGGGCAGGCGAACAGGTCGTCGGAGAGCACGGGCACGGCGAGGTGGTCGGTGAAGTGGCACTGCTCAGCGGAGAGCCCCGGGCCGCCTCGGTGTACGCGGTCCGGGACACCACCGTGCTGCGGTTGGGGCGCGCGGCCTACCGGACCCTGCTCACCCGGGACCCCCAGGTCGGGCTCCACCTGGCGGCCAGAGCGCTGGACCGAGTGCGCTCAGGTGACCAGCGCGGCGCCGGACCGGCCTGTTTCACGCTGGTGCCCAGCTCACCCGGCATCGACGTCGGCAGTTGGGCGGGGCACCTGGCCGAGCAGTGGGGTCCGGGTGTCCGGATCGTCACCAGTGGGGATGTGGACCAGGCGTTGGGTTCGGGCGCGGCGCAGCGTGAGCCCGGGGCGCCCGGGGTGAGTGAGTTGGAGGCGCACCTGGCAGCGCTGGAGGCGCACCATTCGCACCTGGTCCTGGTCGTCGACTCGGGGTGGACGGCGTGGAGTCGGCGGGTGTTGCGCGGGGCGGACCGGGTGGTGCTGCTCGCCGACGCCACGGACGACCCGAGGATCCGGCCGCACGAACAGGACATGTGGCGGATGCTCAGCAGCCATCACGATCCGGCCGTCTGCCTGGTGCTGGTGCATCCGGCGGAGACACGGATCCCGACCGGCACGCCACGGTGGCTCGCCGACCGGCCACTGCTGTCGCACCTGCACCTGCGCGCGGGGGACCCGCAGGCGGTGGCGCGGGTGGCCCGCCTGCTGGCAGGCACCGGCAACGCCGCCGTCTTCGGCGGCGGCGGCTCCCGCGGCTTCGCCCACCTTGGGGTGGTCGAACTGCTGGAGGAGTTCGACCACCCCATCGACCAGGTGGCCGGCACCAGTTTCGGTGCCCTGATGGCGATGGCGCTGGGGATGGAGATGACCCCCGAGGACCGGCGGGTGATGGGGCGTCAGGCGTTCCGGCGGATCCTCGACTACACGCTGCCGGTGACCTCGGTGCTGGCCGGGCGCCGGATCACCTCACGGCTGGAGTCGCTGGTCGGTGACCTGGACATCACCGACCTGTGGCTGCCGTTCTTCTGCGTGTCCACGAACCTCACCCAGTGCCGGGTCGAGGTGCACGACCGCGGGCCGCTGCTGACCGCACTGCGGGCGACCATCTCCATCCCCGGCGTACTCCCGCCGGTGGCCCGCGACGGTGACCTTCTGGTGGATGGCGGTGTGCTGGACAACGTGCCGGTCGCGGAGATGCGGCGCCGGGTCCCGACCGGGCACCTGCTCGCCGTCGACGTCGCTCCCTCGCGAGGGCCAGCGGCCCGTGCCACCTATCCGCTCTCGATCGGCGGGCTGTCGGCGTGGCTGCTCCGCCGCCGGGGTGCCGGGCCACCCCGGCTGCTCACCACCCTGGTCCGATCGACCCTGGTCGCCTCGGCGGCCCGTCGCGACGCGGCCCTTCAGGAACAGGTGGCCGATCTCTACCTCGACCTCGACCTGCCAGGAGGCGGCATGCTCGACTTCAAAGGCGGCGACCGACTCGCCGACGACGCGGCCACCCGCGCCCGGCCGGCGCTGCGGGCGCTGGCCGAGGGCACCAACACAGCGGGGCACGTCCGGGTGGACTGCACCCCTGAGGCCGCCCCCGCCCCCGTGCGACGGGGCCGCGGGGGCGGGGTCTGGCTGCTCACCGTCCGGGACCTGCAACTGCGGGTCGCCCGGGTGGGGTCGGCGATCATCGGCACCTCGGTCGTCTTCGCGATGCTGTTCCTGATGACGGGCCTGACCGAGCAGTTCATCCGCGAGCCCCGGCAGGTCGTCGACGCGATGGAGGCGGACGCCTGGCTGCTGCGCGACGGCGCCACCGGGGCGTTCACCTCCTCGGCGACGATCCGCACCGGGGTGGCCCGGCGGGTGCCGGGTGCGGCGCCGCTGGTCACCGCCCGGCACAGCGTCACCGAGGGGGATGCCCACACCGACATCGTGATCGCCGGCTTCTCGCCGGGTGCCCGGGGCGAGCCGTCCCCGGTGGCTGGGACGCTGCCCACCGAGCCGGGTGAGGTGGTCGTCGACCTGTCGTTGGGGGTGCCACTGGGTGACCCGGTGACGATCGGCCCGACGACCTACACCGTGGTCGGGCACACCTCCGGGATGACGCTCTTCGCCGGGATGCCGCTGGTCTTCATGCCACTCCAGGACGCCCAGGCGCTGCTCTACCGCGGGCAACCGCTGGCCAACGCGCTGCTGCTCGACGGCTTCCCCGATCGGGTGCCGCGGGGATACACGGTGCTGCCCAGCGCGGCCATCGCCGAGGACGCGATGCGGCCACTGGACGGGGCGATCTCCTCGGTGAACCTGATCCGGATGCTGCTGTGGTTCGTGGCCGCGATGATCATCGGCACGCTCACCTACCTCTCCGCGTTGGACCGGCGCCGCGACGTGGCCGTGCTGAAGGCCGTGGGAGGCGGGACCGGCCAGCTCGGTGCCTCGATCGCTCTGCAGGGAGTGCTGGTGGCGCTGGGCGCTGCGGCGGTGGCGACCGGCCTACAGGCGCTGCTGGTGCCGATCTTCCCGATGGCCATCACCGTGCCGGCCCGCGCCTTCTGGCAACTGCCGGCGCTGGCGGTGCTGGTCGCCCTCGCGGCCGGGGCCGCGGGCCTGCGTCAGGCGGTCCGCACCGACCCGGCGCTGGCCTTCTCGGGGCCGGGCCAATGAGCGCGCTGCTGGAGGTCCGCGACCTCGTCATCGAGTACCGCACCGGCGGCTATCCGGTCCGGCCGGTGGACGGGTTCACCCTGGAGGCCGACGCCGGTGAGCTGGTGGTGCTGCTGGGGCCGTCCGGGTGCGGCAAGACCTCGCTGCTGTCGGCCATCGGCGGGATCCTGAGCCCGACCAGTGGCAGCATCCGGGCTGGTGGAGTGCCGGTGACCGGGTTGTCCGGACGTGAGCTGACCGGCTATCGACAGCGACAGGTCGGTTTCGTGTTCCAGGCCTTCAACCTGGTGCCGTCGCTGACAGCGCGAGAGAACGTGGCCGTCCCCTTGCTGCTGGCCGGTGTCGGACGTCGAGCAGCGCTGGCGCGCGCCGATGTGCTGCTGGACCGAGTGGGTCTCACCGCCGAGAGCGGCCGTCGACCAGGGAGGTTGTCGGGAGGCCAGCAGCAGCGGGTCGCGGTGGCGCGGGGGCTGGCCGCCGACCCCCCGATCCTGGTGGCCGATGAACCGACCGCCAACCTCGACTACATCCATGCCGAGGGCATCATCGCGTTGCTGAGGGAGTTGCGGGCCGACGGCCGGCTGATCGTGGTCTCCACCCATGACGACCGGCTGGCGCCGATCGCCGACCGGGTCATCCACCTGGTCCCGGAGTTCCGCAGTGACGAGCAGCCGCCGCAGGTCCAGGAGTACGCCGCGGGTGAGGTCATCTTCGAGCAGGGCAGCCGCGGTGAGTTGGTGTACGTCGTGGAGGAGGGCGCCGTCGAGATCACCCGGACCCGGGCCGACGGGCAGCGCGAGTCGGTCGCCACCGTCGAGGCCGGGCGCTACTTCGGCGAGCTCGGGCCGACGCTGGGGTTCCCCCGCTCGGCCACCGCAACCGCGCTCAGCCCGGTGCGGGTGCTCGCGATGTCGGTGGGCGATTTCCGGGCCCGGATCAGCTCGAGCGAAGCACCAGCCCGGCCAGCGCCACCCGGGACGTGATCTCGAGCTTGACGTAGATGTGCTTGAGATGGCTGGCCACCGTGTGCTCGCTGAGGAAGAGTTCGGCCGCCACCGCGGCGTTGGACAACCCCCGGGCGACCAGGTCGGCGACGCGACGCTCGGCGGGGGTCAACGCGCCCAACGGCACCCGGGGAGTCTCCGTCGGCGTCGCGGTGGCCAGGCGGCGCAGCAGGAGGGCGGCCTGTTCGATGGCGGTGTGCCGGTCCCGGTCACTGCCGGCCCCTTGGATCGCGAAGTAGGCGTCGAGCAACACGTCGGTGTCCACCGCCAACTGCGCCCAACCGGTGCTGACCTGGCGCAGTCGCCGGGTCAGCGAGGCGGTGATCTGGCGCCGGAGGTCGGGAAGGTCGGCGAGCAGGTCGGTGAAGGTCTCGGCACCGAAGGCGAGCAGCTCCACCGGGCCGGTCGCGGTCACGGTGGCCGCTCGGGGGGCGTCGTCGAGGACTGCCAGTTCTCCCACCCAGTCGCCGGCCGAGACGGGCGGCCCCATCTCGGCTCCGTCGATCTCCACCCGGGCAGATCCGGAGAGGACCAGGTACACGTGATCGGCGCGGTCGCCCTGGCGGACCAGGGCGTCCCCGGCGGCCAGCCTGACCGGCGTACCCAGCGAGCGGAGCAGGGCCGCGGGAGCCACCATCGAGCCGGTCACGGGATCAGTGTGCCTATCCGAAAGCAAAGTTTGTGGCCAATTTCACACTTTTGCCGTAACTCGTCGCGACGCCGTCCGGTTGGGGGTGATGTTCGGAGGCGCACCGACGGGGGGCCTCCGGACCATTCGGCTGGAGAATCACCAGTTCTTGGGATGCTTGATCCGCCCGAGCCGAACAGTCTGAGCACATGACTGTCGAGGTGATTCGCATGCAGGTCGGTGTGGTCGGGGGCCAACAGGGTCGGGTGCTCGCGCCGTCGCGGGCTCCGGACTCGATGCGCGGCGTACTCGTCTCGCTGCTGTCCTTGGCGCTGCTCGCCTCGCTGACCGGACTGGCCCCGGCCCTGGTGGACCGAGTTGGCTCGGCGGGGCCCGCGACGGCGGAGCCAGCCGCCCTGTCGGCTGCGGAGAGCGCCTCGATCGCGGCCCAGTTGGCCGCCGCGGAGCTGATGTTCGCCCGGGGTGCGGACGGCACTCTGGCCGTCCACAACGCCGAGGCGGGGATCACGGCCACCCTGGCCGGGAGTCGGGTGGAGGTCACTCCCTCCGGTGCCGCGGAGTCGATGGCCCTGCAGGCGACCGCGTTCGGCCGCCGTGGGGAGTTGGCGGCGCTTCCCGAAGCTGCCCCGCTCGCCACCGATACGACGGCGACGGCCGTGCGTGGGCCGGTGGTGGAGTGGTTCCGGAACCGGAGCGCCGGGCTGGAGCAGGGGTGGACGGTGCCGGCCAGGCCCGGTGGTCGCGGCCGCCTCGCCCTGGATCTGACGGTGACCGGAGCTGCGGTTGAGCTGCCCGCCGCCACAGCGGCCAGGTTCGTGCTCCCGTCCGGCGCGTGGGTGGCCTACGGCGGGCTGACCGCCTTCGACGCGGTCGGCACCACGCTGCAGGCCGACTTCCGGGTCACTGCGACAGGCCTGCGGATCGTGGTGGACGACAGGGGCGCCGTCTACCCGATCGTGATCGACCCGGTGCTGAACTCGGTGGAGACACTGGAGGCCTTGCCCAACGACGCGTGGGACCGGTTCGGCCACTCGGTGGCCGTGGACCAGCGCTGGATGGCGATCTCCGCGCCTGGGGATCGGGTGCTGCCGACCGGGGCCAACAACGCCGGCTCGATCTACGTGTACTTCGACGACTCCGGAGACGGCGATTGGCGGCTGGTACAGCAGTTGCTGCCACCCGCAGGGGTCAACAGCGGCTTCCTCGGTGCGGCCGTGGCGCTGCAGGTGGAGTCTGCCGGCGTCACTGTGGTTGCGTCTGCGGTCAACGCGAACCGGGTGGTGGTGTGGCGATTCCCGGGTGATCCGGTCACGGTGGCACCGCACCAGTCGGCGGCGGCACCGCAGGTGATCGCCCCGACGGCCCGTCCCGGCGTTCAGCAGGGGCTGTACGGCAACTCGGTGGCGATCGCCGGCGACGTGCTGGTGATCGGTGCCCCCAACAGCACCGCGAACGGCCGGTTCGTGCCCGACGGGCCGGATGCGAACGACGACCCGGACCCGTTCGTGGAGCGGATCGGCTGGGTGGAGGTCCACCAGCGTGCCGGGGGGTTCGGCGGCAACTACGCGATCCAGACCATCCTGGATCCGCCCAACGGCGCGACCGAGGCACCCGAGGACCGGGATGTGCTGCAGCGGTTCGGCACCTCGGTCGCCGTCGACGGTGACCTGATCGCGGTCGGCGCCCCCGGCGATGACGGGACCCAGACTCCCACCGCAGGCACGTTCGACGATCCGTATCCGGCAGGGGTCTCGGCCAACCGGGGCGCGGTGCACCTGTTCCGGCAGGTGGCTGCCGACTGGGTGCCCCAGGCGCTCGTGGTGCCACCGACCCGGCATGACGAAGGCCAGTTCGGCCACGCGGTGGCGCTGGCTGGCGGTGACCTGCTGGTCGGTGAGCCGGGGGCCAACCTGGCCCATCTGTACCACCACCAGGTCACGCTGCCGCCCGAACCCGAACCCGAGCCGGAGCCCGAGCCCGAACCCGAACCCGAGCCGGAGCCCGAACCCGAGCCCGAACCCGAGCCCGAACCCGAGCCCGAACCCGAACCCGAGCCGGAGCCCGAACCCGAACCCGAACCGGAGCCGGAGCCCGAACCCGAGCCGGAGCCCGTCGACACCTGGATCCGGGTGCACGCGTGGAACCACGACGACCCGACGACGCCCGAGGACGAATCCACCCAAGCCACGGCCGCCTTCGGCTGGTCGGTCGCCTTCGACGAGACCGGCCAGCGCCTGGTCATCGGTGCCCGGTTGCAATCGGTGGCCGGGATCGGCGCCATCGGCGCGGTCCACGTCTGGGAGCGCCCCGGACTGGGTTCCGACGATGTGCCGCAGTTCCGCCAGCGCCTCGACGGTCGCTTCCACCGCAACCTCACCGATGAACTCAGGTGGAACCACAGCCGGTTCGGTACCAGCGTCGCCACCCACGGGCCGCACCTGGCCGTCGGTGCCCCGGACAGCCACTTCGATACGTCGACGTTGCCCGGCGCGGTGGCCACCTACCAGCTGACCGGAGCCGGCTTCGACGTCGGCGAGGACCTGCGCCCGATCGGTCACCGCTTCCACGCCCAGTTCGGCTACCGGATCGCCCAGGACGGTGACGTGCTCGCCGTGACCGCCCCCCGGGACCGTCGCTGGCAATCGGACGCCCGCGGTGAAGGCGCTGTCTACCTGTTCCGCCGTGAGAGCGGGGCGTGGACCCTCGACCGGACCTGGAACCCGGGCATGTTCCACCAGACGGTCAGCGGCGCCAGCGAGTGGGGCACCGCACTGGCGGTGCACGTGCAGCGTGACGCCGACGGCAACGAGACCGGGATCTGGGTCGCCGTCGGCAACCCGGCCGACAACGACATCGACCTGGACGGCCGCGGTGACCTGCATCCGATCACCAGGGTCGGCACCGATATCGGCACCGTCGGTGTCTACGGACGCAGCGGCCCTCCGGGCAACCCATACTCCGCCTGGGCGGCAGAGATCTGGGCAGGCGGCCACTCCGGGCCGGGAGGCGGTCGGCCCGGGGTGTTCGATCCCGATGCGGTCACCGACTTCGGCCGATTCGGCAGCAGTGTCGCGTTCACCGCTGACGGCACCTTGATCGTCGGTGAGCCCGGCGGCAATGGGGGAGCGGGCCAGGTGCACCGCTACCAGCGCACCGGGGTGCAGGACAGCTACTCGCCGAGCTTCACGCACCGCGAGACCGTCACCCTGGACGAGAATGCGACCGAGTGGGGCAAGGCGCTGGCCGCCGACGGTGACACTGTGCTGGTGGCTGGCCATGCCAGCAACGGTGCTATCAGGATCAGTCGCTTCTTCCTCGGCGACACCCTTGAGTTCGACCGTGCCTTCCAGGTGGGACTCGAGGGTGGAGGGGCACTCTCCCTGGATCTGGCCGGTGACCGGTTCGCTGTCGGAGCCGGCTCGGGCGACCAGGCGCGCGTCTATAGGATGCCCGCCGGCTCGGGGCCGGCCCTCGAGGGGTCGTGGGTCGCCGAGGGGGAACGCCTCGGCGCTGCGGTCGCGCTCAGTCGCGGCGGGGAGCACCTCAGCCTGCTGGTCGGTGCGCCCGCGACCGGCAGCACCTACGCCTACGTCGCGACCCGCAAGAGCGACGGCTCCGCCACCTGGAGCCACGAGGCGTCGCTGATCGGCCCGGAGGATGCCGACTTCGGTGCGGCGCTGGTGAACTGGGTCGATCATGGCGGTGCGACCGTGGGTGCGCCGAGGTACGACGTCCCGGAGGTCGACGCGGGCGCCACCTTCCGCTTCACCACCATCGACCTGGTGCCACCGCCGGGTCCCCAGCCGTTCGTCGACGTCAGTTCCCCACCCCAGATGGTCGTCGGTGCCACGTTCGTGCCCACCGCCGGCCTCGCACCGTCGCTGCTCACCGACCACACGGAGTCGGGGTCGGGCTCGATCGCGGCCACTCCGCTGGGTGCCATCGACCTGAGTCAGCCACCGTCGGGCACCACGGTGCAGGCCTCGCCGTTGCAGTCGATCCCGTTGCAGAGCATCGATCTGAATGGACTCCCGGAGTCCGCCCGCACCCTGCTGGCGATCCCGCTCCAGTCCATCCCACTCCAATCCATCGACGGGGGCTGGGAGGCGCTGCTGGCCGGCACGACCTTGGCGCACCTTCCGTTGCAGAGCATCACCCTGCTCGACATCCTGGATCTCCCCGACATCATCGGCGCGCTGACCGTCGGCGATCTGGTCGCCAGCCCACTGCAGTCGATCCCGATCGCAGCCCTGGCCGTCGGTGCGGTCCCGCTGCAGTCCATCGAGATCGATCCGGAGTCCGGCGATCCGGCGATCGCCCAATGGTGCGCCGCGCTGTCCGCAGCCGGAGCGGATCCGGAGGTCTACGGGCTCCGCTGCAGCAACCCACAGCACCCCGACAACGAGTCGGTCACGCTGCTGTCGATCGCGGTCCAGGGCGCGCCCCTGCAGTCCATCCCGCTGCAGTCGATCCCGTTGCAGTCGATCGAGCTGGCAGGGACACCGCTGCAGTCGATCCCGTTGCAGAGCATCGCCATCGTCGGCTCACCCCTGCAGAGCATCCCGCTGCAGTCGATCGACATCGCCGGAACGCCGTTGCAGTCGATTCCCTTGCAGAGCATTCCGTTGCAGAGCATTCCGTTGCAGTCGATCCCGCTGCAGTCGATCGAGTTGGCGGGTACGCCGCTGCAGAGCATCCCGCTGCAGTCGATCGACATCGCCGAGACGCCGTTGCAGTCGATCCCGCTGCAGTCGATTCCCTTGCAGAGCATTCCGTTGCAGAGCATTCCGCTGCAGTCCATTCCGCTGCAGAGTATTCCGTTGCAGTCGATCCCGCTGCAGTCGATCGAGTTGGCGGGTACGCCGCTGCAGAGCATCCCGCTGCAGTCGATCCAGATCGGCGGGACCCCGCTGCAGTCGATCCCGTTGCAGAGCATCCCGCTGCAGTCCATCCCGTTGCAGAGCATCCCGCTGCAGTCCATCCCGCTCCAGTCGATCCCGTTGCAGTCGATCCCACTGCAGAGCATCGAGTTGGCCGGGACGCCGCTGCAGTCCATCCCGTTGCAGTCGATCACCACGGCGGCCGGCGAGCTCAGGTCCGCTGCGCTGGCCGCGATCCCGCTGCAGTCCATCCCGGTGGATCAGGTGGTCGACTGTGCCCTGCTCGACTGCGATCGTCCGGGGGCCACCCTCGGTGACGCCGCCCGGGCAGGCGCCCTGCTGGACGGCGCCACCCTCGGCGACCTGGCCGGCGCTCTCGCGGGCGTCCGGTTGGCGGACCTGGTCGGGGCCATCGACGGAGTCGACGCGGCCGACTTCCGGGCGGCGCTTGCAGGACTGACCCTGGCCGACCTGCTCGGCTTCGACGACCTGACCCTCGCTGAGATCGTGGCACTGCACGCCTACCTCACCCTCGGAGACCTGGCCGGCGGCCTTGCGGGGATTCGCCTGGCAGATCTCGTCGTCGACGGGTTCACCCACCCGGATCTGGTGGCCGCTCTAGGGGACCTCACGTTGGCCGACCTCTCCGGCTTCGACGACGTGACCTTGGGCGAACTGGTGATCCTGCACCAGTACCTGGTCCTCGGTGACCTGGCCGGCGCGCTCTCCGGGATCCGGCTCGCCGACCTCGCCGATGCCATCGACGACGGCACCGACGGCAGGTTCGACGAGGCGGCGCTCCGGGACGCGCTGACCGCTGCGTTGGGTTCGGATGCGGTGCTGCTCGACCTGGGCCCCGACTTCGACAACCTCACCCTGGGGGAGTTGGCCGACTACGGCGCCACCACCATCGGGCAACTGCTCGCCGCTCTGGACGCAGCGATCCTCGGCGGCCTCACCCTGGGCGACCTGCTGCTCGCCCTGGTCGCACCCACCCAGTACCCCTGGCAGTCACTGGATCTGCGCACCGTCCTCGCCCAGAGCCTCGACCCCGGTGACCAGTCCGTGCCGATCGCGGTGGCGTTCCAAGCCGAAGCCCCCGACGGTCATGCCCGGGACATCCGGGTGACCGTCCGGGCACCGCACGGGTCGGTCATGGTGCCGGGTTCTGCGGCACTGTCGCTGCCGGTCGACCCGACCGAACTGGTGCCGACGCGTGTCGACGACACCCTGGTCTGGACCTTCACAGCGGTGCCGGCCGCAGCGGTGCACACGCTCACCTTCGACCTGGAGCCGACGGTGCGGATCGGGCTGGCCGACATCCGGGCCACCGCGACCCTGATCGCCGACGAGGTGACCGCCACCGACACCACCGGCGTCACTGTCATCGAAGCGCTGGAGCCCAACGACACGATCGCCGACGCCGTGCCGCTGCCCCCGGACACGATCGTGCTCTCGCACATCGCGCATGGTGAAGACCTCGACCTGTACCGCTTCCAGGTGAGCGAGTTGGGGGCTCGCGTCTCACTGATCCTCTCCAACCTCGACGCCGACCTCGACCTCACCCTCTATGGCCCCAAGGCCTCGTCGGCGAACATCCAGGAGCCCTCGGAGCGCTCCATCGTCCCGGTCGAGGACGAGGATCACTCGGCGATCCCCACCCAGAGCGAGGTGGTCCCGGTCGCCGACGATGACATCGCCCAGCCGAGCGACCTCGGGGACCTCGCCGTGATCCGGACGTCGCTGCGCCGCGGGACCCGGGACGAACAGATCGACACCGGGCCACTGGCGGTGACCGGGACCTACTACGTGGCGGTCACCGGCTACAACGGCGCAACGAATGCGGACCCGTATGCGCTGCGGATGAAGGCACTGGGTGCCGTGACGCCGATCTCCTGCCAGCCCCGCCCGGTGACCAGCGCCCCGGTGACCGGTTCCCTTCCGGCGCAGTTGCCCGCTGGCACCGACACCGTCTTCCTGGTGAACGAGTCCCGGATGGCCGGGCTGCACGGCGCCGGGCCGGCGGTAGAGGTGAGAGCCGGTGTCGACGCCCTGGTGACCTGGGTCAACGACCCCGCCCAGGCCTCACTGGGCGTCACCGCTGCCACACTGGCCATCGATGCCGATGCGGGCGTCCGTGCGGCGTACGACGCCTGGGACGCCGCTCCCTGCCTGCCGGACACCGCCAACAACGTGGTGGCCGAAGTGGTGCGCCTGCTCGACCAGTACCGCGCCGACTCGCCGCTGAAGCACATCGTGCTCGTCGGCGGTGACGACTCCATCCCGTTCGCCCGGGTCCCCGACCGGACCGTGATCGCGAACGAGCGCAGCTACGCCAGCATGTTCAGCGACCGGCGTTCGGCGCTCTGGGCGGCGATGGCTTCGGGCCACGTGCTCACCGATGACGCCTACGGCGACCTGGACCCCTACGGCTTCGGGGACCGGGTGCTCTTCGTCACCGACACCGCGGTCGGACGACTGGTGGAGACACCGGAGGAGATCAGCGACCAGCTCGCCGACTTCGTCACCGCGGGCGGCCTGCTGGACGTCGGGACGGCTCTGGTCACCGGTTACGACTTCCTCACCGACGGAGCCGAGGCGACCGCGGACGGCCTGGTCGGCACCTATGACCCGATCGACCGCTCGCTGATCTCCGACACGTGGACGAGGAGCGATCTGGAGCAGGCGATCGCTTCCCTGACACCGGAGTTGACCTCGATCAACGCCCACTTCGACCACTTCCGGGCGCTGCCCGGCCTGGGCAACGCCACCCACGACGAGTCGGATCTCTTCATGGCTGCCGCCGTCCGTGGCTCGCTGGCCGGCGACCTGGCCGGGTCGATCGTCTTCTCGATGGGCTGCCACAGCGGCCTGTCGGTCAGTGACCTGCTGGTCGACCAGGGACGTTCCCTGGACTTCGCTCAGGCGATCGCCTCCCAGGGCGGCGTCTTCGTCGGGAACACCGGCTACGGGTACGGCGACACCGAGATCGTGGCGCTGTCGGAGCAGTTGATGGCCGGCTTCGCGGCTCGTCTCGATGGCGCTCTCACCGTCGGGGAGGCGTTGCGCTACGCCAAGGCCGAGTACGCCGCCGATCTGACGGCCTACGGCGTCTACGACGAGAAGGCGATGATGGAGGCGACCCTGTACGGGTTGCCGTTCTATCGACTGGCGGTGGCGAACCCGCCGCCGGTGCCGCCGTTGCCGCCGGCCCCGGTACTGCACCCCGACCCGATCACCGGGATCGATACCAGCACCATCGAGGTGACGCCGCTGCTCGTCGAGCAGACGACCACCGAGGGAGGCAGATACTGGGTGGGCAGTCAGGACGAGGACGAGCTCACCACGGCGGTGCACGATCGCCCCGTGTTGCCCAGGGTCGAGGAGGAGTTCGTGGCCCCGGCCGGCGCCGAGGCTCACGACGCGCTGGTGTTGGGGATGACGACCACCGACCTGCACGGCGTACGGCCGCACATCTTCCAGCCGATCGTCGGCACCAGCGGCGAGAAGGTGCACGCCCCGTCCGTGGTCGCGTTCCCGTCCAGCCCGGTGCGGGTCAACCCGCACCTCACCCCGGCAGGCGAGGCCTTCACGATGACTGCCACCGCAGGCTACTTCCGCACCACGGCTGCGGATGGGACCGGCATCCAGCGTCTCGTCGACACGATGACGGTGACCCCGTACTTCGTGGACGACGAGGTCGATGACTTCACCCCGCCCACTTTCCGTCGGGTGGACGCGCTGGTGGATGACGGCAGCCTCACTCTGGCCGTCGACGTCGCCGACGACCGTGGCGGTCCGGCGCGAGTCAAGCGGGTCTACGTGCTGGCGCTCTCCGATGCTCAGCACGGTCAGTCGGCCTCCTGGGTCGGCGTCGACCTGGTCCGCGGGGAAGGCACCCGATGGACAGGTTCGGTGACCGGACTCGGTGACGACATCGAGTACGTCGTGCAGGCCGTCGACGCGGCCGGGAACGTGGCGGTGTCCGCCAACAAGGCGCTGAACTTCCGCGACGAGGCCCTCACCGACCAGCCCACCGCGCCCACCCTGCGGCTTCACCTGGATGGTCCGGAGGGCAACGCGGGGTGGTATGTGGGTCCGGTCACCGTCTCTGCGTCCGGCGGTGCCGACCTCACCCTCGAAGTGGTCGGTCAGGGTCAGGCGCAGCCGTACGACGGCCCGATCACGCTGACCGCCGAGGGGCTGCATACGGTGATCGTCCGCAGCAGTGACGGGCAGCAGGTGGCTCGTCAGATCCGGATCGACACCAGCGGGCCGATCGCGATGGTGATCGCTCCCGAGGACGGAGCGGTGATCGCCCACCGCGGCGGCGCTACCGCGCAGTTCGCCTGCCTCGACGCCGGCTCCGGAGTCACCGAGTGCGCGGCCACGCTGACCACCAGACCCGGCTTCGGCAGCTCCGCCGGCGAAACCGCCTCGGTCCAGAACGGTGACGACGTCAGCGGCACCGTCGGGCGGCACACCCTGACCGTGACCACCGGCCCGGACGTGGCCGGCAACCCACCGGAGGTGGCGACGGCCACCAGCACCTTCTCGGTGGTGCCTCCACCGCGGGTCGACGCGGTCAACCTGCCCAGCAATCCGGGCGGCACCACCCGATCGGTCAGCGTCGTCTGGGTCGGGGTGCCGGAGGCCGGGCCCTACACGATGACCTACGAGTGGGACGACGGCACCAGTACCGTGTGCCGGACCGACAAGGCCGTCGCGGGCTGTGACGTCAGTGCCATGGTGGACGGCGTGGTCACCGCCACGGCCACCCACGAGTACCCGAACCTGGCCAAGCGCACCGTCACCGTCACGGTGACCGACCGGCTCGGACAGCAGGCGAGCGGTCTGGTGACCTTCAACCGGACCACGGCGATCATCGCCAAACCGGCTCAGTTCCTCTCCTCCCTCCTGAGCGTCTTCAAGATCGCCTCCGGGTCGGTGACCGCGACACTCACCGACGTGGACGGCAACCCGCTGGTCGGTCAGAGCGTCACCTTCACCGCCGGCAACGGGGCGTCGCTGTGCACGGCCACCACCAACGATGTCGGGCGGGCCAGTTGCGGCGCCCTCACCGTGTCACTGCAGGTGGTGCTGAGCGGCCACTACAAGGCGTCGTACTCCGGCTCCGGGATCCAACTGGGCATCTCCACCACCGCCGCCCTGCTGCCGTGACGCCTCACAGCACGGCCGGCACCTGTGGCACCTCGGCGATCCCGAGACGGCGAGCGATCCGGTCGGCGTCCTCGGCCCACGTCGTGTCGGCAGGTTGCTCCTCCTGGAGCAGGCCACGGAGCGCGAGCAGCTCCTCGTAGGGCAGGTCCGCGCTCCTGGACGCGTCCCGTGCCTGTGAGAAAAGGGAGCGGGCCCGATCTGGGAGGCCGAGCGCCGAGCACGCCCAACCACGGATCCGGGTGCGGGTGACGGCCACGATCGGGAACGAGGATCCCTCGGTTCCCTCCAACGTGTCGAGGACCGCCAGCGCGGCCTCCGGATTGCCGCCCAGCACCAGAGCTTCGGCCAGTCGGGTGGAGGTCTCCACGGCATAGCTCTCGGCACCGATCTCCTGGAATCCGGTCCGGGCGGCCTCCAGCAGCCGCACCGCCTCCTCGCTCTGTCCGGCTCGCGCCTTTGCCCGCCCCAGGTTGCTCTGGGCCAGAGCGACTCCGATCGGGTAGGCCGCGCTGGCGTAGGTGGCCAGTGACTGCTCCAGCAGTTCGGTGGCCCTCTCCAGATGGCCTTGATCGGAGTAGATCTCGGCCAGGTTGTTCTGCACGGTGGCGGCCTCCACCACGTCACCGGCCGCGGTGAGCGCTTCGGCGGCCTCACGGTAGAGGTCGGCGGCTCGGTCCCAGTCGCCCCTGAAGTAGTCGATGACTCCGAGGTTGTTGAGGACCTTGCCGCGCCGATGCTGATCCGCGACGGTGGTGAAGTGCTCGAGGGCGGCGGCACCGTGCACGTGTGCGTCGATCGCGGGGTCGTAGACCGCCGCCGCCACCATCAGCAGCCGACCGTGGGCAGCCGCGCGGTCCTCGCCGGCGCGTTGGGCGCTGTCGATCGCCCGAGTGGCCCACTGCGCCATCTCCGCCGGTCTGCCCTGGCGCAGCCGCAGCCCCGCCACGCACAGTTCCGCCTCGGCGATCTCGTCGCGCGCGCCGCGGCTCTCGGCATCCCGCATGGCTGACTGGTACCAACGCTGCGCCTGACCGTAGTGGCCGGTGTGCTCGTTCACCACACCCACCTTGCGCATCAGTCGACCCTGCGCGTCGGCCACGTCACTTCGCCGCGCCCAGCGCCGGGCGGTCCGGTAGGCGACCAGAGCCTCGTCGTACCGGCCGGCCCGCTCGCACACATCGCCCAGGCTCTCGGCGATGCGGCTGCGTTCCTGGGGGTCCTTGGTCGGCACCCTGACCGTCAACGCTCGACGGTAGGCCGCGATGGCCTGGGTGGTGGCGTACGCCGCCCAGGCCTGGTCGCCGGCAGCGACCGAGTATCGCCAGGTCCGCTCGGAGTCGCCCGCCCGCCAGAAGTGCTCGGCCAGCAGCGCCACGTCGGCGGCTCCGGCGAAGCCCTGCTCGAGAAGCTCTCCCACCTGTCGGTGCATCCGGCGACGCCGAGCGAAGGCCAGCCCTTCGTAGGCGACGTCGCGGAAGAGTGCGTGCCGGAACCGCCACTGATCTGTGCCGGCCGGCTCGAGCAGGTCGGAGAGGAGCTCCCAGCGCTGGGGCACGATCACGTCGTCGTACTCACGTCGATGCAGGGCATCGAGCAGGTGGCTGGAGAAGATCCGACCGATGACCGCGGCCTGGCGCAGCAGGGTCCGCTCGGGACCGGGGAGCCGGTCGATACGGGTCGCGACCACCCGCTCGATCGATTCGGGCAGCTCGGTGTCCCCGTCCTCACGACTGGCCGAGAGCAGCTGCAACAGGAACAGCGGGTTCCCGCCGGCCCGTTGAGCGATCTCCTCCTGCTCCAAGGGGTGCAGCGCGCCGCCGCCGCTGGCGAGCCGCGAGAGTGTGGCCGCTGCGTCGTCAGCCAGCGCCTCGAGTTGGATCAGGGTCCCCGGCACGCCAGCACCGAGGAGCCCGTCGCCGTCGGGGCGTCGAGTCAGGGTGAGCAGCCATGGCCGGTCCGCGATCCGTTCGGCCAGTGCCATGAAGAGCGCCAGTGACGCGTCATCGGCGTAGTAGACATCCTCGACGACCAGCAGCGTGGTCTGGGGCAGCGCGGCGGAGAGCAGCGCCACTGCTGCCTCGTGCAGGCGAGCGGCACGGAACCGTTCGGCCACGCCGGTGGCCTCAGGAGTGGCCGGGACGTCGGCCCCGACCGCGACCGCGACCAGTGGCAGCATCGGCAGGATGTCGGGGGCGATCCGGCTGGCTGTGGCCTGCAACTGCTTCCCGGCGGCGGCCGGGCTGGCCCGGTGGGGGATACCCAGGACCCGGCGCAAGAGGGTGCGGGCGCTGGCGTAGGCGGCAAGCCCGTCGTAGGGCTGACACTCCGTGGCGACCCGACCCACCAGGCGTGGGTCGTCCGCGATCGCCTCCAGCAGGCGGGTCTTGCCGATGCCGGCCTCGCCACTGACCTCCACCACGCGGCCGTGACCGTTGGCCGCCGATTCGATCGCGTCCTGCAGCACCGACAGCTCGGCCTCGCGGCCTACCAGCGGCAAGGTCAACTGCAACTGTCCTCGGCGCTCGCCCGTGGGGCGGCCCACCAGGTGCGCGTGCACGGGGGTCTGTTTGCCCTTGACCAGGAACGGGGCCAACGGAGTGAGTCGGAAGGTGGCTCGGCAGCGGCGCACCACGTCGTCGGAGGCGACCACCTCGCCCTCGGAGGCCTTGGCCATCAGGCGTGCCGACAGATTGACCGGGTCGCCCATCACGGTGAAGGTGTGCCGCTCGCGGCTGCCCAGGAAGCCGGCGAAGACACGACCTCGGTTGACCCCGACCCGGAGTCGGTGTTGGGGGTCGCCGGCGACCAGGTCGGTAGCGAAGCGCAGGCCCGACTCCTCGTCCTCTCCGGTGGTCAGCGGTGCTCCGGCGGTGCAGATCACCTTGATCCCGTCCGCGATCACATCGGTGTAGAGGAAGTGCAGTCGATACCGCGCCGACAAGTCGAGCACGGCATGGATGAGGTCGTCGATGCTGGCGGCGATGGCGGAGACGTCGGCGGCGATCCGGGCGTCGGTGCCCTCCAGTTCCGCGAAGACGACGGTCGCCATGCGGTGCTCGCCCCCGATCCGCTCCAGGGCATCCAGGTCGTCGTTCACGGGGGGCGATAGCCGTGGGGTGGGGCTCGTCGCGCTGGGCGCCGATCGGCGCGGTCGGGGCAGGGTCAACGAGTTCAGTTCGACCCCCGACCCCCGGGCGCCGCCACACCAGTGGGATGGCAGGAGTGCGGCCAACTCGGGGCTGATCAGGGTGCCGCCCGCCGTCGCCGCGGACTCCAGTTCCACGGTGGCACTGACGGCCGGGCCGGCCAGCACGAGTTCACGTCGTGCCGGGGGGCCGACGAGGAACATGTCGACGTCACCCGAGTGAGCGCCGATCGACATCCGTAGGCCTGCCTGCTTGAAGCGGGCCGCGCCGATCGCGCGCTGCATCCGTCCGGCGGCTCGCGCGGCACGGATCGGGTGCTCGTCGCCGTCGAACCACAGCAGCAGTGCGTCGCCGCCGAACTTCAGCACGTCGCCGGACTCGAGGGTTGCGGCGTTGATCAGTGCGGTGAAGCAGTCGTTGACCAGGGTCGTCAGGCGCTCGGCGCCCTCCTTGCCGCGGGCGGCCAGCCGTTCCGACATCGCGGTGAAGCCGGACAGGTCCGCCGACATCAGGGTGCCGTTGAGTCGGCGGTGCCGCTGTTCAGGCTGCTCGGCGAGCCATCGGCTCTCGAGCTGGGACACGTACGGCGTGCCGAAGATCGCCCCCTCAGGCGCGACCGGCGCTGTCATGGGTTGATGGTAGTCGCGGGCGTGACGAGTGTGAGGCAAATCACGATCCCTTCCGGGGACTATTTCTAGCCAGACCGCGCCTGCGGTTCTTTTGGCCTAGTAGCCCCGTGGAATCGGCACTAGAATGCCTTCTATGCCGCATCTGAGAATCAGCGAAGTCGCCACCCTGGTCGGGGTCAGCGACGACACGGTGCGCCGCTGGGTCGCCGGAGGTCGGCTGGCCGCCAGCACCGACGACGCTCATCGCCAGGTGGTGGACGGGGCCACACTCGCTGCCTTCCTCCGCGACCAGGTGGTCGTCGAGGGTGGCACCAGCTCGGCCCGCAACCGTCTCGCCGGGATCGTCACCGACGTCAAGGTCGACGGCCTGATGGCGCAGGTGGAGATCGCTGCCGGTGGCTTCCGGGTGGTCTCGCTGATGAGCCGGGAGGCCGCCGAGGAGTTGAGCCTGGAGCCGGGAGTGCTGGCCACCGCCGTGGTCAAGGCGACCACCGTGATGGTGGAGCGGTCGGCGGGCCCACGATGATCCACCGGGCGGTGTCGCTGCTCCTCGCCGCGATACTGGCCACCGGCTGCGGCGGCGTCACCGGGGGATCGGCGTCGACCACCGTCCGGGTGGCCGCGGCCAGTGACCTGCGCTTCGCCCTGGACGAGATCGTCGCCGAACTGGCCGAGACCGAGCCGGACCTCGACCTCGCGGTCACCTACGGATCGTCGGGGGTCTTCCACCAGCAGATCGCCAACGGTGCCCCGTTCGACCTCTACCTCTCGGCCGACCTGAGCTATCCGCAGGACCTGGTCGCTGCCGGTCTCGCCGACGAGGCCGACCTCTTCGAGTACGCCGTGGGCCGGCTGGTGGTCTGGGCGCCGCACTCGTCGCCGGTGGACCCGACCGCTGGCGTGGACGCGCTGCTGGACCCGGCAGCGCAGCGGATCGCGATCGCCAACCCCGAGCACGCGCCGTACGGTGTGGCGGCGGTGGCAGCCCTGGAGTCCGCCGGGATCCTCGACGACGTGCGCCCGAGGTTCGTGCTGGGGGAGAACATCGCCCAGGCCGCCGAGTTCGTCCAGTCCGGCAACGCCCAGGTCGGGATCCTGGCTCTCTCCCTGGCCCTCGCGCCGCAGTTGGCCGAGCGCGGCCGCTGGGTGGAGGTGCCGCTGGACTCCTTCCCGCGGCTGCTGCAGGGCGGGGTGATCCCGGCCGCCGCCGCCCAGCCCGACGGCGCTCGCGCGGTGCGTGCCTTCCTGCTCGGCGAGCAGGGCCGAGCGATCCTGAAGCGGTACGGCTTCTACGAGCCCGGTGCGTGAGCCGTGGACTGGCAGGCGATCGACCTCAGCGTCCGGCTCTCGCTGGCCACCACCGCGATCCTGCTGGTGATCGCGGTGCCGCTGGCGGCCTGGCTGGCGCACACCCCGCGTCGCTGGCCGGTGCTGATCGAGGCGGTGGTGGCGCTGCCGCTGGTGCTGCCACCGACCGTGCTCGGCTTCTATGTGCTGGTGGCGCTCGGCACCCGGTCGCCGATCGGTCAATGGTGGTACGAACTGACCGGGAAGACCCTGGCGTTCAGTTTCACCGGGTTGCTGATCGCCAGCGTGCTCTACAGCCTGCCGTTCGCGGTGCAACCACTGCTCGCCTCCTTCGCCGGGCTGGACCGGCGACTGCTGGACGCCTCCGAGGTGCTCGGTCGGGGCCGGGTCGACACCCTGCTCCGGGTGGTGCTGCCGATGTGTCGACCCGGGTTGGCCACCGCCGCGGTGCTCACCTTCGCGCACACGATGGGGGAGTTCGGCGTGGTGCTGATGGTCGGCGGCAACATCCCCGGCGAGACCCGGACCGTCTCCATCTCCATCTACGACAGCGTGCAGGCCTTCGACTACGCCACTGCCGCCCGCACCAGCCTGGCGCTGCTGGCCTTCTCGCTGGTGGTGCTGACCGTCACCTACAGCCTGCAACGACGGGGGGCGCTGACATGGGTACGACGCTGACCGCACGCGTGCGGCGGCACCTCCTCGACCTCGACCTCAGCGTGGACGTCGAGCAGGCGCCGGTGACGGTGGTCTTCGGGCCGTCCGGATCCGGCAAGACCACCCTGCTGCGCTGCCTGGCCGGCCTGGACCGGCCGGAGTCGGGCAGCCGGATCGAGTACGACGGGGCCCTCTGGTGCGACGACAGCACCTGGGTCCGGGCCCGGGACCGCCGGATCGGCCTCCTCTTCCAGGACCACGTGCTCTTCCCGCACCTCTCGGTCGCGGGCAACGTCGGCTACGGGCTGCGGCAGCTGCCCCGCGCCGACCGGCCGGCCCGCATCCGTGAGGCGCTGGCCGCGGCCGGTGCCGAGCACCTCATCGATCGGGCGGTGCCGCAACTGTCCGGAGGGGAGGCGCAGCGCGTCGCCCTCGCCCGGGCACTCGCCCCCCGCCCCCGACTGCTGCTGCTCGACGAGCCGCTCTCGGCCCTGGACACACCGACCCGGGCCCGGCTCCGCGGCGAACTGCGCCGACTGCTCCGCGAGGCCGGCGTCCCCGCACTGGTGGTCACCCACGACCGGGCCGAAGCGCTCGCCCTGGGCGACCGGGTGGCGGTGCTGATCGACGGTCGGCTGCGGCAGTTCGACGATGTCGCGACCGTCTTCTCCGCCCCGGCGGACCTGGCGGTCGCCGACGCGGTCGGCACCGAGACGATCGTGGCCGGCCAGGTCGTCGACACCGACCAGGGGGTCACCCGTGTGCAGGTGCGCGGCCACCTGCTGCACGCCGTCACCGCCGAACCGCTGCCGGAGGGGAGCCCGGTGCTCGCCTGCGTCCGGGCCGAGGACGTGGCCCTGCACCTCGGCGCGGCCGAGTCCGGTGGCAGCCCCCGCAACCACCTGGCTGCGGTGGTCACCGGCCTCGACGACCACGGGCCACTGCTGCGCGTCGACCTCGATGCCGGCTTCGCGCTCGCGGCGTACGTCACCCGGCCGACCCGTGAGGATCTGGGGTTGACCCCCGGGCTCCGGGTGACCGCAGTGATCAAGGCCCCGGCCGTGCACCTGGTGCCCCGCGGCACAACCTGAGGATTCGCCGAACACGGCGGCTCAGGTCTTCAGGAGGCGTTCAGCCAGGGCGTCTAGGCTCCGCGACCATGACACGCAACAAGGTACTCGGGATCGTCGGGACGTTGGTGGCCCTGCTGCTGGCGGTGGTTGTGGTGGGGCCGTGGGCCTACGGCACGTGGGTGGTCGGCGAGCAGCCCGATGAGCTGCAGCTGACCTCGCCCACCACCGCGCCGGCGGGACCCGAGGACGGCTCGGAGGCCGACCGAGACGCGTCCCTGGACGGCACCTGGCAGGTCGGCGCCGACTCGGTGGCCGGCTATCGGGTCGACGAAGTGCTCTTCGGCCGCAACGTCACCGTGGTCGGTCGCACCGACCAGGTCATCGGAAGCGCCACGGTGACCGACGGGGTGCTCACCGGGACCCAGGTCCAGGTGGAGATGGCGGCGGTGGCCACCGACGAGGAACGCCGGGACGCGCAGTACCGGACCCGGATCATGGACACCGCCAACCATCCGACGGCGACCTTCGCCCAGACCGCCGACGTGAGGCTGCCGGCGACCGCGGACACCTTCACCGTCGAGGTGCCCGGGGAGCTGACCGTCCGCGGCGTCACCCGAGCCGTCACGGTCATCCTCGACGTCCAGGTCGTCGACGACCAGCTCGAGGTGGCCGGGGCCATCGACGTCACCTTCGCCGACCACGGCATCCCCGAGGCCGGAATCGCCGGCATCTCGGTCGAGGACCACGGCGTGATCGAGTTCCTGCTGCGGCTGCAGCGCTGACCTCCACGCGAGGCTCAGCTGGGCCGCTCCCAGCGCACGCCCGCGAACCTGTCGAAGTCGGAGTCGAAGGTCACGATGGTGCCCTTGTGTTCCAGCGCGAGCGCGGCCAGATGGGCATCGGTGGTCAAGTTCCCGCCGCTCCCGGCGCGGCGGAGCAGTTCCCGCATCCGGGTCGCGTGAGTGCTTCCGGGGTGCACCACGTGCGCGGTGGGGGCAGCGAGCAACTGCTCGACGACCCCCATCGCCTGGTCGCCGGTGAGGGGGGTCGCGAAGACCCGGGGGTGGGTGGCGATCCTGACGAACCCCAGCAGTGCGACCCAGGCCAGACCCACGGGTGCGCCGCCGGCCAGCGAGTTCTCCAGCCAGCGACGTGACGGTGCGTGGGCTGGGGCATCGGCGTTGGCCGCCGCCAGCAGCACATTGACATCGGGAATCTTCATGCCGGATCGTGGCCGCCCGTGGAGGCCAGGATCTCGTCGTCCTCGAGCTCGGCCGCGAACCGGTTCGCGTTGGTCACGTCGAGCAGCGGGGCACCCATCTCGAAGGTCGGCATCCGGAACACGTAGTCGACCCGGCGCGGGGCGCCGTCACGGATCGCGTCGTTGAGGGCCCTCTTGAAGGAGATCCCCTTCGCCGCCATCCGGGCGCGCACGATCTGCTCCGTGTCCGGGTCGAGAGTGACGGTGGTGCGCATGGGGCCAGCCTATCATCAGCAATGACAGCAAGGCATCAAATGGGGATCCAGCCCCGCACCACGGTGCCGCGGCCGGGACTCGAATCCACCTGCAGGTCGCCACCGCTGGCTCCCAGCCGGTCCCGCATGTTGACGGTGCCGCCGGCGTCCACGGCGACCACCTCGTCGAAGCCGACTCCGTCGTCGCCGACCTCGAACCACACCGTGGTCGGGTCGCGACCCAGCGCCAGTCGGACGTGGTTCGCCCGGGAGTGCTTCGCAGCGTTCTGTAGCGCCTCCACACAGCAGAAGTAGACGGCGGCCTCGATGTCGGAGGGGTGGCGACCGACCTCTGTCAGGTTCAGCGTGATCGGCAGCGGGTAGCGATCCACCGCCGAGCGCAGCGCCTCCACCAGACCGTGCTCGGAGAGCACCGGCGGATACACGCCCTGGGCCAGACTGCGCACCTCGTCATGGGCGACGTGCAACTGATGCCGCAACACCTCCAGCTCGGCCATCGCGGCGTCGGTGTCGGTGCGGCAGGTGGACCTGGCCGCGGCCAGGCCGATGCCGATGGAGATCAGTCGCTGCTGGGCGCCGTCGTGCAGGTCACGTTCGATCCGGCGTCGTTCCCGGTCGGTGGCCGCCACCACCCGGGCTCGGGACCTGCGCAACTCCTCGGCCTGCTCGCGCAACTCCTGCTGGGCCTGCAACGCGGCGTCGAGGGCGCCTTGGAGCCGCAGCCCGTTCTGCAGCACGATCAGCCCGACGATGGCGGCCATCGGGGGCGTGAAGACGGCCAGGATCGCCACCTGCAGACCGACCGGCGTGGCCGCGGTCAGTCCGGTCACGTCCTGAAGCAACCCCAGCAGCACCGCGCCCGTGCAGACCAGCACCGAGACCGCGACATAGCCGACCAGGGTGCGGCCGGTGGCGGTCGCGGTGGCGAGCACCGCGGGCAGCAGCGCGGCCAGCATCTGGATCGGCCACGCGAAGGTCGCCGCCAGGGCGGCCACCAGCGCGATCGACCAGTTCGCGACCGCCCACCAGGCCACTGCCCGCCCCACGTTCTGGTGCCGCAGCGGGACCAAGCCACATGCCATCGTCACCCCGGCGGCCGCGACCAGGCCGGTCAGCACCAGCAGCGAGGTGTGCGGCAGCGCGATCAGGTAGACGCCGAGCATGAAGCCGGCCGCAGCCACCGTGACCGCCACATTGACGCTGATCAGGATCCGCAGCCGGGTCACCTGCTCGGTCCCCACCATGGTCAGGCCGTCTCGCCGCTCGCCGGCCGCCCGGACAGGAACAGCAGCACCGCGGTGACCCGGCGGTTGATCTCCACGTCCTCGGTCAATCCCAACTTCATGAAGATCGCGCTCGCATGCTTCTCGACCGAATGCTCGGAGACGCCGAGCGCGTCGGCGATCGCGGAGTTGGTGGCGCCGGTGGCCATCTCCGAGAGCACCTCCAACTCCCGGGCGGTCAGCCCGGTCAACGGCGAGTCCACGGTCCTGGTCCGGGACCGGACCAGCACGTCGACCACCTCGTCGTCGATGTAGGAGCCGCCGGTGCCGACGGTGCGGATCGCATGCGCCAACCGGTCCACCTCATCGACACGGTCCTTGAGCAGGTAGCCGCGGCCCTTGGTGCCGTCCTCCAGCAGCGTCAGCACGTACGCCGGATCCAGGAACTGGGAGAGCACCACCACGCCCAGTTCGGGGTGGCTGCCGCGGAACCGGCGAGCGGCCCGGATCCCCTCATCGCGATGGGTCGGCGGCATCCGGATATCGGTCAGCACCACGTCCGGCGCGTGCGCCTCGACGGCCTCGACCAGTTCGTCGTACGAACTGCAGGCGGCGCACACCTTGAACTCCTCGATCTCCGCGAGCAGCCGGAGGATCCCCTCCCGCACCAGGAGGTTGTCCTCGGCGACCACCAGGCGCAGCACCGACATGCCCCACGACGCTACCAGCGCGGCGGGGCGCTGACACGGGTGCTGACGACCCGGCCGGAGGTAGGGATAGCCCCCGGGTCAGCGGCGGTCAGCCGGAGGGTACGCCGGGGAGGTGGTGCGGTTCCACGGACCGGGGCGGGCGACGACGCTGGGACGGCGGGGGCGGCGTCGGCCAATCGGGGCGGGGCCGGAGACCAACGAAGGGAAGCGTCATGGAACAGCAGAGGAACCGCCGAGGGGTGGTGACCGGGGTGGTCGGCCTTGTGGCCGGACTGCTGATCGCGGTCTCCGCGCCGGTCGCGGCCAACCATCTCAACGTCAAGACGAGCGACCTCGTCAACGGGGCCGTCACCACGCCGAAGTTGGCGAAGAACGCGGTGAAGCCGGGCAAGATCGCCAAGGGTGCGGTGCGGGCGCCGAAGATCGCCGCGGGCGCGGTGCGCACCGGCAAGCTCGCCGACGGGGCGGTCACCACCCGCAAGGTGGCGATCGGAACCGACGGCGTGGCGCAGGCCGGCGGCCAGGTGATCGTGCAGTTCGCCAACCCGGTGATGACCACCTCGTTCAACCGGTTCGGTGCCGCCAACCCGGTGGTGAGCACGGTCGGTACCGGCATCTACGACGTCGAGATCCCCGGAGTGAGCATCTCCGGGACCGCGATCTATCAGGTGACGCCGAGCTTCACGATCCAGCTCGTCAACCAGGTCCCGACACCGCTCTACAACCGCCACTGCACGGCGCTGCCCAACCAGGGCAAGCTCCGGGTCCGGTGCTGGGACAACTCCGGCAGTGCCGCGCACATGGGATTCACGTTCCTGGTGGTGCGGCGCTGAGGGACCGTGGCCGCTGCGCACCTTGGGCGTTGCCGACGAGCGTTCAGTCGACGTCGACGACCGCTCGGTCCACGATCGGAGCCAGGTCCAGGCCGGTCGGCAAGGTGCCCAGCGCGCCACCCCAGTCCCGGTCCAGCCGGGACGCGCAGAACGCGTCCGCCACGGCGGCGGGGGAGTGCCGCAGCAGCAGTGACCCCTGGAAGACCAGCGCCAACTGCTCCACGATCCGGCGGGCCCGCAGTTCGATGTCGTCGAAGGAGGTGAACTCCTTCTTCAGCCGGTCCACGGCGCCGTCGAAACGCGGGTCGGCCCCGGCGGCCTGCTCGACCTCACCGAAGTAGGCGTCCAGGGTGTGCGGCTCCTTCGCGATCGCCCGCAGCGCGTCGAGCGCGGCGACGTTGCCCGAGCCCTCCCAGATCGACATCAGGGGTGCCTCACGATAGATCCGGGCGGCGTCGAAGTCCTCGATGTAGCCGTTGCCGCCGAGGCACTCCAGCGCCTCGGCCGCGTGGATCGGGGCTCGTTTGCAGACGTAGTACTTGGTGGCGGCCAGGGCCAGCCGGCGTACCGCGGCTTCGGTCTCGTCGCCGCGGATCGCCCGGTCGTTGGCGCCGGCCAGTCGCATCATCGCGGTGGTCGCGGCCTCGGACTCCACAGCCAGGTCGGCCAGCACGTTGCGCATCGCCGGCTGCTCGATCAGGGTCTTCCCGAAGGCCGAGCGATGCCGGGCGTGGTGGGTGGCCAGGACGAGTGCGGTGCGCATCGCCATCGAGCTGCCGATCACACAGTCGAGCCGGGTCATGTTCACCATCTCGATGATGGTGCGCACCCCACGGCCCTCCTCGCCGACCAGCCATCCGACGGCGCCGTCGTACTCGATCTCCGAGGAGGCGTTGGACTTGTTGCCCAGCTTCTCCTTGAGACGCATCAGTCGCAGCGGGTTGAGCTCACCTCCGGGCAGCACCCGCGGCACCAGGAAGCAGGAGAGGCCACCCGGCGTCTGGGCCAGGGTGAGGAACATGTCCGACATCGGCGCGGAGGTGAACCACTTGTGCCCCACCAGCGCGTAGCTGCCGTCGCTCTGCGGGGTCGCGGTGGTGGTGTTGGCGCGGACGTCGGAGCCGCCCTGCTTCTCGGTCATCGACATACCGGCGATCAGGCCCTGTTTGGTGGCCGGATCGCTCAGTCGGGGATCGTAGGTCCTGTTGGTGAGCAGCGGCTCGAACTGCGCGGAGAGCTCCGGGTTGGCCCGCAGTGCGGGGACGACGGCGTAGGTCATCGAGATCGGGCAGCCGTGGCCGGCGTCCACCGACCACGAGTAGAACTTGGCGGCGCGGGCCACGTGCGCGCCCGGACGGTCGTCGGCCCACGGGGCGCCGTGCAGGCCGTGGCCGACCGCGGTCTCCATGAGCTGGTGGTACGCCGGCACGTACTCGACCTCGTCGATGCGATGGCCGTACCGGTCGTGGGTGTGCAGTCGCGGCGGCACCCGTTCGGCGAGCCGACCCCATTCCTGGGCCTGGCTCGTGCCGGCCAGCCGGCCGAGTGCGCTGACCTCGTCCAGTGCCCAGCCGGCGCCTTCCCGCTCCAGACCCTCGCGGAGTGCGGGATCGGCGGAGGTGTCGTGGCCGGTCAACGGTGGGACCTGGTTGAAGACCTCGTGGGTGTTCGGCATGGCAATCCTCGGGTGGGTCGGCGCTGGACCACGGACGTTACAGGAATCGCAACGGTTGTGTCCATAGATGTTGCATGACAGGATCGGGGTCATGCCCGTCGCCCTGGCCCCGCTGCCGGCGCGTTCGGTCGTGCTCAGTCTGATGCTGGGCTCGCACCCGGACCGGATGCGTGCCGCGGAGTTGATTCGGGCCGGCGCCCACTTCGGGATCGCCGCCCCCACCTTGCGGGTGGCGCTGTCGCGGGCGGTCGCAGCCGGCGACCTGCGGCGCAGCGACGGCGACTACGTGCTCGGGGAGCGGTTGGCGGCCCGCCAGCGGTGGCAGGACGAAGGCGTCGAGGATGCCGAGCGGCCCTGGGACGGCAGTTGGGAGATGGCCGTCGTGGTGGTCTCGGGGCGACCGGGCCCCGAACGCGCCGCGCTGCGGGAGCGGCTGGCGCGACATCGGCTGGCCGAACTGCGCGAAGGGGTGTGGACCCGGCCGGCGAATCTGCGCCGCGCCGGGATCGGTGACCCGGTGCTGGCCACCTTCGCGGCCCGGCCCGATGGGGATGCCGCCACACTGGCGGGCGGCCTGTGGGACCTGAACGAGTGGAGCCGGCGTGGCCGGGACCTCCTCGAACTGCTCACCCGCACGTCCGAGCCGGCACGACGGCTGGCGGCGGCCGCCCAACTCGTGCGACACCTGGCCGCCGACCCGCTGCTGCCGGGCACCCTGCTGCCCGGGGATTGGCCCGGGGCCGAACTGCGCGCGGCGTACGCGGCGTACCAGGGGGAGTTGCGCGATCTCGCCCTCGGCTGAGACCGGATGTATCAGGAAGCCGGTCGGCCACTCCTGTGTGGAAGTAGATCATCCACGACAGGAGCAGATGATGCAGGAGCAGCGCAGCCACAAGGACGGCAATGGCTGGCGGGCCTTCGGCACCAACCAGAATGCCTCGTCCAGCTACCTGAGGGCCAAGGCCTACTGCCTGCAGTGACGACGCCGGCGGCGGGTCACGGGGCTCGCCGCCGCGAGATCTCCCTCCCTGATCGCCGACCTGGCCGGGCCTCAGCCCGGGTTCGCCTCCACGAGGCGGGCCACCAGGTCGGCGATCGCGGGCGCGTTGTCCTCGGGCAGGAAGTGCTTGCCCGGCAGCAGGTGGATCTGCGGCGCCCCGGTCGCCCGTTGCGCGGCCAGCCCGTAGGGGTCGAGCCGCAACGTGGGATCGTGCTCGCCCCAGATCACCTGCGCGGGGTGTCGAGCCAGCACCTCGGCGTACGCCCGTTGCTTGGCCGCCGTGGTCTCGAAGCCACGCATGATCCTCAGGAACGCCCGGCCCCGGTCGCCACGCTTGAGCAGGTCGACGTACACGTCGAGTTCGGCGCCCGGCACCGGTCCGAGGACACCTTGGCGGCGCATCATCACCCGGCTGACCGGTCGGGTCAGAGCGGCCAGGTACGCCGGCCCGATGAGCGGCAGCGCGAACGGGCGCATCACCCACGGCTTGGTGAAGCCGTCGACCTCGACGAGGGTGTTGAGCACCGTCATCGAGGCGACCCGGTCCGGGGTGCGGGCGGCGAGCTCGAAGCCGACCGGCCCACCGATGTCGTGCACCACCAGGTGGAAACGGCCCAGGCCCAGCGCGTCCACGGCCGCCGCCGCCCACGCGCCGAGGCCGGTCCAGGAGTAGTCGAAGTCGGCCGGCCGATCGGCCAGCCCCAAGCCGGGCAGGTCGAACGCCAGCGCCCGAACGCCCCGCTCGGCGAGCGCCGGGACCAGTGCGCGGTAGAGGTAGGACGACGCAGGTACGCCGTGCAGGCAGAGCACCGCCTCACCCTCGCCCTGGTCGAGGGTGAAGCTACTGATCCCGGCCGCAGTGAATCGGCGGCCGCTGGCCTCATGCCGGGCCACCAGGTCCCGGCTCCGGAGGCGGTGGTGGGTCACCGTGGTGACGCGAACCACGGGTGGTGCAGGTCGAAGAAGGTTGCTCCCTTCATCGCGTAGGCCAACTCCTCCTGGATCTGGGCGGGTGGTTCCTGGGCTTCGCCGGCACGGGCGCTCGCCTCGTCGGTGAAGGCGACCGTCTCGGTGAACGTGCCGTCGGGTTCGATCGCCAGCGAGGCGCCGACGATGTCGGGCCGCAGTTCGTGGAGCAGCGTGGTGTCGGCCATCATCGCCTTGAGCCTCGAAGGGTCATCGACCTTGCCTCGGATCACCTGGACGAAGCCGGCGGAGTCGGAGCCGCCGTCGAGCATCAAGGTGACGTCGTCGCAGTCGTGGAACTCCAGCGGACCGTCGCACAGCGCCGCCAGCCGGGCGGCCCACCGGGCCTGTTCGGGCCGGGCGGAGTTGGCCAGCGCCGCCTCCCGGGACTGGAACCGGACCACTCCGATGAACATGCCGTCGTCGGTGACACCGTAGGTTCCACCGAGCCAGCCCACCGATTCTGGGGCGAGATCGCGGAGCCATTCGTCGGCGAGTTCGTGAAGCTCCTCTTCGCGGGAGCACATGCCTTGAATCACTTGGATGAACATTCTGCTCGACCTCCTTCGGGTGCAGGACGCCGCCTCGGCTGAGGTGGTGGTGAGCAGTCCCACGCTAGAACCGGTCCGGGACAGGGTCAATGGGCCGCGAACCCGCCGCGTGTGTCGGCCCTCTTTGGCAGGCTGAGGCGCATGCCCCTGCTGATCCCGGAGCAGCCGTCCTTCACCACCGAATCCGAGCGCCAGGTCTGGGAGCGCCTGCGTGACGAGCTCGGCCCCGATGACGTGCTGCTGGCGAACCTGCGCCTCACCGATGAGTCGAAGGACCACGAGGCCGACCTGGTGGTGCTGATGCCCGATGTCGGGGTGGTGGTCCTGGAGGTCAAGGGCGGCTCGGTCTGGTACGACGACGGTTGGTGGATCAAGCGTCGTGGCGCCGACACTCGGATCAATCCGGTCGCCCAGGCGCGCGATGCGAAGTACTCGCTGCGCCGCTACGTCGAGGGCAGCCCCCGCTGGGGGAGCCGCACCCGGGTGGCCTGGGCACACGGCGTGGCAGCGCCGCACGCGAGCTTCGCTGCCGAGTTCGCGGTGCCCGAACTGCCACGCTGGGCCCTTCACGACCGCGACGACCTGGGGTCGCTTGCGGCGCGGGTACGCCGCAACGGCGCCGACCTCAACCACGGACAACGAGCGCCGTCGTACGACGACGTGACCGCGATCGTGGACATCCTCACCGGCACCCCGACGCCGTACGACCCGGTGGCCGAGGCTGAGGGTCGCGAGGCGACCGCGGACCGGCTCACCCAGGAGCAGGCGACCCTGCTGCGGGTGACCCGACTGCTGCCGCGCGTCGAGGTGCGCGGTGGGGCGGGCAGCGGCAAGACCGTACTGGCGTTGCAGCAGGCCAAGGAGTTGACGCTGGGGCGCGGCGGCCGGGCACCGCAGCGGGTGGCGCTGCTGTGCTACTCGATCGGGCTGGCCGAGCATCTGAAGCGCCAGGTGGCGTCCTGGCGGCGGCGGGAGCGGCCGGCGTTCGTGGGCACGTTCCACGAGTTCGGCTCCCAGTGGGGTGCCCCGGACGGGAACCGCGAGGACGGACACTTCTGGGAGACCGGGCTGCCTGACTTGATGGCAGAACTGGCGGCCGGCCTCGCTGACGGGCACCGGTACGACGCGGTGATCGTGGACGAGGCCCAGGACTTCGCCGACTCCTGGTGGCGGCCGATCCTGGGTGCGCTGCGCGACGAGGAGGAGGGTGGGGTGTACGTCTACTCCGATGAGAATCAGCGGATCTTCGCCCGCTTCGGGCGGCCGCCGGTGGAGCTGGTGCCGCTGGTGCTCGACCACAACCTGCGCAACACCCGACAGATCCATGAGGTGTTCGCGCCGATGGCGCCGAGCCGGATGTATGCACGCGGCGGCGAGGGCCCGCAGGTGCGATTCATCGGCAGCGATGCGGCCCTCGACGCCGCCGACGACGAGATCGATCGACTGCTCGACGAGGGGTGGGCGCCGGCACACCTGTGCCTGCTCACCACCGGGGCTCGGCATCCGGAGCAGATCGCCCGCACCGAGTCGGGCGGCCAGGACGGCTACTGGCGCAGCTACTGGGACCCGGATCAGGTGTTCTACGGCCATGTGCTCGGCTGCAAGGGGCTGGAGCGCAAGGTCGTGGTGCTGTGCCTGAACGGGTTCGGCGACGGGGAGCGGGCCCGAGAGAAGTTGTACGTCGGCATGTCCCGGGCCACCGACCAGTTGGTGGTCGTGGGGGATCCGGCGCTGGTGCGTGCGGTCGGCGGCCAGGAGGTGGCCACACGGCTCGGTGTATGAGGCACGATCGGAGCATGGACTTCCAGGTGCGGCCGGCGGATGTGTTCGCGGACGTGGCGGCGGTGATCGGGCCGCGACGGCCGGACGCGAACGTGTGCTGGTGCCTGTCCTACCGGATCCCTTCGGCGCTGAATCGCGAGTTGATCGGTCCGGCCAGGGGCGAGTACGTGCGCCAGTTGTGCGCGGGCCCGCTGGCTCCCGGCGTACTCGCCTATGACGGTGACACCCCGGTCGGTTGGGCCGGCGTCGCTCCGCGGGCGGAGCTCAACAGTTTCGCCAGGGCGAACAGCAAGATCCCTCATCTGGACGACGAACCGGTGTGGAGCGTGTGGTGCTTCCACACCCGAGGCGGGCACCGTGGGCGCGGCATCACCCACGCCCTGCTGGCCGGGGCGGTGGAGCATGCGACCGCCTGTGGCGCGGAGATCATCGAGGGCTACCCGGTGGACAACCAGGGGGAGTCGGTGCACAAGACGATGGCGTACGTCGGCACTCGGGCACTCTTCGAAGGTGCGGGCTTCACCAAGGCCGCGGACGCGGGCTTCGAGTTCAGTGGGTTCCCGCGACTGGTGATGCGGCGCCACTCATCCGCACCTCGCTAGTCCGGCGGGTGCGATGTTGTGGATAGAGACAGAGTGTGGGCGGCCTGGCGCACTACGATCGTGGCACCTATCTCGGAGGTGTCAGATGATGTTGCGGACCAGGCTGCCGGGCCGGCCCGAGGACTTCCACGCTGTGGACGCTTTCATGGCTGATCGGGTGACACCCGCCGCGACGGAGTTCGCGGACGCTGTCGTGGGTGAGCGCATCGCCCTGGCCCTGGCTTTCGCGAGCGAGGCGGGTGAACTGTTCGGACTCAGGGCGAAGGAACTGGCCCGGGCTGCGGATGGGTTCGCCGAGGTGGCCAAGTCCGCGGGCCGACACGTGGCCGCGCTGGGTGTGGCCCTTCGCACGTCGAACCAGCAACTGCTGCGGATCCGGACCGAGGCGCAGTTGGCGGGACTCACGCTCACCGACGACGGAGTGCTGCCACCCGCTTCCGGTGATCCGGCGCTGGTGGCCGCCTGGGACAAGGCGGTCGCTGAGTATGAGGAGGTCGTCACTGACTGGCGGATCGCGTTCGAGGGCACGGCGGAGGCATCTCGCGGGGTGAGTGCCGAGTTGATCAACCTGACCATGAACCTGATGTCGGTGGGTGCGTCCGAAGCGCTGCACCTGCACTCCTCCCGGTGGGCCGAGATCGCCAAGGGCCACCTGGCCGACGCCCAACGGAGCCGTGACCATGTAGCCGCGCTGACGAGTGCGGGACGATACCCGGCGCAGCATGCGGGCCACCTGTATGGCTTGATCGACGAAGCCCTGGACTCCGACCGGGCGGCGGCTGCAGCGGACGCGAAGTCGAAACTGCCCCGCGGTGTACGCGTGGGAGTGGGTGGCTTGGGTGCTCTGGCATTGGCGCACGGGCTCTATGCGGACCGGCAGAGCGGGGAGTCGCTGGCGCAGGCGGCCGCGTCGCAGGGGGCTGCACTGGGGGCTGCGACGGCCGTCGCCCGGCTGGCCAGTGTCATCCCCCATCCCGGGGTCAGGGTCGGCACGGCCCTTCTTGGAGCGGCGCTTGCCGGTGCCACGACTGATGCCGGGGTGGACGCTGCCTGGGATGCCTGGGGCCAACAGGAACAGTTGGCACAGCGGCGTGAAGCCGAAGTCCTAGCGAAACTGCGCGACCGCCACGGAGTCTCCGCCCGTGAGTTGCGGCTGGATCCGGACCGGATCAAGCAGGCTGAAGGGCGGCTGCTCACCATCGCCGAGGACTTCGAGGAAGCCGCTGACAAGCCCGCGCCAGGTGACTTCGGGACGGCAGGGGCGCTGGTCTTGCTCATCTTGTCGGCGGTGTCCGAAAGCGCCGCCAAGCTGGTCACCGAGGCGGCTCTGTTGGCGCTGGGGTTGAGTATGGCCCGTGAGGACATGACGGCCGCTGACGCGGAGTCCGCCTTGGAGCTCGTCCGGTTGGGAGGGGGGTTGTCTTGAAGCCGTGGGCGCGCAACGCGTGGATCGTCGCAGCGTTTGGGATGTCGATGCTTCTCTTCTTGGGCTTCTTCCACCTGAGGCAGGGCGGGCAAGGTTGGGCGATGCTTCTAGCAGGCTCCATCGTTGGCGTGTTCGTTCCCATTGCGATATCAGGCACTCACCGGCCGCGTTCGGCTCGCGCCAATCGGCGGGTCCAGGTGGAGGCCGGCGAGGTGGTCCTGCGGCATCAGTGGGGGACCCACTTCGCCTTTCTCGTGAGCGCGTTGGCGTGTGTGGTGGGCGCTGTTGTGGCGCTCATCGCGGTAGCCAACCCTGTGTACCGCAGCCTTGCCCTGCTCGTCGCGCCCGTGGCGCCGTTCCTCGCATGGAGTTACCTGCTGTCCCTGTTGCGGCGCCCGTGCACGGTGTTGTCGCCGGCGGGGGTGCGGGTGCGTGGGGACATCTTTGATGCTGAGTTGGGGTGGGATGAGTTGGTGGCGGTGCGGGTGGAGGAGTCTCCTGCGGGTGTGCGGGTTGTGGGGGTTCCGGGTGCGTCGTCGTACTTGTGGCGGCGGGTGCGGGGGGTGGTGCCGTTGTATGGGCGTCCGGGTGAGGGGTCGATCTTCTTGTATGACTTCACCTATGACCGTCCGGGGGTGGTGGCGGAGGTGATGGAGACGTTGGCTCGGTTGGCGCCGGAGCGGCGGGCGGAGTATCTACTGGGCCCTGCGGTGGCGTTGTTGCGTGGCGACCACGAGACGATCCAGGAGTCCTGAATCGTGTGGGCGTTGGAGTTCGTTGGTCAGGAGGGGCGGTCGCAGTGAAGGTGGGTTGGATCGTTGCTGTCGCCTGCACTGCCTTGGCGGGGTTCTTCGTTTTCCTCTACATCGATGGCGATGTGTCGCTCGCCGTCCCCGTTGTCGGACTGTGCTTCGCAGCAGCGCTCGGGGTGTTGGAGTTGTCGGCCTGGCGTCGGCGTCGGGGGCAGCCCAGAGCTCGGCGGGTTCGACCGAGTGCAAGGGAAGTCGTCGTGTCGCATCGGCGCGCCACGCACGTGGCCATGATTTCCGCTTTCGCCCTGCTCGCGCTCGCCGGTGTTGTCGCACTCTCCCAGCGACCGAACGCCGTGCTCACCGGCATTATCGTGGCCGGTCTGATTGTCGCGGTTCCCGTTGCTTGGTCGTATCTGTGCGCCGTTTGGCGTCGTCCGTGCACGGTGTTGTCGCCGGCGGGGGTGCGGGTGCGTGGGGACATCTTTGATGCTGAGTTGCGGTGGGATGAGTTGGTGGCGGTGCGGGTGGAGGAGTCTCCTGCGGGTGTGCGGGTTGTGGGGGTTCCGGGTGCGTCGTCGTATTCGTGGCGGCGGGTGCGGGGGGTGGTGCCGTTGTATGGGCGTCCGGGTGAGGGGTCGATCTTCTTGTATGACTTCACCTATGACCGTCCGGGGGTGGTGGCGGAGGTGATGGAGACGTTGGCTCGGTTGGCGCCGGAGCGGCGGGCGGAGTATCTACTGGGTCCTGCGGTGGCGTTGTTGCGTGGCGATCACGAGACGAGTCAGGCATGACAGGCTCGATGGAGGCGGAGGCGAGATCGAGGACCCTCTGGGCCTGGGGGTGCGCCGTGGTCGGGCTGGGGCTCACTGGCCTGTTCGCGTTTCTGGGTGTGGGTGAGCTCTCTCTGCTCGTGGCCACGTCGTCATTCACGGGGATGGCCTTGCCTTTTGCTATCGCAGGCAGCGTGGAAGGTCGATCATCGCGGACGTATCGACGGGTGGTGGTTATCGGTGAAGACATTGTGGTGAGGCACAGAAGGGCGACCCATGCGGCGGGGGTGGCCTCTGTGCTCTTCATGTGGGCCGGAGCTCTCGCCATCGCGCTCGATACGACGAATCCGATCTTTATCGTGGGTGCCTGGATGGTCCTACTGCTGACTCCGGCGGCCATGATCAGTCTGTGTATCGCAGTGTTGCGGCGCCCGTGCACGGTGTTGTCGCCGGCGGGGGTGCGGGTGCGTGGGGACATCCTTGATGCTGAGTTGGGGTGGGATGAGTTGGTCGGGGTGCGGGTGGAGGAGTCTCCTGCGGGTGTGCGGGTTGTGGGGGTTCCGGGTGCGTCGTCGTATTTGTGGCGGCGGGTGCGGGGGGTGGTGCCGTTGTACGGGCGTCCGGGTGAGGGGTCGATCTTCTTGTATGACTTCACCTATGACCGTCCGGGGGTGGTGGCGGAGGTGATGGAGACGTTGGCTCGGTTGGCGCCGGAGCGGCGGGCGGAGTATCTACTGGGCCCTGCGGTGGCGTTGTTGCGTGGCGACCACGAGACGATCCGGGAGTCCTGAATCGTGTGGGCGGTGGAGTTCGTCGGGTTGGGAGGGGGACTTTCGTGAAGCCGTGGGTGCGATGGCTCTGGATAGGCACGGCCGGTGCCGCGGCAGGCGTGGCGCTCTTTGGATATAGGTACGCCAGCTCGGATGGCCAGTTGTGGCTCGTCGTCCTATTGGCTTCCGTCGTGGGCGTGGCAGCACCGATTGCTCTCGCTGGCAGTCTCCGGTCGGGAGACAGTCGGGCGCGTCGCCGGCTGGAGGTGGTCGGCGACAAGTTGGTGCTGAGGCACCAACGCCGGATGCAGGTTGCTTGCGTTCCCAGTGGCATCTCCGGTGCAGTGGCCAATGTCGCGGTGCTTCAGATCTCCACGAATCTTGTGTACCGGAGCGGGGCAGTCGTCGCGGCAGTCGCCGCTCTCGCATTGGCCTGGTACGGCTCGATGGCCTTGGTGCGGCGTCCGTGCACGGTGTTGTCGCCGGCGGGGGTGCGGGTGCGTGGGGACATCTTTGATGCTGAGTTGGGGTGGGATGAGTTGGTGGCGGTGCGGGTGGAGGAGTCTCCTGCGGGTCTGCGGGTTGTGGGGGTTCCGGGTGCGTCGTCGTATTCGTGGCGGCGGGTGCGGGGGGTGGTGCCGTTGTACGGGCGTCCGGGTGAGGGGTCGATCTTCTTGTATGACTTCACCTATGACCGTCCGGGGGTGGTGGCGGAGGTGATGGAGACGTTGGCTCGGTTGGCGCCGGAGCGGCGGGCGGAGTATCTACTGGGCCCTGCGGTGGCGTTGTTGCGTGGCGACCACGAGACGAGCCAACAATCGTGAAGGGACACGAGCCCGGACTGTCCTAGTCGGCGAGGTCATCCTCGGGGATGCGGAGGGCTTCGCGGAGGTCCTCGGCGACGCCGATGGCGAAGTCGACGACCCGCTGCTGGAAGCCGTCGTCGTAGGTGGCTCGCGGGGGCCCGTACTTCCTGGTCCAGGTGTGGTCGGGATGTACGAGCCTGATCCACACGTTGACATCGAGGTCAGCAAGTCGAGCCGCGAGGCTGACTTCACGTTGGCTGCCGTCGATCGTCGATACGCTGGACAGTCGAGCCCGGTCCCAGCCAGCGAGCTCGATCTTCTCGCCGTCGGTGAACCAGATTCTTTCTGCTCGCGGGCCAGGGTCGAAGCGAAGCTTTGGCTCAAACCACCGCATCGGCCGTCCCGGAGTTGCAAGGCTTGCCTCGACTTGGAACTCTGCTCCGTGCTGCCGCAAGGCCTGGTCGCCCCACGGTTCGCTACAACGGACCGGACCGGGCCACGCGGATTGTTCGACTTCGACCGCCCCGTCAAACGTGAGCACTAGATCGGCGATCTCCGCGAGACGGGTTTGAGAGCAGTAGTCATCGAAGGACCGCTTGAACTGAGGGGGTGGGGGAACGGAAGTGCTCGAGGTGTAGCAGCCGCTCAACAGCAGCGGGATGAGCCCGAAAAGTACGGCGATGAGCGGACGGAGGGCCGTCATTGACGCGCCCCCATGTGAGGGACGGTGAGGTCGCTGGCCGAGAGTGATTCGACAAGTTCGATGACTTGAGCCATCCGTGCAGCTATCCCCTGTTCGGCGTCATCCGCGTGAGCGCCGGCAGCCGAGAGATCCGTGGCGAGTGCATGAGCGATCTGATTCGGATCGTGTTCAGGGACGTCGTAGGTGAGGATCTGCGTGGTGGATTGCTTGAGAGTCTCCCCACTCTCAACTAATCCGAGGGTTGTGCTGATCAGGCTCATGACCTCGGTGGGGGGCGAGCTCATGGCGTTGGCCGCGAGCCCGATCAGCTTCCGCAGATCCATGTCCTCCACCATGGCGGTCGCCTGACTCGTCTCGCCGGCGGCAGTGATCGCGGCGTGCAGGATCGACAGGACGTTCAGCCGTGAACTGATCACCTGGACCCGCTTCGCGACGGCGAGGTAGTGCAGGTGGATGGCGATGTTGCGCAGGTGGATGTGGTTGAGTCTGGCGGGAATGAGGAAGTTGTTCTTGAAGGCGGCCCCTGCCACCGAATCCCCGTTCACCCAACGATCGGTGAGTTGGCCGATCTCGGCGAACTCAATGCTGATCAGGCTGTCGCCCGACGACTCACCGACACTCGCTCCCAGAGTCGCGGCAAGGCGGGCATAGGACTCGATCACACTGTCCAAGCGCGAGACTGACTCTTCGGGATAGACCGGCAACGTGCGGGTGAGCTCATGGGAGGTGAGGCGTGCGAGTTCCTCGGCCTTGGTCAGCACCTCGCCGAAGTTGCACTGGCACGTCACCGATCGATAGGCAAGCGGCGCCCCGCCCGAGGTGAAATGCTGGAAGAAGCGGCAGTGCTCCCACGGAGTCAGGTTCGGAAGTCCGTCGTGCCCATCCCAGCGGTACGGCACCATGTAGGACCCGTATCCGCTGACGGGTGAAATCGCACCTTGCTTGTGAGCGGTGTAGGTGACAAAGGGATCCGGCACCGGCGATCGGCGCACCACCTCGAAGGTCCGGCTGACCCAGGAGGCGGCCAATGCTTCCTCGAGGTCGGCACGGGCACGGGTCACCGCGGAGTTGTAGGAGAGCTCACCGGGGAAGTGCGACGCGTAGCTGCTCAGGACGTCCATCGGTCGACCTTCAGGGAATCGCCGCAGCATGCCAGATGATCACTCATCGCAGCCGCCTCCCGAACTCGTCCAGTACGCCGTCAGACTCGGCGTACTCCTCGATCCGGCGCTGGGCCTCCTCGGCCAGGGTGACCGGCTGCGGCGCTGGGGGGAGTACCGGGGCAGGGCGCGGGTCGAGTGCGTGGTGTGCGTAACTCTCGTGACGCCGGTCGAAGTCGTTGACCACAGCCGCGTCGGTGTCCGCGTAGTCCTCGGCCGTGGCCCCGAGGGCTTCGGCGGTCTCGGTGAGCCGCTGCATCGAGGTGCGCAACCAGTCGTTGAGGTCCATCCCCAATTGGGTGAACTCCTCACTCATCGCGGAACCATGCCCATACGGGCCGCGTAACGCTGGAGGTGACGCACACGCCGCATTGCTGTGCAGGAGAGCCGCATGGTACGTCCCAGCGATGTCCATCAGATGCACACGTCCGGCCTTCCAGACGTTGTACGGCTGAACCTCGAAACCCGACACAACAACCCCCGAGAGTAGGTGGGCCAGCGAGCGGCCCTTGGTCGCGGATCACGCTACCCGAGGCCGAGGGGAGTACCTCGGGTTCATCCACAGGTCTCCCTCGAGCCGGGCGCAAACTTGGTGTCCAGAAACCCTTGACTCTCGAACATACGTTCGATACAATACGGGGGTATGGCCGGCTCGGGACCCTGTGAGAAGCGCGAGATCCTTGCGTGCGCGCAGGCGGGGGTGGTGGCCAGGCGGCAGGGCGATGTCGACGATCTGAGGCGTCTGTTGGCGTGGGCCGATGTGCATTCGGGTGACCCGCAGGCCGAGCCCGGTGCATTGGCGGGTGGTCGGGGTGGTCCGGTGCTGGTCACGGTGGGGGGTGAGGGCACGCCAGGGGTCAACGATCTGTGTTTCGCTGAGATCGCGGTGGCTCGTGGGGCTGGGGTGGTGGCGACGCAGAACCTGACCGCGGATGCGTTGGACCTGCGGCATCGGTTGCCGCGGGTGTGGGCGGGATTGCAGGCGTTGCGATGTGAGGTCTGGGTCGGGTGTCGGGTGGCGCGGATGTCGCGGCAGCTGTCGCTGAAGGCGGTCGCGATCGTGGATGCGGCTGTGGCGGCAGCGTTGGCGGAGTCGCCGTCGCGGATCCTGGTGATCGCGGAGGCGAAGGTGATCGAGGCCGACCGGGTCGCGCATGAGGAGCGGATCGCGGCGAACCGGGTCAGGCGTGGGGTGTGGTTGTCGCGGCCGCGTCCAGGGGATGCGGTCGATGAGGTGGAGTCGACGGCGGGGGTCCGGTCGGTGGTGGGTCGGCTCGATGAGGCCGAGGCGGTGGAGTTCTTCGCTGCGGTGGAGGAGTTGGCGCAGGCGTTGGCTGTCCACGGCCACTACGACGTGGCGCCGTCGATGGATCAGTTGCGGGCTGATGCGATGGGGTTGTTGGGGCGGCCCGCGGAGGCGTTGGCGTTCCTGGACGGAATCGATGAACACCCCGATGAACGCGCCGACGCTGACGGGAAGCGGGCCTCGCGGCCTCGGGGTCGGGCGATGATCTATGTGCATCTGTCTGCCGACGCCGTCACGGGTCTGTCTGATTCGGTGGCGCGGGTGGAGGGGTTCGGTCCGATGCTGGCCGGCCAGGTGGCTGACCTGCTGGGGCGTCGGGACGTCGTGGTGGCGCCGGTGATCGATCTGAACCAGACGCACGCAGTCAATGGGTACGAGCATCCGACAGTGGTGAAGCGGCGTACCGAACTGCGGACCTGTGGTGATGTGTTCCCGCACTCGAGCAGCCTGCCCGGAGTCCGGGTCGATCACGACCATCCGGTCCCTTATGACGGGCATGGTCCACCCGGGCAGACCGGCGACCACAACGACTCGCCGTTGACACGGCGACATCACCGGGCCAAGACACATCTGGGGTATCGCCTGGACCAGTTGGGGCTGGGTGTGTACCGGTGGCGGACCCCACACGGACTGGCCAGGGTGGTCACTCCCCGCGGCACCGCCAACGTCACCCTGCTCACCAACACCGCTGGCGACATCATCGGCGAGCAGTTCATGGCCGACTGATCGTCGATGCCGGTTGGATGCTCTGGCAAGTCTTTGTCACGGTCTCGTCTGACTCACTGCGGCTGAGGGGGCTCCTCACGGCAGTGAGCGATCCGCCAGAGCAGCACTGCCACCCCAGCACGTGTTCGCCCTCGGGCCTTCAAGGGCGAGTAGCCGAGTTCCGCGCTCAGCCAGGTCAACCGTTCTTGGAGAGTGGAATGGTGCAGGTGGAGCATGGTCGCGGACTGCCGCAGGCTCGTCTGGTCGAGCACAGCCTGGAGGGTTTGGATCACCCACGGATGGCCGGCGAGCAGGTTGTCGATGCGTCGAACGTCCTCGACCATGGCCGCCTCCTCCGGCGTGAACCGTTCGACAACGCACGCGAGTGCCCCGAGGCCCTCGTATGTGACCAACGAGGGAGCAGAACCGTCCACCTCGTCTGCCACCCGGAGCGCTACCCGCGCCTGCTCGAGCGCGGTCGGCAACTCCAGAGGCTCCGGTGCGACAGACACGCCGGCACGGATACCCTCGGGGACGGTGGGTGTCCCCGGAAGGAGTGCGACGCGGTCCGATCCGAAGGCGGTCCTCAATGACGCTTGCAGATCCATGGACCTGCTGACGACCACTGTCACCGGGCCAAGGAGCCCCAGTCGCATGACGGCATCGCGTCGATCGTCGTCGGAAGCGTTCAGGTCGCACGCGATCCTGACCATCCCCATGGTCGAGCGATCGGCCGTGTCCCCTGCGAGCGCCTGCAGCGCCCGAGCCGCACGCTCAACGATGAGCGCATCGAGCGGTCCATCGGGGCCGGTTCTCTCCAGCCACAGCCATGAGCCGGGGTGCCCAGGGATCGGCTCGTGTCGCCACGTGTCGGTGGGTGCGATGGGGAGTGCTCGTCCGCTCGGCGCGAACCGCCGAGTGAGCGCGTGAGCGGCATCGTGCAGGCCAGCTGGGCAACCGGCCATCACCGCTACGGCCCTGACCACTGCCGCCTTCGACGCACGCTCCTCGAGCAGATGATCGAAGTGATCGATCACGCGCAGAGCACTGGCCGTGTCGTCGTCCACAACCTCAAGCTTGCCGATGAGATCTCGCACGTGAACCTCCCGGACCAGTATCGCTCACCAGCGGAGGATCGGTCAGGATGCTCAGCTCTCGAGTGCGCGCCGGATGAACTCATCACGAGTCGCGATCGAGGCGCCGGACACCGCCGCATGCGGTGCCATCAGGTCGAACCCGTGGAAGCCGCCGCCCCACATGTGCAGATCGACGCTGACGCCCGCCTCGGACAGTCTGCTGGCGTAGCTCAACACCTCGTCACGGAACGACTCCACTGAGCCGGTGTCGATGTAGGTGCGCGGCAGGCCGGTGAGGTCTTCGGCGCGCGCTGGCGCGGCGTACGGCGACACGTCCGGCCCGCCCCGCCGCTCACCCAGCAGGGCCGTCCAACCGAACAGGTTGTCGCCACGGTCCCACACCCCCTCCCCGTCGAGCATCCGGCTGCTGTGGGTCTCGAAGCGGTCATCGAGCATGGGGCAGACGAGCACCTGATGGCTCAGCGTCGGGAAGGCCCGGTCCCGCGCGAGCAGCGCCGTACCGGCCGCTAGCCCGCCACCAGCGCTGGTGCCGGCGATGATCAGTCGCTGTCGATCGATGCCGAGGTCGGCGGCGTTCTTCGCCGTCCAGACCAGCCCCGCGTAGCAGTCCTCCACCAACGCCGGATCGGGGTGCTCGGGAGCAAGGCGGTAGTCGACGGACACGACCACGGCGCTTCCCTCGGCGACGTACGGCAGCAGTACGTCGACGCCGAGCCGATGGTCACCGAGCACCATGCCGCCCCCGTGGATGTAGTAGATCACCGGCCGCGGACCTGCCTCCTCCGCGGGGCTCAGGATCAGCAGCGTGATGTCCGGTGCACCCGCCGGCCCTGGCACCTGGCGCTCCTCCACCCTGACCGCGCCACCTGCGCTCAGGTCCGCCGGCTCGACCCCGGGGAAGCCCTCGGCAAACCCCTGTCGCACCCCCGGGAGGACGTCGTCGGAGAGGGGAGGAACCATCTGTTGCAGGACCTCAAGCACCGGTGCGAGCTCAGGATCGAACGGCGGTCGGACGGGTGTGTCGGCGAAGATCCGGCCGGTAGGCGTCTTGGACATGCGTCACTCCTTCGTGAACGGGTGACCTCCACTCTCGGCCACGACCCACCACCACGGAACCCTTCTGGTGGCGGGAACCACCGGCCCGTTCCCCGCCAACTGGCGGGCCCAGCACATCGGTGACCTATCTGCTCGACACACACGACCACCCAGGCCGGATTCACCAACTCCGACCACCCCACGCCGCCGATCGGGCAGACTGACCCGCGTGGCGGGTGGGGATGCGAGCAAACGAGCAGCGATGGAGCGGCTGGTGCGCGTCCTCGGCGTTCTCAGCGCTTCCCCGCACCAGGGGGTCTCGGGCAAGGAACTGCAGCGGGTCGCCGGCTTCGACGGCGACCACGCCGACGACCAGCTCGGCCGAGATCTGAAGCATCTGCGCAACCACGGGTGGCAGATCGACAACATCGGCGGCACCGGGTCTGAGGGCCGGTACCGATTGATCGCCGGCGACAACCGGCTCCGGGTCTCGCTCACCCCACGTCAGCAGGCCGCCCTTCAACGCGCCGCCCTGATCGCCGATCGAGCCGACCTTGTCGACAAGATCGGCCTCCCCGACAGCGCCCGCACCGTCTCGACCGGTGTCGGGGTCGCCGCCCGACCCGTGGGTGATGCCCTGGCCACCATCGTGCGCGCCATCGAGCAGCGCGCCACGCTGAGCTTCCGCTACAAGGGCAAGGAACGACTCGCGCACCCGGCCGGGTTGAAGCACCAGAACTACACCTGGTACTTCACCGGCGAGGTCGACCATCGCCCCGGCAAGGTGCTCAACTTCGTCGTGGACCGGATGGCCGAGGTGGTGGCCGGCGAAACCGGCAGCGCCCGCCGAGTGCCGACCGTCGAACGGCTCACCCTGCACCCGCTGCGCTGGGAGGTCGACCCGCCGTACGACGTGACCTTGCGGATGGCAGCCGACTTCGTGCCCGACGCGATCCGCTGGCTCCAGCGCCCCCGCAGCGAGCGCGTGCTCGGTGACGGCACCGTCGAGCTCACCTACACGGTCACCAACCGGGCTGCGATGCGGGCCCGTCTGTACGTGCTGGGCACCAGGGTGACCGTGGTCGACTCCGACGAGTTCCTCACCGAGGTGCTCGCCGAGCTCGCCGAGATGGCAGGGGAGTGAGGATGGCCACCCCGCAGTACGTGCGCCGCATCGCGCGCCTCCCCGAGGTCTTCGCCAGGCTGGCCAGCTATCCCCACGGAGTGTCCCTGCGTGTGCTCGCCAACGAGGTCGGCGTCGACCACGACGAACTCCGTGACGACCTGCTCACCTACTTCGCCACCGACCTGCTCGGCCTCTCCCGGCCTCATGCGCTGCAGTTCAGAGGCAGCGACGGCGACGACGACATCGACCCCAACGACGCCTCGATCGTGCAACTCGTGGATCCCCCCGACGACCTCGGCGTGGAGCTCCTCGACGCCAGCGAACTGGCGCTGGTCTACACCGCGGCGATGGGTGCCCTGGAGCTGGACCCCGACGACACCGACCTGCTGGCAGCCATCAACGTGATCGCCGAGACCCTGTACGGCGGCTCGGTGGCAGCGCCGCAGCCGTGGCGACCGCCGCACCTGGACACCCTGCAGGCCGCGGCCACCGACCACCGGGCCGTCCGGATCGTCTACTCCCGACAGTGGCGCGTCGGCGTCACCGAGCGCGTCATCCACCCCTACCGGCTGATGCAGACCAGCGTCCGTGGCTGGGAGGTGGACGCCGGACCGGTGCAGCACGACGGCAGCATCCGCAGCTTCCTGCTCACCGGGATCCGAGAGGTCGAGGTGCTGGACGAGATCTTCGAGTCGCCCGCCGACCTGAGGACCCTGCTCGATGCCCAGCGGAGCACCTCCACGGTGCGACTGGTGCTGCCACACGACGCGCGCTGGGCACTGGACGAGTACGCCGAAGCGCACTACGTCGTCGACGACACCGACGACACGATCGAGGTCGATGCCGAACTGCTGCCGCCGGTGGCATGGCGGGTCGGCCTGCTGATGCTGGCCGGCGGGGTCGACGTACGGGTGCCGGAGCCCGCCTCGCTGATCGCGGAGGGGCCGGGTTTGGCGCGGCAACTGCTGGAGCACCATCGCCGCTGACGCGACCGACGCGTCGCCGGTCAGCGGACGTGCATCCCCGCCGTCGCCTGATACTCCTCCATCGCCTGCTCCAAGGCAGTGCGACCGCTGGTTCGCGGGATACGAGGCGCGGCATCCTGGCTGTCCTTGCCGGTGTCACCGGCGGCCTCGTCGACGGGTTCCTCGGCCAGGCTCTCCACGATGAACGCGAGCAACTCCCGCCGCTCCTCGACGCTCAGCGCCTGGATCGACTTGCGGATGGCCCGCGTGACCATGACCCCATCGTACTCCTCGCGTCAGTGCCGCGCCTCGACCGAGTTAGCTGCGGCCACCGCACCGGCGCCCTGGGTGACCCGGACCAGATGCCAGGCGACCAGCACAGCGGCCACGATCATCGTTGCGTGGAACGCGTACTCGATCCCGAGCAGCGCGCCGTAGTTGTCGTGACCGATCGACTGGTGCAGCGAACCGTGCGGCCACCACTGGCCAACAGCCAGCCGATCGAGAGATAGGCGGCCGTGGCGTCGGCACCGCGGCCGAGCAGAGGCCTGCCGAACGCCAGCCAAGCCAGCCCCGCCCCGAAGCCGGCTCCCTCGATCAGCCCGTAGGCGATGAAGCCTCCGGCGAGCGCACCGGTGATACCGACGTCCCCCGCCGGCTCCGCACCCCAGAATCCGCCGAGCGGCCCTTGAGGTCCGAGGGCCATCGCCGCGACTGCCCCGGCGACGATCACCGCGATCCAACGTCCCTTGTTCATGGTCGGCTCCTTCGTCGTGTGGTTGTCGCTACTGACTCTGCTGCGGCATCGACTGCGGTCCAATGGCGCTGTGGTGTGCATCTGCGGTGGTGCAGGCATCCCCGACATCGGCTGCGCGGACCGGCGACGGGGTCGATACTGACCGGATGACGATCCGGTTGGTCTGCGCCGAGGACAACTACCTGGTGCGGGAAGGGACCCGGCTGCTGCTGGCGACCCAACCGGACATCGAACTCCTCGACTCCGTCTCGACGATGCCGGACCTGCTCGACGCGGTGGCTCGGCTCGAACCGGACGTGGTGCTCACCGACATTCGGATGCCGCCGAGCCAGACCGACGAGGGGATCCGGGCCGCCGAGCACCTCGCGGTCACCCACCCCGAGGTGGGCATCGTCGTACTGAGTCAGTACGTCGAGCCGAGCTATGCACTCCGGCTGTTCCAGGACGGCTCCAGGGGTCGCGCCTACCTGCTCAAGGAACGACTCGGCGACGTCGTCGAACTGCGCAAGGCGATCGAGGCGGTCCACGCGGGCGGGACCATGCTCGATCCGGTCGTGGTCGACGCCCTGGTGGCGGCCAGGCAACGCAAACGCGAATCCTTGCTCAGCAGGCTCACTCCGCGTGAGCACGAGGTCCTCGCCCACATCGCCAAGGGCTCGGCGAACGTGACCATCGCCGAGGCGCTGGCGCTGACCGAACGAGCGGTCGCCAAGCACATCAATGCGTTGTTCGCCAAGCTCGAGTTGAGCCCCGACGACGTCGAGGTGCACCGCCGGGTGCGCGCGGTGCTGCTCTACCTCGCCGAGACCCGGAGCTGACGTCACCCGAGCGGCAGTTCGGCGCGTACGACGGTCCCTCCGCCCGGCGTTGAGTCGACGCTGACGCTGCCGCCGAGGCCGTCGACCCGATCGCGCATGTTGGTCAGCCCCGTGCCTCGCGGAGCCGTCGCCGTGTCGAAGCCGGTGCCGTCGTCGGCGACGGTGAACCGCACCACCTGCTCGCTGGAGCCGATGTCGATCCGGATCCTGCTCGGGTGGGCGTGCTTGCACGCGTTGTGGATCGCTTCGAGGCAGCAGAAGTAGATCGCGGCCTCCACATCCGCGCTGAGTCTGCCCAACTCGGGGGCTACCACCTCGACCTGCACCGGGGCCGACAGCGCGTGGGTGCGCAGCGCCTCGACCACGCCCTGTTCGGCGAGCATCGGTGGGAACAGGCCACGCGCGATGTCTCGCAGTTGCGCGATCGCTGCCTCGGCCTCGGCGGCGGCCGTCGACAGCGCCTCGATGGTGCCCGCGGCGCTTCCGTCCTGCTCGGCCATGGTGGCGGCGAGACCCAGCCTGATCCGCAACGACAGCAAGTTCTGCTGAGCGCCGTCGTGGATGTCACGCTCGAGGGCGCGGCGCGCCTGGTCATGCACGGTCACGATGCGTTGGCGTGACTCACGCAGGTCGTTGATGCGGTCGTGCAGGTCCCGGGTCAGTCGCGCGTTGCGGAGCACCGGCCCGAGCATCGCAGCGACCTGTCGCAGCAACGCCTCGTCGCTGGGCGGCAGCGGATCGTTCCTGGTCGCGAACAGTCGCACCTCACCCAGCAGTTCGCCGGTGAAGGCGATCGGGGCCGAGTGCATCACCGGGCGTGGGGGAGTCACCCCCGCGCCTGACGCGAACTCCGAGACGCTGCCGAACTTCGTGCGGATCTCGGCCCGCTCAGCGCCGGTCGTCTCGACCAGCAGCCGTACCGCCTCGGCGAGCACCTCCTCGGTGGAGTCAGCGCGTGCGACTCGGTTCGAGAGGTCGGCCAGCAGTTCGTAGGGCGTGGGTCGGTCACCCAGCACCAGCCGGGTCGCTGCGGCGTGCACCCGCTTGCGCACCGGCTCGAAGCCCACGGCGATCACTGCGGTGGCGGCGACCGAGAGCCACAGGTTCGCGCGGATGCCGAACAGTCCGCCCAGGCCGATCACCACTGCCAGATAGGTGAGGGTGATCGCCGCGCTCAGGGCCGCCACGGTGACCGCCCGGCTGACGATGATCTCGACGTCGAAGAGACCACCGCGGGTGATGCCCAACCCGAGCACAGTGAAGAAGAGCAGCACCGCCGGCACGGTGACGACCGTCCACACCGCCTGCCACGGCCACAGCAGCACCATCACCGCCACGAACAGCGAACCCGTGATGACCACCGGCCGGACCCGGCGACGCTGGACCGGGTCGGTGCTGCGCAGCCTCTTCACCAGTGAGGCCACGGTGAGCAGTCCGGCCGCACCGATGGCGCTCAGGCCGACGGCCAACAGAGTCAGTGCTACCCGGTCGTCCGCAGGGACGGATTCGAGGACGGGCACGTGCTGGGACCTGGGGCGGTTGCCCCAGGCGAAGGCTGCCCAGCCCAGCACCATTCCGGTGCCAGCCAGCCAGGCCACCGGCCGCCAGCGAGGTGACGGCAACTCCCCGTTCGGGAAGTACAGCACCCCGAGGGTGATCGGGATGCCTGCCGCGAACACCCAGAGGGCCAACAGCCACAGCGGCCAGACCACCGACGCGGGAAGCTCCGCGAGGGTCACCTCGCCCCGCCGCACTGCCTCCAGTAGTCCGGGATGGGCCTCAGCTCGGGCGTACAGGACCGCCGCCGCGGCCACGTGAACGGACCCGAAGACCGACGCGGCGAACAACCAACGCGCCGACAGGTTGCCGGGCTGGCTGCGCAGGGCCATCGCGAAGATGACAGCGGACAGCCCTACCGGCGCGTTCTGGAACAGCCAGGCGTCGAACATCTCGCGTCCCGGGGCGCCGCGGACCAGATAGGAGAGCACGCCACCCAGCACGAGCAGCACGCAAACGCCGGCCAGGCCCGTGGCGATGCGGCCCGCTCGGACGTCGGCCTCATCGCTGCTCATCACCTCAGTATGTGCCGTTCGGCGCCGGCGCGCGGTGGTGTTGGCACCCCCATCCACCACCAGCGCGCACCCGCCGAATCCGGGCGGGTGCACCCTCGCCCGCCGCGTCGTACCGGCGCAGGGTGGAGGGAACAGGACGGCATACCGAACGTGAGGAGAGACCGATGGGCCCGAGAAGTGACCGCGAACAGCGCTACCGCGACGCGGAACGGCGCTGGTGGGCGCACGTGGGCGTTGAGCCGATGGAACGCCGGGTGCATCTACCCGCCCTCGACGTCGACGTGCGCGTGCAGGAGGTGGGGGTGGGGGAGCCGGTGCTCTTCGTGCATGGCGGGCCGAACAGCGGGTCGACGTGGATGGAGCTGGTCTCCCGGCTGTCCGGGCTGCGGTGCCTGGTCGTCGACCGGCCGGGCACCGGGCTCTCGGATCCGCTGCGCCGCCCGGTCGACCGACAGAACCTGGCCGAGTACGGCGAGACGCTTGCCGTCGACGTACTCGACGCACTCGACGTCGACCGCGCGCACCTGGTCGTCTCATCCTTCGGCGGGTACGTCGGCATCCGGTCGGCGGCCGCGCATCCGCAGCGGTTCGATCGGATGGTGCAGATGGCCTGTCCGGCATTCACGCCGGAGATGCGGACTCCGCCGTTCATGCGGCTCATCATGACTCCCGGCCTCGGCGCGCTGATCAACAGACTGCCCCCCAACACTACGGCCGCCAGGCAGGTGCTCCGCCAGATCGGTCACGGGGCCAGCCTCGACGCCGGACGGATCAGTCCCGAGTTCATCGACTGGTACGTCGCCCTGCAACGGGACACCGACACGATGGCGCACGAGGTCCGGATGATCTCCGGGCTGGGCGGTCCGCTGGGTTTCGACCGTGCCATCACCATCCCCGACTCGGTGCTGGCCGCGGTGCAGGCGCCCACCCGCTTCCTGTGGGGAGCCGACGACACCTTCGGCGCCGAGGCCACCGCGCGGCGCACCGTGGCTGCGATGCCGCACGCCGAGGTCGAGATGCTGCCTGAGGCCGGTCACCTGCCGTGGATCGACGACCCCGAGCGGGCGGCCAAGGTCGTCCTCGCGCACCTGGTGGGCTGACCGATGGACGAGGTCGGCCGTCGGCGCCAGGGCGGTTGGACGGCGCGGGCGTTGACGGTGTTGGCCCTGGTGGGCCTGGCGATGGTCGCCGGTCCGCCGGCGCACGCGCACGGTGACGGCGATCTGGTCGACCAGGCGGTCTCGATTCCGGGTGGCGGTTCGGTGGAGTTTCTCGGGGACGTGCACTACCACCGGTTGATCGTGCGGCTCTCCGGCGATGGGCCCGTGGTGCTGCGACTCGTCGACGAGGCCGGCGCAGTGGCCCTCGAGCGCGGTCCTGCCCGCGCAATCACGGTCAACGAGCTGATCGCCTGCTGCGATGACCGCGGCTGGACGCCGTACCAGCTGGTCCTCGAGAACCCGGGCGAGGACACGGTGACTCTCGACATCGCGGCGCACCTGGTCCACGACGACCTCGCCGTGATGGTCTACGGCGCTGAGCCCGGCACCAGGGAATCGGTGGCCGTGTTCGCCGTCCTGTGGGGGTTCATCGCCTGGCGCAGCCATCACAGACGGCGCCCCACGACTCCGACGGTCGCCGTAACGGCGTTCGGTGTGATCACCCTCAGCTACGCGGCACTGTGGTCCCTCGGCGCCCTGCGCTACGGGACCTGGGAGCCCGCCGCTCTGCTGGCCGGAGGCTTCGACGTATCGCTGCTCCCGGTGAACCCCTTGGTGTCCGGTGCGTCGCTGTCGATGCTGCTGGCGATCATCGGCTGGCTGTGGATGGCCTCGCTGTGGATCAAGGCGCGGTTCGCGATGCGGGTCGGGACCTGGGTGCCGCTGGGAGTCGGTCTGGTCTCCCTGGTCGTGGGCGCTGCCGTGGCCATCGGGGCCAGCTATGGCGCGTGGGGGATGCCAGTGGCCTTGACCCTGGTGTTCACCACCCCTCTCCTGGTCGTGATGGCTGAGAACCTCCGACACCGCCCCTGACCCCCCGCCGAGGTGGGGTTTGTGGCCGGTCGAAGTGGGGTTTGTGGCCGGTCGAGGTGGGGGTTGTGGCCCGCCGAGGTGGGGGTTGTCCACAGCATCGCCTGTGGGGTTTCGCGAGTCCGGTGTGGCTGGGTAGCCTGCCGGTATCTGATTGCCTTGCTCGGGAGGTTGGGGTGCTTCTTCGACGTCGCATCGCTGTCGTCGCTGCCGTTGTTGTGGCGATGGCCGGTGCCTTATCTGCGTGTACTGGCGATGATCCGCGTCCTGATCCAGAGCCGACCGTCGCGCCGACACCTACCCCGGACCCGGACCCGGAGCCGGAGCCGACTGCGGAGCCGGTGGAGCGGGAGGACCCGGAGGAGTTCATCCGCCGGTGGTTTGCCGCAGGTGACCGGATGGCCGAGACGGGAGATCCGAGTGACTACCTCGCGATGACTCACGACTGTGAGGTGTGCGAGGAGACCGCCGACCTGATCGTTGGGATCCATGAAGCAGGCGGCTACGTCGTTGGTGGCGAGCGGTCGTTGGCGAACTTCGAGCGCATGTCTCGGTCGGGCGACCTCAGAGGGTGGCAGTTCGAAGTGACCACAGCGCCCACGGAGTACGTCGAAGAAGAGGGCGGCGATGTGCTCACTTTGGATGGGGGAACCAGTACCCAGTTCGTCGAACTGGTCCGTCGAGGGACCGAGTGGAGCGTGCGTAATCACGGGGCCTTCGCATGATCAGCCGCTGGGCCCTCGGTGCGGTTGTCGTCACGTTGCTGTTGACGCCGCCGCTTGCTCATGCCAACGGAGGCGAGGCGAGTGGCGAGTGTGAGGCGTCGACCCAGGGGCTCGTCGGTGCCAAGGTTCAGTGCGTGACGTCGGCGGCTGAGGCGAACGTGATGATCGCTGAGACGAGTGTGGAACGTGATTGGCGGTGGACCCCGAGTTGCGCAGACGAGGGTTCCCTCACTTTCCAGGAGGCCTGCACGAGGCTTCGACGGTGTTCGGGAGCCATTGAGGGTCATCTCTTCAACCTCTGGTGGAGGCCCAAGGATGCAGGTGACGCGATCCCCTGGACGTGGCACAGCCAGGCGTGTCTGGGCGAGACGGATCTTGCTGAGATCGGGACAGTGACGCCGGGGGTGGTGCAGCGGGCGTTTGAGCGGTTGGAGTGGCCGGCGGCGGAGCTGTTTGTGGAGCCGGATCGTGGGTGGACGTTGGTGCAGTTGGAGACGAACTTCTATACGACGAATACGGAGCCGAGTCGTCAGGTGGTGGTGTTGTTCG